>CAWFVN010000026.1:0-10132 GCA_963819225.1 uncultured Actinomycetes bacterium | reverse complement strand
GGCTAGAGGGGTGCGGGTGCGGCCGTCGAGCCGCCGGCCCGGAGCCGTGGCTGCACGAGCACGCGCGGCATCGAGCGCGCGGGCTCGGCGATCACCGTCCGCAGCAGGTCGACCGCGGTCGAAGCGATCTCCTCGATCGGCTGCTCGATCGTCGTCAGTTCGGGCTGGACCCAGGTCGCCGCCTCGATTCCGTCGAAGCCGACGACCGAGAGGTCGGCGGGCACGCGCAGCCCGAGCTCGCGGGCGACCTGGAGGACGCCGATCGCGATCACGTCGCTCGAGCAGATGACCGCCGTCGGCCGGTCTCGACGCGTCCGAGCAGCGCGCGGGCGGAGGCCCGGCCTCCCTCCAGCGTGAACTCGCCGTGCACCACGAGGCCGTCCGGCGAGAGGCGCTCCTTCTCCAGCGCCTCGACGCGCCCGGCAGCCTTCAGCCGGGTGGGGAGATAGTCGTCGGGGCCGGCGACGAACCCGATTCGGGTGTGGCCGAGCGCGATCAGGTGCCGCGTGGCCAGGAAGCCGGCGTGGCGCTCGTCGACCGACACGCATGCGACGTCGAGCCCCTCGAGCGCGCCGTTGACGAAGACGAGCCTGCGCGCCCTCGGCCAGCAAGCGGGCGTAGTGCTCGTGCTCGCCGCCGAGGTGCGTCATCTCGCAGGCGATGAAGATCATCCCGTCGACGCGCCGGTCGAGCAGCATGTGGACGTAGTCCGCCTCTCGGAACGCCGCTGCCCGGGTGTTGCAGAGAATCGTCGCCAGCCCCGCCTCGGTCGCCCGCGCCTCCATGGCCTGGGCGAGCGCGGGGAAGATCGGGTTGGCGAGCTCGGGGACGAGCAGGCCGATCGCTCCCGTCGCCGAGTTCCGGCCCGGGGGGACGTAGAGCAGGTCGCGCATCGCGTCTTCGACGCGGGCGCGGGTCTCCGGGCGCACGCCGTCGACGCCGCTCGCGACGCGCGAGGCCGTCGCGAGGCTCACGCCCGCGCGGGAGGCGACTTCACGAAGCGATGCCACGGGCCTTTGCTGGAACGCGTTTCATTCGTGGCGATCGATCATAGGACTGTCACGGGGGCGGTGCAATAGGCCAGGAGTCCGGCCAAAATGGGCGCCCGGACCCCTTGACTAGTACTCCTCCACTGTCGTAGTGTCGCACCGGTATCTCAGCGATTGAAACGCTGTTCCAACCGGTTGAAGGAGGCTTCACATGAGTAGGAGAACCGCGTTCGGCGCACTGGTCGTCGTCGTGATGCTCGGCATGGTCGCCGCGGCAGTTCCTGCGTCGGGTGCGGTTTCGGGCTCAGTCGCCACAAGCGGCTCGCTTCGCATCTGGACCGACAAGGACCGCCGCGCCGACATCGAGCGCATCGCGACCGCGTGGGGCTCACGCCGCGGCGTGACCGTGGAAGTGGTCGAGAAGAACTTCGGCGACATCCGCGACCAGCTCAAGACGGTGGCTCCCGCCACCGCTCCGGACGTCATCATCGGCGCGCACGACTGGACCGGGCAGCTTGCTGCCGACGGCCTCGTCCTGCCGCTCTCGCCGAAGAAGGCGACCCTCAGGCAGTTCCCGAAGTACGCGCTCGACGCGTTCTCGTACGGGACGGCGGTCAAGCGTCTGTACGGGTCGCCCGTCGCACTCGAGAACGTCGGCCTCGTCGTGAACACCCGGCTGGCCACTGTGCCGAAGACGTGGGCGTCGCTCCAGAAGCAGGCTCTCGCGTTCAAGAAGAAGAGCGCCGACAACCTCGCGATCGCCGTTCCTCAGGCGCCCGCGGGTGACGCGTACCACATGTACCCGTTCTTCTCCGGCCTCGGCGGCTTCGTCTTCGCGCGCAACAAGGCGGGGAACCTGAACGCGAAGGTGATCGGCGTCGCGAACCCGGTCTTCCTGAAGAACGCGCCGATGATCGACGCGTGGGATCGGCTCGGGCTGATCAACTCGAAGGTCAACTACGACACCGCGAAGAACGCCTTCCTCAAGGGGCAGGCAGCCTTCTGGGTCACGGGCCCGTGGGAGGCGGACACGCTCAGGTCGAGCGGGCTGCGCATCCGGATCGTGCAGGTGCCGAAGATCAAGTTCCGGTCGGTGCCGTTCCTCGGCGTCCAGGGGTTCATGGTCACCCGGTTCGCCAACACCCACGGCGTGGCAACGCTGGCGAAGGACCTCGTCGCGAGCTACATCATGCTGCCCGCCTCGCAGCGGGCGCTCGCGGCGGCCAACGGCCGGTTCCCTGCGAACACGGTGGCCGGCAAGCAAGTGAACAACCCCGTTCTGGCGCAGTTCGGTCGCGCGGGTGCGGGTGGCGTTCCGATGCCGAACATCCCGCAGATGTCGAGCGTGTGGGAAGAGCTCGGCGGTGCGTGGCTGAAGGCCACGAACGGGACCTCGACCGCGGCGCGTCCGACGTTCGCGACCGCTGCGCGCAACATCAGGAACAAGATCGGCTGATCTGACCTGACCGACGGATGGGCGTCCGGCTGAGCCGGGCGCCCATCCGTTGCTCCCCCTCCGGAGGCCCCGTGACCACGACCGCAGCTCGAGCCGAGGTGCCGCCGCGCCCGACGTTCGCGCAGAAGGCGATGGCGCTTCCGTCGCGGGCCGCCCCGTTCTTCTCGGGCCCCGTCGGCCTCGCGATCAAGATCTTTCTGCTCGCGTTAGTGAACGCGCTCGCGGTGTGGGCCGCGATCGTGCTCGCCGACGAGGAGAAGTGGGCCGCCGTCGCCGTGCTCGCGGTGACGACGTTCCTGATCGACCTCGCGTATCTCTCGCGGCGCGCGCTGCCGCTCAAGTTCCTGATCCCCGGAACGGTGCTGATGATCGCGTTCCAGGTGATCCCGATCTTCTACACCGTGAACGTCGCGTTCACGAACTACTCGACGGGTCACATCCTCTCGAAGGACCAGGCGATCGTCGGGATCAAGGGCAACTCGCTCGCGCCGCCGCCGGACGGCAAGTCGTACCTGATGGCGCCCGGCCCGCGACGCCGACGGCGCGCTCGTGCTGCTCCTCGTCGACGAGGACACCGGCAACACGTTCGTCGGGACGACGGAAGAGCTGCAGTCCGATCGAGCGAAGCAGCGTGGAGGTGGACGACCTCGGGATCTTGAGCGCCGAGGGCTACACGCTCGTCAAGGGCCCGGAGCTCGTCACGCTCGACCGCGAGCTGACGGCGTACACGGTGCCCACGACCGGCGACGCGGCGATCCGGCCAGAGGGGCTGGACACTGCCGTCGAGCTCGAGCCGACGTTGCGCTACGACCCGGTTCGCGACCAGTTCACGCGGATCGCCGACGGGGTCGTGTTCACCGACAACGAGAAGGGCTCGTTCACGGCGCGCTCAGGTGAGGAGCTCGAGCCCGGCTGGAAGACGAACATCGGCTTCGCGAACTTCGACAAGATCCTCCACAACCCGCTCGTCCGCGACCCGTTCCTTCGCGTCTTCGTCTGGACGTTCGTCTTCGCGTTTCTGGCGGTGCTGATCTCGTTCGTGCTCGGCTTGCTGCTCGCGATCACGCTCGACAAGCCGGGGATGCACTTTCTGCGCACGTACCGCGTGCTCCTCATCCTCCCGTACGCGATTCCCGGGTTCCTGTCGCTGCTCGTCTGGCAGGGGCTCCTGAACGACGACTTCGGCGTGGTCAACAAGCTGCTGCACATCGACGTGCCGTGGCTGTTCGACTCCAACTGGGCGAAGGTCTCCGTGATCCTCGTGAGCGTCTGGCTGACCTCGCCGTACTTCTTCCTGATCTCGCTCGGAGCGCTCCAGTCGATCCCGACGGAGCTGAAGGAGGCTGCGCGCGTGGACGGCGGCGGGCCGTGGCAGGTCTTCCGCAAGGTCACGCTGCCGCTGCTGCTGATCGTCGTTGGCCCGCTCCTGATCGCGTCGTTCGCGTTCAACTTCAACAACTTCGGCAACATCTACTTCCTGACCGGCGGCGGCCCGCAGTCGAGCGACCAGACGACGGCGGGTGACACGGACATCCTGATCAGCTACACGTACAAGATCGCGTTCGCGTCCGGCAAGGGTCAGGACTACGGCCTCGCGAGCGCGATCGCGCTGATCATCTTCTTCATCGTGGCGACGATCTCGTCGCTCGCCTTCTGGCGCACGAACGCACTGGAGAACATCCGATGACGACGGTCGACCAGGCCGAGACCGCCGCAGCCGTCGGCTGGCGGACGCGGCTTCGCACTCGCTCGAAGCGGACGCGCCCACGCGGTGGCGGCAACTGGTGGCGCCACCTGATCGCGTTGATCTTTGTGCTGATCGCCCTCTTCCCGATCGCCTACGTGGTGTCGGCGGCGTTCAACGCCGACCAGACGCTGGGCGGTGCGAGCCTGATCCCGCGCGACGTCACGCTCGAGAACTTCAGCCAGCTCCTCTCGGGCGAGGTGAAGGGCCGGCCCGGCGATCCGCCGACCGAGATCCCGTTTGCGCGCTGGTATGCGAACACGATGATCGTCGCTGCCAGCACGGCGATCCTGACGGTGCTGCTCGGTGCGCTGGCCGCGTACGCGTTCAGCCGCTTCCGGTTCAAGGGGCGGCGGATGGGCCTCCTGGCGCTGCTGCTGATCCAGATGTTCCCGCAGTTGCTGCTCGTCGTCGCGATCTACCTGATCGTGCTGCAGACGGGCGAGGTGTTCGGCGGCATCGGGCTGAACACCCTGACGGGGCTGGTCCTGGTCTACCTCGGCGGGGTGATGGGGGTGAACGTCTGGCTGATGAAGGGCTTCTTCGACACGATTCCCAACGAGCTCGACGAGTCGGCCCGCGTCGACGGGGCGACACCCTCTCAGGTGTTCTGGGGAGTGATCCTGCCGCTGGCGGCGCCGGTGCTCGCGGTGATCGGGCTGTTCTCGTTCATCGGCGTGATCAACGAGTTCGTGATCGTGAGCGTCCTGATGCAGACGGAGGACCACTACACCCTCACCCGCGGGCTGTTCCGCTTCATCGACCAGCAGTACTCGGAGCACTGGGGCGCGTTCGCGGCCGGCGTCCTGCTCGCAGCGCCGCCCGTCGTCCTCCTGTTCCTCTTCCTCCAGAAGTTCATCGTCTCCGGGCTGACCGGCGGCGCGGTCAAGGGATGACCGCCACGGAGCTCGAGCCGGGAACGTCGCTCCTCTCGGAACCGCATCACGACGGCTCGGACGACTACGTCCTCGAGCGTCCTGACGAGCTCGGAGGCGAAGCGGTCGTCCGCGTCCGCGCTCCGAAGGGCTCGGCCGACGACGTGATCCTCCGCTACGTGCGGGACGGCGAGCCGCGCTGGGTTCGCGCGCAGGTCGACCGCGAGACGGAGACGGAGACGTGGTGGCGGGCGAGCTTCCCGGTCGTGAACCCGAGCACGTCGTATCGCTGGGTCCTCGTCGGGCCGCAGGGCGGCTGGACGTGGCTGAACGGCAACGGGCGGCGCGCGCACGAGTCGCCCGACAGCGACGACTTCGTGCTGTCGCTCGGCGACGGGCCGGCCTGGCACCTCTCGTCCGTCGTCTACGAGATCTTTCCCGACCGCTTCGCGACCTCGGGCCTCGGAGTGGAAGCGCCCGACTGGGCGGTCCCGCGCGCGTGGAACGAGCTGCCGACCGGTCGCGGCCCGAACACGCCGCGTGAGTTGTTCGGCGGCGACCTGCGCGGGATCGAGCAGCGGCTCGACTACATCGAGCAGCTCGGAGTGAACGCGCTCTACCTGACGCCGATCTTCCCTGCGAGCAGCACGCACCGCTACGACGCGACGAGCTTCGACCGCATCGACCCGCTGCTCGGAGGCGACGAGGCGCTCCGTTCGCTGCTCGCCGCGGCGCACTCGCGCGGGGTTCGCATCCTCGGCGACCTGACGACGAACCACACGGGAAACGCGCACGAGTGGTTCGTCGAGGCGCTCGCCGACCCCGACGCGCTCGAGCGCGAGCTGTACTACTTCGACCCGAGCCTGCCGGCCGGCTACGAGTCCTGGCTCGGCATCCCGAACCTGCCGAAGCTCGACTGGCGCTCGGCGGAGCTCCGCCGGCGGATGGTCGGCGTGACGCGGCGCTGGCTCGAGGCCGGCCTGGACGGCTGGCGGATCGACGTCGCGAACATGACGGGGCGCTACCGGGGGATCGAGCTGACCCGCGAGGTTGCGCAGCTGATCCGCGGCGCGCTCACGGAGGACGCGCTGCTCGTCGCGGAGCACGGCTACGACTACCGGCGCGACCTCGACGGCACCGGCTGGCACGGCGCGATGAACTACGCGGGCTTCCTGCGGCCCGTCTGGTCGTGGTTGCTGGGCGACGACCCGCCGGACGAGCTTCGCCGGTCCTTCTGGGGAACGCCCGTCGGCGTGCCCCGCACCGACGGCGCGGCGACCGTGGGGGCGATGCGCGCGTTCCGCGCCGGTCTCCCGTGGCAGTCGGCGCTCCACTCGTGGACGCTCCTCGACAGCCACGACACCGCACGCTTTCGCACGGTGAGCGGCTCGCGCGAGCAGCAGCTCGTCGGCGTGGGCCTGCAGATGACGTCGCCGGGAGTGCCCATGGTCTTTGCCGGAGACGAGCTCGGCCTCGAGGGCGAGTGGGGCGAGGACGCGCGGCGCACGATGCCCTGGGACGCGCCGGACACCTGGGACAGACCGCTGCTCGAGCAGTTCCGTCGCCTGATCGCGCTGCGCCGTTCGAGCGACGCGCTCGCGCGGGGCGGGATCCGGTACGCGCACGTGAGCGACGACGCGATCGCGTTTCTGCGCGAGTCACCGACCGAGCGGCTGCTCGTCCTCGCTGCGCGCGCGCCGCACACGCCGATCGTGCTCGCGCTCGACGCGCGCGAGCTCGAGCCTCTGCTGGGCGGCGAGCCGGTCGCGGTCGACGGGACCGCAGAGCTTCCGGGCGACGGCCCTGCCTTTCACGTCTGGAGAGTTCATTGAGCGAGCTGGAGGTGTGCTGTGGCTGATGTGGTGTTCGACGAGGTCGACAAGGTCTACGAGAACGGCGTGCAGGCGGTCTACGACCTCTCGCTCGAGGCTCGTGACGGCGAGTTCCTCGTTCTCGTCGGCCCCTCCGGCTGCGGGAAGACGACCGCGCTGCGCATGGTCGCCGGGCTCGAGGACATCTCGGGCGGAACGGTCTCGATCGGCGGCCGGGTCGTCAACGAGCTCACGCCGAAGGAGCGCGACGTCGCGATGGTCTTCCAGAACTACGCGCTCTACCCGCACCTGACGGTTGCCGACAACATCGCGTTCGGCCTGCGCCTGCGCAGGGAGTCGAAGTCCGTGATCGAGGAGCGCGTGACGTGGGCGGCCAAGATGCTGGACCTCACGCCGTATCTTGCGCGCCGCCCGAAGGAGCTGTCGGGCGGCCAGCGCCAGCGCGTCGCGATGGGCCGTGCGATCGTTCGCCAGCCGCAGGCGTTCCTGATGGACGAGCCGCTCTCGAACCTCGACGCGAAGCTCCGCGTCCAGATGCGAGCGGACATCGCGAAGCTTCAGCGCGACCTCGAGACGACGACCATCTATGTCACGCACGACCAGGTCGAGGCGATGACGATGGGCGACCGCGTCGCGGTGATGAACCAGGGGCGCTTGCAGCAGGTCGACACTCCCGCAGCGGCTCTACGACAACCCGGCGAACCTCTTCGTCGCGGGCTTCATCGGCACGCCGCCGATGAACCTGCTCGCGGCGACCGTGGCCTCGCAGAACGGCACGGTCAACGTGATGCTCGGGCGCCAGCAGGTGCCGCTCTCCGACGAGGCGATGCGCCGCTTCCCCGAGGTGCGCGGCCGCGAGGGGCGCGAAGTCGTGCTCGGAGTGCGCGCCGACAACCTGCACCGCGCGGACCATCGTCCCGACCTGCCCGCGATCAACGCCGGCCTGGAGCTGATCGAGGCGCTCGGCTCGCAGTCGATCGCCTACTTCCGCGTCGACGCGATGGTGATCGGCGTGGACGACGACCTGCTCGAGGAGCAGGAGCTCGCGGCGAGGGGGTGACCGCGGCCCGGCCGAACCTCGTCGCCGCGATGCCTGCCGAGGAGGCGGTCGGCCTACGTGCGGGCGAGCAGATCCCGCTCGCGATCGACACGAAGCACATCCATCTCTTCGACGCGGAGACGGGTGCGCCGCTTCGCTAGCGCGGTCGCCGTCGCGGTTGCGCTGGCAGCCGCGAGTGCCGGCGCCGCGGTGCAAGCCACTCCGCGACCTCCGTCCGGCGCAGCGCTGAGCGCGCTCGCGCAGCCGCCGACGCGCCCTCCGCTCGCAAGCCAGCGGATCTACTTCGTGATGCCCGACCGGTACGCGAACGGCAACCCGGCGAACGACAGGGGCGGGCTGAGCGGGCCGCGAGACGTCACCGGCTACGACCCGACCGACACCGGCTACTACCACGGCGGCGACCTGGCCGGCCTCACCGGCGACTGCACCGGGCCGCGCGGGCTGGCTCGGATCAAGGACCTCGGCTTCACGTCCATCTGGGTGACGCCGCCGTACCGGCAGAAGTACGTCCAGGACGGCAGCGCGGCGTACCACGGCTACTGGGCGCTCGGGTTCGACGGCGTCGACCCGCACCTCGGGACCGAAGCCGACTTTCGCGCGTTCGTCGACTGCGCGCACTCGCTCGGGTTGAAGGTGATCCTCGACGTGGTCGTCAACCACACCGCGGACGTGATCCGGCTGCCGTCGTACGACTACGGCCCGCCGAAGACGCCGTTCGTCCCGCCGGAGGAGCGGAACGTGAAGTCACCGGCGTGGCTGAACGACACGTCGAACTACCACAACCGCGGGCAACATCGACTTCAACTCGTGCCCTCCCGCGTGCCTCGAGCTCGGCGACTTCTTCGGCCTCGACGACCTCGCGACCGAGCAGGCGGACGTGCGCGCCGGGCTCGTCGACGTCTTCGCCGGCTGGATCTCGCGCTACCGGATCGACGGCTTCCGGATCGACACCGCGCGCCACGTCGAGCGCGGCTTCTTCGTCGACTGGGTGCCGCGGATCCTCGCGGCGGCGCGCGCGGCCGGCGTGCCGGACTTCCAGCTGTTCGGCGAGGCGTTCATCACGAATGCGGTCGAGCTGTCCGAGTACGTGCGCGACCGCGGGCTGCCGAACGTGCTCGACTTCCCGATGCAGGACGCGCTCGCCCGGTTCGCCGGGGGAAACGCCGGCGCCGGTGGAATCGCGACGCGCCTTCAACGACGACGACTACTTCATCGCGCCGAGCGGCGAACGACACGTGCCACCGACGTTCCTCGGAAACCACGACATCGGGCGCGCCGCGCAGCAGGTGCGGGACAAGGGCGGCGCCGGGGCGGCCGGGCCGCTGCTGCAGAAGACGCTGCTCGCCTACGACCTCCTCTACCTGCTCCGCGGGGCGCCGGTCGTCTACTACGGCGACGAGTTCGGGATCGTCGGACGCGGCGGCGACAAGGAAGCGCGTCACGACCTCTTCCCGACGCAGGTGCCGGAGTGGCAGAGCGAGGAGCGGATCGGGAGCGGCCCGATCGGCACCGGGTCGTCGTTCGACGTCGTGGGCCATCCGATCGCGGAGCGGCTGCGCGTGCTCGGCGGCCTGCGTGCCTCGCATCCGGTGCTCTCGACCGGCGCGACGATCGTGCGCCGCGCGACGCGGACCGTGCTCGCCACGAGCAGGATCGACGCGGCCGGCAGGCGCGAGTACCTCGCGCTCGTCAACGCGGGCGGATCGGCGGCGCGGATCACGATCTCGACCGCGACGCCGCTGTCCGAGTGGACGCGCCTGCTCGGGACGACGACGCCCGGCCTCGAGCACGCGGTCAGGCTCGCTGACGCTCACGATCCCGCCCTACTCGAGTGCGCTGCTCGAGGCGACCCGGCAGATCCCGGCGGCCCGGCCGCCCAGGCCGGCACTCACGGTCGCGCGCGACTCGCTCAGCGACCTCGTTCGCGTCTCCGCGACGGCGGGCGCTCGGCCGGTCAGCGTCGCCTTCGCGGTGCGTCGCGGCAACGCGGCGCGGTGGACGCGGATCGCCGCCGACGACTCGCCGCCGTACCGAACGTTTCTCGACCCCGCCAAGTTCAACCGGCGCGAGCGCGTCTACGTGGTCGCGATCGCTCGTTCGCTCGACGGACGCACTGCGCTCTCGGCCGTTCGTTCCTTCGTGCCGCGCCGCTGAGTGCCGACGCTCACGCTGCCGG
>CAWFVN010000025.1:0-12823 GCA_963819225.1 uncultured Actinomycetes bacterium | reverse complement strand
GCCCACGCGGCGAGTCAGATTTGTCGTCAAAGAACCAACACCGCTGAACAAGGGAGCGTTCGTTCGGTAGCGGCACGGGATGTGTCATGCGCCGACACCGCACCCACCTGGCTTGCCAGGTTCATTACGGCCATGGGCGGGAGGCGAGGCGCTACGGTGGGCCGATGATCGAGCTCGTCGGAGACTCGTCACGTGACGGCGAATGGGCACTCGTCAGGCTTCGCGTCGACGGGGACACGATCGTCGAAGCGGACGCGCCGGGGCTTTCGCGGGATCTCGAGGGGCTGACCTTGCTCGACGCTGCGGCGGTCCCGGGAGAGACGCTTGCGGCTGACGCGCTCGCGAACGCGATCGGGCCGGTCGTTCGCGGGGCAGCGGACTCCCGTCGCGTGGCGGTGGCGATGAGCGGCGGGGTCGACAGCGCCGTCGCGCTGTTGCATGCCGGCCCATCGGCCGTTGGTGTGACGCTCAGGCTCTGGCTCGATCCGGAAGGTCCGAGTGCCGAGCGCGCATGCTGCTCACCCGACGCCGTGATCGCAGCACGGCGAGGCATGTCACGCGCTCGGACGCCCGCACGTCACCCTCGACCTCCGGGAGGAGTTCAGACGCGCGATCGTCGAGCCCTTCGTGCGTGGTTACGAACGCGGTGAGACGCCGAACCCCTGCATCGCGTGCAACGGGAGCTTTCGCTTCGCGGAGCTGCTCGCGTTCACGGAGCGCGTCGGCGCATCGCGACTCGCGACGGGTCACTACGCGCGGATCGTGTCCCACCGCGGGCGGCTGCTGCTCGCGCGTGCGGCCGACCGAGAGAAGGACCAGTCGTACATGCTCGGCCGGCTCGATCCCGCGTTCCTCGATCGGATCTGGTTCCCGCTCGGAGAGCAGACGAAGGCCACGACGCGCGCCGAGGCGGAGGCCGCCGGATTGCCAGCCGCAGGACGCGCCGAGAGCCAGGAGGCCTGCTTCCTCGCCGGCGGCGACTACCGGTCGTTCCTCGAGCGGCGCGGTCTTGAACGGCGAGGGCCCGATTTTGGATGAGGAAGGGCACGAGCTCGGCAGGCACGCCGGGGTGTGGCGCTTCACGCCCGGCCAGCGCCGCGGGCTTGGCGTTTCCTCGGCAGCGCCGCTTTACGCGCTCAGGACCGACGCGGCAACCTCGACGCTCGTGGTCGGCCCACGCGAATCGCTCGCCACGACGAGCGTCTCGGCCCGCGGCCGGCTCTTCGTCGACGTGGAACGGGTGGAGGCAAAGCTCCGCTACCGCTCGCCCGCGGTCGCCGCCCGAGTGGTGTCGGAGGAACGTGGCTTCCGGCTCGAGCTCGACCAACCGGCGTTCGCGGTTGCCGCAGGGCAGGCCGCCGTCTTGTACGACGGCGACGCCGTGGTGGGGTCAGGGCTCATCACCAGCGCCGCTGACGCCTAAGATCGCGTCGTACACGTGTCGCCATTCCTCGCCTTCAGCTGGAACGACCTCGCCGACCTGGCTCTCGCCGTGTTTCTCTTCTCGGTCGGGCTCTCGCTTGCGTACGCGTTCGTCCGCCTCGGCGGAACCCTTGGGCGGCTTTCTTCGTTCATCAAGGGAACGCAGGATGAGCTCCTACCTGTGATCAACAAGACCGGGGGGACGGTGGATCGAGTGAACTTGCAGCTCGACAAGGTCGATCTCGTCACGGACAGCGCCGTCGACGCCGCGGACAGCGTCGATACCGCCGTGCGTGCGGTGAGCTTCGCGATCCAGCGTCCCGTGCAGAAGATCGCAGGGCTTGCCGCGGGCATCGCCCACGGCTTTGCGGCTCTTCGGGTGGAGCGCGACGTCGGCAGTGCGGTGCAGCGGGCAAAGGAAGCCGCTGCGCGCCGCGAGGCCGAGCTCGCAGAGGAATTGCACCGCGTGGACAGCGAACGCCCTTGAGTGCCGACGAGATCACGCTTCGCCTGCCGCGCGAGCGGCCGTTCTTCGGTGTCGCGCACCTGGTGGTCGGCGGCCTCGCCGTGCGTCTCGACCTGAGCTTCGAGCAGCTCGAGGATCTGCAGGTCGCGTTGGGCGAACTGCTCGACCAGCACGAGACGGAGCGCGAGATCACGGTTTCGGTCCGTGTCGAGGGCGAGACGATTCACGCACTGGTCGGGCCGTTCGACGGGACACTGGAGACGGAGCTCGCCCGGGACGCTGGCGACTCCGTCGGCCTCCGACGCGTGCTCGAGACCGTGGTCGACGGCATCGAGGTCACGAACCGCGATGGTCAGCCGTGGGTCGAGTTGACGAAGGCGGTGCAGCGCTAATGCCGGACCGGAACGACCGCGAGCTGCTGCGCCGCTACCACGAGCACGGGGACCTTCAGGCGCGCGAGCAGCTGATCGAGCACTACATGTCGTTGGTGCGCTCGCTCGCGAGGCGCTACTCGTACCGCGGGGAGCAGCTCGACGATCTCGTCCAGATCGGCGCGATCGGGCTGATCAAGGCGATCGACCGCTTCGACCTCGATCGCGGAGTTGAGCTGACGACCTACGCGACGCCGAACATCATCGGCGAGATCAAGCGGCATTTCCGCGACAAGGGCTGGGCGGTTCGCGTGCCGCGCGGGCTCCAGGAGCTGAACGTGCAGCTCTCGCGCCTCGTCGAGCAGCTGACAGTGCAGCTCGGCCGATCCCCCACGATCACCGAGCTTGCGAAGGCGTCCGACTCGACGGAGGAAGAGGTGCTCGAGGCGCTGGAGAGCGGCCGCGCGTACTCGTCGCTGTCGCTCTCGTCCGGCGGCGGAGAGGGCGACGACGAACTCGACCCGCTCGAGTCGATCGGGGAGGAGGAGCACGAGTACGAGGTGTCGGAAGATCGCGCCGTGCTCGAGCCCGGTATGCGTGCGCTCGACGAGCGCGAGCGCCGCATCCTGCACCTCCGCTTCTTCGACGGTCTCACGCAGTCGCAGATCGCGGAGCAGGTCGGAATCTCGCAGATGCACGTCTCGCGACTGATTCGGCGATCACTCGACAAGATCCGCGCGGAGATCGTCGAGGACGAGGAAACGGAACCCCGCCGGGCCGCAAACGGCTAGCCCTTTCGGGCCAGGCCGCTCGCTCCACATCCCCCACCCATGGGTGGGGAAGTCCGAATGTCCACCCGCCACCCGCGGTCGAGCGTACCGCCACGGCCGTGCCTGGTCCGTGACGAGCTGAGCCGAGAGCGCGCCGATTTCTCCACACGCACGACGCGTTCTCGCGACGCGGGGCGGCGCGTCCAGGAGGCCGAGCGCCCGAGAGGGCGGCCGTACACTAGAGCCGTGAAGACGACGGCTGAGCTGCGCGAGGGCTTCCTCGCATTCTTCGAGGAGCGCGGGCACATGCGCTTCCCGTCGTGGTCTCTGATCCCGCCGCCCGAGGACCCGTCGACGCTCTTCATCTCCGCCGGGATGCAGCCGCTGAAGCCGTACTTCTCCGGCCAGAAGGAGCCGCCGGCGCCGCGGTTCACGACCGTCCAGAAGGTGTTGCGCGCGGGCGGCAAGGACACCGATCTCGACGAGGTGGGCCTGACCGCGCGCCACGCGTCGATGTTCGAGATGCTCGGGAACTTCTCGTTCGGCGACTACTTCAAGGACGGTGCGATCGACTACGCCTGGGAGTTCGTCACCGAGCAGATGCGCCTCGAGCCGGAACGCCTGTGGGCGTCGGTGTTCGCAGGAGACCCGGAGCTCGGCCTCGGCCAGGACGAGGTCGCGGTTGCCGGGTGGCTGCGCAAGGGCGTTCCGCGGGAGCGGATCGTCGCGTTTCCGCGCTCCGAAAACTTCTGGGGACCTGCCGGGGACACGGGACCGTGTGGTCCCTGCTCCGAGCTCCACTACGACCGTGGCGAGGAGTTCGGCTGCGGCCAGGCCGACTGCGGGCCGAACTGCGAGCGCTGCGACAGGTTCATCGAGTTCTGGAACCTCGTGTTCATGGAGTACGACCTCCACGCGGACGGATCGCTGACGCCGCTGCCCAAGCAGAACATCGACACCGGGATGGGCCTCGAGCGCAGCGCGATGCTGCTGCAGGAGGCGCCCTCGATCTTCGACACGGACGGCTTCCGTCTGATCATGGACTGGATCGAGAAGGAGTCCGGCGTCTCGTACGACGCGTCGCCTGCGGCCACGAAGGCGCACCGCGTGATCACCGACCACGCCCGCGGGATGACGTTCCTGGCCGCGGAAGGGATCACGCCCTCGAACGAAGGCCGCGGCTATGTGATGCGGCGACTGATCCGCCGTGCCGTCGTGCAGGCGCGCCGGATCGGCCTCGAGGACGTCTACCGCATCTCGCGGATCGTCGTGGAACAGGTCGGCCCTTGGTATCCCGAGGTCGTCGAGCACGCGGACGAGATCGAGCGCGTGCTGAAGGCCGAGGAGGAGCGCTTCCGCGACACGCTCGAGCGAGGGCTGCGCGAGTTCGAGGCGCTTGCCGGAAGCGACGCGATCTCGGGCGAGGCGGCGTTCACGCTTGCCGCCACGTACGGGTTCCCGCTGGAGCTGACCGTGGAGCTCGCGGAGGAGCGCGGTCAGCCGGTCGACGTCGACGGCTACCGACGCGCCATGGCCGAGCACCGCGAGATCTCACGCGCGGGCGGTGCCTTCGACATCTCGACGTCGCTCCTCGAGGCTCCGCGAAGCGAGTTCGTCGGCTACGAGCGCACGGACGTCCTGACGGCGATCCTCGCGTACGAGGATCGCGGCGACGGCACCTTCGACGCGAAGCTCGAGCAGTCGCCGTTCTACGCAGAAGGTGGAGGTCAGGTCTCCGACGCGGGCTACATCGAGCACGAGGAAAGCGACGCGCGCGCTGAGCTGATCAGGGCGACCCGGATCGGCGACGACCAGGTGCTGACCTTCAAGGGCGAAGGCTTCGCAGAAGGTGCGCGCGTGCGCGCGGTCGTTCCGCGGTCGGTCCGCTATCCGACGATGGCGAACCACACGGGAACACATCTGCTGCACAAGGCGCTGCACGAGATCGTCGGCGAGCACGCGAAGCAGGCAGGCTCCGCCGTTCGACCGGACAAGCTTCGCTTCGACTTCACGCACGGCCAGGCGCTCACGCCGGACGAGCGCGAGCAGGTCGAGCGGCGCGTCAACGAGAAGGTCTTCGAGAACCTGCCGGTGCGCACCTACGTGACGACGATGGACGAGGCGCGCAAGCTCGGCGCGATGATGCTCTTCGGCGAGAAGTACGGCGACGAGGTTCGAGTCGTCGAGATCGAGGACTACTCGCGCGAGCTCTGCGGCGGCACGCACGTGCGCTCGACCGCGGAGATCGGCCCGTTCGCGATTCTCAGCGAAGGCTCCGTGGGCTCCGGCGTTCGGCGCATCGAGGCGGTGACCGCAGGCGAGGCCTGGGCGCTGCTTCGCGCACGCGCGGAGGAGGCAGGTGAGCTCCGGCTCGAGCTCGCGGAGGCGCGCAAGGAATCCCGAAAGCCGAAGGCCGACAGCGCAGGGCCGGAAGTGGTCGAAGAGCGTCGAAGCGAAGCAGGCGACGTCCACGTGGTCGTCGTCGAGGCGCGTGCCGCATCGGCCGACGACCTGCTCGAGCTCTCGGACAAGCTGAAGCAGCAGCACGCACCCGCCGCGATCGTGCTCGGTGCGCGTGAGGACGGCACCGCGCACCTGATCCTCAACTTCGACCGCTCGCTCGAGGCGCGCGGCCTGAACGCGGGCGAGCTCGTGAAGCAGGCGGCCGCGCTGATGGGCGGCGGCGGCGGGGGCCGGCCGACCATGGGCCGCGCCGGAGGCAAGCAGCCAGAGCGGCTCGGCGAGGCGCTCGCCGAGGCCGAACGTCTGATCATCTCCGCGCTCAGTTGAAGGTGCTCGCCCTCGACTACGGCGCCGCGCGCACCGGCGTGGCCGTCTCCGACCCGACCGGCACGCTCGCCCGGCCCCTCTGCGTCGTCCAGCGCGCAGCCTCGGAGGCCGGGCTCGCGCAACTGGCCGAGCTCGTCCGGGACGAGCAGGCGGATCGTGTCGTCGTCGGGCTCCCGCTGACGCTGCGCGGCGAGCGCGGCGCGCAGGTCGGAGAGACCGAGCGGTTCCTCGAAGCGCTCCGCGAGGTACTCGACGTCCCGGTGGACACCTTCGACGAGCGGTTCACGACCGCCCTCGCTGCGCGCGGCGGCGAGGCGCCCGAAGACGCACGCGCGGCCGCGCACCTCCTCTCCTCGTACCTGGCGTGGGCGAGCAGGTAATCCCACCCGTCCGCGGGCGCCCGCGCCCGAGCCGCAGGCAGCTGCGCACTCGGCGTGCGATCGCGCTCGTCGGGCTGCTCGGAGCGCTGATCGTGATCGGCGTGCTCGGCTCGCTCGCACTCGGTGCGCTGCGCGAGTCGTCCCCACCGCCGGCTCCCACGGTCGCGCCTCCGCCGAAGCCGCTCAAGATCGTCTTCCCCGAGGGCTTCACGATCGAGCAGATGGCCGAGCGGATCGCCGCGGTCAACGAGATCGCGAAGGAGAAGCGCAACGTCACCCCGAAGCTGAAGGCCGCGGAGTACAGGCGCCTCACGCGACGCTCGAAGCTCCCGGGCGAGTTCGCCGGCGACGGCAAGTCCCGCACGCTCGAGGGCTTCCTCTTTCCGGCGACGTACGAGTTCCTGCCGAAGACGACGACGAAGCAGCTCGTGAACAAGCAGCTCGTCGCGTTCCACAAGGCGTGGGACCAGCTCGACCTCAGCTACGCGAAGTCGAAGAACCTGACGCCGTACGACGTGCTGATCATCGCCTCGATGATCGAGAAGGAGACGCTCGCCCCGGACGAGCGGCCGAAGGTGGCGGCCGTGATCTACAACCGGCTGAAGGCGGGGATGTCGCTCGGGATCGACGCGACGCTCCGGTACGGCCTCGACATCCCACCGACGGAGTCGATCAGGCAGTCGCAGCTCGACTCGAACAACCCCTACAACACCCGCAAGCTGCCCGGGCTGACGCCGACGCCGATCGCGAACCCGGGCCTCGCCTCGATGCAGGCCGCGGCGCACCCGGCCAAGGTCGACTACCTCTTCTTCGCACGCAAGCCGGACAAGGTGCACCACTTCTTCACGGCGAGCGAGTCCGAGTTCCTGCAGTACCTCGCCGAAAACGGCTACGGCGGATGATTACCGCCTCGACGAGGCTGGTCGCGCTGCTCGGCCACCCCGTCGAGCACTCGCTCTCGCCGCGGATGCAGAACGCCGCGTTCGCGGCGCTCGCGCTCGACTGGGCCTACGTCGCGCTCGACGTCCCGCCCGAGCGCCTCGAGGAAGCGGTGCGCGGTCTCGCGGCGGCCGGCTTCGCGGGTGCCAACGTCACGGCGCCGCACAAGCTCGCGGCCGCGAAGCTCGCGGATGCAGATGCACCCTCCGTGAACACGCTCGTCTTCCACGACGGCCGGATCGACGGCACGTCGACCGACGCAGCGATCCTCGACGGGCTCGAGACAAGCAGACCGGTCGTGCTCGGCGACGGCGGCGCGGCGCAGGCGTTCCTGCAGGCGCTTCCGGAGGCCCGATCGTTCTCGCGGCGCGGCGAGTGGCCGCCCGACGTCGCCGAGCGCTGATCTGGTCGTCAACGCGACGGCCGCCCGCGACGAGGCGCTCGTCGAGCTGCGCGCGGGGCAGACCCTCGTCGACCTGCCGTACCCGGGCTCGGCGACCGCAGCCGCTGCGCGTGAGGCGGGGGCGATCGTCTACGACGGGCTCGACGTCCTCGTCGCGCAGGGCGCCGCGTCGTTCGAGCTCTGGACGGGACTGCCGGCGCCCCTCGACGTCATGCGGGCAGCCGTCCAGCTAAGAGAAGGGGCCCGCGTTGCCGCGGGCCCCTTCTCGAACGAGCTGCCTCCGAACGACTACGGAAGCAACGAGTTGAACGACGGCGGTGCCGAGTCGATCGGAACCGGCTGGCCGCCCTGGTCGTGCGGGACGCCGATGCGCCTGATGGCGGAGCACTCTCCGCCCTCGCCATCGGATGCGGTGAACGAGACCCTGTAGACGCGTCCGTCGCCCTGTCCGGAACGCTCAGCTCGCACCTTGAACGCGCCGTTCGCACCGATCGTGGCGTCGGGCGACGTGTTGCCGTCGGCCTCGCCGTTGACCGGCTCGTCCTGCGTGATGCCGGTGATCGTCAGCGTGATCACATCGCCGGGATCCACGTCGGTCACTCCGGCGATCTGGCCGTCGACGAGCTTGTGATTTGGCGGCCAGAGGAGGCCGAGCCCCGTCGTGGCGGCCGTGCAGACCGGGTTGTGGTTGATGTTGGTCGTCACCGTCGCCGAGTTGTTCGCCGGGTTCGGATCGTCCTGATCCCCGTCGATCGTCGCGGTGTTCACGACGGTGTTGCCCGACCCTGCCTGAACGACGATCGTGAACACCTGGGTCGCCCCCGGTGCCATCGTTCCGGCCGTACAGGTCACCAGCCCGGCAGCCTGAGCGCAACCCGCGCTCGCCGAGACGAACGTCGAGTTCGCAGGCACCGGGTCGGTGACCGTGACACCGGTCGCCGTCGTCGGCCCGAGATTCCTCGCCGTCAGCGTGTAGGTGATGTTGTCGCCCTCTGTCACCTGTGCCGGGCCCGCCTTCGCGATCGCGAGGTCGGGTGCGGGCACGGTGATGGTGATCGTCTCCCTGAAGGCGGGTCCACCAGACATTCCGTTCAGCAGGAACTGGACCGTGCAGCCGTACGTCCCGGCGAGCGTGCCGGCGTTGACGCCGTACGTCTCGCTGAAGGTGAACGTCGTACCGCTGACGGCCGTCTGGCTCGGCGGAGTGAGCGATGCGCTCACGCCCGGGTCGCAGGTGACCATGTGGGTCACGGTCACCGGCAGGTTCGAGAGGCCCTCGAGGATCGCATCGGAGACCTCGTCGTCGCTCGCGCCCGACAGGAAGACGCCGCCGGTGGCGTTCGCGATCCTGGTGGCCTGGCCGGTGCCGTCGAGGTTGTTCGCGGCGCCCGTGCTGATCGCGATCACGCGGATCTCGGCCAGTTGGAGGGCCGCCGTTGCGGTCAACTCCGTTGCGCCGTTGCATGGGTCGTGCCCGACGGCATCTCCGAACCACACGACGATGCGCGACGAGCCAGTGCGGAAGCCCGTGAGCGGGCTCGTGGCGAGCTGTAGGAGCGCCGACAGCTGGCATTCGGGCGTGTCGCCGCCTCCACTTGCAAACCACTGGTTCATCCCTGTGGTGACGTCCGCCTGGTTGGCGGTGATCGCCTGGTTCAGCCGGTAGACGAAGACGTCGCCGACGTCCTTGTACTCGCCGACGCCGAACTGCGCCGTGGGCTGCGCGCCGATCACTGTGGCCATGACGTTGGCGTTGCCGGCCCGGACGTTGGCGACCGCTCCGCCCATGCTGCCCGTCGTGTCGGCGAGGAAGAAGATGTCGGGATTCGGCGGGATCGGAGACGTCTCGACTGACTTCGAGATCGTGTTCGACTGCCCCGGAAGGAGGGTCGCCGTGACGGTGCTCGGCGTGACCCCCGGCGCCGCGGCAGCAGCCGCGGCGATGACCATGCTGAAGAGGGTCGCAAGCGCCAAGAGCGCCGCGACCGGTGCTGTCCTACGACTCATTCGTTCGCCTCCCTAGTGGTGTCCCCGTGCACCACAAAGGCTAGGCCGCCAGGCCCGGAAACACAGTTGGGCAGGAGCCCGATCTGACTACGGCGAACACCCTAGGGTCGATCCCTTGTACAAAGGAGCCAAGTGCGCTACAACGAGATTTCTGCGGCAGGTCGAAGCACGGGACCGAAGGGCGTTTTCATGACCAGCCGCAACCACCAAGCCAAACGGTCGATCCTGCTCGTCGACGACGACGAGGGGATGCGCGCTCTCCTCATGGAGATCTTCAGCGCGGCGGGCTTCACCGCCCTGACCGCGGCGTCCGGGGAGGAGGCGCTCGAGCTCGCCGCCTCGGACAAGCCGGCGCTCGTCGTGCTCGAAGTGAGCCTTCCGGGCTGCTCCGGCTACGAGGTCTGCAGTCGCCTTCGCCAGACGTTCGGACAGACGATCGGCATCGTGTTCCTCTCGGGCGGGCGGACGGAGTCGCTCGACCACGTGGCGGGCCTGCTGCTCGGCGCCGACGACTACGTGACCAAGCCGTTCGATCCCGACCAGCTCGTCGCACGCGTTCGGGCGATCCTCAGGCGTGGAGCGCACGAAGTGCCGAAGCAGACGCCGGGGCTGACCCGGCGGGAACAGCAGGTCCTTCAGCTGCTGGCACAGGGACAGGCGCAGGCGGAGATCGCCTCCGAGCTCGTGATCAGCACGAAGACGGTCGGCACGCACATCGAGCACATCCTCGCGAAGCTGGAGGTTCGCAGCCGGGCGCAGGCGGTCGCGCTCGCGTACCGCGAGGATCTGCTCAGCGCGAGCGCCTGACGGCCCGATTACGCTTGCCGGGTGGCGTTGAGGCTCACGACTGCAGGCGAGTCGCACGGGCCTGCGCTCGTGGCGATCCTCGAAGGGCTGCCCGCCGGTCTCGTCGTCGACCGGGCGGCGATCGACGCCGACCTGCGCAGGCGGCAGGAGGGCTACGGTCGCAGCCCGCGCCAGCAGATCGAGCAGGACCAGGTCGAGGTGCTCGCGGGGCTCCGGCACGGGCGCACGCTCGGGACGCCGCTCGCGCTCGTCGTCCGCAACCGCGACCACGCGAACTGGGAGTGGGGGATGAGCCCGTGGCCGCCGGAGGGCGAGGCGTCGGGCAAGGGAGCGAAGCCGGTGACGCTGCCGAGACCCGGGCACGCAGACTTCGCGGGCGCGCTCAAGTACGGGCTCGACGATGCGCGCGACGCGCTCGAGCGCGCGAGCGCGCGGCACACCGCGGTGCACGTCGCCGCCGGCGCAGTCGCGAAGGCGCTGCTCGCGTCGATCGGGATCGCGGTGCGCGGGTCGGTCGTCGACGAAGAGGCGCTCCACGCGCGGATCGACGAGGCGCGCGCCGACCGCGACACCGTTGGCGGCGTGATCGAGGTGCGTGGAACCGGTGTCCCGCCGGGGCTCGGCTCGTACGCGTCGAAGTCCGAGCGGCTCGATGCGCGGCTCGCTGCGGCGGTGATGGGCATTCAGGCGGTCAAGGGCGTCGAGATCGGCGACGGCTTCGCGCTCGCAGGGCTGCGCGGAAGCGAAGCGCACGACGAGCTCCTCCCCGGCAACGTGCGCGAGACCAACCGTGCGGGCGGGATCGAGGCCGGTGTCTCGAACGGCGAAGAGCTCGTCGTTCGAGCGGCGATGAAGCCGCTGCCGACGCTGATGAAGCCGCTCCGGTCGGTCGACCTCTCGAGCGGCGAGGAGGGTCAGGCGCTCGTCGAGCGAAGCGACGTCGCCGCGGTCGAGGCGCTCGCCGTCGTCGCCGAGGCGGCCGTTGCGTTCGAGCTCGCCCGCGCGGCGCGAGAGAAGTTCGGCGGCGACGCGCTGGCCGACTTCGTGCAGGCGCACCGTGCCTACCTGGAGCGGATCCCGTGGCAGGCGCGCTGAACAAGCACATCGCGCTCGTGGGCTTCATGGGCGCAGGCAAGTCGACGCTCGGCAGACAGGTTGCGGAACGGCTCGGCCGGCCGTTCGTCGACGTCGACGCGGAGCTCGAGAGCCTCACCGGGAGCTCGATCCGGCAGTTGTTCGAAGCGGAGGGCGAGGCGTTCTTCCGGACGAAGGAGGCCAAGGTGACCGTCGAGCGGCTGCACACGTCGCCCCCGGCGGTGCTCGCGCTCGGCGGCGGCGCGCTCGGCTCCTCGCAGGTTCGCGACGCGCTTCGCGAGCGCGCGTTCACGGTCCACGTCGAGGTCGACCCCGGCGAAGCCTGGAACAGGGTGCGCGACGAGGGCCGCCCGCTGGCGCAGGACGAGCTCGAGTTCCGCGCGCTCTTCACGAAGCGCGCGCCCGTGTATGCCGAGGCGGCGGACGCGAGCGCGAACGACGTCGACGAGGTCGTCCTCGCTGCCGCGGCGGTCCACGTCGAGGCCGGCTCGCTCGGTCGCCTCGGCGAGCTCGCGCCCGGCGGCGATGCCGCGCTCGTCAGCGACGCACGGGTCGCCGGGATCCACGGCGCCGACGCGCAGGTCGCGCTCGGTGGTCGCCTCGTCTCGGTGCACGAGCTTCCGGAAGGCGAGGAGGCCAAGACGATGGACGCGGTCGCTGCGCTCTGGCGCGCGCTCCGCCTCGACCGCACGGGCGTGCTCGTCGCCCTCGGCGGTGGCTGCACGACCGACGCGGCCGGGTTCGCGGCGTCGACCTACCTCCGCGGCATCCGCTGGGTCGCCGTGCCGACGACGCTCGTCGGCCAGGTCGACGCGGCGATCGGCGGCAAGACCGCGATCGACCTCGCCGAGGGGAAGAATCTCGTCGGCGCGTTCCACTGGCCGGTGCGCACCGTGATCGATCCCACGCTGCTCGCGACGCTGCCCGAGCGCGAGCGCCGCGAAGGCCTGGCCGAGGTCGTGAAGACCGGGCTGCTCATGGGGGAGTCGCTCTGGGAGCTGCCCGACGCGCAGGTCGTCCGCGGCGCGGCGGCGTACAAGAGCTCGGTGTGCCTGCAGGATCCGCACGACCGCGGTCCGCGGAACGTCCTGAACCTCGGGCACACGTTCGCCCATGCACTCGAGGCGGCCGCCGGGTACGGCGAAGTGACGCACGGAAGCGCGGTCGCGCTCGGCCTGCTCGCGGCGCTGCGGCTGTCGGGGCTCGACACCTCGGCCGTCGAGGAGACTCTGCGCCCGGAGCCCGTGCGTGTCGACGGCGACCGGGCGTGGGCCGCGCTCCAGCGCGACAAGAAGACCGAGAACGGCCGGGTACGGCTCGTCCTGCTCGATGCTCCCGGGAAGCCCGTCTACGGCGCCGAGCGTCCGGAGGCC
>CAWFVN010000024.1:0-17402 GCA_963819225.1 uncultured Actinomycetes bacterium | reverse complement strand
CCTCGATCGGCGCCAGCTCCTCGACCTCCGCGTCGTCGCCGATCGCCTCGCGCGTCGCCGCCGAGATCACGACCTCGCCCGGCCGCGCGGCCGCCTGGAGGCGCGCCGCCGTGTTCGTCGTGTCGCCGATCACCGCGAAGCTCCGCTGCGCCTCCGCCCCGACGTAGCCGACCGCCGCCTGCCCGGTGTTCACCCCGGCCCGCAGCCGGGGCCAGTCGGGATTGCGCGCCGCGAGCGCGGTCGTCCGCTCCTGCAGGTCGAGCGCGGCTGCCGAGGCTCGCCGTGCGTGGTCCGGCTGGTCGCCCTGCGTGTTGAAGACGACCATGCACGGCGTCGCCGGCGAACCGCTCGATGAGTCCGCCGTGTCGCTCGAGCACGATCGGCACCGCGGTCCCCCAGTACTCGTTCAGCATCTCGATCACCTCGGCGGGCGGCCGTCCCTCGGCGTAGGCGGTGAACCCCTCGAGATCGGCGAAGAGCACGCTCACGTCGCGCTCGACGCCCCCGAGTGCCCCGGCGTCCGGGTCGTGGCGGAGGCGGTCCGCGACCTGCGGCGAGACGTGCGGGCGAAACGCGTCGTCGAGCTGGCGGATCCGTGTCGCCGCTCCCTCGACGAGCGCCGCTTGCTCGCCGCTCAGCCCGAAGCTGCCGCGCGACGTCGTCGGCGTTCGCGCGCTGGTCGACGAGTTGCCCGAGCGCGTTCGCGTACGCCGCGTTTGCACGCGCAACCGTCTGGTCGAGATAGAGCGACGCGAAGGGGCCGCCTGCGCGCCGCCGCCGTTGCTGCGACTGGGCGACGGAGGCGACGAGCGCGAACGCGATCGCCATCAGCACGTGCCACTCCCACCACGAGAGCTGCCAGTTGCGGCCGAAGGCGACGGCCACCATCGCCTCGGCGAGCAGGATCCACGAGGTGAGGACCGCGAGCGGGAGCGGCTCGCGCGTCGTCAGGTAGAGCCGCCGGTAGCGGATCGCCGCGACCGCGTAGAGCGCCACGCCGACGAGCGCGGCGACGCGAAGCGGCCCTTCCGCCTCCTCCGGGGTCAGCGGGTTGTCGAGCGGGGGAAGCGAGGCGAGCGAGGCGAAGCCCCACGCGACCAGGAGCACAACGAGCGCAGCGCGCAGGATGTTCTTCCCGCGGATCACGGCCCGCCCGAAGCTTCCACTCAGGTCGAGCGACGACGCGACCGCGAGCACAGCCGCGTTCAAGAGCCCGATCGGCGTCGCGATCGTGAACCCCGCGTTGCCCTTCTCGAGGAGCACGCCGGGGGTCGCCAGCGCGTGCAGGCCGAGGAAGCCGGCGGCGGCCAGGAACGCGAGGCCGACGAGGAAGATCCGGGGATCGCCGCGCCGCCGCCCCGTCTCGCTCATGCTCAGCCCGAGGGCCGTGTTCACGATGGCGACGATCAGAACGAGCCAGAAGTGGGACGGGTGTTGCTCCCAGCGGACGTCGAGCGAGGGGTAGCCGAGCAGCAGCGCGAGCCCGGCGAGCGGCAACGCGATCGTAAGGATCCAGATGGTTGCGCGGATACGTCGAATCTACTCCGGAAGGAAGGTCCGGACCGGCCGCGAAACTCTGGCCCATGCCCGTCCTCCTGCTCCTCGCGGCGATCGGCGCCGACACGGTGGGCGCCGAGGGCGCGGCCTTCTACCTGCTCCTAGCCGCGGTCGTGGTGACAGCCCACGCCGCGCTCGACGCGTACGGACATCTCGTCGAGTTGCCCGGCACAGCGCCGACGCTGGCCGCCGCCCGGCTCAATGCCTTCCTCGGCGTGCTTGCCCTCTCCCTCGTCCTCGTCGCGGCCGCGGTGCACGCCCATGGCGCAGTCCCGCCGGTCGGAATCTCCGCCGCGGTCGCTTCGCTCGCCCTGCTCAGCCTTCAGGCCGCCGTCAAGCTCGTAGCCGCTAGAGGGGCAACGACGCCGCGGCCTTCTCGGCGAGGTTGATCAGCGGTTCGACGAACACGAACGACGCGAAGACGACGCCGAGCGACAGCGCGACCGAGATCGAGAGCAGCACGTCGCGTGGGGGCGATCCTCCGGCCGGCGCGAGGCGAAGCTCCAGCTCCGTCCGCATGTAGAGCGCGCGGATGATCGCGAGGTAGTAGTAGACGCTGATCGCAGTGGCGACCACGCCGACGATCACGAGCCACGTCCAGTCGGCGTCGACCGCAGCGGAGAACGCGTAGAGCTTGCCCGTGAACATGCCGCCTGGCGGCAACCCGATGAACGCGAACGCAAAGAGTGCGAGCGCGAAGCCCAGGTACGGTCGCTCCCAGCCCATGCCGCCGAGGTTGTCGAGCGTCACGGGCTCGCCCAGCTCGCGCTCGCGCGCCGCGACGACGGCGAAGGCACCGAGCGACGCGGCTCCGTACGGGATCAAGTAGTAGAGGAGCGCCTTCCCGCCCAGCTCGTTGCCCGCGGCGATCGGGATCAGCATGAAGCCGGCGTGCGAGACGGACGAGTAGGCGAGCAGCCGCTTGACGTTCTTCTGCACGAGCGCTGCGAGGTTGCCGATCGCGAGCGACGCGACCGCAAGGGCCGCGACGCCAGCCGTCCACAGGTCCTCCTGCCCGGGAAACGCGGTGTTGAGCACGCGCAGCGTGACGACGAGCGCGGCGACCTTCGTCGCCGCGGACATGAACGCCGTCACGGGTGTCGGCGAGCCCTGGTAGACGTCGGGCGTCCACATGTGGAACGGCGCCGCGGAGGCCTTGAAGCCGAGCCCCGTGAGCACCATCGCGAGGCCGACGACCAGCATCCGGTCGTCCTCGAGGGTCGCGCCCACGGTTCCGATGCCTGCGAGATCGAGGTGGCCTGTTGCGCCGAAGACGAGCGCGAACCCGAACAGGAGCACCGCCGAGCCGAAGCTGCCGACGATCAGGTACTTGAGCCCCGACTCGAGCGAGGTCTCGAGGTCGATGTCGATCGCGCAGAGCACGTACAGGCTGATCGAGAACCACTCGAGCCCGAGGAAGAGCGTGACGAGGCTCGACGCCGAGACCATGAACATCATCCCGGCGGCCGCGGTCGCGATCAGCGCGAAGTACTCGCCGACGTGCTCCTGCTTCGGGTTGTCGGAGTACGCGATCCCGACCGTCAGCAAGCCCGCGCCCGCGATGATCATCTGCGCGAGCGCCGCGAGACGGTCTCGCTGCGCCGCGCCGGCGACGATCCCGTGCGCGTCGGGGCTCTTGGAGTAGACGTACGCCGCGAGCACGAACGCGACGACGAACCCGGCCGCGACGAAGAATGCCGCGACGCCGCGCCGCCAGCCCTGCGGCAAGAGCACCGACAAGAGCAGAGCGAACGCCGCTGCGGCGAGCGGCGCGAGGGTCGGCGAGAGCGCGAGCCAGTCGATCGAGGGGGTCGGGATCACCTGAACTGCCCCTCCACGGTCCGGGCGGCGTCATCGCCGGGGAACGCCCGCTCGCTGATCGCCGCCGGCCACGCGGACAGCGCGAGCACGCACGCGAGCAGCGGCACCAGGATCCCGAGCTCCGCCGGACGGAGGTCGAGCGCGGCGTCGTTCACCGCCGAGCCGGGCGACTGGTGCAGCACGGCGGAGATCAGCCGCAGCATGTACATCGCCGCGAGCACGATCGCCACGGCACCGACGACGGCCCAGCCCCAGCCCGTGTCGAAGACGCCGAGCAGGATCAGGAACTCGCCCGCGAACGCGGCCGAACCGGGGACGGCGAGCGCGATCACGCCCGTGGCCATCAGGACCGTCGCGAGTGCGGGCCGCCCGCGGGCCATCCCGCCGAGCAGCGCGAACTCGCCGGTCGACGTGCGCCGTTCGATCCCGGCCGGCGATCAGGAAGAGCGTCGTCGAGACGAGCCCGTGCACGATCATCTGCAGGACGGCGCCGTCGAAGCCCTGGTCGTTGAGTGCGAACAGGCCGAACGTGATCAGCCCCAGCTGCGCGAGCGATGAGTACGCGATCACACCGCGGACGTCGGTCGCGCGGAACGCGAGCAGCGAGCCGTACACGAGCCCGACGCCCGCGAGCACGAGCAGCGGAACCTGGAAGTCCTGGGCGGGCTCGGGGAACTTCGCGATCGCGATGCGCAGCAGCCCGTAGGCGGCGACCTTGGAGATCACGCCGGAGAGCAGTGCCGCCACTTCGGGCGGGGACTCGCGGTAGGCGAGCGGGAGCCAGCCGTGGAACGGGAAGATCGGCGCCTTGACGACGAACGCCGCGAGGAAGCCGAGGAAGATCCAGGAGCTGTCGCTCGTCCCCGAGTCGATCAGGTCGAACGTGCCCTCGCGCAGCCCGAAGACGACGATCGCGGCCAGCATCAGCAGCGAGCCGGCCATCGTGTAGATCACGAACGTCAGCGTCGCCTTCGTTCGCCCCGGACCGCCCCAGACGCCGATCAGCACGTAGAGCGGGATCAGCATCGCCTCGAAGAACGCGTAGAAGAGAATGCAGGTCCTGCGCGACGAACACGCCTGCGACTGCGCCGACGAGGAAGAGCATCAGCCCGAAGTACGCGCGCGGCCTGTCGCGTCCGGCCCACCACGCGTAGGCGATCGCCGCGGCGCTCGCGACGGCCGTGAGGCCGACGAGCCAGAACGAGAAGCCGTAGAGGCCGACGTGGTACGAGACCCCGAGGTCGCTGAACCACGCGTGCCGCTGCTCACCCTGGATTCCCCCCTCGAAGTCGAAGTCGAGGAGCGCGACGATCCAGAGGCCGACCTCGACGAGCGCGATCAGGGTCGCGATCGAGCCGGCCCAGAGGCGCGGCCAGGGGACCAGCCAGAGCAGGAGCGCACCGGCGATCGGCAGGAAGACGAGCGTCGTCGTCAGCCAGCCGCTCATCGAAGCGCCACGAAGAGGACGGCGAGGACGGCGAGCCCGGCGGTCAGCGCGAGCGCGTAGCTCCGCAGGTAGCCGGTCTGGACGAGCGTCGCGGTTCGTCCGGCCTCGCGAACGGAAGCTGCGGCTCCGTCGATCGAGCCCTCGACGAGCGGCTCCTCGACGCCGGAGCGCAGCGCGTTCGCGATCGCCACGGCCGGGCGGTAGAAGACGGCGTCGTAGAGCTCGTCGAAGTAGAGCTTGTGCTCGAGCACGCGCCTCGCCGTCGGGTAGCTCGGCACCGCGCGGCTCCGCTCCCCGTAGAAGAGCCAGGCGAGGTAGATGCCGCCGAGCCCGAGCGCCATCGCGATCAACGAGGTGACCCAGTCCTGCGTGACGCTCGGCTCGACGAGCGGCTCGGCGACGGGCGCGAGCCAGTCCGCGAGCGGGTGCCAGATCCCCGCGATCTGCACCCAGCCGCCGATCACCGAGAGCACGGCGAGCACCGCGACTGTGGCCAACATCGAAGCCGGCGCCTCGCCGTGGCTCGTGTCGTGCAGGTGCTCGCGCGCGTACGGCGAGCGGTCGCCGCGCCACACGAGAAAGATCATCCGGAACGTGTAGAGCCCGGTCAGGAACGCGCCGATCAGACCGGCGACGAAGAGCACGAAGCCGTACGTGCCGCTCGCGAGCGCAGACGCGAGGATCGAGTCCTTCGACCAGAAGCCCGCGAAGGGGAAGATCCCCGCGAGCGCGAGCGAGCCGATCAGCATGAACAGGTAGGTGCGCGGCAACGCGTCGCGCAGGCCGCCCATGTTGCGGATGTCCTGTTCGCCGGCGAGCGCGTGGATCACGATCCCGGCTGCGAGGAAGAGCAGCGCCTTGAAGAAGGCGTGCGTCATCAGGTGGAACATCGCGTTGCCGTACGCCCCGATCCCGGCCGCGAGGAACATGTAGCCGATCTGCGACATCGTCGAGTACGCGATCACGCGCTTGATGTCGGTCTGCACGAGCGCGATCAGCCCGGCGACGAGCAGCGTGATCGCGCCGATCCCCGCGGCGAAGTGCTGCACGAACTCGGCGGCCTCGTAGATCGGGTGCAGCCGGACGAGCAGGTACACGCCCGCCGTGACCATCGTCGCCGCGTGGATGAGCGCGCTGACCGGCGTCGGGCCTTCCATCGCGTCGGGCAGCCACGTCTGGAGCGGGAGCTGCGCCGATTTCGCCACCGCCCCGCCGAGCAGGCCGAGCGCGGCAAGCGTGACGACCGTGTCCGAGAGCCCGTCGACGCGCTCGAACACGCCGGCGAAGTCGACCACCCCGGTCTGCCAGAAGAGCAGGAAGATGGCGAGCGCCATCGTCGCGTCGCCGACCGCGTTCATCACGAAGGCCTTCTTCGCCGCGGCGATCGCGGACGGCCGGTCGTGGTGGAAGCCGATCAGCAGGTACGACGCCAGGCCGACGAGCCCCCAGCCCGCGAGCAGGAGCACGAGGTTCGCGCTCTCGACGAGGAGCAGCATCGAGAAGACGAAGAACGCCATGTAGGCGAAGAAGCGGCGCTCCTCGTCCTCGCCGTCCATGTAGCCGACCGAGTACGCGACGATCAGCGAGCCGACGCCGGTGACGATCAGCATCATCAGCATGCTGAGCGGGTCGACGAGGAGGCTCAGCCCGGCCTCGAAGTCGCCCGCGCGGAGCCAGGTCCACGCGGTCGTGACGTGCGAACGCTCCTCGCTGTCCTCGCCGAGCATCGCGAAGAAGCCGATGAGCGCGGCGACGAAGGCAACCGACGTCGAGAGCGTCGCGAGGTAGCCGGCGCCGCGCCGCGAGAGGCGCTGCCCGGCAAGCGTGATCAGCAGCGCGGCGGCGAGCGGCGCCAGTAGGCAGACCCAGGCGGCGGTGGCGATCGTCATCCGCGCAGGGTCGTCATCCGGTCGACGTCGAGCGGGAGCTTGCGGCGCGACATGGCGACGATCAGGCCGAGGCCGACGACGACCTCGGCGGCGGCAACGGCCATCACGGCGAGCGCGAAGACCTGGCCGTCCGCTGTCCCCTGCTGGCGCGCGAACGCGATGAGCGCGAGGTTCGAGCCGTTGAGCATGATCTCGAGCGCGAGCAGGATGATCAGCGGGCTGCGGCGGATCAGCACGCCGAGCGCTCCGATCGTGAACAGGAGCGCCGAGACGACGAGGTACCAGGTGACGTCGGGGCCGTCTACCGGTCTGCCCTCGTCTCGAGTCGTCGGGAATGCGCGCCGAGGATGACGCCGCCGACAGCGGCGATCAGGAGCACGATCGACGTGATCTCGAACGCGAGCAGGTGGTTCGTCAAGAAGAGCTCGCCGATCTGGTGGGGCCCGCCGAAGAACGCGTCGACCGGCGGCTCGTTCGAGAGGCTGCCGTCCGCCGCCAGCCCGACGGCGACGACGACCTCGACGAGAATGGCCCCCGCCGCGCTGACCGCGGCGACCTGCTGCCACGTCGGCCCGCCCGCCCACGGCGCGTCGGCGTGGCCGCCGAGGTACGCGATCACGAACAGGAACATCACCATCACCGCGCCCGCGTACACGAGCACCTGCGCAGCCGCGACGAACTCGGCGCTCAACAGCAGGTAGAGCACTGCGAGCGCGGCGAGGTTCCCGATCAACGCGAGCGCGGAGTAGAACGGGTTCGAGAACCAGACCACCGCGACACCGGAGCCGAGACACGCGAACGCAGCGGCGAACCAGACGATCCAGACGAGGATGTTCCCGATGTCCATCTACGCGTTCGTCTTGTAGTAGGGAATCGGCGTGTCGTAGATCGTCGGATCCGCGACCGGCACCTTCTTGATCGGCTCCGCGAGCAGCATGTCCTTCGTGTAGATGAGGTCGTCGCGCGAGTACTCGGAGATCTCGAACTCGTTCCCGAGCGTGATCGCGTCGAACGGGCAGGCGAGCTCGCAGTAGCCGCAGAAGATGCAGCGCGACAGGTTGATCTCGTAGATCCGCGCATAGCGCTCGCCGGGCGAGACGCGATTGTCGGGCGTGTTCTCCGCCGCGACGACGCGGATGCAGTCGGCGGGGCACGCCGCGGCGCACAGCGAGCAGCCGACGCACTTCTCGAGGCCGTTCTCGTAGCGGTTCAGACGATGGCGGCCGCGGAAGCGCGGGTAGACGGGACGCTTGTACTCGGGGTACTGCTGCGTGATCGGCTTCTTGAAGATCTGCTTGAACGTGACCCCGAAGCCGCGGATCGTCGAGAAGGGCTGCGGGCTCACAGCGCGACCACCAGCACCGCGGTGATCACGGCGTTCACGGTCGCGACGGGGAGCAGGATCTTCCACCCGAACGCCATCAGCTGGTCGTAGCGGATGCGCGGGAACGTCGCGCGCAGCCAGATGAAGACGAACACGACGAGCGCGAGCTTGAGGAGGAACCAGACCGGCCCGAGCCAGTCGAGCCAGAAGAAGTGCCACCCGCCGAGGAAGAGCGTCACGGTGAGCGCCGAGAGCGTGAGCATGTTGATGTACTCGGCCATCTGGAAGAGGCCCCAGCGCATCCCCGAGTACTCGGTGTGGTACCCGGCGACGAGCTCCTGCTCCGCCTCGGGCAGGTCGAACGGTGCGCGGTTCGTCTCCGCGATGCCCGCGATGAAGAACGTGAGGAAGCCGACGAACTGCGGCACGATGAACCAGTAGGCGCTGTGCTGCTCGGCGACGATGTCCGTCAGCGAGAGCGAACCGGACATCAGGATCACGCCGAGCACTGCGAGCGCGAGCGAGACCTCGTAGGAGACGAGCTGCGCGCACGTGCGCATCGAGCCGAGCAGCGAGTACTTCGACTCACTCGCCCAGCCGCCGATGATGAACCCGTAGATCCCGATCGACCCGAGCGCGAAGACGAGCAGGAGCGAGATCGGCACGTCGATGATGTAGCCCGTGACCGTGTAGCCGGCGATCTCCCAGCCGCCGCCCCAGGGAATGACCGCGAACGCGGCGAGCGCGGTGAACGCGGCGATGATCGGCGCGATGATGTACGGGAGGTCGATCGCGGCCGCCGGGAAGAAGCTCTCCTTGCGGATCAGCTTCACGAGGTCGGCTGCGGGCTGCAGGATCCCGAACGGACCCGCGCGGTTCGGTCCGTAGCGGAGCTGCATCCGCCCGAGCACCTTCCGCTCGATCAGCGTCAGGTACGCGAAGCCGACGAGGACGAGATTGATGATCACGACCGCCTTGATCGCGCTGATCCACCAGACTTCGGTCACGCGGGCGTCACCTCGACCGTGCCGGGCACGAGCTCGTCAGCCGAGCCTTCGGGCACGAGGACGACACCGTTCCGCAGGTTGCGGCGGACGCGCGCGCGCAGCGTGGCCGACGTCCCGTTGGTGCGCACGGTCACCTCGTCGCCGTCGCGCACGCCGAGCCGGTGCGCGTCGTCGCGGGCGAGGTCGACCAGCCCGTCGGGCCGCTGGAAGCGGAACTTCTCGACGCGCTCGACGGCGGGGCCGGAGAAGAGCGGCCGGTAGCGGACGAGCCGGAGCCCGTCGGCCGCGGGAGCCTGCGCGCCGGTCGGGAGCTCGCCGCCCGAGGCGTGAAGCGCCGCGGTCTCTCCCAGCTCTTCGAAGGGCGTGCCGAACAGCTCTTCGTGGACGAGCGACGCGTAGGGCGACAGCTCGACGTCGAAGCGCTCCGCGAGCTTGGACAGCCACGCGAGCTCGTCCGGCCCAGGCGGGATCACCGCGCGCCGCACGCGCTGCACGCGGCCTTCCATGTTCGTGAGCGAGCCGTCGCGCTCGAGGTAGCTCGTCCCGGGCAGGACGAGGTCGGCCCAGCCGACCGCGAGCCCCTGGAACATCGTCACCGCGATCACCGTCTGCGCGCTCTCGGCGAGCTCGCGAACCGCCGGGTCCGCAGCGGCGTCGTCCCCGGAGACGATCAGGAGGGCCGGAGGGCTTTGTAACACAGTGTTACTTGTCGTCGCCCCGGCGCGCGCCACCGCGTGGTTGATCCCGATCCCGTTCGCGGTGCGCGGGACGCTGAAGCGCCGGCTCGCCGCCGTTCGTGCCGTGGCGCCGCGCCTCCTTCGCCCAGAGCTCGGCGATCGGCGCGAGCTCGTCGAGCGGCACGTCCCCTTCGCGCCACCGCGCCCGTGTCCGCGAGCTCGGAGAGCGGGCGGCCGAGCGGCTGCGCGTCGGGATCCGGCACCTGCACCGATCCGCCGACCGCGGCCGCCAGCTTCGCGAGTGCGTAGGCGAGCTCGTTCGTCTCCGATGCCGGAGAGGACGACGTGAACCGAGGCGCCGGCGTCGCGCACGAGCCGCTCCGCCTCCGCGAGCGCGTCGTCCCACGACGCCGCCTCGAGCCCGCGGCGGCGGACGCGCAGCAGCGGATCGACGATGCGGTCGCCCGCGCGCAGCGCAGGGAACGCGAAGCGCCCCTTGTCGCAGAGCCAGCCGCGGTCGACCTCGGGGTGGTTCCGCGAGAGGATCCGCTTGACCTTCCCCTCGCGCGTCGTCACGCCGATGTTGCAGCCGACGGGGCAGAGCCCGCAGACCGACGGCACGTTCTGGATCTCCCACGGGCGTCCCTCGAAGCGGTACTCGGTCGAGGTCAGCGCGCCGACGGGGCAGAGCTCGATCACGTTGCCCGAGAAGCGGTCGCGGTACGGCTCCTCGCCGAACGTCGCGATCTCGGTGCGCGCGCCTCGGTTGACCGCGACGAGCTCGCCGTCCTCCGCGACGCTCTCGGAGAAGCGCGTGCAGCGGTAGCAGAGGATGCAGCGCTCGCGGTCGAGGGCGATGTGCGGCGAGATCGGGATCGGCTTGTCGGCCGTCAGCTTCGAGAACGTCATCCGCGTGCTGCCCGGCCCGTAGCGGAACGTCAGGTCCTGCAGCGGGCACTCGCCGCCCTTGTCGCACACGGGGCAGTCGAGCGGATGGTTGACGAGGATGAACTCGAGCGTCGCGTTCTGGCCCTCGGCGGCCTTCGCCGAGGTCTGCGCGGTCCGCACGACGAGCCCGTCCTGCGCGGTCAGCGTGCAGCCGGCCTGCAGCTTCGGGTTGCCCTCGATCTCGACGAGGCACATCCGGCACGCGCCGACCGCGGGGCCGAGGCGCGGCTCGTAACAGAAGACCGGGATCTCGACCCCCGCCGCGAGCGCCGTCTCGACGAGGCCTGTCCCCTTGGCGACCTGGACCTCGCGGTCGTCGACGACGACGGTGACGAGCTCAGGCGTGGACATGCTCGTGGCCGTGCTGGTCGACGGGAGCGAGGACGTGGTCGAGCGGCGAGTCGGGGAACGGGCAGGCGCCGTCGTCGACGTGCCGGCGGAACTCGTCGCGGAACTTGTCGACGTAGCTCGCGACCGGCATCGCCGCCGCGTCGCCGAGCGGGCACAGGCACTTGCCGAGGATGCGGTCGCAGACGGAGAGCAGCAGGTCGAGGTCCTCGTGCTCGGCGCGCCCGTCCTCGATCTTCTCCAGGATCTGCACCATCCAGCGCGTGCCTTCGCGGCACGGCGTGCACTTGCCGCACGACTCGTGCATGTAGAACTGCGCGACGCGAAGGCCGAGCTGCACCATGCAGCAGCGGTCGTCGATCACGATCACCGCGCCGGAGCCGAGGAACGTCTTCAGGGCGGCCATCGAGTCGAAGTCGAGCAGCGCGTCGACGTGCTCCGCGGTCAGCACCGGCACGGACGAGCCGCCGGGGATGATCGCCTTCAGCTCGCGGCCGTCCGGGATGCCGCCGCCGATGTCGTAGATCAGCTCGCGGAGCGACGTGCCGAGCGGCAGCTCGTAGTTCCCGCCGCGCACGACGTTGCCCGACAGCGAGAACACGCGCGTGCCGGTCGAGTTCGGCACGCCGATCTTCGCGTACTCGGCACCGCCGAGCTCGATGATCTTCGGGACGGTCGCGATCGTCTCGACGTTGTTGATCAGCGACGGCGAGGCGTAGAGGCCCTGGACGGCGGGGAACGGCGGCTTCGAGCGCGGCTGGCCGCGCTTGCCCTCGAGCGACTCGAGGAGCGCGGTCTCCTCGCCGCAGATGTACGCGCCCGCGCCGCGGTGCAGCACGACGGTCACGCCGCCGAGCAGCGACGCGTCGCGCACCTGGTCGAGCGCGGCGCGCAGCACCTCGAACTCGGCGAGGTACTCGCCGCGGATGTAGATGAAGACGTTCTGCGACTCGATCGCGTGCGCGGTGATCAGGCAGCCCTCGAGCAGCCTGTGCGGCACGCGGAACATGATCTCGCGGTCCTTGAACGTGCCGGGCTCCGACTCGTCGGCGTTCACGACCAGGTAGACGGGCTTGCCGGTGTCCTTCGCGAGGAAGCTCGCCTTCTTGCCCATCGGGAAGCCGGCGCCGCCGCGGCCGCGGATGTTCGCGGTGAGGATCTCCTCGAGCACGGCAGCTCGGCTCCATGCCGCGCGCCTTGTCGAGCGACGCGTAGCCGCCGACCTCGCGGTACGCGCCGATGTCGGTCAGCGGGCTCTCCTCGGCACCCGCGAGCACGAGCGACCTAACCGGCACCGCGCACCTCCTCGCACGATCGCCGGCACGTCCTCGGGCCGCACGGGCTCGCGGTAGCGGTGGTTCGACCGCGACGACCGTCCCCCACCCGCAGCCGCCCGCGCACTCGATCGTGCGCAGCGTGACCGCGCCGTCGTCCGTCGTCCCGCCCGCCCGCACGCCGAGCTCGGACTCGAACGCCTCGAGCACCTCCTGCGCGCCGACGAGCGCGCACGAGACGTTCGTGCAGACCTCGACGAGCTGCCGGCCCACGGGCTCCAGGTGGAACATGTCGTAGAAGCTCGCGACGCCCTCGCAGTACGCGGGCGTCAGGTCGAGCGCGTCGGCGACGTCGCGAAAGCCTTCCCGCGTGAGATAGCCGTCGCGCTCCTGCGCGAGCCGAAGCGCAGGCAGCACCGCCGACTTGCTGTCGGGGTACTGGGCCGCGATCTCCTGCACGCGCGCGCGGAACTCGGCGACGCTCATCTGTCCGTGTCTCCCATGACGGAGTCGAGCGAGCCGACGATCGCGATCAGGTCGGCGACGAGCGCGTCGCGCATGCACGTCGCGGTCGCCTCGAGCGCGACGAAGGACGGCGCGCGGAACTTCACGCGCCACGGCTTCGCGCCGCCGTCGGACACGACGTAGCACCCGGACTCGCCGCGCGGCGACTCGATCGCGACGTACACCTCGCCCTCGGGAACGCGGTAGCCCTCGGTGACGATCTTGAAGTGGTGGATGAGCGACTCCATCGACGTGTGCAGCTCGTGGCGCGGCGGGAGCACGACCTTGCGGTCGTCCGCGATCCACGGCTCGCCCTGCATGCCCTCGAGCCGGTCGAGGCACTGCTCGACGATGCGCGTCGACTCGCGCATCTCGTCGACGCGCACCTTGTAGCGGTCGTACACGTCGCCGTTCGGATACACGGGAACGCCGAACTGCACCTGGTCGTACGCGAGGTACGGCTCGGCCTTCCGCAGGTCCCAGTCGACGCCCGACGCGCGCAGCACCGGCCCGGACTGCCCGAGCGCGATCGCGTCGTCGGCGGAGAGGAGCCCGATCCCGCGCGTGCGCTCGAGCCAGATCTCGTTGTTCGAGAGGAGGCGCTCGTAGTCGTCGATCGCCTTCGGCATCCACTCGACGAACTCGCGCGCCTGCGGATAGAAGCCGACGGGGATGTCCTCGGCGAGCCCGCCGGTCTGGAAGTAGCGCGTGTGCATGCGCGTCCCGCAGACCATCTCGACGAGGTCGAGGATCAGGTCGCGCTCGCGGAAGCAGTACCAGAACATCGAGATCGCACCCAGCTCGAGCGCGGCCGTGCCGAGGAAGACGAGGTGCGAGTGGATGCGGTTCAGCTCGCAGAGCAGCATCCGCATCCAGGTCGCCTTCTCGGGAACCTCGAGCTGCGAGCAGCTTCTCGATCGCGAGCACGAACACGAGCTCGTTGTTCTGGAAGCCGACGTAGTCGATCCGCTCCGGGTACGTGATCCCCTTCCACCACGTCTTCTGCTCCATCGACTTCTCGAAGCCGGTGTGCAGGTAGCCGATCACCGCGGACAGGCCGACGACCTCCTCGCCGCTCAGGTCGACGATCAGGCGCAGCACGCCGTGCGTCGACGGGTGGTTCGGGCCGAAGTTGATCTGCAGGATGTCGCCGCGCTCGCGCAGCCGCTCGTCGAGTTGCAGCACCGTCGGGATCGGATCCGGGATCCGCGTGCCTTCGTAGATTCCCGGCCGGGGCGCGATCAGCCACCGTTACTCCTCTCCCGAGAAGCGGACCGGCTCGCCGCCGATCGGGTAGTCCTTGCGCAGCGGGTGACCGTCCCAGTCGTCGTCCATCAGGATCCGCACGAGGTTCGGGTGACCCTCGAAGACGATCCCCATCAGGTCGTACGCCTCGCGCTCGTGCCAGTCCGCGGTCGGCCAGACGTCGATCACGCTCGCGACGGGTTCCGCCTCGTCGAGCCAGACCTGGACGCGCACGCGCGCCGGGTCGGTGCCGACCCGCAGCAGGTGGTACGAGATCGAGAAGCGCTTCGGCTTCGGCTCCGGCAGCCGCTCGAGGCCCCACGAGCCGGGGGCCGTGACGCTCCGCCCCGACGCGTCGCCGATGTAGCCGGCGACGTCCTCCGGGCCCGACGCCCAGCCGAGGTAGTCGGCCGCAGTGATGTCGGCGAGCATGTTGAAGCCCTCTTCGTCGCGCAGGTGCAGGCAGGCCTCGACCAGGCGCGGCGTGTCGACGATCGAGCGTCGTCTCGCCGTACTGCTCCTTCGTGCGCACGACGCCCGGGACGCCCTCGTACGTCACTCGGCGACCCCGCGGATCTCGTAGGCGGGCGGGATCCCGGCGTTGATCTTCTCGTGCAGCCGGACGATCCCCTCCATCAGCGCCTCGGGCCGCGGCGGGCAGCCGGGCACGTGGATGTCGACGGCGACGATCTTGTCGACGCCCTGCAGCGTCGTGTAGTTGTTGAACATCCCGCCGGAGCTCGCGCACGCGCCCATCGCGATCACCCACTTGGGCTCGAGCATCTGGTCGTAGATCTGGCGGAGCGGCGCGGCCATCTTGTGGACGACGCGTCCGGAGACGATCAGCAGGTCGGCCTGGCGCGGCGACGAGCGGAAGGCCTCCATCCCGAAGCGCGCGATGTCGTAGCGCGACGAGACGATCGACATCATCTCGATCGCGCAGCACGCGAGCCCGAACGTGTCGGGCCACATCGACTTCGTCTGCGCCCACGCGATCGCCTTCTCGAGCGTCGTCATCATCAGCCGGTCCTCGAGCGCGGAGACCTCCTGCTCGAACACCCCCGGCTGCTTCCCGACGCCGAGGACGCGCTCCGACTGGAGGCCGTACTGCTTGAGCGGCTTCACTGCCAGTCCAGAGCTCCCTTCCGCCAGACGTAGACGTACGCGATGACGAGGATCCCGATGAAGAAGAGGAACTCGAAGAGCCCGAACCAGGCGAGCTGGTCGAGGATCACGGCGAGCGGGTAGAGAAAGACGATCTCGATGTCGAAGACGATGAAGAGCATCGCCGTCAGGTAGAAGCTCACCGTGAAGCGCTGCTGCTGCGGCGGCCCGGTGCTCACGCCCGACTCGAAGGGGATCGTCCGCGCCTTGACCCGCCGCGCCGGACGCTGCGCGAAGACGAACGACATGAGGATCATCGAGGCCGGGATGATCAGCGCGAACGACCCGTAGATCAGGAACGGGAGCCAGCTGTCCAGCGTTGCCGCGACCACCACCCGGCGGCGAACGCTAACAGGTCCCCTGTCGTTACGAGCGGGCCGAGAAACGGCTCAACCACGCCTGTAGCGGGTGTCACGAACTCGGGGGATTGCAGCGTCCCGACCCTGGGGTACGATGAGGTCATGGCAACCGTCGAAACCCTCGTCGAGCTGACCGAGCGCGCGGCCGAAAAGGTGCGCGAGCTCCAGGCGACCGAGCCCGCCGGCGAGGCCGACGTGCTCCGGATCGCGATCCAGGGCGGCGGCTGCTCCGGCTTCCAGTACGGCCTCGGCTTCGACCGCGGCGCGCTCGAAGGCGACCACGAGCTCTCGCAGCACGGGGTGACGATCGTCGTCGACCCGTTCAGCGCGCCGTACCTCACGGGCGCGACGATCGACTGGCTCGACGGCCTCCAGGAGTCCGGCTTCAAGATCGACAACCCGCAGGCCACGTCTTCGTGCGGCTGCGGCCACTCGTTCCAGGTGGACGACGAGGCCGCTGCCGACGCGCAGGCCGGCGGTGGCTGCGGTTCCGGCTGCGGCTAGCCCCGACGCCCGCCCTCTGCGCGTAGCCGTCGTCGGCTCGGGCCCGGCCGGCTTCTACGCGGCGAACGCGCTGCTCGGCGCCGATCCTCCGGCCGAGGTCGACATGCTCGAGCGCCTGCCGACGCCGTGGGGGCTCGTCCGCCTCGGCGTCGCGCCCGACCACCCGAAGCTGAAGGACGTCTCGCGCGCCTTCGAGCGGACGGCGCAGAAGCCGGGCTTTCGCTTCTTCGGGAACGTCGAGGTGGGAGCACAGACTCACGCACGACGAGCTCGTGCGCCTCTACGACGCCGTCGTCTACACCGTCGGCGCGCAGACGGACAACCGGCTCGGCGTTCCGGGCGAGGAGCTCCCGGGCTCGTGGTCGGCGACCCAGTTCGTCGCCTGGTACAACGGCCATCCCGACTTCCAGGACCTCGAGTTCGACCTCTCGGTCGAACGGGCCGTCGTCGTCGGGGCAGGCAACGTCGCCCTCGACGTCGCCCGGATGCTGGCGCTGACGCGCGAGGAGCTCCAGCCGACGGACACCACCGACCGTGCGATCGAGGCGATCGCCGGCGTCGGGCATCAGCGAGATCGTGCTGCTCGCCCGGCGCGGCCCCGCGCAGGCCGCCTTCACGACCCCGGAGCTGAAGGAGTTGGGTGAGCTTGCGGGCGCCGACGTCATCGTCGATCCGGCCGAGCTCGAGCTGGACGAAGCGAGCGCCGCCTCGCTCGAGGGCAACACGAACGCCACCCGGAACATGGAGGTGCTGCGGGAGTTCGCGTCGCGCGAGCCGACGGGCAAGCCGCGCCGGATCGTGCTGCGCTTCCTCGTCTCGCCCGTCGCGATCCTCGGCGAGGACCGTGTCGAGGGTGTCGAGATCGTGCAGAACGAGCTCGTCGCCGAGGGCGAGCGCATCAGCGCGCGTGCCACCGACCGTCGCGAGACGATCCCCGCGGGGATCGTCTTCCGAAGCGTCGGCTATCGCGGAGTCGCGTTGCCCGGCCTTCCGTTCGATGCGGCGCGCGGGACGCTCCTGAACGACGGCGGCCGAGTGCTCGACGAGAGCGGCGAGCCGCTCGCGGGCGTGTACTGCGCCGGCTGGATCAAGCGAGGCCCGACGGGCGTGATCGGGACGAACAAGAAGGACGCGACCGAGACGGTGAAGCTCCTGCTCGAGGACGCCGCGGCCGGGAGGCTCGCGGGTGCAGCCGAGCCGCGCGACCTCGCCGAGGTGCTCGCCGAGCGAGGCGGCGAGCCGGTCCTCTACGCCGGCTGGGAGGAGATCGACCGCGTCGAGAAGGCCGCCGGAGAGCCGCACGGCCGACCGCGGGTGAAGCTGCACAGCTGGGA
>CAWFVN010000023.1:0-36968 GCA_963819225.1 uncultured Actinomycetes bacterium | reverse complement strand
TTGCGCGGCTGCAGGAGGAGTCGGCGGTCGCCGGCTTCGCGAACGTCTTTCCGCCCGGCCGCTACCCGTTCCCGCGGGAGGAGGTGCTGCAGTCGTGGCGCGAGCTGCTCGCCCGCGAGGACGTCACGGCGCTCGTCGCCGAGGACGGAGGAGAGCTGCTCGGGTTCGCGGTGCTCCGCCCGGAGTGGCTCGAGCGGCTGTACACGCACCCGAACGCCTGGGGGCGAGGTGTCGGCTCGCGGCTGCACGACGAGGCGGTCGAGCTCATCCGCGGCCTCGGCTCTTCGCGGTGCAGTCTCTGGGTGCTCGAGGCGAACGAACGGGCGCGCTCGTTCTACGAGCACCGCGGGTGGCGGCTGAACGGAGACACGCGCGTCGTGCCCTTCCCGCCCAACCCGGTCGACGTCGGCTACTCGCTCGACTTCTAGAGTGGCCCGGTGAAGAGGGTCCGCTTCGCTCCGAGCCCGACGGGCTCGCTCCACGTCGGGAACGCGCTCAGCGCCGTCGCCAACCGCAGCGCGGGCGACTGGATGCTCCTGCGGATCGACGACACCGACGCCGCTCGCAACGTCGAGGGCGGCGAGGAGGAGATCCTTCGCGACCTCGAGTGGCTCGGCGTGGAGTGGGACGACGGGCCGGTGCGACAGAGCGAACGGCTGGAGCGCTACCTCGAGGCCGCGACGAAGCTCGGCGAGCGGTTCGACGGCGTGACGCTCGTGCGCGAGGACGGACGGCCGACGTACCACCTCGCGAGCGTCGTCGACGACGTCGACTTCGGGATCACGCACGTCATCCGCGGCAACGACCACCGCCCCAACGAGGCGCTGCACCGGCGGCTCACCGAGGCGCTCGGTGCGACGCCGCCCGAGTACGTCCACCACGGGCTGATCCTCGGCGAGGACGGCAAGAAGCTCTCGAAGCGCGCCGAGGGCGCGACCGTCGCGTCGCTCCGCGAAGCCGGGATCCCGGCGGAGGCGGTGCGCGCGTACCTCGAGGAGCTCGGCGTTCCGGCGCACGACGTCCACTACGACCTGCCGCGGATCCGGCGGCTCGCGATCGACACGATCGGCGCGCTCTCGGACGAAGAGCTGAGCGCGCGCGTGGGCGTTCCCGCGTCGGTCGCGCCGGCGCTCCGGGGCGCCCGCGACCTGAACGAGGCGCGCGACTACGCTGGGTCGATCTTGGAGACGCCGCCGCCCGCCGCCGTTCAGCCGGAGACGCTGCTCCGGTTCCGCGAGCTCGTCGACCTCGAGCCGAAGGACCTGGTGCGGGAGCTGAAGGCGGTCGGGGGCGACCTGAAGGCGCTGCGGCTCGTGCTGACGGGACGCGAGCGCGGCCCCGAGCTGTGGGCGGTGCTCGCCGCGCTGCCGAGGGACGAGCAGCTGCGGAGGGTCGATGCGTCTCTCTGACACGCTCACGCGCGGGCCGGCCGAGCTGCCCGAGCCGCCCGGACCCGTGCGGATCTACTCGTGCGGGCCGACCGTCTACCAGCGCATCCACGTCGGCAACGCGGTCCCGTTCGTGTTCGCGATGTGGCTGCGCCGCTGGCTGCAGCACACCGGCTACGAGGTGCAGCTCGCGATCAACATCACGGACGTCAACGACAAGATCTACGAGGCCGCGCCGGGCAAGAGCGCGGAGCTCGCGCGCAACGCGACCGAGTGGTACCTCGAGGACACGAGCGGGCTCGGGCTCGGACGGCCGGACTTCGAGCCCCGTGCGACCGGGACGATCCCCGAGCAGGTCGCGATGATCGAGCAGCTGATCGACGCTGGGTTCGCCTACGAGGTCGACGGCGACGTCTACTACCGCGTCTCGCGCTTCCCCGAGTACGGGCAGCTGTCCGGCCAGCGCCCCGACAAGGTCGAGGAGCAGGAGCCGAACCCGCGCAAGGAGGACCCGCGCGACTTCGCGCTCTGGAAGGCGAACAAGCCGGGTGAGGACACCTCGTGGGACTCGCCCTGGGGCAAGGGCCGCCCGGGTTGGCACATCGAGTGCTCGGCGATGAGCGAGAAGCACCTCGGGACGGAGTTCGAGGTGCACGGGGGCGGGCTCGATCTCGTCTTCCCGCACCACGAGAACGAGCTCGCGCAGTCCCGTGCGCTCGGGCACCGGTACGCGAAGATCTGGATGCACAACGGACTGCTCCGCTTCGGCGGCGCCGAGATGCACAAGTCGCTCGGGAACATCGTCACGCTTCAGAGCGCGCTCGCGACGTGGGGGAGGGAGACGCTGCTCCTCTTCTTCGCGACCGGCCACTGGCGCAAGCCGCTCGACTTCACGGACCAGACGCTCCAGTCGGCGGCGGCTCGGGCGGAGGGCTTCCGCGACGTCTTTCGGGCGCCGTCGGAGCCCGCGCCCGAAGGCTCCTGGGAGCGCTTCGCCGCGACTCTCGACGACGACTTCAACACGCCCGAGGCTCTTGCGGTCATGCACGAGTGGCGGGACCACGACCTGCTCCGTCGGGCGCTGGAGATCTTCGGGCTCGAGTCGCTCGCCGAGCTGCCCGAGGCCCCGCCCGAGGTGGTCGAGCTCGCGCGCGAGCGGGCGCGGGCGCGCGCCGAGCGCCGCTTCGACGATGCCGACGAGCTGCGCAGGGGGATCGAGGAGGCCGGCTGGATCGTCCGCGACTCGGACGCCGAGTTCCAGCTCGTCCCCAGGTCTTGACCCGCGAGCAGGTCTACGGCCGCCGCCCCGTGCGCGAGGCGCTCCGGGGGCGGCGCGCGGTCCTCGAGCTCTGGGCCACCGAGCGCGCGCTCGCGGCCGAGCCCTGGCTGCGCGAGAACGGCAAGCGCGTCCACGTGAAGCAGGAGCGCGAGCTGAACGAGGCGGCCGACACCAGAGACCACCAGGGAGTGGTCGCGTGGGTCGAGCCGTACAAGTACGCCGACGCCCACGAGCTCGCCGCGGTCCCGAAGCCGCTGATCGTCGCGCTCGACCAGGTCTCCGACCCGCACAACCTCGGCGCCGTGATCCGGACGGCCGAGGCCGCGGGGGCGACCGGCGTCGTCGTTCCGGCGCACGGGTCGGCGCGGGTGACTCCCGCCGTCGCGCGGGCGTCCGCCGGAGCGGTCGAGCATCTTCCGGTCGCGGTCGTGACGAACCTCGCGCGCTACCTCGGCGAGGTGAAGAGCGGCGACCTCTGGGTCGTCGGCGCGGCGGGAGACGCGCCGCGCTCGATGTGGGAGTCCGATCTCTCCGGCGGGCTCGCGCTCGTCTTCGGCGCCGAGGGGAAAGGGTTGCGACCGCTCGTGCGGCGCACCTGCGACGAGCTCGTCTCGATCCCGCTCGAGGGGACGGTGGAGTCGCTGAACGTCAGCGTCGCGGCCGGCGTCCTCGTCTACGAGGCCATCCGCCAGCGTGCCTGACCCGACCCTCTACCTGTTCGACGGGTGGAACCTGCTCCACGCGGGCTCCTTCAAGGAGCCGACGGAACTGATCGACCGGCTGGCGAGCTTCGTCGGCACGACCGGGGCGCGCGGGATCCTCGTCTTCGACGGGACCGGCCCGGACGAGCGGATCGGCCCGCTCGAGATCCGCTTCGCCGAGCACGCCGACACGCTGCTCGAGCGCCTGGCCGCCGAGCACCGCGGCGCCGAGTCGGTCTGCATCGTCTCGTCGGACAGCGTGATCCGAGGCGTGTCCGGGCAGGAGGTGCGGACGGTGTCCTCGCAGCGGTTCCTGGCCGACGCGGAGGCCACGTCGCACTCGGAGGAGCGTCCGCTCAGGCTCGGCGACCGCCTCGACGAGCGCACGCGTGCGGCGCTCGAGCGCCTCCGCCGCGGGCAGTAGCGAAGCGCGTTTCCGCAAAGAGCGAACATCTGTTCGTATCACATTAGGTCCACTGCAAGACCCTTGTAACTTGGTCCGGTGGTTGCTATGTTCCACCTCAAGTTCAGGGTGAGACTTCACCCTTTCGCGCCATGGCAGCCCGCCCAGCCCACTACGCCCAGACGCCCGCCAGGGCCGCGCGAGAGCTCGCCGACCTGCAGCTCGTGATGCGCGCGCGGAACGGCGACTCGACCGCGCTCGACGCGCTGATCAAGCGGTACGCGGGGTTCGTGCGCCTGAAGGCGAGCTCGTACTTCCTCGCCGGCGGCGACTCGGAGGATCTGATCCAGGAGGGGCTGATCGGTCTCTACAAGGCCGTCCGCGACTTCCGCGCCGACAAGGAGACGTCGTTCCGCTCGTTCGCCGAGCTGTGCGTCACCCGCCAGATCATCACCGCGATCAAGACCGCGACCCGCTTCAAGCACCAGCCGCTCAACGGCTACGTCTCGTTCAGCCAGACCCCGGCCGGCCAGGACTCCGAGAGCGACTGCACGCTCGGCGACGCGCTGCCCGGCCCGTCGGTCGACGAGCCGCCGATCGTCGTCATCTCGAGCGAGGAGCTTCAGAGCCTCGTCTTCACGCTCGGCACCGGGCTGTCGCACCTCGAGGCGGAGGCGCTTCGGCTCTACCTCGAGGGCAGCTCGTACGAGGACATGTCGGTCGAGCTCGGCTGCGACACGAAGACGATCGACAACGCGCTCCAGCGCGTCAAGCGCAAGGTGCTCCAGCACCAGCGCGGCCGCCAAGTTCTCAGCTAGTCCCGGCTACCATCCCCGCTGCGCCGGAGTAGCTCAGTTGGTAGAGCAACTGCCTTGTAAGCAGTAGGTCGCCGGTTCAAGTCCGGCCTCCGGCTCTAGGACGCGACCCGAACATGACCCGGTATCCCGAGCCCCCGGTCGGAGGTCAGAATCTACCTGCTCAGCGCGCCATTCAGGTCGGCCCAGAGCTCCTCGAGCGGCTCCAGCCCGACGCTCAGCCGGACGAGGTTCTCCGGGACGCGCTCCCCCTCCCAGCGGCGGCGCGTCTCGAGCGTCGACTGCGCGCCGCCGAGGCTCGTCGCGTTGACGATCGTGCGCGTGCCGGTCTCGACCTTGCGGGCGGCCGCGGCACCGCCGGCGACGTCGAACGAGAGCAGTCCACCGAACCCCGGGTAGCGCACGCGCTCGACCGCCTCGTGAGCGCCGAGGCGCTCGGCGATCTCGGTCGCGGTCTCCGTGTGACGGCGCATCCGGACGTCGAGGGTGGCGAGGCCGCGGTGGAGGAGCCACGCCGACTCGGGGGACGCGACGATGCCGGTGCGGCTGCGTAGCTCGCGCAGGCGCTCCGCATCCTTCGGGTTGCGGCACGCAACCGCCCCGAGCGTCACGTCGTGGTGGCCCGTGAGGTACTTGGTCGCGGAGTGCAGGACGTAGTCGGCACCTCGCTCGAGCGCGCGCAGATAGACGGGGGTGGACGCAGTCGAGTCGACGAGCAGGCGTGCCGGATGCCGGGCGGCCGCGTCGAGGTCGGGCATCGTCAGGAACGGGTTCGACGGCGCCTCGAGCCAGATCAGGTCGACGTCGTCGGGGGGCGCGCCCGTCTGGTCGAACTCGACGAACCGCAGTCCCCACGTCTCGAGCTCGCGGAAGAGGACCGAGGTTCCGTAGTAGGCGCCTTCGGCCAGCGCGACCGTGGCACCGGGGCGGAGGAACGCGAGCACGACCGCCGTGCACGCACCCGTCCCCGAGGCGAACAGGAGCGCCTCGCCGCCCTCGAGCTCGCCGAGCGCCGCCTCGGCGGCGGACTGGCTGGGGTTGCCGAAGCGCGCGTAGTGAAATTCGCCGGGCTCGCCGTCCTCGTACGGCCAGATCGTCGACCGGTCGAGCGGCGGAACCGTCACGGCGCGACTCTAACGGCGAACCGCCGTGGAGTACGCTCCGCGCATGGCCGCGACGGACGAGAGCCCGCCGCCCACGCACGACTCGACGCGCGGGAAGCTCGAGCAGCTGCGCGAGCTGCGCGACCGGGCGCTCCACGCGGGCAACGAGAGCGCCGTCGAGAAGCACCACGCCGCCGGGAAGCTCCTCGCCCGCGAGCGCGTCGTCCGTCTGCTCGACCCCGGCTCGTTCGTCGAGCTCGACCGGTACGTCCGCCACCGCGAGTCCAACTTCGGGATGCTCGAGCGCCGGCCGTACGGGGACGCGGTCGTCACCGGCTACGGGACGATCTTCGGCCGGAAGGTCTTCGTCTTCTCGCAGGACTTCACCGTTTTCGGCGGGAGCCTGTCCGAGGTCTTCGCGGAGAAGATCTGCAAGGTGATGGACCTCGCGGCGAAGTTCGGCTGCCCGGTGATCGGGATCAACGACTCCGGCGGCGCGCGGATCCAGGAGGGCGTCGTGTCGCTGGCCGGCTACGCGGAGATCTTCTGGCGGAACGTCCAGTGCTCCGGCGTGATCCCGCAGATCAGCCTCGTGATGGGCCCGTCGGCCGGCGGAGCGGTGTACTCGCCCGCGATCACCGACTTCGTCCTGATGGTCGAGGGGACGTCGTACATGTTCATCACCGGGCCCCGACGTCGTGAAGACGGTGACGGGCGAGGAGGTGAGCTTCGAGGAGCTCGGCGGTGCCGCGACGCACGCGAGCCGTTCGGGCGTGGCGCACTTCAGCTCTCCCGACGAGGAGTCGGCCCTCGACGACGCGCGCTACCTGCTCAGCTTCCTGCCGCAGAACAACCTCGACCCGCCGCCCTTCACCGAGCCGACCGACCCGATCGACCGCGAGGACCCGGAGCTCGACTCGATCGTCCCTGACGACCCCGCCCGCCCGTACGACATCAAGCACGTGATCGCGCGCGTCGTCGACGGCGGCGAGTTCCTCGAGGTGCACGAGCGTTGGGCGGAGAACATCGTCGTCGGGTTCGCGCGCCTCGGCGGTCACTCGGTCGGCGTCGTCGGGAACCAGCCGCGAGCGCTCGCAGGCGTGCTCGACATCGACAGCTCCGTCAAGGCTGCGCGGTTCGTGCGCTTCTGCGACGCCTTCAACATCCCGCTCGTGACCTTCGTCGACGTGCCGGGCTTCCTGCCCGGGACCGCGCAGGAGTGGGGTGGGATCATCCGCCACGGCGCGAAGCTGCTCTACGCCTACGCAGAGGCCACCGTCCCGAAGCTCGCCGTGATCACGCGCAAGGCGTACGGCGGCGCGTACGACGTCATGAGCTCGAAGCACATCCGCGCCGACTTCAACTTCGCCTGGCCGACGGCAGAGGTCGCGGTGATGGGGCCCGAGGGCGCGGTGAACATCGTGTTCCGCCGCGAGCTCGCCGAGGCGGACGATCCCGAGGCTCGTCGCGAGGAGCTGATCGCCGACTACAAGGAGCGCTTCGCGAACCCGTACGCCGCCGCCGAGCGCGGCTACGTCGACGACGTGATCGAGCCGCGCCGCACGCGACCGGTCCTGATCGACGCGCTCGAGACGGCGCTCACGAAGCGCGAAGAGCGCCCCCAGCGCAAGCACGGAAACATTCCGCTGTAGCGCGCTACGCCGCGGCCGAGGCGCCGATCGGCCGGGGATCCTCCGGGCGGTAGACGTGCGCCCGGCACAGACCCTCGCGCTTCGACGCGTAGAGCGCCTGGTCCGCGGCGCGGTAGAGGTCGTGCCGCGGGGCAGCCGGGAAGACGGCGAGCCCGCAGGAGAGCCGCAGCCGCTCGCCCTCGACGCCGTCGAGCGCGGCGATCCGGTCGAGGACCGCCGTTGCGGTCTCGAGCGCGACCGACTCCGGCGTGCTCGGCAGGAGCAGCGCGAACTCGTCGCCGCCGACGCGGAACGCCTCGCCGCCGTGGCGCAACGTCGACGCCGCCAGCTCGAGCAGCTGGTCGCCGACGACGTGTCCGCGCGTGTCGTTGACCCGCTTGAGACCGTCGACGTCGAGCAGGCACACGGTGAGCGGGGCGCCGCTGCGCACCGCGTGGTCGAGCTCGGCCTGCAGCCGCTCGTGAAAGTGGCGGTGGTTCCCGAGACCGGTGAGCCCGTCCGTCAGCGCGAGCTGAGTCGCGACGAGGGCGGCCTGCATCGACCGTTCGTAGAGCGCAACCGCGAGCAGTGGCCCGACGAGCGCCAGTGCGAGGAGCGGCGAGCGCTCCCAGAGCACGACGAGCATGAGCGCGCCCGAGGCCATGATCGCGAAGGGGAAGAGCGTCGCGCGCGCGATCGCCGCGATCAGTGGGACGAACGCCCGCTGTTCGACACGGGCGATCGCCGCCGTGACGAGCACGACGTTGACGACGTAGTACGCGGCGGTGGCCGCCGCGACCGCCGCGACGAGGCGCGGGACGGAGTCGCCCTCGAGCTGTGAGGCGACGCCGCCCGCCGCAGCGGCGGAGAGGGCGTAGACCGGACCGTTGTAGAGCAGCCGGAGCGGGGGATGGCGTTGCGCGACGTCGATCGTGACCCGGACCGCGAGCGCGACCACCGTCGCCTCGGCGGTGCCGAACATCACCGCCGCGCCGATGAAGAAGACCGCCGAGAGCGCGACGCGGCCGGCCGGCAGTCCGCGGAGCCGAATCGGCGACGCCTCGACGAGCACGCCCGCGGCGAAGACCGCGGCGAGCGCCGCCCAGGTCGAGGCGGGCGGCGGGTCGAGGACGAGCGCCGTCAGCGACGCGAGGGTCGCCGCCAAGCCGGCCAGCGCCACAGGCGCCAGCAACGGCAGCACGCGTCGAAACGACGTGCGCTCGTTCTCCTGGACGTTCACGTGCCTACTCCCTCGTCGACGCCGCACTGATTGTGCAGTCAACGAGCACCCGGGGGATCACCCGGACGAGTAGTCCTCGTTCAGATCGCGTTTAGACCGCGAGAGCGGGCACGGCCCGCAAAGTGCCGCCGAGCTCCGCCGCGAAGGCCGCCACGACCTCCGGGTCGAACTGCGTGCCCGAGCACCGCTGAAGCTCGGCGAGTGCGTCGTGCGCCGTGAGCCGCCGCCGGTAGACGCGGTCCGAGGTCATCGCGTCGTACGCGTCGGCGACGAAGATGATCCGCGCGCCGAGCGGGATGGTCGTCCGCGGGGAGGCCGTCGGGATAGCCGCCGCCGTCCCAGCGCTCGTGGTGGTGCAGGACCCAGTCCGCGACCGGGTCGACGCCGAGGCTCTCGAGCATCCGGAAGCCGATCTGCGGATGACGCTCGAGCACGAGGCGCTCCGCTTCCGTGAGCGGAGCGGGCTTGCGCAGGATCTCCTCGGGGATCGCGAGCTTGCCGAGGTCGTGCAGCGAGCCGGCGAGCCGGATCAGCTCGATCAGCTCGGCGTCCGCACCCATGCGTGTCGCGATGCGCGCGGCGAGCTCGCCGACGCGCTCGGAGTGGGAGCCGGTGTAGACGTCGCGTGCGTCGACAGCCTTTGCGAGGCTGGCTGCAGCCCGGTAGCGGGCCGCCCGGTCGGGGCCGGCTGCGAGACGCCGCAACTCCGCAAGCTCGACCACGTCCGGGCGATATGCCCGCACCTGGTTCTTGCCGTGCTCCTTCGCCCAGTAGAGCGCGGAGTCGGCAAGTCGGATCAGCTCGTCGCGGCCGACGCCCTGGACCGGATAGGTCGCAAGGCCGGCGCTGACGGTGATCGTTCCGATGTGTTCGAGATCGAGTCCCGCGACGCGCTCGACGATCGAGCTTGCGCCGGAGAACGCCTGCTGCCCCTTCAGGCCCGGCATCAACACGGCGAACTCGTCGCCGCCGAGCCGGAACGCCTCGCCGCCCTGGCGCAGCCGCTTGCCGACCTGTCCGAGCACGCCGTCACCGGCGGGATGCCCGAAGCGGTCGTTGATCCGCTTGAAGTCGTCGATGTCGATCAGGCAGAGCGAGAGGGACTGGCCCTTCTCCTCGGCCAGCGTGAGCTCGCGCTGCAGGCGCTCGTGGAAGTGCCGGTGGTTTCCGAGATTCGTGAGCGGGTCGGTGAGCGCGAGCCGCATCGCGCGGAGTGCGCGGTAGGTCGAGCGCTGGTAGAGCGCGATCGCGAGCAGCGGGCCGATCAGCACGAACGAGAGGAACGGCGACCGCTGCCAGAGCACGATCAGCATCACCGACGCCGAGGCCATCAACGCGAACGGGACGATCGACGTCTTGACCGTCGCGTTGATGATCGTGCTGTAGGGCCGCCCCGTGCTCAGCGAGACCGCGGCGCTGATGAACGCCGTGTCGACGATGTTGTAGATGAACGCGCAGAGTGCGACGGCCCCGACGCTCGCGGCGAGGCTGTCGCCGTTGATCGGCGAGATCGCGATGCCACCTGCCGCGGTCGCGAGGGCGAACACGGCGGTGTTGAACGCGACGCGAAGCGGTGGACGGTGCTGGAGCGTGTGCACGGTCAGCGTCGCCGCGAACACGATCACCGTCGCCGCAGCCCAGCCGAAGAGCACGGCGGCCGCCACCCCGAACACGAATGACAGGGTGACGCCGCCGACGTCGACGCCCTCGATCGGCACCGGGTACCTCTCCGCCAGCATGAGCGCGGCGAGGAACCCGGCCAGGGACGCGAGCAGGGCAGCATCGAGCGGCCCGGTCACGACCGAGTAGACGGCCACGCCGACGACGCCGATTGCCGTGAGGCAAACCGGGCCGACGAGCGCGGCGAGTCGCCGAGGCGGCAGCGCCGTCTTCAAGGCGACTGCTCTACCAGCCTAGGCTGCGAAGCCAGTCGAAGTCGCCACCGGCCAGCGAAAGCGCAAGGGCCGCGGCCACCACGAAACGGATCTTCCAGGAAAACATCTTTGGAACCTCCCCAGGTTCAGATGGGACGTGCAGACATGCGGATTCTCCTCGTCGCGACACGGGGCGAGCCATCACCCGAAGGAGTGATTTAGCTCAAGGGAGGCCGATTACCGCTTTTGAGTGAGAGAAGGCGTGAGTCCCGCCTCTGCAAGCGGCCTGCGGCCCCAGGCGAAGCGCTCCTGGTACCACCCCGAGAGCAGTTCGAGCGCGACCCCGTAGCGGGAGGAGTGGACGAACCAGCCGTTCCCGACGTAGATGCCCATGTGGTCGACCTCGTTCGGCTTGGAGCGCGGCCCCTTCGCTCCGAAGAAGATCACGTCCGCGGGCTGGAGCCCGGCGGCGGCGATTCGCTTCGCCTTCGGCACCTCGCCGCTCATCGCGTAGGTCGTTCGGCCCTTGAGCGTCGCGGAGAGCCCGCCCGAGGACGCGTAGGCCTGGAGCTTGTAGACGCGCCAGACGAACCCCGAGCAGTCGAAGCCGCCGGGAACCGACTTCCCACCGTAGATCTGCCGTGCGTCGCTCGTTCCGCCCCAGACGTAGGGGTAGCCCACGAGCTTGAAGGCGGTCGCGAGGATCTGGCGCTGCCAGTCGGTCAGGGCCGGGAGCTGGAACGTGGCCGAGGCGACGTGGAGCCGCTCGACCTCGTCGCCGCGGAAGCGCACGATCTGGGCGAGCGAGTAGGCGGCCTCGGCGCGTGAGGCGGGCTCGGCGGGCAGCCGCTCGAGCGCGTCGTCCTTCGCGGCGTGGTTCTTGCGCAGCCCGAGCAGCCGGGCGACGGCCTCGGTGCCGAACCGCGACGGCGGCGCGAGGCCGGCGGCCTTGGCGCCCTCGGTGAACGCCTTCGCGTCGGGGGTCAGCCCGAGCGCCGCGACGAGCCGGGCGTCGAGGTCCTGGATCGAGAGCGGAACGCCGGGCTTGGCGATCGCCGAAGGAGCGGTGGCCGTCGCCGAGGCGATGAGCTCGGCGAGCTCGCCCCGGGTGACCGTGTCGTCGGGACGGAAGGCCGCGGGGTCCTGCCCGAGCGCGCGGATCTCGGCCGCGGCCCACGAGGCGGGCTTGGCCGCAGAGGCGACCCCGGCCGGGACCAGCACGAGGAGCACGACCAGGAGGAGACGGCGGCGCATTCGTCTTCCATCGGCCGGGAGGAGCGGGCCTTTAGGCTCTCGACCCGTGAGGCTCGTGATTCAGCCGACCCCCGACGCCGGCGTCCGACGCGGCGATCCAGCGGGCCGTCGAGGCAAGTAACAGTCTGTTACTTGCTCCCTCCGCCTACCGCTCCCGCTGGCGGAAGGCCGGGCTCGACTACGCGGCCGGGCGGCCGCGCAAGAGGCGCGGCGCCACCCGCGCGTAGTCCAGGGCGGAGACCCACGTCAGGACGAGCGCGACGAGGAGCGCCCACCAGGCGGCGTCGTCGCTCCAGACGTCCGCCAGGGCGAGACCGCCGACGCCGGCCGCGACCGCCTGCGACCACGTCTTCAGCTTCCCGAGGTCGCGGGCCTCCATGACCACTCCGCGCTCGATCGCCGCCTGCCGGAGCCCCGAGACGAGGAACTCGCGCGCGACGATCGCCGCGACCATCCACCCCGGGAACACGCCCTCGCCGACGAGGACGATCAGCACGGAGAGGACGAGGATCTTGTCCGCGATCGGGTCGAGCAACGAGCCGAGCGGTGAGGTTCGCCCCCGGCTCCGGGCGATTCGTCCGTCGAACCAGTCGGTCGCCATCGCGACCGCGAAGAGTCCCGTCGCCCAGAGCGCGTGGTCGTCGAAGTTCCAGACGAAGAGGAGGACGACGAAGGGGACGGAGAGAGCCCGGCCGACGGTCAGGTAATCGGGCAGGCTCATCCGACGGGGAGAATACGCGGCGAGGTGGCGGGCTTCTCCAACGTCCTCGTCGCGAACCGCGGCGAGATCGCGATCCGGATCTTCCGGACCCTGCGCGAGCTCGGGCTCTCGTCCGTCGCCGTGTACTCGGACTCGGACCGCGGAGCGCTGCACGTTCGGGTGGCGGATCAGGCGCTCGCGCTCGGCGGGGAGACCGCAGCGGAGAGCTATCTCTCGATCGAGAAGCTGCTCGACGTGCGGCGCGCACGAGCGGTGCGGAAGCCGTGCATCCCGGCTACGGCTTCCTCGCGGAGAACGCCGGCTTCGCGCGGGCGGTCGAGGAGGCCGGCCTCGTCTGGATCGGCCCGCCGCCCGAGGCGATCGAGCTGATGGGGCACAAGACGGCCGCTCGAACGAGGATGCGGGAGGCGGGAGTCCCGATCATCCCGGGCACGACCGACCCGGTCGCGTCGGCCGCCGAGATCGTCGCGCTCGGCGAGGAGATCGGCTACCCGCTGATCGTCAAGGCGGCGGCGGGCGGTGGGGGCAAGGGGATGAAGATCGTCGGCTCGCCCGAGGAGGCGGAGCGCGCGTTCGAGTCCGCGAGTCGCGAGGGGCAGTCGTACTTCGCGGACGCCGCCGTGTACGTCGAGCGATATCTCGAGGACCCGCGCCACGTCGAGGTGCAGGTCCTCGCCGACGCGCACGGGAACGTGATCCACCTCGGCGAGCGCGACTGCACGATCCAGCGCCGTCATCAGAAGCTGATCGAGGAGACGCCGTCGCCGGCCGTCGACGAGGAGCTGCGCGAGCGGATCGGGAAGATCGCGGTCGACGCCGCGCGCGCCGCCGGCTACCGCTCGGCCGGGACGATCGAGGGGCTGCTCGCGCCCGACGGCTCCTACTACTTCATGGAGATGAACACGCGGATCCAGGTCGAGCACACCGTGACCGAAGAGGTGACCGGCCTCGACCTCGTTCGCGAGCAGATCCTGATCGCCGCCGGCGAGCCGCTCTCGGTGCGTCAGGAGGACGTCGTGCTGCGCGGCCACGCGATCGAGTGCCGGATCAACGCCGAGGACGTCTCCCGGGGGTTCCTCCCGGCGCCGGGAAGGATCACGCACTACCGCGAGCCGGCGGGGCCGGGCGTCCGCGTGGACTCGGGCGTCGTCGAGGGCTCGGAGATCTCGCCGCTCTACGACCCGATGATCGCCAAGCTGATCGTGCGCGACGTCGATCGCGAGCACGCGCGGCGGCGCATGCTGAGGGCGCTCGAGGAGTTCGAGATCGGCGGAGTGAAGACGCTGCTCGGGTTCCACCGCGCACTGCTCGAGCATCCGTGCTTCGTCGACGGCGAGACGTGCCACGGCGTCGTCGAGTCCGACGCGCTCGCCGCGAGAGCCGAGGAGCTCATGGCTCGAGCACACCGTCGTCGCGCGACGGGACCGGACGCCTCGTCGAGCGCGTCACGCCGGTCGAGGTCGACGGCCGCCGCTTCGAGGTGACGGTGCTCGCGTCCGAGCCGCCGTGGCTCGAGCTCGCGCGCAGCCGGCGCGAGCGCGCGGACGCCTCGGGCCACGGCGGCTCCGGGGCGGTGGTCAGCCCGATGCAGGGGACCGTGCTCTCGGTTGCCGTCGCCGAGGGCGACGTGGTGGAGGCGGGAGCGGTGCTCTGCATCGTCGAGGCGATGAAGATGGAGAACGAGATCGCGGCGCACCGCGCGGGCGTCGTCACCGAATTGACGGTCGCGCAGGGCGAGCCGGTGCAGAACGGTCAAGTGATCTGCGTGCTGACCGGCGATGAGTAGCCGCCGTCCCTTCTGCAGCGACGTGTCGCGGGACAACGGCGAGTCGCTCGGCGCGACGGCGAGTCGCATCGACCACTGGCTGCTCGTCGAGTACCGCGGGCTGTGGGGGCCCGACGCGCTGCGAGCGTCGGGGCTCTCCGATCAGGTGAAGGAGGCCCTGCGCGAGCAGGTGCGCGCGCGCCCACGCACGCGGCTGCTCTTCATTCGCCGCCCGGACCGCCGCGGGCGGGAGGAGTTCCGCGCCTACGCGGCAACGTCGCGCGAGGGGGAGGAGAGCCTGCGCTGCGCGTCGTTCTCGTCGTACGAGGAGCTGCGCACGCTCGACCTCGCGCGTGCCGGCGAGCCGCTCGAGCGCCCGCTCTTTCTCGTGTGCACGCACGGCAAGCACGACCCTTGCTGCGCCCGCTACGGCCGTCCGCTCTTCGAGGCGCTGGCCGAGCAGGTCGAGGAGGAGGCCGTTTGGCAGACGACCCACATCGGCGGCGACCGCTTCGCCGGCAACCTCCTCTGTCTCTCGCGCGGCGTGTACTACGGACGCGTCGAGCGGAAGGACGCGGGCCGCGTGCTCGACGCGCACCTCGAGGACACGATCGAGCTCGCGCACTATCGAGGCCGCTCCTGTTACTCGTTCGCGGCGCAGGCGGCCGAGCGCGACATCAGGGAGCGCACCGGGCTGCTGCGCCTCGACGATCTCCGGCTCGTCTCGGAGCAGGGCTCGCTGATCGCGTTCTCCGACCGCGAGGGCAACGTGCACGAGCGTGAGGTGTCGCTCGAGCTCGGGCCTGCGGACTTCCTGACGTGCACGGCAGACGAAATGCACCGGCCGTGGCGCTACGTCGTCGTCAGCGGCTGACGAGCAGCCCTTCGCGCACGAGGCGCGCGACGAGGGCGAGCCGGCCCTCCTCGTCGAGTGTCCCGGGCAGGTCCGACGGGCGGAACGGCTCGTCCGTGCGGAGCACGAACTCCAGCGCGTCGCCGACATGCGCAGGGAACTCGAGCGTGCGCCCCTCGAACGTGAGCTCCGCGCGATCCTCGTGCACGACGAGGTCCGCGAGCACCGTCGGGCGCCGCTCGAGCTCGGTCTCCGGGTCGAGGTCGCGCAGGGCGCGCAGGTGCCCGAGCTGGCCTTCGAGCACCGGCCGCCTGCTGCGCACCAGCCTCGAGCGCATCCGGCGGCGGACGTCGTGCTCGCCGAGCCTTTCGCCGAGGCGTTCGAGCAGCTCCTCTGCGGAGCCGTCCGGCGAGCGGCGGAACTCCGCGTCGTCGGCGCACTCCTCGAGCGCGGCCTTGAACGCGTCCAGCCACGAGTAGACGTTCGCCCCGATCGTCAGGTGCAGCGAGTCGGTGTCGGACGTCTTCGCCTCGTGCAGCCACCCACGCGGGAGGTACAGCGTGTCGCCCGGCCGCAGCGTGACGTCGAGGACGGGCTCGCCGGGAGCGCCGAGCTTCGAGTCGTAGCGCTGGTTCTTCAGCGGCAGCTCCCACACGGGCTCGTACACGAGCCAGCGCTTCTCGCCCGCGATCTGGAGGCAGAAGACGTCGTGCGTGTCGTGGTGAACCGGCAGCCCTTGCGCCGAGCGCGGCGTGTAGTAGGCGTTCGCCTGCGCCGGATGCCCGAGCGTGGCCTCGAGCGAGCGGCAGAACGTCGCGAGCGCGGGCCACCAGTGGTGCATCCCCTGGATCACGAGCGTCGCGCCCGAGTCGAACGCCTCCGCCACGCGCGCCACGTCGGCCATGCCCTTGAAGGGGACGGGCCGCCAGGACACGTCGACGAGGTAGTCGCTCGCGCGCAGCTTCGTGTCCGCGCGCACGAGCCGGAACGCGGGGGAGCGCAGGCCGCCCGACTCGAGCAGTCCTTCGACGTCCTCCGTGGTCAGGAGGTCGTCGAAGCGCCCGGGCTCGTCGCGCTCGACGACGAGCGGCTTGCGCTCCCAGTGCTCGGCGAGGAAGGTCGCTTCCTCGACCGGCTCGACGCAGCGCGCGAGGGCGCTACGAAGCGTCCGTGCCGTCTGCGTCTGCGTCGGCGTCGTCGCTGTCGACGTCGGTCGGCTCGGTCGCGTCTGTGCCGTCTGAGTCCGGCTCTTCGTCCGCGACCTCGCTGCTGTACTGGTCGGTCCGGATCTGGTCGTCGGTGAGTGTGGTCGTGCGCTCGTCCATTGATCCTCCCTGCGTGGGTTGGCGGCGAGCCACGAGGTTACAAGGTGTGCATGGGTAGAGTCCGCCGCCGGTGGACCTCTACGAGTACCAGGGCAAGGAGCTCTTCAAGCGCTTCGGGATCCCCGTGTCGGAGGGGAGACTCGCGACGACGCCCGACGAGGCGCGCGCGGCCGCGGAGGAGATCGGCGGCCAGGTCGTCGTGAAGGCGCAGGTCCTCACCGGCGGCCGCGGCAAGGCCGGCGGGATCAAGCTCGCCGAGAATCCCGACGACGCGCGGGAGAAGGCCGAGCAGATCCTCGGGCTCGACATTCGCGGCCACGTCGTGCGCAAGCTCTGGATCGAGAGCGCGTCCGACATCGCGAAGGAGTACTACCTCTCGCTGACGTTCGACCGTGGCGCGAAACAGCCGCTCTTCATGTTCACCAAGGAAGGCGGGATCGACATCGAAGAGGTCGCCGAGTCCACGCCGGAGAAGCTCGTGCGCCTGCACGTCGACCCGTTCGAGGGCTTCCAGCCGTGGCAGGGCCGGCGCCTCGTCTACGGCGCCGGGGTCGAGGACCCGAGCGAGCAGAAGCAGATCCTCTCGATCGTCGGGAAGCTCTACGAGGCGTTCGTGGCGACCGACGCGATGCTCACGGAGATCAACCCGCTGATCGTCACGCCCGACGGCGAGGTCAAGGCGCTCGACTCGAAGTTCACGGTCGACGACGCGGCGCTCTTCCGGCATCCGGACATCGCGGAGATGCGCGACCTCGACGCGGTGCCGCCCGAGGAACGCGCGGCGCGCGAGAAGGGCGTCACGTACGTGAAGCTCGACGGAGAGGTCGGGATCCTCGGCAACGGCGCCGGCCTCGTCATGTCGACGCTCGACGTGATCGCGCTCGCAGGCGGGCGCCCGGCGAACTTCTGCGACCTCGGCGGCGGCGGCGACGCCGAGGGCGTGGTCGACGCGCTCGGCGTGATCACCGCCGATCCCGCAGGTGAAGTCGATCTTCTTCAACGTCTTCGGAGGGATCACGCGCTGCGACGAGGTGGCGCGCGGGATCCTCGCCGCGCTCGACCGGATGACGATCGAGCATCCGATCGTCGTGCGACTCGACGGGACGAACGCGGAGGAAGGCAGAGAGATCCTCAAGGAGGCCTCGCCCCCGAACCTCCACGTCGAGCCGACGATGCTCGACGCAGCGAGACGCGCAGTGGAGCTCGCCGCATGACCGACGTCTGGTCCGAGCGTGCGGAGGCGTTCCGCGAGAGCGCGGCTCATCGGAGGGCCCCGATCTCGACCTGCTGGTCGAGTGGTGCGAGCCCGGCGACGGCGTTCAGGCGCTCGACGTCGCGACCGGCGGCGGCCACGTGGCGCGCCGGCTGCGGAGGCCGGGCTGCGACGTCGTCTCGGTCGACCCAGCGCCCGGGATGAACCCGACCGTCGTGGCGCGCGGCCGAGCAGATCCCTTTCGCGGACGGCAGTCTTCGACGTCGTCGCCTGCAGGATCGCGGCGCACCACTTCGACGACGTCCCGGCAGCAATGCGCGAGATGGCGCGCGTCTCACGCGACCGCGTGGTCGTCGAGGACAACCTGTTCATCGAGCGAGGAGTTCGAGGAGGCGGAGCGCCTGCACGACCCCACGCACGTCCGCTGCTACTCGGAGGAGGAGTGGCGGACGTTCTTCGCCGACGCCGGCCTCGAGGTCGAAGACGACGCGACACCTTCGAGCGCTGGCTCGACGTCGAGGCGTGGCTGGCGCGCGTCGAGACTCCCGAGGCCGACGCTGCTCGCGGCACGCGAGCTGCTCGCCGACCGGATCAAGGACGGTCGCCTGATTTCCGGTCGATCGTCGCTGAAGGCCGGAAGAAGTAGTGGCGATCGTCGTCGACCAGGACACGCGGCTCGTCGTGCAGGGCCTGACCGGGAGCGAGGGCCGCTTCCACGGCCTGCGCAACCGCAGCCTACGGCACGAACGTCGTCGCCGGCGTCACGCCGGGGAAGGGCGGCCAGGACGTCGAGGGCATCCCGGTCTACGACACCGTCGCCGAGGCCGTCGAGCAGGCCGGCGCGAACACGTCGCTGATCTTCGTCCCTGCGCGCTTCGCCGCCGACGCCGCCTACGAGGCGGTCGACGCCGGCATCGGGACCGTGATCGTGATCACCGAGCACATCCCCGCGCACGAGATGCTCCGCGTCTACACCTACGTGCGCCCGAAGGGGATCACGATGATCGGCCCGAACTGCCCGGGCGTGCTCTCGCCGGGGAAGGCGAACGTCGGGATCATCCCCGCGGAGGTCTTCGCCGAGGGCGCGATCGGGCTCGTCTCGCGCTCCGGGACGCTCACGTACCAGATCGGCTACGAGCTGGCCCAGCTCGGGCTCGGCAACTCGTCGATCGTCGGGATCGGCGGCGACCCGGTGCCGGGCTCGTCCTTCATCGACATCCTGGAGAAGTTCGAGGCCGACCCGCAGACCGAGATGGTCGTGATGGTCGGCGAGATCGGCGGCAACGAGGAGGAGAAGGCCGCGGAGTTCATCCGCGACCGGATGTCGAAGCCGGTGCTCGCGTACATCGCCGGCTTCACCGCGCCGCCGGGCAAGACGATGGGTCACGCCGGAGCGATCATCTCCGGCTCGTCCGGCACTGCGCAGGCCAAGAAGGAAGCGCTGGAGGCCTGCGGCGTGCGCGTCGGCACGACGCCCACCGAGGTCGCGCAGCTCGTCGCCGACGCCGTCGGCGCCAAGGCCTAGCCGCGTAGGTTCGAGCAGGCGTCGCTCGACTCGAGCGCCTGCTTCAGCTCGCCTGCCGGATCGAGGGCGCGGAGCTTCTCGATCGTCAGCTCGATCGTCGCCGCAGCGGCGGCGAGCTCGCGTGACAGGGCAGCGAGCCGGGCGAGCGCCTCGCTGACGCTGCCTGCCGGCTGGTCGATGCCCGCACGCGCGTTCGCGGCGCGCTCGCGCAGCACGCTTTCGAGGTGGTCGAGCTCCTGCTCGATCTCGTCACGCGCCTCGAGCTCCGGCAACCCGAGCTCGCCGAGATCGGCCAGCAGGTCGTCGGTGGCGGCCACCGCCTCCCGGATCGACTCGTCGAGCTGCTCCTCGGAGAGCGCCGCCGGCTCGGCGAGCTCGGCCGCGGCGTCCTGAACCCGCTCGCGCCAGTCGTCGATCGCCCCACAGAAGTCGTCGGCCCAGGCCTCGGTGCTCGAATCGTCCCCTCCGCAGCCCGCGGCGAGCACGGCGAGGCAGCAGGCGGCGACGAGAAAAGCTCGCCTCATACCGGATAGTCAATCGCCCGGGTCGGCCGGAGCCGGACGGTTGGGGGTAGACAGCGGCCGGATTGCGGCTAGGGTCAGGAGCTTACGAACAGGCCAGGGCCGCGCGTCTCCTTTTCTGCGGCCCGTCGTTCAGCTCTCCTTATGCCCTTTCACCCCCGCAGACTCCTGCTGGCGGTCGCTCTTGCTGCGGCCGTCTTCGCCTTCGCGGCGCCGGCTGCGCTTCGCCAGGAACGATCCGCAGCCGGCCCTCCAGGCGAAGCCCACCCTCGGCGAGCGCGCGGCGAAAGTCGCCCTCCGGGCGGTCGGCGTGCCCTATCGCTGGGGAGGCAGCTCGCCCGCCGGCGGCTTCGATTGCTCCGGGCTCGTCTACTGGGCCTACGGACGACTCGGCGTCGAGCTGCCGCACAGCTCGTACGCGCTCTACGACCAGGGTCGGCGGGTTGCGCGCTCCAGCATGAAGCCGGGCGACTTGCTCTTCTTCTCCGGGCTCGGGCACGTCGGGATCTACCTCGGCCGTGGACGGATGGTGCACGCGCCGCACTCCGGCAGCCTGGTCCAGGTCGTCAGCCTCGGCCGCTCGGGCTACGGCGGAAGACTCGTCGGCGCGCGTCGCATCGCCCGCAGCTGATCCGCCGCGGCCATCTCTACACTCGAAGCGTGGAGACGATCAGCTTCGCGCGTGGGATTCCCGCCCCCGAGTGCCTTCCGATCGAGGAGCTCGCGGACTGCGCGAAAGCCGCGATCGAGCGCGACGGGCGGACGGTGCTCTCGTACGGCCCGGGCGGCGGCTACCCGCCGCTTCGCGCCTGGCTCGGCGAACGTCACGGCGTCGATCCCTCCAGGGTTCTGGTCACGAACGGCTCGCTGCAGGGCTTCGTCTTCCTCGCGAACCGCTTCGCCGGCGAGCGGCGCTTCCTCGTCGAGGCGCCGACCTACGACCGGCCGCTGAAGATCCTGCGCGAGCTCGGCGCGGACGTCGTCGCGATCCCGCAGGACGACGACGGGCTCGACGTCGACGCGCTCGAGGACGAGCTCGGGCACGGCCCGGCGCTCCTCTACACGATCCCGACCTTCCAGAACCCGAGCGGGCGGACGCTCACGACCGAGCGCCGACGCCGCATCGCCGACCTCGCCGCCGAGCACGATCTCCTCGTCTACGAGGACGACCCGTACGGGCTCGTCCGGTTCGAGGGCGAGGCCCCGCCGAGCCTGCTCGAGCTCGCCGGCGGAGAGCGCGTCCTCTACAGCTCGTCGTTCTCGAAGACGATCGCGCCGGGCGTCCGCGTCGGCTACTTCGTCCTGCCGGAAGCGCTCGCCGCGGAGCTCGAGGCGCTGGCCGTGTCGACCTACATCACGCCCGTCCTGCTCGGCGAGGCGACCGTCTACGAGTTCCTCAGGCGCGGCGCGTTCGAGCCGAACCTCGAGCGGGTGTGCGGCCTGCTGCGCGAGCGCCGCGACGCGATGCTCGGCGCGCTCGAGTCGGAGCTCGGCGACCGCGCAACGTGGAGCAGGCCCGAGGGCGGCTACTTCCTGTGGCTCGACCTCGGCGTGGAGACCGCGGAGCTCCTCGGCCGTGCCGAGCAGGCGGGGGTCACGTTCATCAAGGGCGCGGACTTCTTCCCGCCCGGCGAGGGCGGCGAGCGCTCGGCGCGGCTGGCGTTCAGCTTCGTCTCCCCGGCCGAGATCGTCGAGGGGATCGCGCGCCTCGCCGCGCTCGTCCCGGCGGCGGCGAGGGTCTAGAGGCTCTGCTAGGCCGCCGCGGGGCTCGCGGCCACGGTCCGCGGCACGAGCGCGGGCTGGCGGGGCGGCACGAGCGACCCACGCTGGGACGCCCGGAAGGTGGGGCAGATGTCGTCGCCGGCGAGGGCGCACAGGCCCGCCCGGCGGAAGTAGCAATCATCGCACGTTGGTTTGATGCTCTTGCTCATCTCTCCCCTTGTTCGCCCAAAACTCAGCTTGCAAACAGGCGTGGAGTCTACGGCGCCTGCTCGGTCGTGCAAGCCCGAGCGCGGATGAAACCTGTGCACTTTGCGGTCCATTCCAACATGGCGAAATCTGCTCAATCCTGGCGCGCAGGCGGCAATGTTGCCAGGCTCCGCAACGCCTGTTGAAAACTGGTCACAGGCACGATCCGGATCCCATCCGCGTAGCGCCTCGCCTCGGCTGCGTTTTCCCCAGCCGGAACGAGGAAGACCTTGATCCCCTCGCGCTCGACGCCGATCGTCTTCTGCTTGATGCCGCCGATCTCGCCGACGGTCCCGTCGAGCTCGAGCGCACCGGTCACGGCGATCCGGTTCCCGTGGTCGACGTCGTGGCCCAGCTCCTCCATCAGATCGAGCGCAAAGGCGAGCCCGGCCGAAGGCCCGCCGACGCCTTTGGTGTCGATCTCGACGTCGACCGGGAGCTTGATGTCGGCGGCCTGCGAGACGATCACGCCGATCACCGGCGTCCCCTGTGGCCCGCGGGTCGGACGGACGCTGACCTCGACCTGCTCGTCGCCGCGCGTCACGACCAGCAGCGACGTCTCGTTCGGTGCCGTTCTCGCGGATCGCGCGGCGGAGCCCCGCCGGGCCCTTCACGGGCTTTCCGCCTGCGCTCGTGACCACGTCGCCCGGAAGCAGCTTGCCGGCGGCGGGCGACTTCGGATCGACGAACTCGATCCGCGCGCCGATCGGCTTGGCGACGACCTTGTAGCCGAGCTCGCGCAGCGCCACGGCGGCCGCGACGCGCTGCGACATCTGCATCTCCTGCAGCTCCTCGTTTCGCCGCTGGCTCTCGCTCACTCCCGGTGGGCGAACCTGCTCGGCCGGGACGACCGTCGAGCCCTCGCGGAGGCTCGGGAAGATCCGCTCGAGGAGCGTCGCCTTGCGGACGAGCACGTCGACGAAGAAGATGCCGCCGTTCTTCGGGTCCTTCCCGCCTTCCACCTCGACGAGTGGCGCAACGGGATGCGCGCGGTTCGGAAGGAAGATGTAGCTCTCGGTCGGGTAGATCCAGACCGTGACTGCGACCGCCGCGACCAGAAGCCCGGCGACCAAGAGCCGGACCGGCGAGAACAGCCGCAGCACCGTCCTGATGCTAGCTGCGCAAGTCGCGAATCCGCTCCGCGGATCCGCGACGCGCAAGATCCCTAAAGGCGGCCGCTTCGCGGCCGCTGGCGTAGCGATTTCACATCGCGCTCGAGTTACAGAAGAGCTCGGGTCAATCCCCCGTCGACGGAAACGACGGTGCCCGTCACGTACGACGCTCGCGCAGAGGCGAGGAAGCAGACGACGTCGCCCACCTCGCGCGGCGAGCCGAGGCGTCCCAGCGGGATCGTCTGGAGATCCTGCGCCGTCGGGCCGTCGGGGTAGACCTCGCGGATCCGCGCGGTGTCGATTCGTCCCGGGGCGATCGAGTTGACCGTGATTCCCTGCGGGCCGAGCTCGCGGGAGAGGGTCTTCGCCCAGCCGATCACGCCGGGCCGCACGACGTTCGAGAGCGCGAGGTTGTCGACCGGCTCCTTCACGGTGCTCGAGGTGATGTTCACGATGCGGCCGTTCGAGCTCTTGCCGAGGTAGGGGAGGCACAGCCGCGTCAGCCTGATCGCGGACAGGAGGAGCAGCTCGACGGCTTCCTCGACGAGCTCGTCGGTCAGGTCGACACCTCTGGTGCGCGGCGGCCCGCCGGAGTTGTTCACGAGCACGTCGATCCCGCCGAACGCCTCGACGGTCTTCTCGACGAGCCGCTGCAGGTCGGCGGGGTTCGTGACGTCGCCGCGCACGCCGAGCGCTCCGAGGCGGTCGGCCTCGCGGTCGAGCGGCTCGCGGCGCCGCGCGAACATCGCGACGTTCGCTCCCTCCGCGGCGAGCGCCTCGGCGACGCCGAGCCCGATCCCTTCCGATGCACCGCAGACGATCGCGGTGCGGCCTCGGAGGCCGAAGTCCATCAGGTGGTCAGAACGCCGACGACGTCCCGGACGGCGGCAGTGGACTCGTCGAGCCAGCCGCGCTCCTCGTCGGTCAGGTCGAGCTCGACGATCTGCTCGATCCCGGCCGCGCCGAGCTTGACCGGCACGCCCATGTAGAGGCCGTCGATTCCGTACTCGCCCTCGAGGTACGCCGTGCACGGGAGCACGCGCTTCTCGTCGAGGCAGATCGCGTCGACCATCTGCGCGGCCGCAGCACCCGGCGCGTACCAGGCCGACGTCCCGAGCAGGTTGACGAGCTCGCCGCCGCCCTTGCGCGTGCGCTCGACCATCGCGTCGATCCGGTCCTTCGGCGCGAGCTTCGTGAGCGGAACGCCGCCGACCGTCGTCGCGCTGACGACGGGGACCATCTGGTCGCCGTGGCCGCCGAGGACCATCGCGGTGACGTCCTTCACCGACGCGCCCGTCTCCCAGGCGATGAAGGTCGAGAAGCGCGCGGTGTCGAGGATGCCCGCCATCCCGAAGACGCGCTCCTTCGCCCAGCCCGAGACGTTCTTCGCGACGTGGCACATCGCGTCGAGCGGGTTCGAGACGACGATCAGGATCGCGTCGGGCGAGGCCGCGACGACGGCCTCGGTGACCGACTTGACGATCTTCTCGTTCGTCGTCACGAGGTCGTCGCGGCTCATCCCGGGCGAGCGCGGCAGCCCCGCGGTGATCACCACGACCGACGAGCCGGCGCTCTCGTCGTAGCCGTTCGAGCCCACGACGTTCGGCTCGAAGCCGAGCACCGCGCCCATCTGGTCGATGTCGAGCGCCTTGCCCTGCGGCAGTCCCTCCTTGATGTCGACGAGGACGACGTCCGCGTAGTCGCGCTGCGCGAGCACCTGCGCGCACGTCGCGCCGACGTTCCCGGCCCCGACGACGGTCACCTTCTGTCTCAAACTCGCACTCCCAGCTTCTCGATGATCGCGTCTGCGACCTCGCTCGTCCCGACTGCGGTCGGGTCGTCGCGGGTCGGCTTCATGTCGTACGTCACGCTCTTCCCCTCGCGGATCACCTCGGCGATCGCGGCCTCGAGGCTCTCTGCCGCGTCGTCCTCGCCGAGGTGGCGGAGCATCAGCATCCCCGAGAGGAGCTGCGCCATCGGGTTCGTCTTGTTCTGGCCGGCGTACTTCGGCGCCGAGCCGTGCGTCGGCTCGAACACGGCGGCGCCGTCACCGAAGTTCGCACCGGGCGCCAGTCCCGAGCCCGCCGATCATCCCCGCGCAGAGATCGGAGAGCACGTCGCCGTAGAGGTTCGGCAGCACGAGCATGTCGTACTCCTCGGGCCGTTGAACGAGCTGCATGCACATGTTGTCCACGATCCGGTCGTCGAACTCGATGTCGGAGTTCTCCTCGGCGACCTCGCGCGCGACGTGCAGCCACAGCCCGTCGCTGAACTTCATGATGTTCGCCTTGTGCACGGCCGTCACCTTGCGGCGGCCCATCTTGCGCGCGTAGTCGAACGCGAACTCGAAGATGCGCCGCGTCCCCGTGACCGAGATCGGCTTGATCGAGATGCCGGCGTCGCGCCAGCGCAGCTCGCCGCCCTTCGACTCGATCCAGGAGATCAGCTCCTCCGCGTCGGGCGTTCCCTGCTCGTACTCGATCCCGGCGTAGAGGTCTTCGGTGTTCTCGCGGATGATCACGAGGTCGACGTCGTCGAAGCGCGAGCGCACGCCGGGATACGTCTTGCACGGGCGCACCTGCGCGTACATGTCGAGGGCCTTGCGGAGCCCGACGTTGACCGAGCGGAAGCCTCCTCCGACGGGCGTCGTGATCGGCCCTTTCAGCGCGACGCCGTTCGCGCGGATCGATTCGAGCGTCTCGTCCGGAAGCGGGTTGCCACCGTGCTCGTCCATCGCCGCCGCGCCCGCGGGACGGACGTCCCAGTCGAACTCGACACCGGTCGCCTCGAGCACTCTGCGGGTGGCTTCCGTCAGCTCGGGACCGATGCCGTCCCCGGGGATCAGCGTTACGCGGTGGGACATACCGGGGGCGGACTGTATCGATACAGTCCGCGCCGATGAGCGCCACCACCGACTTCCGGCCGGGGCTCGAAGGTGTGGTCGCGGTCGAGACGGAGATCGCCGAGCCGGACCGCGAGGGCGGCCAGCTCAGGTATCGCGGGATCGACATCGAAGAGCTGGTCGGCAAGTACCCCTACGAGTACGTGTGGGGGCTCCTCGTCGACAACGACCTGAGCTCGAAGATGCCGGACCCCGAGCCGGTCGAGCCGGCGGGGCTCACGGGCAACGCACCGGCCGACCTGCAGGCCGAGACCGCGCGCCTCGCGGGCGAGTGGAAGCTCGGCAAGCTGAGCGAGATCTCGGACGAGCAGGCGCGCGAGGATCTCGGTCGCCTCTCCGCGCAGATGATGGAGATCGTCGCGCGCTCCGCCGCCGTCGCCGACGGACGCGAGCCTGCGCCCGACGACGTCGTCGCGAAGGGAAAGACGGCCGCCGAGAAGTTCCTGCTGCGCTGGCGCGGGGAGGCGGACCCGAAGCACGTCAAGGCGATCGACACGTACTGGATCTGCACCGCGGAGCACGGCCTGAACGCGTCGACGTTCACGGCGCGCGTGGTCGCGTCGACGGGTGCGGATGCAGGCGCGGCGCTCTCGTCCGCGGTCGGCGCGCTCTCCGGCCCGCTGCACGGCGGTGCGCCCGCGTACGTCAAGCCGATGCTCGAAGAGGTCGCGAAGCTGGGAGACGCGGAACGCTGGGTGAAGGAAGCGCTCGAGAGCGGCAAGCGGATCATGGGCTTCGGCCACCGCGTCTACCGCGCGGAAGACCCTCGCTCGCGCGTGCTGAAGCGAACGGCGAAGGAGCTCGGCGCGGCGAACATCGACGTCGCGGAGGAGCTCGAGGCGGTCGCGCTCCGCGTGCTGCAGGAGCGTCATCCCGAGCGCGTGCTCGCGACGAACGTCGAGTACTACTCCGCCGTCGTGCTCGACAGCGCGGAGATCCCGCCGCCGCTCGCACCGGCGATGTTCGCCTGCTCGCGGGTCGCCGGCTGGTCGGCGCACATCCTCGAGCAGAAGCGCACCGGGCGGCTCTTCAGGCCGTCGGCGCGCTACGTCGGCCCGGAACCCCGCTCGCTCGACACCGCTTGACACTCGCAGAGGCGGCGGCGAAGGCGGACGAGCTGGCCGCGGCCGGCGACGAGAAGGCGCTCGCCACGCTGCGGCTCCAGTGGGACGACGACCTCGAGATGTCGGCGCGAGACCCGGACTTCCGCGTCCGCGCGCAGGCCTACCGCGCGATCGCGCAGTTCCGGTTCCGCCAGAAGACGGAGCTGCTCCGCCGCGGGCTCGAGGACGACAGCCCGGCGTGCCGCGGCTCCGCGCTCGTGGCGCTCGAGGCGCTCTCGCGCGACCATCCCGGCGTCGTCAACCAGGTGCGCGCGAAGCTGCATTCGCTGGCCGACAGCGACGGCAACCAGGCCGTGCGACGCCTCGCGATCGTCTGCCTGAAGAACGCGTCGCCGCAGCCCGACACGATCCGCCTGCTCAAGGGGTTGTCCGAGGACGACGAGCAGGACCGCGAGCTGCGCGACATCGCGCGCAAGGTCGCGGAGCTCCTCCGCAAGAAGTCCGGCGCGCGCGAAGAGCTAGCTACGGCATGGTGGCCGCACGTGCGGCCGGGGATCTCGCGGCCGCAGGAGGGGCAGGTGCGCTTGCGGCGCTTCCACTCGAGCGCGTTCTTCTGCACGCCGGCGATCGCCATCCAGACGCCCACGCCCGTCGAGGCGAGCAGCGCGGCGAGCTGGGGTGTGATCCCGTTCAGTCCGATTCGTGTTTGTTTACGGTTCGCGACGGCCCCAAACGCCTCCGCGCGTGCGGGTGGGCCTGGAAGTAGAGCTCCCGGCGCCGCTTGTCGGACACGTGCGTGTAGAGCTCGGTCGTGGCCAGGTCGGCGTGGCCGAGCATCTCCTGGACGCTGCGAAGGTCGGCCCCGCCTTCCAGCAGGTGAGTGGCGAAGGAGTGCCTCAGGAGGTGCGGATGTACGCGTCCCGGCTCGAGGCCGGCCTTCTCCGCCAGCTTGCGGAGGATCAGGAAGACGCCGGAGCGCGTCAGCGGCCCGCCCTTCGCGTTCAGGAACAGCTCGGGGCGCTGGCGGCGCTCGAGGTAGGGGCGGCCGCGCGAGAGGTAACGGCGAAGCGACTCCGCGGCGCGCCGGCCGATCGGGACGATCCGCTCCTTCGATCCCTTCCCGAGCGCGCGGACGATGCGCCGGTCGAGGTCGACGCTGCCGCGCTCGAGCGAGACGAGCTCGCTGACGCGAAGGCCGGCACCGTAGAGCAGCTCGACGATCGCCGAGTCGCGGAGCGAGCGCGGCGTGGTCCCGTTCGCCGCGTCGATCAGGCGCTCGGCCTCGGACGGCGAGAGCGTGCGTGGCAGGCGCCGAACCCGTCGCGGCGGCGAGAGCTCGGCGGCGGGGTTGTCGGCGCGCGCGCCGAGCAGCATCAGGTGCCGGTAGAGACTTCGCAGCGCGGCGATGCGGCGCGCGATCGTCGCGCCGGAGAGCCCGTCCGCGCGCTGCTGCGCGAGGTAGCGCTCGAGCTCCTCCGTCGTCGCGCGGGAGGGAGCCGAGCCGAGGAACCGCGCGAAGTGCTCGAGGTCGCGCCGGTACGCGTCGACGGTGCGCGGCGCACGCTGCGCAGCGAGCACGGCGAGGAAGCCGTCGAGCTCAGGATCGGGGATGCGCGCTGTCGTAGACACGGCGCAGCCTCTTTCCGTCGACGTGGCTGTAGACCTGCGTGGTGGAGAGGGACGAGTGCCCGAGGAGCTCCTGGATCGTGCGGAGGTCGGCTCCGCCTTCGAGCAGGTGCGTCGCGAACGCGTGGCGCAGCTTGTGCGGGTTCGGGCAGATTCGCCGCAGCGTGCTCGTGTCGAGCCGCTTCCCGCGAGCGGACAGGAACAGCGCAGCCTCGGCGCCGCGGACGAGCTGGGGACGCGCGTCGCGGACGTAGAGCGAGATCCAGTACGCGGCCTCCTCGCCGAGCGGCACGACGCGCTCCTTGTCGCCCTTGCCGTGCACGCGCACGAGCTCCTGCTCGAAGTCGACGTCGGCGAGGTCGAGGAGCACCGCCTCGCGCGAGCGCAGTCCCGCCGAGTAGATGAGCTCGAGCAGCGCGCGGTTGCGGAGCGGGAAGCGGTCCGTCGCCCTCGAGTGCGTCGAGGAGCGCTTCGATGTCCTTCGTCACCGGCGTGTTCGGCAGTCGCCGCACGCGCCGCGGCGAGAACGTTCCCTCGGGCACGCGCGACGGGCCGAGCGCGTGGCGCAGGAACGAGCGGATCGCGGCGAGCTTGCGCGAGATCGTCGCGGGGGCGAGCTTGCGCCGGTCGCGTCCGAGCTCCGCCGCGTAGTCGGCGAGCGCGCGTGCGTCGACGTCGTCGAGCGCGGTGCCGCGCTTGCCGAGCCACTCCGCGAACGGCTCCAGGTCGAACCGGTACGAGCGGCGCGTGCCCTCGGACAGGGACGGCGAAGCCAGGAAGCGCTCGACGGCATCCACGCCTAGTGGTTCGGCGCCTCGGTACTATCGCCTCCCCGTGGAGGCCAGGAACGAGCTCCGCGACCGTCTCGCCAGGGTGGCCGTGGAGTACGGCGCGAACATCCAGCCGGGCCAGGTCGTCAACGTCAACGCAGAGCACGGCCAGCACGAGCTGGCGCGCGCGATCGCGGCGCACGCGTACCGACGCGGTGCGCGGTTCGTCGACGTCTGGTACTTCGACCCGCACGTCAAGCGGGCGCGGATCGAGCACGCGGCCGAGGACACGCTCGGCTACGTGCCGCCGTGGTACGGCAAGCGCGCGCTCGACGTCGGCGAGCTGCACGGCTCGCTGATCTCGATCGCAGGCCCGACCGCGCCGGGGCTCCTGGGCGATCTCGACGCCGCACGCGTCGGGCGCGACCTGCTCCCGCGCATCAAGGAGAACTTCGAGGTGATCAACCGGAACGCCTCGACCTGGGTCGTCCTGCCCGGGCCGGTCGAGGGCTGGGCGCGCCAGGTCTACCCGGACGACGCGGATCCGCTCGGCAAGCTGTGGGACCAGGTCGCGCACGTCTGCCGGCTCGACACGGACGACCCGGTCGCTGCGTGGCGCGAGCGGTTCGGCCAGACCGCGGAGGTCGGCGATCGCCTGATGGAGCTCGAGCTCGACGCCGTGCACTTCGAGGGGCCGGGCACGGACCTGACGATCGGGCTGCTGCCGACGTCGAGGTGGCGCAACGCGAACGAGACGACGGTCGACGGCATCGACTACGTCCCGAACCTCCCGTCGGAGGAGCTGACCACGACCCCGGACCCGCAGCGCGCGGACGGGGTGGTCCGCTCCACGCGCCCGCTCGTCCTGAGCGACGGGACGCTGATCGACGGGATCAGGTGCGGTTCGAGGACGGCTACGCGGTCGAGATCGACGCAGAGGTCGGCGGCGACGCGCTGCGCGGGCGAACGTCGATCGACGAGGGAGCCCGGCGGCTCGGCGAGGTCGCGCTCGTCGACCGCGAAGGTCGCATCGGTCCGCTCGGAACGGTCTTCTACAACACGCTGCTCGACGAGAACGCGGCGAGCCACCTCGCGCTCGGCGGCGCGTACGAGTCACTGGTCGGTGCCGAGGACCTCGACAAGATCAACCGCTCCGACCTGCACCTCGACTTCATGATCGGCAGCGACGAGGTCGCCGTCACGGGGATCACGCGCGACGGTGCGCGCGTGCCGATCCTCCGCGGCGGCTCCTGGCAGATCTAGCGCTAGCCGCCGGCGACGACGAGCGTGCCTTCCATGCCGTTGGCACGGTGGCCGTCGATCGGGCAGTAGAGCTCGTACTCGCCCGCGGCGAGCTCGACCGTGACCTCGCCCGAGTCTCCCGGCGCGAGCGTGTCCGTCTCCTCCTCGACGCCGTTGCCCTCGATCTCGAGCGCGTGCTGCGTCTGGCCGTCGTTCGTCACCTTGAAGGTGTAGGTCCCCGCCGCGTCGAGCTGCACCGTCTTGGGCTCGAGCGCGAAGTCGACGAGCGACATCGTGACCGGCGTCCCGGCAGCTGCTGCGCTCGTCGTGGTGCCGCCGGCTGAGTCGTCCCCGTCGCCGCCGCACCCGGCGAGCGCGAGCACCGCGATCGGTATGAGCAGGTACCTCACACCCCGGAATACGGCCCGGGCCGGATTTCGGATTCGGCTACCTGACCGCGGCGACGATCTCGTCCGACAGGCTCGGAAACGCCTTCAGGAACTCGGCGCGCTCGGCCTTGAACCGCTCCGCGAGCGCCCGGTAGTCCTCGGCGCGTCCCGCCGCCTCGTAGAGCCGCCGCGGCTGCAGGACGTCGAGGTCGTCGGCGTCGATGCCCGGCACCGAGCTCGCGACGAGGTAGTGGAAGTCGGGGTCGGTCTCCCACTCGATCGTCCCCTCGGCGATCCCCTTGACGATCGCCGACGAGTGCTTGATCTTGACCTTCTTCGAGCGCTCGTCGCTCTCGGGGCCGCCGACTCGCCCGGTGTTCATCAGGTACACCTCGAGCGGGTGCTCCTCGAGCAGCTCGAGGAAGCGGTTGCCCTGCAGGTCGTGCGGCATCGGGAAGAACGGGTTCGTCCCCGGCACGCGCAGGAACTTGCCCGCCTCGTCGGCGCCGCCGGCGCTCGTGCCCTGCGTCTCGCCGAGCATGAAGAAGGCCGCTGCCTGCGGCCCTTCGAGCTTCGCGACTGCGGGGATGATGTTCTCGTTGCGGTTCAGGATGAGCAGGAAGTGCGCGTCCGCGATGTGGCGGTCGGCGCCCGCCTCGATCACGCCGAACGGGAACGTGGCGCGCCCGTTCTGCGTGTACGACGTGTCGTAGAAGTCGACCTCGTCTCCGTGCTGCGAGACGTTCTCGAGGTACGAGTCGGGCTGCGTGACCGCGCCGTAGATCGTCGGCTCGTCGTCGGGGTTGAGCCCGAACGTCTTCGCGAAGCAGCCGTTCTCGGTCACGTAGACGTGGCCGTTCGGCATCCACGCGACGAAGTCGTCCTGCACCGGGATCGAGCCGTTCTGGCGCGTGAAGGTCGTCGTCGTCTTGCCGGTGCCCGACAGGCCGACGATCAGGCCGACGCGCTCGCCCTGGTCGGTCGGGATGATCTTGCAGCCGGCGTGCAGCGGCAGCCCGCCGCGGTCGTAGACGAGCTTGTTCCACATGCGCAGCCCGCCCTTCTTCGACTCGCCGAAGTAGTCCGAGTTGAAGACGCGTGTGACGCCCTGCTCCAGGTCGACCGCGATCAGCCGGTCGTCGGGGAAGCCCTCGGCCTTCAGGTTCGGCGTGTAGATCACGGTGAGCTCCGGCTCGAAGTCGCCGCCCGGCTCGAGGTCGAAGTAGAGCTGCTGCTGCATCGCGGCGATGTTCGCGTTCGCCGCCTCGATGTAGAGGCGCGTCGGCGTGCGGAAGTCGGGGTCGTTCCCGATGTAGCCGTCGATCACGACCATCTCCTGGCCGGCGATGTACTCGTCCTGGAGCTCGGCCCACTTGAGGCCGTCCTCGCGGGTCATCGACTGGTTCTGGCCGTCCGGGTCGTCGGTGACGAGGAAGGTCGAGCGCTTCGAGCGCGAGACGACCTCCGTGGCGATGTTGATGTTCCCGAACTGGGTCGGGCGCGCGTTCGGCATCCGCGCCGTCAGCTCCTTCGCCTCCTCCGGGCTCGGGTTCTCGATCACCGAGGCCGCAGGGGGCAGCCGGAACGCCATCTTCGCCACGCGTACTCCTTCGCTCGCTAGCCGGGACGCGCGGAATCCTATCGCCCCTGCGCCAAGCACCCGACGTTACGAGGCCTTGCCCAGGCCCCATCCGATAGCGTCCGGAGCGGTGGACGCCAAGCACGACGTGCTCGTCGTCGGGGCCGGCTGCGCGGGCATGCGCGCGGCCATCGCAGCCCATGACGCAGGCGCCGACGTGGCGATGATCTCGAAGCTCCACCCGACCCGCAGCCACTCCGGCGCGGCCGAGGGCGGGATCAACGCCGCCCTGGGGAACACGGGCGAGGACAACCCGGAGATCCACGCCTTCGACACCGTCAAGGGCTCGGACTACCTCGGCGACCAGGACTCGATCGAGATCTTCACCCGCGAGGCGCCCGACGACATCTACCAGCTCGAGCACTGGGGCGCGATCTTCACGCGAAACGCGGAAGGCAAGCTCGCGCAGCGGCCGTTCGGCGCGGCAGGCTCACCGCGAACGGTCTTCGCGGCCGACATCACGGGCCATGTGCTGATCCAGGTGCTCTACGAGCAGGTGGTCAAGCGCGACATCAAGGTCTACGAGGAGTACTTCGCGTGGCGAGCTCGTCGAGAACGACGGGCGCTGCCAGGGCGTCATCTCGCTGGGATCTCCTGAACGGCGGGCTCAAGGTCGTCGGCGGCAAGACCGTGATCCTCGCGACCGGCGGCGCCGGCCGACTCTACCGCGCGACGACGAACGCGTACGCGTGCACGGGCGACGGCATGGCGATGGCGCTCCGGCTCGGCCTGCCGCTGAAAGACATGGAGTTCATGCAGTTCCACCCGACGACGATGTACCCGAGCGGGATCCTGATCACCGAGGGTTGTCGCGGCGAGGGCGGCGTGCTGCGGAACGCGAACGGCGAGCGCTTCATGGTTCGCTACGCACCGACTGCGAAGGATCTCGCGTCGCGCGACGTCGTCTCCCGGTCCGAGCAGACCGAGATCGACGAAGGGCGCGGGATCAACGGCTCGGTCCTGCTCGACCTCACGCACCTCGGCGCGGAGAAGATCCTCGATCGGCTTCCGGGCTCGCGGGAGCTCGCGATGGTCTACGCGGGCGTCGACCCGATCTTCGAGCCGATCCCGGTTCGGCCGGGTGCGCACTACCACATGGGCGGCGTCGAGACGGACAGCGACGGCCTCACCGAGCTGACCGGCCTCTACGCGGCCGGCGAGGTCGCATGCGTGTCCGTGCACGGCGCGAACCGGCTCGGCGGCAACTCGCTGATGGAGACGATCACGTTCGGCCGGCGCGCGGGCACCGCGGCCGCGGAATGGGCGCTCTCGAACACGACGGTCGAAGTCCCCGACGCTGTCGAGCGTGACGCGGAGCGCGACCTGCAAGGAGCTGCTCGGCCGAACGAGCGGCGAGCGGCCGTGGAAGATCCGCGACGAGCTCGGCGCCTCCGATGCTCGAGAACTTCGGCGTCTTCCGCGAGGAAGGAAAGATGGCGCGCCAGATCGAGATCATCGACGGCCTGCGCGATCGTTATCCGCAGCGTCTACGTCGAGGACAAGGGCAACGTCTTCAACAGCGACCTGACGCAGGCGATCGAGCTCGGCTACATGCTCGACCTCGCCGCGACGATGCTGCAGGCGGGAATCGCGCGCAAGGAGTCGCGCGGCGCGCACTCGCGCCCGCACGACTACCCGACACGAGACGACGAGAACTTCCTGAAGCACTCCATCTCCCGCTGGGCGAACGGCGGGCCCGACTGGAAGCTCGTGACGATGACAATGGCAGCCCCAGAATGACGCGCTGGGAAGCGCCGAGGAGCGGAAGTACTGATGCAGGTCGGGATCAAGATCTGGCGCTACAGCGCCGAGACCGGCGAGCGCGCGCTGAAGGAGTACGAGATCGAGGCGCCCGAGGAGGCGACGCTGCTCGACTGCTCGACATGTCAAGGACCGCGAGGACGGCACGCTCGCGTATCGGAAGAGCTGCCGGATGATGATCTGCGGCTCGTGCGGCATGCGCATGGACGGCGCCGCGGTGCTCGCGTGCAAGACGCGGATGTACGACATCGCGCAGGCGGGTCACGTCCCGGTGATCTCCGCGATGGGCAACCTGCCGATCGTCAAGGACCTGGTCGTCGACATGGAGCCCTTCTGGGACAAGTTCAAGGCGATGAAGCCCTGGCTCCAGCCCGGCTACGAGGAGCCGCCCGAGGGCAAGGAGTACCGTCATCCCGCAGGAGCGCATGAACGTGATCCACAAGGAGGCGCTCTGCATCAACTGCGGCTGTTGCGTCTCGGAGTGCAACGCGATGGAGTCGAGCCCCGGAGTTCCGCGGCCCGCAGGCGCTCGCCAAGGGGATGCGATTCGTCGGCGATCCGCGCGACGGCGCGAAGGTCGAGCGGCTCGAGGACTACTCCGACGAGCACGGGATCTGGGAGTGCACTCGGTGCTACTTCTGCAACGAGCGCTGCCCGAAGGGCGTCGACCCGCGCGACGCGATCGCGAAGCTCGGCGCGGAGGCGGTCAAGGAGGGGATCGACCGCGACATGGGCGCGAAGCACGCCAAGTGGTTCATCAAGTCGGCCGAGACGACCGGGTGGCTGCGCGAGACCGAGCTCGTGCCGAAGACGCAGGGAGTCATCTCGTCGATCAGGGAGATGAAGTTCGCGATGGGCCTCGCGGTCAAGGGGAAGGTGCCGCTGCCGATCCCGCCGCACGTCGCCGAGAATGTCGACGAGGCCCGCGGGCTGCACAAGCTCGTGCACGAGCAGGGCCAGCTCGGCTACGAGGGGATCGTCCAGGGCGAGCATGCCCTTGCGAAGCTCGACCACGGGCTCGAGGCGAGGGCCCGCCGGCGACCGAGCTCGAGCTCGAGACGAAGCCCAGGAGGAAGACTCCTGATGAAGCAGGTCGCCTACTACAAGGGCTGTCTCGCATCGCTCTCGGCGAAGGAGCTCGACACCTCGACCCAGGCGCTCGCCCCCAAAGTCGGGCTCGAGCTGCTCGACCTCGAGTCGGTCACGTGCTGCGGCGCGGGCGACATCCACGAGGCGGAGCCCGACTACTACCTCCACCTGAACGCGCGCATCCTCGCGTACGCGGAGGCGACGGGCTCCGACACGCTGATGACGATCTGCAACGTCTGCACGCTGAACCTCAGGCAGGCCGACTTCATGCTGAAGGGCGACGACGCGCTCCTCGCGCGCGTGAACACGAACCTCGAGGCCGTCGGCGTGCCGCCCTACAGCGGCGCGGTCGAGGTGAAGCACTTCCTCTGGCTCGTGGCCGACGGTGAGGGCTTCGAGCTGCTGAAGGCCTCCGCGCACAAGGGGCTGAAGGGGATCAAGATCGCGCCGTTCTACGGCTGTCAGATCCTGCGGCCGTCGAAGCTGCTCGGGTTCGAGAACCCGGACGAGCCGTGGTCGCTCGAGCGGATCATCGAGGCGTGCGGCGGCGAGGTCGTCGACTACCCGGCGAAGATCAAGTGCTGCGGCTTCCCGATCATCCAGGCGCGCGAGGACACCGCGCTCGGCGAGCTGGTCCAGCCGATCGAGCAGGCGATCGAGCGCGGCGCCGACGCGATCGTCACGCCGTGCCCGCTCTGCCACCTGTCGCTCGACGCGTGGCAGTCGAAGCTGAACGCGCAGCGCAACGAAGGAAGGTCTCGAGCCGCTGAAGCCGATGCCGATCATGCACCTCTCGCAGCTGATCGGTGTCGCGGCCGGCCTCGAGGACTCCGAGCTGAAGTTCAGGCGGCACGTCGTCTCGATGAAGCCGGTGCTCGACAAGCTCGCGGTCTGAGTCAGCGCAAGTCTCGTCTCCCTCCGGCATCTAGCTGGTTGGAGGGGCGGTTTCGGGCCCGGCTTCGGCTGGGCCCGAGCCATCTCTAAGGTCTCGGGATGCTCGCGCGCATCGTCGGCGGCCTGGGCGCCGCGGCCGCGGCGCTGCTCGGCTGGGGCTGGTTCGAGGCCGGCTGGGTGCGGCTCCGCACGGTCGACGTCAGATGTCCCGGGCTGCCGCCCGAGCTCGACGGCTTGCGCGTCGCGCACCTCTCCGACTTCCACCTCGGCGTGCCGTCCGGGAGCGCGCGGGCGGTCGAGCGGGCGGTGGCGTGGGTCGAGGAGCGTCGGCCCGACCTCGTCCTGCTGACCGGCGACCTGCTCACGCACCCGCGCGGCGAGCCGAAGCTCCGCGAGCTGCTGCGGCGCCTCGGGCCTCGCACGTATGCGGTGCTCGGGAACCACGACTTCGGCGACGCGCGAGACCCGCTCGCCGCGCCGAGCCGGCTCGAGGACCTCTCGCCCGCGCACTCTGCTGCGCGACGACTCGGTCGAGCTCGAGCTACGAGGCCGACGCGTGCAGCTCGTGGGATCGACCCGCGTCTCGTACCGCTCGGGGCGCGCAGACCCCGACGGCCGCGCGGACGACGACGCTGACCTCCGCATCCTGCTCTGCCACTACCCGTACGTCTTCGACCGCGCTGCGGCCGGGCGCGTACCAGCTCGTGCTCGCCGGCCATCTGCACGACGGCCAGATCGCGATCCCGTACGGGCGCGGCAAGGTGCGGCTCGCGCACTGCAACTGGCGCTACACGAAGGGTCTCTACCGCCGCGGCGGCTCGACGCTGCACGTGTCGCCCGGGCTCGGCACGACGTTCGTCCCGTTTCGCTTCTTCGCGCGCCCGGAGGCGACCGAGCTCGT
>CAWFVN010000022.1:0-23822 GCA_963819225.1 uncultured Actinomycetes bacterium | reverse complement strand
GCACGTCGCGAAGCGTTTCCGATGGCCGTCCGCATGAACTACTGAGCGGGGATCCGCCCGGACTCGGATGCCTGCTCGACCGGGGCGATCCACGCTGGTCCCAGACCAAGGAGGTGCCTCATGGATGAACCCCGGATCGCAACGTTCGCGCCCGCCGTGGCCTCGCGGCCATGACGACCTCGGTCGAGATCCCCCAACGTGAGGAGCTCCGGGAGATCGTCGACGTGGCGGCCGACGCGGGGCTCCACCCGGACGAACTGGAGCTCCACGGGCGGTTCACGGCAAAGGTGCCGCTTGCGGCGCTCGAGCGGCGTGCCCAGCTGACCGACGGCCGCCTGATCCTGGTCACCTCGCTCACGCCGACACGCTTCGGCGAAGGCAAGACGACGACGGCTGTCGCGCTCGCCGACGGTCTCGCGTCGATCGGCGAGCGGGCGATCCTTTGCCTCCGCGAGCCTTCGCTCGGCCCCGTCTTCGGGCTCAAGGGCGGCGGGACGGGCGGCGGCCGCGCCCAGGTCGCGCCGATGGAGCGGATCAACCTCCATCTGACCGGGGACCTCCACGCGGTCGGCGCTGCGAACAACCTCCTGGCAGCGATGGTCGACGCGAGCATCTTCCACGGCAACCCGCTCGGGATCGATCCGCACTCGGTGACCTGGCGGCGGTGCCTCGACGTCAACGACCGGGCCCTGCGCTCCATCGTGACCGGCCTCGGCGGACGCGCGAACGGCATGCCCCGCGAGACCGGGTTCGACATCACCGCGGCGTCGGAGGTGATGGCTCTGCTGACGATCGCCGCGGATCTCGAGGATCTGAGGACCCGGCTGGGCGCCATCACGGTCGCGCACACCCACGAGGGCGAGCCGGTGACAGCCGAAGACCTCGGCGCCGCCGGCGCGATGGCTGCGCTCCTGCAGGAGGCGGTCGCCCCGAACCTCGTCCAGACCCTCGAGGGCCATCCAGCCTTCGTGCACTGCGGGCCGTTCGCGAACATCGCACACGGAACGAACTCGCTCGTCGCCGACCTCCTGGCCCTCAAGCTCGGCGACTACGTCGTCACGGAGGCCGGCTTCGGGGCCGACCTCGGGCTTGAGAAGTTCGTCGACATCGTCTGCCGCGGCGCCGGGATCGCGCCCAGCGCGGTGGTGCTCGTCGCGACGGTGCGCGCACTCAAGCATCACGGCGGCGATCCCGACGGCGGCGCTCAGGCGCTCCTCCGCGGCGGCGCGAACCTCGGTCGGCACGTTTCGCTCGCGAAGGTGCTCGGGCTCCACCCCGTGGTCGCACTCAACCGCTTTCCGGGCGACACGGACGAGGACCTCGAGCTGGCCCGAAAGCTCGCTCTCGCGGCGGGCGCGCGCGCCTGCGAGATCTGCGACGGTTTCGAGGCCGGCGGCGCGGGAGCCGAGGCACTCGCGGCCGCGGTCACGGCGGCCGCCGAGTCAGGTGCCGCCGAGCTCCACTTCGCCTACCCGCTCGACTCCCCCCTCGAGCGCAAGCTGGAGGCGGTTGCCCAGAAGATCTACGGAGCCGACGGCGTCGTCCTTGCGCCGAGCGCCGCGAAGACCGCGGAGCGGCTCCGCGAAGCCGGGCTGGACCACCTGCCCGTCTGCATCGCGAAGACGCCGCTGTCGTTCACGCACGATCCGGCCGTCGTCGGCGCCCCGGTCGGGTTCGTTCTCCCGATCCGCGAGCTGCGCCCCTACACCGGCGCGGGCTGGATCGTTGCCGCGGCCGGCGACGTGATGACAATGCCGGGGCTCGGCTCGGAGCCTGCCGCCCGGCGAATCGACCTCGACCACTCCGGCCGAATCGTCGGCGTCAGGTAGGAGCACCCGAGACGGGTCCAAGGACGTCGCCGCGCTACGCGAGCGCTCGCGCCGTCGCCGCCGAGCGGTTGACCGCCGCGAGCGCACGGCGGGTGGCCCTGTCGAGAGCCGCGGCGGCGATCGGGCTCAAGCGGTCGCAGGCGAAGTCCCAGTGGAGCGACACGCGGTCGCCGGGTCGCGGCGCCGACACGAGCGCGAGGCCGTCGTCCCGCCAGCGTGCCCTCCGCTCCTCCCACGGGCCGAGTTCGAGCGTCCGCCCGTCCCAGACGAGCGGACGAAGCGCGACCTGAAGCTCGTCTTCGCTGACGGCCCGAACAACCGCGGGCGTCACGCGGCAGCGGTCGAGCACGTGCAGCGGCTCGTCGACGACGCCCGAACGCAATAGCCCGAGCCACGGATACACGGCCAGCACATGGAAGGAGTGGTGTGGGACCGCGCCGGCCGCCACGGTTTCGATCACGCGTCGCCAGCTGCCTCCGATGCGGCCGCGGAAGCGGTCTTCGACGTGCCGGGCGAGGTCGCCCGCGCCGACCCGGTCGAGCAGCTCGTTCCCGACCCAGTACGCTTCGACGACGCGCGGGTCGAGAGGGTCGGCTAGGCCGTTGGCCCCGGCGATCAGCGTCAGGTAGGGCCAGGCACCTTCGAAGGTGCGCGCGAGCTGCGCGAGGCCGCCGTCGGACTCGTGCGCCGCGCCGTACTCGAGCAGCGTCCGCGTCTCGTCGGCGCCGCAGAGCCCGAGCGCGTTCGGCGGATACGCATACCGCGCGAACAGGAGCGGTCCGGCGGTCACGACGGGGCACCCCGGGCAACGGGCTGCCGTTGCGAGGCGACCGCCGCAACGACGACCCCGACGCTGACGAGCGCGAGCCCGAACCCGTCCAGCGGCAGCCCGTCGGCGGCGCCGGCGAGGAGCGCGGTCACGACCGCGCCGAACGTGAGCACCGCGGTGACGTCCACCGCTTGGGCGCGGGCGAGGGCGGCATACCAGGTCGCGACGTACGCCGTGAGCAGCAGCCCGGTGAGGAGCGCCCAACCCCATTGCGCGGCGCCGAGCGCAAGCAAATCTCCGGCACGCCCCGAGACGGCGAGCCACGCCACGAGCAGGACTGCTCCCAGCGCCATCCGGGCGGCCGCGAGCACGCTCGGCTCCAAGCCGCCGACCAGCCGCTTGACGAGGAGTACCTCCACCGCCCAGAGCAACGTCGCGGCGAGGATCATTGCCTCACCGCTGCCGAACACGACGGTGCCGGGACCGCCGGCGATCCACGCCTGGCCGCCGACGACGAGCGCGATTGCGAGCACGTGCGCCGGCCCCAGGCGCTCACGGAGGAGCGGCACCGCGAGCAACGCGACCCAGATCACGAGTGTCTTGTGGATGAACGCCGCCTGGGTTGCGCTCGCACGCGAGAGGCCCTCGAAGAACAGGACGAACGGAACGCTGCCACCGACTGCGGCAAGTGCGACGAGGCCGAGCCAGTGTCGCCGCGTCGCCGGCCGCGCGGCTCGGGCGCCTCGCGGCGCTGCGAGGACGGGCACCGCGAGCAGCAACAGGAACGCGCCGGCCACGGCGTTCTTGGCTGTGGTGTACACGGTCGCGTCGTCGAAGCGCGAGACTCCGTGTGCGTTGACGTAGACCGCGACTCCGCTGACGATCGAGGTCGCGAACGCGAGCGCGATCCCGACGGAGCGAGTGGAGAGTCGGACGGGCAAAGACGGCGCGAGCGAGGTCATCGGGCTCCTTCGGTGTCGAGGGCGCGGAGAGCGAGCGCCTCCGCAGCGTCCGCGGGATCCAGCAGCTCGACCGGCACGCCGAGGTGGACGAGCACATGGCTGCCGCGCGCTGCTTCCGGCAAAAAGGCGAGCGAGACGACCGTTCCGTCGTCCAGCCGCCCCACTCGGCTGTCGCCCGCCTCCCAGGTGGCGACGAGGAGGGCGATCTTCCCGAGGCACATCAGGGCAGCTCCAGCTCGAGCGTCTCGAGCACGACGTCGGCTCCGGCCGCGTCGGCCGCGACGACCACTTGTGCGCCGTCGGCGACCGTCCCACGGGCTGCGTGGACAAAGTGCTCGCGGAAGTGCGCCGGTGTGAAGTGCGAGAGCGGTCCCACCCGGACGCGCACGACCGTCACGCGCGTCGCGCCCTCGGCCCGCGCCGCCTCGTCGATACGGGCCAGGAGGTCGCGCATCAGCGCCCGTTCGTGCACAGTTCCTCCTGGAGTCGCCGGACGACGTCGTCGACGGCCGTCAGGACGGGCGAGCTCAGGGCTGCCCCCGCCTCGAAGTTCGCACCCTCGACCCCGTAGACGACGACGCGGCCCGGTAGCCGGTCGAGTGTGCGCGCGAGTTCGACCGCGTCGCCCACGCCGAACGCGTGCGTCGAGGAGCGAAAGACGCGCGCGGGCAGCGGCGAGTCACTCGCGTCGTACCGATGTACCGTTCCCGGCGGCGCCCCGGAGACGACAGCGTCGACGACGACGGCGACCTCGGCGGCCTCCCAGGCGTCCAGCAGCCGGGTCGGTTCCTGCTCGCACTCGAGAACGTCGACCTCGGCCGGCAGACACGCACGGGCGCGCTCGGCCACGGCAAGGCCGGCGCCGTCGTCGCCGCGGTAGGGATTTCCGACACCGATGACGACACGCCGTTCGCTCACACGCGCTCGATCTCGAGGGTCAGGAAGTGGGTCGCACACGAGATGCACGGGTCGTAGTTGCGAATCGTCTGCTCGCAGAGCGCCTGCAGCTCGTCATCGGCGAGCTCGGCGTAGCGACCGACGACGCCGCGAAGATCCTCCTCGATCGCGAGCTGGTTCTGCGACGTCGGGGGCACGATCTTCGCGTCGAGGATCGTGCCCGTCGCCGTCGATCCGGTAGCGGTGGTAGAGGAGACCGCGCGGGGCCTCCGTGGCCCCGTAACCGACACCCGCGACGGGCTCGACCGGGACCGCCGGCCGATCGGGCTCCTCGTAGACGTCGATCAGGCGCAGAGCCTCGTCGCAGGCGTACACCAGCTCGACGCCGCGGACGACGATGCTACGGAAGGCATCGCGACACGGGGGCTCGACGCCGGCCTCGCGCGCGGCCTCCAACGCAAGTGGCGACAGCCGGTCGCCGTTCAGCGTGAAGCGCGCAAGCGGTCCGCAGAGGTAGGCGTCGCGGCCGTGCAGGCGCGAGTGAAGTGCGTTCGAACGCTCGACGTGCTCCTCGACGAAGTGCTCGTCGTACTCGCTCGCCGCAACGTCGAGTCCGCCCTCGGAGACGATCCGGCCGCGTTCGATCGCGTAGGCAGCGGGCTCGGAGAGAGCGACGAGGTCGCACTCGACCGCCCGCTCCGGAAAGTCGAATCCGGCGGTCCAGCGCACCGTCTCGAGCGCGAGCTCGCGAGCCCGCTCGAGCGGGTCGACCAGCGTTCGCAGCTCGCGGCGGGTGGGCGCGCGGTAGAAGCCGCCGACGCGAACGTTGATCGGGTGGATCTCGCGTCCGCCGATCAACGTCATCACCTCGTTGCCGGTGCGCTTGAGCGTGAGCCCGCGCTCGACGGCTGCCCGCTCGTCGCGCGCCAGCTCCACCGCGCCCTCGTAGCCCAGGAAGTCCGGCGCGTGGAGCATGTAGACGTGCAGAGCGTGACTCTCGATCCACTCACCGCAGTAGAGGATCCGGCGCAGCACCTGGATCGGCTCGGGCACCGCGACGCCGCAGGCGTCCTCCATCGCCTGGACGGCGCTCATCTGGTACGCGACGGGGCAGATCCCGCAGATTCGCGCCGTGATGTCAGGTGCCTCGAGGAACGAACGGCCTCGCAGGAGCGCCTCGAAGAACCTCGGCGGCTCGAAGATGCGGAGCTCGACGTGCTCCACCTGCCCGTCGCGGAGGCGAACGGACATGGCTCCCTCGCCCTCGACGCGCGCGAGGTAGTCGGTGCGGATCGTTCGACGCTCAGCCACGGCTCGACGCCTCGCGAAACGCCGGGGCGTCCGCGTTGAAGGTGCGGAAGACGCGCTCGACGCCGCGGTCGGTCATGCCGAGCACCTTCAGCTGGCGTGTCAGCGAGACCGAGTTCGGCGTCTCCATCGGCCCGAAGCAGCCGTAGCAGCCCCGGTTGTACGTCGGGCAGAGCGCGCCGCACCCGGCGTGTGTGACCGGCCCGAGGCACGGCGTGCCGTGGGCAACCATGACGCAGACGTTGCCGCGCCGCTTGCACTCGGTACACACGCTGGTCGACGAGATCTCCGGCCGCCGCCCTTGCAAGAACGCCGTCAGCACCTCGAGCAGCTGGCGCTTGTCGATCGGGCAGCCGCGCAGCTCGAAGTCGACGCGAACGTGCGCCGAGATCGGCGTGGAGGTCGCGAGCGTGGAGACGTATTCCGGCGAGGCGTAGACTGCACGGGCGAACTCCTCGACGTCGCCGAAGTTCCTGAGCGCCTGGATCCCACCGGCGGTCGCACAGGCGCCGATCGTGACGAGCGCGTTCGACGAACTGCGGACGCGCTGGATCCGCTCGGCGTCCGCGGCGGTCGTGATCGAGCCCTCGACGAGCGAGAGGTCGTAGGGTCCCTCGACGCCACCGCTCGTCGCCTCGACGAAGTACGCGATCTCCACCTCGTCGGCGAGCGCGAGCAACTCGTCCTCGCAGTCGAGCAGCGTAAGCTGGCACCCGTCGCACGATGCGAACTTCCAGACGGCGAGCTTGGGACGCACGGTCACAGCTCACGCACCTCCACCCACTTCGCGACGTCCGAGTACCGGTACACGGGGCCGTCCCGGCAGATCAGCGTCGGCCCGAGCTGACAGTGACCACAGTGCCCGACGCCGCACTGCATGTTTCGCTCGAGCGAGATGTGGATCCGCTCGATGGGCACCCCGCGCTCGACGAGCGCCGGAACCGTGAAGCGCATCATCACCTCCGGCCCGCACACGAACGCGTGCGCGGAGGCCGCGTCGAACCGAGCCGTAGGGATGAGCTTCGGCACGACGCCTACACGCCCGTTCCAGCCGGCCTCGGCGGTGTCGACGGTTGCCGACGCGCCCCACTGCTCGAGCTGCTCGACGTACAGGAGGTCGGCGGGTGTCCGTGCGCCGTAGAGCACGAGGACTTCGCCGAAGTCGCCGCGGTGCTCGTGCGCGTACACGGCGACCGGTCGTAGCGGCGCCAGGCCGATCCCGCCCGCAACGACCACGACATCGCCGCCGGCGGCCTCCTCGATGGGCCAGCTCGTCCCGAACGGCCCACGCAACCCCAGCACCGCGCCGGGGACGCTCGCACAGATCGCTTCGGTGACGGCACCGACTGCACGAACGGTGAGGCTGACCGGCGCGCCGTGCCCGCTGACCGAGATCGGCACCTCGCCGACGCCGAAGACGTACACCATCATGAACTGCCCGGGGGCGACCGCCGGTGCAGTTCCGGCGACGGGTTCGAGGGTCAACGTCCACGTGTCGGCGGTCTCGCACCGGCGCTCGCGCACGACGTAGGAGCGCGGGACCATCGGCCCCGGGCCGGAGACGACCTCAGGCGCGGCCGTCGCCATAGACGTCGAGGAGTCGGAGCCGTGTCGCCTGTAGACGTTCGATCAGCACCTGCGCGAAGCGCTTCATCAGGTCGTAGCCGAGCACGGGATCCTGCTCGCACTTGCCGCGGAGGCACTCGCCGTCGAACGCGGTCGCACGCACCGGCGAGAGCGCGCGTGCGTCGAAGTGCCAGCGGTACGGAGCGAAGAGCCAGGACCAGCCGATCACCTCGCCGGCGTCGATCGTCTCGATCGTCATCCCCCCGCGCGCGGGCACGTGCGTCTCGAGCGCGACGGTACCGCCGCGCACGACGAAGAACGAGTTCGCCGGATCGCCTTCTCGGAAGAGCACGTCGCCCTGCCCGAAGTGGACGTTCGCGGCACAGCCCGCGAGGAGCTCGAGCTCGTCCCCGCTCAGGCCGACGAAGAACGGCACGTCGGCGAGCATGGCGTCAATCCGCTTGACCATTACCCCCGTCCCGAATTGCCGCGACTTCTTCGGTGATGTCGATGCCGACGGGGCACCACGTGATGCAGCGCCCGCAGCCGACACAGCCCGATGTGCCGAACTGGTCGTGCCAGGTACCGAGCTTGTGCGTCATCCATTGCCGGTAGCGCGAGCGGCCGGTGGGCCTGACGCTGCCGCCGTGGAGATAGGAGTGGTCGAGCGAGAAGCACGAGTCCCAGCTCCGCCAGCGTTCCGCGTGCTCGCCCGAGACGTCGCTGACGTCCTCGACCGACGAGCAGAAGCACGTCGGGCAGACCATCGTGCAGTTGCCGCAGGTGAGGCAGCGCTCGGCGACGTCGTCCCAGCGCGGATGCTCGAGGTTGTTCGCCAAGGAGATCACGGAGATCGCCTGCTTCCATTTCCCTGCCCATGCGTTCCGCCGCGCCCTCGACGGCACGGTCGGCGGCCTCGACGTCTTCGAGCACCGCCGCGCGAGCGGGCAACTCGCGGAGCACCTCGGTGCCGCGCTCGGTCCCGGCCTCGACGAGAAGACGATGCTCACCGTCGAGGATTTCGGTCAGCGCGAGGTCGTAGCCCGCTTCGGCCTTCGGCCCCGTTCCCATCGAAACGCAGAAACAGGTACCGCCCGGCTCGAAGCAGTTGACCGCGACCATGAACGCGCCCTCTCGGCGCGCGGCGTAGTCGCGGTCGACGACTCGCCCGCCGATGAACACGCGGTCCTGGATCTCGATCGCGTGCAGCTCGCACGAGCGCACGCCGATGAACGCGAGCGGCGCCGTCTCGAGAGGCTCCTCCGCGACCGCGAGCGCCCCATCGCCGTCCTTCGTCATCTGCCAGAGCCGCGTCCGGGCCGGGAAGAGAAACTGCTTCCAGGAGTGCGGCCCGACCGCGTAGCCGAACCGGGCCTCGTCTTCCCGCCGCTCCAGCCGGTAGGTCCCGCCGTCTTGGCGGTCGGTCCACCCGACGGGCAGCTCGTCCGCCCCTTCGAGCTCCGAGTACACGATCGCTCCATCGGTGACGGTCGGCCCGAGAACGCGATAGCCCCGATCCCGAAGCGCGTCGACCAGAACGCCGAGCGCGTCCGGCGCGATCACGACCCGGTCACCGTCGGGCATTCCCCTCCTCACGATCGGGGCTCTCAACTTCGAGCCTACAGCCGGGGGCCGGTCGATGGAAGCCCGAGACGGCTCCCACGGCCGGGCCGCCATGGGCGAGCGACGGCGATTTCGAAGACGCGTGATGATAGGTTCACGCTCGAGGTGTATCCGGCTCTCCGCCAGCTCCGCGTCGTCGACGCGATGCATCCAGGCCTCATTTCGTGCTCGCTCGACACTCCGCTTCGAACGGTCGCGCGGTTGATGGCGACCTACCGCGTGCACGCGGTCCTCGTCACCGCTCACGGGGAGGAACAGCTCCCGGGCGGCGAGTCCTGGGGCGTCGTCTCCGACGCCGACCTCGTTCGTGCAGCCGAGTCTGGAGACGTCGACGAGCAGCCGGCGCTGTCGATCGCCGCCACGCCGGTCCAGACGATCGCCAGCAGCGACGAGCTCGCTCGGGCCGCACAGCTGATGGTCGAGCACGAAGTCTCGCACCTGATCGTGATCGAGCGCCATTCGGCGAGGCCGATCGGCGTGCTCTCGACGCTCGACATCGCGCGGGCGCTCGCCGGGTTCCCCGAGCTCCATCCGGGAGGCAATTAGGGCTCAGGCCCGCCGCGCGGTCAGCGAGGCTCGCAGACCGTCGAGCGGACGACGAAGTGCAAGCCCTCGAGCCCCTCGAGCGAGAACCCCTCCGAAGCGCCGGGCGAGACGTCGAGGAGGAAACGCGGTCGGTTCCAGCGCTCGAACTGCTCGGTGTCGATGTAGAACGCCGCGCCGCCGACCTCGCCGAGCCGAAGGTCGTTGGGCCCCAGCTCGAGCTCTCCGTCGACGAGGCAAAGCGGGGAGCTGCCGTCGCAGCAGCCCCCCGACTGGAACAGGATCAGCTTGCCGTGCTTGGCCGTGAGGCGCTCGACCGCCGCGAGTGCGGCGTCGGTGGCGACGACCTGGTCGGCCATTGTTCCGTGCCTCCTAGAAGAACCCGAGCGGCTTCGGGTCATAGCTGACCAGCAGGCACTTCGTCTGCGTGTAGTGGTCGAGCATCATCTTGTGGTTCTCTCGTCCGACGCCCGAGACCTTGTAGCCGCCGAAGGCCGCGTGCGCGGGATAGAGGTGGTAGCAGTTGGTCCAGACACGGCCCGCCTTGATCCCACGGCCCATGCGGAACGCCTTGCTCGTGTCGCGCGTCCAGACGCCGGCGCCGAGGCCGTACATCGTGTCGTTTGCGATCTCGAGCGCCTCCTGCTCGTTCTTGAACGTCGTCACGGCGAGCACGGGGCCGAAGATCTCCTCCTGGAAGATCCTCATCTTGTTGTGGCCCTTGAACACGGTCGGCTCGAAGTAGTAGCCGCCGTCCAACTCGCCCTCGAGGACGTTCCGCTTGCCGCCGATCAGCAGCTCTGCGCCCTCTTCGAGGCCGATCTTCACGTAGCTCTCGATCTTCTCGAGCTGCGCCGCGGAGACCTGCGCACCGATCTGCGTCTCCGGATCGAGCGGGTTGCCCTGCTTGATCGCGGCGATGCGTGCGAGGCATCGCTCCATGAACGGCTCGAAGATCGACTCCTCGATCAACGCTCGCGACGGACACGTGCACACCTCACCCTTGTTGAAGGCGTAGAGCACGAGCCCTTCGACCGCCTTGTCGAGGAAGTCGTCGTCCTCGGCCATCACGTCGGCGAAGAAGATGTTCGGCGACTTGCCACCGAGCTCCGTTGTCGACGGGATGAGGTTCTGCGCGGCGTACTGCATGATCAGTCGTCCGGTCACGGTCTCTCCGGTAAACGCGATCTTCGCGATCCGTTTGTTCGCTGCGAGCGCCTTGCCGATCTCGGCACCCGGCCCGTTGACGACGTTGATCACGCCCGGCGGGACGATCTCCTCGATCAACTCGGCGAACTTGAGGATCGACCACGGGGTCGGGCTGGCCGGCTTGAGGACGACGCAGTTCCCGGCCGCGAGCGCCGGTGCAAGCTTCCACGCCGCCATCAGCAGCGGGAAGTTGAACGGGATGATCTGACCGACGACGCCGAGCGGCTCACGGAAGTGGTACGCGACCGTGCTCTTGTCGACCTCTGAGATCACGCCCTCCTCGGCCCGGATGACCGAGGCGAAGTACCGGAAGTGGTCGACCGCGAGCGGGATGTCCGCCGCGAGCGTCTCGCGGACGGGCTTTCCGTTCTCCCAGCTCTCGGCGACGGCGAGCATTTCGAGGTTCTCCTCCATCACGTCGGCGATCCGGTTGAGCACGCGTGACCGCTCAGTCGTCGACGTCTCTCCCCACGCCTCCTTTGCTGCGTGGGCGGCATCGAGTGCGAGCTCGATGTCCTCCGGTGTCGAAAGCGGCACTTCGGTGAACGGCCGGCCCGTTACGGGGCTCAGGTTCTCCGTGTACTTGCCGCTGATCGGCGCGATCCAGAAACCGCCGATGAAGTTCTCGTAGCGGGGCTTCAGCTCCACCGGGCTATCCAGCTGCCCGGGGGCGGTGTAGAGCGCCGCTCGCTCGAGAGTTGCCATGGCATCTCCTTTCGAAGCGACTCGACCGCACGGATTGCGGCCGGCAAAGACACGATCGCCCACGGGAGGCGGCGGAGCATCGGGCGAAGCCCTTAAGGGGCGTGCGGGGAACCCGCATCGGCCGTTCCGCCGAAGCGGGCTGACGTCAGCCGCGGCGCCTGCTACCGGCCGTGATCGCCACGGCTGCGAGGATCGCGAGCAGCCCGCCGACGACGAGCAACCCGATCCCGATCCAGATCAATGGATCGAGCTCGGCTCCGATGCTGAGCTCGTCCGCCACCCCCCGTGAGCCGTCGGTGTTCATCACAACGATGCTCCAATGTCCGTCCTCGGGCTCCCACTCGAGCGTCCGTTCGCCAGCTCCGGCCGTAGAGGCAGCCCAGAACTCCTGATCCCCCGGCGGGCTCTCGGGTGCGGCACCCAAACGTTCGGAGTAACGAGGCTTCCGACCGATCTCGGTGACGACGGAATTCCCGACGCCGCTCAGGTACTCGGCGACATTCGACGCACGCGCGATCCCGACGAAGACCGGGCGCTCGCTTTCGCTTCGGATGCGAATCGTCCCTAGGAAGTCCTTCGCCGCCCAGTCGGGACCCTCGACGTCGACGTCGACACTTTCGGAGACGATCGCGTACCTCGCTGTCGAAAACTCTTCCGAGGGCGACATGAGGAAGCCGTCGTCGTCTCGCTGCGTGCGGTCGGCGGCCACGGCCGCGCATCCGCCTACGAGCAGCGCGAACCCCAGCAGAGCCGCGATGCTCCCCACGACGATCAAGGCAACGCCTCCCGCGCCGCTTCCGGCTGCTGGCGGCGCCCCCACAGCCTCCTCGCTCACGCGCGATCCGGCGAGTCCCTCGGCGGCTGCCCGAGTTCCCGGTTCCTCACCGCCTTGGTCGAGACGGAACGGTGGGTACGCGTCGGTCATCAGGCCGGCGTACGCGGCGACTCGCGCCACCCACCGGTTGAGGCCCATCACGAGGTCGAAGATTCCCCTCGGGTACACCGCCGTGAAGAGGAGCGCGATCGCTGCGAAAAGCACCAGGAGCTCGATCAGGCCGGGTCCGCCGTTCCATCCACGGCCGCCGTCGTCCCAGCCACTGTCCCAGGCGAACCACCCTCCACCGAGGAAGATGCCGACGAGGAGGTAGTGGGGGATCGCAAGCAGCCACCACTTCACGAGCACGAGCCCGCGCGAGAGCTCGCCCGGGTACTCAACGTCGAGCGTCGCGGGATAATCCGGCACGGTCGCGAGGGTGAAGGGCGGGTAGCGGTCGGTGCCGAGCGCGCCGTATGAGTAGAACGCAACGCGCCAGGTCCAACGCATGACACCGAGGTTGAACTCGAAGATCCCCCTCGGGTAGCGCGCGGTGAAGAGGATTGCGAAGAACGCGACCACGCTGAGCACGACGAACGCGATCCAGAGGAAAGCCAACACGAAGAAATGCGGAATCGCGAGCAGCCATTTCACGACCCACAGCCAGCGGCTCAGGCTCGAGTCGAGCCGGCCCTCGATCCGAACGGGATTGCTCGGCTGGGCTGCCATCGGCGCCTCTCCTCGGTTGCTCAACCTTGCAGTCTGACAGGCAGACCCCCAGGTGTCCCGAGATCGGTCGAGACGCCTTGGACGACTGAGAGTCGAGGTGCCGCCTCGCGGGCGTGCGGGTTCGAGTCCCGCCCCCGGCATGAGCGATAGCGTGCGCGGCGTGCGCCGGGCGGCCCCCGAGATCGCGCTCTTCGTCGTCTCAGCGGTCGCGCTCGCCGTCCTCTGTTGGCGCGTCTCCGACTGGGCGGTGATGACCGACGAGCTGCTCTACGAACGGCTCGCGCTCTCGTTCGTCGACGGGGCATTTCTGCCGACGCTGCACGGCGAGCACGTCGATGTCTACGGGGTGCTCTACCCGTTCCTGCTCATGCCGGTCTTTGCGGTCGTCGACCTTCCAGACGCCATCCGGGCGGTGCATGGGCTGAACGGCGTGCTCTTCGCGAGCGCTGCGATCCCGACCTGGCTGCTTGCCCGCGAGCTCGCGCTCTCGCGCCTGGCCGCGCTGTGCTCCGCGATCTTCGCGGTCGCGCTTCCCTGGTCGGTGATCGGGGGCTTCGTGATGACCGAGTCGGCCGCGTATCCGGCCGCGCTGTGGGCGCTGCTCGCGATTCACCGGGCGGTCGTGCTGCCCTCTCCACGTCGTGACGTCGTCGCGCTCGCCGCGATCCTCGTCGCGACGCTCGCTCGGCCGCAGCTCGCCGCGCTCGGTGTGGTGCTCGTCGCCGCCGCGGTCGTGCACGAGGCGCGGCTCCGTCGCTGGCGCACGCATGCCGTCGCGTTCGGCGTCGCAGCGCTCGCAGTGCCTGTGCTGCTGCTCGGCGGAGCAGGGCTGCTCGGGAGCTACTCGCCTGCGATCGAGGGCGACGTGCTCTCCGTCGACGCGTTCCGGTCGGCGCTCGTCCACGTGAACGTGACGGCGGTCGCGCTCGGGATCGTGCCGCTCCTTCTCGGGGGCGGGTGGGCGATCGCCGCGCTCGTGCGTCCGCCCGCCGATCCGGAACGGTCCGCGTTCGCCGGCGTGGCCGTCGCGGCGGTCACCGTGCTCGCCGTCGAGTCGGGGTCGGTTGTCGTGCGCTTCGGGCTCGGGCTCGACGTCAAGGATCGCTACCTCTTCTACATCGCGCCGATCCTCTTCCTCGCGACTGCGTGCGCGCTCGAAGATCCTCGTCCCCGCATTGCCGGCGTGCTCGGGCTGACGGCGTTGTTCGTGCTCACCGTCGGCCTGGAGGACTTCGAGCCAGTCTTCGGCGTGAATGTCGACTCGCCCGCATCATCGACGCACGAGGCGCTGACGAGCTTCGGCAACGACATCGGGCTCGAGCCTGCGGAGCTGCTCGCGATCGTGGGCGGCCTACTGGGGCTCGCGCTCGTGTTCGCGCTGCGCAGGCTGCCGCGTCGGCAGCTCGCCGCAGTCGTGCTCGCCGCTCTCGTCGCGTTCGTGTTCGCGGAGACCGCGTACACCTGGAACCGGTTGCTCGAAAGCTCAGGCCCGAGCGGCCGTGCGCTCACCGCGGCGCAGGCGGACCAGCTCTCCTGGATCGACAACGCCGTCGACGACGGCTCGGTGGCGATGTTCGCCTACTCGTTCGGCCAGGACTGGTACCCGAGCGCCGTCGCCTTCTGGGACGTCGAGTTCTGGAACTCACGCATCGACCGTGCCTATCGCCTCGACGGGTACTTCACCTATACGCCGGAGACCTTCCCGACGCCGAGCGTGCGCATCGACCCCAACACCGGTCTCCTCGTGGGCGCCGGCTCGCCGGACTACATCGTGCGCACGCCGCTCGACGCACGGTTCGGGCCGGCGGGAACGGCCGTCGCTGCAGGGCCGCAGCTCGAGCTGGTCGACCTCGAAGTCCCTCTCCGCGCACAGTGGCTCACGCTCGGTCTGCACCCCGACGGGTGGACGCGCCCAGGGGTTGCCGCCGTGCTCCGGATCTACCCGCCGGCCGGCGTCGCGACCGTCAGCCTGACGGTGGGAGCACCCGAAGTCGAGGCGCCTCGCGCGGTTCGAGTGGGACCGCAGGCGTTTGCGCTCGGCTCGACGGAGACGCGCGACGTCGTGGTCGAGGTCTGCGTCCCCGAGGGCGGTTATGCCGACGTGCCGATCGGGGCCGACGGCTCGACCTCGGTCCGTGCGATCCCGATCGCACCTCCGTACAGCGACCGGTTTCGGGAAGTCGGCGTGCAGCTCTCACAGATCCGCACGGCCGCAACGGGTCGGACCTGCCAAACGTAGACTCAGCCGGTGGCCAGCCCGCCGACGCACGCGCCGGAGCAGACCTTCGAGTGGGACACGCCGCTCTTCCGGCAGGCGCTGACGCAGTTCGAGGAGGCGCTTCCGTTTGCCGACGTCCCCGATGAGGTGGCAGAGCGGCTCCGCTATCCGGAGCGCTCGCTCGTCTCGAGCGTGCCCGTGCGGCGCGACGACGGAACCCTCAGCGTCTTCGCCGGCTACCGGGTCCAGCACTCGAGCGTGCTCGGACCGACGAAGGGCGGGATCCGCTACGACGAGAACGTCTCGCTCGGCGAGTGCGCGGCGCTCGCCATGTGGATGACCTGGAAGTGCTCGCTGCTCAAGCTTCCGTACGGCGGTGCGAAGGGCGGCGTGCGCTGCAACCCGCGTGCGCTCAGCCAGGCCGAGCTGCAGCGGCTGACGCGGCGCTACACGATCGAGCTGCGCGACTTCATCGGCCCGCAGGAAGACATCCCGGCGCCCGACATGGCGACGAACGAGCAGACCATGGCGTGGATGATGGACACGTATTCCATGCAGCACGGCTACGCGGTTCCGGAGGTCGTGACGGGAAAGCCGATCCCGCTCGGTGGTTCCGTGTTCCGCCGCGAGGCGACCGGCGCCGGCGTCGTGATGGTGATCGAGCGCGCGTGTGCACGGCTCGGTTGGAACCTCGCCGCCCAGCGCTGCGTCGTGCAGGGCTTCGGGAACGTCGGCGGAGTCGCGGCGCAGGAGCTCGCCGACCGTGGCGCGGTCGTGATCGCGGTCGCTGACATCTCCGGCGGGATTCACTCGCCGAGCGGCATCGACGTCGCGAGCGCGCACGCATGGGTCGCCGAGCATGGGTCGCTCGCCGAGTTCCCGAACGTCGAGCGTGTCACCAACGCCGAGCTGCTCGAGCTCCCGAACGACATCCTCGTCCTCGCGGCGCTCGAGGACCAGCTCACCGCCGAGAACGCGCACCGCATCGACACGAAGCTCGTCGCGGAGGGCGCCAACGGCCCGACCGACAACGACGCGGACGCGATCCTGGCGGAGCGCGGAATCGCGGTGCTGCCCGACGTCCTCACGAACGCCGGCGGCGTGACCGTGTCGTATTTCGAGTGGGTGCAGGACCTCGGCCGGCTGTTCTGGACGCGCGACGAGATCCGCGCGCGACTCGCCGAGAAGCTCGGCGACGCGTTCGACCGCGTCTGGAACCTCTCCGAGCAGCGCGACCTGACGCTTCGCAACGCCGCGCTTGTCGGCGGGATCCGCGAGGTCGCGGCGGCACTCGAGGCGCGCGGCATCTACCCGTGAGCTCGAGAGTCCGCGACGCGATGATCGTCGACCCTCCCGCGCTCGAGGGATCAGCGAGCGCGCAGGAGGCGGGGCAGCTCTTCCTGCGGCCGGAGGTCCGGAACGTGCTCGTCTGCGAAAGCGGTCGCCTGACCGGGATCGTCACGCGCAAGACGCTCGTACGCGAGGTTGTCGCGACCGGGTCGGACCCGAGCGCAACGCTGCTTCGCGACATCGCGGAGGAACCGCTCTTCACGATCGACGCCGAGGCGGAGCTCGAGGAGGCTTTCCGCGAGCTCGAGGAGCGCGACTTCGAGCGCGTGCCCGTGGTCGAGGACGGACGCCTCGTCGGTGTGCTCTCGCGCGCGGTCGTCCAGCGCCGGCTCGCGGAAGACGAGCCGCCCGCCGAGGAAGCTGACTAGGCGGTAACGGCGCGCGGCAGTTGCGGTGCGCCCGTGCGGCGCCCGCGGACGAGCTTGCGCGCGTAGAGCCGCTCGTCGGCGATCCGGATCAGGCCGAGCGCGTTCGAGCCCTCGTCGGGGTAGGCGGCCCAGCCGAACGTGACCTTGAGGCCGTGCTCGGTCAAACGCTGCTCGAGCCGGTTTGCGTGGTCCCGCGCAGCGTCCTTGCCGCGAAGGGTCGCGAGGATCGCGAACTCGTCGCCGCCGACTCTGGCAATCCGCTCCTCGGGGCCGAGCAGCCGGCCGAGCGTGTCGCCCAGTCGCACGAGCACGAGGTCGCCCACGCCGTGCCCGTCCTGCGTCGTTCAGTTCGCGGAGCCCGTCGAGATCGCCGAGCAGGATCGCAAACGGCTGCTGTGCCGCGAACCGCTTGTCGACTTCGATCTCGAAGGCGCGGGCGTTTGGCAAGCCGGTCAGCCGGTCGCGGTTCGCGAGCACCTCGAGCTGGTCGATCAGCTCGCGGTTCTGCTGTGCGAACCAGCCGATCAGCGCACCGGTGAGCGTATAGCCGACGAGGCGGATCGGCGTGCTCACGGTGAGGAGGTCGATCGTCGGGAGGTCGGAGTTGATGATCACCGCGACGGTGTAGAGGACCGTGGCGAGGACCCCTGCCGCGAAACCGACGCGCGCGCCTCGCACGATCGCGATCACCGCGATCGGCAGGTAGAAGAAGTGCCCGAGCCCGAGGCCCGGCGACTCCAGGAACACGAGTCCCAGGAAGATGAGGGCATACGCGACCCCGGCAGCGACCAGGACCGCGCGGCGATGGAGGTGAGCCGCAGTCACGCGCTCAGCGTGTCACGGAACGTGGTTCTTTCGTATCACTCGGACGAGTGACTTCTCAGCAGCAGGTGTAGGCGCCGGGCGGCGCATCGCCCTCGACGGGCTCGGGCAATTCGGCGGCAGCAAGCGCGATTCCGTCCAGGATGTCGTGCTCGCTCACCCGGTACGCGTCGATCCCGTAGGCGGCGAGCACCTCTCGGGCGATCACGGCGCCGGCGACGATCACCGGCGCGCGCTCGGGCTCGAGCGCGGGCACCTCGCGCCGTTGCGCGAGCGGCAAAGCGGCGAGTCGCTCGAGCTGCCGCTCGACGCCTGCGAGCGAGAGCTCGTGTCCGTGCACGCGCTCGCGGTCGTACTCGGCGAGCCCGAGGTCGAGCGCCGCCAGTGTCGTGATCGTTCCGGCGACGCCGACAGCGCTCGTCGCGTCGAGCGGTGGCAGGACGGTGCGCACGTACTGCGCGCAGGCCTCGAGTTCCTCGCCGGTCGGCGGGTCCGAGTGCAGGTAGCGCTCGGTCAGCCGTACCGCGCCGACGTCGAGGCTCGTCCGCGACTCGAGCGTGACGAGCTCGGTCGAGCCGCCGCCGATGTCGAGCACGAGCGTTCCGGGCTCGATCTCGCCGACGCCGCGCAGCATCAGCGCCGCCTCTTCGTCGCCGCTCAGCAGTTGCGTGGCGAACCCGTACGACCACTCGACCTCGCCGAGGAACGCCTCGCCGTTCTCGGCGTCCCGCACTGCGCTCGTCGCGACGAGCAGCGTCCGCTCCGCGCCGAGTCGCTCCGCCTCGCGCCGGTAGTCGGTCAGGACGTTGCGGACACGTGCGACGGGAAGGGGGAGGAGGCGGTGGCGCTCGTCGACGCCTTCACCGAGCCTGGTGATCTCGGTGCGACGCACGAGCTCGCGCAACCTGCCGTCGTCGACGTCGGCGACGAGCAGGCGCGTCGTGTTCGTGCCCTGGTCGATCGCTGCGACCCGCACTACTTCCTCGGGTAGACGCCGACCAGGCCGGCCCACTGCCCGCGGACGCGACCGATCGCGTCCATCAGGACGGTGAGTCGCGCGCGCGAGGCCTCCAGTCGGGCCGTCGCGGTCGAGAGCCGGTCGAGGCCGCCGGGCTCGAACGCGGAGAGCCGGTCGAGCGACGCGGTGACCGCGTCGTTCGCCTGACCGAGCGCGCCGAAGAATGTGCGGCTCGTTCGCCAGAGCTCGTACGATCGCACGCCGGCGAAGGCCAAAGACCCTGCTATGGCGACGAATCCGACGACGAGTGCGAGTGTGACGGGCGACACGACGCTGCTATCATGCCCCCAGCGACGCGGGGTGGAGCAGTCAGGTAGCTCGCCGGGCTCATAACCCGGAGGTCGCAGGTTCAAATCCTGCCCCCGCTATGTCAGTCCAAGAGGGGGAACCTGAGGTTCCCCCTCTTTCGATCTCCCCCTCCAACCTCGGCGGATCGCGCCGGCTCGGGTGCGTGTGTCATCGATGTTCCTTTCGCGTGGTGAAGGAGACGATCTCCTCGACGACGTTGCGAGCGCGGCAGCCGAAGACAAAGGTGATGTGATTGCCGGGGAACTCGACGAGCGCGCCGTCCCGCAGCCGTGCCACAGCACGTTTCGCGCTCTCGGCGGTGAGGATCGGCCCTGACCCAGGTGGGCCGAACGGATCGGTGGCCCTGAGGACCAATGTTGGGCACGTGACGCGCTCGATCGTCGCGGGCCAGTCGATCTCGAGCTCGCCCTCGATCACGGCCAGCATGTGGGCCGGGTTGCAGCGCGGCCGAATCGAGCCGTCGGGGCGTTCCTCGGCGTCGCCTCGGTAGTACGCGTGGAGCTCGTCGGTCCAGGTGAAGCCGTCCCAGTAGGGAAAGGACCGGACGAGATCGTCGTACTCATCCCAGGAGCCGAACGTGCGCTCGAGCCGTGCGAGCGACGGGGCGATCTGGTCGAGGATCGCAAGGTCGAGGTCGGCCGGTGCGTCGAGAACGACCGCGGTCTCGACACGCTCGGGGTGGTTCGCCGCAAAGTAGTAGGTGAGCAGTCCGCCGAACGAATGCCCACCGAGATGCACCCGTTCGAGCCCGAGCGCATCGAGTGCGCAGAGCAGGTCGGCTGCGTGGTCGGCCATCGCGTAGCCGGAATCGGGCTTGTCGCTGAGGCCCCGGCCGCGGGCGTCGAAGGCGAGCACATGCAAGGTGTCTCCGAGCCCGGCCGCCAGCAGGCCGTCGAAGGAGTGAGCGTTGGCCGTCAGCCCCGGCACGAGCACGAGCGGCGGCCCGGCGCCGCCGGTGTCCAGGTAGTGAAGGCGAAGGCCGTTCGCGTCGAGGTAGCGCGACCTGGTCAGCCGCGCTCCAGGTAGTCCTCGCGGATCTCGCGCCTGAGCGTCTTGCCGGCGAGGCTCGTCGGGAACGTGTCCCGCAGCACGACCTCGCGGACGCGCTGGTAGCGCGCCTGGACGCGCTCGTTGATCCAGTCGCGCAATTCAGTGGCGCCGTTCGTCGCGTCTGGGCGCACGCGCACTGCGGCGATAGGGCTCTCGCCCCAGCGCGGGTCGGGTGCGCCGAAGACGGCCACGTCGAGGACGTCGGGATGCTGGATCGCGATCTCCTCGATGTCGCGTGGGTAGACGTTGACGCCGCCGGAGATGACGAGGTCCTTCTTGCGGTCGACGAGGAAGAGAAAGCCGTCGTCGTCGACGTAGCCGAGGTCGCCGCTCGCGATCCAGCCGTCGCGGAGCGTCTCGGCGGTCAATTCCGGACGGCGGAAGTAGCCCGGCATCGTGATCGGACCGCGACCGAAGATCTCGCCGACCTTGTTCGGCGCGAGTGGGACGCCGTCCGGATCGAGGATCCGCACGGCGTACAACGGCGGCGGCACTCCCACCGAGGCGGGCTTCCAGTCGACGTCGTCGCGGTCGAGGATCGTCACGAACCCCTCGGTCAGGCCGTATAGCTCGTACAGCCGTCGCGGCAGGCGGCGGATCAGCTCCTGCTTGTGCTCGAGGAGCAGCGGCGCGCCGAGCGACCCCACCATCTCGAGGTGGGGGAGGAGCGCCTCGCCGAAGTCGTCGTGCTCGAGCAGGGCCACGATCTGCGACGGCACGAGCATGACGTGCGTGACGCGTTCGGCGACGAGAGCGTCGAGCATCGCACGCGGATCGAAGCTCGGCAGCAACACGTAGGTGCAGCCGAGGTAGAGCGCTGGCATCAGCGTGACGAACGAGCCGTTGAACACGAGCGAGCCTGCGTGCAGGACGACGCTCTCGGGAGTGATCCTGAACGAGCTCGCGAAGCCGGTGCCGTACGCTTCGCGGATCCGGTGCGTGTGCACGATGCCCTTCGGTTCGCCGGTGGTGCCGGAGCTGTAGACGATGTTGAAGGGGTCGTCGTCGGCGACGCCGCTCGGTTCCGGTGCGCTCGTCGGGGCGCCGCTCGTCAGCTCCTCGTAGCGGCGCCAGCCGGGCACGTCGTCGTCGCCGACGACGACGAAGCGCTCGTCGGCGAGCGCGAGTGCGGGCCGGATGGTCTCGATCTCGGCGGCCAGGGCCGGTGTCGACACGATCGCGGCGACGTCGGCGTCCGCGAGCAGGCTTTGCAGGCCGCCCCCACGGAGGAGCGGCGAGAGCGGCACGACGACGATCCCTGTTTTCGCAGCGGCGTGGTACAGGTCGAGCAGTTCGAGGGAGTTGTCGAGCAGCAGCGCCACTCGGTCGCCCTTCCGCACGCCGAGGGCGTGCAGCGCGTTCGCGGCCCGGTTCGCGCGACGGTCAAGCTCCGCGTGGGTGAGCCGGTGTCCCGCGAAGACGAGCCCGAGACGGTCGCGCCGGCAGGTGGCGTGGCGGGCGAGCAGTGTGTCCAGCGGCACCGAAGCGCGAGCCTATCCGAGTCGAATAGACAGACCTGTCTCCCGCCGGCGCGCCCGAAGCTGCCCGCACGCTCGTCGACGCCCACTGTACGCGCTGAAGCGATGAGTTTCCCCGCCCTCCGCCGTCTAAGGGGTGACAACGACGAGCAGGAGGATCCCATGTCCAAGGTGAAGCCCAAGCTGAACCTCACGCAGGTCGGTCGTGTCTGTGTCACCGTCGCCGACACCGATCGGGCGATCGACTTCTACGTCGATGCCCTCGGCTTCGAGAAGACGGTCGACGTCCCGATGGGCGACGCGGGTCGGTGGGTCGAGGTCGCGCTGCCCGGAGCCCCGACGACCATCGCGCTGGCGCCGCCGCCGCAGGGAACCGAGGCGGGAGGCAGCCAGACGGGCATCTGCATCGACACGTCGGACGTCGACGCGGATCACGCCGCGTTGAAAGCCGCCGGAGCCGACGTCGACGACGAGGTCTCGCGGTGGGGAGGACCCGTGCCGCCGATGTTCTGGGTCCGTGACCCGGACGGGAACTCGCTGATCATCGTTCAGCCGTCCGAGTAGCCAACCGACCCGAAGCTCACCCGGGCGCGACCGACCCGTTCGGAGAGGCGAGCGTCTGCTCGATGGTCGCAACGATCGCGTCCGGGTGCGCACCCTTCTCGAGATAGCTCGCAGCGCCGAGCGCGAGCACGTCTTCGGCGACGATCCCACCCGCGAAGCCCGAGTAGACGATGACCCGAGCGTCAGGCGCGACCTGGCGCAGCTCGGGCAGCGCGTCGAGGCCGCTGCGGACGGGCATTGCGAGGTCGAGCAGAATGATGGTCGGCTGGAGCCGTGTCGCTTCGACGACCGCGGCGTTCCCGTTCGACGCTTCGCCGACCACCTCGAGCTTCGGGCTCGTGCGGACGACCACGCCGAGCAGCATCCGCATCGCGTCGTTGTCGTCGCAGATCAGGACGCCCGCTGGGTTGCCGTTCGTGTGAGCGCCGTTGCTCAAGCTAGCCCGGCGCCGTGTCGTGGATCAAGTCCTGAAGCGGAACTCCTTGTCGTCGCAATTCGTCGAGGGATCTGCTGACGATGGCGCGGGCGTTCACGAGCGCCTCCTGGAGTGCCTCCCGTGAGTCGTCGCGCCGGTCGAGCTCGAGCGCGAGCTGGGCGACGGCCAGGGATTGCACGACGCCGTCGTGGAGCTCGAGCACGTGGCGCTGCTGCGCCTCCCTGCGGCCGCTCTCCCGCAGCGTCTCGGCGTTCCGACGGTCGAACGCCCCCTGCAAGTGCTGGAACTCGCCGAAACGGCGCAACGTGATGTCGATCGCGCTCTGCAGCTCTTCGGGCCTGCCGTCGACGATGTACGCGAAAACTCCACGGGCCGCGGCCTCGTTGACCCAGACGCCGTCATAGGTGTCGAGGAGCGCGATCACCGGGCAGAACGCCTCGGCCACGATCTCGGAGATCTGCTGCAGCGCGTGCTCGGCGCTTTCGCCGAGGCCGACCAGCGCCACGTCGGGGCGCTCGCGCGCCGTGACTGCGGCGACGTCGGAAACGTGGATCTCGCGCGCGATCACCTCGTGGCCAAGTCCGGCGACCACCGCCGCGAGCTCCTCCAGTCGATCCGACCGCTGATTTGCGATCAAGACGCGAAGGTGGTGAATGCCGTCCAAACGTTGCCTTCCGTAGCGGAGAGGGAAGACGAGAACGTGCGCAGGAGGGCAGACGCTGCTAACTGACCTAGAGGGCGTCTCGCGTGGAGCAGAAATTGTAGCAAATACCACTAATCTGCACCAGACGCGCAAAATCGGTGCTACGTTGGTCTCGAAGCGCGTTTGGCTCTAGTGGTTGTAGCCGCCGAGGCTTTCTGCACGTTCCTCTCCGTCTGTCACACCTAGCCTGAGCGCCAGCAGGCGTCCGTTCGGACTCACCTGCCCTGTGACACGAATGAAGGAGCATCACATGTTCGCGACCATTCGCCGCTACGACGGTGTGGACCAGAATCGCATCGTCGAGCTCACCACCAAGGTCAATGAGACGCTCGTCCCGAAGCTGAGCAAGCTCGACGGCTTCAAGGGCTACTACATGATCGAGGCCGGCAACGGCGTCATCAGCTCGCTCGGCATCTTCGAGACCTCTGAGCAGGTCGACGCGTCGACGAAGCTCGCCGCCAGCTGGATCAGCGACGAGAAGCTCGAGGCCGCGTTCCCGAACCCGCCGAAGATCACGACCGGCAAGGTTCTCTCGCACCGGAACGGCGTCGC
>CAWFVN010000021.1:0-10028 GCA_963819225.1 uncultured Actinomycetes bacterium | reverse complement strand
TGGGATCCTGGAGGACGATCACGAGCCACGCGAGCAGCGTGCCGATCCCGCCGACGATCGCGAAGAGCGGCCAGTCGACGCCGCGGAACCGGAGATTGGGCCTGGCTCGGTACACGAGCTCCTCGTCCGGCCGTCGATAGCGGAGGGCGACGATCGAGGCGTGTGCGACCGTGAACGAAAGTGTCGCGCCGAACGAGTACATCGTGCCGAGGAAGTCCGTCTGGCCCGGGAGGATCGTCAGGATCGGGATCACGCCGGCGAAGACGACGAGCGCGATCCACGGCGTCTTGAACCGGGGATGCAGTCGCCGGAACCCGAGCGGCAGCTGCCGGTACCCGGACATCGCGTAGGTGATCCGCGAGGCCCCGATCACCCCGGCGTTCGTCGCGATGAACAGGATCGTCGCGGCGAGCACGCCGACGTAGATCTCCAGACCGTCCAGCAGCATGCCCTCGGAAAGCCCGAGGTTCTGAACGACGCCGAGCACCGGGTCGTTCGTGAAACCCCCCTCCTCGGGGCTCTGGCCGAGCTTCGTGACGAACTCACCGTCCTGCTCGAAGACGGGGAGCGCGGAGAGTGCGATCGCCGGCAGCGTGAAGTAGATGGCAAAGACGGCGAGCGCGATCAGCTTGTAGGCGTTCGGGACGTTGCGCGGCGGATCGCGCACCTCCTCCGCGAGATTCGACACTGTTTCGACACCGGTGTAGGCGAGCATCGCGATCGGGATCGCGATGAAGAATTGATCCCACGTCGGTGCGACGCCGAGCTCGACGTTCGACGTGAGCGTGTCGACGTCGAAGACGAGGAAGAAGCCGATCCCGACCAGCAGAGCCTGCGTCGCGAAGTCGATGACGGCGAGGAGCACGTTCAGGTTCGCAGCCTCCTTGACGCCCACGATGTTGATCCCGACGAGGAGGACGACGACGATCGCGCCGACGACGATGTCCCACGGGTTCTCGCGCAGGGGCTCCCAGAAGACGGACAGGTAGTGCGGGACGAAGAACGCCGAGATCGCGACGGTCGCGACGTAGACGAGCATCTGCGCCCAGGCGGCGCCGAAGCTGACGAGCTCGTTGAAAGCGTGGCGGGCGAAGCTGGATGAGCCGCCGGCCTCCGGGTAGCGGACGGTTCCTTCCGCGTAGGTCGCCGAGGTCGCCGCGAAGATCAGCCCGGCGATGACGAAGACGATCGGGGTGAGCCCGAGCGCGAACGCCGCCGTGACGCCGAGCGCGTAGTAGATCGAGGAGCCGACGTTGCCGTAGGCGGTTGCGAAGAGCGCCGGCGTCCCGAGGACGCGCTCGAGCCCCTGCTGCCTGCGCCTCCGCGTCGGCACGTCGCGACTCTAGTGCGATGATCGGCGGCCGTGGTCCACCTGCGCATCGTGGCGCCAGAGCCGCTGGCGAGCGGCGTGCTCGAGGTGCTCGAGCGTTCGCCGGCCGTCTTGAACGTCGTGCATCTCCCGGGCACAGCGCGGCGGCCGACCGGGGACGCGATCCTCTGCGACGTGCCACGCGAGCACGCGAGCCTCGTGCTCGGCGAGCTCCGAAAGCTCGGAATCGAGGAGTCGGGCACGATCGCCGTCGAAACCGGCGAGTCGACGATCGGCCAGCTCGCGCACAGGGCAACCGAGATCGCGCGCGGCGCGCCGGCCGACGCGGTCGTGTGGGAGGAGGTCGAAGAGCGCACCTCCGAGTCGGCGGAGCTCTCGGGCTCCTTCATCGCGTTCATGGTCCTGGCGACGCTCATCGCCGCCGTGGGCATCCTCACCGACTCGCTGATCCTGATCATCGGTGCGATGGTCGTCGGCCCGGAGTTCGGGCCACTCGCTGGAGTCTGTGTAGCCGTCGTCCAACATCAGTTGCCGCTCGCGCGGCGCTCTCTGGTCGCTCTCGCCGTCGGCTTCACTGCCGCGATCGGCGCCACGGTCCTCGGAACCCTGATCCTCAAAGCGGTCGGAACCGCGCCGGACGAGCTGAGTGCAGAGCTCCATCCCGCGACGCTGTTCATCTCCGAGCCGAGCACGTGGTCGGTGATCGTCGCGCTGCTGGCCGGTGTCGCGGGCGTCCTCTCGCTGACGACAGCGAAATCAGGCGCGCTGATCGGCGTCCTGATCTCGGTGACGACGATTCCTGCGGCCGCCAACGTCGGCGTAGCGGCGGCTTACGGAGACTGGGACGAGTTCACCGGGGCGCTCGTCCAGCTCGTGATCAACGTTCTGTCGATCCTCGTCGCCGGGATTGCGACACTCGCGCTTCAGCGGGCCGCCTACCGGCGGCGGCTTGCCTCAAGTCAGGGCTCGAACCGGTAGCCCATGCCGGGCTCGGTCACGAAGTAGCGCGGCTTCGCGGGGTCCGGCTCGAGCTTGCGCCGGATCTGGGCGAGGTAGACGCGAAGGTAGTTCGTCTCCTTCTCGTACTGCGGGCCCCAGACGCTCTGGAGAAGCTGCCGCTGTGTGATCAGCCGGCCGGGGTGGCGGACGAGCGTCTCGACGATCTGCCACTCGGTCGGGGTCAGGCGGATCTCCTGCCCGTCGCGCTCGACACGCTTGGCGGCGAGGTCCGCCCGGAAATCTACGGTCTCGACGACGGCTTCCTCCTCGCCCGGCACGGCGCGACGGAGCGCGGCTCGCATCCTCGCGAGCAGCTCGTCCATGCCGAAGGGCTTCGTGACGTAGTCGTCCGCGCCCGCGTCGAGCGCGTCCACCTTGTCTCCTTCCCCCTCGCGGACGGAGAGCACGATGATCGGCACCTCCGTCCAGCCGCGAAGACCGCGGATGACCTCGACTCCGTCGATCGTCGGCAGGCCGAGATCCACGATGACGAGATCTGGGTGCTTCCGCGCGGCGAGCGCGAGCGCCTCCTCCCCGGTCGCAGCGAGGTCGACGTCGTAGTCCCGCGCGCGGAGGTTGGTTGACGAGAGCTCGAAGGATCTGCGGCTCGTCGTCGACGACGAGGATCCGCGTCATGCGGACGCATCCAGCCGGACGACCATCGTCAAGCCACCGCCCGGCGTCTCCTCGACCTCAACGTCGCCGCCCATCGCCTCCACGAAGCCCTTGGCGACTGCGAGCCCAAGACCAACGCCGTCGTCGTCGCCGGAGTCGCCGAGCCGCTGAAACGGCAGGAACATCTCCTGCCGGCGGGACACCGCGACCCCCTCGCCACAGTCGACGACACGGATGTCGACGCCGCCGGCCGCGCGCCCGGCGAGCAAGCGGACCCGTCGCCCCTCCGGCGAGTGCCGGACCGCATTGCCCACGATGTTCGCCAGCGCGCGCTCCAGGAGACCGGCGTCCGCCAGGACGCGAGGCAGCGACTCGGGGACGTCGACGTCGACGCCGTCCGCGGTTCCGCCGAGGCTCCTGAGCGCAGCCGGGACGACCTCGTCGAGCCCGACCGGTTCCCTGCGGACTTCCACGGCTCCCGCCTGCAACCGGCTCATGTCGAGCAGGTTTCCGACGAGACCGTTGAGGCGGTCGACCTCCTCGTCGATCGTGGCCAGGAACTCGCTGCGGGCTTCGTTCGTCCAGCTCACGTCGTCCTGGAGCAGGCTGCTGACCGACGCCTTGATCGCCGCGATCGGCGTGCGCAGGTCGTGCGAGACGGCCGAGAGAATCGCCGACCGGAGCTCGCCCGCGCTCGCGAGTGAAGCTGCGGTGGACGCCTCCGCGGCGAGCTCCTCGAGCTCGAGCGAGGCGGCGAGCTCGCGACCGAACGCCTCGAGGATCCTGACCTCGTCCGGGCCGGGATCCGCATCGGCCACGGTCAGGAGGTGCGCGTCGTCGAGGCGCATCGTGAATCCGGCAGCATCCGGATTCTCCGGCGCGCGCAACCCCGCAGCGCCTTCGATCAGCCAGCCGTCCTCCTGCCGATGGAGCACGGACGCGCCCTGGAGCCCGAGCGTCCGCACCAGCGCGTCGAGCACGGCCGGAACCGTCGACGAGCCTGCGAGGCGCACGAGCGCCTGTGCCTCCGCCCTTGCGCGCGCACCTTCCACCGCCCGGCGAGCCGCGAGCGAGACGAGCAGGCTCACCACGACAGCGACGGCAAGAAAGACGAACAGCGCCAGGACGTTCTCGGTCTCGCCGATCGTGAACGTGTAGAGCGGCGGCGTGAAGTACCAGTTGACGAGCAGGAAGCCGGCGACGGCGGTCGCAAGTGCGGGCCAGAGCCCACCGAGCGCCGACACGCCGACGACGAGGAGAAGGAAGAGGAGCAGGACGCTCGGCAGCCCGAGCTCGTCGCGCAGACCTGCGAGGACCGCCGTCAGCACGGGGAGCGCGACAGCCGCCGCGAGGAATCCAAGCAGCACGCGACGGCGGGAGAGGGCCGCGGGACGACGTCGGCGCGGGAGCACGAACTCTGCGTCGACCTCGCTCGGATGGCTGATGACGTGGACGTCGATGCCGACGCCCGAATCGGCGATCACGCGGTTGATCACGGAGCCGCGGAGCAGCTGGCCGAGCCGCGACCGCCTGGTTGCTCCCAGCACGACCTGCGTCGCGTTGAGCGAACGGGCGGTCTCGACCAGCGTCTGGCCGATGTCGGCGCCCACGGCCTCCCGATATTCGCCGCCCAGCTCCTCGACGAGCTCGCGCTGGCGGTGGAGCTCATCGGGCGTCGCCGCGGCCAGACCGTCCTGTGGCCGGACGTGGACGGCGACGAATTCGCCGTTCGCCCGCTGCGCCATCCGCGCCGCCCTCCGGATCACCCGATCGCCGCCCGGAGCGCCGGTCACCGCCACGATCACGCGCTCCTTGGTCTCCCAGGGGCGCTCGATGCCGTGCCGCTCGCGGTACTCGCGGAGGCCCTCGTCGACCCGGTCCGCGACCCAGAGGAGCGCAAGCTCTCGAAGCGCCGTCAGGTTTCCGGGCCGGAAGTAGTTGGCCAGCGCGACGTCGATGCGCTCCGCCGGGTAGATGTCGCCCGCGAGCGAGCCTGGCGCGGATCGACTCCGAGGCGAGATCGACGAGCTGAAGCTGGTCGGCGCGGCGCACGACCTCGTCCGGAACAGTCTCCTGCTGACGCATGCCGGTGATCTGCTCGACGACGTCGTTGAGCGACTCGAGGTGCTGGATGTTCACCGTCGAGATGACTCCGATCCCTGCCTCGAGCAGCTGGTCGATGTCCTGCCAGCGCTTCTCGTTTCGCGACCCCGGCGCGTTCGTGTGCGCGAGCTCGTCCACCAGGACGATGTCCGGCCGGCGGGCGAGCACCGCGTCGACGTCGAGCTCCTCCAGTGTCGTGCCTCGGTACTCGACCGCTTTCCTGGGGATGACCTCGAGATCGCCGACCTGCTCGGCCGTGGGCTTGCGGCCGTGGGTCTCGACGAGACCGACGACGACGTCCTCGCCGCGCTCGCGGCGGCGGCGGCCCTCGTTCAGCATCGCGTAGGTCTTCCCCACGCCCGGAGCGGCGCCGAGGTAGATGCGGAGACGTTCCGCGCGCCATGGATGGAGGCTACGCCTCGTCCAGCGCGAGGTTGAGCTCGAGCACGTTCACGGCCGGCTCGCCGAGGAAGCCGAGCGAACGGCCGTCGGTGTGCTCGTCGATCAGCTCGAGCACCTGCGCCCGGTCGAGGCCCCGAGCCTCGGCGACCCGATCTGCTTGGAGACGGGCGTTCTCCGGCGAGATGTGCGGGTCGAGACCGGACCCCGACGCGGTCAGCGCGTCGACCGGCGCCTCGGCAGTCGTTCGCCTCGCGGTACGCCTGCCGACGCTCGTCGACGGCGGTCAAGAGCTCCTCGTTCAGCGGCCCGAGATTCGACGCCGAGCTCGACATCGCGTCGTAGCCGTCGCCGGCCGCCGATGGGCGCGGATGGAAGTAGCGCTCCCCCTCGAAGGCCTGGGCGAGCAGCTTCGAGCCGACGACGGTGCCGTCTCGCTCGACGAGTGACCCGTCCGCGCGGGACGGGAATGCCACCTGAGCGATCCCGGTGACGGCGAGCGGGTACGCGAGCCCAGTGAGCACGGTGATGGCGAGAAAGGCGACAAGCGCGGGAAGAAGCTGGCGCCTCATACGACTCCCAGCCCGCCCACGACGAGGTCGATCAGCTTGATCCCGACGAACGGCACGACGAGGCCGCCGAGCCCGTAGATGAGCATGTTGCGCCGAAGGACGGCAGCGGCCGATGCCGCGCGGAAACGGACACCACGCAGCGCAAGTGGGATGAGGGCGACGATGATGAGCGCGTTGAAGATCACCGCCGAGGTGATCGCGGACTGCGGGCTCTCCAGCCGCATCACATCGAGGCGGTCGAGCACCGGGAAGGCGCCCGCGAACATCGCCGGGATGATCGCGAAGTACTTCGCGACGTCGTTGGCGATCGAAAAGGTGGTCAGCGCGCCGCGGGTGATCAGCAGCTGCTTGCCGATCTCGACGATCTCGATCAGCTTCGTCGGGTTCGAGTCGAGGTCGACCATGTTCCCCGCCTCCCGCGCCGCCTGGGTGCCGGTGTTCATGGCGACACCGACGTCGGCCTGCGCCAGCGCCGGCGCGTCGTTCGTCCCGTCGCCCGTCATCGCCACGAGGTTGCCGCCTGCCTGCTCGCGGCGGATGAGCTCCATCTTGTCCTCGGGCTTCGCCTCGGCGAGGTAGTCGTCGACCCCTGCTTCTGCCGCGATCGCCTTGGCGGTGACGGGGTTGTCGCCGGTGATCATCACGGTGCGGATCCCGAGCGCACGCATCTGGTCGAAGCGCTCGCGGAGCCCTTCCTTGACGACGTCCTTGAGGTGGACGACGCCGAGCGTGCGCGCCCCTTCGGCGACGACGAGCGGCGTGCCGCCGGAGGCGGCGATGCGATCAACGACCGTCCCCAGCTCGCCCGGCGGCTGACCGCCCTGCTCCGCGACCCAGCGCTGGATGGCGTCCGCCGCCCCCTTGCGGATCCGCCGCCCGTTGAGATCGATGCCGCTCATCCGGGTCTGGGCGCTGAACGGGACGAGCGCGCCGCCGGGAACTTCCCGCTCGCGGAGGCCGAAGCCGGTCTTCGCGAGCACGACGATCGAGCGGCCCTCGGGCGTCTCGTCGGCGAGGCTGGCGAGCTGCGCCGCATCGGCCAGCGCCGCGCCTGTCACGCCGTCGAGCGGGATGAGCTCGGTCGCCTCGCGGTTCCCGAGCGTGATCGTGCCCGTCTTGTCGAGGAGCAGCGTCGAGCAGTCGCCCGCCGCCTCGACCGCGCGGCCCGAGAGCGCGAGGACGTTGCGCCGCACCAGCCGGTCCATCCCGGCGATGCCGATCGCCGAGAGCAGTCCGCCGATCGTCGTCGGGATCAGGCAGACGAGAAGTGCGACGAGGACGACGAGGCTCTGCTCCGCGCCGGAGTAGATCGCGAACGGCTGCAGCGTCACGACGGCGAGCAGGAACACGATCGTCAGGCCCGAGAGCAGGATGTTGAGCGCAACCTCGTTCGGCGTCTTCTGCCGCTCCGCGCCCTCGACGAGCGCGATCATCCGGTCGAGGAAGCTCTCGCCTGGAACCGCCGTGACCCGCACCACGATCTCGTCCGAGAGCACGCGCGTGCCTCCCGTCACCGCCGAGCGGTCGCCTCCCGACTCGCGGATGACCGGTGCCGACTCACCCGTGATCGCGGACTCGTCGACGCTCGCAATCCCCTCGATCACCTCGCCGTCGGCCGGGATGATCTCGCCGGCCGAGACCACCACCTCGTCGCCGAGGCGCAATTGTCCGGACGGGACGTCCTCGACGCCCAGCGCGCCACGCCGGTGCGCGACGGTCTCGGCGCGGGTCTTTCGCAGCTCCTCCGCCTGCGCCTTGCCGCGTCCCTCCGCGACCGCCTCGGACAGGTTCGCGAACAGGACGGTGAACCACAGCCAGGCGGCGATCAGCCAGGCGAACACGCTCGGGTCGGTGATCGCGAGGATCGTGACCAGAACGCTGCCGATCTCGACGACGAACATGACCGGGTTCCGCGCCATGCGCCGCGGGTCGAGCTTGCGGACGCTGTCGGCGGCGGCGCGCGAGAGCAGCGCCGGGTCGCGGAGCGTGGATTCCGCCATCAGAGCATCAGCTCCTCGAGGAACGGCCCGAGGGCGAGCACCGGCAGGTACGTCAGGCCGACGACGAGCAGCACGACGCCGACGAGCAGGCTCGTGAACAGCGGCGTGCCGGTCGGGAAGGTCCCGGCCGTGGCCGGAACCGTCTGCTTGCGGGCGAGCGCGCCGGCGATCGCCAGCACGACGACGATCGGGAGAAACCGTCCACCGAGCATCGCGAGGCCGAGCGTCGTATTGAACCAGTCGGTGTTCCCCGTCAGCCCGCCGAAGGCCGAGCCGTTGTTGTTCGCCGCCGACGTGAACGCGTAGACGACCTCGGTCATCCCGTGTGGGCCCGGATTGAGGATCGACGCCTTGGCCTGGTCGAGCAGCACCGAGACGGCGGAGAAGCAGAGCACGAGCGTCGGCACGAACAGGAGGTAGAGGACGACGAGCTTCATCTCCGCCGCCTGGATCTTCTTGCCGAGGTACTCGGGCGTTCGTCCCACCATCAACCCGGCGATGAACACCGAGAGCAGGACGAAGACGAGCATCCCGTACAGGCCGGCCCCGACGCCGCCGGGACTGACCTCGCCGAGCATCATGTTCACGAGCGGCACCGCGCCGCCGCCCGGCGTGAAGCTGTCGTGGGCCGCGATCACGGCTCCGGTCGAGGTCCCAGTGGTCGTGGCCGCATACAGGCCTGAAGCCGCCGCGCCAAACCGCACCTCCTTGCCCTCCATGTTCGCCGCGGACGCATCGATCCGTGGGTTGCCGTCGAGCTCGAAGCCCGTGGCGACGAAGACCGAGCCCGCCCAGAGGACGAACATCGCGGCGAAGATCGCCCAGCCCTGGCGCTGGTCGCCGACCATCCGCCCGAACGCGTAGGTCAGTGCGAACGGGATCAGCAGGATCGCGAACAGCTGCACCAGGTTCGTGAACGCGGTCGGGTTCTCGAACGGATGCGCCGAGTTCGCGTTCACGATCCCGCCGCCGTTCGTCCCGAGCTCCTTGATCGCCTCCTGGCTCGCGACCGGCCCGCGGTAGATCTCCTGCGTCGCGCCCTCGACGGTCGTAGCCGAGGCGCTCCCGCGAAGCGTCTGGACGACGCCCTGGCTCGCCAGCAGGAGCGCGATGACGATCGCGAGCGGCAGCAGGATCCGCGTGGTGATCCGCGTCAGGTCGACCCAGAAGTTCCCGATGGTCTCCGAGCGGCGCCGCGTGAGGCCGCGGATCAGCGCGACGACGACAGCGATCCCCACTGCGGCCGAGACGAAGTTCTGGACCGTGAGCCCGGCCATCTGCGTGAGGTGGGCCATGGTCGACTCGCCGCCGTAGTTCTGCCAGTTCGTGTTGGTGACGAAGCTGGCGGCGGTGTTGAACGCGAGCGCCGGCGGAACGGCTGCGACGTCGGTCGGGTTCAGCGGCAGCGCGCCCTGGACGCGCTGAAGGAGATAGAGCCCGAGGACGGAGACGGCACTGAACGCGAGCAGCGAAAGCGCGTAGACCGTCCACGGCTGCTCGCGCTCGGGATCGATCCGTCCGGCGCGGTAGAGCAGGCGCTCGACGGGCAGGAAGACCCGGTCACCAGGAGCCGACCCGCCGGCGAAGACGTGCGCCAGGTAGGGGCCGAGCAGCCGTGTTCCCGCCGCGACCAGCCCGACAAGCGCGAGCAGCTGGAGCCAGTTCTGAACGCTCATCCGAGCCGCTCGGGGAAGAGCAGCGCGTAGACGAGGTAGACGAGCACGGCCACCGACACGACTCAGCCCGACGGCGTTCTCCCAGCTCATCGGTCGCCGTTTTCGTCGGTGCGCGCGAGGATCCGCGCGCAGCCCGACGACAGGAGGACGGCAAGCGCGAAGAAGGCGACGACCGTCGCGATGAAGAGCAGGTCCCGCATGGCCTCTCTCTAGCGCGCGCGCGAAGCGGCCGAAGGCACGCGCTGACGGAACCTCTACGCGCGACGGCGAAGTCTTGACGTGCTCCTAGCGCGAGGCTAGCCGTGAATGGAGACGATCAGGGGATGATCAGGAT
>CAWFVN010000020.1:0-15493 GCA_963819225.1 uncultured Actinomycetes bacterium | reverse complement strand
CGTCTGACCCCCGCGCGGCCGAGCTTGGAGCTAGCTATTGCATGCTCTACGATCGATCGCGATGCGCCTCGCCATGCCCCTGCTTGCTGCTCTGACGGCGATCGCGCTCGTCGGGTGCGGCGGTGATGATGATGAGACGGCCGCACCACCCGTCCCGCTCGCGCAGCGATTCGTCACGGCCGAGGATGCGCCCGGAACCAAGCCGGACCCCGTCGAGAAGCGTCAGACGACCGTGAAGTTCGACGAGTTCAGCGCGGCGATCAGCGAAAACGCGGTCGATCCCGACGAAGAAGAGATAACCACGGTCTTCCAGAAGGCTGGCTTCAAGGGCGCCGGTCTGGACGCACGTTTCTTCGGAGAGACGCATACGTCCACCTTGCCTCATGTCTTCAGTTCGTTCATCGAGCTCGAGTCCGAAGACGGGGCGACGAGCGCGCTCGACTGGCTCGAAACGGACTCGAGGAAGCCATGCCCAATGAGCTGTGCCGCGCAGATAAGCACCTTCGACGTGGATGACATGGGGGATGCGCGCGGGGTCCACCGCATCGCAACGGCCGAGGACATCAAGAAGGTCGGGACCGCAGACCAACGGCCCTTCGACAGTTACTGGGTCGGGTTTACCAACGGGGCATTCGTCTACACCGTGGAACTGCATGGGCTGCCGGGCTCTGTATCTGAGGAGCAGGCGTTGGAGATAGCAAGCGCGTATTACGACCGGCTCACAGGCAACTAGCGGCGATCGTGAACGACGGGCCGGTGACGATCGTCCTCGAGTGAGCTCGGCCGCGCTCATGCTGGCGCTCGCCGCCGCGTTCCTGCACGCAGGGTGGAACCTGCTGCTCGCGCGCGCACGCGACGTGCAGGCTGCGACCGCCGTCGTGCTCGGCCTCTCGGTCGTGCTGTTCGCGCCCGTTGCCGCGGTGACGTGGGACGTGGAGTGGGAGGTGTGGCCCTGGGCGCTCGGCTCGGCCGCGTTCGAGCTTGCGTACTTCGCCCTGCTCGCGTACGCGTACGAGCGCTCGGAGCTGAGCGTCGTGTATCCCGTCGCCCGCGGGCTGGCGCCGGTGCTCGTGCTCGCGGTCGGGATCGCGAGCGCGACCGCGGGCGAGATCGCCGGCGTCGCGCTCGTCGGCGCAGGCGTGCTGCTCGTCCGAGGGCTGCGTCAGCCCGAAGGCCGAGGCGTCCTCTTCGGCGCGCTGATCGCCGTCTGCATCGCGGCCTACACGCTGCTCGACAACCGCGGGATCGAGCACGCGAACGCGTTCGCCTACTTCGAGCTCGTGATCGGCATACCCGGGGCTCTCTATCTCGCCGCGATCTGGCGCCGGCGCGGCGCGCCGGCCCTGCGGTCGGAGCTCGGCTGGGCGACGCTTGCGGCGGCCGTGGCGGCGACGCTCGCGTACGTCCTCGTCCTGCTCGCCCTCGACCGCGCGGAGGCAGCCCCGGTCGCCGCGGTGCGCGAGACGAGCGTCGTGATCGCGGTCGCGCTCGCCGCGTTCTTCCTGCACGAACGGGTCGGCTGGGCGCGCCTGGCCGGGGCCGCGCTCGTCGTAGCCGGAGTCGCGCTGCTATCCTTCTGACACCACATTTCGGGCAGGTTCGAGATTGGGCGCGCGGCGCCCATTTTTTGTGAAAGGGCTGCAAAAATGGCCAAAGTCCACGACAAGGAGAAGTCGCTGCACCGCGAGATTGCGAATCGAGTCGAAACCGCCATGCCTGACGTCGAGGTCCTCGCCGTCGAGCTGAACGGGACCCGAGCGCTTCACGGTGTTCATCGACCGCGTCGGCACCGGCGTCGATCACGCGCTCTGCGCGCGGGTCACGGACGAGCTCCGCGACTACCTGCGCGAGTACACGATCGACGTGAGCTCGCCGGGGATCGAGCGTCCGCTCCGCAAGCCCGAACACTTTCGCAGCGCGGTCGGCCGCAAGCGTCACGCTGCGCACCGAGGCGCGCAAGCGCTTGCGCGGCGAGGTCGTCGACGCGAGCGACCGGGCCTTGACCCTGAAGACCGACAACGAAGCCGTGGAGGTTCCCTACGAGGAGATCCTGCGCGGGAACCTGACGGACGAGAGGTAACAGAGAATGAGCAGAGAGATCATCGAGGCGGTCCAGACGATCGAGCGCGAAAAGGGCATCGACGAGGGCACCCTCGTCCAGGCCCTCGAGGACGCGCTGCTGGCCGCCTACAAGAAGACGCCTGGTGCGGCTCGCCATGCCGTCGTCGAGCTCGACGACGAGGGAGAGTTCCGCGTCTTCTCGATCGAGCTGCCCGCCGAGCTCGAAGAGCGGCTGATCGACGAGGCGCGCGAGCGCACGATCGACGAGCTCGAGCGGATCGAGGAGGAGTCCGGCGAGCGCCAGCACACGCTCGTCTCGGACGACGACCTCGACATCGACTGGGAGCAGGTTCCCGAGGAGCTGATCAAGCGCGAGGACGTGACGCCGGAGGACTTCGGGCGCATCGCCGCGCAGACCGCGAAGCAGGTGATCCTGCAGCGGATCCGCGAGGCCGAGCGCGCGATGATGTACGACGAGTACATCGACCGCGTCGGCGAAGTCGTGACCGGGATCGTGCAGCAGGCCGGCGACCGCAACAACGTGCTCGTCGACCTCGGCAAGGTCGAGTCGCTGCTGCCGCGCTCCGAGCAGGTCGACGGCGAGCGCTACGAGCAGGGCTCGCGGATCAAGGCTGTGATCACGGAGGTGCGCAGCGGCACGAAGGGGCCCCAGGTCATCCTCTCGCGCCGCGACCCCGAGCTGATCAAGACGCTGTTCGAGCTCGAGGTGCCGGAGATCGCCGACGGGCTCGTCGAGATCCGCGGCGTCGCGCGCGAGCCGGGCTACCGCTCGAAGATCGCCGTCGAGTCGCACGCGCAGGGCGTCGACCCGGTCGGCGCGTGCGTCGGGCCTCGCGGCTCGCGCGTGCGCATGGTCGTGTCGGAGCTGCGCGGCGAGAAGATCGACATCATCCCGTGGAACCCGGAGCCCGCGCGCTTCGTCGCGAAGGCGCTGTCGCCGGCGCGCGTGCGCGAGGTCTACCTCGACGACGACGCGAAGGAAGCGACGGTCGTCGTTCCGGACGACCAGCTGGCGCTCGCGATCGGCAAGGAGGGCATGAACGCCCGGCTCGCCGCGCGTCTGACCGGTTGGAAGGTCGACATCCAGTCCGAGCGCGAGTTCGCGACGGCCGAGGCCGAGGCCGCGTTCGGCGGCTCCGGCGAGGGTGGAGACGAGTTCTCCGGCCGCTGCGCCGCGATCCTCGCGAACGGCAAGCGCTGCCCGAACGCCGCGCTGCCCGGCACGCGCTTCTGCGGCGTGCCCGCTCATCAGGAGCTCGCGAAGGTCGAGGCCGAGACCGGGCACGTTCGCGGACGGGAGCATCCAGCCGGTTCCGCCGTCCGCCGAGGGCGAGGAAGACGTGGAGCCGACGGCGACGTCGCCGAGCCCGAGCAGGAGGAGCAGGTCGCAGAGGCGTCGCCTCCCGAGGAGCCCGTGACCGAGCCGTCCCCCGAGGAGCCCGAGGTGCGCGAGCCCGAGCCCGAGACCGGCCCGCCCGTCGAGCCGGTCGCCGAGGCCCAGGTCGAAGAGGAGAGCCAGCCTGCCGCGTGAGCGCCACGCCGGTTCGGACGTGCGCCGGCTGCGGGCGCAAGGCGCCGCAGCCGGAGCTTCAGCGCTTCCGGGCGGAGCGAGGCGAGCTCGTGCCCGGTCCGGGGCCCGGCCGCTCGGCCTACACCTGCCGCCGGCTCGCGTGCTTCGAGCGCGCGCTCTCCACGGCGGGCCTTCAATCGAACCCTGAGGCGCACGGTGCGGGTCGATCCCGCACTCTCGCGGCTCTACACTGACCCCTCGAATGGCGAACGGAAACGGACCGAATAAGCCCAACCGGCCGGTGAGGCCGCGTCAGGGCAACCCGCAGGCGGGGCGCAAGCGCCGTGTCGTGATCGACACCGGCGCCGGACGCCCGCGCCAGGACTCGCGCCAGCGCCGCGACGACACGCCGCGCCAGCCGAAGAGCCCCGCGCGAGATCGTCCCGCAGACCGGTCCCGTCACCGTCGAGTCGGGGATCACGGTCCAGAACCTCTCGCAGGCGCTCGGCCAGAAGGTGCCCGAGATCATCAAGATCCTGATGAAGATCGGGACGCCGAAGACGGTGACGCAGTCGCTGTCCGACGACGAGGTCGAGCTGATCGCCGCCGAGATCGACCGCGAGATCACGATCCGGCACGCCGCGGACGAGGAGGAGATCCTCGAGGAGTTCGAGGACGCTCCGGACGACCTCGTCGACCGGCCGCCGGTCGTCACGATCATGGGCCACGTCGACCACGGCAAGACGACGCTGCTCGACGCGATCCGCTCGGCGCGCGTCGTCGAGACGGAGGCCGGTGGGATCACGCAGCACATCGGCGCGTACCAGGTCGACCAGAAGGGCCGGAAGATCACCTTCATCGACACGCCGGGCCACGAGGCGTTCACGGAGATGCGCGCACGCGGCGCGAAGGTGACCGACATCGCCGTCCTCGTCGTCGCCGCAGACGACGGCGTCATGCCGCAGACGAAGGAGTCGATCTCGCACGCGAAGGCGGCGCAGGTGCCGATCGTGGTCGCGGTGAACAAGATCGACCTGCCGGACTCGAACGTCGACCGCATCAAGGCCGACCTGGCGCAGGAAGGCCTGCAGCCGGAGGAGTGGGGCGGGACGACGCAGTTTTCCGAGGTGTCCGCGAAGCAGAAGACGAACCTCGACGACCTGCTCGAGCGTGTGCTGCTCGTCGCGGACGCCGAGCTCGAGCTCAAGGCGAACCCGAACACCGAGGCGTCCGGCCCGATCATCGAGTCGCGCCTCGACGTCGGCCGCGGCCCGGTCGCGACGATGCTCGTGCAGCGCGGAACCCTGCGCGTCGGCGACGCCGTCGTCGCGGGCGACGCCTGGGGCAAGGTGCGCGCGCTCTACAACTACAAGAGCGAGAAGATGAAGGAGGCCGGTCCCGGCGATCCCGTCGAGATCCTCGGCTTCGACCATCCGCCGCCCGCAGGCGAGCAGTGCCGCGTCGTCGAGAACGAGCGCGCCGCCCGCCAGCTCGCGCAGTCGCGCGGCGAGCGGCTCCGCCGCGAGCAGCTCGCGCAGCGCTCGCAGCGCGGCCCGACGCTCGAGAACCTCTTCGCCTCGATCCAGGAAGGCGCCGTCCAGGACCTGAACCTCGTCCTGAAGGGCGACGTGGTCGGCTCCGTCGAGGCCGCCGTCTCCGAGCTCGCGAAGATCCAGCACCCGGAGGTGCGCGTCTCCGTGATCCACCAGGGCGTCGGCGGGATCACCGAGGGCGACATCATGCTCGCCGCCGCGTCGAGCGCGATGGTCGTCGGCTTCAACGTCCGCCCGAACGCCGAGGCGCGCGCGCTCGCCGACCGCGAGGGCGTCGAGATTCGCACGTACCGCGTGATCTACCAGCTGACCGAGGACATCGAGCAGGCGCTGATCGGCATGCTGCGCCCGGTCGAGACCGAGGAGACGCTCGGCGAGGCGGAGGTGCGCAACACCTTCCGCGCGTCGAAGGTCGGCGTCATCGCGGGCTGCATGGTCACGAGCGGCGTGATCCGGCGGAACGCGCAGGTGCGCGTGATCCGCGAGGGCACCGTCGTGTACGAGACGACGATCGACTCGCTGAAGCGCTTCCAGGACGACGCGCGCGAGGTGGCCGAGGGCTTCGAGTGCGGCATCCATCTCCAGAACTACGACGACGTCAAGGTCGGCGACGTGCTCGAGGCGTACGAGACCAAGCAGGTCGAGCGCACCGACCTGAGCGAGGCGCCGACGGCGCCCGCGGCGACCACCTAACGCAGGCTTCGCCCGTGGGCGCCGGCTATGTCGGCATCCTCTCGGTCGAGCTGCACTTCCCGGAGGCGGGATCGTTGAAGGGCAAGCGCAAGCACGTGAAGTCCGCGAAGGCCAACCTGCAGAACCGCTTCGGCGCCTCGGTGGCCGAGGTCGACCATCACGACCTCTGGCAGCGCTCGCGACTCACGGTCGCCTGCGTCGCGCGGGAGCACCGCGAGCTCGAGGCGCTGCTCGAGGAGGCCGTCCGCTATCTCAACGGCCAGGAGTACGAGCTCGTGTCGGTCGAGCGAGAGGTGGTTGTCCCCGGTGAATGAGCGCATGCGGCGCGTCAACGACTCCGTCAAGGAGGTCCTGGGCAGGGCGCTCCTCGGGCTCAAGGACCCGAGGATCGGCTTCGTGACGATCACGGGGGTGGAGACGTCGCCCGACCTGCGGCACGCCAAGGTCTTCGTTTCGGTGCTCGGCATCGGAGAAGAAGCGCGACAAGAGCTTGCAGGGGCTCGAGGCGGCGCACGGAATCCTGCAGGCGAAGCTCGCGCAGGAGCTGCGAATGAAGCGGACACCGCAACTGGCCTTCGAATACGATCCGACGGTCGAGCGGGGGGTCCGCATGACCATGTTGATCGATGAGCTCGCCCCAGACGACGACGATCGCGACTGAGCTGGCGCAGGCCGCGGAGGCGATCCGCGGCGGTGAGCGCTTTCTCGTCACGACGCACGAGAACCCGGACGGCGACGCCCTGGGGTCGATGCTGGCCATGAAGCTCGCGCTCGACCAGCTCGGCAAGGACTCCGTCGATGCTCCTCGTCGGCGACGCGCCGCTCCCGGGCGAGTACTCCTTCATGCCGCTCGAGGGGCTGCTGCGCCAGCGTTCCGGACGACGCGTCGGAGCGGATCCTGCTCGCCCTCGACTGCGCGAACGAGTCGCGGATCGGCCCGGATCCGGAGGTGCTCCAGCTGTCGCCGCTCGTGGTCAACATCGACCACCACCACGACAACAGCCGCTTCGGCGACGTGAACGTGATCGACGCGACGGCGTCCTCGACCGGCGAGCTGCTCCGCGACCTGTTCCGCGAGCTCGAGATCGAGCTGACGCCCGCGATCGCGGAGTCGCTGTACATCGCGCTCGTCACGGACACCGGCCGGTTCCAGTACACGAACACGACGCCGAAGTCGCTCCGCCTCGCGGCCGAGCTCGTCGAGGCCGGGGCGGACCTGCACCGCATCTTCCAAGGGGTGTATGAGAGCGTGCAGTTCGCGAAGCTCAAGCTGCTCGCGCGGGCGCTCGAGCGGGCGCAGGTCTACGAGGGCGGCAGGCTCGTCGTGTCCTATCTCTTGCGGGACGACTTCCAGGAGGTCGGCGCTGCGGAGCCGTACTCGGAGGGGATCATCGACTACCTGCGCGCGGTCGAAGGCGCCGACATGGCCGTGCTGATCCGTGAGCCGCCTCGCTCGGGTGGCCCGCTGCACCGCGTGTCGCTGCGCGCGAGCCACGACGAGCTCGACGTCTCCGCGATCGCGCGCAAGTCCGACGGCGGCGGGCACCGGCAGGCGGCGGGGTTCTCGAGCGAGGCGTCGATCGAGGAGATCACCGATTTCGTGCGCCGCGAGTTCGCGGCGGCGCAGCCCGACGCGACGTGAGCCGGAAGATCCCGCGCGCGCTCGAGCCCGCGGGGATCGTGCTGCTCGACAAGCCCGCCGGCATCTCGTCGTTCGCGGCGATCGCGGAGCTGCGCCGGACGACCGGCGCGCGGACCGGCCACGCGGGGACGCTCGACCCGTTCGCGACCGGCCTGCTCGTCGTCCTCTCCGGCTCGGCGACGAGGCTGGCCCAGTCGTTCGTCAAGCTCGACAAGCGCTACGTCACCGAGATCGACCTGACCGCGACGACCTCCACCGGCGACCCCGAGGGTGAGGTGGTGGAGACGCACGACGCGCCGACACCGGAGGAGCTCGAAGAGCGGCTCGAGGCTCTGCGGGGAGAGATCGAGCTGCCGATCCCGGCGGCGTCGGCGGTGAAGATCGACGGCGAGCGCGCGTACCGCCTCCACCGCAGGGGCGTGGCGGTCGAGATGCCGCTCCGGCGCTCGCGCGTCGACGCGCTCGACGTCGTCGGCTCCACCGGCGAGACGGTCACGCTCGACCTGCGCGTCAGCTCCGGAACCTACGTCCGCGCGATCGCTGCTGCGCTCGGCGGTCACTGCCGGACTCTGAGGCGGACCGAGGTCGGCCCGTTCTCCGTCGAGGAGGCCGGCCCGCGCGTGATCCCGAGCGACGAGGCGCTGGCGAGGCTCGCGTGAAGGTCGCGACGACGCCGGAGGAGCTCGGCCCCGGCCGCCGCGCGGTCGCGATCGGCACGTTCGACGGCGTCCACCTCGGGACACCGCCGCGTGCTCGAGACGGCGCGTGCGGCGGGATTGACGTCCACCGTCGTCACGTTCGACCCGCATCCGCGGACGGCGCTCGGAAACCGCGTCGAGCTGCTGACGACCCGCGAGCGGCGACTCGAGCTGCTCGCGGACGCCGGGGTCGAGGAGGCGCTCGTGCTGACGTTCGACCTCGACTTCGCGCGGACGACTCCCGAGGAGTTCGCCGAGCGCTATCTGCGCGGGATCGGCGCGGAGGTCGTCGCGGCGGGGGCGGGTTTCCGCTTCGGACACGCGCCGCGAGGGCGACCTCGACCTGCTCGAGTCGCTCGGCTTCGACGTGCGCACGGTGCCCGTCGTCGAAGGCGATCTCGTCGAGCGCGATCCGCGCGCTCGTCAAGGCCGGCGAAGTCGACCGTGCGGCGGCGATGCTCGGTCGCCCGGTCGAGGTCGAAGGCGTGGTCGTGTCGGGCGACGCGCGCGGAGGGACGCTCGGGTTCCCGACGGCCAACCTGCGAGTCGAAGGCAGACCTGCTCGTCCCCGCGTACGGGATCTACGCCGGCGCAGCGCTCGAGACGCGCGCGGCGATCTCGATCGGCGTCAACCCGCACTACGGCGGCGTCGAGCAGCGCGTCGAGGCGTTCCTGCTCGACTACGAGGGCGACCTGTACGGCCGCCGCCTCGTCGTCGAGCTCTGGCGCAGGCTGCGCGACGAGCGCTCGTTCGAGAGCGAAGCCGAGTTGGTGGCTCAAATCGCGCGGGACGTCGAGGAGACCCGCGCGGCCGAGCGGCCGTTTTATGCTGCAAAACCGTAAAAACCACGCCGCAAGATTCGGGCCTCGCGGGGGTCTTTGTTGGCATGGAAGGCAAGTCCGACGGCCCCACCCTTGCCGTGTACGAGAGCGTCCGGTGCCTCGAGTGCGGGACGGTCTACGCGAAGCCTGCGCGCGGCGGGACCGAGCGGCTGAACCCCGGCTGCCCCGAGTGCGGCTACGTCGGCTGGCTCTCGGTCGACCTTCCGCTCAGGCCACTGAGCGGGCCGCGCCGCTCCGACGAGGATCCGCCGCTGGACCGCTCCGCCCAATCGCGCTGACTCCGCCGAAGTAGTGGTGGCGGGCGGGCCAGCGGCGCACGGACCGTCCGCGGCGTTCGAGCTCTGCCAGCCCGTCCTCTGAGACGCCGGGCTCCGCGTGCACGAGCCCGCCGACCGGGTGCGCGCGTCCCGCGTCGATCGCCTCCTGCGGGTGAACGTCGCGCTCGAGGATCGCGCTCGCGACGCCGACGAGCGCCGTGCGCAACCGCGTGCCGCCCGCCGCGCCGATCCGCGAGCGCGAGGCCCGTCGTCGTCGAGCGCGATGCTCGGCGCCATCATCGAGCTCATCCGTCGGCCGGGTCGAGCCTCGCCGCGGACGAGGTCGGCCTCCCCGAGCATGCTGTTCAGGTGCAGGTCGAGGCCGGGGAGGTAGTCGCCGGAGCCGAGGCCGAGGCTCGTGGTGATGACGCACGCGTTGCCGTCTGCGTCGACGCTGACGAGGTTCGTCGTGTCGCCGTCGGCGTCGGTCGGGAGGTCGAGCGTCTCGACGAGCGCGACGACGTCGGCGTCCGGCGGCAGCCTGCGAGAGCGCTTCAGGCACTCCCGAGAGCCCGCGAACGCGTGAGGAAGCGCGTCCCGGCGAACGCGACCTCGACGGGCTCGCTCCACGTCGCGCGGTACGCCGCGAGATCCTCGCGGGTGACGACGCCGCCGCGCTCGTCGCAGAGCGCCAGCAACGCCTCCGCGATCGAGCCCGAGTAGACGCTGTCCGCGCCCTCGTCGCGGAGGAGCTCGAGCGCGCGCACGAGCCCGGGCTGCTCGAGCAGCTCCCCGTCGCGCAGGAGCGTGCCTCCCGGCGCGTAGATGCGCGCGCCGGCGTCGAGCGTGAGCACCGGCTCGAGCATCTCGAGGCAGCGGACGTGCGCAGGCGGCATCGGCACGCCGTCCCGCGCGAGGCGAAGCGCGGGCTCGACGAGGCGCTCCCACGGCAGCCGACCGTGCGCGCGCCACAGCTCGGCGATTCCGGCAGCGACCCCCGGCACGCCGCAGGACGCAGCGCCGATCGCGTAGTGGACGAGCTCCTCGCCGAACGGCACGTGGAGCTCCACCATCGGCGCGCCGACACCGGAAGGAACGGCGACGAAGCAGTCGAGGTTCCGCGCCTGCCTCGAGCCGGCGTCCCAGTAGATCGCGTGGCCGCCGCCGAGGAGACCCGTCATCACGGTCTCGGCGACGCAGGACGCGAGGCACGCCGCGACGGCGGCGTCCGCGGCGCTGCCGCCGTCCTCCAGGATCTCGATCCCCGCCTCGCAGGTCGCGGGATGTCCCGCCGCTACGCCGGATTTCATCCTCCGCTACCCTATTGCCCGACCGCAGCCTCGGTCGTTCGCGCAGCTTCCGCGCGGCGTACTGGGACTGCGGAGACGACAAACCAGGAGGTTGCAATGGCTCTGGCCAAGGAAGCGAAGCAGGAACTGATCGACAAGTTCGGCACGGGCGCGAGCGATACCGGCTCGACGCGCGTGCAGGTGGCGATGCTCACGGAGCGGATCAACCAGCTCACCGAGCATCTCCGCACGCACTCGCACGACCACCACTCGCGGCGCGGGCTGTTGAAGCTCGTCGGCCGCCGGCGTCGGTTCTTGAACTACATGCAGCGCACCGACCTGGAGGGTTACCGCGCGTTGATCAAGGAGCTTGGACTCCGCAGGTAGGCGGAGAGCAGGAACGACAACAGTCCGGAGGGTGGAAGTTTGAGCGAGCGCCGCGCCACGACGCGACGCTGGGTCAAACCTCCACTCTCCCCGAAGATGGAGGTAGCACAGTGAGTACGTTGGCTCAGCGCATCGCGACCGTGTCAGTCACGGTCGGCGACGCCGAGATCACATTCGAGAGCGGCAAGCTCGCCAAGCAGGCAGACGGCTCGGTCGTCGTCCGCTCCGGCGAGACGATGGTGCTCGCGACGGCCGTCGGCCGGATGGAGCCGCGCGAAGGCGCGGACTTCTTCCCGTTGACGGTCGACGTCGAGGAGCGCATGTACGCCGCGGGGAAGATCCCCGGCGGCTTCTTCAAGCGCGAAGGCCGCCCGAGCGAGCGCGCGATCTTGACCGCTCGCATGATCGACCGCCCGATCCGGCCGCTCTGGCCGAAGGGCTTCAAGAACGAGGTGCAGGTGATCGGGACCGTCCTCTCGGCGGACATGGTCACCCCGCACGACATCCTCTGCATCAACGGCGCCTCGGCGGCGCTGATGGTCTCGTCGATGCCGTTCCTCGGACCGGTCGGCGCAGTGCGCATCGGCCGGATCGACGAGCAGCTCGTCGTCAACCCGACGCTGCCGGCGCTCCAGGAGTCGACGCTCGACCTGATCGTCGTCGGCACGAAGGACGGCCTGACGATGATCGAGGCGGGCGCGCAGGAGATCCCGGAGGACGTGCTGCTCGAAGCGTTCGAGCTCGCGCACCGCGAGATCATCCGGCTCTGCGAGGCGCAGGAGGACCTGCGCAGCCAGATCGGCAAGCCGAAGTACCTCGATCCCGAGGTGACGCAGGAGCTCGAGCAGCAGGTCGGCGACCGGATCCGCCAGCGGATCCAGGAGGCCGGGCTCCGCGAGGCGGGCGCCGTCGTCGAGGAGCTCACCGACGAGCTCTCGCCGGCGCTCTCGATGGACTCGGGCGAGGAGGACATCCTCCGCCGCACGCAGGTCAAGTCGAGCCTCGCGCAGATCCTCGACAAGATCCGCCTCGAGTCGGTGGTCGGGCCGGTCTTCGAGCAGTTCGGCGACGACCTCCGCGCGCTGACCGACGCGGAGCAGGACTCGAAGGAGCTGAAGTCCGCGAAGCGGCATCTGCTCTTCGAGCGGATCGAGGAGACCGTCGCAACTCCCGGGTTCCCGGTCGGTCCCGCGACGGTCGACGGTGACGCTCCGCAGGTCAAGGACGGCCTCACGCGTCAGTTCGTCAAGCGCGCGGCCGAGTCGATCTACAAGGAGATCGTGCGCACGCAAGATCGCGGTCGAGAAGAACCGGCCCGACGGTCGCGACCCGGAGGAGATCCGCCCGATCGAGTGCGAGGTGGGCGTCAGCCCGCGCACGCACGGCTCGGCGCTCTTCCAGCGCGGCCAGACGCAGATCATGTCGCTGCTGACGCTCGGCACCGCGAAGGAGGGTCAGCGGATCGACGACCTCTCCCTCGAGGAGGAGCGTCGGTACATGCACCACTACAACTTCCCGCCGTACTCGGTCGGGGAGACGGGGTTCATGCGCGGCCCGAAGCGCCGCGACATCGGCCACGGCGCGCTCGCGCAGCGGGCGCTCGAGCCGGTGATCCCGACGCCGGACGAGTTCCCGTACACGATCCGCATCGTCTCGGAGACGCTCGAGTCGAACGGCTCGTCGTCGATGGGCTCGGTCTGCGGGTCGACGCTCTCGCTCTACGACGCAGGCGTGCCGATCAAGTCGCCGGTCTCGGGCATCGCGATGGGCCTCGTCAAGGAGGGCGACGACTACGTGATCCTGACGGACATCCAGGGCGCGGAGGACCACCTGGGCGACATGGACTTCAAGGTCGCCGGGTCCCGCAACGGGATCACCGCGCTGCAGATGGACATCAAGATCACCGGTGTCACGCAGCAGATCATGAGCGACGCGCTCGCGCAGGCGAAGCGGGCTCGCGACACCATCCTCGACAAGATGCTCGAGGCGATCGCGGAGCCCCGCACGGAGCTCAGGGGTCACGCACCGCGCATCTCGTCGATCAAGATCAACCCCGAGTACATCGGGATGGTGATCGGCAAGGGCGGCGAGACGATCCGTTCGCTCGAGTCGGACTACGACGTCCAGATCGACATCGAGGAGGACGGCACGATCCTCATCTACGCAACGGATGGAGATCGGGCCGAGGCCGCGATCGCCGCGATCAGCGCGCTCACGAGGGACCCGGAGCCCGGCGACCAGTACACGGGGAAGGTCGTCAAGACGACCGACTTCGGTGCGTTCGTCGAGCTCAAGAAGGGGACCGACGGCCTGCTGCACGTCTCGAACGTCGGCCCGGGTCGGGTCGGCCACATCGAGGACGTGATCTCGCGCGGCGACGTGCTCGACGTGATCGTCCAGGAGGTCGACAAGGACCGCGGACGCATCGGGCTGAAGCTCGTCGCGAAGCACGAGAACGGCACGCTCGTCCAGCCCGAGGAGCTGATCGAGCGGGCGAAGGACGCACCTCCGCGCGAACCGCGGGAGGAGCGGCCGCGTGGCGGCGACCGCGGCCGTGGCGGCCGCGACCGCGGCCCGCGCCGCAACTAGCGCAGACGCACGCCGAGAGAGGGCGCCGCGAGGCGCCCTCTCTCGTTACGCAGACACGATGACGACCGGCGTGCCGACGTCGACGTGCTCGAACAGCCACTCGGCGTCGGGGATCCGCATGCGGATGCAGCCGTGCGAGGCCGAGTAGCCGATCGACGCGGCGTCGGGCGTGCCGTGGATGCCGACGAGCCCGCCGTTCAGCCCCATCCAGCGCGTGCCGAGCGGGTTGCCCGGGCCGGGCGGCACCGGCTTCAACCCCTTCGCCCAGTCCGAGGTCGGCGGGTACCACCAGGGGTTGTACTGCTTGTCGGCGACGGCGAACGTGCCGAGCGGGGTCGGGTAGCGCGACTGGCCCGTCGCGACGCCGAGCCGGCGGACGAGCCGGCGGCCCTCGTAGAGGTAGAGCGTCTTGGACTCGCGGCGGATCACGATCACCGACCCGACCCGTGCGCTTCGCCGGCGTGACGCGGAAGACGGGGCGGACCGGCTCACGCTGCGCCGTGCGAACGGCAGCCGTGATCACCGCTGCGGTCTTGCGAAGGTCGAGCCGACGGCCCGAGACCGCCGGGCGAAGGAGCGGCCGGAGCTTCGCGTCGAGTCCGGCGAGGTGTGCGTCCACCGGACGCCGCGCGAGCGTGGGGGCGAGGCGCGTCACGTAGCGAAGGAGGTCGGGACGCGACGGCATCGCGTCGACGTCGATCGCGTCGCCGCCTCGAGCGGCGAGGGCCGCCGCGATCGCCTCGTCCACCGAAGCGGAGACGCCGAGCTCCTCGGGCGACGCCGTCCACGTCTTCGCCGTCGAGCTCGAACTCGACCGGCTCCGCCAGTCGCGCGCGAACGAGCGCGCGCGCTTCTTCCGAGGTGAAGCCGCCGACGGGCAGCCCCCCGACGGCCACGCCGGCGGGCACGCGCGAGAAGCGGCCGGCCGAGGGAGCCGCGACGCCGGAGAGCGCCGCCGCGGCGAGCAGCGCGAGCAGAAAGACCCCGAGACGGCGAAAGACCCGCATGTGCGGGGGATTCTGTTCCCTCGAGCCTCGAATTTCCACCTCACGGCCCGAAACTGAGCTACTGGTGCTGGAGACCCCGCATGTGGGCGAGGGCCACGGCCTGTGCGCGGCTGCGGACGTCGAGCTTCTCGAGGATGTGCTGGATGTGCGTGCCGGCCGTGCGCGGGCTGATCACGAGCCGGTTCGCGATCTCGGCCTGGTCGACGCCCTCAGCCATCAGCTCGAGCACCTCCAGCTCTCTCGCGGTCAGCTCGGCGAACGCCGTTCGTCGGCGGGGCACGTCGACGCCGCTCGAGCTTCGTCGGAGAAGCCTCCGAACGCGCGCCAGGAGCTCGTCCGGGTCGAACGGCTTCGTGATGTAGTCGTCGGCTCCGATCATGATCCCCGCCGTCCGGTCCTCCGACTCGACGCGAGCGCCGGAGACGAAGACGATCGGGAGGTCCTGGCCGTAGCGCTCTCGCAGCTCGTGGCACACCTCGTAGCCGCCGACGAGCGGAAGCTGGACGTCGAGCAGGACGAGCGACGGCGGCTGTCGAGCCGCCGAACGTAGCGCGGTCGCGCCGTCCTCCGCCTCGACCACGTCGAGACCGATGCGCTGGAGCAGGTGGCGGAGCAGAGTGCGATGAGGTGCGTCGTCGTCGACCACGAGCACCGGACCCCCCGGTAGTGCGGACATTGCGTCGTCTCCTTCGTGGTGGGTCGATACGTAATTTAGCGCACGAGCCTTAGCCCGACGCGTTGAGCTTCATCAACGAATGGATTGGGACCAGTACGTCCTAATTGAGGCGAATCAGCGATCTCGACCGCGAGTGGTGCCTTGCGCCTACCGCAAACGACGTAGCCGGCAAATACGCGCGATGACCCTTGGACGGCGTCGGGAACCGTCGTAGCGTTTTCCACAAGCGGATCGAGTGACCGAGTCCTCGCCGCTCATTGAGAAAGG
>CAWFVN010000019.1:0-10665 GCA_963819225.1 uncultured Actinomycetes bacterium | reverse complement strand
GGACGCTCTGCCTGCTCCTGGTCATCGTCGTGTACTGGGCCACTCTGCTCTAATCGACTCGCCTATTCAGGAGGTTTCTATGGTTGATCAGACAATGCCGGCCGAGCGGGATCTGCTCACGACGACGGCCCAGCTGTTCGGCGTCGTCTTCCTGCTCGTCGGGATTCTCGGCTTCATCCCCGGCATCACCTCGGACGCGCCCGGCGACTTCACGGGCGACGGCTCCGAGGCCGAGCTGCTCGGCATCTTCAACGTGAGCATCCTGCACAACATCGTGCACCTGCTCTTCGGCCTCGTCGGCCTGGCGCTCGCGCGCACGCCCGAGGGAGCTCGAACGTTTCTCGTCGGCGGCGGGGTCGTCTACCTGCTGCTGTGGATCGTCGGCCTGATCGGCGGCCTCGACTGGCTGCCCACGAACTCGGCCGACAACTGGCTGCACTTCGCGCTCGGCGTCGTCCTGCTCGGAGCGGGTTTGCTCCTCGGGCGCGGGCGCACCTCAACGGTCTAGGCACGAAGAGCGAAGGGCGGGCACGCCGCCCTTCGCTCTCCCGCTCTAGCATCGTCCCGTGGTGACAGGCGATGAGCTCCGCTCGGCGATGCGCCGGTTCCCTTCGGGGATCGCGGTGCTGACCGTGCCGGTGCCGTACGGGCTCACGATCGGCTCGCTCGTCTCGCTTTCGCTCGAGCCTGCGCTCGTGGGGGTGTCGATCGGTCACGACGCGCAGGCGCACGAGCTTCTGCGCGAGGCCGGCGGCTTCGCGGTCAGCGTGCTCGCGGGCGACCAGGCAGCCGCTGGCGCAGCACTTCGCTCGCAGCGTGCCGCCGATCGCCCAGTGGGAAGGCGTCGCGGTGCGCGAGAGCGAGCGTGGCCCGCTGCTCGAAGGGGCGGTGTCGTGGCTGGAGTGCTCGCTCCACTCCGAGCACGACGCCGGCGACCACACGTTCTTCGTCGGCGCCGTCGAGCGCGTCGAGCTCGGGCGCGACGCGCCGGGGCTCGTCTACCGCGACGGGCGCTACGTGCTCGGCGTGATCGACGCCGTCGTCTTCGATCTCGACGGGCTGCTCCTCGACACGGAGCGGCTCTGGGACGAGGTGCGAGAAGAGCTGGCGCGCGAGCGCGGCGGGCAATGGTCGGACCGCGCGCAGGCCGACATGATGGGCATGAGCTCGCCCGAGTGGTCGCGCTACATGCACGACGTCGTCGGGCTGCCCGAGTCGCCCGACGAGATCGCCGAGGAGGTCGTGCGGCGGATGGAGGCGCGTTACCGGGAGCGGCTGCCGCTGATCCCGGGCGCGCGCGAGGCGGTCGAGCGACTCGCCGCACGCTGGCCGCTCGGGCTCGCGTCGTCGTCGAACCGCCCGCTGATCGACCTCGCCCTCGAGCTCGGCGGCCTCGCGCCGTTCTTCGCCGTCACGGTCTCGTCCGAGGAGGTCGGCGCGTGGCAAGCCGGCGCCCGACGTCTACCTCGAAGCGGTGCGCAGGCTCGGCGTCGAGCCCGCGCACGCCGCCGCGGTCGAGGACTCGGGCAACGGGATCCGCAGCGCGCACGCGGCGGGCCTGCGCGTCGTGGCGATCCCGAACGCCCACTTCCCGCCGGACGAGGAAGCGCTCGCCCTCGCCGACGTCGTCGTCGACTCGCTCGACGAGCTGACGCCCGAAGTGATCGATCCCGGCTACTCGGAGTAACGGGCGAGCAGCACGCACGCGTTGTGGCCGCCGAGGCCCATCGCGTTCGAGAGCGCGACGTCCACCTGCACCTTGCGCGACTCGTTCGGCACGTAGTCGAGGTCGCACTCGGGGTCGGGGTGCTCGTAGTTCGCCGTCGGCGGCAGCTCGCCGTGGTGCAGCGCAAGCACGCACATCATCGCCTCGACCGCGCCGGCCGCCCCGAAGCAATGGCCGGTCACCGACTTCGTCGACGAGACCGCGAGCTCGTACGCGTGGTCGCCGAAGACCTGCTTGATCGCACGCGTCTCAGCGAGGTCGCCGAGCGGAGTCGAGGTTCCGTGCGCGTTGATGTAGCCCACACGCTTCGGGTCGACGTCTGCGCGACGGAGCGCCGCGCGCATCATGTTGCTCACTCCGATTGCTTCGGGTTCCGGCTGAGCCATGTGGTGCGCGTCGTTCGAGGCGCCGTAGCCGAGCACCTCGGCGTAGATCCGCGCACCGCGCGCGCGCGCCTGCTCGAGCTCCTCGAGCACGAGCGTGCACGACCCTTCGCCCATCACGAACCCCTCTCGCGTCGCGTCGAACGGGCGCGAGGCGCGCGGCGGGTGCTCCTCCTCGGCCGCGAGGCCGCGCATCGCGCAGAACCCCGCGAGGATCAGCGGGTGAATGCACGCCTCGGTGCCTCCCGAGATCACCGCGTCGGCGTCGCCGCGGCGGATGAGCTCGGCGCCCTCGCCGACCGCGTGCGAGCCCGTCGCGCAGGCGGAGACCGGCGCGTAGTTCGGCCCGCGGATCCCGAGCGAGATCGCGAGCTGCCCGCTGGCCGAGTCGACGAGGACGTTCGGGAGGAAGTTCGGCGAGATGCGGTCCGGCCCGCGCTCGCGCAGCACTTCGGCCTGCTCCATGATCCCGAGCAGCCCGCCGATCGCGGAGCCGAAGACGATCCCGACGCGCGTCGGGTCGAAGCCGTTCAGCCCCGCGTCCGCGACCGCCTCCTTCGCAGAGGCGACGGCGAACTGCACGTTCCGGTCGAGCTTGCGCGCCTCCTTGGCCGAAATGACGGTCGTGGGGTCGAAGCCCTTGACCTCGGCCGCGATCCGCACGGGAAAGCCCTCGGTGTCGAAAGCGCCGATGAAGTCCACGCCGCTCCGCCCGCTGAGAGCGGCGTCCCAGGACGAGGCCACGTCGTTTCCGATCGGCGTCACAGCCCCCAGCCCGGTCACGACCACGCGGCGCATCCGTCAGGTTTACCAGACGGTCGAAGACCTGCCATAGTCGCCCGGCTACCACGGGTGAAGGGAGAGGGGTACATGAGGAGATTGACCTGGGCTGCGCTCGCTTGCGTCTGTGCGCTCGGCGGCGCCCCCGTCTCGACTGCAGAGACGACACAAGACTTCACGATTCGCGTGCTGTCGAGTCCCGCGAGCATGGTCACCGGCGGCGACGCGCTCGTCGAGGTGAGCGTTCCGCGCACCGTGCCGATGCAGCAGGTGACCGTGCTCGCTGAACGGCTCCGACATCACGTCGACGCTTCAGCGGAACGACACCGCGCGCACGTACACCGGCATGGTCACCGGGCTCCGGCTCGGCGCGAACACGCTCTTCGTCGACTCGAACGGGCGTGGCAACGGCCGCCCGACCGCAAGCGTGACGCTGACGAACCATCCCGTCACCGGGCCGATCTTCTCCGGCCCACAGCAGCAGCCGTTCGTCTGCAAGACCCAGACCGCCGGCCTCGGCTTCCCGCTCGTCGACAACCAGGACGGTGCCGGCATGCGGCTCTTCCAGACGCCGGGAAACCAGACGACGCCGACGATCGGCTGGAGCAGGAACTGCTCGATCAACCGGGTCGTCGACTTCGTCTACCGCACGACCGGCGGCTCGTTCGTTGCCGCTGCCGGCCGGACCGCTCCCAGCGGACGCCGCGACGACGACCACGCTCGACGGACGCACCGTGCCGTACGTGGTTCGCCGCGAGCGCGGCACGATCAACCGCTTCATCTACTCGATCGCGATCCTCGCGCCGCCCGGCGACCCCGCGGCGGCGCCTGACACGTCGCTCTGGAACGGCCGCCTGATCTACACGTTCGACGGCGGCGTGGCGATCGGCCACGTCCAGGGAACGCCCGGCGGAAGCAGCAGCCTCTACGACATCGGCCTCTCCAAGGGCTACGCGATCGTGCACTCGAGTGGGACGCGCACGAGCACGCACTACAACCTCGTGCTCGGCGCGGAGACGGCGATCATGACGAAGGAGCGCTTCATCGAGGGCTACGGCGTCCCGACCTACACGGTCGGCGTCGGCGGCTCGGGCGGCGCGATCCAGCAGTACGTCTACGCGCAGCGCCATCCCGGCGTGATCATCGACGCCGCGATCCCGCAGTACTCGTACCCCGACATGGTCACGCAGACGATCCACGTCGGCGACTGCGAGCTGCTGGAGCACTTCATGGACGTCACCGACGGAGCGAACCCGAAGTGGTCGACCTGGACGAACCGCACCTGGCTCGAGGGCATGGCCTCGAGCGCGACGCGGCCGAACCCGTACCGCGGCGGACTGCCCGGCAACACGGAGTGCATCAACGGCTGGCGCGGGCTGACGCCGCTCGCGCTCAACCCGCTGTTCGGCACCGCGGGCTCGGGGTCGGAGTTCTACAACCCCGCCGAGATCGCGGCGATCAAGTGGACGCATTGGGACGACCTCCGGAACGTCTACGGGGTCGATGCGGACGGCTACGCCAAGGTGCCGTGGGACAACGTCGGCGTCCAGTACGGGCTCTCCGCGCTCAAGAGCGGGAACATCACGCCCGCGGAGTTCTTGAAGCTGAACGCGACGGTCGGCGCCTGGAAGGAAGGCAAGGACATGGTGCAGGAGGGCTGCCCGTTCATCTCGGCCCTCTGCGCCATCCCGGCGCAGTTCGACCCGTGGAGCCGTCGCAACATGAAGCTGAGCCCGGACGGCGGCGTCACACCCGCCGCACGGCGCGAGGGGAACATGGACGCGGCGAACGCCGCCTACACGTCGGGGATCGTCTTCCGCGGCGCGATCGACATCCCGATCATCGACTGGCGGCACTACCTCGAGGCGGAGCTCGACATGCACAACTCGCACCAGTCGTTCGCTTCGCGCAAGCGGATGCTGAACTTCGACGGCGACGCGTCGAACCAGGTGATCTGGTTCACGGACGCGCGGCCCGCACGAGCGTTCGACCAGACACCGCTCGCGTTCCAGGTGATGGACGAGTGGATGGCGAACATCCGCGCGCAACCCGGACGCGAGCGTCGCGGCGAACAAGCCGGCGGCCGCGGTCGACTCGTGCTTCGCGACGAACGGCTCGCTCATGTCGTCCGGCCCCGACGTCTGGGCCGGGATCCTCGACTCGCGCCCTGCAGGCGCGTGCACCGCCGCGTTCCCGACCTTCTCGACCACCCGCATCGTCGCGGGCGGGCCGATCGAGGGCGGCGTCTTCAAGTGCGCGCGGAAGTCCGTCGCCACGGCGCTGGCCGACGGCACGTACGCACCGTGGGTTCCGACCGCCGCCGACGTGACGCGGCTCGGGCAGATCTTCCCGACGGGGGTCTGCGACTACTCGAAGCCGGACGTCGGCAGGCCCGCGGGTTACTAGACGGGTTGTTCGGGGTGGTCGCGTCGCGCGGCCACCCTGGACATCCGAAAGCGCCCGAACTCTCGGCCGAACCAGGTCGCGCGACCGCTCCAGCCCTCGCCCGCAGGCTCGAGAACGTCGACGACACCGATGAACGGCGCGCGGTAGCGCAGCTCGTTCCCGCGCACGTCGAACCGCATCCGCAGCAGGCCCGCGACGGTCACTCCCGAGGCGCCGTCGATCTGCTTGCGGACACGGGACATCGGCGGCAGCGCGCCGCTCACCCGCTCGACCGTCCAGACGCCGTCCAGGTTCACCGGACTAGGGTTCCACAACGTGCCGGGTCAAGACGTCCCCTTCCCCCCGATGGAGGCGGAGCTCGTCTCCGAGCTGCCGGAGGGCGACGGCTGGCAGTACGAGCCGAAGTGGGACGGCTTCCGGGGCGTGCTCGAGAACGACGGCGGCGAGCTCGCGCTCTGGTCGCGCAAGGAGCGCCCGCTGCTCCGCTACTTCCCGGAGCTGCGGCCGCTCGGCGACCTGCTGCCTCCCCACTCCGCGCTCGACGGCGAGATCGTGATCGCCCGCGACGGCGTGCTCGACTTCGAGCTGATGCAGATGCGGCTGCACCCGGCCGAGAGCCGGGTCAACAAGCTGGCCGCGGAGATCCCCGCGGAGTTCATCGCGTTCGACGTGCTGCTCTGGAAGGGCAAGCCCGTCCACGAGCTGCCGCTCGCGAAGCGCCGCAAGGAGCTCGAGAAGGTCGCGAAGGGCTTCCGGCTGTCGCCGGCGACGACCGACCTCGACCAGGCGCGCGGCTGGCTCGACACGTTCGAGGCCGCGGGGCTCGACGGCGTGATCGCCAAGCGGCTCGACCTCCCGTACCGCCCGGGCTCGCGCGAGGCGGTCGCGAAGGTCAAGCCGTACAAGACCGCGGACTGCGCCGTCGTCGGCGTGCGCTGGAAGTCGAAGCCGACGCACCTCGCGACGCTGCTCCTCGGGCTGTACCGCGACGACGGCGAGATCGACTACGTGGGCTCCGCGGCCGTCGGCGCGAAGAAGCACGCCGAGATCCTCAAGCTCGTGAAGCCGCTGCTGAAGAACGCACCCGAGCGGCGCTTCTCGGAGCCGAACCGCTGGGGCACCGGCGACCTCGAGGAGACCGCGCTTCGACCCGAGCTCGTCGCAGAGGTGCGCTACGACAAGGTGCAGGGCAACCGGTTCCGCCACGGCACGCGGCTGATCCGCTTCCGCGACGACAAGGACCCGAAGGACTGCACGTGGCGCGAGGTGCGGCCCGCGCGGAACCCGAACGACCCGACGTTCGAGTCGCTGCTCGCTACTTCTTCTTAGCGCGCGAGGGCTGCACGCGCTTCGGCTCGCCCGGCATCTTCGGGAAGTTCGGCGGGTACGGCGCCTCCGCGACGCCCTCCTGCTCGTCGCGCTCGACCCACTCGAGCAGCACGCGCAGGTCGTTGACGGTGTCGTCGATCTTCGCCTGCACGTCGCCGAGCTCGGCGAAGCGCCCCGGCATCGTCGCGATCGTGAAGTCCTCGGTCTCGACGTCGGGAAGCTCGTCCCACGTCACCGGCGCGGAGACCGTCGCGTCCGGCCGCGCGCGCACCGAGTACGCCGACGCGATCGTCCGGTCGCGCGCGTTCTGGTTGTAGTCGATGAACACCCGCTCGCCGCGCTCCTCCTTCCACCAGGCCGTCGTGACGAGCTCGGCGAGCCGGCGCTCGACCTCGCGCGCGAACGCGAGCGCGCAGCGGCGCACCTCGGGGAACGTCCAGTTCGGCTCGATCCGGCACGCGACGTGGATGCCGCGGTTCCCCGAGGTCTTCGGCCAGCCGACGTAGCCGATCTCGTCGAGCACCTCGTGGACGACGCCCGCGACCGTCTTCGCGTCGCCGAAGTCCGTGCCGGGCTGCGGGTCGACGTCGATCCGCAGCTCGTCCGGGTTGTCGACGTGCGCGCGGCGCGAGGGCCACGGGTGGAAGTCGATCGTCCCGAGGTTCGCGGCCCAGGCGACCTGCGCGAGCTCGGTGATGCACAGCTCGTCCGCGTGGCGGCCCGACGGGAAGGTGACGCGCGCGACCTCGATCCAGTCGGGCCGGCTCTCGGGCACGCGCTTCTGGTAGATCGCCTTGCTCTCCGCCCCGCCGGGGTGGCGCTTCAGCTGCGTCGGCCGCTCGTACAGCGCGCGGACGATCCCGTCGCCGACCGAGAGGTAGTAGCGGACGTGGTCGAGCTTCGTCTCGCCCCGCGCGGAGAAGTAGACCTTGTCCGGGTTCGTCACCTTGACGACCCGGTCACCGACCTCCAGCTCGACGAACTCGGCCATTCCGGCAATGGTAGGGTCGCGCGCGTGAAGAGGCTCGCGCTCCTGCCCATCCTCGTGCTCGCGCTTGCTGGCCGCCGGCTGCGGCGGCGACGACGACGAGGCGGCCGGCGACACGACGGTCGCGACCGCGGCCGACGGCGCCTGCGACAAGGCCCAGCTGACCCTCGTCGAGCCCGGGCAGTCTGACCGTCGGCACCGACAACCCGGCCTTCTCGCCGTGGTTCGAGGGCGGCACGCCCGACGGGCTCGATCTGGGAGTTCAACGACCCGCACACGAAGCAGGGCTTCGAGAGTGCGGTCGCCTACGCGGTCGCCGACAAGCTCGGCTTCGCCGAAGCGACAAGGTGGCGTGGGTCGTCGTGCCGTTCAACAACTCCTTCAAGCCGGGCCCGAAGAACTTCGACTTCGACATCAACCAGATCTCCGTCACCGACCAGCGCGACCAGGCGGTCGACTTCAGCGACTCGTACTACGAGGTCAACCAGGCGCTCGTCGGGCTGAACGGCACGCCGATCGCCGACGCGAAGTCGCTCGCCGACCTCAAGCAGTACCAACTCGGCGCGCAGATCGGCACGACCAGTCTCGGCGTACATCAACGACACGATCCAGCCGGACAAGGATCCGCGCGTCTACGACACGTCGAACGACGTGATCGCCGCGATCAACGCGAAGCAGATCGACGGGCTCGTCGTCGACCTGCCGACGGCCTTCTTCCTCGTCGGCGCCGAAGAGGTCAAGAACGGCAAGGTCGTCGGGCAGTTCCCGTCGACCGGCGGCCAGGAGCACTTCGGGATGCTCTTCCAGGAGGGCAACACGCTGCGGGACTGCGTCAACGAGGCGCTCGCGGCGCTGAAGGCTGACGGCACGCTCGAGCAGATCCAGACCGAGTGGCTCTCGAACAAGACGAGCGCTCCGGTCCTCGAGTAGGCAACCGGAGCTCACGGATCCTCGGCGGGTCCGGCGGGGCCCGTAGCGCTGCCATCGCAGCGGTCAGCACGCGTCGTCTTCTTCGGCGTGCTCGTGCTCGTCGTCGTCAACGCGCCGAACTGGCCGGAGGTCAAGGAGCAGTTCTTCAACTGGGAAGTCTTCAAGAACTCGTTCCCGGACATCGCCGAAGCGTTCAAGACCAACGTCAAGCTCTTCCTCATCGCCGAGGTCTTCATCCTCGTCCTCGCGCTCTTCCTCGCCGTGCTGCGAAGCCTCCCCGGCCCGGTGTTCTTCCCGCTGCGCGTGCTCTCGACCGCGTACACGGACGTCTTCCGCGGCATCCCGACGATCCTGCTCGTCTACCTGCTCGGGTTCGGCATTCCCGGGCTGCAGCTGCACGGCGTTCCGAACTCGCAGTTCTTCTGGGCCGCGGTCGCGCTCGTGCTCGTCTACTCCGCGTACGTCGCCGAGGTCTACCGCGCGGGGATCGAGTCGATCCATCCGAGCCAGTCGGCGGCCGCGAGGTCGCTCGGGCTCACGCACGCGCAGTCGATGCGCTACGTCGTGCTGCCGCAGGCCGTCCGCCGCGTCATTCCGCCGCTGCTGAACGACTTCATCGGCCTGCAGAAGGACACCGCGCTCGTGGCGCTGCTCGGCGTCGTGGAAGCGTTTCGCCAGTCGCAGATCGAGTCGGCCGCCGCCTTCAACTACACGCCGTACCTCGCGACCGCTCTGCTGTTCCTGTTGCTGACGATCCCGCTCACGCGCTTCACCGACTGGCTGATCGCGCGCAACCGCCGCCGGGAGCTCGCGCGCGCATGAGCGACGCCGTCGAGCTCCAGAACGTCCACAAGTCGTTCGGGCACAACGAGGTGCTGCGCGGGATCGACCTCGCGGTCGCCGAGCACGAGGTGGTGTGCCTGATCGGCGCCTCGGGCTCGGGCAAGTCGACGCTGCTGCGCTGCGTGAACCTGCTCGAGCCGCTCGACGACGGCCGCATCTTCCTCGCCGGCGAGGAGATCACCGCCGACGGAGTCGACGTCAACCGCGTCCGGCGTGAGATCGGGATCGTCTTCCAGTCCTACAACCTCTTCCCGCACATGAGCGTGCTCGCGAACGTCACACTCGGCCCGCGGAAGGCGCTCGGGCTCTCGCGCGCGGAAGCCGAGCAGCGCGCGGACGAGTTACTCGCGCGTTTCGGCCTCGAGGACAAGCGCGGCGCCTATCCCGACAGCCTGTCCGGCGGTCAGCAGCAGCGCGTCGCGATCGTGCGTGCGCTCGCGCTTCGCCCGAAGCTGATGCTGCTCGACGAGATCACGAGCGCGCTCGATCCCGAGCTCGTCGCGGAGGTGCTGAACGTCGTGCGCGAGCTCGCGCAGGGCGGGATGACGATGTTGATCGCGACGCACGAGATGGTCTTCGCGCGGGACATCGCCGACCGTATCTGCTTCCTGGACGAAGGCGTGATCCTCGAGGAGGGCCCACCGGAGCAGATCTTCTCCGCACCCCGCGAGCCGCGCACGCAGCAGTTCCTTGCGCGAATCGTCGAAGCAGGCAGACTGTAGGGGTGGTCGAGAAGCAGCACGAGCACCACTTGAGCGTCTCGCTCGAACCGCTGGACGACTTCCTCCTGATCGAGCCCGGCGACGCCGAGACCTGGACTCGGAGCGGCCTGATCGTCCCCGCAGGCGCGGACCAGGGCTGCCGAACCGGGATCGTGACCGCGGTCGGCCCGGACGCGAACGGGATCGAGCCGGGCGACAAGGTGCTCTTCCCGAAGGACGCCGGCTACGACGTCCGAGTCGGCGCCGGCACGGTCAAGCTGCTCCGCCGCGAAGAGCTCATCGCGCGCGTCATCGACTGAGAATCGCCCCTGAAAGGCGAAACCCCCCTGGAGAGCCGCAGAGGGGTCGCCGCACGAGTGCCGGTTTCTTGAGGGGGAGCCGGCACGCCGAATGGTCGGCGCGGAGGGTCGTGCGGTCATGCCCCGAACGGGGTAACCGTCCGCCGCGGGCTGCGATACCCTTTCCCGCGCGGGGAGAAGTGGCCGAGTGGCTGAAGGCGGCGCCCTGCTAAGGCGTTAAGGGGGAACAATCCTCCTTCGAGGGTTCGAATCCCTCCTT
>CAWFVN010000018.1:0-13256 GCA_963819225.1 uncultured Actinomycetes bacterium | reverse complement strand
GAGGGGGAGGGATTTGAACCCTCGATCCGCCTAACGACGGATAACGGTTTTCGAGACCGCCGCATTCGACCGCTCTGCCACCCCTCCGAGCGCGCACAGCGTAGCGGCAGGGTTCGTGGGGGAACCACCGGTTCCCCCACGTGAGCGGAGAGGGAGGGATTTGAACCCTCGACGCACCTTGCAGCACGTACGCGATTTCCAGTCGCGCTCCTTAGACCGCTCGGACACCTCTCCGAGCGATGGGGAGGGTAGCCGCTAGCGGGTCGAGGCTACGAGCGCTTCGTGCTCGCCGCCGGGCTCTTCTTCCTCGACCGCGAAGAGCTCGACGGCCAGCAGCATCGCGACGAAGAGCACCGCCGTCACGCCGATGAAGAGGTTCCGCTTCTCGCCCGGGAAGTTCGGGTCGCGGCGCGGCATGACGAACGACGAGACGAGCGAGAAGACGATGAAGATCAGCGCCATCCCGCCGAGCAGGATCTTGTTCTGCGTCGAGACCGCGGCGAGCACGGCCGGAGACTAACTGGTCGGCGTCGGGCGGGGCTGGTCGAGCAGTCGCTCCTCCTCGCGGCGCCGGAGCGAGCGGCGGCCGAGGAGGAGCAGGGCCGCGATCACTGCCAGCGGCGCGAGCACGATCAGCAGGAAGAGCCCGACCGCCGCGGCGACCGAGAGCACCTCGAGCGCGTCCCCGACGGCGCCGTCGATCCGGCTGTCGCCGGCAACGGCGGCCGCGCGCTTCGTCTGGAGCGTGAGCGAGAACTCGGCGAGCGCGACCTCGTTCGCGATGCCGGTGCGCTGCCGGGTCTGCTGGTTGAGCTGCGCCCTGGAGCCGCTGCCTGCGGAGCTCGAGCCGCAGCCGGTCGACCTCGGAGAGACCGCCCTGCGCCAGCTGCGCGCGAACCTGCGCGAGCTGGATCCGCAGCGAGTCGATCCGCTTCGCGAGCCGGTCGAGATCGGCCTGGCGGTCCTGCACCGTGACCTGCTGGCCGGTGATCGTGCCGAGCTCGGAGAACTGCGCGATCGCGTCCTGGACGCGGCGCTGCGGGATGCGCAGCACGAGGTCGGCACGCCCGCCGGCACCCTGCGTCGCGACGTTCGACGAGACGACGAAGCCTCCGAGCGCGCGCGTCGTGCGGATCGCTTCCGCGCTCGCGTCGGAGAGCGCGCGGTTGTCGCGCACGGCGAGCTCGAGCGAGACGTCCCACTCCTGCGCGCGTGCGGCGTCGGAGAGCGCCGGTGCGAGCGGGCCGGCGAGCGCGTCGGCGTCCTTCGCCTGCGGCGCCGGCTGCGCCTCGAGCGCCGTCGCGCGCTCCCGACTGAACGCAGCGCCCTGATCAGGGTTGTCATCGCCGCGGCCGAGGAGCGCCGCGCCGGCGAACGCGAGCGCGACCGGCACGAGCACGAGCGCCGGCCGCCAGCCGAGCGACCGCCGCACCTCGGGCTCGCGCAGCGTGCGCACGCGCTCGCGCAGCTCGTGCGACGCCCGCGGCGAGACGCTCCGCAGCTCGCGGATCATCCCCTCGAGGTGCGCCTCGCGCTCCGTCTCCGGCGGCATGCCGCGCAGGAGCCCTTCGATCCGTTCCACGTCGGTCGCGTCAGGCGAGCGCATCCGCGGCCATCCTTTCTTCGAGCTTGGTCAGGGCGCGCGCGAGCCGCATCGAGCACGCGGTGCGCGAGACGCCGAGCACGCGGGCGGCGGCCTCGGCGTCCAGGTCGAGCACGACGCGCAGCGCGAGCACCTCGCGCTCGGCGGCGGTCAGCTCCGCAACGGCGGCCTCGAGCTCGGGCGAGAGCCCGGCGAGGTGCAGCTCCTCGGCCGTCGGCTGGTCGAGGGCGAACCGCTCTTCGCGCCGCCGGCGGCGGGCGTCGGCCCGGAAGTGGTCGAGCGCGGTCGTGCGGGCGATGCTGCACAGCCACGTGACCGGCGCCGCCCGGCGAGGGTCGTAGCGCCGCCACTGCTTGAACGCCTTCTCGAACGTGGCGCTGGTCAGGTCGTCGGCGAGGCTGGGGTTGGCGGTGAGCATGAGCAGGTAGCGATAGACCTCGTCCAGGCAGTCCTCGGCGACCGCTGAGAACGTCGGCCGGTTCACATCGCTTCTACGCCGCGGGCGGCCCATCACGTCACACGGAAGCGGTCGATCGCCTTTCCCGCAAGATCCAGCACCTGCACGAGGACGCCGTCAGGCTCGACGGTGAGGTGGAGGAAGCCGTGCCCGACCCGCGCCGCGACCCGCCGCGGGTAGCCGCGAGGGCACGCGCGCAGCGCGTAGAGGCCCGCGCCCCCGCCGCCGTGGACGACGTAGGTGACCCCCTTCCGCGTGGAACCGCTGGTAGTTGTGGTCGTGTCCGCTCAGGACGAGCCGGACGCGGTAGCGCTCGAACAGCGGCACCCACGCGCGCTGCACGGCCCTCGATCCGAGATGGCCTCCGCAGGTGTACGGCGGATGGTGGAAGACGACGATCCGCCTCAACGGCGTGCGCTTCGCGAGGACGCGCTTCAGCCACCGCGTCTGCGCGGTCGTGATCGCGTTCGAGTCGAGGACGATCAGCTGGACGTCCTTGACGCGCCGCACGTAGTACGGCGCCGGCATGCCGAGGAGGTCGAACTCGTAGCGGCCGCGGTCGACCTCGACGTCGTGGTTCCCGAGCGTCCCCGCGACGCCGACTCCCGCGGAGCTCAGCCAGCCGAACGTCGAGGTCCAGTTCGTCGCGAACGACGCACCGCGCGTGTAGTCGTTGTCGCCGAGCGTGACCAGCAGCTCCGCCGGGATGGGTTGCCTCGTAGGCGCTGGACGGCGGCACCGAGCGTCTGCTGGCGCTCCCCGCCGACACCGAAGTCGCCGATCGCGATCAGGCCCGTCGCCGCCGGCGCGGACGGGACGACGAACAGTGCAACGGCGATGACGAGCCGGACGGCGACTATGGTTCGCGAATCATGACGACGGACGAACTGCTCAAGGGCTACGCGCGGCTGGCCGTGGAGATCGGCGTGAATCTCCAGCCCGGCCAGGACCTGCACATCAACTGCTACCCCGAGCACCTCGAGCTGGCGCGGGCCGTGGCCGACGCGGCCTACCGCGTCGGGGCGCGCCGGGTCGACCTCAACGTCACCGACCCGCACGTCCGCCGCTCCATGATCGAGCACGGGCCCGAGGACGAGCTCGAGTCCACTCCGCCGTGGCTGCTCACGCGGCTCGACGACGTCGCCGAGCGGCAAGGTGCCGTCTTGCTCCTCGTCGGGGACGCCGAGCCCGACCTCCTGTCCAGCCTCGACCAGCAGCGCGTCGCGAAGGCGCGCATGAAGGATCTCCGCACGCGCCAGCTCGAGCTCGTCGCGACCGGAAAGCTCTCCTGGGCGATCGTCGGCAGCCCGAACGCGGGCTGGGCCGAGGCCGTGTTCGGCGAGCCCGACGTCGACAAGCTCTGGGAGGCGGTCGGCTCGACCGTGCGGCTGGACGAAGCCGACCCCGTCGCCGCCTGGCGCGCGCACATCGACATGCTCATGGCGCGCGCGGCGTCACTGAACGGGCGCAGCTTCGACGCGGTGCGGTTCACCGGCCCCGGAACCGACCTGACGATCGGCCTCACCTCCCGCTCTCGCTGGATCGCGGCAGAGACGAAGACCGCCTGGGGGCAGACGCACGTGCCGAACCTTCCGACCGAAGAGGTGTTCACCACACCTCGATCGGCTCCGAACGGACGGCACCGTGCGCTCGACGATGCCACTCGTGCTTCAGGGCACGGTTGTGCGCGACCTCGAGCTTCGGTTCGAGAACGGCGAGATCGTCGACGTGAAGGCGTCGAGCGGCGAAGAGGTCATCCGCCAGCAGATCGAGACCGACGAGGGGTCGAGGCGCCTGGGCGAAGTCGCGCTCGTCGACGGAGACTCGCGTGTCGGGCGCACCGGCATCACGTTCCTCAACACGTTGTTCGACGAGAACGCGACGTCGCACATCGCGTTCGGCCAGTCGCTGCAGGAGGCCGTCGAGGGAGCGGACACCATGTCGGCCGACGAGTTGTCGGAGCTCGGCGCGAACGACTCGAGCGTCCACGTCGACTTCATGATCGGCGGGCCCGGTGTGGACGTCGACGGGCTCGACGCGGACGGCAACGCCACGCCGATCATCCGCGAGAACGCCTGGGTGCTAGAGGTCGACCGCTAGCGGCAGCGCGACCGTCGCGCTCGCCGCGGGCTCCGTGACCGCTCCGGCGTCCGACTCCCACGCGAACACCTTCACGCCCTCCCACCAGTGTGGGTAGCCGTTGTCCTTGCCGGGGATCCAGACGAGCAGGCGCGCCTTCGGCTGCTGCTCCAGGTAGTCGCGCGTCGCCTGCTCGACCTGCTCCCAGTCCGTGTCGTCGACGATCAGCAGCGCGCGGTCGGCGAGCCAGGGCTCGATCATCCGCAGGCCGTCGAGCTGCTGCTCGTAGGAGTGGCCGGCGTCGTAGTAGTAGACGCCGACGCTCTTCCCCGCGAGCGCGCCGGACGGGATGACCTGGAAGGCGTCGCCCTCGACGATCGTCGGCACGTCGAGCCCGAACTGCTTCACGTTGCCCTCGAGCTGCTTGCGCGAGGCGTCCTGCATCGAGAAGTCGTCGATCGCGACGAAGTCGGCGTCCTCGTTCCCGACCATCGCGGCGATCAGCGAGGTGCCGCGGAGCGAGCCGACCTCGACGTAGCTCTCCCCCGGCTCGAGCATGCTCGCCGCGAGGTTGAGCAGCGCGAGGTTGTTCTCGCACGCGAGCCCCGGCACCTCGTCGAGGATGCGCGTGAAGCGGCGGCCGTTCGGATTGGGCGAGACCGGGAACTCGTCGAAGAGCGCGTGGAGCGCAGGTTCGAACCGGTCTGGGTCCAACGGTTACTCCTCGGTGGCCGCGCGGAGGACCGCGCGGATGCTGATGATCCCGATCGCGCGCTCGCCGTCGACGATCGGGAGGTGGCGGAAGCCGTTGTCGAGCATGATCTTCGCCGCCTCGTCCGCGGTGACGTCCGGGCGGGCGGTGATCGGGTCGGGCGTCATCCACGCGCGCACGCGCTCCTCCGAGGAGTGCGTCCGGGCCGCGACCGAGCGCATCACGTCGCGGTCGGTGAGGATCCCGATCAGCCGGCCGAAGTCGGACACCGCTGCGGCCCCACGGCCGGCGTCGACCATCTTCTGGGCGGCCTCCCCGACCGTGTCCTCGGGGGCCACCGTGACGAAGGTGTCGTGCATCAGGTCGCCGAGCGTGCTCATGCGGCGAGGATAACGCCAGGAGCCATGCGGGGTGGGGAAGGAGAACCGCCGGGGACCGAGTAGTGGCAGGACCCATGCGCCGTTTCGCCGTCCTCCTCGCAGTCGCAGCGCTGGCCGTTCTCGCCCCCTCGGGCGCGTCGGCGAAGGCCCTGCCGGAGTACCAGGTCGCCGGCCTGCAGGTCGCGCTGTACCGCTTCGGCCACTACAAGGGGCCGATCGACGGCATCGCCGGGCCGATGACGAACCGCGCGATCGTCGCGTTCCAGAAAGAGCGGAAGCTCACCGCCGACGGCAAGGCAGGCAAGCAGACGCGAGTCGCGCTCGGCCGCTACGGCCGGCCGCTCTTCGGCGTGCGAACGCTCAGGCGGGGCAAGGTCGGCTTCGACGTCTCCGTGCTCCAGTTCCTGCTCGCGAAGCACGGGCTCCCGCCGCAGCGGCTGAACAGCAACTTCGGCCCGGCGACGGAGGAGCTCGTCAAGAAGTTTCAACGCAAGGCGGGCCTGCCGGTGGACGGCATCGTCGGCAAGACGACCCGCGCCGCGCTCGTCTCCGTGAAGGCCGCGAAGAAGAAGGCGGCGGCGAAGAAGGCGAAGCCCGAGATGAAGCGTCACGTCGTGCGGCCGGGCGAGACGCTGACCGCGATCGCCGAGCGCAACGGAACGACCGTGCGCGCGCTCGCGAGCACGAACAAGCTCGACCCGTCGAGCGTGCTGCTGATCGGCGCGAAGCTCGTCGTCCCCACCCGCAAGACCGTGGCACGCAAGGCGTCGGTGACCGCCTCGATCGACCGCTGGGCCGCGCACTACGGCGTGAGCCCGAGACTCGCACGCGCGCTCGCGTGGCAGGAGTCGGGCTTCCAGCCGCACGTGCGCTCGTCGGTCGGTGCCACCGGCGTGATGCAGGTGATCCCCGCGACGCGCGACTTCGTCGAGCTGTTCGTGATCGGCCAGCGCGTCCCGCGAACGACGGACGGGGGCATCCGCGTCGGCGTCGCCTACCTCGACCATCTCCTGGGCGAGTTCAAGGGCAACGTCCGCCGAGCCCTCGGCGCGTACTACCAGGGCCCGGCGGCGGTGCGTGCGGACGGGCTCTACCCTGAGACCCGCCAGTTCGTCGCGAACGTGCTCGCGCTCCGCGGCCGCGTCTGACGCCGCAGAGAAGCTGCTCTACGCGAGCAGGTAGATCAACAGGATGATGAGCAGAATCGTGAGGATTCCGCCGCCGATATACATGTGATTGCTCCCTTTCGATTGCTAGGACGCCGGGCACGTTCCCGGCGACTGCCGGTGAGAAACCGCCGAGCATGTGAGCTGTCGCACAAGGTTGGGTCGTTCAGTTCCCGCTCGAGCGGGTAGAGGTTCATCGACGCAACACTGCAACGAAAGGGGTTGTATGAAACTTCGGGTCATCCCGACGAAGGTGCACGGCGCCGTCGACATGGCGACCGGTCCGGCGCTCATCGCCGCACCGACGCTGCTACGCATGAACGGCAACAAGGGCGCGACCATCCCGCCCCGCGCGGTTGGCGCAGCGGCGTTGGTCAACGCGCTGCTCACCGACTACGAGTTCGGTCTCAAGCGGCTCTTGCCGATGCGAACGCATCTCGCACTCGACGCCGTGGGCGGCGTCACGCTTGCAGCAACGCCGTTCCTCACGCGCGCGTCGAAGAAGGGCGTTCGCCACTGGTTGCCGCACGCAGTCCTCGGAGCGAACGAGGTCTTCCTCGCCCTGACGACGAAGCAGCCACGGCCGCCGCGTGCTCAGCGGTTGCGGGCGTGGGCGCCGAGGGGCGCGCTCAGCGCCGCAGGTGTCGCGGCTCTCGCCGGCGCGGCGATCGTGACGAAGCGCAAGCGGACGGACGGCTGACCTTGTCCGAGGGCGCCCGCTGCGCAGGTGGGCGCCCCTCACCGCCTTGCATCTGCTCCCCGAAGCGCGAGTCTTTGGCGATCGTGGGAACGATGACCCGACCGATCGTCTTTCTCTCGGACTTCGGCTACCGAAACGAGTGGGTCGGGATCTGCCACGCCGTCATCGACAAGATCGCGCCCGAGAGCCACGTCATCGACCTTTCGCACGGCGTTCCTCCGCTCGACATTCGAGCGGGCGCGCTGCTGCTGGCGGACTCGCTTCCGCTACTCAGGCACGACGCCGTCGTCCTCGCGGTCGTCGACCCGAGCGTCGGCCGCGACCGGGACATCGCCGTGAGAACCGGGGACGGCCGCGTGCTCGTCGGCCCCGACAACGGCTTGCTCTCCCCGGCCTGGCACGCGGCGGAGGGCGTCGCCGATGCCGTCTCCATCACGAAGTCGTCCATCCTGCTCGAGCCGGTGTCGCCGTCCTTCCACGCTCGCGACGTGCTCGCTCCGGCCGCGGCGTACCTGGCGACGGGCTCAGCGCTCGAAGACCTCGGCGACCCTGTTGAGCCGCAGACGCTGGCAGAAATCCTGATTCCGGAACCCCAAGTGGAGCCCGGGAAGATCGCCTGCGAGGTGCTCGACCTCAACCGCTTCGGCAACGTGCAGCTCAACGTACGCAGCTCGCACCTCGCCTCCGCCGGGCTCGATCAGGCGGAACGCGTCACGGTCGAGGCGCACTCGGCCGCCACGGTGGTCAAGCGTGTCTCCACCTACGCCGATCTCGCGGAGGCCGAGTGGGGATTGCTCGTCGACCCTCGCGGCTGGCTGTCAGTGGTCCGTGGCAACCCTGCCAACGCCGCCGAGGCACTCGGGGTCGGGAGCGGCGACCTCGTCTGGCTCAGCGGCCACCGGCACTGACGCGGCGGTATACGCCGCAGAGATTCAGTGCGAGCGTAGGCGGGTAAGCCGCCAAGGGAATGTCGAACGAGGAGGACAGTTATGGCCGACCATGTGGCCACCGCGGAAACCGAGATCGATGCTTCACCAGACCAGGTCTGGAACGCTCTGACGGACCCCGAGCAGATCAAGAAGTACATGTTCGGCTCTCAGGTCGAGACCGACTGGCGACCAGGGAGTCCGATCGTCTGGAAGGGCGAGTACGAAGGCAAGCAGTACGAGGACAAGGGCGAGATCCTCGAGATCGAGCCCGAGCGACGCCTGAAGGTGACGCACTTCAGCCCGCTGAGCGGACAAGAGGACGCTCCCGAGAACTACCACACGCTCGTCTACGAGCTCGAGCCGCGCGGGCAGAAGACGCGCATCTCGCTGAGTCAGGACAGCAACGAGACCGAGGAGGCGGCAGAGCACTCGCAGGCCAACTGGGAGAAGATGCTGTCCGGGTTGAAGCAGGTCGTCGAGGCCCGCTAGCGCGGATCGCGAAAGGCGGTTGACGGGGACGTCCCTCTCGCTCAGGCTCGCGGAGTGATCCCCGAGACGAGGTACGCGAAGAGCGGCGACGTCAACATCGCCTACCAGGTCCTCGGCGAGGGCCCGATCGACCTCGTCTTCGTTTCCGGTTGGGTGAGTCACGTCGAGTTCGCCTGGGAGGATCCGCGACAGGCTCGGTTCCTCAACCGCCTCGCCTCGTTCTCGCGGCTGCTGCTGTTCGACAAGCGCGGCGTGGGTCTCTCCGACAGGGTGCCGGTGAACCAGCTTCCGATCCTCGAGGAGCGGATCGGCGACGTTCGCGCGGTGATGGACGCGGCGGGCTCCGAGCGCGCGGCCCTGTTCGGTGTCTCCGAGGGCGGCGCGATGAGCGCGCTGTTCGCCGCAACCCATCCCGAGCGGACGCTCGCGCTCGTGCTCTACGGCGCGTTTGCCCGGGCCGGAGCTCGGATGATCTCGAGCCAGGAGTTCGAGGAGTCCCTCCGGGAGATCGAAGACGGCTGGCCTGACTCGATCGACCCTGCGGTCCCCGCGCCGAGCCTGTCGGGCGACGAGGGCTACCGGCAGTGGTGGCGCGCGTTCCTCCGCCACGCGGCGAGCCCGGGCGCAGCGGTCGCGCTGCATCGGATGAACAGCCAGATCGACGTCTGCGCGGTGCTCCCGGCCATCCATGTCCCGACGCTCGTCCTCTACCGGAAGGACGCACGTTTCGGTCACGGCGCCGCAGCGTGGCGAGCCGCCGGCGAGGACCTGATGACGCCTGCGGACGAGGCCGCCGTGATCGGCGCGAGAGTCGACGGCTCGCGCGTCATGGAGCTCCCCGGCGGCGACCACCTGCCCTGGGTCGGCGACGCCGACTCGGTGCTCGGCGAGGTGGAGGAGTTCCTGACCGGAGTTCGCCGCGGCCCCGAACCCAATCGGGTGCTCGCGACCATTCTCTTCACCGACATCATCGAGTCCACGCAGACCGCCGCGCGCGTCGGCGACGAGCGTTGGCGCGACCTCGTCGAGCGTCACAACGCGGTCGTCAGACGTCAACTCGAGCGCTTCGGCGGCCGCGAGATCGACACGGCGGGCGACGGGTTCCTGGCGTCCTTCGACGGGCCGGCAACGGGGATTCGCTGTGCCCGCGCAATTGCCGAGTCGGTCACGGCGCTCGGGCTCGAGATCAGGGCCGGACTGCACACCGGCGAGTGCGAGTTGATCGACGGGAAGCTCGCGGGCATCGCGGTCCACATCGCCGCGCGAGTCGCGGCTCTCGCGAGCCCAGGCGAGGTCCTCGTCTCGGGGACGGTCAAGGACCTCGTGGTCGGGTCACGCATGACGTTTCGCGACCACGGGCTGCAGGCGCTCAAGGGAGTCCCGGGCGAGTGGCGGGTCTTCGCGGTCGAGGAGGGCGCGCAGGTCTAGGCGATGCGGTTTACGCCGCTGGCGCCGCCTCGCTGTCCGTGCGTCCGAAGACCGCGTAGGCGAGCAAGATCAGCCCGACCCCGGTGATGAGGAGCGCGATCCCGACGACGATCCCGAAGAGCGCGGTTTGCTCAGCCATGTACGAGACGTTCAACGCGGTCGCGAGCGCCGTCTCGTTGATCCAGAGGTTCCGCTGGCCGTTCGAGATCGGGTTGCCCTCCTCGTCCTTGGCCGCCTGCGCCTCGTCGTTCGTCCCGGCCGCGTCGCCGGGGTCGGAGGCGGACTGGTAGCGGCCCATCTCGGCGTAGGTCAGGCCGCCGGTCGCCTCGAGCGCGTGGATGCGCATGTACTCCGCGAAGCAACGCGCCTCAGCGCCGGTGTCGATCTCCTCGTCGACCACGTCGCAGTCCGGGAGGTCAACATCTTCGAGCCCGGCCTCTTCAACGCCTGCGGCGATGGCCTCCGGCGACATGTCCTGCCCGCCGACGATCTTCTCCTGGCTGAGCTCGTCGCGAACGAGCTGGTACGAGGTCGCGCCCAGGTAGAGCGCGGCCACGCCGAACAGGATCAGCACAGCGCCCGCAGCGAAGCCCCCGATCGCCCAGATCTTCCTGCCCCTCATCAGCGCACCTCCGAGTCGGTGTCCAGATCGGTTCCCCCCGAGCCAGGCGCACGCAGAGCAGGTCGGGCGGCGAGAGCAGCCTAAACGGTCAGCCGCCGTACTGGTGCCGACCTGAACGCGCGCCATGACGCTGCATGGGCGCACCTGGGATCGAACCAGGGACCTCCCGCGTGTGAAGCGGGCGCTCTCCCGCTGAGCTATGCGCCCGAGAGCAGTGACAGGTTAGCGCGAGAGCAAGCCGCGAGCCGTCTCGTGGGCGGCTTCGTCGCGGGTCTCCCAGACCTGCGCGACGAGCGCGCCCATCACGTCGCGGATGCCGACGATCCCGAGCACGTTTCCGTCTTCCACGACCGGCACGTGGCGGATCTTCTTCTCGCGCATCAGCCGGGCCGCGTCGATGATCTCGACGTCGGGGGTCAGGGTCAGCACCCGCGTCGTCATCACGTCGCGCATCTTGATCTCGCCGAACTGCGAGCCCTCGCCCGCGAGGCGGAGGACGTCGCGCTCGGTGAAGATCCCGACCAGCTTGTGGCCCTCGCAGACGGCCACGGCGCCCACGTTTTCCTCGTTCATGCGCGCGATCGCGAGCTGGACGGTCTCGTCTGGCCGCACCGTCACGACCCTCACCGTCATGGCGTCGGCGATCCCCACGCCCCCTATCGTGTCAAACCGCACGCGCCAAGGGAAGCTACGATTTCCCTTGCCGGGAGACTGGTTGGCTCCGAACCGCGTCAGGTCCGGAAGGAAGCAGCGCTAAGGATCTCCAGCCAGGTCTCCCGGTTATGCTCGTCGGGTGGCCGCGCTCTACCGGAAATATCGCCCGCAGGACTTCGAGGAGGTCGTCGGCCAGGAGCCGATCGTCCGCACCCTGCGAAACGCGATCGCCGCCGACCAGGTGCGCCAGGCCTACCTCTTCGCCGGGCCGCGCGGCACCGGCAAGACCTCGATGGCGCGGATCCTGGCCAAGGCGCTGAACTGCGTCCAGGGCCCGACGCCGACGCCCGACAACACCTGCCACGTCTGCCAGGCGATCACGAGCGGCAACTCGCTCGACGTGATCGAGATGGACGCCGCGTCGCAGCGCGGGATCGACGACATCCGCGAGATCCGCGACCGCGTCGTGCTCCAGCCGGCCGAGGGGCGCTACAAGGTCTACATCCTCGACGAGGCGCACCAGCTCACGGACGCCGCGTGGAACGCGCTCCTGAAGCTGATCGAGGAGCCCCCGCCCCACCTCGTCTTCGTCTTCTGCACCACCGACCTCTCGAAGGTGCTCCCGACCGTCCGCTCGCGCTGCCAGACCTTCGTCTTCTCGCGGCCGCGGCTCCCCGATCTCGTGCGCAAGCTCCGGCGGATCGCGGACGCCGAGAAGATCGACGTGCCCGACCAGGCGCTCGCGCTGATCGCGCGCTCGGCGCGCGGCGCGTACCGCGACGCGGAGTCGACGCTCGACCAGCTCTCCGCCGGGAGCGAGGGGACGATCACCGTGCAGTCGGTGCTGCAAGGGCTCGGCGCGGTCGAGGAGGAAGCGCTGTTCCGGCTGCTCGACCTCGTCGTCGACCGCGACACCGCCGGCGCGCTGACGTTCATCGAGGAGCTGTCCGAGCAGGGACAGGACCTCGGCCGGCTCGTCACCGACCTGCTCGAGCACCTGCGGCATCTTCTGCTCGTGCAGCACATGGGCGAGGTGCCCGACTCGCTGCCCGTGACCGAGGAGACGCGCGACCGGCTGCGCGAGCAGGCGAACCAGCTCGGCGAGGCACCGGTGCTGCGGCTGATCGACCTGCTGCACGTCGCGGTCGAGGACATGCGCCAGGGCGGCGATCCGCGCTTGCCGCTCGAGCTCGCGCTCGTCAAGGTGACGCGGCCGGGCTCGGATCTGTCGCGCGAGTCCACCGCGTATCGACTCGAGCAGCTCGAGCAGCGCGGGCACGCGCCCGTCGCGGTCGAGACGAAGCAACCGTCGGTGGCAAGCGCACCGGTCGCAGAAGTGACTGCGTCGTCCCCGGCGCCGCCCTCGCTCGACCTCGAGTCGCTCCAGGAAGCGTGGCAGCGCACGATCCTGCCCGCCGTCGAGGAGCGCTCGATCCCGACCGCGTCGGTGCTGCGCGAGGCGCGCCTCGCGGGGCTGGCGGACGACCGGCTGACGCTCGAGTTCCCGTCGAGCGCCGACTTCCACCGCAAGCTCGCCGAGGACCCGAAGAACGCGACGCTGCTGCAGGACGCGCTCTACGAGGTGACCGGCCGCAAGCTCGCGGTCGCGTTCCAGCTCGGCGAGCACACCGAGGAGGCGGCCGAGGAGCCGCTCGGCGAGGACGAGATCCTCGAGCTCGTGAAAGAGACCTTCGACGCACGAGAGCTGAAAGAGGGGGAAGACGACTGATGGGCATGGACATGAACAAGCTGCTCGGCCAGATGCAGCAGATGCAGGAAGAGATGGCGAAGGCCCAGGAGGAGCTCGCGACGCAGGTCGTCGAAGCGACGGCGGGCGGCGGGATGGTCACCGTGAAGGCGAACGGCGCCATGGAGATCACCGAGATCACGATCGACCCGAAGGCGATCGACCCGGAGGACCCGGAGCTTCTGGCCGACATGGTCATGGCGGCCGTGAACGAGGCGATCCGCTCGGCCCAGGCTCTGATGGAGCAGCGGCTCGGCGGGCTGGCCGGCGGAGCGCTCGGCGGGCTCGGT
>CAWFVN010000017.1:0-36332 GCA_963819225.1 uncultured Actinomycetes bacterium | reverse complement strand
GCCGGGTTCGCGAACTGCTTCGCGAAGTCGTTGCGGCGGCGCTCGCGCCGAACGTAGAGGAAGACGAGCGCCGGCACGACGAGCAGCGCGAGCAGCGCGAGGGGCCACTCGAACGTCACCGCGGGCGCCCTCCGCGCAGGAACACCGCGAGCGCGCGCAGCCAGTCGCCCTGCGTCGAGACGACGACGTGCCGCACGCCGACCGCCGCGAGCGTCCGCGCGAGACCGCTGCGCTCCTCGGCTGCGGCTTCGGCGAAGCGCGACGCGAAGCTTGGCGTCGCGCGTGTCGACGCGCAGCTGGTCGCCGGTCTCGGGATCGACGAGCCACAGGTCGCCGACGTTCGGCAGCTCCTGCTCGCGCGGGTCGCGGACCTCGACCGCGATCACGTCGTGGCGACCGGCCAGCTGCAGCAGCGGGCTGCGCCAGTCGAAGCGGGCCGCGGAAGTCGGAGACGACGACCACGAGCGAGCGCTGCCGCGCCAGCGCGCCCGTGCGCAGGAACGCCTCGCCGAGCGACGTCGCGCCGCTCGGCCTCGGCGTCCTCGTCCGCGCGAAGCGTCCGCAGCAGGCCGATCAGCCCGCCGCGCCCCTGGCGAGGCGGCTCGGACCGCGGGTCGGCTCCGCCGAACGTGACGATCCCGAGCCGGTTGCCGCGCCGCGTGGCGACGTGGCCGACCGCGAGCGCGACGCCCTCCGCGACGTCCGCCTTGCGCCGATCGGCCGTGCCGAACTGCATCGACGGCGACGTGTCGAGCACGAGCCACGTCACCATCACGCGCTCGGCGAGCTGCACCCGCACGTGCGCCTGCCCCGTGCGCGCGGTCACGTTCCAGTCGAGCTGCCGCGGATCGTCGCCCGGCGCGTACGGCCGGATCTGCGCGAGCTCCGTGCCCGGGCCGAGCAGCACCGAGCGGTAGTCGCCCGCGAGCAGCCCCTCGACGCGACGCCCGATCGTGACGTCGAGCGCACGCAGCAGCGCGTCCGGCATCGTGCCGGGCCCCGGGCGATCCGGGCGTCGGCTCTGCGCGAAGGGCGCGGAGGATCGTCACGCGGCGCTCATCCGCCCGAGGTCGAGCTGGGGCAGCGGCACGGTCGCCAGCACGCTCTCGAGGATGCTGTCGGCGGTCACCCCCTCCGCGAGCGCCTGGTACGTGAGCACGAGGCGGTGCCGAAGCGCGTCCTTCGTCGAGCGCCTGCACGTCCTCGACGAGCGCGTAGTCGCGCCCGCGGACGACGGCGAGCGCGCGCGCCGCCTGCACGAGGCTGATCGGACCGCGCGGGCTGACGCCGTACGCGACGTAGTCGCGCAGGTTGTCGACCGGCTGCCGCGTCGCGGTCGCGACGTCCACCGCGTAGCTGATCAGCGACGGGTCGACGTACACCTGGCGCACCGTCTCCTGGAGCGCCTTCAGCTCGTCGAGCGACAGCGCCTGCTCGCAGCTCCGGCGCATCTTCGAGCTGCCGCTGCACGATCGTCAGCTCCTCGTCGTGCTCGGGGTAGCCGATCAGCACCTTGAGCATGAAGCGGTCGACCTGCGCCTCGGGCAGCGGGTACGTGCCCTCGGACTCGATCGGGTTCTGCGTCGCCATCACGAGGAACGGCGACGGAACCGGGTACGTCGCGTGGCCGATCGTCACCTGGCGCTCCTGCATCACCTCGAGCAGCGCCGACTGCACCTTCGCCGGCGCGCGGTTGATCTCGTCCGCGAGCAGGAAGTTGCAGAAGACCGGGCCGAGCTCGGTGTCGAACGAGCCCGCGTCGGGCCGGAAGATCCTCGTGCCGACGAGGTCCGAGGGGACGAGGTCGGGCGTGAACTGCACGCGCGAGAACGTCCCGCCGAGCACGCTCGCGGCGGTCTTGATCGTCAGCGTCTTCGCGAGGCCGGGCACGCCCTCGAGCAGGAGGTGGCCCTGCGACAGCAGGCACACGAGCACCCGCTCGAGCATCGCGTCCTGGCCGGCGATGACGCGGCGGATCTCGAACAGGGCCTGCTCGAGCCGCTCCTTCGCCTCGGCGGGGGTCGGTGCGGGTGCCTCTGCGGCCACGGCGGAGCTCCTTCGGTCGAGGATGAGCCCCTAAAGGAACCAGAAAAAGCTAAGACTGGGGTGAGAGCGCCCGCAAGCCGAGCAGGCCGGCGAGGCTCTCCCGGTCGGCCACGAGGGCCGCCAGGGCGTCGAGCGACTCGTCGACCGCGACCGCGAATCGCTCCGGGCCGCCGAACCGCTCCAGGGTCTCGGGCGGGAGGAACTTCAGCAGGAGCGCCGACGTCCCCGGCGGGAGGGCCGCGAAGTGGACGGTCAGGATCCCGTGGTCGCGGAGGAGCAGCATCGCCAGCGCGGCCGTCGCCTCGTACGGCACCAAGTGACACTCTGTTACTTGCAGGCCGGCTCGCGCTGCGGCCTCGGCGAGCACGTCCTCGCCCTCGAGCTTCACCGCGACCGGCGTCCGCGCGACCCACGGGAAGCGCGCCTCGAGAGCGTCGGCCAGCGCCATCGTCGAGTCGACGAGCTCGCGCACCCGCTCCGGCCGGTACTGCTCGAGCGAGCGGACGACGGCCGGGTAGAGCATCGGCCGCGCCTCGAGCCCGAGCTCGACGCCGCGCGCGCGGATCCGTCCCACGAGCTCCGTCCGCCCGGCGAGGAGGCCGAGCCGCGGTCCTGTCGTGCCGTACTTGTCGAGGCCCGTCGCGCCCGCGACCGCGCCGAGCTCGAGCGTGCGCGGCTGGCCGAACACCGCAGGGCCGACGCGTGCGCCGCCGGCGTCGTCGACGAACAGCGGCAGGCCGCGGCGCTCCGTCTCGGCGACGATCGCCTCGAGCTCGTCGGCGCCGAGCGCCTCGTACGAGACCGCGAGCCGCGTCAGCACGACGAGCTGCGGATCGCGATCGAGGTGCGCGGCGAACTCGTCGTAGCCGGTCGTGTCGATCAGCTCGCCCCCCGCCAGCTTCACCGCGCGCACGACGACGGGGTGCGAGTAGCGCGCGGAGACGCCGAGCACGGTGTCGCCCGGCCGGACGAGGATCTGCATCGCCGCGACGATCGCCGCCGTCAGGCGGTTCGCGACGAAGACGTCGTCGCGCTCGGGATCGCCGCCGAGGTGCTCGAGCGCGAGCTCCGTCAGCCGCTCGCCGAACAGCGCAGGCGCGAGGTCGTCGTCGAGCACGGAGGCGTCGGCGCCGCCGAGGTCGAGCGAGCGCTCGAGCCCGCTGAAGTTGAAGAGCGTGCCGTCGCCGTGCCGGCGCTCGACGATCCGCCAGGCCGCGCGCAGCTTCGCCATGTCCGCCGCGGTGTCGGGCAGCAGGCTGCCGCGCTCGTACGGGAGGCTCACGCGACCAGCTTACGTTCGAGGTAGGCAGCGAGCCGCGTCAGCGGGAAGCAGATCAGGAAGAACACGACCATCACCGCGCCGTAGATCTCGATCGCGTGGATCTCGAACTGGCCCGACGGCGGCGGCGCGGCGAGCCGCTCGACCGAGCGCTCAGCCGACTCGAGCAGCTCGTTCGCACCGATGACCTGCGCGAGCGTCGAGTTCAGGATGATCCCGACGAGCAGGCTGACGAGCGGCGGGATCAGGCGCCGAAGCGCCTGCGGGAGGATCACGTAGACGTGCCTGCCGACCCAGCCGAAGCCGAGCGCGGACGCCGCCTCGTGCTGCTCCCGCGGGATCGACTGCACGGCGCCGCGCGTCGCCTCGGCGACCTGCGCGCTTCCCCAGAGCGTCAAGCCGATCGTCGCGGCGGTGAACGGGTCGAACTCGAACTGGTCGGCGATCAGCGGGCCGAGGAAGAAGATCATGAAGAGCGTCACGATGATCGGCAGGCCGCGCCAGACCTCGATGTAGACGCGGATCAGCGCGCGGGTCGGCCAGAAGCGGATCGTGAGCAACGTGCCGAGCACGACGCCGATCACCGTGCTCGCGACGACCGAGATCACGGCGATCCGAAGCGTGCCCCTCAGGCCCTCCTGGAACATGTAGCGCGCAACGGGCTCGACCCAGTCGGGAAGGCTCACCTAGCGCTCCTCGGGCAGTGCCAGATGTGTCTCGAGCTGGCGGATGGCGATGGAGAGCGACCAGACGAGCGTGAGGTAGACGACGGCGAGCACCGTGAACGTCTCGGCGGTCTCGAGCGTCAGGGCGTTTACCTGCAGCGCGACGGTGGTCAGCTCCGGGTAACTGATCACGTAGAGCAGCGCGGTGTTCTTCAGCGACCGCGATGTACGTGTTGATCGACGATGGGAGAGCGATCCGGCCGCCGATCGGAAGCGTCACGTTGAAGAACGTCGCGAGCCTGCTGAACCCGAGCGCGAGCCCCGCCTCGCGAAAGCGGTGCGGGACGGCCTCGAAGCCGGCGCGAAAGTTCTCGGTGTTGAACGCGCCGCCCCAGATCATCACCGAGAGCCAGGCGACGGTGAAGGCGTCGAGCCGCACGCCCGGCCATGGCCCGATCGGCTGCGGCAGCGCGAAGTAGAGGAAGAAGATCTGGACGAGGATCGGCGTGTTCCGGATGACCTCGACGTAGATCGGCAGCGATCTGGCTGAGGACCGGGATCCTGTGCGCGCGCGCCGCGCCGAGCACGACTCCGATCACGAACGCGCCGACGATCGCGATCGCGGACACGAGCAGCGTCCGGCCGAGACCTTTGAGCAGCGGCTCCCAGTTCTCGGAGACGAACGACCAGAGGTCGTACGTGATCCCGACGACCATCTAGCAGGGGAGCGGCCGCACCGCGCGGCCGCTCCCCTCCCTCGTCTTCGCTACGGGCAGACCGTCTCCACCGCAGGCGCGGACGCCGGCGCGTAGCCGAAGGTCGCCTTCGGGCGCAGGATGTTCTTCGAGAATGCAGGCACGAAGCGCGCCGGCACGTTGTTGCGCAGGATCTGCATGAACTGATCCTTCTGCTTCATGAGCGTGAGCCGGGAGTTCACCCAGCTCGTGAGCGCGGTGTTCCCCTGCCTGATCCCGATCCCATACGGGAGGAAGAGGAACAGGTCGTTCGTCAGCTTCGAGTTCGGGTCGGCGGCTGCGATCCCGACGAGCACCGTGTCGTCGAACATGATCGTGTCCGCGCGGCCCTGGTTGAACGCGATCGCGGCGTTCGTGAAGTTGTCCGTCACGATCAGGTTCGTGCTCGTGAAGCACTTGCGGACCCAGCGGTCGTAGATCGAGCCGCTCGTGGTCACGACCGTGCGGCCGCCCAGGCTGCCCAGGCCGGTGATCGGCGAGTTGTTCTTGACGAGCAGCCGGCCCGTCGCCTGGTAGTACGCACGCGAGAAGTCGATCCGCGTGTCACGGTCGCGCGTGTAGGTGAACGTTGCGATCACCATGTCCACGCGGCCCGTGGTCAACGACGGCTCGCGCGCCGGGGTCGGCGTGCAGACGAAGCTGACCCGGTTCGGCCGGCCGAACGCGTAGCGCGAGAACCAGCGCGCGACCTCGACGTCGAAGCCGGCGTTCTCGCCGCGAACGTTGATGTAGCCGAACGGCGGCGCGTCGCACTTGACCCCGATGATGAAACGCTTACGCGCCTTGATGTTCGACGGCAGCGCTGGCAGCTTCGCAGCGGCGGTCGCCTTCGCCGCAGGCGATGCGCCACCACCCGACGTCGCCGCCCCACCCCAGGCCGCCAATGCGGCGGCCCCGCAGGCAAGCAGGACGACGAGAACTGTCAGTTTCCTCAATCTAAACCCTCCCTCTTCGAGCTAGGTCCAATCGTTGGCCGTGCAAAAAGGCAATCCGCGGAACGCCACGAACCTATGGCGGTTGCGGGCCGCTGTCAAGCACCGTTCCACCGATCGCCATGCTTGACACGAAGCCGGCCACCGCCATAGGTTCGCCTCGACGTTCCGATCTCGGGCCGGCGTCTGCGGCACCGGACCCGCCGCACTCTTTCTGTGGCAAGGAGGGGGAACCATGCGTAGGAGCCGATCAAGAGGGCGGAGGATCGTCGCCGCCCTTGCCGCCTCAGTCGTCGGCGCGCTCGCCCTGAGCGCCGGCGCTCCGGCACAGGCGCTGCCGAACCAGGTCACCGGCCTCACGGTGACCCAGAACGAGGGCTTCGCGACGCTGGCGTGGACGTCGGTGGCGGGTGCGACCGACTACCAAATCGAGCGTGCCACCGTGGACCCAGCGACCGGGGTCGTTGGCCCCGGCACGATCGTCGGCGTCTGGCAGCCGCAGCGCAGCATCACGCCGCAGTTTCCGAAGTTCGCGGAGGCAGGGTTCGCGCTCGGCGGGCGCTACCAGTGGCGCGTTCGCGCACGGTTCGGGACGACGTCGCCCCAGCCGTACTCGGACCCCGTCGTCGACACCACACGCCCACAGTGGGGAACCGGCCCCGGAGCCGACCTGCGGACGCAATGGGAGACCAGCGGCAACGCGACGTACACGACGTACAACAACGAGCTGCTCTACACCGGTGCCCTGGACGCCGCGAGCGCCCGCGTGCGCATGGTGGAGCTCGGCCGCACGAATCCCGTCGCAAGCGGAGCGGCCGCCCCCGGAGACCGCGCGATCAACATGCTGATCATCGGCGGGACGCCGGACCTGACCCCGCTGCCGACAGCGCAGGCGATCTCGAACTCACCGGCGATCGCGTTCAACTGCAACGTCCACGGGAACGAGCCACAAGGCCGCGAGTCGTGCTTCATCTTCGCGCGCATGCTCGCGTTCACCGAGGACCCGCACATCCTGGACATCCTCAGGCAGACGACCGTCCTGATCGTCCCGTCGATCAACGGCAACGGCCGCGCAGCCAACACGCGCGGCAACGAGACCGGCGCGGACCTGAACCGCGATCACGCTGAGCTCCTCCAACCCGAGACGAAGGCGTTCGCGGCCATGTTGCGGGACTACACCCCCGAGGTCGGGATCGACCTGCACGAAGGGGACAACGAGGACCTGCCGATCCTCACCGCGCGACACCTGAACGTCTACGAGCCGCTCTTCAACGAGGGCAAGCTCGGCCTCGTGGAGGGTTGGCTCTACGAGCACTCGGCCGAGAACGGCTGGTGGCACGGGCCGTATTCGAGCGGCGGGGACAGCCACGAGGGCATCCTCCGCAACACCTTCGCGCTCAAGAACTCGGTCGGGCTGCTCGCCGAGAACCGAGCGGCCGGGGGGGCGACGCGGCCGGCGGAGGGCACGAACCTGGCGAACCGCAACCGCAAGTCGTACGGGAGCCTCTACGAAGAGTTCACGATGCTCGAGTACTACTGGGCCAGGCGTGCGCTCATTCACCAGACGGTCGAGGAGTCGATCGCGTTCAACAAGTCGAACCTCGGGCGCGTCGTCACTCGTGGCTCGTACCCCTGGCCGTACAACCCGTTGACGGGCGCGAACACCGGACTCCCGGACGTCGACGCGCTCATCCCCGCGCGCAACATCGATCCCGCGCCGTGCGGCTACTTCCTCACCGAGGCGCAGTACTCCGGGCCGATGCCGGGCGGCACTGCGGGGCTCCGCCTGGGCATCCACGGGATCGCGCAGGAGACGCGGCCGAGCGGGCACATCGTCCGGCTGGCCCAGCCGCTGCGCGGGCTGATCCCGACCGTCCTCGACTCGGCCGCCGTCGACCCCGAGCCGATCGTTGCCGGTGCTCGTCTCTTCGAGTGCCCGTTCGTGACCGTGGCTCCGCGGAGCTTCGCCACCGCTGCGGTCGAAGGGACGCAGACGGTCGAGCAACTGACGATCGGGAACACGGCCGCCGAACTCGACGAGCCGCTGAACTGGACGATCACCGAGGCTGTGTCCAACTGCGCGTCACCGAGCGACGTCAGCTGGCTCTCGGTCGACCAGAGCTCCGGCACGACGGCGTCGGGCGGCGGGAGCACCGCCGTGGCGGTCACCGCCTCGGCCGTGGGGCTGCTCGCTCCAACGAAGCTGTCTGCGCTGCTCTGCTTGAGGAGCAACGACGCCGGCGAGTCGGAGATCGCGTTGCCGATCACGTTCCAGGTGCAGTACGCGTTCACCGGCTTCTTCGGCCCGATCGAGAACCCGCCGGCGGTCAACGCCGCGAACGCGGGATCGACCGTCCCGGCGAAGTTCGTGATCGCCGGCGGGAGCGGCCTCTCGATCGTCGACGGTGGCAGCCCAACCTCACAGCAAGTCGACTGCGAGACGTTGGAGCCGCTCGGCGATGCCGCGCCGATCACCACGCCGGGCTCGAGCGGGTTCCAGTTCGTCGAAGACGAATCCGCCTACCAGGCGAACTGGAAGACGGAGAGAGCGTGGGCCGGCACCTGCCGCGTCCTGAGCGTCTCTCTGAACGACGACAGCGTGCACTCCGCGCTCTTCAGCTTCAGCTAGAGAACGAAGGAGGGGGCGCCTTCGGGCGCTCCCTTCTCCACCTCGTCGGCGTCTCACCGACGGAGCGGCCACGCCCTCGTCGATCGAGAGCTCTTCCAACGAGTGCGCCAGCTGCAGGAGCGCGCGAGAAAGCTCCTCGTCCGCTCCTCGCTCGGCCGGTCGAGGACGTCGAGCGGCTTGCCCTGCTCGACGATTCGCCCTTCGTCCATGAAGATCAAGCGGTCGCCCACCTCGCGGGCGAACTGCATCTCGTGGGTGACGACCAGCATCGTCATGCCGTCTCGCGCGAGGTCGCGCATCACGACGAGCACCTCGCCGACGAGCTCGGGATCGAGCGCCGAGGTGACCTCGTCGAACAGCATCACGTGCGGGCGCATCACGAGCGCACGCGCGATCGCGACGCGCTGCTGCTGACCGCCCGAGAGCTGGTGCGGGTAGCTCCGCGCCTTGTCCTCGAGCCCCACCCGCGCGAGCAGCTCCTCGGCACGCCGCTCCGCCTCGGCCGCGGTCCATCTTCTTGATCCTTCGCGCGGCGAGCGTCAGGTTGTCCATCACCCTCAGGTGCGGAAAGAGGTTGAACTGCTGGAAGACGATCCCGATGCGCTGCCGCACCTCGGGGAGCGACACGCCCTTTCGCGTCAGCTCCTCGCCCTCGAAGAAGATGCGCCCGCTGTCGACCGGCTCGAGCAGGTTGACGCAGCGCAGGAGCGTGCTCTTGCCGCTGCCGCTCGGCCCGATGACGACGAGCACCTCGCCCGAGGCGACCTCGAGGTCGATCCCGTCGAGGACGAGATTGTCGCCGAAGCTCTTGCGCACGCCCTCCAGGCGCACGACCGGCTCGGCCGAGGCTGCCGCAGCGGGTTCGGCCACCCGGCCCTTCTACCACGGAAGGTGGGGAGACTTCTAGGAGAGAGCGGTGTCGCCGGGGCGCGGCTCGTCGAGGCCGCTGTCAGGCTCGCCCACGACCGGGAGCGCCGGTTCGCGCAGGTAGAGGAACTCGTAGAGCAGCGCCGCGAGCCCGCCGCCGGCGAGCGGGCCGACCCAGTAGACCCACCAGTCGGACCACAGGTTCTGCACGAGCTCGGGGCCGAACGCGCGCGCCGGGTTCATCGCGGCGCCGGTGAGCGGTCCGCCCATGAGGATGTCGAACGTGATCGTCAGCCCGATCGCGAGCCCCGCGATCGACTTGAAGGCGCCGCCCGGATCGGCGGCCGTCGCGAACACGACCCAGACGAGGAAGAAGGTGAGGATCGCCTCGGTGAGCACGGCGGGGCCGAGGTCGATGGCCTCGTTGACCTGGGGCACGCCGCTGTCGAGGTTCGCCTGGGAGGGGAAGATGAACCGCAGCGCGAGCGCGGCGATCGTCGCCCCGAGCAACTGCGTGAACCAGTACACCGCGGCCAGCGGAAGCTCCATCCTCCGGGTGACGACGAACCCGAAGGTGACCGCCGGGTTGAAGTGCCCTCCGGAGATGTGCCCGACGGCGGAGGCCATCACCGCGATCACGAGCCCGTGCGCGAACGCGACCGGGAGCAGCTGGCCTCCGGCGAAGAGACCCGCCCCGACGCCGATGAAGATGAGAGCGAACGTGCCGATGAACTCGGCAGTAGCGCGGCGCAGCCAGTCGATCGGCACGGTGTAAGGCTACGAAGCGCGTCGGACGGACTTTGCTAGCTTGGCAACGTGACCCAGTCAGCAGAAACCAGCTCGCACGAGGTCACCTGCCCTCACTGCAAGAAGTCGTTCGAGGCGCCGCTCCTCGAAGGAAGCGCGGAGCGCTACAACGGGTTCAAGTGCCCGCACTGCCGCTTGTTCGTCCCGCTCGAGCGGGCCAAGCCGCAGCCCTAGACTCGAGCCCGGCGGCACAGCGCCTGCTTCGTCGAGCCCTCTAAACGCAGTCCTTGAGCCCCTGCGCTTCCGGTAGGGACTCGAGCTTCTTCAGCGTGTTGTTCTCGATCTGGCGGATGCGCTCGCGCGTGACGCCGAACGCCTTCCCGACCTCCTCGAGCGTGCACGGCTGCGCGCCCGAGAGCCCGAAGCGCATCTCGATCACCTTGCGCTCGCGGTCGGGCAGCGAGTCGAGCGCACGGTCGATGTCGCCGCGCCGGAGCGAGAGCGTCGCCGTGTCGTAGGGCGACTCCGCGCTCTCGTCCTCGACGAAGTCGCCGAGCTCCGACTCCTCGTCCTCGCCGATCGGCTTCTCCAGGGAAATCGGGAGCTGGGACATGCGCTGGATCTCGCGCACCTCCTCCGGCGTGATCTCGAGCTCCTCCGCGATCTCCTCCGGAGAAGGCTCACGCCCGAGCCGCTGGACGAGCTGGCGCTCGATGTGCACGACCTTGTTCAGCTTCTCGACCATGTGCACCGGGATGCGGATCGTCCGCGCCTTGTCGGCGATCGCGCGTGTGACCGCCTGGCGGATCCACCACGTCGCGTACGTCGAGAACTTGAAGCCCTTGCGGTAGTCGAACTTCTCGACCGCTCGGATCAAGCCGAGCGAGCCCTCCTGGATCAGGTCGAGGAACGTGAGGCCCCGGCCGAGGTACGACTTCGCGATCGAGACGACGAGGCGAAGGTTGGCCTCGATCATCTGCGTCTTCGCCGCCATGTCGCCCCGCTCGATCCGCTTCGCGAGATAGACCTCCTCGTCCGCGGTCAGGAGCGGCACCTTGCCGATCGAGCGGAGGTAGAGCCGCAGCGAGTCGAGCGAGGGCTCGACCGTCAGGTCGAGCTTGGGCAGCGTCTTGTCCTCTTCGGGCTCCGGCTGCTCGTGCGGAGGCCGCTTGTGCGTCTCGCCTTCGAGCAGCTCGACGTTGTGGTCGATGAGGTAGGTGTAGAAGTCCTCGATCTGCTCCTTGGTCAGCTCGACTTCCTCGAGCCCCGTCGCGATCTCGTCGTAGTTCAGAAACCCCTTCTCGATGCCGTCCTGAACGAGCTTCTGTAGCTCCTCTACTTCGGGGAGCGAGATGTCGACGGTGAGCATGGACCTCCTCGCGCGGGGACGGAGACGGAGACGAACGACGCCTATAGACACGCAAAGAGCCGGTACGAATCACCCGGCTCACCCTCTCAACGGCGCTGATGTTACACCGGTTCTTCACGAATCACTAGAGGTTTTCTCACGGCAGGCACACGACTTCTCCGACGTCCTCGCCGTGCGCATTTCGGACCGGCACCCGGGCGAACTCGTCGGGCAGCTCCAGGCCGAGGCGGCCGAGGAACGCGTGCAGCGCAGGCCTCGTCGGGCGGTGGCTGCCGTCCTCGGCCTTCAGCGCGACGCCGAGCCCGCCGGCGTCGGCGGCGCACATCAGGCCCTCGGCTCCCCCCTTCGCGATCCAGCCCGGCAGCGCCCGCATCAGCTCGGTGTCGGCCTGGCCGGCCCCGCCGACCAGCTCGGGGTGGGCCCGCATCGCCTCGACGATCCGCTCGCCGCCGGGAAGCCCGGCGACCCGCGAGAACGCCCCGGCGGTTCGCTCGAGGGAGAGCGCGAACGTGACGACGCCGCAGCCGTCGACCGCGGTCGGCATGGAGTCCTCGTCGACCTCCGCCGCCTCCGCGTGCGCCGCGGCCATCGCTCGCTGGACCCGGTGCGCCCCGTGGCGGTACCCCTCGGAGCGCCAGCCGCGGGCCCGGCAGAGCGCGAGCATCCCGGCGTGCTTCCCCGAGCAGTTGTGGTGCAGCGGGTCGGGCGGCCGGCCTTCCTGGATCCCGCACTCGAGCTCCCGCTCGCGCGCAGGCGCGTCGGCGAGGAGCCGCCGGACCGCGTCGAGCTGCGCCGGCTCCGCCTGGTGCGAGGCGCACGCGATCGCGAGCTCGCGAAGGTCGAGGTCGTCGCGGGCACGCACGAGCGGCAGGGCCTGGATCGGCTTCGACGAGGAGCGCAGGAAGGAGACGAGCCGCGGGTCGCCCGCGTGCTCGACCACCGCGCCGTCGCGCCACGCGACCGCGTGGACTCGGTGCCGGGCCTCGACGACCGAGCCGCGACGCACCACGACTTCGATCGGGCCCATTGACGGAACCCTACTGCGGCGTTAATGTCCGGCGATCGTCGAACGTCCGGCCATTCCCGACTATTCGCTCGAGGACGTCCTCGAGGTGCGATCGCAGGAGCAGCTGCACGCGGTCGCCGACCCTACGCGCCGCCGCATCCTCTCACTTCTGCGGGAGCGCGCCGCCTCGACGACGGAGCTCGCGGAAGCGCTCGGGCAGCCGAAGGGGACGGCGGGGCACCACGTCAAGGTGCTCGAGGAGGCGAAGCTGATCCGCGTCGTGCGCACGCGGAAGGTGCGCGCGATGACGGAGAGCTACTACGGCCGGCTCGCGCGCCTGTACCGGATCGTCGCCGACGAGGTCGAGCCGTTCGACCCCGCAGGGATCGGCTCGCTGTGGCTGCGCCAGGCCGCGGACGAGGTCGCGCCGGACGCGGGCAAGGGCGACGACCCTTCGACCGTCGTCGTCGTGCACGCGCGGGTGGCCGAGGGCGACGCGCGCCGGTTCGCGCAGCGCCTCGAGGAGCTCGCGAGCGACTTCCAGTCGTACGACGACGAGGACGGGCGCGTGTTCGGGTTCGTGTCGGGCGTCTACGCGACCGACCTGCGCGACCTGCCGAAGAAGAAGAAAGGAGCGAAGAAGCGTTGAGAGCGCTCTGGCCCTCGGGCGGCCTCTGGCGGCACCCCGACTTCCTGAAGCTGTGGACCGCCGAGACGATCAGCCAGTTCGGCACGCAGGTGTCCGGGCTCGCGTTGCCGTTCGTCGCGATCGTGGTCCTCGACGCGAGCGCGTTCGCGGTCGCTGCGCTCGGGACGGTCGAGTTCCTGCCGTTCCTGCTCTTCACGCTGCCCGCCGGCGTGTGGGTCGACCGTCTGCGCCGTCGCGCGATCCTGATCGTTGCCGACTACGGGCGGGCGGCGCTCCTCTTGTCGGTCCCGATCGCGTACGCGTTCGACGCGTTGACGCTCCCGCAGCTCTTCGTCGTCGGGTTCCTGGTCGGAACCTTCAACGTCTTCTTCGACGTCGCCTACCAGTCGTATCTCCCGTCCCTCGTCGAACGCGAGCAGATCATCGAAGGCAACTCGAAGCTCGAGGTCAGCCGCACGATCGCGCAGATCTCCGGCCCCGGCGTGTCCGGCGGGCTCATCGGCCTGATCACGGCGCCGTACGCAGTGCTCATCGACGCGATCAGCTTCTTCGCGTCCGGCGCGTTCCTGACCGGAATCCGAAAGCAGGAAGAGAAGCCCGCCGTCCCGGAGGGCGGCAAGCCGCGGATGCGCACCGAGCTCTGGGAGGGGCTGCAGTACGTCGTCCGGCACCCACTGCTGCGACCACAGGCGATCTGCACGGGCACCTCGAACTTCTTCTCGAACGTGATGTTCTCGATCTTCCTCGTGTACGCGGTCCGCACGCTCGAGCTCTCGGCCGCGGAGATCGGGATCATCTTCACGCTCGGCAGTCTCGGCGGTCTGCTCGGGGCGCTGGTGTCGCAGCGGGTGTCGAAGCGCTTCGGCGTGGGCCGCACCACGATCGCGATGACGTTCATCTTCGGCACCGCCAGCTTCCTCGTGCCCCTCGCGCCGGTGGACTTCCCGTACCCGTTCCTGATCGCATCGCTCCTGGTCTCCTCGTTCGCGATCGTCGTCTACAACATCACGCAGGTGAGCCTGCGCCAGGCGATCGCGCCCAAGCGGATTCAGGGCCGCATGAACTCGGTCATGCGCTTCCTCGTCTGGGGAACGATTCCGCTCGGAACGATGACGGGCGGGGTGCTGGCCACGACGATCGGGCTGCGGCCGACGCTGTTCGTCGGCGCCGCCGGAGGACTCCTCTCAACGCTTCCGATTCTCCTCTCACGCGCGCAGCGCACGCTCGTCGAGTTCCCGGAGTCGGAGGAGCCCGAGCTCGGTGTTGGTGCAGGCGACATGGCGGTCGTGCCGGTCGTGCCGGGCACGGAGCCGTAGCTCAGCAGATGACGACGGCCGTCCGGACGTTGTTGAGCTCGTTGGACTCCGTGACCTGGTTGAGCGAGTCGGCGGTCGCCGTGTACGTGCCCTCGCCGCACGGCCCCGACGCGTAGGTGCGCGTGGCCTCTGCGCCGGCCGCGAGTCCGGTGAAGAGGATCGGCGGGAATCCGAGCACCGTGACCCTGAACGCCCCGGCCGCGCCGGTCCCCTGGTTCTTCACCGTGAACGTCTTCCCGTCGAGGTAGGTGAGGACGAGGTCGGGCTGGCCCGGCGGAGGCGTCGGCACGGGCGGCTTCGGCGGCTCGATGGGCGGCGCAGGAGGCGTCGGTGGTGCCGGCGGGGCAGGCGGCGCGGGCGGGCGGATTGGCCGACAAGGTGTCGATCCGGAAGTGGATCTCCGCCTTGTCGCTGTCGAAGGAGAGCGGCCCTGCGTCGAGTCTGGCCACCGACCGTCACCTGGTCGTAGATCGTCCCGAGCTGGTACAGAACACCGACGTTCTTCCGGCGGTAGTAGGGATTGATGTCGGCGTGGTCGTCGGCGCCGTACAGGAAGCTGTCCGCGTCCCAGAGGGAGAGCCAGACCGGGACGACTGCCGAGAGCGCCTCGCCAGGGCGCGGCGAAGTCCGGGGACCGCCACGTCCTGGCATCTCCGCGCAGCCAGGTCTCGACGGCGGTGTTGCGGTAGAGCACCCGACCGCTCGCGTAGAGCGTGACGCCTCCCGAGCTTCCAGGCGCCGGAGCTCCCGTCCTTCGACTTCTCGAGCTGGAGATAGCGGATGTCCCGGAGCAGGTACCCGGCAGGGCTCTGGTCGAAGGGCGTGCTCGTGTCGACGGCCAGACTGTACGTCCTCGTCGAGTCCCGCTCGAAGTCGTCGACGCCGGTCTTGTCGAGCTTGAAGCGAAGCGCGTCGTTGACCCGTAGGTACACCGTGTCGTCGGTGCCTGCGCCGTTGATGTTCGACGTGCGTACCTCGACTCGAAGCGCCGTCAAAGCCTGGGGTCGGCTTTCGCCGGTCGTCACGGCCTTGAGGAACGTGAAGGGGGCGTTCGGCCGCTTGAACGAGAACGAGTCGTACCCGTGGATGAACCCCGACAGGAACTGTTGCCCACCGACGAGCGCCTCGGCATAGAAGTCGGCGTCGTCGGGGCCGATGTCGCCTGCTCCGCGACCCTTCATCTGCAGGACCCGGACCCTGACGAAGCGCGTCGACTGTTGCATCGAGCGAGTGGAAGGAACGTCGTACGTCTGGATCGAGGGCGGGATCACGCGCAGCGTCTTGACGACGCTCTCGAAGAGGTTCCGGTACTGCGTTCGCCTGCTGAAGAGCGGTACGCGAAGTACGCCTTGGTCGAGAAGAGGGCGTCGTCGAGGCTGCCGCCCGGCCCCGGATCCGCTGCGCCGAAGGGCTCGCCCTGCCCTTGCCAGTGGCCGGTCCAGTACGAGACACCGAGGGCGCCCTTGCGCAGGTCGTGGCGCAGCTCTTTCGCCGCGGTGGCGTTCGGCGGCGCGTAGCTCCGGACGAGGTTCCAGAACGCCGCGTCGCCCACTCCCCTCTGCACCGCCTGGACCCACTGCCGCGTCGCGAAGTACCCGGCCATGTACGCCTCGATGAACCGCGGGCGTCCCGGCCAGTCCTTGTTCATCTTCGTCCCCAGGTGCTTGTTGCTGTCCGAGCGCCAGCTCCCGTGGCCCCGGTTGAACAGACGATCGCGCGTAGTCGACCGGGTCCGCTCGGGCGCCCGTTCGTGTACACGCGCGACCGTGCCGGGTCGCGGTCGGCGGCCGGAAGGTCGAACCAGGTCGGCGCATCGCCGCGGCCTGTAGCTGCCCAGCCCGGGCCGTCGTAGCCGGGCAGCTCGCCGAAGCGCGGCTCCACCCAGTTCGTATGCGCGTAGAAGTCCTGAACCTGGTGCAGGCTTGCCCCGAGCGCCGTCAAGCACTGCAGCGGATTGTTCGGGCCTTGCGCTCCTGCAGGTCCTGATCGTCATGTCGAGCAGGCGGTTCCACTCCCGCCCGAGGTCCTGCGCTCGCCGGTAGCCCATGCCCCCGTTCTTCGAGTCGAAGTGCATCGAGGCTGCCGCGTCGACCACGTCGTCGGCCCAGTTCTCGATCTCTCCGAGGAACCAGTTCGTCCCGATCAGCGTCTTCCACCACGAGGCGTGACCGCTCGCCGGGACGTCCTTGGAGTTCACGTAGAGATCGACGAACCAGTTGTTGACCTGCGCGACGCGTACGGAGTTCACGCCGAACCCCTCTGCCGTCAGCGCGTCGCCCGTGATGTCGAAGTGCGGCGACGTGTCGAACGCCGCAGCGGGCTGGGAGAACAATGCGAGCGCGACGACTGACCACCGCGCCCGAGACGGCTTTCCGGCGCATGCCTACCTGACGGCCGCGGTGAGTCGCGTCTTCCGTCCTAGGATGGAGCGGTGCCCGAATTGCCGGAGATGGAGGCGTGGCGGCGCCAGCTGAACGACCCCGTCTCCGCGTTCCCGATCGAGAAGGCCGGGCCGGCGCACGTCGCGACGCTGAAGACGTTCGACCCGCCGCTCGCGACGCTCGACGGACGGCGGCTCGCCGGCGCCGAGCGGCGCGCGAAGCGCCTCCTCTTCCCGACGGAGGACGGCGAGCTCGTGCTGCTCGTCCACCTGATGACGGCCGGGCGTCTCCGCTACCTGCTCGCCGGCGAGAAAGGGCCGAAGGTGCCCGCGTTCCAGCTCGTCTTCGAGGGCGGCGCGCGACTCGTCCTGACGGAGGCCGGCTCGAAGAAGCGCGCCGGCGTGTGGCTGCTGACGCCCGAGCAGGCCGAGGCCGAGCTCGCGCACCTCGGCCCGGAAGCGCTCGGGCTCGGCGCCGAACGGCTGGCCGAGATCTGCGCCGCCGAGTCGCGACGGCTGCACTCGCTCCTGCGCGACCAGAAGCTGATCGCCGGCATCGGCCGCGCGTGGGCGAACGAGATCCTCCACGAGGCGAAGCTCTCGCCGTACGCGCTCGCTCCCGATCTCTCACGTGACGAGGTCGAGCGCCTGGCGACGGCGATCGACACAGAGCTCGCGCGCGGGCTCGCGCTTCGCGAGCAGGGCGCGAAGGACGACAAGACCTATCGCGTGCACAAGAAGCTCGGTGCTCCCTGCGACGTGTGCGCGACGCCGATCGCGCAGGTCGACTTCGAGGAGCACACGATCTACTACTGCCCGCAGTGCCAGACCGGCGGACGCGTGCTCAAGGACCGCCGGTTGTCGCGTCTCCTTCGCTAGCGCGCTCCTCTTCCCACGCCTCGACGAGCGCGAGGACGTGTCGGCGCTGCGCGTCGGAGAAGTCCGGCATCTGCTCGACGAGCCGGCGCGCCTCCGCCGGGTCGTCGTTCTGCACCGCCGCCTCGAGGTGCTCACGCAGCGCGACAGGCTGACGGAGTTGTCGCCGGAGCCAGCGCAGCAGGCTGACGCGAGACGCCGAGACCGGCACTACGCGGGAAGACGGACGACCAGGCGGTCGCCCTCGAGCTCGATGCTTCCGCCGAGCGCGGCGACGATGCGCCCGGCGATCAGCGCGCCGAGGTCGCGTGCCTGCTGCCCGAGCAGGATCGGCGCTGCAGCCTCGGTGACCGGCGCGATCGCGATCTCCTCCCCCGCGACCGTCACGTCGAGCTCCTTGCAGGCCGCCGTGGCGCAGCGCGCAACGCGCGAGCTGCCGAAGCGCCGTCTCGGCGGCGTCCCGGTCGACGCGAACGGGCGCGCCGTCGCCGTCGGACGCGTGCTCCCTCGACGGCGCCCGCGGCGTTGCGTGCGAGCTCGAGCGAGTCGACCTCCTGGACGTTCGGCTCCCAACGTCCGCTCTCGATCCGCGCGACGAGCCCGACGTCGTCGAGCAGCTCGGCGAGCTGGTTGCTCGCGGCGACCATCATCTCGACGTACTTGTCCTCGGGATCGCCGAGCGACGTGCGCTGGAGCGTGCGGGCGAAGCCCGACACCGTTGCGAGCGGCGTGCGCAGGTCGTGGACGGCGAGCGAGACCAGGCGCGCGAACGTATCCTCAGTGGAAGCCATGGACGCGAGCCGGAACCTTCTCACAACGGACCTGCAAGCCTCCTCGCCCGAGGTTCGGATCGGCCTGTCGCGCGCGGGAGTGACGCGCGTCCAGAAGGCGATCCGGCTTCGGTTCGGCGGCGCGGAGAAGCTGATCCCGGCCGAGATCGACTGCACGGTCGACCTCGACCCGGCCCAGAAGGGCGTCCACATGTCGCGCTTCCCCGAGCTCTTCGAGGAGGCGATCGACGAGGTCGTGATCGGCGAGTCGTTCCTCGTCGAGGAGCTCGCCGAGCACATCGCGCAGCACATCGTCGAGCGGCAGCGGGCGGGCCGCGCCGAAGTGCGCATCGTGACCCGCTACCCGCGGGCGCGCAGGACGCCGGTGACCGGGCTCCCGACGCAGGAGCTGATCACGCTGATCGGGATCGCCGCGGCGACCGAGCGCGGGACGCGGCGCGTCGTCGGCGTCGAGGCGCCGGGGATCAATGCGTGCCCGTGCGCGCAGGGGCTCGTGCGCGGACGCGCGTCCGAGCGCCTGTCCGAAGCCGGCTTCGACGAGAGCGACGTCGAGCGGATCCTCGAGCTCGTGCCGCTCGCGACGCACAACCAGCGTGGGCTCGGGACGCTCTACGTCGGGACGCAGGCGACCGTGAACGCGGAGCAGCTCGCCGACGTGGTCGAGGGATCGATGAGCGCGCCGGTGTACGCCCTGCTGAAGCGTCCCGACGAGCTGTTCGTCGTCGAGCACGCGCACCTGCAGCCGCGCTTCGTCGAGGACTCCGTCCGCTTCTCGCTCGCGGGCGCGCTCGAGCGCTACCCCGAGCTCGGCGACGGCGACTTCCTGCTGGCGCGCCAGGTCAACTTCGAGACGATCCACGACCACGACGTCCTCGCGGAGCGCTACGGCACGGTCGGCGAGCTGCGGGCGCGAGCTCGACTCGGGCGAGCCCGCGCAGCGGCACACCGAGCTGCGCGACTGGCTCAGCGCTTGAACATCGCCGCGAGCTGCACGCGCGGCTCGCGGTGTGCGAACAGGCGCTTGATGTTCTCGCGGTGCAGGAAGAGGATCGCCCCGGCGGCGAGGAAGGTCACGATCCGCACCGGCCACGACTCGGCGAGCACGAACGCGAACACCGGCAGCGAGAGCGCGGCGGCCATCGACGCCACCGACACGTAGCGCGCGACGACGAACGTCACCGATCCAGACGATGAGCGCGCCGAGCGCGACGAGCGGCGCGAGCCCGATCATCATCCCGCCCGTCGTCGCCACCGCCTTGCCGCCCTTCTCGAACTTGAGGAAGATCGGTCGCGCGTGTCCCACGATCGCGGCGAAGCCCGCGAGCACACCGGCGACGTCGTCGACGAGCAGCGACGCGACGAGCGCAGGCACGAGCCCCTTCAGGACGTCGACGACGATCGTGGGCACGCCGAGCTTCCACCCCATCGCGCGCCAGACGTTCGTCGCGCCGATCGAGTGCGAGCCCACGCGACGGATGTCGATCCCGCGAAAGATGCGGACGAGCCAGTAGCCCGTCGGGATCGACCCGGCGAGGTAGCCGCCGATCACGGCGGCGAGGTAGCTCACTTCAGGGGGATCTGGTAGCTGGAGACCCAGTCGTTCACGGTCGTCCAGTCGAGATTGTCGAAGAACCTGTCGATGTACGAGGCCCGGTCGGTCCGGTAGTCGAGGAAGTACGCGTGCTCGTAGACGTCGAGCGCGACGAGCGGCGTCGCGTTCCAGATCGGATACGTGTTCTGCGCGTCGCCGATGTAGTTGAAGAGGCGGGCCTCGTCCCAGTCGTACGCGGTCCACGCCCAGCCGCGCGCCGCGAGCCCGGTCGCCTTCAGGTCGGCGCGCCACTCCGTCCGCCGAGCCGAAGTCGCGCTCGACGAGCTGGCCGAACGCGCCGTCCGGGTCGCCGCCGTTTCCGCCGAGGTGCTCGAAGTAGAGCTCGTGGTTCTTGATCCCGCCGACCGCGAAGCGTCAGCTCGACCTTGAGCACGCGCAGCTGCGAGTAGACCTGGTTCGCCGCTTCGAGGTCGACCTCCGCCGAGCTCGCGGAGGATCTCGTTCCGCTTGTTCACGTAGCCCTCGTACAGCTTGTAGTGGGCCTCGACGGACTCGCGGGAGATGCCGTCCAGCTCGAGGAGCGCGGGCTTCAGCTCGCGGGGGACGATCGCTTCGAACGCTGGCCCAGGCATCGATCTCCTTCGGTCGGGGGCGGGATGCGCGCGGCGGAGCATAACGGTTAGCCTCAGCAGCGACCCGCGACGAGGGAGGCAGAGACATGGCGCACGAGGTTCCCGCGCTGCCCTACGACTACGCAGCGCTGGAGGCTGCGATCGACGAGCAGACGATGCGCATCCACCACGACAAGCACCACCAGGCGTACGTGGACAACCTGAACGCCGCGCTCGCCGGAACGGAGTGGGCGGACACGCCGATCGAGGAGCTCCTGCAGAGCCTCGACTCGCTCCCCGAGGACAAGCGCACGCCGGTTCGCAACAACGGCGGCGGCCACTACAACCACTCGCTCTTCTGGCAGTGGATGAGCCCGGACGGCGGCGGCGATCCGCCCGACGGCCCGCTGAAGGACGCGATCGAGCAGTCGTTCGGCGACGTCGCCTCCCTCAAGGCACAGATGAACGACGCCGGCGTGAAGCGCTTCGGCTCGGGTTGGAGCTGGCTCGTCCGCGGCGCCGACGGCTCGCTCTCGGTCGAGTCGACACCGAACCAGGACACGCCGCTGATGGAGGGCCGGACGCCGATCCTCGGGATCGACGTCTGGGAGCACGCGTACTACCTCCGGTACCAGAACCGCCGACCCGATTACCTCGGCGCCTGGTGGGACGTCGTGAACTGGGACGCCGTTCAGGATCGCCTCGGCTAGGCAGCGGCCGCGGGCGGCCGCCTTTAGGGGTCTTCGCGTCGCGGATCCGCGCTAGCGGATTCGCGGCTTGCGCAGCAAACTTTGCGAAACCGGAATCCCGCTTCCCGCGTAGAAACGGGGAACGTGGCCACCATCGCCCTCAAGGGCGCCTTGCCGCCTGCGGCCGGCTCAGCCAGGATCCGGGCAGTGACCGAGCACGAGCTGACCGACTCGGAGCTGCTGCTCCGGGTCGGACACGGGGACGGCGGGGCGTTCGAGACCCTCTACCGGCGCTACGCGCGCCCGGTCTTCGGGCTGGCGCTGCGCCGGCTCGGCGACCGCACGCGCGCCGAAGAGGCCGTCCAGGAGACCTTCACGTCGGTCTGGCGGTCGGCTCGCACGTACAAGCCCGAGCGCGGCCCGGGCGCGCCGTGGCTGTATGCCGTCGCGCGGAACGCGATCGTCGACGGCGCGCGCACCCGCGTCGATCCCGTCGTCGCCGACCCGCGCGACGAGCCGTCCACCGACGCCGGGCCATTGGAGCGGGCCGAGCAGAGCTGGACGGCCTGGCGCGTGCACCGCGCGCTCGAGGAGCTGCCCGACACGGAGCGCATGGTCGTCGAGCTGGCCTACTGGAAGGGTCTGTCGCAGAGCGAGATCGCCGAGCGCCTGCACATCCCGCTCGGCACCGTGAAGACGCGAACGCGCAGCGGACTGCACCGGCTCGCGGACCTGCTGGAGGGAGAGTTCTCGTGACCGGCCCGCCGAACTTCGACGAGCTGATCGGCCCGGAGCTCCCGCCCGGCGACCGCGAGCGCCTGCGGCGCGTGCACGAGCTGCTCGTCGCTGCCGGGCCGCCGCCGGAGATGCCGGAGCTGGCTGCGTCGCCCCCGGTGCGCGCCCACCCGCGTCGCCGCGTCGCGGCGCTGCTGATCGCCGCCGCGCTCGCGCTTGCCGCGTTCGGCGCGGGCTGGCTCCTCCGGGGGCCGAACGACGAGTTCGACGTGCGCCGCGCAGTCCCGATGCGCTCGACGGAGAACGCCCCGAACGCCTCGGCGCTGATCGAGCTCGGCTACGCGGACGACGAGGGCAACTGGCCGATGCTCGTCACGGTGCGCGGCCTGAAGCCGCTGCCCAAGGGGGGCTACTACGAGCTGCTGCTGACGCGGGACGGCAAGCCCGTCAGCAGCCTCGCGGTGTGCGGCTCGTTCAAGGTCAAGTCGGAGGGCGCGACCACGGTGCGACTCGGCGCGTCGTACAACCTGCGCAACTTCGACGGCTGGGTGATCCGGCCGTACGTGCACAAGCGCGACCGGTTCAACGAGCTCGTCTTTCTGAAGACCTAAGGCGCCGTGCGGTCGTTCGCGAGGAACGCTTCGTACGTGATCGGCATCTGGTCCGCGAAGAGCCGCTCGACCGCCTCGGCGTAGCGCCGGATCTCGCGCTGCGCGTTCTCCGAGGCGCGCAGCGAGACGAAGTTCATCAGGGCGCGCGCGTTGACCGTCCAGTAGAACTCGGTGTAGGCGCCGACGGGAGCGCCGCCCGTGCGAGCTCGCGCGCGACGCCCTGCTCGACGAGCCGCTCGTAGGTCGCGTACGCCGCCTCGTACACCGCCTGCAGCTCCTCGCGCGTCGTCTCGGCGAGCTCCGCGTCGACCGGCTCGAACGAGTACGACCCCGGCTTGCCGACCTGCGTCCGCACGTCCTCGGGCTCGGGCACGTAGAAGTCGTCGGTCGCCCTCGCATAGCGCATCGAGAACTCGTTGAACGAGCCGATGCGGTGCCGGAACCACTCGCGCGCGACGAAGATCGGGCAGCGAACGTGGAAGCGGAACGAGTTGTGCTCGAACGGCGTGCCGTGCCGCTCGCGCATCAGGAACTTGATCAGCCCGACGTCCGCGTCGGCGAGCTCGGTGACCCGTCGCCCGAAGCTGACGCGCGCCGAGTTGACGACGGAGAGGTCGTCGGCCATCGCGCCGTCCAGCCGCACGAACCCGTGGTCGAGCACGGCGATGCTCCCGTCAGGCAAGACTTCGGGCATGACTGCCACGCGGCCGAGGGTAACAGGCGCATATGTCGGAGCTTCCGGCTTCTCCTACCCGAGCTGGAAGCCCGGTTTCTACCCCGCCGACGCGAAGCCGCCGGAGTTCCTGCGCCGCTACGCGGAGCGGCTCCCGTCGGTCGAGCTGAACACGACCGGCTACCGGCTGCCCGCCGAGGGGCACTTCGAACGCTGGGCCGCCGAGACGCCGGCGGACTTCCGGTTCTCCGTCAAGCTGCCCGCGCATTTCACGCGGCAGCTCGGCGTGTTCCAGGAGCGCGTGGCGCTCCTCGGCGAGCGGCTCGGCCCGATCCGCGTCGCCGTGCAGCAGGCTGCGGACCCGGGGCTCCTCGCGCTCCTCTTCGGCTCGCTCGACCCGGCGCTCCGCGTCGCCTTCGACTTCCACCACGAGTCGTGGGACGGCGTCGACGTGTCGCCCGGGATCCGCGTCAACGACTGGGACGCGGACGCGCCGTTCCGCTACCTCCGCTTCCGCGAGCCGCCGTACTCCGAGGACGAGCTCGAGCACTTCGCCGCGCGGATCCGCCCGCTGCTCGACGACGGCGTCGAGGTCTTCGCGTACTTCCGCCACGAGGACGAGCCGACGGCGCCGCAGTACGCCGAGCGGTTGCTCACACTGTTGGCGTGACCGCGATGCGCATCCAGCTCGTCCCGCGGCCGGGCCAGCCGGACTTCCTCGACCTGCCCTGGGACGAGCCGCTCGAGGAGTGGCAGTCGGAGCGGCTCGCGGTCGTCGAGCGCGGGATCAGCCGGCACGTCGTTCGCTTCGTCGAGTACGACGGCACGTTCTACGCGCTGAAGGAGATCAACCACGAGCTCGCGCACCGGGAGTACCGCCTGCTCCGCGCGCTCGCGCACGACGGCATGCCGGTCGTCGACGCGGTCGGGATCGTGCATCGACCGAACCTCCAGGACATCCTGATCACGCGGCACCTCGAGTACTCGCTCCCGTACCGGATCATGTTCGCGCGCAAGCCGGTCCCCGACCTGCGCGACCGCCTGATCAACGCGCTCGCGAACCTGCTCGTGCGCCTGCACCTCGACGGGTTCTACTGGGGCGACTGCTCGCTCTCGAACACGCTCTTCCGACGCGACGCGCACAAGCTCGCCGCCTACGTCGTCGACGTCGAGACCGGCGAGCTGCACGACCAGCTGAGCGACGGCCAGCGACTGCACGACCTCGACGTCGCGCAGGAGAACATCGCCGGTGAGCTGCTCGACCTCGAGGCGGAGCTCGGCGACCTCGACATCGACGACCCGTTCGAGCTCGCGACGGAGGTCGCCGCGGAGTACGAGCGCATCTGGAACGAGCTGATGGCGGAGGAGGACTTCCGCGCCGACGAGCGCGACCGTCTCCAGGAACGGCTGAAGCGGCTGAACGATCGCGGCTTCGACGTCGAGGAGGTCGAGCTCGAGGCGACCGACGACGGCTACCACCTGCGGATCCGCCCGCAGGTCGTCGAGGCGGGCCACTATCGGCGGCGGCTGCTCAAGCTGACGGGGCTCGAGGCGCAGGAGAACCAGGCGCGCCGGCTGCTCGAGGACATCGAGTCGTTCCGCGCGTCGCTCAAGGCGTCCGGACAGGAGCCGGTCTCCGACACGGCGGCCGCCGGTCGCTGGCTGACCGACGTGTTCGAGCCGACCGTCGTGAAGGCGATCCCCGAGGACCTGCACGGCAAGCGCGCCGCAGCGCAGGTGTTCCACGAGCTGCTCGAGCACCGCTGGCACCTCTCCGAGCAGGCGGGCCGCGACGTCGGCATGGACGAGGCGGTCGACTCGTACGTCGAGAACGTCCTCCGCGCCGCGCCCGAAGAGCGCGTGATCGTCGAGGAGAACTAGGCGGGCGTCGCTGCGCCGTGCTTCTGGCGCAGGTACGCGAGGTACGGCTCGGGGTCGATGCGCGAGCCGACCGCGCGCTCGAGCGTCTCCTGCGGCGTGAACTTCCGGCCGTGCTTGTGGATGTGCTCGCCGAGCCACTCGCGGAGCGGCGCGAACTCGCCGCGCTCGAGCTTGTCGTCGAGGTCCGGGAGGTCCTCCTTGATCCGCTCCCAGATCTGGACGCTCATCACGTTGCCGAGCGAGTAGGTCGGGAAGTAGCCGATCGTCCCGGTCCCCCAGTGCATGTCCTGGAGCACGCCGTCGGCGTCGCTCGGGACCTCGATCCCGAGGTACTCGTCCATCCGCCGGTTCCACTCGCTCGGGAGGTCGCGTGCCTCGACGTTGCCGGCGAGCAGGTCCTGCTCGAGCTCGAACCGGAGGATGATGTGCATGTTGTAGGTGATCTCGTCGGCGGCGATCCGGATCAGCGACGGCTGCACGATGTTGACCGCGCGGAACCACGTCTCCTCGTCGACGTCGTCCAGCAGCGGAGCGAACCGCTCCTGGAGGCGCGGGTAGAAGAAGCGCCAGAACGGACGGCTGCGCCCGACGAGGTTCTCCCACATGCGGCTCTGCGACTCGTGCATGCCGAGCGACACGCCGCCGCCGAGCGGCGTGCGGTCGAGCTCGGGGGCGACCTGGTGCTCGTAGAGCCCGTGCCCGTACTCGTGCATCGAGGCGAAGAACGACTCGAGGCCCTTCGGCTCGTACTTCGTCGTGATGCGGATGTCGTCGACGCCGCCGCCGCTCGCGAACGGGTGCACGGTCGGGTCCAGTCGCCACGAGTTTTCGCGGTGACCGAACAGGTCGATGATCTCGCGCGCCATCGCTTCCTGCTTGTCCTTCGGGAACGCGCGGGCGAGCGTGCCGTCGTCGTCGCCGTAGAGCTCCCGCGCCTCGGCGACGAGCGGCACGAGCTCCTCCTTCATCCGATCGAAGACGACGCGAACCTCCGACGCCTTCATGCCGCGCTCGTAGTCGTCGAGCAGCACGTCGTACGGCTCGTCGGCCTCGGGGAACAGCTCGACGTAGCGGCGGCGCAGCTCCATGTGGTGCTCGAGGTGCGGGCGGAACGACTCGAAGTCGTTCGCCGGGCGCGCCAGGCGCCACGCCATGAAGCCCTCGGTGCCGGCCTTGACGATCTCCGTCCGCAGGTCGGCCGGGATCCGCACGGTCTTCTCGAAGTCCTTGCGGGAGACGCGGATCAGCGACGCGTCGTCGGAGTCCGGGTCGAGCGAGTCCTCGTACGACCGCAGCTCCTCGAGCAGCCGCCCCGTCTCGGGCGCGGTGAAGATGTCGTACGCGATGCGGTCGAGCGTGGCCTGCTGCTCGCCGCGGGCGCCTGCGCCGGCGGACGGCATCATCACCTGCATGTCCCAGCCGAGGATCCGGCGGACGCGATTGATGTCGGTGACCTGGGCGAGCCGGGTCTTGAGCTCGTCGAATGCCTTGGGGGCGGCCACGATGTGGAAGCCTACATTCGGGAGACGGCCGAGGCGAGGCCTAACCTCGGGCTCGTGCGCACCCTCTTCGCGCTCTGCTGGCTGATCATCGTCTCGGGCGTCGCGTTCTACACGGTCATCGGCGTGACGCACCACTGATGCGCCCCTGGGTCAAGGAACAGAGCCTCACGCTCTTCTTCCTGGTGATCTTCGCGCTCTCGCTCGTCGGCCAGTCGTTCGCGGGCCTGCACGACTTCAACGAGGAGCAGGCCACACACGGCGGCGAGCAGTACTCCTACTGGCGGTTCCTCGTGTCCTCGGAGTTCGGCGGCGACGTGATGGAGAACTGGCAGTCCGAGTTCCTCCAGTTCAGCCTGATCATCCTCGCGACGGTCTGGTTCGTGCAGCGCGGCTCGACCGAGTCGAAGAAGCTCGAGGACGCCGGCCGGGAGTCGGACGCGAAGGAGCGGGTCGGCGAGCACGCCTCGCCGAAGTCGCCGCGCTGGGCGAAGGCGAAGGACTGGCGGCTCAAGCTCTACGAGAACTCGCTCGGGCTCGCCATGGTCGCGATCTTCTTCGGCACGTGGTTCGCCCAGTCGCTCACCAACTGGACGGCGTACAACAACCGGCAGACCGAGCACGGCGAGCCGGTCGTCACCTGGGTGTCCTTCCTCGGCAGACCCGACTTCTGGAACCGGACGCTCCAGAACTGGCAGTCCGAGTTCCTCGCCGTGGCCACGATGGCCGCTTTCTCGGTCTACCTGCGGCAGCGGGGCTCGGCCGAGTCGAAGCCCGTGGGCGCGCCCGACGACGAGACGGGCTCTTCCAGCTAGCTGGCTACACTCGGCGGTGGTCGTGGGCAACGAACCCGAGCACGAGGGTCTGCGCGAGCCTCCCGTCGCGGGAGTCGAGCGAAACGGCGACGCGGTCGTCGTCACGCTGGCGGGCGAGCTCGACCTCTACAACGCCGAGGCGGTGCGCAACGTCCTGATCGAGGAGTGCGCGCGGAAGCCCGAGCGTGTCGTCATCGACCTCTCGCGCGTGGAGTTCATCGACTCGACGGCGCTCGGCGTCCTGATCGAGGCGCGCACGAAGCTCGAGAACGGCCGCGCGCTTCCTGCTCGCCTCGCCCGCGGTCGAGACGCGCCGCGCGCTCGAGATCTCCGGTCTCGACCGCCACTTCGGCATGCACGACACGCTCGACGCGGCGCTCAGCGCGAAGCTCTAGCCGCGAGTCGCGCGACGATCGCGAGCGCGGCCGCGGCCGCGAGCACGCCGATCGCGAGGTCGCGCACCTCGCCCCCGCCGAGACCCGCGACGCCGAGCAGCAGCGCGGCGACGCCGGCCGCGGCCGCGACCATCCCGACCGAGAACGGCCAGACGCGGCGCGCGGGCGGCTCGATCGACGTGTAGGCGAGCTCGCCGACCGCGAGCAGCGCGGCCGCGACGAACGGCGCACTCTGGTCGACCTCGCCGCGGTCGAGCAGCGAGACCGCGTACGCGACGACCGAGATCGTGAGCGCGAGCTGGACCAGCGGGCCCCAACGGCCCGCGAGCCCGACCGCGAGCGCGACGACGGCCGACCGCTCCCGCGACGGCGAGCGGGACCGGAAGCACGTCGGCCTGAAGCGCCGAGGACGCACCGACCGCCGCGAGGAGCAGAAGCGCTCCCGCCGCGGTCAGCGCGCGCTTCGCGCGTAGCGCCTGAATGCCTTCACCTCCTCGAGTGCGCCCGCGAGCGAGCCCTCCGCGGTCCACACCGCGACGGGCACGCCCGCGCGCTCGTAGCGCGTGCGCTGCGCTTCGCGCTTCAGCCGCCAGAGCCGGTGCGCGAGACGGTCCGCGGGCTCGGGGCCGGCGGCCACGTACTCGACCGGCGACACCTCGATCACCGCGAGGTCGAACCCGCGCCCGCGAAGGTCGAGCAGCGCGTCGGTCGCGCGCTCGTCGAGCAGCGGCGAGACCGCGAGCACGAGCGCGTGCGCGGGCAGCGTGCGCCGCGGGACGACGTCGAGGTTCCGCCACGCGTAGTTCAGGACGACGCGGCTGTCGAGCACCGCGTCGACGATCCGGTAGAGGTGCACGAGCCCGGTCGCGGGCAGGAGCCAGTTCAGCGTCCCGCCGAAGCTGATCAGGCCGACGCGGTCCTTCTCGCGCAGGTAGCGCGCCGCGAGCGCCGCCGTCGCGCGCACGCCCTGGTCGAGCGTCGACGTGCCGTCGCGCCGCGCCTCCGCGAACGAGTCGACGAAGATGATCACGTCGGAGTTCCGCTCCGGGTGGTACTCGTTGACCCAGAGCTCGCCGCGCCGCGCGCTCGCGCGCCAGTTGACGCGGCGCGCGAGGTCGCCGGGGACGAACGGCCGGAGATCGGCGAACTCGATCCCGTCGCCCTTCTCGCGCGCGACCTGGTTGCCCGCGAAGACCTGGGTGCGCAGAGGCCGAACGAGCGTGCGCAGGTACTCCGCGTGCGGATAGACCTTCAGCGGCGTCCGGCGTTCGAGCCGCGTCTCCCAGCGGACGACGCGGAACCGGTCGTACGCGCGCACGTAGACGAGCCCGGGCAGTGTACGCGCCCCAGCGCGTCGCCCGCAGGCGCAAGCGTGACGACCTCGTCGCCGTCGACCGCGAACGGGTTCGATCCCTCGACGAGCTCGAGCTCGCGCGGGAGCTGGACGTAGAGCTCGGCCGGCGCGGAGGCCTTGACGTCGAGCTCGAGCTCGACCTCCTCGCCCTCCAGGATGCGCTCGCGGTCGGGACGCAGCGTGACGTCGACGGTCGGGCGACGCTCGACGAGCAGGCCGAGCGCGACGACGAGCGCGAACGGCGCGCCGACGGCGACGAGCTCGGGCAGGCGCAGCGCCAGACCGAGGAAGAGCGCGAGCGCGGCGAGCCCCGTGTAGCCGGCGAGCTTCGCCGTCGCGCCGCGGGTCACGCTCGCGCGCGTCCTCCGGTGCCGGCGTCGGCACCGTGTCGAGCGCGCTCGCGACGACGTCCTCCGGACGCACGCGGCGCACCCAGAGCTCCGGCCGGAGCATCAGCCGGTGCGCGAGCGCGGGCACCGCGATCCCCTTGACGTCCTCCGGCGTGACGAAGTCGCGGCCGAAGAGCGCGGCCCGGCACCGCGAGAGCTTGAGCAGCGCGAGCGAGCCGCGCGGGCTCGCGCCGACCTCGACCTGGCCGCTCGACCGCGTCGCGGCGACGAGGTCGACGATGTAGTAGCCGATCGACTCGGACACGTAGACCTGCTCGATCGCGCGCTGCATCGCCAGGAGCGTCTGCCGGTCGACGATGCGCTCGAGCTCGATGTCGTCGCGCGCGCGCTCGATGCGCCCCTCGAGCATCCGCCACTCGTCCTCGCGCTCGGGATAGCCGACGCCGAGCCGGACCATGAAGCGGTCGAGCTGCGCTTCGGGCAGCGGGTACGTCCCCTCGTACTCGATCGGGTTCTGCGTCGCGATCACGAGGAACGGCGGCTCGAGCGGATGCGTCGTGTTCTCGATCGTCACCTGCCGCTCCTGCATCGCCTCGAGCAGCGCGGCCTGCGTCTTCGGCGGAGCGCGGTTGATCTCGTCGCCGAGGAGCAGGTTCGCGAAGATCGGGCCCGGCCGGAACTCGAAGTCGCCCGCGCGCTGGTCGTAGACCGCGGAGCCGGTGACGTCGGAGGGCATCAGGTCGGGCGTGAACTGGATCCGCTGGAAGCGCATGTCGCAGACCTGCGCGAACGAGCGCGCGATCAGCGTCTTCGCGAGGCCCGGGTAGTCCTCGAGCAGCACGTGCCCGTCGGCGAGGAACGCGAGCAGGCACGTCTCGAGCGCGCCGCGCTTGCCGACGACCGCCTTCTCGACCTCGTCGAGGATCCGCTCGGCGTGCTCGCCGACCTGGTCGATGGAGAGCGCCTCGCTCACAGGCCTATTCTCTCGATCTCGTCGACCAGAGCCGAGACCTCCTCGAGCGGGGGCCCTGCCGCGCGCCGGTCCGGGGGCGCCTCGCAGTCGGGGCGAACGACGGCCCACAGGCGGGCGGGCATCAGCTCCGCGGCCTGATCGAGCGGGACGCCGTAGCGCCGCCAGACCGCGGCGTCCGCCGCCTCGACGAGCGTCCGGCGAAGGCGGTAGTGGAAGTCCGCGGCGTTCTCGATCGAGAGCGCGACGTGGCGCTCGAGCCGCTCGAGCTCCTCCGGACGGCCGTAGCGCGCCGGCCGCGTCCGCAGCGCGGCCGCGAACTGCGACTTCGTGCGCCTCGTCGCGAAGCCGGTCGCCGCGGTGAGCGTCGCGAGCGCGAGCCCGCCGACGACGAGCGCGTAGATCCGCAGCACGAGCTCGCGGTCGATCGGCGCGGCCAGAAGCACCACCAGCACGACGAGCGTCGCGACGACGGCGAACGGCACCCAGCGCAGCAGCACCCTTCTCACGCGGCCGCCCTCAGGTCGTCGCGGACCGCCTGGAGCGACGCGATCGCCTCGGCGCGCATCGCCGCGTCGATCTCGTGGTGGCTGAAGCGCGCGCGCTCGAACAGCTCCGTCAGCGCGTGCGCTGCCTCGGCGCGCACGTCGAGCTCGCGGAGCACGCGCGCGAGGTACTCGAGCGGCGCCTCGTGGGGCAGCCGCGCGTGCCCGTGCGCACCGAGCACGGCCTCCATCCGAACGTAGGCCTGGATCACCGCGCGCCGCGGGTCCGGGTCGAGCGCGAGCTCGTCGATCGTCTCCGTCAGGACGGCCTCGAGCTCGTCGGCTGCTCCGTCGCCGTCCTCGGGTTGCGGGCGGCGCCGCCACTCGTTCGCGACGATCGCCCCGATCGCGAGCGTGACGCCGAGCGCGACCCACCACTGGAACTCCGGGTTGTCCGCCGACTGGTCCGAGATCGCGCTCGTGTCCGCTCCCGTCGACGGCGCCTGCGCGACACCGCCTTGCTCGGGCTCCGCGGCCGACGGTGGCTTCCTGTCGACGTACGCGAAGTAGACGAGCAGGGCGACGACCATGACGGCGTACCCCGCGAGCCCCGTTCGCTTCGGCCGCTGGCGCTTGCGCCCGTCGCTCGGCCCGGTGAAGGCCCAGATCACGACCGCGAACAGGCCGAGCACGATCAGCACCGCGAACGTGAACGCGTAGTCGAGGAACCCGCCGGGCACCGTTCTGTCCTCGGCCCCGCCGCCCCACTCGCCGCCCGCGCTCCCGAGTGCGACGAGCGCGAGCAGGCCCAGCAGCGTGACTCCGACGAGTGCGGTGCGCATCGCACCTATCTAAGACGACCGGGGGAGCAGTTTGGCCGTTCTCCGCCCGATACGCTCGCGCCGTGGAGCTCCTCGAGGCCTTCAACACCGACGTGCTCGTGATCGCGCTCGCGATCTTGCTCGCGCTCGCGGCGTTCAAGCTCACGCAATGGGTGCCGGTCCCTGCGCCGGCGCTCCTGCTGATCGCCGCCGCGATCGCGTCGGACATCTTTCCGGAGCTCGGGATCAACGTCGCGACCGTCGAGCGAATCGGGATCGTCGCGCTGATCGTGATCCTGCTCGACGGCGGCATGCACGTCGGTTGGCGGCGCTTCCGCGGCTCGCTCTACCCGATCGCGATGCTCGGCGTCGTCGGGACCTTCCTGACGGCGGCGCTCATCGCGGTCGCCGCGCACACGCTGCTCGACTTCAACTGGATCACCTCGTGGCTGCTCGGCGCGGCGCTCGCGCCGACCGACCCGGCGGTGATGTTCTCCGTGCTCGGCAACCGCGAGGTCGGCGGCAGGAGCGGGACGATCCTCGAGGGCGAGTCCGGCGCGAACGACCCGGTCGGAATCGCGCTGATGATCGGGATGATCGAGTACGCGACGTCGAACCAGGGCACCGCCTGGGGCATCGCGACCGAGGTCGTCGTCGAGATGGCGGTCGGCCTCGTGGTCGGCGTGGTCGGGGGGCGGCTGCTGATCCCGCTGATGCAGCGCGTCTCGCTGCCGCGCGAGGGCCTCTACCCGATCAGGGTCCTCGCCGTCGGCGCAGCCGTGTACGGCGTCGCCGCGGCGCTGCACGGCTCGGGCTTCCTCGCGGTCTTCATCGTCGGCCTGTTGATCGGCGACGTCCACGCGCCCTACAAGACCGAGATCGACCGTTTCCACACCGCGCTCGCGAGCCTCGCGGAGATCGCGGTGTTCGTCGCGCTCGGCCTGACGATCTTCGGCCCGAGCGGCTTGTGGGACGACCTGCCCGAGGGCATCGTGCTCTTCCTCTTCCTCGCGCTCGTCGCGCGGCCGATCGCCGTCGCGTTGCTGCTGTGGGGCGTCCGCTTACGAACCGCGGAGAAGCTGTTCGTCGCCTGGGGCGGGCTGAAGGGCGCCGTGCCGATCCTGCTCGCCGCGTTCGCGCTCGTCGGCGACGTCCCGGACGCGCCCGCGATCTACAACATCGTCTTCGTCGTCGTCGCGCTCTCCGTGCTCGTGCAGGGCTCGACGATCCCGTGGGTCGCGCACCGCCTCGGGGTCCCGATGCGCGTCGTCGAGCCGGAGCCGTGGGACGTCTCGATCCGCTTGCGCGAGCCCGGGCAGATCCAGCGGTACACGGTCGGGCCGCGTTCGCGCGTGCTCGGCAGCGCGATCCGCGACCTCCCGCTCGGCGAGCGCGCGTGGGTCTCGTTCGTCGTCCAGGACGGCACGGCACGACAGGCGCGCGGCTCGCACGTGTTCCGCGTGGGCGACGAGGTCCACGTGCTCGGCGACCCCGAGGACGAGCGCGTGCTGCAGCGGCTGTTCGAAGGGCCCGACGCCGCCACCGACTAGCGGCCGGTGACGACCGCCGTCACTCGCCCTGCCGGCGTGACCCTCACGACGCGACGTGCGTCCAACTGCGAGACGTACGCGTTCCCACCGTTGTCGACGGTGATCCCGATCCCGCCCGGGACCCGCGCGATCACGGTGGGCGTCCCGCCTTCGGGACCGACGCGCAGCACGCCGAGCTGCGCGTCCGCGACGTAGAGCGCGTCGCCCGGCGCGCCGACGACGTCGATCGGAGCGCCGAGGCCCGAGGCGAAGGTCGAGATCTTCCCCGCCGCGTCGACGCGCCGCAGCAGGCCGTTGTGCGAGTCGGCGATCACCAGCACGCCGTCGCGGCGCCACACGACGTCGTGCGGATGCCCGAGCAGCGCCTCGAGCGCAGGACCTCCGTCGCCGCGTCGTTCCGGTGCCGCCGTTCCCTGCGACGGTCGTGATCGTGCCGCCGGTGTCGACGACGCGGATCCAGTTGTCGTACTCGGAGATCGCGATCGCCTTGTCGTGGTCGACGTCGAAGCCGCCGGCGCCCGCCAGTTGCGCGGCGGTCGCGGGACCGCCGTCCCCGGTGTGGCCGCGCGTACCCGTGCCCGCGACGACGACCTTGCGCTTGCCGTCGATCCGGTAGATGCGCTCGGCGGAGGAGACGTAGAGACGTCCCTGGTCGTCGTACACGAGCCCGACGATCGCGTCGGGGAAGCCGGACACGAGGACCGTGCGCTTCTTGGTGCGCAGGTTGACCTGGACCACGCGCTTGAGGTCCCGGTCGCCGATCACGAGCGCGCCGTTCGGAGCGAACGCGAGGGGGCCGGGCGTCGCGATCCGGATCGGCTTCGGCTTCGGCTTCGGTTTCGCACCGGCCTCGACGCACGCGGCGCCGACGACACCGAGCGCGAGCAGGATGAGGGCGAACTTCCGCACGCGGCGTCGATACACCGGTGGGCCCTCCCCGGTCACGGCGAGCCCACGATCGTTCGGATCCTGCCCGTGCCGAGATCGAGCGCACGCACGCGCGGCCGCAGGCGCTCGGTCAGGTAGATCGTCCCACCCGGCCCGACGGCAATGCCGTTCGCGCCGACGCCGGTCGCAACCGTCACGCCGCGGCCGTCGACGACTCGGGCGACGCGGTTGTTCCCGTAGTCCGCGACGTAGAGCGTGCCGTCGCGCGAGCGCTCGACGTCGACCGGCGTGTCGAAGCCCGTCGCATACGTGCGGGACTCACCGCTCGCGAGGTCGATCCCGACGAGCCGGTTGTTGAACGTGTCGCAGACGACGAGCGTGCGACCGTGGACGACGAGCCCGTGCGGCTTGTCCAGCCCTTCGGCGAGCAGCGTCGTGATTGCGCCGGTGGCGCGATCGATCCGACGCACGCGCCCGACCAGCTCCGAGAAGTAGACGTTGCCCTCGGCGTCGAACGCGAGCGCCGTGACCTGCGCAAGCCCGGACGCGAGCGTGGTCACTCGCCCGCGCGAGTCGACGCGTCGGATCCGCGTCTCGTTGTTCAGGGCCGCGAAGCCTCCGCGCGGATCGCTCGCCACCTCGACGGGGAAGCGGATCGACGCCGCGACCGTGAGCTTCTTGCCCCTCAGCCGGAAGACGCGGTCGGAGACGTCCGCGATCAGGAGCGACCCGTCGCGCGCGACGGCGACGTCCATCGTGCCGCGCAGCTTCGGCTTCGCGGGAGCCGCCGCCGTCGTCAGCAAGGCGACCGCGAGCAGCGCGATCAGCTTCATGACTCCTCCAGCGACCGCGCCAGCTCGAGCGCGCGTTGCTTCGTCACGTCGGCCTCGAGCCTGAAGACGACGTCGCCGACCCGCCAGGCGAGCACGTTCCCCGCGAGGTACCCCTCCGCGCGCCAGTGCTCCTCGTGCGGCCCGCCGGCCGAGCCGGGGGCGAAGTACCAGACGCCGTGGTCGTAGCCGTGGATCCAGACGCCGAGGTTCGACCCGACGCTCGTGAACTCGGCCTCCGAGTTGCCGCCGAGCACCTTGTAGAAGAGCGTGGGACCGCCCGTCTTCCACTGGCTGAAGACGAGCTCGGCGCGGCGCTCGTCGCCGCCGAAGATCGCGGTGACCATGTCCCCGGGCTGGTCGGCGCGCAGGTAGACGCGGTCGGGCTCGCCGAGGCCCGCCGGGAAGCGCAGCGGCCGGCCGAAGCGTTCGCGTGCCGCTTCGAGGTCGATCGCGTCGCCGTAGTAGGGCGGGTCGTTGAAGCGGGTCACGGGAAGCGAGACCCGCCGCTCGAGGTGAATCCCCGGGATCCGGTCGAACAGATCTGCGACCCCGCTCCGCGCACCGGGCGAGAGCGCGAGCACCGCACCGGCGACGAGCGCGAGCGCCACGGCGAACGCGAGCGCGAGGCGCGTGCGGGAGCGAGGACGGCGCTCGGGCAGGCGCGCGCGAGCTACGCCCGCCAGGTCCGGTGTGGCCGGGAACTCGTAGTACGGCGCGGCAGCCTCGAGGCGCTGTTCGAGCTCACGCATCGGCGACCCCCAGCTCTTGACGCAGGTGCTCGAGCGCGCGGTGAACGCGCATCTTCACGGCGCCGCGGCGAACGCCGAGCGCGGCGGCCGTCTCCTCGTCCGAGAGCCCGATGAAGTAGCGCGCGACGATCGCGGTGCGCTCGTCGTCCTTCAGGCGTGCGAGCGCGGCGAAGAGCTCGTCGCGGCGCTCGGCGTCGACGAGCTCCGCCTCGGGCGACCGGGCCGGGTCACCCGAGGCGGCCTCGTCCGCAGCTCGGCTGAGCAGATGCGCACGGCGTCCGAGGGTACGCCGTCGGTTGCGGGCCTCGTTCGCCACGATCCGGAGCAGCCAGGGCCGAAAGGGGGAGCCCGTCCGGAAGCGCGGCAGCGCGTTGTACGCCTTCACGAAGGCCTCCTGCGTCACCTCCTCGGCGTCCGCCGCGGACCCGACGATCGCGTAGGCAGTTCGAAAGGCGATGTGTTCGTGCATGCGTAGCAATGCCTCGTAGGCGTCTGCGTCTCCCCGCTTGGCGCGGATGACGATCTCGGTCTCCGGCGGTCGGCCCACCACCGACGCGTATACAC
>CAWFVN010000016.1:0-18493 GCA_963819225.1 uncultured Actinomycetes bacterium | reverse complement strand
GGGTCTTGCAGCGCAGGCTGCGCTCGCAAGGACCTACCGAAGCTACGGCTGGGTGACACGGCTTCGAGGTGCCGACGCGAATCCCTGGCTGATCGACGACCTCGTCGCGAGCGCGGCGCGCGCCCGCACCGAGCTCCAGGGCCGGTCGGTCGGCTATGACCTCGTGGCTCCGTCGGAGGAGCTGCGAGCTGCCCGCGAACGTACCGAGGTCGGGGCTCGGCGCCTGCTCCTGCTCGGCGGACAGGGCGCCGCGCTGCTTCTCGGGTTCGCAGCCTTCGCCGCGACGCGGCTACGGCGGCCGTCACAGGCCTCGGATCGACGGCTGAGGTTGCTCGGCGTCCCGCTGTGGCAGCGCGGTCTCGTCGTGACGACGCAGGCCGTCGTCCTCACGGTGCTCGGCGTCGCGCTCGCGTGGGGCGCAGCAACGCTGGCGTCGGCGGCGATCGGCGACGGCGAGCTCGCACGACATGCGCTCCTCGCGCCAGGCGGCGTGTTTGCGATGGCGCTGCTCGCGCTCGCTTCGACCGTCGCGGTCGTCTGCGCGCTCGTGGTCAGCGCCGACGAGCCCGGCCGCTTCGGCGCGCTCGACATGATCGGCGTGGGTCTTGCGTTGGCCGTCGCCGCCGCGCTCGCGCGAGGAGCGGCCGACACCGAGGAGGTGTTGCGCGGCGGCGGCAGCGGCGCGCTGCTGATCGCCCTCCCCGTTGCGGTGGTCGCGATCGTGGGGATCGTCGCCGCCCGTGCACTGCCTCGGCTCGTCCTGCTCGTTGCGCGCGCGCTGCCCGATCGGCGGCTGACCGCGCGCCTCGCGCTGCTCTCGATCGCGCGACGGCCGGGTGCGGGCGCGACGGCGGTGGCGTTTCTCGTCGTGAGCATCGGCCTCGCCGTTTTCGCAGGCACGTACCGCGCCACGCTCGAACAGGGCAGGCGCGACCAAGCGGCGTTCGCGCTCGGCGCCGACCTCGTGCTGCGCGAGGATCTCTCCCGCCTCGTTCCGGTCCGCGAGGTGGCGACGCCGGAGCGGTTGCAAGGGCTGGGGCAGCGAGTCGTCGCAGCGCCCGTGCTTCGAGCGACGGGGAACGTCGCCGGGCTTTCCGACGTCACCGGCGTCGCGGTGCTCGGGGTCGAGCCTGCGCTGCTTCGCAAGCTGCGCGGTTCCGACCTCGAGCTGCCGAGCCTCGCGGTCACCGCCGACCTCGAGGGCCCGAAGCTTGGCGACACGCTGCCGTCGCGCGTGCGCTCGTCGATCCCAGGCGTGCGGGTCGAGGCCGCCCTCCGCCTCAGGGACGGGACGTTCGAGCGAGTCCTGCTCGGAAGTCCGCTCCCTGCCCGAGCACGCGGCTCGACGCTCCTCGGGCTGCGGATCGTCCCGCCGCCGAGGCTCCAGGAGCGCGGCGCCGACGCGGGCGTTCCCACGGTAGGGACGATCGAGCTGCCGGCACTCCCCGATGTCGACTACCGCACGTGGGTCGGCGTCGACGGTGCGTCGTTTCGCGATCGCCGTCTGGACGTCACGCTGTCGGGCCAGGTCGACACGTGGTTCCGTCCCCGGCAGGCGCTCGACGGCCGTGCTCTACCCGCCGTCGTCTCGAGTTCGTTGGCCGGGCTCGCCGACGAGGACGGCCGGCTCGTCCTGCAGATCAGCGGCCGGCCGGTGGCGCTGCGTGTAGTGCGCACCGCCGAGCGGTTCCCCTCGACGCGAGGCGACTTCGCAGTCGCAGATCGGGCCGGGCTCGAGGCGGCGCTGAACCTCGCCGACCCCGGCAGCGGCTTTCCGACGGAGGTCTGGGCGGACGCACCGGACGCCCAGGCCGAGCGGGCTGCTCGTTCGACGCTGCGCCGGGCTCCCTTCGACGCGCTCGTCCTCGACTCGCGCGTCGAGCGCGAGCAGGCGCTGCGCGACGACCCGATCTCACGCGGCTCGCTCGCGATGCTGGCGATCGCCGCCGCGGCGGCGTTTCTGCTCGCGCTCTTCGCGCTTGCCCTGACGACGCTTGCCGATCTTCGCGACGACCGCGACGCGCTGCTCGACCTCGAGTCGCAGGGAGCGTCACCGAGCACGCTTCGCCGGGTCGTTCGCATCCGGCAGCTCGTCGTCGGCCTGGCAGGGCTGATCGGTGGCATCGTCGCCGGCGCGATCCTCGCCGGAATCGTCACCGACGTCGTCGCGGTGTCTGCGTCCGGAACGTCGCCGGTGCCTCCACTCGAACCTTCGACGGATCCCGGTCTCGTGCTCGCGGGGCTCGTGACACTCGGGCTCGTCGGCACCGCGATCGTCGTGTCGACGACCCGCGCGGCATTTCGGGAGGGCGAGGCCGGTCGGCCGAAGGAGGCGGACGCGTGAGCGCGGTCGAGCTTCGCGACGTCTTCCGAGTCCACTCGACGCCGGAGGGAGACGCCGCCGCGCTGCAGGGGTTGACGCTGACGGTGGCGGACGGCGAGCTGCTCGCGGTGCTCGGGCCGAGCGGTTCCGGCAAGACGAGCATGCTGCGGCTGCTCGCGGGCGTCGACCGGGCGTCGGCTGGGACGGCACGGGTGTTCGGGAGCGACCTCGGGCGGCTCGGCGCCCGTGCGCTCGCGCGGTACCGTGCGACGACGATCGGCTACGTCGATCAGCGCTTCGCGGACGCGCTGGACCCGCGGCTCACGATCGCGCGCTCGATCGCGCTCCGACTGCGGCTCGAGGGCGTTACCGGCGCGGACCGGCGCGCACGGGAGCTGCTCGACGCGGTCGGCCTCGCGGATCGGCGGAACGCCTATCCCTTCGAGCTGTCAGGAGGTGAGCAGCAGCGCGTCGCGGTCTGCGCGGCGCTCGCGCACCGCCCTCGGCTCCTGCTCGCGGACGAGCCCACCGGAGAGCTCGACCGAGCTTCTGCCGACGTCGTCTTCCAGCTCGTGGCCGAGCTGGCTCGGGCCAACGGAACGACGGTCGTCGCCGTCAGCCACGACGTGCGTGCTGCGGAGTTCGCGGACCGCGCGGTTCGGATCCGCGACGGGCGCGTCAGTGAAGAGCGTCGTGACGGTGCCGACCAGATCGTCGTCGCGCGTGGAGGCTGGATTCGGCTGCCCGAGGAAGCGCTCCGCGGCGCCGGCGTCGGCGAGCGCGCGGCGGTCCGGATCCGAGGGCGGGAGATCGTCGTGACCGCGGCGGAGTCGAACGGCAGCGAACCTGTCGCGGCGGCGCCGTCCGCGGCACGCCTCGCGCGCGCGCGCATCGTCGAGGTTCGGGGTCTGACGAAGCGCTACGCCGGCAGGGTCGTGCTCGATGGCTTCGGCGCGGACTTCGACCGGGGTGCGCTCACCGCCGTCACCGGCCCCTCTGGCTCCGGGAAGACGACGCTGCTCGACCTCGTCGCGGGTCTCGAGCTTCCGGACGCAGGGTCGGTCGAGCTCCTGGGGATCGACGTGGCGTCGCTCGATCGAGCAGGACGCGCCGCTCTTCGGCGCGACGCCGTCGGGTACGTCGCGCAGCAGCCCGACCTCGTTCCGTTCCTGAGCGCGCGCGAGAACGTCGAGCTGGGCTTGCGGCTTCATGGCGTCCACGTGGACGGCGCGCTGCCGGCGCTCGACGCGGTTGGGCTCACCGAGCGAGCGGAGCAGCGCGTCGAGCGGTTGTCCGGCGGGGAGCGCTTCCGCGTTGCGATCGCACGTGCTCTCGCTCCACGACCGGACGTCCTGATCGCCGACGAGCCGACGTCGCGTCTCGACGAGGCGAACGCACTCGGCGTCGCGTCTCTGCTCTCCCGGCTTGCGCGCGAGTGGGGAGCGGCAGTCGTCGTCGCCTCGCACGACCCGCTCGTCGTCGAGCTGGCGGACGAGCGGATCGAGCTGGGTGCGACACTTCCGGCGTGAAGCTGCTGGCGCTCGCTGCACTCGCGCTCCTCACGACCGCCCCCGACCCCGCCGTTCTCCAGGCTCGGTACGACTCCGCCCGCGACCGCGAGGAGCGAGCATTGCGCGCGGGCGATCGGGTGGGCGCCGCGCGTGCGCACGCCGACGTGCTCGCCGCGGAGCGGCACGACCATCGCCCCGCCTCGTGGCGCGGTGGCCACGACGCGCCCGGGTTCGCCGTGCCACCGGTCGCACGCGGCGAGCGCGAGAAGGACGCGCGTCTCGCCGCGCGCCTCGCGGAGCTCGGCACGTCGTACCGGGGCTGGGCGGCGTTCTGGGTGCACGACCTCGGCACAGGGGCGTGGGCAGGCTGGAACTCCGATGCGAGCTTCCCGGCCGCGTCCACCGTGAAGCTCGGAGTGCTCGCCGAGGCGCTCCGCCGGGGGAACGCACCCGGGTCGCCGCTCTGGTACGACCTGCGCCAGCTCACCGGCTGGTCGTCGAACCTCGCCGCGAACCGTCTCACGCGCCGCCTCGGCGGGGAGGCGGTGGTCGCGGCATCGCTCAGGCGCATGGGCGCGCGGGCGAGCACGTACCCCGGCCCGTACCGCGCAGGAACGTCGGCCGCCGTGGACGCGCCGAGACCGCCGGCGCACGGCCACTGGCGCGTCACGACGGCGCACGATCTCGGCAGGCTGCTGTACGCGCTCCACGCCGCCGCGGCCGGCAACCGCGCCGTCGCGCGAAGGACCGGCCTGTCGCGAATCGAGGCGGGCCGCGGGATCGCTCTCCTCGTCCACTCGACGCGCGGAGGGCTGCTCGAGCCGTTCTTCTCCGCGCCGGTCGCCCACAAGGAGGGCTGGATCTCCGATCTGCGCGCGAGCGCCGCGATCGTCTACGGGCGGACGCCGCGGATCGTCGTCGTGCTTGCGTACCGTCCCGAGATCACCGAAGCGGAGGCCCGTGCGCTCGGCCGCCGGGTCGCCGCCTTGACCGTGGACTGAAGGAGGAACTGATGGCTGAGGCAAAGAGCGACGTCGACCACCGGCAACTCGGCGTCGACCTCTACAACTACACGTGGACGCTGCTCGAGAAGGAAGACCGCACGCGCGACGACGATGACGAGCTGCTGAACTCGACGCACGCATCGGCGTACCACTGGAGCCGTGCCGCCGGCTCGGGTCCGCAGAACGCCGCCCGTAGCCAGTGGCAGATCTCCCGCGTGAACGCCGTGCTCGGCCGCGGTGACGCCGCGCTGTACCACGCCGAACGCTGCCTCGACCACTGCACCGAGAACGGGATCGGCGACTGGGACCTCGCGGCCGCCTACGAGGCAGTTGCGCGCGCACACAAAGTGGCGGGGAACGACGCCGAGTTCCGGCGCAACCTCGAGCTCGGACGCGAGGCGCTCGCGCAGATCGCCGACGAGCACGATCGCGAGCACATCGAGGAGGACCTCGACTCGCTGGCCTCCTAGGCGGTTGCGCAGTCGGTGATGGCTGCCCGAAGCTTGTCGAGCGACGCCGCGTCGGGCTCCTTGTTCTCCTTCAGCGCCCTGTCGGCGCGGGCGAACTCCTCGAACGGCATCGTCTCCTGCAAGCGCTCGACCACGCACCTGCACTGGCGCTCGGTCGTGTTCGGCTGCGCCCGGCACTCGCCGACGAACGCGTCGACCGACTCCTGCGGGTAGCCGTCCTCGCCGCCCCCGCCGCAGGCGGCGAGACCGACGACGGCGAAGGAGAGGGCGACCGCGCTACGCAAGCAGGCGCTCGAAGCGCTCGGCGTCCTCGAACGGCCCGATCACCGCAAGGTTCAGCGCGTTCCGGCCGATCACGTCCTGCGCGACCCGCTGCAGGTCCTGGACGGTGACGGCGTTGAGCCCCTCGAGCACCTCGCTCGGCTCCGTCGCGTGCCCCTCGAGCACCTCGCGCCGAAGCCCGAACATGATCGTCCCGTGCGGGCTCTCGAGTTGCAGCACGAAGCGGCCCTTCGCGAAGTTCCTCGCCTTCTCGAGCTCGTCCTCTGGCACGGTCTCCTCGGCGATCCGCCTGATCTCGCGCACGATCGTCTCGACGGCTTCGTCGATCCTGTTGATGTCGACGCCCGCCTGCGAGTAGAGCGAGCCGGCGTCCGTGTAGCTGTTGTTGACGCCGTACACGTAGTAGGCGAGCCCGCGCCGCTCTCTCACCTCTGTGAACAGCCGTGAGGACATCCCGCCGCCGAGCACCGTCGACAGCAGCTGCAGCGCATAACGGTCGGGATGAACGATCGGGTAGCTGCGCACACCGAGCGACACGTGCGCTTGGTCGGACGCCTTCGTGTGCACGATCACGCGCGGTCCGCCGTTCGAGTCGAGCCGGACGGGGTCGGGGCCTGGCATCTCGCCGAGTGGGAAATCCGACACGAGCCCCTCGAGCTTTGCGAGCAGCTCCGGCTCGAACCTTCCACCGACTCCGATGACGAGGCGTGTCGGCTGGTACCAGCGCTCGAGATAGTCGAGGAACGTCTCGCGGGTCGCACCGCGCACCGTTTCCTTGCGGCCGATGATGTCCCAGCCGAGCGGCTGGTCGCCGTAGAGGAGCTGCTCGTAGAGCCCGCCGAGGTAGTCGCGCGGCGTGTCGAAGTACATGTTCATCTCCTCGACGATCACGCCCTTCTCGCGCTCGATTTCCTCCGGCTCGAAGCGGGAGTGCCGGATCATGTCGATGAGCACGTCGAAGGCGACGTGCGCGTGCTCCGCCGCGCAGCGAACGTAGTAGCCCGTGTACTCCTTGCCGGTGAACGCGTTGAACTCGCCGCCGATCGAGTCGATCTCTCCCGAGATGTCCTTCGACGAGGGCCTTCGCTCCGTTCCCTTGAAGAACATGTGCTCGGCGAAGTGCGCGATCCCGTTCGTCTCCTTCGTCTCGTAGCGGGAGCCCGCCGCGAACATCAGGAAGCACGAGGTGGACTGCACGTTCGGCATCGGCGCGGTCAGGATCCGCACGCCGTTCGCCAGGCTCGTTCGCTCGAAAGTCATGCCGCCAGCCGTCGTCGCCATTCGTCCGGAATCTCCTTGCTCGATTTGCTCTCGTAGTCGTAGGCGACGAGCACCGTCGTCGCGTTCGCGAGGACCTCCGCGCCGCGTCGCAGCTCGTATTCGAGGTCGAAGCTCTTCGTCCCGAGCCTCGCGGTGCGGACGCCGACCTCGATCTCGTCGCCGAAGCCGGCCGGCGCGCGGAAGTCGAGCTCGACCCGGGCGAGGATCATCGCCATTTCGCTGGTGTCGGGCTTGTCGAAGGCGCCCAGCCGCCGCAGGAACTCGATCCGCGCGTTCTCGATCCAGGTCAGGTACACCGCGTTGTTTACGTGGCCCATCGGGTCGAGGTCGCTGAATCGCGCGATCTCGCGGTGCACGAACGGGAAGGCGGCCACCCGAAGGATGGTATAGACGCGTGTATGCCCGGAGACCTGACGCGCGCAGCCATCAACGCGCAGCCCGACTGGCTCCGGCAGGTGCCGACCGACCGGCGCTTGCCGGACGGCGTGCGGGTCGCCTACACGGGCTGCGGCACGTCGTTTCACGCGGCACAGACCGGCGGGGACGCGATTCAGGCGCTTGAGGCCGTGCTGCGGCCTCCCGACGCGGATCTGCTCGTCGTGGTCAGCCACGAAGGTGACACGCCGGTCACGCTCGAGGCGGCGCGCGCGTTCCGCGGCCCGAAGTGGCTCGTCACGGGCAAGGCGGACAGCCCGCTCGGCGAGCTCTGCGACGAGGTCGTCGTGGCGACGCCCGAGATCGAGCAGAGCTGGTGCCACACCGCGAGCTACACCTGCGCGGTCGCGACGCTCGCCGCGCTCCGGGGCGAGGACGTGTCGTGGCTCCCGAACGCGGTCGAGGAGGCGCTCGGCGAGCGGGAACCGGTGTCGGAGCATGCGCGCTGGCTGATCGCGGGGGCCGGGCGCGACTGGCCGACCGCACAGGAGGCGGAGCTCAAGCTTCGCGAGGGCGCATACCTGCCTGCCGAGTCGCACCACACCGAACAGCTGCTCCATGGGTACCTCGCCGCCGTCGACGAGGGCGTGCGCTGCTTCGTGCTCGAGGGTGAAGGCCGTGCGGCGGAGCGCGCGCACGCAGCGGTGGAGGCGCTGCGCGTGCTCGGCTGCGAGACGACGCTCGTTCCGACCCGTCACCCGGTCGTGGACGTCGTGCGCTTCCAGCTCCTCACGCTCGATCTCTCCGAGGCTCGTGGCGTCGAGCCTGACCGCATCAGACGAGACGACGAGCGCTGGGCGCGCGCCGCCGACGCGGCCACGCCGTCCTAGCCGCGTCAGCGGTCGCTGAGCCGGTACACGAAGCGGAGCGCCTGCCAGTCGGCGTCGATCGAGGCGCTCTTGTTGTCGACGAGCCCGGCAGCAAGCCCGGTGTCTTGCACGGTCTCGAAGTCGAGGTCGGTCTCGAGACGTGACGCTTTCTTCGGCCAGGCCACCCACAGGCCCTCGGAGTGCCCAGTGTGCGCTTCAACGCGGAAACCGTTTCGCAAGGTCGTTCGCCGACGTCGTGAAGAGGACGACGACGTTGACGCCGGGCTTCGCCCCGAGCTTCTTCGAAAGCGGGGTCGCGGAGTAGTCGCGCTCAGGCATCGGCGAGCAGCTCCCGCTCCCGTTCGGGCGTCAGGCCAACGCCCTCCGCGCGAGGAATCTCACGCGCAGCGTCCCAGGCGAGCGTGTCCGCGATCGTCTCGGCCAGCGGTCTGAACCGAAGCCCCGCGCGCTTCGCCTTCGACACGTCCGTCAGGTGCGTCGCCGAGAACGCCGGAGTGACGATCCAGAGCGGGAGCTCCATCCACTCGCCGACGCCGGCGGCCACGAGCTGCTCCGACGGCACCCAGACGATCTCCGCGTCGCCCGAGACCACCCGTCGGCACTCGTCGAGCAGCTCCGCGAACGAGGTCGTGTCGCCGGTTGCGTTGTAGACGCCTGCACGTTTCTCCTCGGTTGCCGAGACGATCCAGTCGGCGAGGTCGCGCACGTCGATGAACTGCACCGGCTGGTCGGGCGGAGCAGGCGCGAGCACACGACCTCCCTCGGCCACGCGTCGCGGCCAGTAGGTGAAGCGGTCGGTCGGATCGTGCGGCCCGACGATCAGCCCCGGACGGATGACGAGCGCGCCATCGCCGAACGCGTCCAGGACGATGCGCTCGCAGGCCGCCTTCAGCGCCCCGTAGTGCTCGATGTCTTCGGCTTCGCGGTCGTCGAGCTCCGCGACGGGTGCGCCCTCGACGGGCGGCGTGCTCTGATCGGCGTACGCGGAGATGCTCGAGACGTAGACGTAGCGCCCGACGCGGCCCTCGAAAGCCTCGACCGAGCGGCGCACGACGCGGGGCAGGAACGTGGCGACGTCGAGCACCGCGTCCCACTCGCGGCCGTCCAGCGGCGAGAGGTCAACCGTCCGGTCGCCGCGAATCTTCTCGGTCTCCGGGAAGAGCTCCGCGTTCGTCTGCCCGCGGTTGAAGAGGGTCAGCTCGTGCCCGCGCGCGAGCGCGGACTCGACGAGCGCGCGACCGAGGAAGCGTGTGCCGCCGAGAACGAGGAGGCGCATGCTGTCGCCTAGACCTCGTCGAGCGCTTCGAGCAGCCGGTCGACTTCGCCTGCCGTGTTGTAGTGGGCGATCCCGATGCGCACGGCTCCGTCCGGCAGCCCGAGCCGGTTCATCACCTCGACGGCGTAGTAGTTGCCGGCCCACACGGCGATCTTTCGCTCTGCGAGCCGCGAGGCGACGGCGTCCGGCGTCCGGGTGGCGTGCGTGACCGCGAACGTCGGGACGCGGCCCTCCATCGTCGGGAGGCCGTGGAGGCGCCAGCCGTCGGGAAGTCCCTCGAGGAGCCGCTCGCCGAGCGCCCGCTCGTGCGAGCGGATCGGGTCCCAGCCCACGTCGCCGATGTAGTCGACTGCGGCGACGAAGCCCGCGAGCAGCTCGTGCGCCAGCGTGCCCGTCTCGAAGCGGCTGCCGACCGGCTCGTTGCCTGCGGGGCGCACCTTGTACGGCCGAAAGCGCTCGAGCACGTCGGCGCGGCCGAACGCCATTCCGAGATGCGGTCCGAAGAACTTGTACGGCGAGCAGACCAGGACGTCGACGCCGAGCGCGGAGACGTCGATCGGGGCGTGCGGCGCGAAGTGCACGGCGTCCGCCCACGCGAGCGCGCCGACCTCGTGCGCCAGCTCGGCGACCAGTCGCGCGTCGACGGTCGTTCCGACGGCGTTCGAGGCGAGCGGGAACGCGACGACTCTCGTCCGCTCCGAAAGCTTCGACCTGAGGTCGCCGAGGTCGAGCGTGGTGTCGTCGCGGAGCTCGACGAGCCGAACGGTGAGCTCGAGGTCGTGCGCGAGCTCGAGCCACGGGGCGACGTTTGCGTCGTGGTCGAGCTTCGTCGCCAGGATCTCGTCGCCGGCTCGAAGCGTACGGCCGACGGTGCGGGAGAGCGCGAAGTTGAGTGTCGTCATGTTCTGTCCGAACACGATCTCCTCGGGTGCGCAGCCGAGGAACCCCGCGCCGGCGAGCCGTGCCTCGGTGACGAGCGCGTCGCTCCGCACGCTGGCCTCGAACGGCCCGCCGAGATTCGCGTTCGACTCCCGCAGGTAGCCGGCGATCGCGTCGATCACCGAGTCCGGCACCTGCGTGCCGCCCGGCCCGTCGAAGAGCGCCCAGCCGCGGTCGAGGGCGGAGAAGCGCGCCCTGACGGCGTCGACGTCGAGGGCGAGCGCGGCCACGAAAACGAGGCTATCGTGAGAGCTGATGGCCACGCTGACGCCCCCCAGGGAGCGCGAGCGGACACGGGGTCCCGGAAGCGGGACCGGCGACGCGAGTCGCGTGATCGTGCTCAACGACGACCACAACACGTTCGACGGCGTCGCCTTCGCGCTCGCCGCCGTGCTGCCGGGCGTCGACTTCGAGCGCGGCATGTCCTTCGCGAACAGGATCCACAACAGCGGTCAGGCGCTCGTCTGGAGCGGGCACCGCGAGCTGGCCGAGCTCTACTGGGAGCAGCTCAACGGGCACGGCCTCACGATGGCGCCGCTCGAGCGCTGACCGTTCTCCCGTTCACGTTCCAGCGGTACTCCGGCTCGACAGTCAGCGAGGCGCCGACGAAGCAGTCGCGCTCGGCCTTGGCCAGCAGTTCCGCAACCCCTTCGTCGCCCGGGTCCGACTCGAGCGCGATGTCGTAGGACACGACGATCTCGACCACGGCGTACCGCTCGTCCGCTGCGCGCTTCGTGACGAGGGCGCGCCCTTCGCCGCGCCCGGACGCTTCGAGGCCGACGCGATCGGCGTGGTAGCGGAGGGCCTGGAGCGTGCAGCGCAGCAGCGCCGCGACGAGGAAGTGGTCGGGCTTCCACGCTTCCGGCGCGTCGATCGCTCCCGTACCGTCCGCGAGCATGACGCCGCCGTCTTCGAGCAGCACGTCGTAGGTGAACTCCTTCGCCTCCATCTCCATCGTCGTATCCTCGGTACGTGAGCGCTGAACGCCCGCTCGCGGTTCTGGGGGCAACCGGGTACACCGGCCGACTCGTCGTCGAGCAGGCCCGCGAGCTCGGACTGCCGCTTCGGCTCGTCGGCCGGCAGCGCGAAGAGCTCGAGCGGCTGGCGCACGACGAAGAGGAGATCCGCGTCGCGGACGCGCGCCACGAGGCCGAGCTGATCGAGGCGTTCGACGGTGCGTTCGCGGTCGCGTCGACGGCGGGGCCGTTCCTCGAGGTGGGCGCGAAGCCGGTCGGCGCGGCGATCACGGTCGGTGCGCACTACCTCGACGTGAGCGGGGAGCAGGCGTTCGCGCGGATGGTCTACGAGGGCTTCGGGGAGTCCGCGGAGGAGCGCGACGTCGTCCTGTTGACGTCGTTCGGCTTCGACTACGTCCCCGGTGATCTCGCGGCCCGGCTCGCGGCCGAGGGCCTCGCCGAGCCTCTCGACGAGATCATCGTCGCCTACGCGACGGGCGGGCAGGCCACATCCGCCGGGACGCGGAGGACGATCGGCCATGTGATGGGGCAGCCGCAGGTTGCGTGGGAGGGTCGCCTCGTTCCGTCGCGGTTCGGAAAGACGTCGCGCCGCGTGCGCTTCCCGACCGGCGAACGCTCCGTGATCGAGTGGGCCGGAACGGAGCCTCTGACTGTTCCGCGGCACACGCGAGTGCGGAGCGTCCGCTCCTACTTCGCAGCGCCTCGCGCCGCCGCACTCGCGGGGCTCGTTGGACCGCTCATCGCGCCGTTCGTGCGCCAGAGCGGCCGATTCGGCGGGAACCCGTCAGCGGACCGGCGCCTCGGCAACACGTGGACGGTGGTCGCGGAGGCGTACCGCGGAGGCGAGGGCCGCCGCGCGACGCTGGTCGGCACGGACACGTACGGGCTCGCTGCGCTGCTCGTCGCGCACGGCGCGCGTGCGCTTCGGGATGGAGAGGCGCGCGGCGTCGGCGCCCTCGCGCCCGCCGAGGCCTTCGACGTCCAGACGTTCGCGCCGAGGCTCGCTCCGCTCCTGGAAATCGCGGCCGTCGAGAGCTTTTGACGTCCGACCGCCGCTCTAGCGTGCGGTTCACATGCGACGCCTCAGGCCATTGACGGAGGCCGAGTGCTATGCCCGCTGCTACGGCGGGGGAGGCGACGACGTGAGGGTGCTGCGGATCGAGCCCCGTCGTTCGCGGATCGTCGTCCGCCTTTCGGGCGAAGAGCTCCGCCGCCGCTTCGAGGAGCGCCTCGACCGCCGCGAGCCCGAGGTCGAAGCCGCCTAGACCCGCGCCGTCGCCCGGAACCCGGGGACGAATCGGCACACATCCGGCACGATCGCGGCACCCATGCGTCACAGGAACCCGCGTACCGTTGGTCATGGGGCGCTCGATCGTCCCCCCAAGGGGGCTGCCAGAAACGGCTGGCGTGGGGGCGGCGTCCGACCGACACGCAGAGCGCGATCCCCGACGTCCTCGGCAGGCACCTCCGCGTGCTGTTCTGCGGGATCAACCCGGGACGCGTCTCAGCGGCCGCGCGGGCGCACTTCGCGAACCCGCGCAACGACTTCTGGCGGCTGCTGCACGAGGCGGGGTTCACGCGCCGGCTGTTGACGCCGGCCGAGCAGTGGCTCGCGCTCGACGATGGTGTGGGCGTCACGAACGCCGCGCACCGAACGACGCCGGGCTCATCGGACCTCCGAGGCGCGGACTTCGCCGGCAGCGCGGCGCGGCTGGAGCGGCTCGCGATCGACTTCGAGCCGGTGTGGCTCGCGTTCGTCGGCAAGGAGGCGTACCGCGGGTCGTTCAAGGAGCGTCCCGAGCTCGGCGTCCAGGTCCGGACGCTCGGCTCGCACACGCGACTCTTCGTGCTGCCGTCGACCTCACCCGCGAACGCAGCCGTTCCGTGGGCGGAGCGGCTCCGCTGGTTCGAGGAGCTCGCGCACGCGAGCCTGCCCGTCACGCGACCCGCGGCGCGCGCGATCCTGCTCGATCGTCGCGACCGCGTCTTCCTCCACCGGTTCGTCGTCCCGGGAGACCCGGGCGTCTGGATCACGCCCGGCGGTGCGCTCGAAGACGGCGAAGTCGCTCGAAGACGCGCTCCGCCGCGAGCTCGCGGAAGAGCTGCAGCTGACCGACGTCGACCTCGGGCCCTGGGTCTGGACGCGTCGCCACGTGTGGTTCTGGCCGGCGCACGGCCAGATCTACGACACACGTGAGCAGTTCGCGCTGGTCCGAGTCGCCGACGTCAGAACCGTCAAGCCGACGTCGCACGACTCGCTCTTCGCCGGGCCGGGCGCGCGCGAAGAGCAGCGCTGGTGGACGATCGACGAGATCGAGCGGAGCGAGGACGAGTTCGCGCCGCGCGCGCTGGCGGCACACCTGCGCGCGTTGATCGCGCACGGTCCGCCGACGACACCGTTCGACGTCGGCCGCTAGTCGCGCCAGCGGTTCGTGATCGGCGTCCGCCGGTCGCGACCGAACGCCTTCGGCCGGAGCTTGACCCCCGGTGGCGCCTGACGCCGCTTGTACTCCGCGCGGTCGATCAGCGCGATCGCGCGCTCGACGACGTCCTTGTCGAACCCGTCGGCGACGAGCTCTTCACGCGAGCGGTCGAGCTCGACGTACGCCTCGAGCACCTCGTCGAGCGCCGGGTACGGCGGGAGCGAGTCCGCGTCGAGCTGGTCGGCGCGCAACTCGGCGCTCGGTGCTCGCTCGATGATCGAGGCCGGGATCAGCTCTCGCCCGGCCCGCTTGTTCAGATGCCGCGCGAGCCGGAAGACGTCCGTCTTGTAGACGTCCTTGACCAGCGCGAAGCCGCCTGCCATGTCGCCGTAGAGCGTCGCATAGCCGACCGAGAGCTCGGACTTGTTGCCCGTCGCGAGCACGAGCCGGCCGAACTTGTTCGAGAGCGCCATCAGGAGAACACCACGAATCCGCGCCTGCAGGTTCTCCTCGGCGAGATCCGGCTCGCGGCCGGCGAAGACACCTGAGAGTGCAGCCTCGAACGAGTTGTAGATCGAGTCGATCGGCAGCTCGAGGAAGTGGGCTCCGAGCGACTCCGCGAGCGCGCGGGCGTCATGCCGGGTCGCTTCGGACGAGTACCGCGACGGCATCGACACGCAGTGCACGCGCTCCGCGCCGAGCGCTTCGACCGCGAGCGCCGCGACGAGCGCAGAGTCGATCCCGCCCGAGACGCCGAGCACCACGTCGCTGAACCCGTTCTTCTCGACGTAGTCGCGCAGGCCGAGCTCGAGCGCGAGGCGCATCTGCTCGAGCGGATCGAGCATCGGCGCGATCTCGCCGCCCAACCGTGCGCCGCCCGTCGAGTCCCGCGGCGACCCGATGTGCACGATCGAAACCGGCGGCGGCGTCTCGCGCTCCTGCTCGAGTGCGCGCCGGCGAACGTCGCGCAGGCGTCGCCCGATCACGGCCTCGGGGTCGAGGTCGACGACGAGCAGCGCCTCCTCGAAACCCGGCGCGCGCGCGATCACCTCGCCCTGGTCGTCGAGCACGACGGAGTGACCGTCGAAGATCAGCTCGTCCTGGCCGCCGACCGCGTTGCAGAGCGCGACGAAGCACGAGTTGTCGCGCGCGCGGGTGACGAGCATCTCCTCGCGCTCGCGGTCCTTGTCGAGGTGGAAGGGCGACGCCGAGATGTTCAGCAACAGCTGCGCCCCGGCGAGGGCGAGGTCGGTCGCGGGCGGCCCCGGCTGCCAGACGTCCTCGCAGATCGTCACGCCCGCGAGCGTCTTGCCGTGCTCGAGCAGGAGCAGGTCGCGTCCCTGCGCGAAGTAGCGCGCCTCGTCGAACACGCCGTAGTTGGGAAGGAAGCGCTTGCGATAGACGGCCTTCACTTCGCCGCCCGAGCACACCGCGCACGCGTTGAACAGGTCGCGGTCGTAGTGCGGGTAGCCGACGAGCGCGGTGATCCCACGCGCTTCGAGTGCCAGCCGGTGCAGAGAGTCGGCCGCCGCCCGGACGAAGCCGGGCCGCAGGAGCAGGTCCTCGGGCGGGTAGCCGGTCACCGCGAGCTCGGGGAAGAGGAGCAGCTCGACGCCCTCGCTCTTCGCCTCGGCGATCCGCGCGGCCATCTTCTCGCGGTTCCCGTCGAGGTCGCCGACGACGGTGTTGATCTGCGCGAGCCCGAGCCTCAGAGTTTTAGCCTCACAGTCGAAAACCTAGTGTACCGGTGGTGGAGCTCATCATCGCCTCCCGCTACAACGGTCCGCCCGGCTCTGCGAACGGCGGCTACACGTGCGGTCTGCTCGCGGAGCAGGTCGGAGAGCCTGCCGAGGTGACGCTGCGCTCGCCGCCCCCGCTCGACACGCCGCTGCGCTTCGACGGCGCAAGGCTGTGGAACGGGGCGACGCTCGTCGCCGAGGCGCACCGAGCGCACCTGCACCTCGAGGTTCCGGACCCCGTCGCGTACGACGACGCTGAGCGGGCGTCGAAGAACTACCCCGGCTTCGACGAGCACGAGTACGCAACGTGCTTCGTGTGCGGCCCGAACCGCGACGACGGGCTCGGACTCTTCACTGGCGCCGTGGACGGAATGAGTGTGTTCGCTGCTCCGTGGGTCGTACCGGACGACGTCTCGCGACTGCTCGTCTGGGCCGCGCTCGACTGTCCGGGCGCGATCGGCGTCGGGTGGGACGGGCGTGGCGACTGGCTGCTCGGGCGGATGGCTGCCGAGGTGCACGAGGCGCCGGAGCCGGGCGAGCGCTGTGTCGTCGTCGCGTGGCCCATCGGGCACGAAGGCCGGAAGGCTTTTGCGGGCACCGCGCTCTATCGCGGCAACGAGCTCCTGGCGCGTGCACGCCAGACCTGGATTGCACTCACGAACCCATCGCCGCCTTAGAGCTCGCCCGCGCCTGAGCGCCTTCACAGCGACCTCTCAGCGCACATTCACGGCGATCTCAGCACAACGCGCTTTCTTGCATGCATGTTCTTTCTCACGTACATGCTCTCGGAGCTTCGACGGCGCAGCGGGCGCACGTTGCTCACTGCGCTCGGCCTCGGCCTCGGCGTGGGGCTCGTCGTCACGGTCAACGCGCTCTCGACCGGGCTCGATCGCGCACAAGCCGCGATCCTCGAGCCGCTCACCGGTGTCGGTACGGACATGTCCGTGTCCCGGCCGATCGAACTCGATTCGTCCGACTCGGGCGGCTTCCCACGCCTGTCGGAGAGCGAGCAGCAACAGCTGCGTGATGAGAACGGCGGGGGCCGCTTCGGCCTTCAGGCGCTCGGCGAGCCGGGAGAGCGCTTCTCGCGTGACACCTTCGTCGCGACCTCGCAGCTGTCGTTCGCCGCGACCGAGGTGGACGAGATCTTGGCACTCGACGGCGTCGCCGCGGCCGCGGGCGGCTTGACGCTCAACTCGATCCACATCGAGGGTGTCGTTCCCGAGCAGAACAGACAGCCTGGGTTCGGGCAGACGCCGGCGCCCGGCGGCGGACCGCCGAACAACATCGACGCGACGAACCTGAGCGTTTCCGGTGTGGACGAGAAGGTCGAGGAGCTCGGCGCGATCACCCCCGGGCAGGTCACCGCGGGCCGCTACTTTCGTTCGGGCGCGCCACGCGAGGCGATCCTCAACGAGAGCTACGCGTCGCGCGAGAATATCGGCGTCGGTGACGACTTGAAGCTCGGCGGGAAGACGTTCATTGTCGTCGGCATCGCCGAGACGCCGATTGGTGGCGAGGCGTCGGACGTCTACGTGAAGCTCGACCAGCTCCAGGCGCTCTCGGGCCGTATGGGACGCGTCAACGTCGCGTACGTGCGCGCCGACAGGGCGGCGGACGTCGAGACGGTCGCCGCGTCCATCGAGCGAACGCTCGACGGCGCAGCCGTCACGACCGCCGCGGATCTCGCAAGCCGCGTCTCCGGCACGCTGGTCGACGCGAAGAACCTCGCAGGCTCGCTCGGCAAGGCGCTGATGTTCGTCGGTCTCCTCGCAGCCTTCCTCATCGCGAGCCTGCTGACTCTCTCCTCGGTGACCAAGCGCGTGCGCGAGCTCGGCACGCTCAAGGCGCTCGGTTGGTCGCAGCGCCTCGTCGTGCGCCAGGTGACGGGGGAGTCCCTCGTGCAAGGCCTCTTCGGCGGTCTCATCGGAGTGGCCGTGGGCGTCTCCGGCGCGTTTGCGATCGGTGCTTTCGGGCCGACGCTCCAGGCGACCGTCAGCGCCGCCGCCGAGCAGGGACCGCGAGCCTTCGGTCCGTTCGGGCAAGGCGCGGTCGAGCCCTCCGCGACCGAGGTGGTACTCGACGCTCCGATCAGTCCGACCATCGTGCTCTTGGCCGTCGGACTGGCACTGCTCGGCGGGCTCGTCGCCGGTGCTGTCGGGAGCCTGCGGGCCTCCCGACTCCGACCCGCCGACGCCCTTCGCCACATCGACTGACAGGAGCCTCGGATGACCGCTGTGATCACTACGACGTCGGATGCCGTCTACGACCTGAGCCAAGTCTCCCGGACCTACATGCTGGGCTCGGCACAGGTGCACGCCGTGCGCGACGTCGATCTGGCTCTCGCGGCCGGCGAGTCAGTCGCGATCGTGGGCCCAAGCGGGTCGGGCAAGACGACCCTGCTCCAGCTTCTCGGCGCGCTCGACAGGCCCACTGCCGGCGAGCTCCGCTTCGAAGGCCGCGACATCGCGCACCTCGGCGATCGCGAGCTTTCCGAGCTGCGGCTCAAGGCGCTCGGGTTCGTCTTCCAGCAGTTCAACCTCATCCCGACGTTGACGGCAGCGCAGAATGTGGAGGTCGCACTGGCACCGACCTCGGCCTCTCGAGCCGAGCGACGAGATCGCGTTCACGGCCTGCTCGACTCGGTCGGGCTCGCCGCGAGGGCGGACCACGTCCCGACCAAGCTCTCGGGCGGCGAGCAGCAACGCGTCGCGATCGCACGAGCGCTGGCGAACGACCCTCACGTGCTTCTCGCCGACGAGCCGACTGGAAATCTCGACTCGACGACGGGCGCCGAGATCCTGGCTCTCCTGCTCTCCCTCTCAGCGGACGAGCAGCGCCGGACAGTCGTGATCGTGACGCACGATCCCGACGTCGCGGCGCGGGCCGAGCGGGTCGTGCGGATGCGCGATGGCCGCATTGTCGATGCGGCCGAGCACGTCGAACTGACGCGCGCCGGCCGCTAATCCCGGCGCAGCCGGATCGCGTTCAGGTCGTCCGCGA
>CAWFVN010000015.1:0-14668 GCA_963819225.1 uncultured Actinomycetes bacterium | reverse complement strand
TCGTAGGATGCCGCCATGACGCGCTATCTCCACACCATGTACCGCATCACCGACCCCGAGCGCAGCCGGGGCTTCTACGAGGCGCTCGGCCTCGAGTTCCGCCGTGACATGGACATCGTCCGGAACGGCGAGAAGGAGGCGACGAACTACTTCTTCGGCGTCCCCGGCCAGGACGAGGAGCTCGAGCTGACGCTGAACCACGACGGCCGCACGTACGACCTCGGCACGGGCTACGGCCACATCGCGTTCTCGGTCGACGACCTCGACGACACGCTCACGCAGCTGCAAGGGCAGGGAATCGAGCCCGAACGCGAGCCGTACCGCGTCCGCGAGGGCGGCTCCCGGATCTGCTTCGTGCAGGACCCGGACGGCTATCGCGTCGAGCTGATCGACCGCAGCGGCAAGTAAGCACCACCGCGCTTGGTCCTATACCGGGATGGTGGTCCGGCCCATTGACGGACCGCCGAAGCAGGATCAGGATGTGGGTGCAAGCGCTGCGGCAAACGGCGCTCGTACTTGGGGCAACGAGTGGCGAGGGGAAGGTGGGGTACATGCCGATCCGGGTGTTGGTGGCCGATGACCATCGGTTGATTCTGAGAGCGGTCAGGCGCGTCCTGGAGAGCACCGACGACATCGAGATCGTCGGCGAGGCTCGCCGAGGAAGCCAGGTGCTGCCGCTGCTGAGCCAGCTGAAGCCGGATCTCTGCCTGCTGGACGTCCGGATGCCCGAGATGGACGGGCTGACGTGCGTGGATCGAATCCGCAAGGCGAGCGCAGACGTTCGCATCGTCATGCTGTCCGCAGCAGACGAGCCCGAGCGGGCCGAGGAGGCGTTCGCGCGCGGCGCCGACGTCTACATCTCGAAGTCGGTCGACCCCAGGGAGCTTCCGGACGCGCTGCGCCGGGCGCATCGGGGCGAGCGCTTCCAGCTGGCGACCCATGGACGCGACAGAGCAGCTGGACGAGCGGGCCGGGCTCACGGAGCGCGAGCTCGAGGTCCTCCGGGCGGTCGCGCGTGGTCTCGCGAACCAGGCGATCAGCTCCGAGCTCTGGATCACCGAGCAGACCGTCAAGTTTCACTTGACCAACATCTATCGCAAGCTCGGCGTCAGCAGCCGCACCGAGGCGGCGCGCTACGCGTTCAGCCGCGGCATCGTTGCGGCCTGACGCTACGCGCTTCCCGGCCGCCAGCGGGCGATCGCCGCGCGGACGGTCGTCGGACCGCCTTCGCGACTCGTAACCTCGAGCGTTCCGCCGAGCAGGCGGACTCGCTCGCGCATCCCGACGAGCCCGAGCCGTCCTGCCTTTGCCGCCTCCTCGCAGACGCGGTCGACGTCGAAGCCCTGCCCATCGTCGGTGATCGAAGCGCTCAGCTGCGTCGCGTTGGCTTCGACGACGACGGACGCGCTCTCAGCGCCGCTGTGGCGGACGACGTTCGAGAGCGCCTCGTGCACGACCCGCAGGAGCGCGATTCGCTGCGACGGCGTGCACCCGTCGACGTTCCCGTCGACTGCGACGGTGACCGCGAGCCCGTGCGCGCCGGCTTCGCTCACCTCGTCCCGCAAGAGCTCGGCGAACGGCCGCCCGACGAGCGCTGAGGAGTCCACCGACCGCGCGAGGTCCCGAACGTGCCGCTCGACCGATCCGAGCAGTCCGAGCGCGTCGTCGATCCGCGCCCGGACGACGTCGAGGGGAGCCTCGGCGATCTGAGCGCGAAGCAGCCGGAGGTCCGCGGCGAGCGCTGCGAACTCCTGCAGCGGCCCGTCGTGGAGGTCGAACCCGAGGCGCACGGAGAGTCGCTCTCCCGCCTCGGCCGCCATGCGCTCCTGGGCGAGCGCGCGTGCGCGGAGCTGCTCGTGCTCGACCAGCGGAGCGACCGCGACCGCCGACTCCGACGCGAACGCGAGCTCGAGCTCGCCGAGGTCCGGGCGCCCGCCGAAAACAAGTGCCGCGCGACTCGTCCCGCGCATGACCACCGGCACAAAGTGAAGGAGCTGATCAGGCGCCGGCGGGCCTGTTCCGAGTGCCTGCGCCGCGAACGCGCGCCCCTCGGGGGAGGGCTCGGGCGCACCGACGAGCGCAACGCAGCTGACGCCGCCGTCCTCGGCAAGCCAGAGCGACGCCTCGGGAACGTCGGCGAAGGCGGCGAGCAGCGCCAGCTGGACCTCGATCGCACGGCCCGCCGGGAGCACGAGCGTCGCCGGACTTCGGACCGCCGCGACGAACGTGCGCGCGGCCAGCCCGTCGACCCCGTCCGCCGCCACGTGGCGGCGTCCCGCATGAGGAGCTTCAGCTCGCTTCGCGGACCAGGTGCGCTCGAGCGCGGAGGTCGCGATCGCCTCGCCGAGGAGCACAGCGTCTGCGCCGTCCGGCACTCCCGCCGACATCGCGTCGGCGGCACCGGCTCGTATGCGTGCAGCCGCGACCGCGGCGTCGTCGACGCCGTGCTCGCCGAGTACGAACGCGAGAGCGTCCATCGACGAGGCTGTCGTGTGCTGTGCCGCAGCTTCCACGAGCTCCCCAGGCCATCGTAGGTCGGTTTTCCCGGCTTGAGAAGGGGCTCGCCTAGGAAACGAGCAGCACGGCAGCCGCCCCGACGGCCAGGAACGGCGCCAACGGGCACCGTCGCGTGGCGGGCGGCGAGCCCGTGCCGGATGACGAGGCCAACGCCGAACATCCCAGCCAGGAGCGACCCGAGGGCGAGCGCCGCGAGGACGCCGCCGCCGAGGGCGGCGCCCAGGAGCAGCGCGAGCTTGACGTCGCCGAGGCCCAGCCCGGCCGGATGGATTCGGGCGAGGACGAGCAGCAAGGCCCCCGCGCCGAGCGCCGCGGCCGTCCACTCGAGGGCGCGTCCCGGCTCGACCGCGATCTGGAGCGCGAGCATCACGGCGGCCGCGGGCAGGACGATCCGGTTCGGGAATCCGGCGCTCCTCGACGTCGATCGCGGAGAGCACTGCGAGCACGGAGAGGAAGAAGACGGCCGCCACCGTGCGGCCGGAGGCGTCGAACTCGAGCGCCGCGGCGAACGACGCGGCGGCGCCGGCGATCAGCGCGATCGGGCGCGTCAGCTCAGGCGGCATCGCGAAGCTCCAGGCGATCTCCGACGTCGACGCCGCGCGCTGAAGCCTGACCGGACGCCAGTTCGAGCACGGCCCGTGCGCCGCGGCAGCCGGCAAAGCGCCACGGCTTCACGGCGTGAGCGACGCGCAGGACCCGCAGCTCCGGGTCGAGGAAGACGACGTCGATCGCGAAGCGCATGAACCACGTGTGGATCGAGGGCGAGGGGCGGAGCAGGAGCCCTTCGCCCGCACCCAGGCCTGGGCGGCCGAGGAGCCCGCGGAAGCGGGTGAACGGGTTGTCGGCGACGACGCACTCCTCGCAGAGGGCCCTGCCGTCGGTGAACGAGAGCGCAGTGGAGTAGCCGCCGATCCGGGCATGGCGCAAGCCTCGCCGACAGCGGAGCGGCGAGCCACCTGCGAAAGGTCTAGTCGCGCCCCACCTCTCGCTGGTTCCAGCAGGACGAACGACCGCCTAAACCTGCAGTACCCCGGCGAAGTGTCGGCGGGGTGGTGGAACAACGACAGGGAGGTAGGGATGTACGAGCGCATGTCGCTCATGTTCGGTCGGCTGATCTCGATCAGCCTCGACGATCTCAAGCGCGAGGACGGTCAGGGCGCGACCGAGTACGCCATGGTCGTCGCCTTCGTCATCGTCGGCCTTACGGTCACGCTGGGCTTGCTGGGCACCAGCATCCAGACCTTCCTCGGCGAGGTTGCCGGGAAGATCGACGCCCTTATTCCGTAGGCGCTGGTAGACGAGGACCAGGGTTCCGGAGGACATCGAGATGCGCTTCGCCATGCGGCGATCCTCCGGAACCCCATCCGCTCGCCGTTCGAGGCCCGGGTCCGAATCGGGCCAGGCCGTCGTCGAGTTCGCCATGGTCGTGCCGATCCTGTGCGTGCTCGTGCTCGTCCTCGTCGACTTCGGCAAGGGGATGAACTACTGGCTCGACCTCAACCACGTGGCGAGCGAGGGCGCGCGCAAGGCGGCCGTCAACACGTTTCCCACCGCGGGCGAGTACCAGACGTACATGATCGACCGGCTCGAGACGAGCGAGCTCAAGGCCGGCGGCTCGGACTCGGTCCCGGCGGGTGCGACCATCGCGATCTGCCTTCCCGAGGGCGGTGACGTCGGAGATCCCGTCACGGTTCAGATCTCGGTCGGCTACCACTGGATCCCGTTCATCAACCACGCTGACTGGCAGATCCGCGGGACGGCGACGATGCGGCTCGAGCAGAAAGCGTCGTTCTCGGGGGTCGGGACGTGCGCGTGACCGCGGCGCAGGAAGTCGTCCAGCGCGTCTCCGACGATCGCGGAGGGATCCTCGTCCTGGCGGCGATGCTGCTGCCGTTCCTGCTGCTCCTCGTCGCACTCTCGATCGACATCGGGAACTGGTGGGTGCACAAACGGCACCTTCAGCTGCAGGCGGACGCGGCGGCTCTCGCCGGCGGAGGTCGCTTCAACGAGTGCTTCGCGAACCCGGCGGGGGCGGATGCCGTGATCACGGGCGAGGCGACGAAGTACGCGGGCTCCTCCGGCTCGACGTACAACGCGCAGGTCGGCAACGGCAACACGGGCGCGATCAGCGTCCTCTACCAGAGCAAGACGTACGCGGTCGGCGCCCACGCCGCTGACGACACCAACACTGCGCCTCCGTGCGACAGCTTCGCGCTCGACGTCAAGGCCACCGAGGCCGACCTGCCGCTGCTGCTCGGCTTTTGGGGGCTCGACTTCGTGCCCTCGATCAACGCACACGCGCGCGTGGAGCTGAAGAAGGCGGTGGTGCTGAGGGGTTCGCTCCCGCTGGCGGTCCCCGAGGTCAACCCGAAGCACGTCACCGCCACGTTCGTCGACGCGGCCGGCAACCGTCGTCGGCGGGCCAGTTGAGCTCACCGGCCCGACCGCGACCGGATCGCTGAGCGCCTGGAGCGGCAGCGGCTCCGTCAACGTGCCCGCCGGCGGGATCGTCGGCGTCCGGATCGGAATCGGCCAGACCGCGGGAACGTGCGCCGCTGCGAACGGGTCCGGCGGCACCGGATATGTCTGCTTCGACTACTCGAACTTCAGCACCGGCCTGGTCACGATCGCCGGCTACAGCTCGGGAGGCACCGTCACCGCGCCTGCCAGGCAAGCGTTCGAAGTGTGGCCCGCGACCGCGTGCTCCGGCTCGCCGTTCTTCTCCGAGGAGTCGCTCTCGGGTGGCGCCGCGTCATGCGCAGCGAGCATCCAGGCGGTGCTCCATCTCGGCTCCGGCACGGTCGACCCCGCCAGGTGAAGACCTTCGAGGCGACGGTGAAAGGGCCGGGCTTCAACGTGACGCGGCCGTTGACCTTCAGCGGCGGCGTCTGGTCGACGGGATACGCGTTCGACATCCCAACCGACTCAGGCGCGTACGACGTCGACCTGACCTGGCAGTACCAGGGGGGAGGCAAGCAGTCGTACTCCCTCGTCCAACGGATCTACAGCGGAACCGACGACTCGGGGCCGGTCAAGGTCCTGAGGCTGGCGGGAGGCGTGGCGCGCCACCGTACGCGCTCGCCGCCGGCACGCAGACGGTGACCGTCGACCTCGGGCTCGAGGGGGCGCTGCAGCTGACGCCGGTCGACGAGCTGGTGATGCTCAGGCTCACCGGCGGCAGCCGCACGAGCGCACTCGCGTGCGACGGGCCGGGCGCCGCGCTCTTCAGGGCCGCGATCATCAACGGCTGCGCCACGCCGTACCAGATCAACCCCGTCGGCTACTGCCCCGATCCAGCGCCGCCCGCCGGTCCCGCCGACTGCGTTCCGACCCAGACCGGGACGGTGGCAGGACCGACGCTCGCCGGGATGGACGCCCGCTTCGCGGGCTGCCCGCCCTACAACTGGCCCACGTACGTGGACGGCGAGACCCGGATCGTCAAGCTCCTGATCACCGACTTCTCCGCGCTCGGAGGCAGCGGTACGACCGACGTACCGGTGACGAACTTCGCGGCCTTCTACGTCGCGGGCTGGACCGGGTCGACCTGCGCCAGCAATCCACCCCCGCCCTTCGCCGTGAAGAAGGGCGCGATCTGGGGCCACTTCATCAAGTACGCAGCGCCGGACCCGAAGAGCACCGGGACCGAAGTCTGTGAACGCGACACGATCACCCCTTGTATCCCCGTCATGACGCGCTAGGCAACTGAAGGAGAAGAAGAGATGGAATTTGCACATCGATTGGTTTCCACGAGGAGAGGGACGCTCTTCGTCGCGCTGCTCGCGGCACTGCTTGCCGGCGTGACGGTCGTTGCGTACCTCAACCAGTACCGCAACAACCTCCAGGCGCAAGGTGCGCTCGTGACCGTCTTGGTCGCGCGAGACATGATCCCGAAGGGGACGTCTGGAAACGTCCTCGCGACCAAGAGCCTGTACACCGCGACCACGATCCGTGAGAGTCAGCTCCGCGAGGGCGCGATCAGCGATCCAGCGAGCCTGCGGGGGACCGTCGCGACCAGGGAGGTCTTCGAGGGCGCGCAGCTGACCTCGGCCGACTTCGTCGCCGCCGGGGACTCGATTGCGGCAACGCTCAGCGATCGGGAGCGGGTGGTCTCGGTGCCGCTCGACGCGGCCCACGGGCTGATCGGAGAGATCGAGGCCGGGAACCGCGTCGACGTGTACGCGGGCTTCAACGTCATCCCCGTCGACGGCGCGGGCAGGCCGGTGAACGGCGGGCAGGCGCGGCCGATGCTCCGACTGATCATGTCCGACGTCCCGGTCCTCGCGGTGGGCGAGAGCCCGGCGACCGCGTCGGCCTCGACGAACGTCACGCTGGCCGTCGACGACGTGAAGGCGGCTCAGCTCGCGTTCGCGTCCGACAACGGAAAGCTCTGGCTCGCGCTCAGGCCGAGCACGGGAGCCGCCGAGTCGCGGCCCGGGCTCGTCACCGTCGAGACCATGTTGTTGGGTGTTTCGCCCGTGAAGGTGCTGCGGTCGGTGGGAGGCAGCAGGTGAGCGTCCAGAAGCTGAGGGTCTTCGTCGCGCTCGAGGAGAGCCTCGACTCCGAGGCGCTCCGTGAAGCGCTGCCTGCCGGCACGCCGCTGCGCCTGGTGTCGCTCGACGAGGCCCGTGAACACACCGCAGTAGGGCTTCAGGAGGCGGCCGATCTCGTGATCGTCGGCTGTGCAGACGACCGCGAGCTCGCACTCCAGCTGATCGCCGCCGCCGCCAAGCAGCGGAGCGATCGGCCCGTGATCGCCCTGTACAGCGGCTCGCCGAACGGTTTCCTCGAGCGCGCGTTCGAGGCCGGCGCGGACGATCTGATCACGCTGCCGCAAACGGCAGCGCAGCTTTCATTCGCGCTCGAGAAGGCGCTCGCCCGTCGGCGCGGCAACGTGCCGAGCCGCGGGGTCGGCGAGATGGTCACCGTCCTGGGCCCGAAGGGCGGCACCGGGAAGACCCTCACGTCGTGCAACCTCGCGGTTGCGCTCGCGCTCGACGGCGTCTCGACGGTGCTCGTCGATCTCGACCTGCAGTTCGGCGACGTCGGGCTCGCGCTTGGAATCCGTCCCGTGCTGACGATCTACGATCTCGCCGTCTCGGGCGGGTCGCTCGACGGCGACAAGGTCGACGGCTTCCTGGCCGACCACCCCTCGGGGGCGCGTGCGCTGCTTGCGCCGTTGCGGCCCGACCAGGCGGCTGCCGTCAGCGTCACGTTCCTGCGCGACGTCTTCGACATCCTGCGCGCTCGCTACGACGTGGTCGTCGTCGACACGCCTCCGGCTTTCACGCCGGAGGTGATCGCGGCGGTCGATGCTTCCTCGCGGCTCTGCGTCGTCGGGATGCTCGACGCGCTTTCGCTGAAGGACACGAAGATCGGGCTCGAGACGCTCGCGCAGATGGGCTACGAATCGGAAGACGTCACGCTGATCCTCAACCGTGCGGACACCAGCGTCGGAATCTCCGAAGCCGACGTCGAACAGCTGCTCGGCCGGCGACCCGACGTTCTCGTCCCGAGCGACCGTGCAATCCCTCGTGCGATCACCGACGGTCAGCCGATCGTCGTTGCCGAGCCACGCTCGAACGCGGCCAAGGCGTTCACCACGCTCGCCCGGCACTATGCGGCCGCGCCGATCGAGATCGTCGCGAACGGAAGCCCCAACGGTGCCTCGGGCGGCGCGAGACGTGGCGTCTTGCGCAGGAAGCGGAGCTGACGATGGAGCTCCACGAGCGGCTGTCCAACGGGAACGGGCCGGCAAACGGGTGGGGCAAGGGCAGCGATCCGTTCGCCGAGATCAAGAACCGGATCCACCTCGGACTCGTCAGCGAGCTCGGGCCTCGTCTCTTCGATGTCGCCGACCGCGAGGCGGTGCGTGTGCGCGTCCAGTCCGAGATCGATGACCAGCTGCGTCAGGAGGTCGCGCTCTCCCGGGACGACCGCGAACGGCTGGCGGTCGAGATCGCGGACGACATCTTCGGCTACGGACCGCTCGAGCGCCTGCTCTCGGACGCGTCGATCTCGGAGATCATGGTCAACGGGCCGCACGACATCTGGCTCGAGCGAAACGGGCTCTTGTCGCAGACGACGCTCGCGTTCACGGACGACTCGCATCTTCGGCGCATCATCACGAAGATGGTCGGCCAGGTCGGCCGCCGGATCGACGAGTCCTCTCCGCTCGTCGACGCCCGGTTGCCCGACGGCTCACGCGTGAACGCGATCATTCCACCGCTTTCGCTCTCGGGGCCGCTGCTGACGATCCGAAAGTTCCGCGAGGACCGCTTCGACATGGCGGAGCTCGTGCAGCTCGGGACGCTCTCCAGTGACGCCTCCGACTTTCTGAACCATTGCGTGGCGGCGGAGTTGAACATCCTCATCTCGGGTGGAACCGGCTCGGGCAAGACGACCTTCTTGAACGCGCTCTCGGCTGCCGTTCCCGAAAGCGACCGAATCGTCACGATCGAAGACGCCGCCGAGCTCCGGCTCGACCAGGTCCACGTCTTGCGGCTGGAGGCTCGCCCCAAGAACATCGAGGGCGAGGGCGAGATCACGATCCGCGACCTCGTGCGCAACGCGCTGCGCATGCGGCCGGACCGGATCGTCGTCGGCGAGGTTCGCGGCGCCGAGGCACTCGACATGCTCCAGGCGATGAACACGGGCCACGAAGGCTCGCTCTCGACCGTGCATGCGAACTCCCCCCGGGACGCGCTCAACCGCCTCGAGACGATGGTGCTGATGGCAGGCTACGAGCTGCCGCTGCGGGCGATCCGGCAGCACGTCTCGGCGGCGCTCGACATGATCATCCACCTCGACCGGCTCGATGACGGGTCGCGCCGCGTGGTCGAGATCGCCGAAGTGCAACGGATGGAAGGCGAGATGATCACGCTCCAGAAGCTCTTCGAGTTCAAGCTCGAGCGGATCGACGCGGACCGCCGGATCGTCGGTCGCCTGGAGCCGACGGGCCTCCGGCCGGGGTTCATGACGAAGTTCGACCGGCGCGGGATCGAGCTGCCGCTCGCGCTCTTCGGGGGCCCCGTGTTCGCCAACGGCGTCGCTGCCTCGGGAGGCTGACCTCAGGTGAGGCGGCGCGGGCTCGCAGCCCTCGCGACCGTCGCCGCGCTCGCGGGGTCGATTCTGCCCACGGGCTCGGCGGCCGACACGGTGACCGAGCAGCTCGAGGTCGCGCCGGTCGCGCGCATTCCGTTTCCCGAGCGTGGCTACGCCGTCAGCCTTCGCTCGGGGCAGCCGGTGGACGGGTCGGCGATCGAGGTGCGGGAGAACGGCGTCCGCGTCGCGAACGCGCTCGTGACCCCGCTCGCCGCGAGCGGGCTGCGCTTCGGCGTGGTGCTCGCGATCGACGCGAGCAACAGCATGGCCGGCGAGCCGTTCGCCGCGGCGATCCAGGCCGCCAAGCTCTTCGTCAGCGAACGGCAGCCCGAGGCGGAGCTCGGCTTCGTCGCGTTCAACGGCGAGGTCAACGTCCTTCAGGCGCCGACCGACGACGCGAAGGCGCTCACGGACGCGCTGGAAAACCCGCCGGAGCTCGCGTATGGAACGAGGATCTACGACGCGCTCGACAGCTCGCTCGACCTGCTGCGCGAGGCGAAGATCTCGGCCGGATCGGTGGTGCTGCTCTCCGACGGCGACGACGTCGGGAGCGTGCATCTGATCGACACGGTCGTCCGGGCCGCCCAGCGCCAGCGGGTCCGCATCTTCACCGTCGGACTCCGCTCGGGCGCCTTCGACCCGAGCGCGCTGCGGACCATCGCCGACGAGACGGGTGGCGCGTACGCCGAGGCGAGCTCCGCGGGAGAGCTCTCGGAGATCTACGCCGCGCTCGGGCGCCGACTCTCGACCGAGTACCTCGTCCGCTACCGGTCCGACGCGAAGCCGGAGTCGCACGTGAACGTCGAGATCGCGGTGGCCGGAGGCCCGGTCACGGCAACCGAGTACGTCGCGCCGACACCTACCGGAATCGCGCCGTACCATCAGTCTCTCGTCTCGCGATTCGTCCTCTCACCGCTCTCGATCACGGCGGTCGGGTTCTTCTTTGCGGCGCTCCTCTGCGGCCTGGTTCTGCTGCTCGCCCGTGGACCGACGCGGAACCTCGTCGAACGGGTCGGCCATTTCTCCACCGAGGCGCCCCGCGCGCTCCTGGCACTCGATCTCGCCGCGACGCGCCCGGCGCGTGTCGGCAAGCGCTACACGCGTGGCTGGTGGGCGCGCCTCGAGCAGGACCTCGAGCTCGCCCGCGCCGCGTGGACTCCGCGCCGAGTTGTCGCGACGACGGGCGGAGCGGCGCTCGTCCTCGTCGTCGTCCTCGCAAGCTTCTCGCCGGTGCTCGCGCTGCTCGGGCTCCTCGCGCCCCCCGTCGCCACGCGATCGGTGATCCGTTGGAAGCTCAAGCGGATCCGGGACGCGTTCGCCGATCAGTTGCCGACGGCGCTCCAGGTGCTCGCCTCGGCACTCAGGACCGGACACAGCTTCAGCGGGGCACTCGGCGTCGTCGTCGAGAACTCCCACGAGCCGGCGCAATCGGAGCTCCGCAGGGTCGCGCAGGACGAGCAGCTCGGTGTCGCCCCTGAGGTGGCCCTGCGGCGGATGGGCGAGCGGATGGCGAACCGCGACATCGAGCAGGTCGCGCTCCTCGCCGAGCTTCAGCGCACGTCAGGCGGGAACACCGCCGAGGTGCTCGACACCGTCGTCGACACGATCCGCCAGCGCGGCGAGCTGCGCAGGCTCGTGAGGACCCTGACCGCACAGGGTCGCATGGCCCGGTGGATCCTCACCGCGCTGCCGATCGGACTCACCCTGTTCCTCTGGTTCGTGCACCCCGACATCATGGGCGCCTTCTTCGACAGCAGCGGCGGCCAGGCCGCGCTGCTGGTCGCGGTGCTGATGGTCGCGGCGGGCTCGCTCTGGATCCAGCGCATCGTCGACATCGAGGTCTAGGAGAGATCGTGGCAATCTTCCTGCTCACCGGGCTCGCACTCATCGGTCTTGCGAGCGCGCTCGTCATACGGTCGTTCTCGCTCGGACGAGCCAGGCAGCGCGAGACGATGCAGCAGATCGCGGCGTACGGCTTCCGCTCTGCCGCACCGAAGACCGCGCCGCCGCGCGATCTCCGCGTCGTCGCCCAAGCAGCCGCGTCGACGATCGGCTCCCGGTGGCTGGCCAGGCTCGACGATGTCCAGCAGCGCCACCTGCGCAGGCAGCTCGACGCGGCGGGTCTTTACCACACGTCCGTGGAAGCGTTCCTCGGCTACCGCGTTTTCGCGATCGCGGCGCCGGCGGTGCTGATCTCGTTGCTGGCGCTCGCGGGCGGCGGCCTCAGCGCAAGGGGCATCGTCGCGGCGGTCTGGCTGGGTTTCCTCGGCTGGTTGTCCCCGAAGTACTTCGTGAAGCGCTGCGAAAGGCAGCGGATCGAGCTGGTCGACCGGGAGGTCCCCGAGCTCGTGGACCTGCTCGTGACGACGGTGGAGGCAGGCGTCGCGTTCGCCGGCGGGCTGCAGCTCGCCGCCCGCGGGATCAGGGGCCCCCTCGGCGAGGAGCTACGCCTCGTCCTGCAGGAGCAGAGCCTCGGCCTGAGCCCCGACGAGGCGCTCCGCAACCTGTCCACCCGGGTCGAGAGCCCTGCGCTCCGTGCGTTCACGCAGGCGCTGATCCAGGGCGAGTCGCTCGGCGTCTCGATCGGCAAGGTGCTCCGCGACCTCGCGGTCGACATGCGCAAGCGCCGGCGTCAGTCCGCCGAGGAGCGCGCGCAGAAGACCCCGACGAAGATCCTCTTCCCGCTGGTCGGGCTCATCCTGCCGGCGATGTTCATCCTCACGCTCGGCCCCGTGATGATGCGCGTGACGGACTTCTTCGGGAGCAGCTGAAGCAAAGGGTAGAATTCCTCCTCGACGGGAACCTCGTCCTCAAGCGGACGGGCCCGCCGTCCGATAGACGCAGTAGCTTCGCGTCGTTCGAGAGCGGGAGGTATGAGTTTCGTGACCGTGGCGGTGTTGCTCCTGGCAATCGTGCTCAGCGCGGCTGCCCTCACCATCTGGTTTCACCTGCGCTGGCCCGGCGCCGCGCCCGACGGCTTCGTCGACGCGATCCTGCGCGTCCTCGCCGGCCTCGCGCTCCTTCAGGTCGGACTGTTCGCGCTCGACGCGGCGGCGGGTACCTCGCCGGGAATGGCTGTCCTCGCCATCGTCGGGGTCGTCGCGCCGGTCCTGACGTTCGCCTTCCTCGCGTCGCTCTGGATGCTGAAGCTCTTTGCCGACGAGCTGAAGCCCTACGTCTAGCCGGACAGACCCCTCGGCCGTCTCGGCGGCCTAGACGAGGGTCTAGTCGAGATCGGAGCGTCGGAGTGGGAGTGTGGCTCGGTGGCAAGAGTCCGAGTTGTGCTCGCCGACGACCACCGGCTGATGCTCGAGGTCGTGCGTGTGACGCTCGAGGAGGACGGTGACTTCGATGTCGTCGGGACGGCGAGATCGGCCGCGGAGGCGCTTCGAGTCGTCGCATCGACCAAGCCCGACGTCATCGTGCTCGATGTCCGCATGCCGGGATCAGACGGTCTCTCGTGCCTTCAGCAGCTGAAAGAGCGGGACCCTGAGCTCACGGTCGTGATCCTGTCGGCAATCGAAGAGCCACGGATCGCGCAACGCGCGCTGCGCCTCGGCGCGAGCGCGTTCGTGAAGAAGCAGGTAGACCCGAGGGACCTCGCGGCAGTGCTTCGTCAAGCGGTCGAGGCAACCGTCCTGACCCAGTCGTCCGCTGAGCGAGGCGAACGCGCTGCTTCACGAGGTTCAGGCGTTGCTCACGCCCGGCGAGCTCGCCGTGCTCACTTCGCTCGGACGCGGGCTCGTCAACAAGCAGATCGCGGCCGAGCTGAGCATCGCCCCGCAGACCGTCAAGTTCCATCTCACCAACGTCTACCGGAAGCTCGGCGTGGCGAATCGCACCGAAGCGATCCGCTACGCGTTCGAGCACGAGCTCGTCGAGCTCGAGGTCGCGGCCGTCTAGACGAACTCGGCTTGCGCGTGCGCGTGCAGGCCCACCCAGGCGCGCAGGAAGAAGCCGAGCTCGATCTGGGCCTCGGCCTTGGTCGCCGCGTCACGGTGAACGACGAGCACGGTGTCGTCGCGCAGGCGGGCGCAGAGGCAGTCTCCGGCCACGAGGGCGTCGACGAGTGCGTCACGAAGCTCGGGCGGAGTGATCCGCACGCGGAGTGGAGGCGAGGGGTCTCTCACTGCTCTCGATTATCTGACAGGTGCGGGGTCGGCCGCACGGCCCAGACGGCTGGGTGACCCGTACCCAAAGCCAGGATTGCCGCTAGATCCCCCAGTTGGGGGATCCGAGCTCTGACCCGAATGGGTCAGAGTCTGTGTCGGCGCTCTGCGGCGTAGGGGGAGGAACGTTCTGCGGCACATGGATCGGCTCCAGGTACTCGTGGTCGACGACCACCAGCTCGTCCTCGAGGCGGTTCGGGCCGTCCTCGACGACGACGGGGGAGTCGAGATCGTCGGCGAGGCTCTGTCGGGGACGGAAGCACTCGCGATTCTCGAGCGGGAGCAGCCGGATGTCGTCCTCCTCGACCTGCGGATGCCCGGGATGAGTGGCCTGGAGTGCCTCGATCGAGATCAGGGCGCGATTCCCGACGGTCCACGTCGTGTTTCTCAGCGGCAGCGAGGACGATGAGCTCGACGCTCGAGGCTCTCGAGCGCGGAGCGAGCGCGTTCGTCTCGAAGAACGTCGAACCCCGAGATCTCAGCGCCGTCCTCCGGCAGGTCGTCGAGGGCAGCGTGTTGTCGAGCCTCGGGATGGCAATCGAGCCCCGCGGCGCGCGTGCCGCGAAGAGAGCGGGCTTGACCGCGCGTGAAGGAGAGGTGCTCGCGGCGCTTGCGGAGGGGCGATCCAACAAGCAGATCGCGCTGCAGCTCCACGTGAGCGAGCACGCGATCAAGTATCACCTGACGAACGTCTACCGAAAGCTCGAGACGCCGAACCGGGTCGAGGCGCTTCGTCGCGCGACCGTGCTCGGCTTGGTCGATCCGCACCTGCACCAGCCGCTCGCCCGTTAGAGTCGGCGGCCGTGACCGGCCCGGTTCGAGAGCTACGCCTCGCTGTCACCGTCGAGGACTACGACGAGGCCGTGCGCTTCTATCGCGAC
>CAWFVN010000014.1:0-158173 GCA_963819225.1 uncultured Actinomycetes bacterium | reverse complement strand
GCGCGCCTTGAACCGCCGCCTGGCCAGTCGTCTCACTGCCGCTGTGGGAATCGTGATCCGTCCGTACGATCAGCGAGACGAGCGGGGCTGGCTGATCTGCGCCTGCTGTCGTTCTTCGACACCGCATTCTTCGACGCCGTCGAGCGCGAGAAGGAGCGCTACGACAAACCTGCGATCGAGTTGGTGGCCGAGAAGGAGGACGAGATCATCGGCCTCCTCGACCTGGAGTCGAGAGCGACGGCTTAGCCCCACGGCCCGGATCCGGCGGGATGATCGGCATCTCGACGTCATCCCGATCACCAGCGACAGGGAATCGCGTCGGCGCTGCTGGCCGAGGCGGAGCGGCGAGCACGCGAGCGAGGAATTGTTCGACTAGAGGCGTGGACGCGCGACGACGCGCCTACCCAGCGCTGGTACGAGCGCCATGGCTTCCTTCAGATCGACTCGTATCTCCACGTCTACCTCGACGAGACGATTAGTGCGTTCTGACGGCGGATCGCGTCTCGTCAAGGCATTTGCCCATTACACAGGCGACCGGCGTGAAGAGATACGAGGCCGATACTCACGGGTGCATGACGACGTCCTGTACGAGAAACGGCTGTGACGGAGTCAGCAGTCGAGACACCCTTCGTTGCGCCAGCATTCGGGATGTCACCCGAGCTGCTGGATGATGTGGATCAGCTCGTCGGGCTTGTAGCCGTGGGTGCGGGCGTAGTGGAGGAGTTCTTTCGTCTGTTCGATGACGGCGCTGTGCTCGGGCGTCCCGGTGATGGTGATGCCGCGGCCGCGGCGGAATTCGAGCAGGCCTTCGTCGCGGAGTTGGCGGAGTGCGCGCAGGACGGTGTTGGTGTTGACGCCGAGGACGGCGGCGAGGTCTTTGGCGGGTGGGAGTCGTTCGCCGGCTTTGGCTTCGCCGTCGGCGACGGCGCGGCGGATCTCGGCGGCGACTTGTTCGTGTAGGTCGAGGGGGTTGTCGCGGTCGAGCTTGACATGGCGCATGGTGCTAGTCACCATAGCGTTATTCGGATGGAGTCGCCGTGACCGTCACAACGCCGCCCCGCAGGCCAGAGGTCGAGCGGGATCGCGATCCCGAAGAGCAGATCGCCGAGCTCGAGGCGCTGATCGAGGAAGCGCGAAGGCGGGCGCGACGTCGACGGATGCGGAACGGCGCGCGCGGCGCTCCTCGCGGCCGGGATTGTCCTGTTCATCAGCTTTGGTGGTCGCGGCGGCGGGGGCGGCGTTGCCGCGGCGCTCGCCCCCTTGCCTGGGGCGCAGAGCCCGGTCCCGAACACGCAAGCAACGCCGCCGCTGGGCGGCCTTCCGGCCGGCATCGGCGTCAACTCGTTCGCGTTCGACCCACAGCAGCCGGACACCGTCTATGCCGCCGCAATGGGCCCCACCATCGGTCGCAACACGCCCGACTATGTCTCCAACACGGGCGGCTATGTCTACAAGACGGTCGACGGCGGACAGCATTGGGAGCCGACAGCAACAACAGGCAGGGGCTGGACGCGGGCGGATGCGTTGGCCGCCGACCCGCGGCGTCCGGGCACGCTCTATGCGGGCAACGTCATCGCCGTCTACAAGACGGTCGATGGCGGCCGCAACTGGCGGCCCTGGAACCGGGGGCTGTTTCCACCGCCCGGACCACTTCGAAGCGCGCATCATGGAACGCCCGGAACCCTGAGCTGGAACCGCGGCGAGGGACATGTCACCGACATCGCGGTCGACCCCGCCAATAGCAAGATCGTCTACGCCGCCGCCGACGCCGTCCGCAAGAGCACGGACGGTGGCCACACCTGGAAGTCCGTGTTCCAACCGCCCGGCGACCCCTATATTGCGCGGCTCGTGATCGCTGCGACCCGCCCGGAGGCGATCTACGTGACCGTGAACAGGTATGGGTCCACGTCGATCTACAAGTCGACCGACGCCGGCGCGAGCTGGCACGCCACAGGAGGGCGGCGAGGCGTCTTCCCCAGCCGCGGCTGGCCGACCGCTCTCGCGGTCGACCCGCAGGAGCCGAAGACCGTGTACGCGGCGATCGACCAGACAGTCGTCAAGACAACGAACGCTGGCGCGAGCTGGACGCCGATCATGTACAGCCAGGGGGAGCAGGTCGTTAGTCACTAGCGGTCGACCCGCAGCAGCCGGACCGGGTCTATGCGGGCGTGCACACCGGCCAGGGTATGGGCGCTATCTACGAGACGAGCGACGGCGGGCGCACCTGGCGTCTCGCAGTCTCGACGGTTGCCGTCTATGCGATCGCGGTCAACCCCTCACGCCCCACAACGATCTACGCCGCAGGCTGGGCAGGTCGGGACGCCACATATGGAAACACGTTCCGAATGCTCCGAAGCACCGACCGCGGACGCACCTGGACAATCGCACGCTGAACCAGGGAACATCGCCTGGGCGAGCGTGCTTTCGCTCGATCGTCAGGCGCTAGGCCTGAGGAATGCGTGCCTCGAGCGCTTCGCCCAGCGTCTCGCGCACGGGCTCGAGCTCGATGCGGTCCAGGATGTCCTGGAAGAAGCCGCGCACGATGATTCGCTCCGCCTCCGCTCGCGAGAGACCGCGCGACATCAGGTAGAAGAGCTGCTCGCGATCGACCTGGCCGAGCGTCGCGCCGTGGGTGCAGCGCACGTCGTTCGCCAGGATCTCCAGGCCCGGGATCGAGTCGGCATGCGCCTTCTCGCTCAGCATCAGGTTGCGGTTCTCCTGGTACGCGTTCGTCTTCTGCGCTTCCTTCTCGACGCGGATCATCCCGCGCCAGACCGCCGTCGCCTCGTCGCGCAGCGCGCCCTTGAAGGCGAAGTCGCTCGTCGTGTTCGGCGCCATGTGCTCCTGGAACGTGTCGTAGTCGAGGTGCTGGTCGCCGTCGGCGAAGTACGCGCCGGTCACTCGAGACGTCGCGCCCTGGCCGGCGAGGTCGTTCTGGATCCGCGTCTTGCCGCGCTTCGAGCCGAAGCCGCCCGCGACCCAGTCGAGCTCGGCGTCGCGCTCGACGCGCGCGTGGTGGTTCGCGAAGTGCCACGTCGACATCGAGAGGTTCTGCAGCGAGACGTACTCGAGCTTCGCGTTCTGCTCGACGAAGAGCTCGGCGACGGCATTCGTGTAGCCGGCGAGCTCGGGCGTCGCGCTCGTGTACTCCTCGATCAGCGTCGCGCTCGAGCCCTCCTCGGCGATCACGAGCAGCCGGAAGAAGAGCGCGCCTCCCTCGACGGTGTTCGCGATGCGCACGTAGAGCGGCTGCTCGACGTGCACGCCCTTCGGGATCACGACGAGCAGGCCGTGCTTCCACAGCGCGGCGTTGTGCGCGGCGAACTTCTCGTCGTGGCCGACGAGCGTGCCGAGCCGCTCCTGCGCGTCGGAGAGCGGCTCGAAGACGATCCCCTCCGGAACGCGCTCGATCTCGATGCCCGACTCGGTGATCACGGCGAGCCCCGTGACGTCGACGTCGAGCATCGCCCCGGCCGGCTTGTGGTCTCCGTGCCCGTTCGACGCGTAGCTGTCCGGGTCGAAGCCCTTGAGATCGGTGAAGCGCCACGACTCGTCGTTCGTCGTCGGCAGCGGCAGCGCCGCGTAGCTCTTCTTCAGCTCAGCTCTCGTCACGGCGCTTCCGTTCGGCGTAGCGGCGGTGGAGGATGATCACGTTGCCGTCGGGGTCCTTGACGAAGCCCATGTGGCAGACGCCCGTGTCCTCGATCCCCATCACCTCGCCGCCGGCGGCGCGGAAGTCCTCGACCGCCTCGTGGACGTCGGGGACGCGGAAGGCGATCCCGTTCGTGTTCGCGGCGAACTCCTCGCCCTGCTCCTCGGGATTCCAGAACGAGAGCGTCAGGTTGCCGACCTCGACCTCGCCCTCCGTGAACGCGCTCTCGCGCAGCTCGAGGACGTCGCGGTAGAACGCGACGGCGCGCGAGATGTCGCGCGTCGGAACGGACACGAAGTCGACCTGTTCGACCTGCATGGCTAGGGAAGCGACCCGTCGGAGTACGGCTTGTGCCGGTGGTGGAGGATCAGCGCGTTGCCGTCGGGATCGTTGAAGAACGCCATGTGGCAGACGCCGGAGTCGTACGGCTCCTCGAACTGGAACTCGACGCCTTTGTCCTTGAGCGTCTTGCATCGACTGCGCGACGTCGGGCACGCGCAGCGCGACCGCGTAGTTGCTCGGGCGAAACGGCGTGCCGGTCTGCTCGGGCGTGCTGAGCAGCATCGTGGCGTTGCCCGGCTCGAACTCCGGCCACTCGTCGCTCGAGCGCGTGTTCCGCGCGAGCCCGAGCGTCTCGTTGTAGAACTTCACGCCGGCAGGCCGGTCGGTGACCGGGATGCCGACGAAGTCGGTCCGGTCGACGCCGGTCACGTCTCCGTCCCAGCGCTCGAGCGGTGCGTAGCGCTTGTGCACGAACAACTTGTTGCCGGCCGGATCGCTGAAACCGCTCGTGAGGCAGACCCCCGAGTCGTAGATCTCGCGCGGGAACTCGACGCCGGCTCCTTCGAGCGTCCGTCTCGCCTCCTCGACGTCGGGGACGCCGAGCCCGAGCCCGCCGTGCTCGGAGAGCGCGATCGTGAGGTTGCCGGTCTCGTACTCGGCCCAGTGCTCGTCGGAGCTCGGGTTGCGGGCGAGCCCGAGCGTCTCGCCGTAGAACTCGGACGCGCGCGCGACGTCGGCGACGGGACGCGCGATGAAGTCGATGCGCTGCACGTCGATCACGGCATCGTCCCGTCCGCGAAGGGTGCGTAGCGCCGGTGGAGCATGAGCCCGTTGCCCGCGGGATCCGAGAACGGTGCGATGTGGCAGACGCCCGAGTCGATCACCCCGGCGGGGAACTCGACGCCCATCGACTCGAGCTGCGTCTTCGCCTCCTCGACGTCGGGGACGCGGAACGCGACAGTCCCGCCCGGAAGCGGCTCGAAGGGCTGTCCGATCTCCTCCGGCTGCACGAGCGCCAGCGTGACGTTCGACGTCTCGAACTCGACCCAGGTCTCGGTCGAGTTCGGGTTCCGCTCGAGCCCGAGCATGTGGCCGTAGAAGTCCTCGACGGGCGCTCGCTCCTGCACCGGGATCGCCACGAAGTCGATGCGACCGCGCGGCGCGTCGGGCGTGCGGCCGTCGGCGAACGGCGCATACCGGTGGTGGAGCAGCATGCCGTTCCTGTCGAGACCCGTGAACATCGCTCCCTTGCAGACGCCGGAGTCGAACGGCTCGCCGACGAACTCGACATCGGCCGCAGACAGGCGCTCCTTCTCCTCGTCGACGTCGTCGACTCGGATCGCGAACGCTCCGAACGGCAACGGCACGTGGTCGCCCGGCTTGTAGGCCTCGGGCACGAGCGCGAGCGTCACGTTCGGGGCCTCGAACTCGACCCACCGCTCGTTCGATCGCGGATTGCGCTCCCAGAGCCGGAGCGTCTCCCCGAACCACGCGTCGCCGGTCGCGTTCTCCACGACCGGGATCCCGATGAAGTCGACCTTCTCGATCGTGATCACGCGTCGAACCTCCGGTGCAGCATCAGCGCGTTGCCGTCGGGATCCTTGAACCACGCCTGCTTGCAGACGCTCGTCGTGATCGTCTCGCCGTCGAAGACGACACCCTTCGCCTCGAGCTCGGCGCGCGCGGCCTCGACGTCCGGGACGCGCAGCGCGAGACCCGCGGGCGACGGCGCGAACGGCTGCCCGATGCTCGACGGGTCGAAGATGTCGAGCGTCACCTGACCGCAGCGGAACTCCATGTCGCTCTCACCCTCGCGACTCGAGCTCGAGGCCGAGCGTCTCCGCGTAGAACTGCTTCGCCCGTGCGATGTCCTGCGTCAGGAAGGACACGAAGTCGACCCGCTCGACGTCCATCATGCGCGGTCTGAGTGCGTAGCGGTGGTGCAGCATCAAGTCGTTGCCGTCCGGGTCCTTGAAGAACGCCATCCGGCACACGCCGGTGTCGAACGTCTCGCCGTTGAACTTCGACGCCCTTCGCCTCGAGCTCGGCGCGGGAGGCGTCGATGTCGTCGACGTGCAGCGCGAGGTGCGCGTTCTTCTGCGGCGCGAACTGTCCCGCCCATCTTGTCGGGCTCCCAGATCGCGCAGCATGTCTCGCCGACCCAGAACTCGTACTGCGCTTTCGGCTCGTCCGCCGGAGCCCGAGCACCTCGGCGTAGAACTGTGCGAGCGGTCAGCGTCGCGCGAAGGAATCGCGACGAAGTCCAGGCTCGCGAGTCAACCGACCGAGCCCTCCATCTGGAGCTGGATCAGCCGGTTCATCTCGACCGCGTACTCGAGCGGCAGCTCCTTCGTGATCGGCTCGACGAAGCCGGAGACGATCAGCGCGGAGGCCTCGGCCTCCGAGAGGCCGCGCGACATCAGGTAGAAGAGCTGCTCCTCGCCGATCTTCGAGACCGTCGCCTCGTGGCCGATGTTCACGTCGCTCTCGTCGATCCGGATGTACGGATAGGTGTCGGAGCGCGACTCCTCGTCGAGGATCAGCGCGTCGCAGACCACCTTCGACTTCGCGCCGTGCGCGCCCTTCGCGACCTCGAGCAGGCCGCGGTAGCCCGCGCGCCCGCCGCCGCGTGAGATCGACTTCGACGTGATCACCGACGTCGTGTTCGGCGCGACGTGGACGCACTTGCCGCCCGCGTCCTGATGCTGGCCCTTGCCGGCGAACGCGATCGACAGCACCTCGCCGTGCGCGCGCTCGCCCATCAGCCAGATCGCCGGGTACTTCATCGTCAGCTTCGAGCCGAGGTTCCCGTCGACCCACTCCATCGTGGCGCCCTCGTAGGCGACGGCGCGCTTGGTGACGAGGTTGTAGACGTTGTTCGACCAGTTCTGGATCGTCGTGTAGCGACAGCGCGCGTCCTTCTTGACGACGATCTCGACGACGGCCGAGTGCAGCGAGTCGGACGAGTAGATCGGCGCGGTGCAGCCTTCGACGTAGTGCACGTACGCGCCCTCGTCGACCAGGATCAGCGTGCGCTCGAACTGGCCCATGTTCTCCGCGTTGATGCGGAAGTAGGCCTGGAGCGGCAGCTCGATCTTCACGCCCGGCGGCACGTAGATGAACGACCCGCCCGACCACACGGCCGAGTTGAGCGCCGCGAACTTGTTGTCGTTCTGCGGGATGATCGTCCCGAAGTACTGCTTGACGAGCTCCTCGTGGTCGCGGAGCGCCGAGTCCATGTCGAGGAAGATCACGCCCTGCTTCTCGAGGCTCTCCTGGAGCTTGTGGTAGACGACCTCGCTCTCGTACTGCGCGCCGACGCCGGCGAGGTACTTCTTCTCGGCCTCCGGGATCCCGAGCTTGTCCCAGGTGTCCTTGATGTCGGCCGGGAGGTCCTCCCACGACTCCGCCTGCTTCTCGGTCGGGCGGATGTAGTAGTAGATGTTCTCGAAGTCGATGTCGTTCACGTTCCCGCCCCACTGAGGCAGCGGGCGCGCAAGGAAGTAGTCGAGCGACTTGTGGCGGAACTTCCGCATCCACTCCGGCTCGTTCTTGTGCTGCGAGATCGCCTCGACGATCTCGTGGTTCAGCCCGCGGCCGGACTTGAAGAAGTAGTCCTTCGCCTCGTCCGGGTTCGAGAACCCGTACTTGCGCTCGTAGTCGGTGCCGATCCCCTGGACGACTTCGGATTCGGTCTGCGCCACTACGTCACCGCTTCCTTGGGAGCTTCCTTGGGGATGAACGCCTCGTAGCCCTCGGCCTCGAGCTTGTGCGCGAGCTCCGGGCCACCTTCCTCAACGATACGTCCGCCGACGAAGACGTGCACGAAATCGGGCTTGATGTAGTTGAGGATCCGCTGGTAGTGCGTGATCACGAGCGCGCCCATGCTCGGGCCGACGAGATCCTTGACGCCGCCGGCGACGATCTTCAGCGCGTCGATGTCCAGCCCTGAGTCGGTCTCGTCGAGCACGGCGATCCGCGGCTCGAGCATCGCCATCTGGAGGATCTCGACGCGCTTCTTCTCGCCGCCGGAGAAGCCGTCGTTCAGATAGCGCGACGCGAGCTCGCGCGGGACCTTCAGGCGGTCCATCGCGGCGAGCAGCTCGGTGCGGAACTCCTTGACCGGGATCGGGTCGTCGACGCCGCCGTTCCTCGCCTTGCGGATCGCGTTGATCGCGCTCCGCAGGAAGCTCGTGACGGTGACGCCCGGAATCGCGTGGGGGTACTGGAAGGCGAGGAAGAGGCCCTTCTGGGCGCGCTCGTCCGCGCCGGCCTCGGTCAGGTCCTCGCCGTCGAAGATCAGCTGCCCCTCGGTGATCTCGTAGGCCGGGTGGCCCATGAGGGCGTAGGCGAGGGTGGACTTCCCGGAGCCGTTCGGGCCCATGACGGCGTGCACCTCGCCGGGGCTGACGGCGAGGTCGACGCCCTTGACGATCTCGGTTCCGTCCTCGAGCGCGACGTGCAGGTTTTTCAGCTCCAGCAGGGCCAAAACATCCCCTTCGAAAGGTTACGAGTGGTGGATACCCCTCGTGGCTGGATTGTACCGGGACCCCGGGGCGGTCCCGGGGCCGGTGGTACCCTCAGAGTTGTGCCAAATATCGGCGTCACCGAGATCGTGCTCGTCCTGCTCGCAGCCCTCCTGATCTTCGGGCCGAAGCGGCTGCCGGAGCTCGGGCGCTCGCTGGGCCGCGGGATGCGCGAGTTCAAGGACGGCGTCTCGGGCAAGGACAACGACGACGACGTCCGCGAGCTGGCACCTCCGGTGGACGAGAACGACCCGGTCGTCACCGCGCGCGAGCGCGACTCCCTGTAGCTCCCCGTGCCGCGCCGTAGCCTGCCGAGGCGCCTCGGGCACGGCGAAGAGGCGACCCTCGTCGAGCACCTCGGCGAGCTCCGCACGCGGCTCCTGATCTCGCTCGGCGCGATCGCCGTCTTCTTCCCGTTCACGTTCGCCTTCCACGAGCAGCTGGTCGACTGGCTGACCGGCCCGCTCCCCGACGACAAGAAGCTCGTCACGTTCGGGGTCACCGAGCCGTTCACGACGTCGATCAAGGTCGCGGCGTTCGCCGCGCTCGCCCTGGCGCTGCCGGTCGTCCTCTACCAGCTGTGGAGCTTCCTGGCGCCGGCGCTCGAGGAGAACACCCAGAAGGTCGTCTCGATCTTCGCGATCGGAGCCACCGTGCTGTTCGCCGCGGGCGTTGCCTTCGCGTACTTCGTCGTCCTGCCGAAGGCGATCGGCTTTCTGACCGAGTTCGACTCCGAGCTCTACAACATCCAGATCCGAGCGAGCTACTACTTCTCGTTCGTCACGCTGGCGCTCTTCGTGATGGGCCTCGTCTTCGAGCTGCCGGTCTTCATCCTCGCGCTCGTGCGGCTGCGGATCCTGACGGTCGACCAGCTGCGGAAGAACCGCCGCATGGCCTGGTTCATCGGGATCCTCGTCGCGGTCGCGATGCCGACGGTCGACGCGATCTCGCTCTTCTTCGAGGTGATCCCGATCATCGTGCTCTACGAGGCCTCGATCTGGGTCGCCGCCTACATGGAGCGCCGCTGGGAGCGGGCCGAGCTGATCGCAGAGGCGCCGTCTCCCTAGAGGCGGCCTTACGAAATCCGAACCTCTGCTCGCTACCGTCCGGCGCGTTTGCTCGTCTGATCGGAGGATGCCGCCGTTGACCCGCCTCAGCCGTCTCGCCCTACTGCTCGTCCTCGCCGCGCTCGTCGCGCCGGCCGCCGCCAGCGCGGCGCCGCGCATGTGGATGGGCTTCCAGGACGACCCGTACTTCCGCTGGCTCCCCGAGCGCTTCTTCATGCGCGATCGCGCCGTGCACGCGAACTCGACGATCATGAAGACGACGGTCTACTGGTTCAACACGGCGCCGCGGCGGCCCGCGAACGCGACGAACCCGTTCGACCCGGCCTACCGCTGGGAGGACCTCGACGAGTTCGTCCGCCAGGCCGCCGACCGCGACATCGAGGTGATGCTGACGATCTGGGGCACGCCGACTTGGGCGGGCCCGGCGAAGAACCGCCTGCCGCGCCGGCTCGCCGACATCCAGAACTTCGCGCGCGCCCTCGCGAACCGGTACTCCGGCCGCAACCGCGGCTACCCGTTCGTCCGCTTCTACTCGGTCTGGAACGAGCCGAACCTCAACCTCTTCCTGACGCCGCAGTTCGACGCGAAGGGCCGCTCCGTCGCGCCCGCGAACTACGCGAAGCTGTACCGCGCCGCCTACACCGGCTTCAAGCAGGGCTCACCGCTCGCGCAGGTCGCGATCGGCGAGACCTCCGCGCGCGGCCGCGACAGGCACAGGGCAGGCGTCTCCGACACGCACTCGCCGGGCAAGTTCGCGGAGCTGCTTGCGAAGGCCCGGCCGAAGCTGCGCTTCGACGCCTACGCGCACCATCCGTACTCGTCGCCCGCGAACCAGCCGCCGACGCAGATCGTGCGCTGGCCGAACGTCTCGATGACGACGCTGCCGAGGTTCGGCGTCAAGCTCGACAAGTGGTTCGGGCGGAAGAACATCCCGATCTGGCTGACCGAGTACGGACACGAGACCCGGCCCGAGGACCCGAAGGGCGTCACGTACGCGCAGCAGGCGTCGTACCTGCGAACCGCAGTGGACATGGCGCGCCGCAACCCGCGCGTCGGGATGCTGATCTGGTTCGCGATGCGCGACAACCCCGTCAACGCCTGGCAGAGCGGGCTGATGACGCAGTTCGGGCTCGAGAAGCCGGCGTTCGACGCCTACTCGGTGCTCGCCAAGCCGCTCGACGCGCGGAACGCGTTCGTCACCGTGAAGGGCGGCGTCGCGAACCCCGCGGTCCGGGTGGCCACGACGAAGCTCGCCTACCGCAGCGGCGCGGGCTCGCGCGTCGGGCTCACGTACAAGGTCTTCCAGAGAGGCCGCCTGCTCGTCGTCGAGCAGCCGGTCGCGCCGATCGGGATCGACGGCTGGATCACGATCCGGCCGCGGTTCACGCCTGCCCGCGGCGTCACCTACACCCTCGAGGTCGAGGTCGGCGACGTGAACGGCAACAAGGTGCAGCGGACGCTGACCTTGGTCGGCGTCAAGTAGGCCGAGCCGCCGGGCCTCAAGGCCCGATCGGTACTCTCCCCGGAATGAGAAGGGAGACACGAAGTGGCCCGAGCTGACCGGCGCGCCGTCCGTACGCGCACGCGCGCGGGTGCTCCGAAGGCCCCCGCGGGAGGCAAGAAGGCGAACGTCAACGTCGAGGACACGCTCTTCTTCTCGCGGATCCGGAACCACGCGAAGTGGGTGTTCGTCTTCCTGGCGATCACGTTCGCGTCGAGCTTCGTCCTCTTCGGAGTGGGCACGGGCTTCGGCGGCCTCCAGGACATCCTGCTCCAGAACAACGGGGTCGCCGGCGGGCCATCCGAGAGCAGCGCCCGCGATCGGATCGCGGAGAACCCGAAGGACGCGCAGGCCTACCGCGACCTCGCGACCGCGCTGCAGAACCAGCAGAAGCCGGAGGAGTCGATCGCGCCGCTCGCCAAGTACGTCGAGCTCGAGCCGAGCGACACCGACTCGCAACGCGAGCTCGCGGCGCTCTACCTCCAGCAGGCCGACCAGTACCGCACCCAGGCCCAGCTCGCCCAGCTCGGCCTCCAGAACGACGTCCCCGGCGCCGTCTTCCAGCCGTCCTCGACCTCGAAGATCGGCAACGCCCTGTCGACCGACCCGATCAACGACGCGCTCTCGAGCCGCCACAACACGGCGCTCAACGCCGCGATCACGAAGATGACGGAGGCGCTCACGAAGGCCGTGGCCGCCTACAAGCTGGTCGCCGCGGCCCAGCCGAACGACGCGGCGATCCAGTTCGAGCTCGCCCAGACGGCCGAGACGGCGAACGACCTGCCGACCGCGATCGCCGCCTACAAGCGCTTCCTGAAGCTGGCGCCCGAGGATCAGTCGGCCCCGGCGGTCAAGGAACGGATCGCGCAGCTCGAAGAACGCTTGGCCCCTGCTCCGGAGGGGTAGACTCCGCGCGTCCTGAGGCAGCCGCGAACACGGGGGATGCGATGAACTTCGAGATCAAGACCGACGAGCTGGGTGACGACGCGTACGTGATCTCTCTCGCGGGGGAGGTCGACCTCTACACGGCGCCGGAGTTCAAGCAGCAGCTCCTCGACGTGATCTCGCAGGGCGGCAAGAACGTGATCGTCGACTTCTCGAACACGACCTTCATCGACTCGACGACGCTCGGGGTGCTCGTCGGGGGCGTCAAGCGGCTCCGCACGAACGACGGCCAGCTCTCGCTCGTCTGCAGCGACCGCAACATCACGAAGATCTTCGAGATCACCGGGCTCGACCGCGTCTTCACGATCTACCCGACGCGAGACGAGGCCGTCGATCAACTCAAGACGTCTGGCCCCGCCGCCTAGCTTGCGGCGCGGCGCGCTCCTCCTCGTCCTGCTCCTCGCCGGCTGCGGCACGGGCGGCCTCGGCGAGGCCGAGTCGGGAGCGAGCGGCGCAGACGCTCTTCAAGGAGAAGTGCGCGGGCTGCCACGAGCTGAAGGCCGCCGGCGCGCGCGGGACGATCGGCCCGTCGCTCGACGCCGCGTTCTCGGCCCCGCGCACGGAAGGCTTCGACGAGTCGACGATTCGCGAGGTCGTGCTCGGGCAGATGCGCTTCCCGATCGCGCCGATGCCGCCGCCCGAGGAGCTCTTCCCCTCCGACGAGTACAGCGACGCCGAGCGCGACGCGGCGATGGAGGCGATCGCGGCCTACGTCGCCTCGGTCGCGGCCAACCCGGAGGCGATCGCCCAGGCCGGCCAGCAGGGCGGCAACGCGTCGGCGGACGACCCGAAGGCGCTCTTCACGTCGAACTGCGCCGGCTGTCACACGTTCGCGGCAGCCGGGACGAACGGGAACCGTCGGGCCCAATCTCGACCAGATCTCCCTCCCTGCGGACGGGATCGCCGAGCAGATCCGAAACGGCGGCGGCGGCATGCCGCCCTTCGAAGGCCAGCTGACCGACGAGCAGATCCAGGCGCTCGCCGAGTTCGTCTTCGAGAACCGCAAGTAGCCGCCGTCTAGCGGATGTCTTCGCGGTCGGCGTCGAGGTCGACCACGACGTGCGTGATCGGAACGGCGAAGCGCTCGCGTGCCGCGCTGACGACGCCGCGCTCCAGCCACTGCGAGCGGCCCTCGGGATGCGTCGAGATGATGATCTCGTCCGCGCCGAACGTGCGGAGGGCGTCCTCGATCGCCTGAAGGGGCTCGGAGTCGCCGACCTCACCGCGCGCGCTGACGCCGCCTGAGCGCAGCAGGCTGAGCGACTCCTGGAGCCGCGACTCGGCCACCGCCCGGGCGCCGTCCTCGTCGGAGGCCCAGTGCCGGATCGGGGAGTTCAGCGCCGGGGCGACGACGAGCACCTCCGCACGGACGCCCTCGGATCGCTCGCGGATGCGGTCGCGGAGCGTCGCGCCGCCGACGGTCTCGTTCGCGATCACGAGGATCCGCCGCTCGCCCTCGCCGCCGTGCCGCGCCGGCGCCGTCTGGATCGGGCGCTTCGCATCGCCGCGGAAGAAGAGCCACCAGACGATGACGCCCGTCGCGATCGACGAACACGGCGACTCCGAGCCACTTGTTGATCAGGGCCGCGACGGCGATCACGGCGAAGTACGCGATCGTCCGGATCAGGAAGCGGAACGCCTCGGCTTCGCTCCGGAACGGGTTCTGCATGGGTCCCCCCTAGAGGATGTAGATCGTCGTGTAGACCACGATCCACATTACGTCGACGAAGTGCCAGTAGATCCCCGGGATCTCGACACCGTGGTGGTGCGCCGCCGAGTAGTGCCCCCGGAAGGCCCTGATCGTCGCGAACGTGAGCAGCATCAGCCCGACGAAGACGTGCGCGCCGTGCAGGCCGGTCAAGCCGTAGAAGATCGTCCCGAACGCCCCGTCGTGCGGCGCGAAGCCGATCCGCGAGTACTCGCGCGCCTGCGTCAGGAGGAACACGAACCCGAGCGCGATGGTCAGCACGAGCCCGGCCTGCATCCCGGCGCGGTTGTCGCGCTTGATCGACTGGAGCGCCCAGTGGACCGTGAACGACGACGTGACGAGGATGCAGGTGTTCACGCCGGCGACGAACACCGGCAGGTGGAACCCCTCGGTCGGCCACGGCGTCCCGTTGACGACGCGGACGAAGAAGTACGCCGTGAAGAACGCGCCGAAGAGCATGATCTCGGACGCGATGAAGAGGAGCATCCCGAGCACGCGCGAGTCGACGCGCGAGCTCTGGTTGGCGACCGGCGGGCCGTGATGGTGGTCGGCCGCTTCGGCGTGCGTCGCCACTACGCGGTCACCTCCTCGGCCACCGCTTCCGAGACGACGTGGTCGACGGGCACGCCCGCTGTCGCTGCGCAGCCGCTCGACGAGGTCGCGGCGGAGCCAGCCGGACTTCTGGCCCGGGAACGTCGAGACGATGATCTCGTCGACGCGCTCGTCGTGGAGGGCCTGCATCGCGGCCGTGTGCGGGTCCGGGTGCGCGATCTGACCGTGCGCCTCGATCCCCTCGGCGCGCAGGCCGCCGACGAGCCCGCGCAGCCGGCGCTCGGACTCCTGCTGCTCGGCGTACTCGTGGCCCTGCGGCGCGATGATCAGGAAGCTCGCCGGCCCGCTTCGCGCTCGCGCGCGGATCCGCTCGAGGAGCGGCGCCGAGGCGAGGGTCTGGTTCGCGATCACGAGCACGTTCGACTCGCCGTCGCCCGCCGCCTCCGCGGCGACGACGTGGTCGACGGGGATCTCTCCGGCCGCCTTGCGGATGCTCTCGACGACGTTCCGCCTCGTCCACCCCGAGCGTTCCTTCGGGTGGGTGGAGACGATCACCTCGGTCACCGGCGGCTCGAGCTGCGCGAGCGCGTCCTTGACCGCGGCGACGGGGTCGCTCTCGACGACCATCCCGTTCGCGCGGATGTGGGCGTGCCGCAGCGTCTGGAGCGTGCGGTCGAGCCGCCGTCCTGCAGAGGCTCGGCGCGTGTCCTGGTAGACGACGTACCCCTCGCTCGGCTGGTTCACCGGCGCGATCACCGTCACGAGCGGATCGCCCTGGGCCGCGGACTGCTCGAGCTTGTCGATCAGGCTGCTCGACGCGGCCGTCTCGTTCGCGATCACGAGGATGTGGCGCGTCACGTCGTCCGGACCGGCTCGAGGTCGATTGCGCGGTCGCCGTTCAGGATCGCGTGGCGCGCTCCCGGAACGCCGTACTCGTACGGGCTTCCGACGACCTGCGGCACCTCGTCGAAGTTGAACACCGGCGGCGGCGAGGAGACGAGCCACTCGATCGTCATCCCGCGCCACGGGTTCCCCGGCGCCGGAGGGCCGCTCTTCCACGAGACGATCATGTTGTAGACGAAGATCATGAACGACGCGCCGAGGACGAACGACGAGATCGAGATGAACAGGTTCCAGTCGCCGAACCGGTCTTCGTAGGTCGCGACGCGGCGCGGCATGCCCTGGATCCCGATCAGGTGCATCGGGAAGAACGTCGTGTTGAACGCGATGAGCGTCAGCCAGAAGTGCAGCTTCGCGAGCCGCTCGTTGTACATCCGGCCGGTCATCTTCGGGAACCAGTAGTAGATGCCCGCGAAGATCGTGAACAGCGAGCCGCCGAGCAGCACGTAGTGGATGTGCGCGACGATGAAGTACGTGTCGCTGACGTGGATGTCGATCGGGACCGCGCCGAGCATGACGCCGGACAGGCCGCCGACCACGAAGCTCGTCACGAAGCCGAGCGCCCACAGCATGGGCGCGCTGAAGTGCAGCTTCCCCTCCCACAGCGTCGCCAGCCACGAGAACACCTTGATCCCCGTCGGGATCGCGATCAGCAGCGTCGTCACCATCATCGGGACGCGCAGGTAGCCCGCCATTCCCGAGACGAACATGTGGTGGGCCCAGACCGAGAACCCGAGCACGAGGATCGCCATCAGCGAGAGCGCCATCAGCCGGTAGCCGAAGATCGGCTTGCGGGAGAAGGTCGAGATCACCTCGGAGACGATCCCGAACCCGGGCAGGATCATGATGTAGACGGCCGGGTGCGAGTAGAACCAGAAGATGTGCTGGTACCCGAGCACGTAGCCGCCTTCGCCCGGATCGAAGAAGTTCGTGTGCATCACCCGGTCGAACATCACGAAGAACTGGGACGCCGCGATGAACGGCGTCGCGATCACCACGAGCAGTGAGGTGGTGAAGTTCGCCCAGACGAGCAGCGGCATGCGCCAGAACGTCATTCCGGGCGCACGCATGGTGATGATCGTGACCAGGAAGTTGAGCGCGGTCATGATCGAGGACGCACCAGCCCACTGGACCGCCATCGAGAAGAAGACGTTGCCGAACGGCTGGTCGACGGAGAGCGGCGCGTAGTTCGTCCAGCCCGCGCCGACGCCCGGGAAGAAGAACGACGTGAGCAGCATGATCCCGGCGATCGGGAGCAGCCAGAACGAGAGCGCGTTGAGCCGCGGGAACGCCATGTCGGGCGCGCCGAGCATCAGCGGGACGACGTAGTTCGCGAGCCCTGCGAACGCCGGGATGATGAACAGGAAGATCATCAGCGACGCGTGCACGGTGAACAGCTCGTTGTACGTCTGCGTGTCGACGTAGTTCGTCTCCGGCCGTGCGAGCTCGGCGCGCACGAGCAGCGCGAGCAGCCCGCCGGCGAGGAAGAAGAAGATCGTCGTCGTGAGGTACTGGATCCCGATCACCTTGTGATCGGTGTTGACCCGGAAGTAGTCCTTCCAGCTGTACGCGCCGTGGCTCGAGTGGTCCTCCGGCTGCGTCGGCCGGCCGATCGCGTACGAGACCCAGTAGTCGAACGCTCCCGAGCCCGGAGAGGAAGCCGAGCGGCGCCATCGTCAGCGCGCCGACGACGATCACCGGCGTGCCAGTCGAGCGGTCGGTTCGTAGCCGCCGAGCGCGCGGAGCCCGACGACGATCCCCATCCCGAGCAGGAAGAAGAAGCCGGTCATCCAGGCCGCGCGCGGCCAACCCGCGGCCAGCAGCCAGTGGCGCCGGCGAGGCGGCTCGTGCGACGCGTGCTGCGGCGCGTGCGACTGCGAGGTTGTCGTCTCGCTCATCCGTTCGACCCCGTCAGATACTGCACGAGCGCTTCGATCTCGTCATCCGAGAGCTGCTCCCCGAACGGCGGCATCCCGCCGCCGCCGTTGCGGATCTGCTGCTCGACGGCCGCCGGCGCGAGGGCGAGGTCGTCGAGAACCGGGCCGACCATGCCGTTCGTGCCCGCCTTCGTGAGCGTGTGACAGGGCGCGCAGTTCGCGGTGAAGATCCCCTTCGCGTCGATCTCGCCGCCGCCGGCGGAGCCGCCGCCCTTGGGCTGCTTCTTCGTCCAGGCGGCGAAGTCGGCCTGCGAGAGGACGATCGCGCGCGTGCGCATGAGCGCGTGGCCCAGCCCGCAGAGCTCGGTGCAGATCAGGCGGTACTCGCCGGTCTTCGTCGGCGTGATCACGACCGTCGTGACGATCCCCGGCACGGCGTCCTGCTTCTGGCCGAACTCGGGCACCCAGAAGGAGTGGAGGACGTCGCGCGCGCTCAGCTCGAGCTTGGTCGACCGGTCGATCGGCAGGTACAGGTTCGTGGCCTTGATCCCGCCCTCCTCGGGATAGGTGAACTGCCATGCGTACTGCTGCGCGAGGACCTCGACGCGCAGCGGTTTGCCCTTCGGGCTGTCGTTCTGGGCGAGCACGACCGCGCTCAACACGGCGATGATCGTGACGAAGATCGTCGGAACCGCGGTCCAGACGATCTCGAGGCCGGTGTGCCCGTGGATCGGCGGACCGTCCGACAGGTCGTCCGGCTTGACGCGGAACTTCACTCCCGAGTAGATCGAGACGGCCGCCACGACGGAGAAGAAGAAGATGCAGATCGCGACCGTGACCCAGAGCACCAGGTCGATCCCCTGGCGCTCCTCGGACGCCTGCTCGGGCAGCCAGTCGACGAAGTACGCGATGCCCGTCGTGATCGCAGCGACGACCAGCGCGATCGAGATCAACGCGACGATGGCTCCCCTGCGCAACGCCGGACGAGATTACTGAACGAGCCAGGTGGGTGCCAGATTGAGCCGCGCGCCACGAGGGGGTGTTTCTGGTTCCCCGGCGAAGGCAACGTCGAAGGGCGAACCCCGAACGGAGGTCACAGCGTGGGAATTGGAGTCAGTCTCCTCTTGATCGCAGCCGGAGCGATCCTGCTCTGGGGCGTCACCGGTGAGGTCGCGGGCATCGACATCGACGCGATCGGCGTCATCCTCATGGTCGTCGGCTTGATCGGCGGGATCCTCTCGCTGATCTTCTGGTCGTCGTGGGGCGGCCCGGCCGGCGTGTCGCAGCGGCGCACGACGTACGTGGACGAGGGACCGCCGCTCTGATCGATCGCCCGAGGGGCGGCCGACCGGCCGCCTCTCGGGAGGTCAGGCCGTGGGCAGCTCCACCGCGAACGAGGAGCCCCGGTCACCGTTCGCCGTGACGCTCAGCCGGCCGCCCATCCGGTCGACGAGCTCGCGGCAGATGTAGAGGCCGAGCCCGGTGCCGCCGACGCCGCGGGTCAGGTTCGGATCGAGGCGGTAGAACTTCTCGAAGATCCGCTGGCGCTCGCCGGGCGGGATCCCGAGCCCTTCGTCTCGCACCACGAACCGCACCTTCCCTCCGGCCTCCTCGGCCGACAGCCGGATCACGCCGCCGTCCGGCGAGTACTTGACCGCGTTGTCGAGCAGGTTCGAGAGCACCTGGCCGACCCTCGCGGGGTCGGCGGCGACCCGGGGAACGCCGTTCGTGTCGCCCAGCTCGAGCTCGAGGTTCGGCGGCAGGTGTGTCCGGGCGGCCGCGACGACCCCCTCGAGCAGCTCGCCGGGGTCGCAGCTCTCGATCGAGACGTGCAGCGTCCCGGACTCGAGCCTGCTCGCCCAGAGCACGTCGTTGATCGTCCGCGCGAGCCGCTCCGCTTCGGCGGAGATCACGTCGAGCAGCTCTCCGCGGCGCTCGTCGATTCCGGGACCGCCGCGCCGGACGGTCATCGCGGCGCCGTAGATCGCGGCGAGCGGCGTGCGGAGCTCGTGCGAGACGGTCGAGATGAAGTCGCTCTTCAGCAGCTCGAGCGTTCGGTCGTCGGTCAGGTCGCGGAACGCGTAGACGGTGCCTTCGCCGAAGTCGACCCGCGAGATCGAGAGCCAGAGCTCGCGGCCGTTCACCTCGACCGGCGACGTCTGCGGCCTTCCGCCTTCCTGCGCGTCCGGCCAGCCCGGGAGTGCCTCCGGGATCGTGAGACCGACGACGGCCTGCGCCTCGAGGCCCGTGAGCTCGGCGGCCGCGGGGTTCCAGAGGCGGATCACGCCCTCCGCGTCGGTCAGGAAGACGCCGTCCCCGACGTACTCGAGCGCCTGGCTCGCGTGCGCCCTCGCCTGGGCGCGCTCGAAGTTGCGGGCGTTCTCGATCGCGACCGCCGCGCGGCGACCGAGCTCCTCGGCGACGCGCAGGTCGGCGTCGCCGTAGTTCGCGCCCTCGGTGCGAACGAGCGTCATCGCACCGATCACACGGCCGCTCGTCTCGAGCGGAACCACGATCGCCGTCGTGAACCCGAGCTGCTTCAGCGCCTCGAAGTGCTCCTCGTCGTTCGCCGCCGCCCTGAGCGCCTCGTCGGTCACGCGCTCGAAGAGCGACGAGCGTCCCTCGTAGAGCGCGAGCGGGATCGGCTTGCCGCGATCCGCGACGTCGAACGGGTGCCGTCGAGCCGTCTCCTCGACCAGGCTGCGCTTCGCCTCGTCGACGTGCGCGCCGAACATGCGGCGCACGTCGCCGTCCTCGACGAGGTAGAAGCCGGCCCAGCTCGCGAGCTTCGGGACGACGAGCGCGGCGAGCGCCTTGAGCGTCTCCTCGTAGTTCAGCGTCGCGTTCAGACGCTGGCCGGCCTCCGCGATGAAGCCGAGGTCACGCTCGGCGAGCAGCCGCGCCGTGACGTCGCGGAAGGAGTTCACGGCGAACCGGATCGCGCCGTGCTCGTCGAAGACCGGTGTCGCGCGCACGACCGACCAGCCTTCGTTGCCCGTCCTCGTGTCGCGGTAGCGGATCACCTGCTCGGTCTCGATCCCTCTGAGCGCCAGACGTCCGGGGAGCCTGTCCAGCGGAAACGGCGCGCCGTCCTCGTCGAACATCTCGAAGCGGCGCGAACACCTCGGAGATCGGCGTCGCCATGAACTCGGCGGCGGATCCGAAGCCGACGAGCCGGGCGGCCGCGTCGTTCGCGTAGACGAGCGTGCCCTCGACGTCCTGGACGGTGATCCCGTCCGCGACCTGGCGCAGGATCGCCTCGAGGTCGGCGCGCGAGTCGAGGAGCGGCGGGGTTTCCTCGTTCTCGGTCACAGCCGAAGCGTAGGCAATGGGCCGTGAAGGAATCGAACCTTCAACCTTGGGCTTAAGAGGCCCCTGCTCTGCCAATTGAGCTAACGGCCCGCGCGGGACGCGTAGTGTAGCGAGCGATGCGGGTTCTCTCGGTCGTCGGGAACCGCCCTCAGTTCGTCAAGTCTGCGCCACTCTCCGTCGCGCTGCGCGGCCGAGGGATCGACGAGGTGCTCCTGCACACGGGCCAGCACTACGACCCGGAGCTCTCCGCGGTCTTCTTCGAGGAGCTCGGCCTGCCCGAGCCCGACGTGCGGCTCGACCTCCACACGGCCGAGGTCGCGGCGATGACGCCCGCGATCCTCGACGCCGTCCGAGCGGCGGAGCCGGACGCGGTGCTCGTCTACGGCGACACGAACTCGACGCTCGCCGGAGCCAGGGCCGCGGTCGAGGCAGGCGTTCCCGTCGCGCACGTCGAGGCAGGCCTCCGGAGCGGCGACCTCGAGATGCCCGAGGAGCGCAACCGGATCGAGGTCGACCGCCTGTCGAACGTGCTGTTCGCGCCCGACGAGCGTTCGCGCGAGACGCTCGCCGCCGAGGGCGTCGAGGGACGAGTCGAGGTGGTCGGTGACGTGATGGCGGACGCGACGATGCAGTTCGCACCGATTGCCCGGCGCCGGTCGCGTCTCCTCTCGGAGCTCGAGCTGACGCCCGGCCGCTACGTCGTCGCCACCGTGCACCGCGAGGCGAACACACGCCCGGAGCGGCTCGCCCGCATCGTCGAGGGGTTGAACGGGCTGACCGAGCCCGTCGTCTTCCCGGTCCACCCGCGCACCTCCGCCGCACTCGAGCGCGACGGGCTCACGCTCCACGACAACGTGCTGCAGCTCCCGCCGCTCGGCTATCTCGACTTCGCGGCGCTCGCCGCGCAGGCGCGCGTGATCGTCACGGACTCCGGCGGCCTCCAGAAGGAGGCGTACTGGTACGGCGTGCCGTGCGTCACGCTCAGGCCGAGCACGGAATGGGTGGACACGGTCTCGGTGGGCGCAAACCGGCTCGTGGACGACGATCCGGCCGCACTCGCCGAGGCGGTGGCCGAGGCGCGGATGCCGCAGGAGCGTCCGCAGCTGTACGGAGACGGTAAGGCCTCCACAAAGGATCGCTGACCTCCTCTCTACACTCTTTTCCTCATGATCGAGCGCACGGAGACCCCCGCTCCGGCGTCCACCCCCTCGAAGACCTGGGACGTCGCGATCGTCGGCGCCGGCTACGTCGGCGTGCCGCTGGCGTGCACGTTCGCGACGGCCGGGCGCTCGGTGCTGCTCGTCGACGTCCTCCCGAAGGTGGTCGACGCGCTCAACCGCGGCGAGAGCCACATCGAGGACGTGCCGAGCGACCTGCTCGCGCCGCTCGTCGCCGACGGACGCCTGGCCGCGACGAGCGACTACGACGCGCTCCGCGGCGCCGACGCGATCCTGATCGCCCTCCCGACGCCGCTCTCGAAGCAGCGCGAGCCGGATCTCTCGATCGTGCTCGCCGCGACGCAGGAGATCGCGAAGCGCCTGCGCGAGGGGCAGCTCGTCGTGCTCGAGTCGACCACGTACCCCGGCACGACCCGCGAGAAGCTGCTCCCGATCCTCGAGTCGACCGGGCTGAAGGCAGGCGAGGACTTCAACCTCGCGTTCTCGCCGGAGCGCGTCGACCCCGGCTCGCCGTGGGACGTGAAGGAAGTGCCCAAGGTCGTCGGCGGGATCACCGAGGAGTGCTCGCGCCGCGCGGCGGAGCTGTACGGCACGGCGATCGGCACGGTGCACACGGTCTCGTCGCCGGAAGCCGCGGAGCTGACGAAGCTGCTCGAGAACATCTTCCGGTCGGTCAACATCGCGCTCGTCAACGAGCTCGCGCAGCTCTGCGACCGGATGGGCATCGACGTCTGGGAGGTCGTCGACGCGGCCGCGACGAAGCCGTTCGGGTTCATGAGCTTCAAGCCGGGCCCCGGCCTCGGCGGTCACTGCATCCCGGTCGACCCCTTCTATCTCACGTGGAAGGCGCGCGAGTTCGGCTTCACGACGGAGTTCATCGAGCTCGCGGGAAAGGTCAACGAGGCGATGCCGTACTACTGCCGCTCGCTGATCTCGCAGGCGCTCAACCACAAGAAGCAGAAGTCGATGAGCGGCTCGCAGATCCTCGTGCTCGGCGTCGCGTACAAGCCCGACATCGGCGACGTGCGCGAGTCGCCGGCGCTCAAGCTGATCGAGCTCCTGCGAAACGCCGGCGCGAGCGTCGCCTACCACGATCCGCACGTCCCGTCCGTGCCCGAGCTCGGCCTCGAGTCGGTGCCGCTCGACCCTGGTCAGTACGACTGCGTGACGATCGTGACCGACCACTCCTCGATCGACTACTCGGCGCTCGTCGACCAGGCGGACCTCGTGGTCGACCTTCGGAACGCGACCGGCCAGAAGGGCCGGGACTCCGACAAGGTCTGGAAGCTGTGAGCATCAAGGTCGCGGTGGCCGGGCTCGGCCACTGGGGCAAGAACCTCGTCCGCAACTTCGACGACCTCGCCGAGCTTCGCGCGCTGTGCGACGTCTCGCCCGAGACGCGCGAGGAGTTCGCGCGGCGCTACCCGAACGCGCACGTCACGGACGACTTCGGCGAGCTGCTCGCCGACCCCGAGGTCGAGGCGGTCGTGATCGCGACGCCCGTGCCCGACGCACTACTCGCTCGCCAAGCAGGCGCTTGCAGGCGGGCAAGCACGTCTTCGTCGAGAAGCCCCCGGCGATGCGCGGCGAGGAGATGGAGGAGCTCGTGGCGCTCGCGGAGGAGCGCGAGCTGACCCTGATGCCGGGCCACCTCCTGCTCTACCACCCTGGCGTGCGCACCGTGAAGGAGCTCGTCGACGAAGGCGCGCTCGGCGACGTGCTCTGCGTCTACGGCAACCGGCAGAACCTCGGGATCATCCGCAAGGACGAGAACGCGCTCTGGTCGCTCGGCGTCCACGACCTCTCCGTGATCCTGTACCTGCTCGACGAGGAGCCGAGCGAGGCCTGGGCCCACGGCAACGCGTTCCTGACGCCGGGTGTCGAGGACGTCGTCTTCTGCTACCTGCGCTTCCCGAGCGGCAGGATCGCGCACATGCACCTGTCGTGGCTCGACCCGCACAAGATGCGGCGGATCACCGTCGTCGGGCGCGACAAGATGGTCGTCTTCGACGACATGGAGCTCGAGCGCAAGATCACCGTGTACGAGAAGGGGCCGTGGCAGCCTGCGCAGACCTACGGCGAATGGCAGACGCGCACGGGTGACATCTACAGCCCGAAGATCCCGAACGACGAGCCGCTCAAGCTCGAGTGCCAGCACTTCCTCGCGCTCGTCCGGGGAGAGGGCGATCGACGCAAGGTCGCGCTCGACGGGCTCGCGGTCGTGCGCACGCTCGAGCAGCTGCAGCACTCCCTCACGGCCGTACCCGCGTGAACTACGAGCTCGGCGCGAACGCCGTCGTCTATCCGGGGACGGTGATCGGCGACGGCTGCAAGATCGGCGACAACGCCGTCGTCGGCAAGCAGCCGACACTCTCGGCGCGCTCGACCGCGAAGCGCGAGCCGCTCGAGCCGCTCGAGCTCGGCCCCGGCACGATCGTCTCGACCGGTGCGATCGTCTTCGCGGGAACGAAGCTCGGCGCACGCGTGATCGTCGGCGACGGAGCGCGCGTGCGCGAGCGCTGCGTGGTCGGCGACGACGTCGTGATCGGCAGCGGCTCGCTGGTCGAGAACGACACGACGATCGGAGCGCGGACGACGATCCAGGCCGAGGCGTACATCACCGCCTACTCGACGCTCGAGGACCAGGTGTTCATCGCGCCCTGCGTCGTCACGACGAACGACAACTTCATGGGGCGGACCGAGAAGCGGCACGAGCTGGTCAAGGGCCCGACGATCCGCCGCGGCGCGCGGGTCGGAGGCGGCGCGATCCTCTGCCCGGGCGTCGAGATCGGCGAGGAGGCGTTCGTCGGCGCCGGCGCGGTCGTGACGAAGGACGTGCCGCCGCGCGTCGTCGTGGTCGGAAACCCGGCGCGCGTGCTGCGCGACGTGCCTGCCGAAGAGCTGCTCTAGCGCTTGGTGTAGCGGAGCCGGTACGAGCCGGCGCCGGGCTGCACGATCTTCGCCTCGACGTAGTACCAGCCCGCTGTCTTCGCGCGGTGCACGATCTGCTCGCGCGTCCCCGGCTTCGCCGAGAGCGCGACGCGCTGACGGAGCAGCGCGAGCGACAGCCCCTGCACCTTCTGCGTGCCGGGCTTCCAGAGCAGGAGGTCGGTGTTGACGCCTCGCGGGCCGTCGAGCGTGACGACGATCTGCTGCTTGGCGCGCAGGTACACCTTGTAGACGTCGACGTTGTCGTCCCAGAAGTCGAGCGTCGCCGAGAAGTCGACGCGCGTCTGTCGCATCGGCGTCGCCTGCGTGCCGGCGTCGTCGTTCGACTCGAAACGGTCGGCCAGCGGGATCGGGCCGGCGAGGCCGGCCAGCGACTTCGCGATGTTGAGCTTGCCCCAGCCGCTGTAGTTGTCCCGCAGGAGCGGGCACGGCTTGCAGCCGGTCGCGGCGCTCACGTCATCGGCCGAGCGGGTCAGGATGTGCCCGACCTGGTCCGGCTGGAGCAGGGGGCGCGCGGCGAGCAGGAGCGCGGCGGCAGCGGCGACCTGCGGAGCGGCGAAGGACGTGCCCTCCGCGTTGCGATAGTCGTCCGAGCCGCAGATCGAGTACCCCTGCTCGGGGCAGCTCGCCCGCAGCGCGGTCAGCTGGCGCGGGAAGGTGGAGACGAGCTCCTGGCCGGGTGCCGCGAGGTCGTTGTAGATCGGGTCGCGGTTCGAGAAGAGCGGCACCGACCCGTCCTTGCCGAGCGCGCTCACGCCGATCACGTGCGGGAGCGCCGCCGGATAGCTCGCGTACGGCCACGGTGACCGCGGCGCCTGGTCGGCGTTCCCCACCGCGGCGACGACGACGACGCCGCGCGTGTAGGCGTAGCGAACGGCCGACGCCTCGAGCGGCGAGTACGTGTCGCGGCCGGCGTCGCGCGGGTCGCGCACGCCTCCGAGCGAGAGGTTGATCACGCGCGCTCCGTTGTCGACCGCCCAGCGGATCGCGTCTGCCTCGGCCTCGAGCGAGACCTGCCGGTTCGCGCGCACGACCTTGGCGATCAGCAGCTGCGACGGGAACGCGATCCCGGCCACGCCGAGTGAGTTGTTCGTCTGCGCCGCGATCAGGCCCGCGACGAACGTCCCGTGGCCCTGCTGGTCGGTCAGGGCGCTCCCGCCGACGAAGCTCCGCGAGCCGGCGATTCGCGAGACGAGATCCGGGTGCGTGCCGTCGATCCCGGAGTCGATCACCGCGATGCGCGGCCCTGCGAGTGCCGGCAGCTCGGGCCAGAAGTCGAACGCGTGGTCCTGCTCCAGGTGCCACTGCTTCGCCGCGATCGGGTCGTTCGGGACGAACGCAACCCGCCGCGAGGTGTCGAGTCGCTCGACGTACTCCACGCCGTCGAGCGCGCGCAAGGCTCGCGCGGAGCTCGCGTCGACGACGAGCGCGCGAAGTGCGGCGAGCTTGCGCTCGGCGCGCGTCCCGGTCGTCCGTTGGATCGCGGCGGCGACGGCGTCGAGCGACGTGCCCGGCTCGACGCCGACCGCGTAGCGGCCCGCGGCAGCCTGGCCCGGGAAGAGCAGCGCCGCGGCCGCCGCGGCGAGCAGGAGGCGTCTCACCCCGCGACGACCTGGAGCGCGGGCGAGTAGCCCGCGACGAGCCCACGCCCGGGAGCGACCCGTGCGCGGTACATGCCCGGCGTCAGGTCGAGGCGTGCCTCGAACGCGCCGGCCGCATCGACCGACGCCGTCGCGGCGGGACGCCAGCTCGACCCGTCGAGCCGCTGGATGTCGACGCGCGCACCGGGAGTCACCGGGCGGACGAGACCGCGGAGCGACGTCGCGACGGTCGCGGGCGAGAGCCTGACTCGCGGTGCGACGGAAACGCGGATCGGCGCGCCGAAGAGCTTCGACGGCGCGGAGAGCCTGTACTCGGTCGAGACCAGCGGCTTGACCGTCGCGACGACCACGCCGCCGGCGCCGGGCTTGAGGCGCGCGATGGGCTGCCACGCCGCGGCCGGACGTGCGCTGCTCGAGCGTGACCTGCGCGCCCGCGCGCGGGCGACGCCCTTGAGCTTGAACTTGCTGCCGTACTCGAGCGCTGCCGTCGGCGCTTCGAGCGTGAGCACCCCGACGCGGAACCACGTCGAGCGCAGCCCGAGCTTCGTGCGGACGACGTCGCCCGGCACGACGACCTCGCCCTTCGTGCTCGTGAGGATGAGGTCGTCGACGCGCAGCGAGGGGTTGAGCGTCACGCGCACGTCGAGCAGCTTGCCCGGAACCTTGAAGGTCGAGGTCAGCTTCGCGGCGGTGAACGCGAACGGCCCCCAGGTGTGGTGCGGAGACGCCGTGTCGTACGGGTCGGGCACGCCGACGAGGTACGGGACCGCCTCGCCGCGCGCCCAGACGTCCTCGATCGACGCCGTGCGTCCTCCGGACGTCGAGAAGAAGAACGTGGTCGCGACCTTGCCCTCGAACAGCAGCACCTGGCCGGCCGTCGCGTCGACCGCCGCGTTCGTCGTCGGCTTCTCTGCGGCGACACCGCCGTACACCTGGCTGCGCGTGTCGGCGTAGAGGTCGTACGCACCGGTCTTGCGCACGGCGAGCGCGTAGGAGCGCGCGACGACGGCCTGCGCCTTGAGCGCCTCGGCGGGCCACAGGAACGGAACCTCCCGCGGGACGACGCCGTAGAGATACGGCTCGAGCCCGACCGAGTTGACGAGCTGCAGCGACGTCATGCCCGCGTTGACCTGGAGCTGGCCGCGGTACTGCTTGCCGCCGTACTTGAGCGGCGTCGCGCCGGGCAGGAAGACGAGCGGCGCGGTGCAGCGCCTTCGCCGGCTGCGTCTGGTCGACCTTGACTTTCAGCGCGGGGCCGAAGGAGTAGGGCCCGGGCTGGAGCTGGTACACGGTTCCCGAGCCGTCGCGAACCGAGAACGGAGAGTCCGACGCGACCGCGAGCGCCTTGAGGCCTTCGCCGAGCAGCACGCGAACGCGCGCGACCGGCGCCTTGCCGAGCGTCGTCGAGCGGTAGTAGTGCGCGAGGATCTGGTCGTACGGCGTGCCGCGCTGCGCGTACCCGTACGCACCCCACTGGCTCATGCCGATGCCGTGGCCCCAGCCGCGCCCGCTGATGAAGAAGCTCGCGGGCGGCGCGGTGGCCGTGCGCTGCGCGGGCGTTCCCGTGCGGGCGCCCGCCAGGCTGGTCGCGGCGAGGGCGAGGCACGTGGTGAGCAGGAGCGCGCGACGGAGCATCGGCGGAAGGAGAGGCCGCGAGGGAGCCTTGATCGAGGCTAGCGCAGAAGCTCGGCCGCTGGAGGACGCTTTCACGGAATCCTCATCTTTCGCGCGGGCCGACCGCCTGAGTTCGCACGGCAGCGGCCGCGAAGCGGCCGCCTTAGGTCTTCGCGCGTCGCGGATCCGCGCAGCGGATTCGCGACTGCGCCATACAGCGCCAGGCCGTCTCGACGACCGGCGCGCGCTCCTTCAGCGGCTCCCACCACTCGCGGTGCGCGGTGTACCAGCGCACCGTGTCGGCGAGCCCGTCCGCGAACCCCCAGCGCGGCTCCCAGCCGAGCTCCTGCCGCAGCTTGGTGGAGTCGAGCAGGTAGCGGCGGTCGTGTCCCGGGCGGTCGGGAACGATCGTCTTCAGGTCGCGCGGCTTGCCGGCCAGGTCGAGGATCGCGTCGGCGACCTCCTCGATCGACGCCTCGAACCCCGAGCCGACGTTGTAGGTCTCGCCGATCCGTCCCTCGCGCAGCACGAGCTCGATCGCGCGGCAGTGGTCGTCGACGTGCAGCCACTCACGCTTGTTCTGGGTCGCCTCGTAGAGCGGGAGCGGCTTGTCGTCGAGCGCGTTCGTCAAGAAGAGCGGGATCACCTTCTCGGGGAACTGGTACGGCCCGTAGTTGTTCGAGCAGTTCGTGATCGTGATCGGAAGCCCGTAGGTCTCGTGGTACGCGCGCACGGCGTGGTCCGCCGAGGCCTTCGACGCGTTGTACGGCGTGCGAGGGCGGTACGGGTGGTCCTCGGTGAACGCGTCGTCGGAGTCGAGCGCGAGATCGCCGTACACCTCGCACGTGGAGACATGGTGGAAGTGCACGCTCGCCGACGCCCGCGCGACATCGAGCAGCGCCTGCGTCCCGAGCACGTTCGTGCGGAAGAAGCGCGTCGGGTCGACGACGGCGAGGCTGTTGTGCGACTCCGCGGCGAAGTTGACGATCGTGTCGATCCTCTCGTCGCGCACGACACGCTCCGCGAGATCGCCGTCGGCGATGTCGCCCTGCACGAAGACGATGCGGTCCTCGAGGTCCTCCAGGCTCGAGCGGTTGCCTGCGTACGTCAGCAGGTCGAACGCGACGACGTGGTCGTCGGGCTGGCGTTCGAGCCACGAACGGACGAAGTTGGAGCCGATGAAGCCCGCGGCTCCCGTGACGAGCAGGCGCACGGACCTAGCCTAGCTCGACGACTGCGCGACCAGCTCGACGCCGAGCACGCGCGCGAGCCCGATCCCGCCTTGATTCATGACCGCGTGGTGGTTCCAGGCGAAGACCGGACGAGCGACCGGCGCGACCGCGTTCATCCAGCGCTTGGTCGTGTGAACGCGCCAGTCGTACGTGACGGCGGTGCCGAGCGGCGACTCGAAGAGGCGGAACGTCCCGGTGCCGGCGAGCTCGCCCTCGGCGCGAGCCAGGATCAGGTGCGGCTCCCGCACCTCCTCGACGGTCGAGTCGAACCGGACCGCGTAGGGGATCTTCGAGCGCCACACGTGCCGGTAGACGCTCCCCTCGCCGTCCCCGTCGCCGTGCACGAGCTCGGTGACGCTCTTCACGCCGCGCCACCACTCGGGCCAGCGCTCGATCGCGTAGATCACGTCCCAGACGCGCTCGATCGGAGCGGCGACGAGCCACGTGGTCAGGAAGCGGTAGTGAGCGTGTCCAGGCATGCGCGTAGGCCCTCACGCCAGTTCGGCAGAACCGGCGTCTCCGGTTTCTCGGAGCGGAGCACGGAGTAGGCGGGTCGGGGCGCGGGCCGGTCGAGCTCCTCGCTCGAGATCCGCCGCACCCGGGTGTCGAGCCCGGCCTCCTCGAAGATCGCCTCGGCGAACTCCGCCCACGTGCACTCGCCCTGCGCGGCGACGTGGTAGACGCCGAACGGCAGCGCAACGAGCTCCTTCGTGGCCTCCGCGAGGTGACCGACGTACGTCGGCGAGCCGCGCTGGTCGTCGACCACCGCGACCTCGTCCCGCTCGGCACCGAGCCGGAGCATCGTGCGGACGAAGTTGTGTCCCGTCGGACCGAAGAGCCACGACGAGCGCACGACCCACGCGCGGTCGCCGGCCGCAGCCTCGCCGTGGAGCTTCGTGCGCCCGTACGCCGACAACGGGTCCGGCCCGTCGGACTCGACGTACGGCTCGCGCTTGCGACCGTCGAACACGTAGTCGGTCGAGTAGTAGACGAGCGGCGCTCCGAGCGACGCGACGTTCTGCGTCCCGCCGACGTTCACCGCGGCTGCTTCCTGTGGGTCGGACTCCGCACCGTCGACGTCGGTCCAGGCGGCCGCGTGCAGCACCAGGTCGGGTGCGAGCATGGGCGGAGCCGGCAGCGTGACGTCCCAGTCGGCGTGGCGAAGCGCCACGAGCTCGTCCTGCGAGAACGTGTCGGCGAGCGCGCGGCCGAGCTGGCCGCCGGCGCCCGTCAGGACGACGCGTCGAGATCCCGTTGCGACAGGATCGGCGACGACGTGCTCCAGAGGTGCGCGACGCGCGGGTCGTTCCACGCGATCGCGTTCTCGTCAGGGTCGGATGGGTCGTACTCCTCGGTCACGTGGTAACAGAAGAGGAGATCGGTGAGCGCCTCGAAGCCGTGCGCGTAGTGGCCGGGGATGTAGACGGCGGCGAAGTTCTCGTCGCCGATGTCCTCGGTGAACGTCTCGCCGCTCTCGCGATCGAGCACGACGACGCGCGCCATCCCTTGCAGGCAGGCGAAGAGGTCGTCCTGCCCGCGCTCGTGGAAGTGCAGTCCGCGGATCACGCCCTGCCGCGAGAACGAGACGTTCGTCTGTCGCCACGGCTTCGGCAGCCGCGACGCTCGTGCGAGCTCGACGAACCAGCCGCGCTCGTCCTCGAACCGCCGGAGCGGGATCACCTCGACGCCCTTCATGCGGGCTTGTTGGCCCCGGTCTCCTCGACCAGCGCACCGAGCTCGGAGAGCGCCTCGTGCGTCCCCGCGTCGTGCCACCAGCCCTGCACGCGCCGGACGTCGAGGCGGCCCTTGCTCGGCGTAGGCGCGGTTGACGTCGGTGATCTCGAGCTCGCCGCGGCTGGACGGCCGAAGCCCACGGATGACGTCGTAGACGCCCGCGTCGTAGCAGTACAGGCCCACGACTGCATCCGACGTCGGCGGCGACTCGTAGCGCGTGTCGACGACGCCCGCCTTCTCGACGACGTCGCTCACGCGCCCGTCCTCGCCGTACACGACGACGCCGAAGCGCTCGGGGTCGGGCACCTCCTTGACGAAGATCTGCGCGCCGTCACCGCCTTCCACCCACTCACGGATCGCGGCGACCTCGGCGAACTCGAACAGGTTGTCGCCGAGGCAGACCACGAGCTTCCCGCCGCCCGCGAAGCCCTCGGCCATCCCGACGACCTGCGCGATCCCGCCGGGCTCCGTCTGCACCTTGTAGGTGAGGTCGAGATCGAACATCGGCTGCTCCGACCCGCGCTCCGGCATGCGGCCGTCGCCGAGCAGGTCGATCAGTTGCCCCGCGTGTCCCTGCCCCGTGACGATCAGCACCTCGCGGATCCCGGCGAGCTGCATGAGCTGGAGCGGGTAATAGACCATCGGCCACCGCCCGACAGCCAGCAGATGCTTGTTCGCGACGCGCGTCAGCTCGCCGAGCCGCGTCGCCTCGCCGCCTGCCGCGATCAGTCCTCTCGCCTCCACGGGACGCGATGGTACTTTCCTGCCGGTGGACGAGGACCGCGAGCACATCGTCGACCCCGAGGCAGGGGTGATCGAGGGCGACGACGAGGTCCCGCGCCAGCCGGCGCCGGAGCTCGATCCGTACACGCCCGAACCGGGCCCGCGGCCGGGCGATCGGCGGGCTTTCTCGGTCCTTCGCTGGGCGTGGCTCCCGATCGGGCTGGTGGTCGGCGCGATCGTGATCTACGCGATCGTGAACTAGCGCAGGCGCAACGGCACGCCGAGCGACCGCGCGACCACAGCTGGACGCTGGTCCCGCGCGGCAGCCGGGCCTTCAGCGTGAAGAAGCCCCGCGCCGTCGTCGCCCGGGTCCCGCCCAGCCAGCGCCAGGCGCCGCCCGCGCGAGTAGCGCACGCGGTAGGCCTGCTTCCCGGTGCCGGGGCGCACCTGGCCCCAGAGCGTCGCAACCGCGCCGCTGCGCGACAGCTGCGCGAGCGGCAGCGGGAAGGCGGAGGCGGAGAGCTTCCGCGTGTTCCCGAACGTGAACAGGCCGCTCTGCCAACGGCCGACGTGCTGCTCGTCGCGCACGAGGAAGTGGATCAGCAGGTCGACGCGCGGCGCCCGGTACGCGCGCAGCGACGCCTCGGCGAGGTAGCGGGCCTGCGCGGCCTGCGAGACGCCGAGCATCCGGTCGGGCGGATTGGTCTGGTAGCCGTACTCGGTGAGCCAGATGCGCTTCGGCCCGAACGCGCGCGAGACGAGCGTGAGCAGACGCTCGAGGTCGGCCATCGTGATGTTCTCGCAGAAGCGGCAGCCACCGGCGGTCGGCGTCTCACCGCGGCTGACCGGATACGGATGGTGCGCGTACGCGTCGAGCCGCGCGTGCGCGAGGTCCATGCCACGGATCCAGTCGACAGGCGAGACGCTGCCCGAGCCACCGCGCGGGGCGGTCACGCCGCCGCCGACGAGGTTCGCGCGGTTCGCCCGCTTGAGCGCGTCGTAGGCCGGGTTGAGCAACAGTCGCACGTAGGTGCTCGGGCTCGTCGGGCGGAGCTGCCAGTACTTGTTCGGCTCGTTCCAGATCACCCAGCGCCGCACGTACGGGTAGCGCTTGGCCGCCGCGTAGGCGAAGTTCGCGAACGAGCTCGGGCTCTTCGGCGCCCAGTTCGCGGCGCGTCCGCCGTTGGCCCAGCGCGGCGTGCCGACGAGCGTCACGACCGGCGCGATGCCGCGCGCGCGAAGCCCGCCGAGCAGGACGTCGCCGGCGGCCCAGCGGTACGCCGGGTCGAGATGCGACGACGGCTTCGCCGGACGCTTCGCCGCGATCTCGTCCCAGCGCAGGTTGACCCTGACGACGTCGACGCCGAGCGCGTCGACCTGGTCGAGCCGCTCGTCGAACGTCCCCGGTCCCCCGAGCAACCACGCGTCGTCCTGGATCCCGTACTGAACGTAGGGGGACGCATCCGCGCGTGCCTCGAGCACGAGGAACGCACCGAGCGCGACGATCGCCGCGAGCATGATTCGAAGCATGCGGCCAACGTAGCCACGCCCTGTTTTCAAGTCGTAAGCGTGAGCTCAGGACTTCGGGAGTGCTCGCGCGCGCCGCCGTGCAGCCTTGCGGCGCTTCACCGCGGGAACCCGCAGCACCGCCTGGATCCAGACCGCGATCGCACCGACGACGACCGCCAGAGCCAGCTTCAGGACGCGCATCGGACCGGGCACGACGGGGAACTCTACGCTGTGACGGATGGCACGACGTCGCGACATCGACCGGCTGACCGAGCTCGAGGAGCTCTTCGCCGACCTCTGGCAGGTGCCGCGGTTCGCTGCGGGCGCCCGTCTCGTGCACCGGCCGCAGATCGACGTCGTTCGCACGGATGACCCGCCCGAGCTCACCGTCGTCGTCGAGGTCCCCGGCGCCGACGCCGACTCGATCCGGGTCGTGCTCGACGGACGCCGGCTCGTGCTGTCCGGCGAACGGCCGCGACCACGCGCAGCGCACCAGGTCTGGTACCGCAGCGAGATCGAGTACGGACCGTTCGAGCGTGAGGTGTCGCTCGCGGTCGACGTCGACGCGAGCCGCGCCTCGGCGACCTACGAGCGCGGGCTGCTTCGAGTCGTCCTGCCCGTCGCGGAGCGCGCCCCGAAGCCCGCGCGGTTGACGATCGCGATCAGGCGGATCGGATGAGCGAGCTCGAGCCCGAGGAGACCACGCCGATCGAGCCCGACGTCGTCGCGATCCCGCAAGAGCTCGCCGTGCTGCCGCTGCGGGACACCGTCGTCTTCCCGGAGTCGATGACCCCGCTCGCGATCGGGCAGGAGCGCTCGATCAAGCTCGTCGACGACGTCGTCGGCGGCGACCGGATGCTCGCGCTGCTGGCCACGCGCGACCCGGAGAACGAGCAGCCCGGCTTCAAGGACCTCTACGAGGTCGGCACCGCGGCCGTGATCCACAAGATGATCCGCGTCCCCGACGGGACGCTGCGCATCCTCGTGCAGGGTCTCCGCCGGATCCGGCTCGAGGAGCCCGTCCAGGTCGAGCCGTATCTCGTCGGGCGCTTCGTCGAGGTCCCGGACGTCCTCGAGGAGACGCCCGAGGTCGAGGCGTTGACCCGCAACGTGCAGGCGCTGTTCGCGCGCATCATCGCGCTCGTCCCGTACCTGCCCGAGGAGCTCGAGCTCGCCGCCGCGAACGTCGACGACCCGAGCGCGCTCTGTCACCTCGTCGCGTCGACGCTGCGACTGAAGACCGAGGAGAAGCAGGAGCTGCTCGAGGACGTGAGCGTCGAGCAGCGGCTCCGCCACGTCTCGCGCATCCTGAACCGCGAGCTCGAGGTCTTCGAGCTCGGGACGCGGATCCAGTCGCAGGTCCAGTCCGAGATGGAGAAGGGGCAGCGCGAGTTCTTCCTGCGCCAGCAGATGAAGGCGATCCAGGACGAGCTCGGCGAGAGCGACCCGGAGCGCGCCGAGGTCGAGGAGCTTCGCGAGCGGCTGCGCTCGATCCCGCTCCCCGAGGACGTGCACAAGGCGGCGGAGCGTGAGCTCTCCCGGCTCGAGCGGCTTCCCTCGGCCGCCGCGGAGCACGGCGTGATCCGCACGTACCTGGAGTGGATCCTCACGCTGCCGTGGGACGCCTCAACGCCCGACAACCTGGACCTCGAGCACGCCCAGACGGTGCTCGACCAGGACCACTACGACCTCGAGAAGGTGAAGGAGCGGATCATCGAGTACCTCGCCGTCTCGAAGCTGAAGGACGACCTGAGCGGGCCGATCCTCTGCTTCGTCGGCCCGCCGGGTGTCGGCAAGACGTCGCTCGGCCACTCGATCGCGAACGCGCTCGGGCGCAAGTTCGTCCGCATCTCGGTCGGCGGCGTGCGCGACGAGGCGGAGATCCGCGGCCACAGGCGCACGTACATCGGCGCGATGCCGGGAACGATCATCCGCGCGCTGCGCGACGCCGAGTCGAAGAACCCCGTGTTCCTGATCGACGAGATCGACAAGATGGGGAACGACTTCCGCGGCGACCCGTCGAGCGCGATGCTCGAGGTGCTCGACCCCGAGCAGCACTCGACGCTTCCGCGACCACTACCTCGACCTGCCGTTCGACCTCTCGAAGATCCTGTTCATCTGCACCGCGAACACGACCGACACGATTCCCTCGCCGCTCCTCGACCGGATGGACGTGATCCAGCTGTCGGGCTACACCGAGGACGAGAAGTTCGGGATCGCGCGCAAGTACCTGATCCCCAAGCAGCTCCGCGCGCACGGGCTGACGACGCGGCGCGTGGCGATCCACGACAAGGCGCTCCGGCTCGTGATCCGCGAGTACACGCGCGAGGCCGGCGTGCGCAACCTCGAGCGACAGATCGCGGCGCTGCTTCGCAAGGCCGCGACGCAGATCGCCAGAGGCGCGGCCGAGAAGCTCAAGGTCGACGAAGCGCGCGCGCGCGAGTGGCTCGGGCCGCGGCGGTTCTCGCACGAGGTGCGCAAGCGCACCTCCGAGCCCGGCGTCGCGACCGGGCTCGCGTGGACGCCCGCCGGAGGAGAGATCCTCTTCATCGAGGCGGGCGCCTACGAAGGCAAGGGCCGGCTCAAGCTGACCGGTCAGCTCTCGGAGGTGATGCAGGAGTCCGCGCAGACCGCCTTCTCCTGGGTCCGCTCGCGCGCGGTCTCGCTGCAGCTCGACCCCGGCTGGTTCGCCGCGCACGACGTGCACATCCATGTTCCCGCCGGTGCGGTCCCGAAGGACGGGCCTTCGGCGGGCGTCGCCATGGCGACCGCGATCGTCTCGCTCGTCACCGGCCGACCGGTCGCGAACGACGTCGGGCATGACGGGCGAGGTGACGCTCACCGGGCAGGTGCTCCCGATCGGCGGCGTCCGCGAGAAGGTGCTCGCGGCGCAGCGCGCGGGGCTGAAGCGCGTGATCCTGCCGCGCGAGAACGGGTCCGACCTCGAGGAGCTGCCGGAGGACGCGCGCGAGGCGATGGAGTTCGTCCTCGCCGACGAGCTCCCGGAGGTCCTCGCCGCGGCGCTGGACGGGAAGGCTCCCGCTCGCGTGCGCCGGGCGCAGGGGACCGAGCGCCGCGCCGCGCTCGGGCGCTAGGCGCCAGACGAGACGGAACGAGCGCGTCAGCTCGTCGCAGGCTTCGACGTCTGCGTCGTCCTCGTCCACGACGATGCGGCACGTGAGCTGGTACTCGCGACGACCGCTCAGGAGGAAGTAGACGCGGTCCTGCATGGCCAGCCCGTCTCTGCGGTAGTCGATGAAGTACCGCCGCCCCCGACGGCCGGCGAGCGTCGTCGAGCTGCTGCGGACGACGAGCGCCGTCGACCCGAGCCGCTCCGCGAGACGTGCCGCGACGTCGTTGAGCTCCGCCACCGCCTCGACCCAGAGCTCCGGGCGAAACGGCTTCGCGAGCCTGAAGTTCGCCACGGCAACCGATTCGGGGCCGTCGGGGCTCCCCGCGAGCACCGTCCGTGGGGGTCGCTCCAGCTCCCAGCCGGCCGGAGCCTGGGCCGTGAAGCCGATCCCGCGCAGCTGCTGCGAGCTCCTCGCTCGACCCAGAGGTGCCGCAGGCTGCGAGGATTAGGGTCGCGAGAGCGAGGGGTAGGACCCTCAGGCAAGCGATCGAAAGGATCTGAACAGCATGGCGAAGACCAGAGACCGGTTCTCGGACACGGCGGAGACCATCCGTCCGTTCGTCGAGCGAGCCGTCAAGGATCAGGAGATTCGGAACAACGTCAAGGACGCGTTCGATGCGGCTCGTGAGATCTACAGCGAGCTGATCGGCCCGCGCGGGATGGTTCCGCTCGCGGTGCGCGTCGCGGGCGACGAAGACATCCAGGACAACCTCCGCCGCGCGGTCGAGGACCTGCGCAAGGCGGCGAACCGGATGCAGGGCAAGAACGACCACTCCGGCCGGAACACCACGCTGCTGCTCGCGGGAATCGCGATCGGCGTCCTCTTCAACCCCGTCACCGGCCCCGCAACCCGAAGCTGGCTGAAGAGTCTGCTCGGCGACGGTGACGAGGACTTCACCTACCAGGGCAACAACTCTCCGAACTAGTCGCCGGAGCGCTGCCCGCGCGAGCCTTCGCGTGCGCCGCCTTGCGAGAGCGGCGGCGGCGCGAACGCGCGGACCAGCGAGCCGTCGCCTTCGGCCGAGACGGGCGCGACGAACGCGCGCGCCACTGAGCCCGGCCGCAGCCCGCTCGCGGTCGAGATGTCGGAGACCTGCAGCAGGATCGCACCGGGCTTCGGCGCGGTCGCGGTCGCGTTCGCCGCAGGCGCCCACCCCGCGCCGTCCGGGAAGACGATGTCCTCGACGCGACGCCAGGCCACGAGGTACGGGTACGCCGACACCACGCCGTCGTAGCCCATGTGGAGCATCCCGAGCGGGTGGATCTCGAAGTGGAGGTGGTACGGCGTGCCGGCGGCGTCGCCCGAGTTGCCCATGAAGCCGACGACGTCGCCTGCCTTCACCTCGCGCACCGTTCTGCGCGAGCGGAGAGAAGGCGGAGAGGTGCGCGTAGTAGAACTGGTTGCCCTGCGTGTCGCGCAGCCAGAGCCGATAGCCGCCGACGTCGTTCCAGCCCACCGAGAAGAGCGTCCCGTCGGCGACGGCGAGCAGCGGCGCGCCGAGTGACGAGAAGATGTCCTCGCCGTGGTGCCAGCCGGTGTCCGCGCGCGGGGCGCCGAACGTGTTCGTGAACGACGACTGGCCGTAGACCGGGAAGACGTAGCGGCCACGCGTGAGCTTCGGCTTGACGCCGACCGGCGGCTGGCGGATCAGCGGCGGGATCCCGGTGGGCTCCGCCGGCGACGGCTTCGACTTCGGGCCCTTCGCCGCGGACGGGACGGGCACTGCGCCCGTCGAGGTCGTGTGTGGTCGTCGCGTCGGGCGCGGTGACGGAGACCTCGGCGTAGCCGACGAGGATCTGCGTCCCGGCCGGGAGGCCGCCGTGCTCGGCCGTCAGGCGGATGTCGAGGGCGGTGATGTTGCCCCGGTACGAGCGCTCTGCAGGCGCCGACCCCTGCGCGAGCACGATCGCGTAGCCCCAGGTGCCGAGGTCGACGCGCGCGTTCGGCCCGATCGCGGCGGGCTGGCCGTTCACGACGAGCGAGCCCACGCCGGCGCCGTTGAAGTCACCGGACGTGCTGGACGCGCTCGCCTTGGCCTGCGCCGAGCCGCGAACCGCGGTCGCCGTCACCTCACCCTGGAAGAGCGAGAGCGACGTCACCTCCGACGAAGCGTTCGCCGTCGCGAGCTGGCCGGGGCTCGCCGAGGCCGAGGCGACCGAGCCGCCCCAGGAGACGACGTCCATGCTCGGGAAGGCGCCCGCGTTCCCGAAGGAGACGGAGTCGACCGGCGCCGCCACGACGGTCGTCGCGGCGCCCGCGCCGCCGGGCACGACCACCTTGAGCGCAAATGCCTGCGCGGTCGCGCCGCCGTCCCGCGCCGCGGACTCCGCCCCGGCGATTCCCGGGGCCAGCGCGAGCGGGAGGAGCGCCAGTGCAATCGAGAGCCGCTTCCCCACCGAGCGATTGATTCTGGCACAGGCATCTACAGGCCGCCGGACCCGCGCGATCGACTCACTTGCGAATGAGAATCGTTCTCACTATGCTCCCGCCGTGGCCGAGCTCGAGCTTCCGCCGACGTCCGCCTCACTCCGCAACGTCGAGCCGTGCTCGACGCGTCGAACGCCAGCCGGCTCGTTCACCGTCGTCCAGGTGTACGACCGGGCGCGCGCGGAGCCTCCTCGGGCTTGCGACGGTCTACCGGACGATCGAGCTGCTGCGAACGACCGGCTCGATCCGCAGCTCGCCGGCGCGGGCGAGGGCGCGTACGTCCGCTGCCACCGGGACATCACCACCACCTCGTGTGCGTCTCGTGCGGCGCGGTCGAGGAGACCGAGCTCTGCGGTGCACCGTCCGCCGCCGTGTTCAGCGCCGCCACGGGTTCCGCGGAGAGTCACGAGCTCGACGTCTACGGGCTCTGCGCCCGCTGCGCATGACCTGGATCGCGATCCCCTTCGCGCTCGTCACGTGCTCGCGGCCTTCGGCGGGGGTTTCGCGGCGCTCCGCCTGAGCCGCGACCTCACGACGGCGATCGCGCTCACGGGCGGCGTCGTCGTCGCGGTCGCGCTGTTCCACGTCCTGCCGGAGGCGATCGAGATCCTCGACGACCCGCAGCGCGTGGGGATGCTCGTCGGCGCCGGGTTCATCGGCTTCTTCCTCGCCGAGCGGCTGCTCGTCCTGCACCACCGCGACGCCCCCGAGGAGGCGCGCGCTCACAGCCACGTCGGCGCGCTCGGAGCCGGTGCGGTCGCGATCCACACGTTCATCGACGGGCTCGGGATCGGGATCGCGTTCAGCGTCGACACCGCGACCGGGCGTGCTCGTCTTCCTCGCGGTGGTCGCGCACGACTTCGCAGACGGGTTGAACTCGGTCGCCTTCGTCCTGCACCAGGGAGGGACGCGGCGGCGCGCGATCACCTGGCTCGCGATCGTCGCGATCGCGCCGTTGCTGGGCGCGATCGTCGGCGCCACGCTCGACATCTCCGAGGAGTCGCTCGGCGAGCTGCTCGCGGTCTACGCCGGCTTCTTCCTCTTCATGGGCGCGACCGACCTGCTCCCCCACGCGCACGAGCACCCGTCGGCCAAGCGAGTCGCAGTGACCGCGGCGGGATTCCTCGGCGTGTTCCTCGTCAGCCTGCTGGCGCGTTAGCCGCCGAGCTGCTTGCGCGCGAACTCCTTGAAGCGCGCGCGGGCGTCGTCGTCCGGGCCGAGCGGCTCGTCGTCGGCGTACTTCGGGTCGGCCGCGATCTCCTCGGCGACGGCGCGCACCTCCTGCAGCAGGGCCTCGCGGTGGGCCGGGTCCTTCAGGAGCAGGTCGATCCAGCTGTCCGACCCGTCGTAGGGCGGCAGGTCGTTGTCGAAGAGCAGCTGGCCGAGCACGATGCCGACGCGGATGTAGGCGAACGTGCGGAACGCGAGCACGCGGTTCGGCGACTCGACGAGCTTCCCGATCTCCGGGTTCTCGCGCTGGATCTGATCGACGATGCCGCCGATCGGCTCGTCGACGAGGGGAATCCAGATGTCGTCGGGGGTGCTCATGGTCGAAGGATGGCCTATCGGCTGCGCGCCCGCCAGGCTACTTGCGCGGCGACCGCGGCCAGGAGGACGGCGAACAGCCGCCTGAGCACGTCCTCCGGCAGCGAGAGCGCGACCTGGGCTCCACCGACGACACCCACGACCGAGGCCAGGCCGAGCACGAGCGCGGGCTTCCAGCGGACGTTCCCGTACGACGCCTGCCGCCAGGTGCCGGCGGCGACCGTCGGCAGGATCGCGGCGAGCGACGTCGCCTGCGCTTCCACCTGCCCGAGGCCGAGCGCGATCAACGTGGGCACGAAGAGGATCCCGCCCCCGACGCCGAACATCCCGGCGACGATCCCGGCGGTGAACCCGAGCAGGACCGCGAGCGCGAGCGTCATACGAGCAGCCAGACGGCGATCGCGAACAGGAACGCGGCGAACAGGTACGAGAGCTCCCGGGCCTGCACGCGCTGCTGGAGCGTCGCGCCGACGGTCGCGCCGGCGGCCGCGGGCAGGCCGACGAGCAGCGCGTAGCGCCGGGTCGACCTCGCCGGCGATCGCGAACGTGATCGTGCCGGCGAGCGCGGTGATCCCGATCGCCGCGAGCGACGTCGCCGTCGCGACGTGGGGCGTGTACGCGACGAGGAGGATCAGCAGCGGGACGACGACGATGCCGCCCCCGACCCCGAAGAGCGCGCTCATGAAGCCCGCGACCAGCCCGATCAGCGCGAGCTTCACGCGCGTATCGTAGGCGCGTGGAGCCGGACGAGCTGCTCGAGCGGCTGCGGGAGGCGCCCGAGCGCGCGGCGATCGTCCTGGACGTCGACGGCGTGCTCGCCCCGATCGTCGACCGTCCCGAGGACGCCCGCGTCCCCGAAGAGACGCGCGACGAGCTCCGCAGGCTGAACGGCAAGTACGCCCTCGTCGCCTGCGTGAGCGGCCGTGCCGGCGACGACGCACGGCGCATCGTCGGTCTCGACGAGCTGGTCTACGTCGGCGAGCACGGGCTCGAGCTCGACCCCGAGGCGCCCGCGTGGTCTTCGCGGCTGCGCGAGTTCGCGGAAGGCGTCGCCTGGCCGGTCGAGGACAAGGGGCTCACGCTCTCGTACCACTACCGCACCGCCGAGGACCCGGAGGCGGCCGAGACCTACCTGCTGGAGGTCGCGACGCGGGCGCGCGACGCGGGGCTCGTGCCACGCTTCGGCCGGATGGTGCTCGAGCTCCGACCGCCGCTCGAGACGAACAAGGGGACCGCGGTGCGGCACCTCCTGCGCGCGCGCGGCCTGGAGCACGCGCTCTACGCGGGCGACGACTCGACCGACCTCGATGCGTTCCGCGCGCTCGACGAGATCGAGTGGGGCGTGCGCGTCGGCGTCGTCTCCGACGAAGGCCCGCGCGGAATCGAGGAGGGCGCGGACGTCGTCGTCGGCTCGCCGGCAGAGCTCCTCGACCTGCTGAGGACGCTGTGATCGACGGCCAGCTCCTCGCGTTCGCGGGCGTGGCGCTGGTCATCTCGATCTCGCCGGGGCCCGACATGGCGCTCGTCCTGCGGAACACCGTGCGCGGAGGTCGCGCCGCGGGCTTTCGCACGGTCGGCGGGAATCGCGGTCGGCCTGTTCGTCTGGGCGACGATGAGCGCGCTCGGCGTCGCCGCCGTGCTCGCGGCGTCGGCGACGGTGTTCACCGTCCTGAAGCTCGCGGGCGCCGCGTATCTCGTCTACCTCGGCGTGCAGTCGCTTCGCTCGCTGCGGCGCGGTGAAGAGCGGATCGAGGCGCCGAAGCCCGCAGGCTCTCCGTTTCGGCAGGGGCTCGTCACGAACTTGCTGAACCCGAAGCTCGCCGTGCTCTTCACCACGCTGCTCCCGCAGTTCATCTCGCACGACGACCCCGCCGCGAAGTCCGCGCTCCTCGCTGCCGTGTTCCTCGCGATCGGGCTGACCTGGCTCGTCGTCTACACGCTGATCGTCGGCGTCGTCGCGCGCAGCCGGCGGTTCCGGGTGATCACCGAGGCGATCACGGGCGTCGTGCTGATCGCGCTCGGCGCGCGGCTCGCGCTCGAGCGCTAACCCTTCTTCTTCAGCTTCTCGATCTGCTTCCAGGTGCGCGTGTTCAGCACCTGGTCCTTCGTCAGCCACGCGCGGCGCGCCTGCGCGATCCCGATCTCCATCCAGTCGAGCGCGCTGATCTGGTGCGCGTCGGTGTCCACGGGGATCTTCAGGCCCGCTTCCCCCGCGCGGCGCGCGTTGACGTCGCGCAGGTCGAGGCGGTCGGGCTGCGAGTTCAGCTCGAGGAACGTCCTCGTCTCGAGCCCCTTCTCGATCACGCGCTCGACGTCGACGTCGGCCGGGGGGCGCTTGTTGATCTTCCGCGCGGTCGGGTGCCCGATGCAGTGGACGCGCGGGTGCTCCATCGCGCTGATGATCCGCTCGGTCGGGTTCTTGTCGAACGCCTGGTGCAGCGACGCGACGACCCAGTCGAGCTCGGCGAGCAGCTCGTCCGCGACGTCGACCTCGCCGTTCGCCCGGATGTTCGCCTCGATCCCGCGCAGGATGCGAAACGGCGCGAGCTTCTCGTTCAGCTGCTCGACCTCGCGCCACTGCGCCTCGAGCCGACCGTCGCGGAGGTAGTGCGAGTGGTCGGTGATCGCCATGTACTGGTAGCCGCGCTCGATGCAGCGGCGCGCCATCTCCTCGATCGTGTTCTTGCCGTCCGAGGACCACGTCGAGTGCACGTGCAGGTCGCCGCGCACGTGCTTGACGTCGACGAGCTCCGGCAGCTCGCCCTTGCGCGCGGCGTCGAGCTCGCCGAGGTTCTCGCGGAGCTCGGGCGGGATGTACTGGTAGCCGAGGAACTCGTAGAGCTCGGCCTCGTCGCGCGTCGTGAAGACCTCGCCCGTCTCGACGGTCTTGACGCCGTACTCGGAGATCGAGAGCCCCTGCTTCACGGCGGCTTCGCGCAGCGCGACGTTGTGGTCCTTCGAGCCGGTGAAGTGCTGGAGCAGGTTCCCGAACGACTCGGGCGGGACCACGCGCAGGTCGAAGCGCAGGCCGTCGTGCGAGACGACCGTCGCCTTCGTGTCGCCGTGCGCGGCGACCTCCGCGACCCACTCGAGCGCGACGAAGTAGTCGATCAGCGCGCGCGGGTCCTTCGCCGTCGCGATCACGTCGAGGTCGCGGAACGTCTCCTTGCGGCGGCGGACGCTCCCCGCCTCCGAGACGAGATCCGCGGCGGGATGCGCGCGAAGCACCTCGACGACCGCGAGCACGGGCGCGAGCCCCGCGCCGAGCAGCGGCCGCACCGGCTCGAGCGTCGCCTCCTGCGAGAGCGCGTGCAGGATCCGCTCCTCGGTGCGCGCGCCGAAGCCGGAGAGCGTCCGGAGCTGCTCCGCCTCTGCCGCCGTGCGGAGGTCGGCGACCGTCGTGATCCCGAGCTCCTTCCAGATCTTGGCGGCGGACTTCGGGCCGAGCCCCGGCAGGCGCATGAAGCTCACGACCTCGGGCGGGACCTGCGCCTTGCGCTTCGTCAGGGCGTGCATCTCGCCGTCGTCGACGATCTGGACGATCTTCTCCTCGATCGTCTTGCCGATCCCGGGAAGCTCCTTGGCGGCGCCGTCGAGCGCGAGCTGGGCGACCGAGCCCGGCGTCTCCCGGATCCGCGTGGCCGCGCGGCGGTAGGCGATCACCCGGAACGACGGCTCGCCCTCGAGCTCCAGCAGGTCGGCGAGCAACTCCAGCTGCTCGGCCACTTCCTGGTTCTTCGGCAGCGCCTTCGCCACGAGCAGCGATCATAGGCGCGTGCAGGCGACCGTCTGTCTCCCCACCTACAACGAGGCCGAGAACATCGAGCGGATGGTGCGCGCGCTCGTCGCCGAGGGCGTGCGCGTGCTCGTGATCGACGACAACTCCCCGGACGGCACCGGCGCGCTGGCCGACGAGCTCGCCGCGGAGCTCGACGCCGTGGACGTCCTCCACCGCGAGCGGAAGGAGGGCCTCGGCCCGGCGTACCTCGCCGGCTTCCGTCGTGCGCTCGCGGACGGCGCCGAGCTGATCCTCGAGATGGACTGCGACTTCTCGCACGAGCCGAAGGACGTCGCGCGCCTGATCGCGCGGGCGGAGGAGGGCGCCGACCTCGTGCTCGGCTCGCGCTACGTGCCCGGAGGGAAGATCCCCAACTGGGGGCTGCTGCGCCGCTTCATCTCGCGGGGCGGCTGCGTGTACGCGCAGCTCTGGCTCCAGGTGCGCGTGCGTGACCTGACCGGCGGGTTCAAGTGCTACCGCCGCGAGGTGCTCGAGGCGATCGACCTCGACGCGATCGACGCGAAGGGCTACGCGTTCCAGATCGAGACGACCTACCGCGCGCTGCGCAAGGGCTTCACCGTCGCCGAGGTGCCGATCACCTTCGTCGACCGTGAGGAGGGCGGCTCGAAGATGTCGAAGTCGATCGTGCTGGAGGCGATCTGGAAGGTGCCCGCGCTGCGCTTCGACGCGCTCCGCGGCAAGCTCTAGCGGAAGTGCTCCCAGCCGGCGTCCGGAATTCCTTCGACTCCGGCGCCTTCCTCGACAGCGCCCGATCACCGTGAAGCCGAGCGGGTCGGGGGTTGCGGCGAGCAGCTCGTAGTCCTCGCCGAAGCCGAGGTCCTCGACGGTTGCGCCCTCGGCGAGCGGGACGAGCTCGAGGTCGATCACGCAGCGGACGCCCGAGCGCGCGGCGATGTGGCCGGCGTCCTGCGACAGGCCGTCCGAGAGGTCGAGCATCGCGCTCGCGACGGTCGCGAGCCGGCGACCCTCCTGCGAGCCGGAGCGGCGGGCGAACGTAGCGACCGTTCCGGAAGGCCGCGCCGGCCGCTCCGAGCGGCCCCGTCACGACGAGCAGGTCGCCCGGCCGCGCGCCTGAGCGTCCGGGGACGCGCTCGGACCGGCCGAGCGCCGTCACGCTCAGCATCAGCTGCTCGGAGCGCGTCGTGTCGCCGCCGACCACGGGCACGCCCGTCTCGGCGATCCCCTCGTACAGCTCGAGCACGTCGTCCAGGTTCGTCTCGCCGGGCGCCGCGAGCGAGACGACCAGGCCCGCAGGCTCGGCGCCCGACGCCGCGAGGTCGCTCAGGTTGACGGCCGCGGCGCGCCAGCCGAGGTCGCGCCAGGAGATCCAGTCGAGCCGGAAGTGGACGCCCTCCACGAGTGCGTCCTGCGTGACGACGAGCCCCTCGACCTGCGCCGCGTCGTTCTCGATCGCCTGCGCGAGCCCGCGGCGCTCGAGCTCCGCGAGCAGGCCGAGCTCACCGACCTGCGAGAGCTTCATCGATCACCTCGCGAAGAGCGCGCGCGTCGCGCGCGGCGCGGATCACGGCGACGCCTGCGGCACCCGCTGCGATGCACGCGCCGGCGTTCGTCGTGTCGATCCCCCCGATCGCGACCACCGGGATGTCGACCGCGTCGACGATCCCGGCGAGGCCGTCGAGGCCGATCGGCGGGTCGGCGTCGGGCTTCGACGGCGTCTCCCAGATCGGCCCCGCGCCGATGTACGCGGCGCCCGAGCGCTCTCCGGCAATCGCCTGGCCGACGTCCCACGCGGACACCCCGAGCTTCAGCCCCGCGCCGAGCGCGCGCTCCGCGCCGTCGTCGTCGCGGCCGAGGTGGACGCCGTCGGCCTCGAGCCGGATCGCCGCTTCGACGTCGTCGTTGACGACGAACATCGCGTCGAGCTCGCGAAGCGGCCGCCCGACCTCGACGAGCTCCCTCGTCGACGCGTCCTTGACGCGCAGCTGGATCACGGTGGCCCCGCCTTCGACGGCCGCGCGAGCCGTCTCGAGGTCCTCGACGAGCGCGTGCAGCCTCACGCGATCCTCGCCCGCTCGTCGAGCGACTCCGGCGTCAACGCGTAGAGCGCGTCGTAGAGCGCGGCGTGGAACGTGCCGGGGCCCTTGGCGACCGCGGCCGCGTCTTCGCCCGCGAGCCCGAACGCCGCGAGCGCCTCGGCGGCAGCCTCGAGCGCCGTGGGGTTCGCCGCGAGGAAGCAGCCCGTGATCGCGCTCGACATGCAGCCGGTTCCCGTCACCGTCGCGAGCAGCTCGTGCCCGTTCGACACGGAGAGCGACCGCACGCCGTCGGAGACGTGGTCGACGGGGCCGGTGACCGACGCGACGAGCTCGAGCGTTCGCGCCGCCTCCCGCGCGAGCTCGGCCGGATCGCCTGCCGCGTCGATCGACTCGACGCCGCGAACCTCCGCCTTCACGCCGACGAGCGTCGCGACCTCGCCCGCGTTGCCGCGGAGAACGGTCACGTCGATCTCGTCGAGCAGGCGCTTCGCGGTCTCGGTGCGGTAGCGCGTCGCCCCCGCGCCGACCGGGTCGAGGACGACGGGGATCCCCCGCGCGTTCGCGGCCTTGCCCGCGGCGAGCATGGCCTCGACCCACGGCGGCGACAGCGTGCCGATGTTGAGCACGAGCGCGCTCGCGAGGCCGACCATCTCCTCGACCTCCTCGCGTGCGTGCGCCATCACCGGCAGCGCGCCGATCGCCAGCGTCGCGTTCGCGGTCTCGTTCATCACGACGTAGTTCGTGATCTGGTGGATCAGCGGCCGCTGCTCGCGCAGGCGGGCGAGCGTCGACCCCGCGCTCACGCCGCGCCCCTCAGGTGCAGCACGTCGACCGGCCCTTCGCCGCCGACCGATCTCGACGAGCCCGTTCCGCACCGCCTCCGAGGCGACGCGCGCGGCTTCGCGTGCGGCGTCCTCGAGCGGCGCGCCCTTCGCGAGCAGCGCCGCGAGCGTGGCCGAGTGCGTGCAGCCCGCGCCGTGCGTGGCCGCGACATCGTGGCGTTCGACCGGGATCTCGACGTGTCGTCCTTCGGCGAACAGATGGTCGACCGCCTCCTCGCCGTGCCCGCCCGTGACGATCACCGCCGGTGCGCCGAGCTCGTGCAGCCGCTCGGCGAGCTCGCGGCGCGTGCCGTCGAAGCCGGCGAGCGCGACCGCCTCGTTGAGGTTCGGCGTCACGACGGTCGCGAGCGGAAAGAGCCGCGAGACCAGCGTGTCGACCGCGTCGTCGAGCAGCAGCTTCGCGCCCGAGCTCGCGATCAGCACCGGGTCGACGACGAGCGGCACGCGGCGCTGATGCAGGAAGTCGGCGACGGTGTCGACGATCGACTTCGAGAACAGCATCCCCGTCTTCGCCGCGTCGACGCCGATGTCGTCGAACACCGCGTGGAGCTGCGCGCGGATGAAGTCGCTCGGCAGCTCGTGAACGGCGGTGACCTCCTTCGTGTTCTGCGCGGTCAGCGCCACGAGCGGCGGACGTGCCGTACACGCCGGCGGCGGCGAACGCCTTCAGGTCGGCCTGGATCCCGGCACCGCCGCCCGAGTCGGACGTTGCGATCGTCAAGGCGCGCGGAATGGACGTGGCTCCTCCCTTCGCCGGCATGACCCGGATCAGGTTCGACGGGTGTGTTCTCAGCCGCGCGGTGCGGCACCCCGGTCTCTCGAGTCTACCCTGGTGTGGAATGGCGACCGGGACGGCGAGCTGGGCGGAGCTGCTCGAAGGCGAGGAAGTCGCCTACACGCGCACCGAGCCGCCGCGGCCGGCCCGCTTCGCGCCGATCCCGGACGAGCTCGACCCGCGCGTCCGCGAGCGGCTCGGCCACGACGCGCTCTACGCGCACCAGGCGGACGCGTGGCAGGCGGCGTCGCCGCGGCGAGCACGTGATCGTCACGACGGGCACGGCGAGCGGCAAGACCCTCGCCTTCAACCTGCCGGTGCTCGACGCGCTCGCGCGTGAGCCGAAGACCCGGGCGCTGTACCTCTACCCGACGAAGGCGCTCGCGCAGGACCAGCTGCGCACGCTCACCGAGCTCGCCGTGCCGGGCGTGAAGGCGGCGATCTACGACGGCGACACCGAGGGCGACCGGCGCTGGCAGATCCGCAAGTGGGCGAACCTGATCCTCACGAACCCCGACATGCTCCACGTCGGCGTGCTCCCGCACCACGACCGGTGGGGCGACGTCCTGCAGAACCTGCGCTACGTCGTCGTCGACGAGGCGCACGTCTACCGCGGCGTGTTCGGCTCGCACGTCGGCAACGTCCTGCGCCGACTGCGCCGCGCGGCCGCGATGTACGGCGCGGAGCCGCAGTTCCTGCTCGCCTCCGCCACGATCGCGAACCCCGGCGAGCTCGCGGAACGGCTGCTCGGTGTGGAGGCGACCGTCGTCGGCGACGACGCCGCGCCGCGCGCGGAACGAACCGTCGTGCTCTGGAACCCCGAGCTGCTCGACGAGGAGCTCGGCGTGCGCGCCTCTGCGCTCGGCGACGCGTCGCGCCTGCTCGCAGAGCTCGCGCAGCGCGGCCTGCGCACGATCTGCTTCGCGAAGAGCCGCAAGGCCGCCGAGCTGATCCACCGCTTCGCAGCCGACCGGCTCGACCCGGCCACCGCAGCGCGGCTCGCGCCGTACCGCGCGGGCTACACGCCGCAGCAGCGGCGCGAGATCGAGCGTCGCCTCGTCGAGGGCGACCTGCTCGGCGTCAGCGCGACCGACGCGCTCGAGCTCGGGATCGACATCGGCCTGCTCGACTGCGCGATCTCGGTCGGCTTCCCGGGGACGATGGCCTCGCTGCGGCAGCAGTGGGGCCGTGCGGGACGACGCGGGCACGGCCTCGCGGTGCTCGTCGCGAGCGAGGACGCGCTCGACCAGTACTTCATGCGGCAGCCGGAGACGCTGCTCGACCGGCAGGTCGAGGCCGCGATCCTCGACCACGCGAACCCGCGCGTGCTCGACGGTCACGTGCGCGCGGCAGCCTTCGAGGCGCCGATCGACGACGCCGACCGCGCGACGCTCGGCGACGAGGCGCTCGAGCGCGCGGCGGAGCTCCCCGAGCTGAAGCACACGCCGCGCGGCTGGGTCTGGGCCGGGCGCGACTACCCGGCCGCGCGCGTCCCACTCCGCTCGACGAGCCCCGACTCGTTCACCGTCGTCGACGTCGAGACCGGCTCGCTGCTCGGCCTCGTGGAGCGCGAGCGCGCGTACTCGACCGTGCACGACGGCGCCGTCTACCTGCACATGGGCGAGCGCTACCTCGTCGAGGAGCTCGACCTCGAGGGCCGGCGCGCGCTCGTCGCGCCGTTCTCGGGCGACTGGTACACGCAGGCGAAGAAGGAGACGATGACCGAGATCTCCGAGCCGCTGCGCGTCGAGCGACGGCTCGGGATGGAGGTGACGTTCGGCCGCGTCGTCGTGACCGAGCAGGTCGTCGGGTACCAGCGCAAGTCGATCCGCGACCAGTCGACGATCGACCTGGTCCGGCTCGAGCTGCCGATCACGGAGTTCGAGACCGAGGCGGTCTGGTACCTCCCCGAGCCCGAGCAGCTCGAGGGGCTCGAGCGCGAGCCGCGCCTCCTCGGCACGCTCCACGCGGCGGAGCACGCGATGATCGCGATCCTCCCGCTCTGGGCGATGTGCGACCGCTGGGACATCGGCGGGCTCTCGACGAACATCCACCCGCAGACCGGGCGCCCCACGATCTTCGTCTACGACGGGCACTCGGGCGGCGTCGGGATCAACGAGCGCGGCTTCGAGATCTTCGAGGGCTGGGTCGAGGACACCGTCCGCATGCTGGCCGGCTGCCCGTGCGAGCACGGCTGCCCCTCGTGCGTGCAGAGCCCGAAGTGCGGCAACCTGAACGAGCCGCTCGACAAGCACGGAGCGCTGACGTTTCTCGGCCGGCTTGTCGATTTCCCCTCCGCCCGTTCGTCCTAGAGGATGCAAGCAACCGATTGGAGGGCGAGATGCAGTACATGCTCTTGATCTACGACGACGCAGACGCCGGTGAGCGCGAAGGGCTGATGCAGGAGTACTTCGCGTACACGGACGAGCTCGAGGCCTCGGGGAAGCTCGTCTCGAGCGCCCCGCTCCACGCGAGCGCCACCGCGCAGTCGGTGCGCGTGCGCGAGGGCGAGATCAGCCTGAGCGACGGCCCGTACGCAGAGACGAAGGAGCAGCTCGGCGGCTACTACGTCGATCGACGTCGACACGCCCGAGGAAGCTGCGCAGTGGGCGGCGAAGATCCCGTCGGCGCGCTTCGGGACGGTCGAGGTGCGGGCGATCATGCAGATCCCCGCGGAGGCGCGGGCGTGAAGGTCCTCGCGCTGATCTGGTCCGACGAGTCGAACTGGGAGCGCCTCTCGGAGGACGAGCGCAAGGAGTGGTACGGCAAGTACCGCTCGTTCTCGCAGGCCGCCGACGGCAAGCTCGCGGGCGGCGACGAGCTCGCCCCCACGCAGGCCGCGACGACGGTGCGGGTCCGCGACGGCGAGACGGTCGTCACCGACGGGCCCTTCGCGGAGACGCGGGAGCAGCTCGGCGGCTACTTCGTCCTCGACGTCGAGAGCCTCGACGAGGCGACGGAGCTCGCGGCGAAGATCCCCGGCGCGTGGCACGGGTCGGTCGAGCTGCGCGCCGCAGCGGAGGAGGAGGCGTCATGAAGTACCTCCTGCTGCTGAACAACGACGGCGCCGCCGTCGACTCCTGGCGTGAGCTGTCGGCGGAAGAGGCCGCCGCGCGGCGTGCCGAGGAGATCCCGCGCTGGAACGCGCTCTTCGGCTGGGCCGGCGAGCAGGGCATCGAGCTCGACGGCCTCGAGCTCGACGATCCGCACCAGGCGCGCGTCGTCCGCGTCCGCGACGACGAGACGACGGTCACCGACGGCCCGTTCGCCGAGACGAAGGAGCAGATCGGCGGCTACTTCGTCGCCGAGTGCAAGGACCTCGACCAGGCGATCGAGCTCGCGCAGCACATCCCCGTCGCGACGACCGGCTCGGTCGAGATCCGCCCGATCGCCGAGTGAGCGTCGAGTCCCTCTTCCGCGAGGAATGGGGACGCGCCGTCTCGATCCTGATCCGCGTTCTCGGCGACTTCGAGCTCGCCGAGGACGCGGTGCAGGAAGCGTTCGTGACCGCGGTCGAGCGCTGGCCGCGTGACGGGACCCCGCGCAACCCGTCCGCGTGGATCGTCGCGACCGCGCGCAACCGCGCGATCGATCGCATCCGGCGCGAGCGCACGCTCGCGCGGAAGACCGAGCTCCTCGCACGCCTCGAGGAGCTTCGAACCGAGGAGGACGACGACGTGAGCTCGATCCCCGACGAACGGCTGAGCCTCGTCTTCACCTGCTGCCATCCCGCGCTCGCGCCCGAGGCCCGCGTCGCGCTGACGCTCCGCGAGGTCGGCGGGCTTCAGACGCCCGAGATCGCGCGCGCGTTCCTCGTCCCCGAGTCGACGCTCGCGCAGCGGCTCGTGCGCGCGAAGCGCAAGATCCGCGACGCGGGCATCCCGTTCCGCGTCCCGCCCGACCACCTGCTCACCGAGCGGCTGCACTCGGTGCTCGCCGTCCTCTACCTCGTCTTCAACGAGGGGTACGCCGCGACCTCCGACGAGGAGCTCGTCCGGCGCGACCTCTGCGACGACGCGGTCCGCCTCGGGAAGCTCCTCGCCGTGCTGATGCCCGACGAGGCCGAGGTGCTCGGCCTGCTCGCGCTGATGCTGCTCCAGGACTCGCGCCGCGACGCGCGCGTCGGCACGGGCGGCGAGCTGGTGCTGCTCGAGGACCAGGACCGCGCGCTGTGGGACGGCGCGAAGATCGACGAGGGCCTCCGCATGCTCGAGCACGCCCTGGCGCGGCGCAGGCCCGGGCCGTACCAGCTGCAGGCGGCGATCGCCGCGCTCCATGCGCGCGCCGAGACGCCCGACGACACCGACTGGGAGCAGATCGCCGCGCTCTACGGCCGGCTCGAGGAGCTCACCGGCTCGCCGGTCGTCTCGCTGAACAGGGCGGTCGCGGTCGCGATGGCCCGAGGGCCCGGACGTCGGCCTCGACGCCGTCGACCGGCTGTCCGGGCTCGACGTCGTACCACCTCTACCACTCGACGCGCGCCGACCTCCTGCGCCGGCTCGAGCGGGCGGAGGAAGCGGCGGCCGCGTACCGGCGTGCGCTCGAGCTGGCGACGAACCCGGTCGAGCGTCGCTTCCTGGAGGGGCGCCTAGAATCGCTCGCGTGACGATGACCGCGCCTCTCCGCCGCGTCTTCGTGCGGCGGCCCGGCGGGGTCGAGCGCTGGCAGGAGTACGGCTGGCGTGCCGCACCCGACCCGGTGCGCATCGTCGAGGAGCACGAGGCCTTCGTCGCGGCGCTCGAAGCCGCGGGAGCGGAGGTCGTCGTCGGCGAGCCGCTCGACTCGGCGCTCGACGCGATCTACGTCCACGACCCGGCCGCCGTGACGAGCCGCGGCGCCGTCCTGCTCCGACCCGGCAAGGAGCTGCGGCAGGTCGAGGTCGACGCGATCGAGCGCGACTTCGTCGCGGCGGGAGTCGACGTGCTCGCGAGGCTGGAGGCGCCGGCGACGGCGGAGGGCGGCGACATGCTCTGGCTCGACGAGCAAACGCTCGTCGTCGGTCGTGGCTACCGAACGAACGACGCCGGCGTCGACGCACTGCGCGCCGCGCTTCCCGACGTCGAGGTGCTCGCCGTCGACCTCCCGCACTACCACGGCCGCGACGAGGTGATGCACATGCTCTCGCTCATCTCGCCGCTCGCGGACGACCTCGCGGTCGTCTACCTGCCGCTGATGCCGGTGCGGCTGGTCGAGCTGCTCGAGCAGCGCGGCGTCGGCTTCGTCGAGGTGCCCGACGACGAGTTCGAGTCGATGGCGTGCAACGTGCTCGCGCTCGCACCGCGCGTCGCGCTCGCGCTCGACGGCAACCCGGAGACGCGCCGGCGGCTCGAAGCCGCGGGAGTCGACGTGCGCGTCTATCCGGGTGAGGAGCTTTCGCGCAAGGGCGACGGCGGCCCGACCTGCCTGACGCGCCCGCTCGTTCGGGGCTAGAGCGTTCTCGAGCGCGAGCGTCGACGGCCTCCTGCGGGCGTTCGCGCTCGCGGTACGCCCTCGACCTCCAGACCCGGTTCCAGGATCACGACGTACCGCCCGAGCGCCCGGGCGAACCCGATCTCGGCCAGCGTCCCCCAGCGGCCGCCGACCGCGATCACCGCGTCGCCGGAAGCCACGACCGCGAGGTTCCGCGCGTGGCCGATGCCCGTGACGACGGCGTGGTCGATCCACTCGTTGGCGTCGGCACGCGACTCGCCGGGGAGGATCCCGATCGTCGTGCCTCCCGCCGACTTCGCGCCCGCGCGCGGCCGCGGCCATCACCTCGCCGAGCCCGCCGCACACGACGGTGGCCCCGCGCTCAGCGAGCAGCCGCCCGACCTCCTCCGCGGCCGCCTCGTGCTCGACGCCGCTGCCGATCACCGAGATCTGCGTCACGGCGTCCGCCGGCGAAGCGTCGCGGCGGCGAGCGCCAGCGCGAGCAGGGTCACCGCGAACACGATTGCCGCGTCTCGCGCGATGAGTGCGGCGTCGCCACCGTCGACCGCGCGCTGCAGCCCGTCGTAGGCCCAGGTCAGCGGCAGCGCGTACGAGATCCACTCGAGCACGGGTGCCATCTGGTCTCGCGCGACGAGCAGGCCGCAGAGCAGGAACTGCGGCAGCACGAACGCCGGCATGAACTGCACCGCCTGAAACTCCGTCTGCGCGAACGCGCTCGCGAGCAGGCCGAGCGCCATGCCGAGGAGCGCGTTCCCGACCGCGAGCAAGCACGACGACGACGATCGATCCCTCCACGTCGAGGCCGAGCAGCCCGAACGCGACCGCGGCGGTGACCGTGGCCTGGACCGCGGCGACGAGCCCGAACGCCAGGCCGTAGCCCAACAGCAGGTCGAGCTTGGAAAGCGGAAGCGTCATCAGCCGCTCGAGCGTGCCGGTCGTCCGCTCGCGAAGCATCGTGATCGACGTGATCACGAACATCAGCACGAACGGGAAGATCCCGACGAGGGGACCGCCGATCCGGTCGAAGGTCTGCGGCTGCCCGTCGAACACGTACTTGAACAGCGTCAGCAAGCAGCGGCGGCACGACGAAGACGAGTGCGATCGTGCGAGGGTCGCGCCGCAACTGGCGCAGCACCCGCAACGCCGTCGCGATCGTCACGCGCGCACTCACGAGGCTCCTTCGATCAAGACGAGGAACGCTTCCTCGAGCGTGTCGGCGCGCGTGCTTCGCAGCAACTCGGCCGGCGGCGACTGCGCGAGGATGCGCCCGTCGCGGATCAGCACGAGCTCGTCGCAGCGATCGGCCTCGTCCATCACGTGGCTCGAGACGAGCAACGTCGTCCCGGCCTCCGCGAGCCGGTGGAACGTGTTCCAGAGATCGCGGCGCAGCACCGGGTCGAGTCCGACGGTCGGCTCGTCGAGGACGAGCACATCGGGGCGACCGAGCAACGCGGCCGCGAGCGACACGCGCGAGCGCTCGCCGCCGGAGAGCGAGCGGACCTGCCGTCGAGAGAGCCGGACCAGGTCAACCGTCTCGAGCACTTCCTCGACGCGTCCCGGAGCCGCTTCGACGATCCGCGCGAAGTAGTCGAGGTTCTCGCGCGCGGTCAGGTCGCCGTAGACCGAGGGCGCCTGCGTCACGTAGCCGATGCGGCGTCGTAGCTCCGGGGCGCCGGCCGGCAGGCCGAGCACCTCGACGGTCCCGCTCCGGATCACCTGGACGCCGACGATCGCGCGCATCAGCGTCGTCTTGCCCGACCCGCTCGGGCCGAGCAGGCCCGTGACCCTGCCTTCCGGAACCTCGAGGCTCACGGCACGAAGCGCGTGCGTCGAGCCGCGGACGACGTCGAGCTCACGCACATGGACTGCGGCCACGCTGCGACGATAACCCCGTGACCCAGCGCGACGCTCGAAACGGCACGCTGATCGTCGGCGGCGGCTACGCCGGCACCATCCTCGCGCGGCACGTCGGCGAGGCGACGATCGTCAGCCCGGAGAACTTCATGCTGTTCCGCCCGCTGCTCGCCGAGGCCGCCTCGGCGACGCTCGAGCCTCGCCACGTCGTCGTCCCGCTGCGGATGATGTGCCCGCGGTCGGAGCTCGTCGTGGGTTCCGCGACCGCCCTCGACGAGGCGGCGCGCACGGTCGCGGTCGAGTCGCACGCCGGGAGCTTCGAGGTGCGCTACGAGCGGTTGGTGCTCGCCCTCGGCTCGGTCGCGCGCACGCTGCCCGTTCCGGGCCTCGCCGAGCACGCTCTCGGCTTCAACGACCTCGCCGACGCGATCGCGCTTCGCAACCACGTGCTCGCCGAGCTCGAGGCCGCCGACCTCGCGCCCGGAACGCCGCATCTCTCCTTCGTCTTCGTCGGCGCGGGCTACGCCGGCGTCGAGGCGCTCGCCGAGCTCCACGACCTCGTGCGCGACGCGCTCCGCTTCTACCCGCGCCTGCGAGCCGCGCCGCAGCGCTGGGTGCTCGTCGAGGCGAGCGACCGCATCCTGCACGAGCTCTCGCCGCGCCTCGCGGCGTACGTGTCGAAGCTCCTCGCCCGCCGCGGGATCGAGGTGCGAACCGGCACGCGGCTCGAGCGGCTCGACGCGGAGTCGGCGACGCTCTCCGACGGAGAACGGATCGAGACGCACACGCTCGTGTGGACGACCGGTGTGCGCGCGCACCCGCTGCTCGCGGCCTGGGGTCTCCCGGTCGACGAGCGGGGCCGCGTCAAGGTCGACGAGCAGCTGCGGGTCGAGGGCAGGGACGCGACGTGGGCCGTCGGGGACTGCGCCCGCGTCGTCAACGGCGCCTCCGGCTCGCCGGACCCTCCGACCAGCCAGCACGCCCTCCGCCAGGCGCGGCAGCTCGCCAAGAACCTCGGCGGCAAGCCGGGCCCCTACGCCTACCGGATGATCGGCCAGGGGGCCACGCTCGGCCGGTTCAAGGGCGTGGCGGAGATCTTCGGCATCCGCCTCCGCGGCTTCCCCGGCTGGTTCGCGACGCGCTCGTACCACCTCTACCAGCTGCCGCTCTTCACCCGAAAGCTCCGGGTGGTCACGGACTGGACGGTGGCGATGTTCTTCCGGCGCGACATCGCGCAGCTCGGCACGCTCGGGCACCCGAAGCGCCTCGATTGAGGAGGTTCGGCGGAACAGGGCTCGTCCCGGGGTGCGATGGGTGGTGCGAGGCAAGGACGCAGGGAGCGCTCGTATCGATGAGATACGGGCGCGACTGAGGACGCCGCATCGCGCCGCCCAGCGCGGCCCGGCGGCACAGCGCCTGTTTCGTCGAACCCTCCTAGTCCCTCGTCCGGGGGACGCCTGCCTGATCCACCGAGCCGAGGATTCAAAGGTCATGCTGCGGCAGCTGACCCGGGAACCAGTCCTCGCCGCGGGCATCAGCCTCGCGATTCTCCCGCCCGCGCTCCTGCACTTCCTCTCGTCCGAGAAGGTCGCCTGGGGCGGTGTCGCGCATGCGCTCTTCGTCGGCGCGAGCGCCGGCGCAGCCACGGTCGCAGCGATCGTGCTCACCGTCGCTGCCGCCCGCCGAAACGACGGGCGCAGCGTGATGATCGGCTCGGCGTTCGCCGTCATGGCAGCGCTGCTCGTGCTGCACGGGATCGCGACGCCGGGCGTGCTCTTCGACGACTACGGCGTGGTCGCGTTCTCCGGCGCCGCCACGATCCCCGCAGGAGGCGTGCTGCTCGCGCTCTGCACGCTGCCGATCCTCAGGCATCCGCGCGCCGTCAAGCCGCTCCTCGTGATGCTGGGCGTCCTCCTCGCGGCGGTCGCGGCACTCGGCTTCGTCGGCCTCGCCTACCCGAACACCGTCCCGGCGGTCCCGGAGCCTCGCTCCACCCCCGCGTGGATCGCGCTCGGGGTCGGCCTCGGCTTCTACGCGCTCGTCGGTTGGCGCGCGTTTCGCACGTACCGGCTCACCAGGCGGGCGGCGGACCTGCTCGTCGTCGTCGGCACAGCCTGGCTCGCGTGCGCACTCGCGGCGTCGCTCCTCCTCACGTACCTCGACCTCGGCTGGTGGCTCGGTCACGGCCTCGAGGTGCTCGGGATCGCTGCGATCGGCGTGCCGGTCGCGCTCGACCTCCGTCGTGCGGTCGCGTCGCGGCCGCTCCTCGGCGACCTCAGCGCCTGCCAGCTCGTCGACGCGGAGGAAGCGTTCCTCGGCGGCCAGGTCAGCGCCTTGACGCGGTTGCTCGCCGAACGGGACGCCTACACCGAGGAGCACACGCGCCGAGTCGCGCTGCGCTCGGTGCAGGTCGGCGAGGAGCTCCAGCTACCGCCGGAGCGCCTGCGCGTGCTCGCCGCCGGCGGCCTCCTGCACGACATGGGCAAGCTCTCCGTTCCCGACGAGATCCTGAACAAGCCGGGCGCGCTGACGGACGAGGAGTACGAGATCGTCAAGCGCCACTCGGAGTGGGGCGAGGAGCTCCTCGCGCAGCTCGGGTTCCCGGGCGACGTGCGCAGGCTCGTCCGCGACCACCACGAGCGGCTCGACGGCTCCGGCTACCCGTTCGGCGCCTTCGGCGACCAGCTCGACCTCGAGACACGGATCATCGGCACCTGCGACGTGTACGACGCGCTGATCTCACCGCGCGTCTACCGCGGAGCGTGGTCGCACGAACGCGCGCTCGCGCTCCTGCGCGAAGAGGCGGGGCGTCAGTTCGACGAGCGCTGCGTCGCGGCGCTCGAGCGGGTGCTCCGCCGCGAGCAGCCCGAGCTCGCGCTCGCCGTCTAGCCGAGCGCGGCCGTCAGGCGCTGCCGCGTCTTCAGCACGCCCTCGAACAGATCGCCGTGCTCCTCGATCCGGCGGCGGACGACGTCCATCGTGAAGCGCGTCGGGTCGAGCTCCTCGTTCACTTCCTCCCAGCGCAGCGGCGTCGAGACCGGCGCACCCGCGGCGCGGACGCACCGCGTAGACCGACGCGATCGTCTTCCCTTCACCGTTCTGGTTGGAGTCGATCAGGACGCCGCGCCGCTTCGACTTCGTCCACTCCGTCGTCGCGAGCCCGCGGTGCGACCGCGCGATCGCCCCGGCGACGACCTCCGAGAAGCGGCGCGTGTCCTCGAAGGTGTAGCGACGCTCGATCGGGACGAGGACGTGCATGCCGTCGGCGCTCGAGGTCTTCGGGAAGCCGACGAGCCCGAACGCGTCGAGCGCCTCCTTGACGAGCAGCGCGACCTGCGCGACCTCCCGGATCCCGACGTCGGGCGACGGGTCGAGGTCGAAGAGCACGAAGTCGGGCCGCTCGGGCTTGTCGACGCGCGAGTACCACGCGTTCAGGTCGATGCAGCCCATGTTCACCATCCAGAGCAGCGCGAGCTCGTCGTTGACGACGGGGAAGTTGACCCACTTCTGCTTGCGCGGCGACTCGCGCGTCGAGACGAGCGTGCGGAACGTCGGGATCCAGTCCGGCATGTGCGAGGGCGCGTCCTTCTGGAAGAAGTGCTTGCCCTCGATCCCGTCGGGATAGCGGATCATCGTGAACGGCCGGTCCTTGAGGTGCGGGACGAGCACGGGCGCGACGGCGCGGTAGTACGCGAGCAGGTCGCCCTTCGTGATCCGCTCGACCGGGAAGAAGACCTTGTCGAGGTTGGAGAGCTTGAGGACGCGGTTGCCCTTGCGAAGCTCGGTCGGCAGCGGCTCCTCCTCGTGCACCTCTCTCGGACCCTTGTCTTCGCGCAGTCCCTTGTAGGACGGCGCGCGCAGCCGGTGGTCGTGCGTCCACTCGACGAACTCGACCTCCGCGACGAGCCTCGGCTCGACCCAGACGATGTCGCCCTTGCGCACGCGCGGCGGCTTCGGCACCGGGTCGAACTGCGGCTCCTTCGTCTCGAGCGGACGCAGGAGCGAGAGCAGGCGCTTGATCTCCTGGTCGTTGAAGCCCGTGCCGACGCTGCCGACGTAGCGGAGCTTCGTCTTGCCCTCGTCGAAGACGCCGAGCAGGAGCGCGCCGAACGTGCCCGCACGCCTGCCCTCTCCCCGCGTGTAGCCGCCGATCACGAACTCCTGGCTGTTCGTCGCCTTCACCTTCACCCAGTCGCGCGTCCGCCGGCCGGGCTGGTACGTCGAGTGCGGCTTCTTGGCCATGATCCCCTCGAAGCCCTGCTGCTTCGCCACCTCGAACAGCGCCTCTCCGTCGTCGAAGGATTCGGAGAACTGCACGGCCTTGACGCGCTTGTCCAGCAGCCCGTCGAGTCGTCTCCCGCCGCTCCGTCAGCTCGAGGCCGATCACCGGCTCGCCGTCGATCTCGAGCACGTCGAACGCGACGAAGACGTACCTCGTGCCCGCCTTGCCCTGCTGCATCGCGGAGAAGGTCGCGCGGCCCTGCTCGTCGAGCGCGCACACCTCGCCGTCGAGCACGGCGTTCGGCGTGCGGAGCGCCTTGCCGATCGACTTCGCGACGCCGGCGAAGCGCGCCGTCAGGTCGTTCTCGTTGCGGCTGAAGAGCGCGACGTCCCCGCCGGTGACGTACGCGAGCGCGCGATAGCCGTCCCACTTGACCTCGTACAGCCAGTCGTCGCCCTTCGGCACCGTCTTCTCGAGCGTGGCGAGCATCGTGCGCGTAGCGGCGCGTACGCTTCGCCGGCTCCGCCTCCGCCTGCGGCTCGTCGCGCTTGCGGAGGATCAGCCAGTTCTTCTCCTCGCCGCCGAGCTTCGCCGGCACGAGCGTCCACACACCGTCGAGTCGCTTGCCGTGCAGTCGAACGGTCAGGCCGCCGTTCTTCTTGCGCTCGAGCAACTCGTACGTGCCGCTGTCCCAGATCTCGACGGTGCCCGCGCCGTAGTTGCCCTTCGGGATCTCGCCTTCGAAGGTCGCGTAGTCGAGCGGGTGGTCCTCGACGTGCACCGCGAGGTGCTGCTGGCCGGGCTCCATCGGCACGCCCTTCGGCACCGCCCAGCTCGCGAGCGCGCCTTCCATCTCCAGTCGGAAGTCGTAGTGCAGCCGCGACGCGTCGTGGCGCTGCACGACGAAGATCGGCTCCTTGCCCTTGCGCTTCGAGCCGAACGGCTCGGGCGTCTGCTTCGGGTCGCGCTTGCGGCGGTACTCGGCGAGCGGCGGCACGACTGGACTTTGCCCGACCCCGACGTAGCCAATCGGGACAAGGTCGTTCCTTGTGGAGGAATTCGCCCGCAGGCGGTGCCGAGTGGCCGACGCGGCGCTGCCTCGGCCGGACGGCCGAGACCCGCCCAGCGGTCGACGCAAGAGCCGCCGTGAGCGGGGGATTCGTTTCTCCCCCTGGCGGCAAGGAGCGAGTTGGAGAGCTTCTCTCCTAGTGGGGGGTCCACGCTCGAGGCCGGGAGTTTTCCCGGCCTCGAGTCATAAAAGGGGCAGGGGAAAACACTGTGGACACTGTGGACGAGCGGTCTGCAAAGCCCCTGTTCTAGGCGAAAACACCGATCGAACGGAACCGCGCCCGCCGCCGGCGGCTCAACTCGTCCACAGGCAGCCCGTCGAGGTCGTCGAGGGCCTCCCTCACCGAGGCGCCGAGGAGCCGGGCCGCCTCGTCCGGGTCGGTGTGGGCCCCGCCCTCGGGCTCCGGGACGATCCCGTCGATCACCCCGAGCTCCAGGCAGTGGACCGCGTCCGGCTTGAACGCGGCCGCCGCCTTCTTCGCCTCGGAGGCGTCCCGCCAGAGGATCGCGGCACAGCCCTCGGGCGAAATAACGGAGTAAATGGCGTTCTCCTGCATCAGCACGCGGTCGCCGACCGCGATCGCGATCGCGCCGCCGGAGCCGCCCTCGCCGATCACGACGGTGACGATCGGGACGCCGAGCCGGAGCATCGTCGCCTGCGACGCTGCGATCGCGCCGCCCTGACCGTGCTGCTCCGCCGCCACGCCGGGGTACGCGCCGGGGGTGTCGACGAGCGTGACGACCGGAAAGCCGAACCGGTCCGCGAGCTTCATCACGCGCATCGCCTTGCGGTAGCCCTCGGGGTAGGCCATCCCGAAGTTCCGCTTCGTCCGCTCCTTGACGTCGCGGCCCTTCTGATGCCCCACGAGCACGATCGTGCGGCCGTCGAGCTTGCCGAGGCCCGCGATGATCGCGGCGTCGTCGGCTCTGCCCCGGTCGCCGTGGAGCTCGACCCAGTCGTCGAGCAGGCGCTCGACGTAGTCGAGGGTGTACGGGCGGTCCTGGTGGCGCGCGAGCTCGACCGAGCGCCAGATCTCGTCCTCGCTCGGCTCGGCCGTGATCCGGTCGAGCTGCTTCTGCAACCGCTCGAGCTCGCCGGAGACCTTCGTGCCGCCGAGCAGCCCGATCGACTTCAGCTTCGAGAGCCGGTCGCGGAGTCGGAGCTCGGCTTCACTTGCCATTGGCGAAGAGGCGCAGCAACCGCGCCAGGTGGGGCTTCAGCTCGGGCCTCGGCACGATCGCGTCCACGTGGCCGTACCGGAGATTCGCTTCCGAGAGGCCGAAGTCGTCGGGCAGCTTCTCGCGCGTCGTCTGCTGGACGACCCGGGGGCCGGCGAAGGACATCAGCGCTCCGGGCTCCGCGAGGAGCACGTCGCCGAGGCTCGCGAAGCTCGCGAGCACGCCGCCGGTCGTCGGATGCGCCAGCACCGAGATGTAGGCGCAGCCGGCGTCGTGGAGGTCGGCCACCGCGACGATCGTCTTCGGCAGCTGCATCAGGGCGAGGATCCCCTCCTGCATCCGCGCGCCGCCGGAGGCGCTGACCGACACGAGCGGCACGCCCTGCTCGACGGCGCTGTCGCACGCGCGCGCGAACTTCTCGCCGACGGCGCTCCCCATCGAGCCGCCCATGAAGGCGAAGTCCATGACCGCGAGCTCGCAGGCATTGCCCTCCACGGACGCGCGGCCGATCACGATCGCCTCACCGAGACCCGTGCCGAGCTCTGCCTCCGCGAGGCGCTCGCCGTAGGGGCGAAGGTCGAAGAAGTCGAGCGGGTCGTCCGAGCGAAGGTCGGCGGCCTCTTCGGTGAAGCTGCCTTCGTCCGCCAGGCTGAGGATCCGCGCCCGGGCGCGCATCGGGAAGTGGTGCCCGCAGTGCGAGCAGACCCAGAGGTTCTCCTCGAGCTCGTCGTCCCGGTAGTGGGACTGGCACTTCGGACAGGTGTTCGGATGCTTCTTCGCATCCGCAGGGGGCGCGTCGTTCGTCTCGACCTGGACGTCGATTCCGGGCTCCGCCATGACGCGATGTTAGACCTGAAGGCTCGAGCGCGAGTTACAGCCCGAGCGCGTGGGTCAGGCGCTCCAGCCGCCCCACGTTGTCCGGGTCGGGAGCGAGGCCGCTGAGGCCGGCGCCGACCACCGTGGAGCGACCCCGGAGATCGAGGAAGAGCCGCTCGACCTCGTCGAGGCTCACACCGTCCGGCTCGGGCATGAACGGCGTGATCTCGCCGGGATCGAGCGAGTCCACGTCGAACGCGACGTAGACGCAGCTGCAGTCCTCGAGCGCGCGATCGACGGCATCCGGGCCCGTGTGGATCCCGCTCTCGGCGATGAACGTCTCCTCGGGCGGATCGAGGTTCCGCGCGCCGATCAGCGCGACGTCTTCCGGCTTCACCATCCCGGAGTCGACGATCATCCGCAGCGGCATGCCCCAGGCGTTCCCGGACGGGGACGTGGCGGGCGTGTTGAGATCGCCGTGCGCGTCGAGCCAGACGAGCGCGAGCTGGTCGTGGCGCGCGGAGAGCCCCTCGAGCGTGCCGACATGCGCAGCAGCAGCAACCGCCGAGCACGAGCGGCCGGTCGGGCAGCTCGGCGGCGATCGCGAGGTTCTGGTCGGCGAGCGAGTCCTCCTCGACCACGGCTGCCTCCGGATAGTCGAACGGCAGGTGAGCGGCCTCGGCCATCGCCTCGCCGCCTTCGCCCCAGGCGCGCGGCACCCGCACCAGGCCGGCCGCGAACTCGCGCCCGCACGAATGGCACTGGTACTCCGGGCCCAGCGCGACCGCGGTGTACGTTCGGCAGTCGGGGCATTTCGCGCGCAGGCGCGACACGCCGAGACCCTAGCTACGACGGACGGGGCGGTCGAGCATCACGGTGTCGCGGTAGACGCGCATGCCCGCGCGCTCGTACAGGCGGGTCGCGCCGGTGGGGCTCGAAGCGTCCACGCCGAGCGTCGCGCGCGTGTACCCGCGCTCGCGGAACACGGCGAACGAGTGCAGCAGGAGCGCCTCGCCGAGGCCCTGCTTCCGCCAGGCGCGGCGCACCCCGAGCAGGTTGACGTAGCCGGTGTCGGGATCGACGTCGTCGGGGTTGTCGAGCGCGAACGCCGCGAGCTCGTCGCCGTCGAAGACGAGGAACCACAGCGTCGGGTCGAAGCCCTCGCGCTGCGTGGTCCAGTGGCGAAACTCCTCGAACGGCTCGCCGATCGGTTCCGTCGTGTCCTGCCAGACCTCGACGACGACCTCGTACAGCCGACGCTCGTCGTCGGGCTCGAACGTGCGCACGTGAAGGCCGTCGGGCCACGACGGCTCGCGCTCCTCGCCGTCGAGGTCGATCTCCATCCGGTACGAGTGCCGCGTCACGTCGAAGCCGTCCGCTCGGTAGAGCGGGAGCAGACGCTCGTCGTCGGCGCTCGTCCAGACGCGCAGGAGCCCCTCGTCCGCGCGTTGCTCGAGCCACGCGAGCAGCTCCGGGACGACCTGCGCCGCGTCGGCGTCGGGCGCGACCTTGAGGTCGGACCACCAGCGCACGGGCTCGTTCTTCGTCTTGTCGGCGTCGACGTACCCGATGAGCCTCCCGTCCTGCTCGAGCACCCGGACGTCGCGCTGCACGTCGACGGACGGCGTCGTCAGCCAGGTGCGGAGCTCCTCGGCCGTCACGTCGGCCTTGCCGAAGACTGCGAGCTGGTGCGCGTTCATCAGCTCGAGCATCGCGTCGAAGTCGTCGTCGCGCGGCGGGCGGAGCGTCACGAGAGGGTCTCGCTCGAACGTGATCGACTCGAGCTCGACGTGCATCCCCGCACGCTCGTAGAGGCGCGTCGCTCCGGTCGGGTTCTCGGAGTCGACGCCGAGGCCGATGCTGCGCTCGCCACGAGCGTGGAAGACGCCAAACGTGTGCTGAAGAAGTGCGAGCCCGATCCCGCGCCTGCGCCATCGTTCAACGACCCCGAGGCCGGCCACCCAGCCGCCGCCGTACCGAAAGGCGTCGCAGCGAACCACGGCCACGACCTCGTCGCCGTCCCGAACGAGCGACCAGATCGCGAGCTCGAAGTCGTCGGCCTCGATTCGCGCTCGCCGCCACTCCTCGTACTCCATCGGTGTCGCTGCCCCACTCGTCCCTGAACGCCTCGGTGAGGACGCCGCGTGGAACTCGGGACCGTCGCCGTCGCGAAACGGCGCGACGGTGAGCCCTTCGGGCCACTCAGGCTCGGGAGGTGCCTCGTCGCCCAGCATGATCCGCATCTCGTAGTAACGCCGAACCGGTCGGTACCCACGGCCCTCGAGCAGCGTGACGGCGATCTCGTCCTGGGCAAAGACGTCGTTCCGGACCGCCGCCGCTCCGAGCTCGCTCGCGCGCCCCTCGGCCAGCTCGAGGAGCGCCGTGCCGAGCCCACGGCCGAGGGCCGCGGGATGGACGTCACCCCAGACGTTCGGTGCCTCGCCGCGGGGCCAGAGCGTTGCCGCGCCGAGCAATCGTCCGCCGCCGTGGATCAGCCACACGTTTTCGCCGGGCTCCGTTACGCGCCACCAGTCTCGGATGTCGCCCTCCGTGATCACGGAAACGCCGAGCACGGCGTCTTCCACCGCGCGTGCGAGCTCCGCGACTGCGGCGGCGTCGGCGTCGGTCGCGAAGCGAACGTCGAAGCCGTCAGGAAGCGACGAGCTCATCGAGCACCTCCGGAAGCGCGACCAGATCGGGAAGCTCACGCGTGGGCGCCGTGTCGTGGCGCTCGCCGAGCCGGTTGATCCAGACCGACGGAAGCCCGAGCTCGTTGGCGACGACGATGTCGTGGAACATGCTCTGCGCGACGTGGACGTGCCGCGCGGGGTCGGCGCCGGTGCGCGCGTAGAACTCCTCCCAGTGCTTCGGCGCCGGCTTGTACGAGCCGATCTCCGAGGCGACCACCGTCTCGTCGAACGGCACGCCGATCGTCGCCTTCGACGCCTCGATGAAGTCGCGGTCGGTGTTCGAGAGGATCGCGAGCCGCCAGCCGCGGGAGCGCGCGCGTTCCAGCGCCTCCCGCACCTCGGGGAACGCCGACCAGCCCGGCAAGCGAGCGCCCGAGCGCGTCCTCCTCGCCGGCCGGCACGTCGCCGAGTCGCGCGAGCACGCGCCGCATCACCTCGCGGTAGCTCGAGCCCCGGCTCCGCGTGCTCGACCTCCGGCTCGAGCTCGTGGTAGCGGCGCAGCAGCTCGTCGGCATCCGTCGTCCGGCCAGAGCCGCGCGAGCTCCGCGCGGATCCCGCCGTTCCAGTCGATCAGCGTGCCGTAGCAGTCAAACGTCGCCCACCGCGTCATGCGGAGGACGATACGCAAGCAGCTCCCAGCCGTGGTCCCCGAGCCAGTCGCGCTGCTCGCGGAAGTCGGGGCGCACGCGCTCGACGAGCGACCAGAAGCGCCGCGAGTGGTCCATGTGAACGAGGTGGCACAGCTCGTGCACGACGACGTAGTCGAGGATCCGGCGCGGCGCGAGCGCGAGCCGCCACGAGAACGAGAGCGAGCCTGCCGACGAGCACGAGCCGAAGCGCGAACGCGTGTCGCGGATGGAGATGCGCCGGCACCGGACGCCGATGCGCGGAGCCTCGGCGTCGATCGTCTCCGTCACGAGCTCGCGCGCGAGCTTTCGCCCCTCGCGCTCGGTCAGCTGGAGGCGGGTCGAGCACGCGGACGCGTCTCGGACGTCGAGCTGCCGCGCGAGCCACGGCGCATGCGCTCGAAGCGCCGAGTCGATCGCCCGGTCGCTCGTCCCCACCGGAACGACGAGCTCCGCCGGCTCCCCGGGCCGCCAGACGGTCCGCAGCAACCGCGCGCGCGGCGACTCGCGCACCTGCACCTCGACGAGGCGTCCTCCGACGTCGACGATCCGCACCCGTGCGACGGTAGCGACCGAGTCGGCGCGCTCAGTCGGCGAAACGACGGACCACGATGCACGCGTTGTGGCCGCCGAAGCCGAACGAGTTGGAGCACGCGACGTCGATGTCCGGGGCGTCGCGGGCCTCGTTCGGGATGTAGTCGAGATCGCAGTTCGGGTCGGGCTCGTCGTAGTTGATCGTCGGCGGGAGCTTCCGGTCGCGCACGGCGAGCACCGTGAAGACCGCTTCGACCGCACCTGCGGCGCCGAAGCAATGTCCGGTCGACCCCTTCGTCGACGAGATCGGCGTCTTGCGCGCGTTCTCCTCGCCGAGGGCGAGCTTGAGGACGCGCGTCTCGCTCGAGTCGCCGAGCGGCGTCGACGTCGCGTGCGCGTTCACGTAGCCGATCTCGCTCGGGTCGACGCCGGCGTCGTCGAACGCCATCGTCATCGCGCGCGCCGGGTTCTCGCCGGTCGGGTCGGGCTCCGTCATGTGCGCCGCGTCGGACGAGACGCCGTAGCCGACGAGCTCCGCGTAGATCTTCGCGCCGCGGGCCTGCGCGTGGCCGAGCTCCTCGAGCACGAGCACCGCGCCCGCCTCGCCCATCACGAGCCCGTCGCGCGCCTGGTCGAACGGCCGCGAGGCCTTCGCCGGGTCGTCGTTCCTGCGCGACAGCGCGCGCATCGAGTCGAAGCCCGCGATCCCGACCGCCGTGACCGGCGCCTCGGTGCCGCCGGCGATCATCGCGTCGGCGCGGCCGATGCGGATCGCGTCGAGCGCGTCGCCGATCGCCATGTTCGACGCGGCGCAGGCGGTGCACTCGGACATCAGCGGCCCCTTCGTGCCGAGCTCGATCGAGACCCAGCCGGCGCCCATGTTCGGGATGATCGACGGGATCGAGAACGGCGAGACCCGGTCGGGGCCGCGCTCCTTCAGCACGTCGTAGCAGTCCTGGAACGAGCGGAGGCCGCCGATCCCCGTGGCGATCGAGGCGCCGACGCGGTCGGGCTCCTTCGCGATGTCGATCCCCGAGTCCGCCTCGGCCTGACGCGCCGCGGCGAGGATCATCTGCGCGAACCGGTCCATGCGGCGGGCCGCCTTGCGGTCGATCCACTGCGTCGGGTCGAAGTCCTTCAGCTCGCACGCGAAGTGGACCGGGTACTCCGAGTGGTCGAACTGCGTGATCGGGCCGGCGCCGGACTCACCCGCGAGCAGGCGCGACCACGACGTCTCCACGTCGTTGGCGAGAGGGGTCACAGCCCCCAGCCCCGTGATCACGACTCTCCGTCGTCCGTTGGTGCTCATCACATGCCCAATCCGCCGCCGACGACCACGACCTCGCCCGTGATGAACGAGGCGTCGTCGGAGCTCAGGAACCGTACCGCGCGGGCGACATCCTCCGGCTCGCCGAAGCGGCCGAGGGGGGTCAGCCCGAGCATCTGCTGCTGGGCCTCCTCGGGGATCGCGTCGGTCAGCTGGGTCTTGATGTACCCCGGCGCGACGACGTTCGCGCGGACGCCTCGGGAGCCGAGCTCCTGCGCGAGCGACTTCGTGAACGCGACGATGCCGCCCTTCGAGGCGGCGTAGTTCGACTGGCCCCAGTTCCCGTGCAGCCCGACGATCGACGAGAGGTTGACGATCGAGCCGCCGCGCCGCTTCATCATCCCCCGCGAGACCGCGCGGCAGGTGTAGAAGACCGAGCTGAGGTTCGTCTCGAGCACGGAGCGCCAGTCGTCGTCGGTCATCCGCGCGAGCACGCCGTCACGCGTGATCCCCGCGTTGTTCACGAGCACGTCGAGGTCGCCGGCCTCCTCGACCAGGCGCTTCGCGTCGTCGACGTTCGAGACGTCGGCCTGCACCGCGCGGCCGCCGATCTCCGAGGCGATCGCCTCGGCCTCGTCCGCGCCCGAGCGATAGCCGACGACGACCGTCGCGCCCGCCCGCGCGAGCTCGCGTGCGACCGCGGCGCCGATCCCGCGCGAGCCGCCGGTGACGAGAGCGGTTTTTCCCTCGAGGGACGCGAACTCAGGCACGCAGCGCTTCGGTGACTTCGTCGAGCGCCTTCAGGTCGTTCACCGAGAAGGTCTTGACCGATCTGTCGATCCTCTTCAGTAAACCGCTGAGGACGTTGCCCGGCCCCACCTCGACGAACACCGTGACCCCGCTGCCGATCAGCGCGCGCGCCGCCTGCGTGAACCTGACCGGCGCCGTGAGCTGGTCGACGAGGAGCGTGCGGTAGCGCTGCACCTCCTCGACCTTCGCGGTGACCGTCGACATGAACGCCGCCTTGGGCGCGGCGAAGTCGACCTTCTCGATCGCGGGGCGCAGCCGGTCGGCCGCGCGCGCGACGAGCGGCGAGTGGAACGCGCCGGAGACGCGGAGCTTGATCGCGCGCTTGGCGCCCTCCCGCTCGGCCTCCTCGCAGCACTCGCCGACCGCGCCGTCCTCGCCCGAGATGACGATCTGGCCGGGGCAGTTGTAGTTCGCGGGCCACACGCCGACGATCTTCCGGCACAGCGTCTCGACGACCTCGTCCGCGAGCCCGAGGATCGCGGCCATCGAGCCCGGCCGCTCGCGCGCCGCAGCCGCCATCGCGAGACCACGCTCGCGCACGAGCGCGATCGCGGCCGCAGGCGTGATCGACTCGGCGGCGGAGAGCGCCGCGAACTCGCCGACCGAATGCCCGACGACGAAGTCGGGGTTGATCCCGCGCGCGCGCAGCGCGGCGTTCAGCGCGAGCGACGTCGCCACGAGCGCCGGCTGCTGCAACTCGGTCTCGACGAGCTGCTCGGCGGTCCCCTCGAAGCAGAGCTGCTTCAGGTCGAGCCCCGACGCAGCGCTGCCGGCGTCGAAGACCGCCATCGCCTCGGGGACTGCGAGCGCGACGTCGCGGCCCATCCCCGACTCGAACGACCCTTGCCCCGGAAACATGAACGCGACCTTGCTCATGCAGCCATCTCCTCTGTCCATTCGATCAGACCCGAGCCCCACGTGAGGCCGGCTCCCATTCCCGTCATCAGCACCTTCGACCCCGGCTTCAATCTTCCGTCCGCGGCAGCATCGGCCAGAGCGCCAGCGGAATCGACCCGGACGAGGTGTTCCCGTACTTCTGCACGTTCACGACGACCTTCTCCGGCGGGAAGCCGAGCTTCTTCGCCGCGTGGTCGATGATCCGGATGTTCGCCTGGTGGGGCACGTACACGTCGACGTCTTCGACCGTCATCCCGACCTCGTCGAGCAGCTTCTCCGCCGACGAGACCAGGACGCGCGTCGCGAACTTGTAGACCTCGCGGCCGTTCATCTTCACGAACGACGCCGGGTCGTCGAAGTGGCGCGAGCCGCTGCCCGGCAGCCAGAGGCTCTCGCCGCCGCCGCCGTCGGCGCCGAGCTCGAACCCGAGGAACCCGCCCTGCTCGACCGGCTCCATCACGACGGCACCGGCGCCGTCCCCGAAGAGCACGAGCGTCGAGCGGTCCTCGAAGTCGAGGATCTTGGAAAGGACGTCGCCGCCGACCACGAGCGCGCGGCGCGAGAGCCCCGAGGCGAGCATCCCGTACGCCTGCGCGATCGCGTAGACGAAGCCGGTGCACCCGGCGAGCAGGTCGTACGCCGCGGCGTCCGGCATCCCGAGCTGGTCGGCGAGGATCGCGGAGGAGGTCGGGAACATCATGTCCGGCGTCACCGTCGCGCACAGCACGAGGTCGATCGACGACGCCTCGACGCCGGCGCGCTCGAGCGCCTGAAGACACGCGGGCCGCGCGATGTCGGTCAGCGCCTCGTCCTGCGTCGCGAAGCGGCGCTCGCGAATCCCGGTGCGCTCGATGATCCACTCGTCGGACGTGTCGACGAACTTCGCGAGGTCGTCGTTCGTGACGACCTTGGCCGGCACGTTCACGCCGAGACCCGTGATCCCGATCTTCGCGCCGTTCGCCTTGCCGATCATTGCTCCACCGCGAACGTCAGCGTTCCCCGAACGGCGAGCTCGCCGCCGACCGTCGCCCTCGCCTTGCCGCGACCGATCGGGCCGCGCACCGTCTCGAGCAGGCACTCGAGCGTCAGCTCCTCGCCCGGGCGGACGACGCGCTTGAACCGGACGTCGTCGATCCCTGCGAACAGCGCGAGCTTGCCGCGATTCTCCTCCTGGACGAGCACGGCGACCGCGCCGGCCTGCGCGAGCGCCTCGACCATCTTCACGCCCGGCATGATCGGGTTGCCGGGAAAGTGCCCGGCGCAATCCTCTTCGGTGACGACCTTGCGCGCGACGACGCGCGAGCCGGGCTCGAGCTCGAGCACCTCGTCGAGCAAGAGGAACGGGTCGCGGTGCGGGAGGATCTCCTCGATCTGCGCCTTGCCGAACGGCGCGTTCATGCGACGCGCTCCTCGAGCCGTTCGCGCAAGGCTGTTCCGCGCGCGGTGCGCGTAGCACTTGGCCGTCCCGACCGGCATCCCGCTCGCGGCCGAGATCTCCTCGAACGAGTAGCCGAGCGCGTCCTTCAGGACGACGACGCGCGCCTGCGCCGGCGGCAGCTCGAGCAGGCAGGCGCGCAGCTCGTCGCGATCGCCCACGTCGCCGGTCGGCGTCGCGGTCAGGTCGTCGGGCAGCTCCTCCCACGAGCGGCGCCGCGCGAGCGCGTCGCGGCACGTGTTCACGACGAGCCGGTGCAGCCACGTCGCGAACTGCGACTCGCCGCGAAACTGCCGGATTCGCGTGCAGACCTTCGCCAGCGACTCCTGCGTCGCGTCTCGGGCGTCCTCGGGATCGCGCAGGATCCGCCGAGCGATCTTCTCGACTGCCGGCTGGTGGCGGGCGCACAGGGATTCGAGCGCCTGCCGGTCGCCGTCCTTCGCACGTTTGACCAAGATGGGGTCGCTCAGCCTCTCGTAGGCGAGCGACGAGCCCGCCCGCAGGGGTTGCCTGATTGGACGGCTCTTCGGCCGAAGTGGTTGCACCCGCCACACTTTACGGCTCGTGACCGATTCGCTCGCTCCCGAGACCGTGCTTCCGCTGCTCCGAGGCCGCTTCGGCAAGCCATACACCTACGTCGAGCGCTGCGAGTCGACCCAGCGGCTGCTCGGAGACGACGCCCCTGTCGGCGCGGTCGCGGCCACCGACGAGCAGACCGCGGGCCGTGGCCGGCTCGGCCGCGATTGGGTCGCGCCCGCCGGATCGAGCGTCCTCGCCTCGGTCGTGCTCCATCCCGACGTCCCCACCGAGAACCTCGCCGAGCTCTCGCTCGTCGCCGGCCGGGCGTGCGCCCAGGCGCTCGCCGAGGTGGCCGAGGTCGTCCCGACGGTCAAGTGGCCGAACGACGTGCTGATCGACGGCCGGAAGGTGGCGGGGATCCTCGCCGAGGCGCGCGACGGACGCGTCCTCCTCGGGATCGGGATCAACGTGCACCAGACGGCGGAGCAGCTGCCGGAGCGCGCCGAGCATCCGGCGACCTCGCTCCTGCTCGAGACGGGACGACACGTCCAACGTGCGGAGCTCCTGGCCTCGCTGCTCGACCACCTCGAGCGCGAGCACGATGCGTGGGTGAGCGGCTACCGCTGACGGATCGTCGTGCGGTTGCCCGCCGCGTCCCAGGCGGTGACGGCGATCAGTCCGCCGCCGCCTGAAAGCGAGAAGCGGCCCGGCCCGACGACGGCGCGAACCCGCACACCGCCGACCGTGCCGGTCACGGTCACCTGCTCGTTCACGGTGAAGCGGCGCTGCGCCTTCGAGAGCAGCCGGAAGACCGGCTTCTTCGTGTCGGCGGCGAAGCGCACGGTCTGCCCGCGCGTGCCGAAAGGCCCAGTGGCCTCGAGCACCGCTGCGTACTTCCCGTCGCGCAGGCGCCCGTCCCAGCGAAGCTCCTGCGGCCCGGCTCCGAGATCGCCTTCGTACACGAGCTCCTTGCCTGCGACCAGCTTGACGTGCGCGGGCGCTGCCAGCACGAACGTGAACCTGAGCTCGTCGAGTCGCCTGTCCCCGTTCGGCGAGTAGACCGCGGGCGAGACCGCGAACGCCGCGAGCGTCCGGTCGACGACGATCGGCACGACCGCGTTCGCCTCGCGTCCGCTCGGCGCCTTCGCGTTCAGCACGACCGAGTACCGACCGTCGGCCACGCCGGTCGCCGTGAACTTGAACGACTGCCGGCCGGCCTTCTTCTGCTCGACGAACAGGGTTGCGAGCGTCGCCCCCGACGCGTCCCGAAGGGTTGCGGTGACCGTCGAGGCGAGGCTCAGCGTGTAGCTGATCACCGTCGAGTCGGCCTGGCTGTCGCCGTTCGGCGTGAACGTCGCGGGCTTCGCCTGCGCGCCGGTCATCGTCAGCGACGTCGCGACCTGGCCGATCGTTCCGATCGCCGGCCGCACGTCCGCTCCGGCCTCGATCGAGTACGTGTACCCGGTCGGCGCGGCGAACGTCGCGTCCCAGGTCCAGTCGACGTTCGCGCCCTCACCGGTGCCGGACGCGACGGACGCGCCCGGCGGCGTCGGTCACCCGCACCGTCCAGGGCCGTGCCGACGACAGGCGCGCGGTGAAGCGCACGAACCCGCCGGGCGTGCCGGAGACCAGCGGGCTCGTAGAGCTTCGGGAAGCCCGATCGCCGCTGCCTTGCGCGCGAGCGCCGGCAGCTGCGCGTGGAGCGCGTTCCCCGGGCACGACGTCGGACCGGTGTCCCTGTGCCCGGTCACCGCAGCCAGCGGAACCGGCGTCCCCGACGGGAAGCGCGCGTTGCCACCGGAGATCCACGAGAGCCGCGAGAGCCGGGTCGACGTGCGCGACGTCCAGCCGCCAGGCGATCAGCGCGGCGATCGCGTCGAGTGCCTTCGCGGTCGGCTTCGTGTCGCCGTAGGTGCCGAGCAGCGCGATGCCGACGGAACCGGTGTTGAACCCCTCGGCGTGCGCGCCGATCACGTTCCGCTCGACGCCGCCGTAGCGGCCCTCGAACACCTGCCCGTACTTGTCGACGAGAAAGTTGTAGCCGATGTCGTTCCAGCCGTTTCCCTTCACGTGGTAGATCTGGATCGCCCGCACGATCGCCGCCGACTGCGCCGCCGTGTACCCGTTCGCGCCGGCGGTGTGATGCACGACCGCGAACCGAAGCGACTGCGCGAACGTCGGGCCTGCGCGGCGGATCTCCTCGTCCGCGCGCCAGCTCGCACGCGGGATCAGCGCCGGCGAGCCGGCGATCGAGAGCGTGCGCGCGGGCACCGAGCGGACTGCGCTCTGCACGAAGTGCGCACGCAGGCGCGTGACGCGGCCGCGGAGCCGGTACTGGATCGCGTTCGACGGGCCGACCCAGTACGGGTTGCCGAGCCTCCACTCGAGCGCGGAGCGGCCTTCCGGCGTGCCCGCGTCCGGCACGTCGAACGGCTCGGGCTGCGCTGACCGCCAGGCGGTCCAGCGGCCGGCGACCGAGCGCGTTCGAAAGCGCACGTCGCCGGAGCCGCGCCAGTTGAGGCCGACGAGGTCGAACACGGGCGGCCGTGCGCTCGCGAGCGTGCGAGCACCCGCGCCGAGCGGCACCTCCTGCGTCACGAGCCGCGCATCCTCCGCCAGCGCTGAGGCGGGAAAGACGAGGGCGACGACGATGGCGGCGAGGAGCTTCACGGGAGGTTCTTCAGAGTGTCGGACCCCACCTCTTCCCGTCCATCGGCGGGACCCCTCCGTATAGAATCCTTACGAGTGAAAAGCGCGGCTGTGCGGGGCTTTTCCCTGCTGCTCCTCGCAGCGGTCGCCGCGCTCGCCGCGCCGGGAGCGGCCTCGGCCGCCCGCGTCCTCGCGATCGAGTTCGCCAACGACGTCAACCCGGTGACGCGCGACTTCGTCAAGGAGCAGCTGAAGCGCGCGCGACGAGGAGAACTACGACGCCGTCGTGATCCTGCTCGACACGCCCGGCGGGCTCGTCTCGTCGATGGAGGACATCGTCAAGGCCGAGCTCGCGTCCCCCGTTCCCGTGATCGTCTACGTGTCGCCGGAAGGCGCTTCGGCGACCTCCGCGGGCGCGTTCATCGCGCAGGCCGGAGACCTGCTCGCGATGGCGCCGCAGACGACGATCGGCTCGTCCACGCCCGTCGGCAGCGGCGGCGAGAACCTGCCCGCCGACCTGCGCGAGAAGGCGATCGAGAAGCTCTCCGCGCAGCTGCGCGGTCTCGCGCGCGACCACGGCCGCAACCCCGGACGTCGGCGAGCGCGCCGTTCGCTCCGGCGACAGCTGGACGGCCGAGGAAGCGCTGGACGAGAACGTGATCGACCTGATCGCGCCCGACCTGACGACGCTGCTGAACGAGGCCGACGGGCGAACGACGAAGCCGAAGGGCCTCGTGCTCGAGACCGCGAACGCCGACGTCACGCTCGCCGAGCTCAGCCTCTGGCAGCAGATCCTCGACCTGCTGATCGACCCCAACGTGATCTTCGTGATGGTGTCGATCGGGCTGATCGGGATCGTCGTCGAGCTGTGGAACCCCGGCATGATCTTCCCGGGCACGGTCGGCGCGATCTCGCTGATCATCTCGCTCTTCGCCGCGCAGGTGCTGCCGGTCAACTGGGCGGGGTTCCTGCTCATGCTGCTCGCGGCCGTGTTCATCGGCGCCGAGCCGTTCGTCGCGAGCCACGGCGCGCTGACGGTCGCCGGCGCCGTCTGCTTCGTGCTCGGGGGCCTGCTGCTCTTCGAGCCGTCCGGCGGCGTCTACGAGGTGTCGCTGCCGCTGCTGATCGGCGTCGCCGCGACGCTGGCGGGCCTGATGGCGCTGGTCGTCGTCAAGATCGTCCAGGTGCGGGAGAGCCCCGTCGCGGTCGGCCCGAACACGATCGTCGGGACGAGCGGCGTCGTCCGGAATGAGGGGCTGGTGTTCGTGAACGGCGAGCTCTGGCGCGCGCGGACCGAGGATGGCGAGCCGCTGCACCAGGGCGACGAGGTCGAGGTCGAGCGGATGGACGGGCTGGAGCTCGTCGTGCGTCCGCGCGGCGCGTAGGATCCAGGCGCCCCCGGCGAAAGGACTCGATGGCCTTCCTGATCCTGATCGGCGCAGCCGCCTTTCTCCTGCTGATCTTCCTCTCCGCCGCGATCAAGGTCGCGCGCGAGTACGAGCGAGGCGTCGTCTTCCGGCTCGGCCGCCTGCTTCACGCCGCCGAAAGGCCCGGGCCTCTTCCTGCTGATCCCGGTGATCGACCGCATGGTCCGCGTCGACCTCCGAACGATCACGCTCAACGTCCCGCCGCAGGAAGTGATCACGAAGGACAACGTGCCGGTGCGCGTCAACGCGGTCGCGTACTTCCGCATCGTCGATCCGTCGGCGGCGATCGTCCAGGTCGAGAACTTCATGGTCGCGACGTCGCAGATCGCGCAGACGACGCTGCGGTCGGTGCTCGGCCAGCATCTGCTCGACGAGCTGCTCTCGGAGCGCGACAAGATCAACGCGATCCTCCAGCAGATCATCGACGAGGCCACCGCGCCGTGGGGCATCAAGGTCTCGATCGTCGAGGTCAAGGACGTCGAGATCCCGGCCGGGATGCAGCGCGCGATGGCGCGCCAGGCCGAGGCCGAGCGCGAACGGCGCGCGAAGGTGATCGCCGCCGAAGGCGAGTTCCAGGCGTCCGAGCGGCTGAAGGACGCAGCGCTCGTGATGGCGGACACGCCGATCGCGCTGCAGCTCCGCTACCTGCAGACGCTGCTCGAGCTCGGGCCGTCGGCGTCGACGACGATCGTCTTCCCGGCGCCGATCGACCTGTTCAGGCCGTTCATCGAGAAGAGCCACCAGGGCCAGGCCACCTGAGCGGAGAGCCGCGCGAGGACCCGCTCTCGGGTCGACAGGTCGTGGTCGCGCCAAGCCGGTCGAAGCGGCCGGGCGCGAGCTGGCCGCACGTCGAGCCGGCGACGCAGGAGGAGCTCGACTCGTGCCCGTTCGACGCCGGCCGGGAGGACCGCACACCGCCGGAGACGCTCACGATCGGCGATCCCTGGCGGGTCCGCGTCGTCCCGAACCTGTACCCCGCGTTCGAGCGGCAGGAGGTCGTCGTGCACTCGCCCGAGCACGTGCGCTCGCTCGCCGAGCTCGACGACGAACAGGTCGGGCTCGTCGCGGAGGCGTGGCGACGGCGGCGCGAGGCCGAGCCCGCCGGCTACCTGCACGCGCTCGTCAACGAGGGCAAGGTGGCAGGCGGAAGCCTCGCCCACTCGCACTCGCAGCTCGTCTGGCTCGCCGGCCCGCCCCCCGCGGTCGACGGCGGAGCACGGCGAGCCCGACCGCGACAACGTCGTCGTCGAGCGCGGCGGTCTCGTCGCAACGTGCCCCCGCGCCGGCCGTGTCCCCTACGAGCTCCTGATCGAGCCGACCGAACCAGAGCCGGACGCGTGGTCGAGCGAGCTCCTGCCGGGAGCGCTCCAGCTCCTCGCCGAGCTGCTTCGTCGCCTCCACGACGTCGTGCGAGGGGCCCGTCCCGGTGAACGCGTGGCTGCACACCGGCACGACGCTGGCACCTGGAGGTCTTCCCGCGCCTGACGGTCCTCGCCGGCATCGAGCTCGGCGCAGGGATCTACGTCAACACGCTCCCGCCCGAGGAGGCCGCGGAGCAGCTGAGGCGGCGCTAGGAGCCGGACGCTTCAGCCGCGAACGCGGCGGAGCCTCGCTCGCGGAACGTGCGGGCGGCGTCGATCGCGGCGCCGAGGTTCAGGCCCTTGTCCTTCGCCTGCTTGATCAGCATCACCGTCTCGAGCGCGTCGATGTCGTAGATGCGCTGCTTGCGGCCCTTGGTCGGGATCTGCGCCTTGTTCGTCCAGTAGTCCAGCTGCATCTTGGAGATGCCGGCGATCTGGCACACCTGGCCGAGGTAGAGCTCCACCTTGCCGAGGTGCTCGGCGAGATTGATGGGCTCGAGCAGATCGACTTGTCTCCCTGGTGCCACGGAACGCTCCTTCGAGGATCGGGGGACGAGCAGGTTCGACCCCTCTTTTGGAGTTATAGAACCCTTTCTCGCGTTTGGGAAGGGGACGGCGCGCAAACAGCCCCCGAACGAGCGACGATCAGCTCGGTTCGGAGCCGTTCCCCGAGACCTCGGCGACCGCCGGGTCGGGATCTGCCTCGACCACGGGCGCGAGCGTCGAGACCTGCTCGCCCTCGCGAAGCCGCATCACGATCACGCCCTGCGTCGAGCGGCCGAGCCGCTTGATGTCGCCCGCGGCCATCTTGATCACCGTGCCGCCCGTCGAGATCATCATCACCTGGTAGCCCTCGCGCACCACGCGAGCGCCGGCGAGATGACCGCGCGCCTCGGTCAGCTGGACCGTCTTCACGCCCATCCCGCCCCGGCCCTTGACCGGGTACTCGGTGACGCGCGTCCGCTTTCCGTATCCGTTCTCCGTCACGACGAGCAGATCGGCGTCGTCCTGGGCGACACCGACGGCGATCACCTCGTCGCCGGCCCGCAGCTTCATCCCCTGCACGCCCGACGCGTCGCGGCCCATCGGTCGCACGTCCTGCTCGTGGAACCGGATCGCCTGGCCGTTCCGCGAGACGAGCAGGATGTCGTCCTTGCCCGACGAGTGGCGAACGCCGACGAGCTCGTCGCCCTCGCGCATCTTCAGCGCGATGATCCCGTCGGACTTGAGCGGCGTGTTGTACGCGGCGAGCTTCGTCTTCTTCACGACGCCGTTCTTCGTCCCGAAGAAGAGGTACTCGGCCTCTTCGAAGTTGCGCGTCTGAATCACCGCGCGCACCGCTTCGCCCTGCTTGAACGGGAGCAGGTTGACGATCGCGCGGCCCTTCGACTGACGCGAGCCGAGCGGCAGCTCGTGCACCTTGAGCCGGTAGACCTTGCCGACGTTCGTGAAGAACAGGACGTAGTCGTGCGTCGAGGCGACGAAGAGGTGCTCGATGTAGTCGTCGTCCTTCAGCTCCATCCCCATCACGCCGATGCCGCCGCGCTTCTGCTCGCGGTACGTCGTGACGGGCAGCCGCTTGATGTAGCCGGAGCGCGTGATCGCGATCACCATGTCCTCTTCCGCGATCAGGTCCTCGAGCTCGAGCTCGCCTTCGGCCGCGACGATCTCCGTGCGGCGGTCGTCGTTGCGCCCGTAGATCGACTTGATCTCGAGCAGCTCCTCGCGGATCACGGCGTCGATGCGCTGCTCGTCGCCGAGGATCGCGCGGAGCTCGGCGATCCGCTCCTGCAGGTCGGCGTACTCCTCCTCGACGCGCTTCCGCTCGAGCCCGGTCAGCGCGCGGAGGCGAAGGTCGAGGATCGCCTGCGCCTGGATCTCCGAGAGCTCGAAGCGCGTCATCAGCTGCGAGCGCGCGTCGTCCGTGTCGGACGCGCCGCGGATGATCGTGATCACCTCGTCGAGGTTGTCGAGCGCGATCAGGTAGCCGCGCAGAACGTGCGCGCGGGCTTCGGCCTGGCGCAGGTCGTACTTCAGCCGGCGTGTGACGACCTGCCGCTGATGCTCGAGGTAGTGGTAGAGCAGGTCGCGCAGGCCGAGCGTCTTCGGCACGCCGTCGACGAGCGCGACCGCGTTGTAGCCGAACGTCGTCTGCAGCGACGTGTGCTTGTAGAGCTTGTTCAGCGCGACCTGCGGGACCGCGTCGCGCTTCAGGTGCACCTCGATCCGCATCCCCGACTTGTCGGAGAGGTCCTTGAGGTCGGCGACCTCGGGGATCGTCCCTTCCTTGACGAGGTCGGCGATCTTCTTGATCACGCCTTCGTCGCCGCCCTTGCGAACGCCGTAGGGCAGCTCGTTGATCACGACCGCCGTGCGTCCGCCGCGCAGCTCCTCGATGTGCGCGCGTGCGCGCATCACGATGCGGCCGCGACCCGAGCGATACGCCTCGCGGATCCCGTCGCGCCCGACGATGATCCCCGCCGTCGGGAAGTCCGGGCCCTTGATGTGCTGCATCAGGCGCTCGACGTCGACGGACGGCTCGTCGATCAGCGTCACGAGCGCGTCGATCGTCTCGCCGAGGTGATGCGGCGGGATGTTCGTCGCCATGCCGACCGCGATCCCCGACGAGCCGTTGACGAGCAGGTTCGGGAAGCGCGCGGGCAGGACGACGGGCTCGCGGCGCGACTCGTCGTAGTTCGGCTTGAAGTCGACGGTGTCGGCGTCGATGTCGCGCAGGAGCTCGGTCGCGATCCGGCTGAGCCGGCTCTCCGTGTAGCGCATCGCCGCGGCGGGGTAGCCGTCGATGTTCCCGAAGTTGCCCTGCCCGTCGACGAGCGGGTAGCGCATCGAGAACGGCTGCGCGAGCCGGACGAGCGTGTCGTAGATCGCGGAGTCGCCGTGCGGGTGGTACGAGCCCATCACCTCGCCGACGATGCGCGCGGACTTCTTGTACGGCCGGTTCGGCTGCATCCCGGACTCGTGCATGCCGTAGAGCACGCGTCGGTGCACCGGCTTGAGCCCGTCGCGCACGTCGGGAAGCGCGCGCGCGACGATCACGCTCATCGCGTAGTCCAGGAAGCTCGAGCGCATCTCCTGCTCGAGCTCTCGCGTTTCGATGCGGCCTACGTTCAGGCCGCCGGTATCCAGCTCAGACATCGAGGAAGCGAACGTCCTTCGCGTTTTGCTCGATGAAGAGCCGGCGCGGCTCGACCTGGTCGCCCATCAGCGTGGAGAAGATCTGGTCCGCGAGCGCGGCGTCCTCGACCTCGACGCGCACGAGCACGCGCTTCCCCGGGTCCATCGTCGTGTCCCAGAGCTCTTCCGGGTTCATCTCGCCGAGACCCTTGAACCGCGACATCGAGATGCCCTCCTTCGCGAGCTCGAGCGCCTCGTGGCGCAGCTCGCCGAACGTCTCGGCGCTGCGCGTCTTCTTGCCGAACGTGATCGTGAACGGCGGCGGGCCGGCGATCTCGGTCAGCTTCGCGTACGCCTTGCGCAGGTTCTCGTAGACCGGTGAGGCGAGCAGCGTCGCCGGCACGGTGATGTGCGTCGCGGCGCTCGTCTCGCGCTCGACGACCCTCGCCTTGAACGAATCGGCGTCGTCGCTCTCCACGACGGAGACCTCGTAGCCGTTCGGCTCGATCGAGCCGAGCGCACCCGCGACGTCCTTCAGCTCGACGGCGGGAGTCTCGATCAGCCGGTGCGAGACGACGAAGTCGGAAGCTGCGGGGCCGAAGTCGGAGCGCAGTCGCGAGGACCAGCCCTTCGAACTCGATCAGCGCGCGCGAGAAGCGTCCCCAGCGCGCCTCGGTCAGCTTCTGCGTCGTGCCGCTGCGATCGACGACGTCGAAGTCCTTGATCTTCTCGCGCACGAGCAGCTCCTCGAGATGCGCTTCCTTCTCGACGTACTGCTCGTGGTTGCCGATCTTGACGCGGTACAGCGGCGGCACGGCGATGTAGATGTGGCCGTTCTCGACCAGCTCCTGCATCTGCCGGTACAGGAACGTCAGGATCAACGTGCGGATGTGCGAGCCGTCGACGTCGGCGTCGGTCATCACGATCACGCGGTGGTAGCGCAGCTTCTCGAGGTCGAACTCCTCGCCGATGCCGGTGCCGATCGCCGTGATGATCGCCTGGATCTCGGCGTTCGAGAGCACCTTGTTGATCCGGTTCTTCTCGGAGTTGATCACCTTGCCGCGCAGCGGCAGGATCGCCTGGAAGAGGCGGTCGCGCGCGTCGACTGCCGAGCCGCCGGCCGAGTTCCCCTCGACGAGGTAGAGCTCCGCGGCCGAAGGGTCGTTGATCTGGCAGTCGGCGAGCTTGCCCGGCAGCGACGAGCTCTCGAGCGCGCTCTTGCGGCGCGTGAGCTCGCGCGCCTTGCGCGCCGCCTGACGCGCGCGCGAGGCCTGGATCGCCTTGTTGATCACCTGGCGCGCCTCGGTCGGGTTCTCCTCGAAGAACTGCGCGAGCTTCTCGTTCACCGTCTGCTCGACGAGACCGCGGATGCCCGGGTTGCCGAGCTTCGTCTTCGTCTGCCCTTCGAACTGCGGGTCGCGCAGCTTCACCGAGATCACCGCGGCGAGCCCCTCGCGAACGTCCTCGCCGTCGAGGTTCTCTTCCTTCTCCTTGAGCAGCGTCATCTGGCGCGCGACGCGGTTGAGCGTTCCGGTCAGCGCGGCCTTGAAGCCCGAGAGGTGCGTGCCGCCCTCGTGCGTGTTGATGTTGTTGGCAAACGTGTAGACGGAGTCCTGGTAGGACGAGTTCCACTGCATCGCGACCTCGACCGCGCCCTGGTCGCTCTCGCCCTCGAAGTAGACGATCCGCTTGTGCACCGGGTCCTTCGCGGCGTTCACGTACTCGACGAAGTCGCGGATCCCGCCCTCGTAGTGGAACTCGACCGTCGTGCCCTCGGCGCGCTCGTCGACGAGCTTGATGCGCAGCCCGCGCGTCAGGAAGGCCGTCTCGCGCAGGCGCTGCGTCAGCGTGTCCGCTGCGAAGTCGACCTCCTCGAAGACCTCCTTGTCGGGCAGGAAGCTGATCGTCGTGCCGGTGCGATCCGTCGGCCCGATCTCCTTCATGTCGTACTTCGGCTCGCCGCGCTCGAACTCCTGGCGGTAGATCGTCCCGTCGCGGTGCACGTCGGCGATCAGCCATTCGGAGAGCGCGTTCACGACCGAGACACCGACGCCGTGCAGGCCGCCCGAGACCTTGTAGCCCTCGCCGCCGAACTTGCCTCCGGCGTGCAGCTTCGTCAGCACGACGGTCAGCGCCGGCATGCCGGTGCCCTCGACGATGCCCACGGGAATGCCGCGGCCTTCGTCGACGACCGTGACCGAGTTGTCGGGGTGGATCGTCACCTCGACGGTGTCGTTGTGACCCCCGAGCGCCTCGTCGACGGCGTTGTCCACGACCTCGTAGACGAGGTGGTGGAGGCCGCGGGAGCCCGTCGAGCCGATGTACATCCCGGGGCGCAGACGGACCGGCTCGAGACCTTCGAGCACGGTGATGTCCTTTGCGGTGTAGCTAGTCTGGGTCATAACCAAAAAAGGCCTGCAAATCGCGGCCTTACCGGGTCGTCAAAGTGTATCAGAATGCGCGGTCATCACCGCTCCTGGCGAGGCTCTGAGCGGCCGCTTTCGCGACCACTTTCCGCAGTTCCTCGTCGCCGATTTCGGCGGCGAGTTCCTCGGCCTTTCGCAGCTCCTCGGGACCGGGCGTCGGCGGCGACGCGATCGCGGCGAGCGTCGTCCTCCTGACCGAGCTCGGGCAGCTTGCCGACCGCGAAGCGCAGCTTCGCCGGCGCGTCCTTTCCCGTCGCCTCGCGCAGTCGCTTCAACACGTCCGCCTCGAGCTGCGCGAGCTCGAACGCCCAGGAGGCGGAGCTGGTCGCAACGTGCAGCGTCCCGTCTCGAGCGATCCGCGCCGGCCAGGCATTGCGCGCGATCGTCGCGCCGACCGCGGCGGGCCACGCCTCGACGATCCTGACCATGCCCGCCGCCGGTCCGAAGCGGCCGAGCTCGCTCGCGACGTCCGAGGCGATCTTCTTCACGCCGCGCGCACCGTCCCCGGCGCGACCTCGAGCAGCTGGTCGGGCGCGAGCGGCAGCGCGCCGGCCGTGGTCGAGGTGATGAGCGTCTGGCCGCCCTCCGGCAGGAGCCGCGCCAGCGTCGCCCGCCGCTCGGGGTCGAGCTCGGAGAGCACGTCGTCGAGCAGGAGCAGCGGAGGGACGCCGCTGCGCTCGAGCAGGATCTCCGACTCGGCGAGCAGCAGCGAGAGCACCGCGAGCCGCTGCTCGCCCTGGGAGCCGTAGGTCCGCAGGTCGCGGTCGCCGGCGAGCACCGCGACGTCGTCGAGATGGGGGCCGAGGCTCGTCGTGCCCCGCTCGAGGTCGCGTGCGAGTCGCTCGTCCAGCTGCTCGCGCGAGACGGGCCCGCCCTCGTACGCGAGCCTTCCCGGCTCGAGCCCGAACGCACCGGTCAGCCGCGCGAACGCGGGCGTCAGGAGCTCGAGCGCGTGCCGGCGCGCAGCGGCCAGCTCGGTCCCGAGCGCGGCGACCTGGTCGGTCCACGGGTCCACCGCATCGCGCGACGACAGACCGTTCGCGACGCGGCGCAACGCAGCGTTCCGTTGGCCGACGACGGCGCCGTACTCCGCGGACAACCCCGCGCGTGCCGGAAACAGCCGCCCGAGTGCGCGGTCGAAGTACGCGCGGCGAACCGCAGGCGCGCCCTTCACGATCCCGAGCCGGTCCGGCGTGAAGACGAGCGTCGAGACCTCCGCGCGCAGCAACTCGGCAGCGCGCAACGGCCCGCCGTTCAGCTTGGCGCGCTTGCCCTTCCCCGGCTCGAGCGTGACGTCGAGCTCCAGCGGCGTTGCGGCGCGGCGGCCGCGCAGCGACACGCGCCCCATCGCCTCGCCGAACCGCACGAGCTGCGCGTCGTTCCGCGTGCGCGGCGAGAACCCCTGCGTCCCGACGTGCAACGACTCCAGCAGGTTCGTCTTCCCCGCGCCGTTCGGTCCCACGACGAGCACGAGACCCTGCGACAGCCCCAGCTCGAGCGTCGCGTACGAGCGGATGTTCCGGAGCGCGACCGTCTCGACGATCAGGTGGTGGGAAGCCTGATCGGCATCACGAGGTAGGTGAAGTCTTCGTTCTCGCCCTGGAGGACCGCCGGCCGCAGCGGGCTGATCAGCTTCACGAGGAGCTCGTCGCCGCCGACCGACTCGAAGCCGTCGCGCAGGTACTCCGCGTTGAAGCCGATCTCGAGCGGCTCGCCGGTGAACGGCGCGGGCATCGACTCCTGCGCCTCGCCGACGTCCTGCGTCTGCGCCGAAACGGTCAGCTCGCCCTCCGCGAAGCGGAGCCGGAGCGGGGAGTTGCGCTGCGCCATCACGCCGACACGACGGACGACCTCGATCGCCTCGGCGCGCGGAAGCGCGACCGTGTGCTCGAAGGCCTCGGGGATCAGCTGGCGATAGTTCGGGAACTGCCCTTCGATGCGGCGCGTCGTCAGCGTGACCCCGTCGGCGACGAAGACGACCTGGTTCTCGTGGACGCCGAGCTCGAGCGAGTCTGCGCCGGCAGCGATGCGCGTGACCTCCGTGAGCGCACGCGCCGGGATGATCGCCTCGAGCTCCGGCGCATCGCCCTCCATCGGCGTCTCCTTGACGGACAGCCGGTACGAGTCGGTTGCCGCCATCACGAGCTTGCCGGCCTCGAACCGCGCGAGGATCCCCGTCAAGACCGGGCGCGACTCGTCGCGCGACGCGGAGCGTGAGACGCGGCCGACCGTGTCGAGCAGCGCTTCGCGGTCGACGCTGAACGTCCCGATCGACTCGACGTCGGGGAGACGCGGGAAGTCTTCGACGTTGTACGTGTGCAGCCGCGAGCTGTACGACCCGGAGTCGACGCGAACGACGCCCTCCTCCGCGCGATGCTCGATCTGCACGTCCTCGTCGGGAAGCAGGCGGATCAGGTCGACCAGCATCTTCCCGGGTACGACGACTGCGCCGTCGCCGTCCACCTGCGCTTCGAGCGACGTTCGCAGCGAGAGCTCCATGTCGGTCGCAGCGAGTTGGAGCTCACCGTTCTCGGCGCGAAGCAGGATTCCGCCCAGCACGAGCACCGTCGTTCTCGACGACACCGCGCGAGCGACGACGGCGAGCTTCTGCGAGAGCTCGTCTCGCGAACAGGAGAGTTTCATCCCCGATCCGATCGCTACTGCTTCTAGGTCTTTCATTCTTTAAAAGATTCTAGAAGTAGTAGTAGGGGGTGTGCGGACAGTGGACGATGGTCTTCCTCGGCTCTGGGCGCCGCGTTGCGTCCGGGAGAGGACCTGGGGACGAAATGGGGTTGTGCACAGGCATCGGCGCTAACGGACCTGTTTGATCCGAGCTGTTAGTTCTTGGACGAGGTTGTACACAGACCTGTCCTCCCTGATCAGGCGGGCGATCTTGGACGTCGCGTGGATCACCGTCGTGTGGTCGCGACCCCCGAATTCCTTGCCGATCTTCGGCAGCGAGGAGTCCGTGAGCTCGCGGGAGAGGTACATCGCGACCTGGCGCGGGTAGACGATGTTCTGGGAGCGCTTCTCGCCGGTGAGCTCGCTCAGGGAGAGGTTGAAGCGCTCCGAGACCGTCTCCTGGATCCGCCGAATCGAGACCTCCGCGGCCTCGCCCTGCGGGAAGACGTCCTTCAGGACCTCCTGTGCGAGCTCGACCGTCATCGGCCGGCCGGTCAGGGACGAGAAGGCGACGACGCGGGTGAGCGCACCCTCGAGCTCGCGGATGTTCGACTCGATCCGGCTCGCGACGAAGGTGAGCACCTGCGGGTCGGGCACGTGGATCCCGTCGGTCTTGACCTTCTTGCGGAGGATCGCGATCCGGGTCTCGAGGTCGGGCGGCTGGATGTCGGTGATCAGGCCCCACTCGAAGCGCGACCGCAGCCGCTCCTCGAGGGTCGAGATCTCGCGCGGCGGGCGGTCCGAGGACATGACGATCTGGCTGCCGGCCTCGTAGAGCGAGTTGAACGTGTGGAAGAACTCCTCCTGGATCCGCTCCTTGTGCTCGAAGAACTGCACGTCGTCGACCAGCAGGAGGTCGTAGGCGCGGTAGCGCTGCTTGAAGCCCTCGATCCGCTTGTCGCGGAGCGAGTTGATGAAGTCGTTCATGAAGGTCTCGCTCGTGACGTAGCGGACGCTCAGATCGCGCGAGTGCTGCATCACGTACTGGGCGATCGCCTGCATCAGGTGCGTCTTGCCGAGCCCGGTCCCGCCGTAGATGAAGAGCGGGTTGTAGGCCTGCGCCGGCGCCTCGGCGACCGCGAGCGCAGCCGCGTGGGCGAACCGGTTCGACGAGCCGATCACGAAGAGGTCGAAGATGTACTTCGGGTTCATGCCGGCCTCGCCGCGCTTCGGCGGGCGCTCGACCTCGGCGGGAAGCGGCTCCGGGAGGCCTGTCGAGTGCCCCTCGACGACGCGCAGGCTCACGCGCCGCTCGTGGCCGATCGAGTCCTTGACGGCGGCCTTGATCAGACCGAGGAAGTGTCCCTCGATCCACTCTCGCGCGAAGTCGTTCGGCACTCGGAGGACGAACGTGTCGTCGGTGAGCTCTTCACCTTCGACGTCGTCGAACCACGTTCGGTACGTGGTGTCGTTCAACGCTCCCCTGAGCCGACTGGAGACTTCGCCCCAAAGACTCTCGGCAGTCAGCTCGACTTGGTGTTCCACCGAGGTGGGAAGCTCCTTCACATGGGGGCGTGCGAGCGAGCGACAATAGCAGCCTCTCTGCGTCGTCACAACACGGGACCTCTGGACGAAAAAGGGCCGATTTGCAGGGAGATCACCAACGCCCACATGACTCTCCACAGGTGTGGACGACGCGTCGTTTTCCTTGCCTCTGCAGGCGCTTCGTGCTGTGGAAAACGTCGTGTACAACCCCTTGTCTATACTCATCGCTCGCCCCGCAAGGGGCGCAAATTTTCTCCCGAACGAGTTCCTCGTGAAGCGCACCTACCAGCCAAACGTTCGTCGCCGAAAGCGCAAGCACGGCTTTCGCGCACGCATGTCGACACGCGCGGGTCGCATGATTCTGAAGCGGCGCCGGTCGCGCGGCCGCAAGCGCCTGTCCGCCTGACCGGCGTGCAGCGTCGACATCGCCTCTCGCGCTCGCGGGACTTCGACTCCGTCTACCGTCAGGGACGCTCCGTGTCGACGCGCTTCCTCGTCCTCTACTGGTTCGACCGTTCCGAGACCGCCGACGACCCGCGGCTCGGGATCGCCGTGCCGAAGCAGCTCGGCGGCGCGGTCGTTCGCAACCGCCTCAAGCGGCAGCTCCGCGAGAGCTGGCGCGCGCTGCTCGAGCGTGTGCCGGCGGGGAAGGACTACGTCCTGATCGCCCGCCCGGGCCTGCCCGAAGCGGTGCAGGCTCGAGGCTTCGACTGGCTCCAGGAGCGGGTCGACGAAGTGCTTCAGAAGGCCGCCGCGTGAGGTACGTCGGCATCGGGCTCGTGCACGGCTACCGCTTCACGCTGGGCCGCTTCGTGCCCGCGGGGACGTGCAAGTACCACCCCTCGTGCTCGCAGTACGCGCTCGACGCGTTCCAGAAGTACGGGCTTGCCCGCGGCTCGCTGAAGGCCGGCTGGCGGCTGCTCCGCTGCAACCCGTGGAGCCACGGAGGCTTCGACCCCGCATGATCACGCCGCTCTTCATCCTCGAGCCGCTCGAGCGCCCGCTCACCGCGCTCCTCGAGTGGCTGCACACCTCGGGTGGGCTGACGTGGGCGTGGGCGATCGTCGCGACCACGATCATCGTCCGGACGGTCCTGCTGCCGCTGACGGTGCGGCAGATCCACTCGATGCAGCGACTCCAGCGGCACGCCCCGGAGATGAAGGCGATCCAGCAGCGCTACAAGCAGGACCGGGCGAAGCAGCAGGAAGAGCTGATGAAGTTCTACAAGGAGAACAAGATCAACCCGGCGGCGTCGTGCCTGCCGATTCTCTTCCAGATCCCGGTCTTCCTCGCGCTCTTCTTCGTCCTCAAGAACTTCGAGAAGGAGGTCTTCCCCGAAGTACCCGGGCTCGGAGCTCGGGTGGTTGTGGAACCTCGTTCCGGACATCACCCAGCCGCTCAGCTCGGACCCGCTCTCGGCGGTCATCCTGCTGATCCTCTACGCGGCGAGCCAGACCGCGTCGACGTACTTCATGTCGTCGACGATGGACAAGATGCAGCGCTACCTGCTGCTCGCGCTCCCGCTGATCTTCCTCTTCTTCGTGATCAACTTCCCGGCGGGGCTGATGATCTACTGGGTCACGACGAACCTCTGGACGACGGGTCAGGGGCTCGTGACGCGGAAGCTGCGGCCGAAGCCGGTCGCGCCCGAGAAGCGCAGCTCGCGGACGCCGGCGGGCGGTGGCGACGGCAAGCCCAAGGCCGAGGCCGAGACGCCGGCGGTCGCCGCGCCCCCACCGAGACGCGTCAAGAAGAAGAAGCGCGCGAAGCGATGAGCGAGGAGCCGCTTCGGGTCGAGACGACGGGCGAGACCGTCGGCGAGGCGAAGTGGGCGGCGCTGCGGGAGCTCGAGCAGCTCTATCCGGGGCTCGACAAGGCGGCGGTGCAGTTCCAGGTGCTGACCGAGGGCGAGCGCGGACTGCTCGGCGTCGGCTACACGCCGGCGCGCGTCGTCGCCGTGGTCGACGAGAGCGCGGCCCCGGAGCCGCGCGACGAGAGCGCACAGGCCGCGCAGGCGCGCGAGCTCGTGGAGCGCGTCGCCGTGGGCATCGGCGTTCGCTGCCGGGTCGACGTCCGCGAGGACGAGGAGGCGATCCACGTCGTCTGCGGCGGCACGGAGCTCGGTCTGCTGATCGGCAAGCACGGCCAGACGATCGACGCGATCCAGTACCTCGCGAACGCCGTCGCGCGGCGAGGGGGTGCCGAAGGCGCAAAGGACGTCGTCGTGGACGCCGCCGGCTATCGCGACCGGCGTCGCGCGACGCTCGAGACGATGGCCGTGCGGGCGGCGCAGCGCGCGCTCGAGGACGGTCGCGCGGAGCTCGAGCCGATGACGTCGATCGAGCGCAAGATCGTGCACCTGCGGTTGAAGGAGTTCCCCGGCGTCGAGACCGCGAGCGAAGGCGCCGAGCCGAACCGGTTCGTTGTCGTCCTCGCCGAGTAGGGACCCGCGGCTCGTCGCCTGGGTCGAGGCGCTCGTCTCGACTCCCGGGCTGACCGCGATCGACGACTTCGAGGAGGGTTGGCGCGAGCACGTCGAGCGCTCGCTCGCCGCCGTCGACGCGATCCGCCGCTTCGACGGCTCGATCGTCGACGTGGGCTCCGGCGGCGGCTCGCCGGGGATCCCGCTCGCGGCGGTGTTTCCCGAACGAGAGGTGACGCTGCTCGAGTCGCAGGAGCGCAAGGTCGCCCACCTCGAGCGGTTCGCCGAGGCGTTTCCGAACGTGCGCGTCGCGCGGGGTCGCGCGGAGGAGCACGAGACGGACCGCTACGCGGTCGCCGTCGCCCGCGCGCTCGCCCCACCGCCGGTCGCCGCGGAGTGGTGTCTGCCCCTCGTCGCACCCGGAGGTGCGGTGGTCCTGTACGTCGGGCCGAGCGCCGACCCCGAGCAGGTGCAGCGAGTGGCCGACCGGGTGGGCGGCGGCGAGGTCTCCGAGGAGCCGGGGCTGCTCGTGATCCCGAAAATCGCGCACACACCGGACGGTTTTCCGCGCCGGCCGGGCGTTGCGAAAAAGCGTCCGCTCGCCTGAGTAGGCTGGCCAGGTGGCGCGGATCTATGCGGTTGCGAACCAGAAGGGCGGGGTCGGGAAGACCACGACCGCGGTCAATCTCGCCGCCTGCCTCGCGGAGGCGGGCGAGAAGTCGCTCGTCGTCGACCTCGATCCGCAGGCGAACGCGACCTCGGGCCTCGGCGAGAGCGCGAACGGGACCTCGAGCTACGACCTCCTCGACGGCGTGCCGCTCTCCGAGCTCGCCAAGCCGACGCAGTTCGCGAACCTCTCGCTCGTCGCGTCCAAGGCGGCGCTCGCAGGCGCGGTCGTCGAGCTCGCGCGCCGCGACGACGGCGACCGGTACCTCGCGGAGTCGCTCGCCGAAGGAACCGACGCGTACGAGTACGTCTTCCTCGACTGCCCGCCGTCGCTCGGGCCGCTGACGGTCAACGCGCTCGCCGCGGCCGACCGCGTGCTCGTGCCGGTGCAGGCCGAGTACTACGCGCTGGAGGGTCTCGCGGAGATCATGCGCTCGATCGAGCTCGTGAAGACGCGGCTCAATCCGCGGCTCGTGGTCGCCGGCCTCTTGATGACGATGGTCGACTCGCGCACCCGGCTCGCCCAGGACGTCGAGCGCGAGGTGCGCACGCACTTCGGCGACCTCGTCTTCCGGACGACGGTGCCACGCTCGGTCCGGCTCGCAGAAGCGCCGAGTCACGGACTCCCCGCGATTGCCTACGACCGCCGGTCCCCCGGCGCCGACGCGTACTGGAAGGTGGCGATGGAGCTTGTCGAGCGCGCCTAAACGCAAGGGCCTGGGAAGGGCCTCGAGGTCCTGATCGGCGGTCGCGAGGGCGGCCAGGAGCTCGCCGAGCTCCCCGTCGACCAGATCCACGCGAACCCGCGCCAGCCCCGCCGGCGCTTCGAGCCCGACGCAGCAACCGGGCTCGCCTCGTCCGTTCGCGCGCAGGGCCTGCTTCAGCCGGTCGTCGTGCGGCCCCGTTCCGAGGGCGGCTGGGAGCTGATCGCCGGCGAGCGCCGCTGGCGCGCTGCGAAGGACGCGGGACTGCCAAACGTGCCTGCCCTGATCCGGACGGCCGACGACCGCGACTCGCTGCTCCTCTCCCTCGTCGAGAACGTCGCGCGCGAGCAGCTGTCCGCGGTCGAGGAAGCGCGCGCCTACGCGGTGCTGCTCGACGAGTTCGGGCTCAGCCTCGGCGACGTTGCGGAGCGCGTCGGCAAGGCGAAGTCCACGGTGTCGAACCGCGTCCGCCTGCTCGAGCTCCCGGAGGACGTGCTCTGGATGCTCGCCCGCGGCGAGCTGACGGAGCGGCACGCCCGCGCGGTGCTCGCCGTCCCCGACCGCGAAGGCCAGAAGAAGCTCGCGAAGCGGATCGTCGAGCAGGGGCTCTCCGCCGTCGCCGCCGAGCGTGCCGCCCAGGACGCAGGCGCGAAGCGCAAGCCGCGCAAGAAGAGCGCGGTCGACCCAGCCCTCGCGGGCCGGGTCCGCGAGGCCTTCGAGCGGGCGACCGGCTTCAAGGCGCGCGTCGGCCCGGACCAGGTCGTGGTCGAGTTCCGGGACGAGCACGAGCTCGAGGAGCTCGCGGAGGCGCTCGAGAACCTGACCCCCTAGGCCGTATCCGCCCGGGCGCCCCGGGCGTTGAACGGTCGGATGCTCGGGCTGTGGCAGAACGACGACCTCGAGTCGCTCGAGGCGATCTCGCAGAACGACGAGGCGAAGCGGATCTTCCTCCGCATGGCGGCGCTGTCCCAGGACGGCCGCCTGCCGCAGTTCCTGACCGAGCTGAACTACGACCCCGAGGTCGACGAGGACACCAAGGGGACGATCACCGAGATCGCGAGCGACCAGACGTTCCTGCTCGTGGTCGAGGACTACGTCCGCCGTCACCCGGCACTTCCACTAGCCCTCGCTACACTGCGGCCTGCTTCGGGCGATTAGCTCAGTTGGTTAGAGCGCCGCTCTGATAAGGCGGAGGTCCGTGGTTCGAATCCACGATCGCCCACTCGAACGCCGGCCTGCGCCGGCGTTTTCGCGTTCGTTTGGCGAAAAAGGCCCTGAGCTAGACTCAGACGAGGAGCCGTCCGGTGCATGAGATGGACATCTACGGGGTCAGCTTCGACCTGGTTGGCAAGCAGCCGATCGTCCTGCTCAAGACGAAGGACGGCAACCGGTATCTGCCGATCTGGATCGGCCAGCCCGAAGCGGCCGCGATCCTGATGAAGCTGCAGGGTGCGTCGACGCCGCGCCCGATGACGCACGACCTCCTGACCGAGATCCTCAGCGAGCTCGACGCTCGCATCACCCGGATCACGGTGACCGAGCTTCGCGAGAACACGTTCTACGCGCAGGTCACGGTGCAGCTCGACGGGACCGAGGTCGAGGTCGACTCGCGCCCCTCCGACGCGATCGCGCTCGCGATCCGCGCGGAGGCGCCGATCTTCGCCGCCGACCAGGTGATCGAGGAGTCGGCGATCGAGTTCGAGGGCGACGAGGTGAACGAGGAGGAGATCGTCTCCGAGTTCAAGCGCTTCCTCGAGGACGTGTCCCCCGAGCAGTTCGCCGAGATCGACGACGAAGAAGAGCGGTAGCGGCCGCTACCAGTAGACGTAGATCGTCTGCCCCCAGCCGATCCGCGAGTAGAGCTGGGGCGCGACCCACATCGGCACGCGCACGCAGCCGTGCGACGCCGGGTACGCGGGCACGGACGGGTAGCCGTGGATCGCGAAGCCGCGGAGGAAGTACATCGGGTACCACAGCACCCAGTCCCAGCCGGTGACCTTGCGGTACACCTGCCAGTGGCCGATCGGCGTGTTCCCGGTCGCCCCGGTCGAGACGTGGACGACGAGCTGCGTCTTGCCGCCCTGCACGACGAGCAGGTACTGGCGGCCCTTGCTGACCTCGATGTGGTCGCCGCCGTAGCGCGGCCTCGGGGGGCTCGCGGTGCGCAGTCGCTGCCAGACCCGCGCGTCGACGCGACCGGTCCACGGCAACCCGCTGACCTTCTGGAACGCGAGCACCGCCTGGTACGTGTCGAGGCCGTACGTCGCGTCGGCGCTCGGAAGTGCGTAGCGCAGCTCCCTGAGCCGCAGCTCGAGGACGCGGACGCTCGAGCCGCGTGAGCCGAGCGCGAGCCGCGGTTGCACGACGCCGGTGGTGACGCGAGCGCTCGACGGCGAGCCAGCCGCCGTCGGCGGGGACCGCGACGCGCGCGCGGTACGTCCACGCGGCGAGCGTCGACAGGCGGATCCGCGCGGTGCCGCCGTAGTTCTTCGAGAGCCAGACCCTGGAGCCGCGGCGTGCTTCCACGTGGAACGCGCGGGCCGGCCGCACGCTCACCTGCAACCGGAGCGGCGCTCCGACGATGCCGGAGCCCACGATGCGTGTCGTCAGTCGGGGCTTCGCGGCGACCCCGGCCGGAGCCGAGACGAGCTCGCCGGCCGAGGCGGAGTAGACGGCCGGGCCTTCGACCTTCGTGCGAAGCCCGAACGTTCCGTCCGCGCCGGTCGTCGCGGTTCCGATCGCCACGCCGTCTCGGAAGATCGTGACGGGTGCGTCTGCGAGCGCTGGGACGACGCGGCCGCGCAGCACGATCGCGTCGCCGTAGGTGGCGGAAGACGGTGCGGTGAGCTCGAGCGAGAAGTCGGACGCGTGGGCTGCAGGCGCGAGCGCCAGGGCGATGACGCAGACGGCCACGCGGCGCACAGCCGTGACAATAACCTCAGCTTGCCGAAGAAGACAACGCCGCGGCGGTCACGGCCACCGCGTTGAAGGTCGCGTGCAGCGCGTACCCGGGGAGGACGCTTCCGCTCACGTCGCGCATCACCGCGAGCCCGAGCCCGAGCAGGAAGATGAGCGCGAAGCCCTCGACGAGGCCGTGAACCGCCGCGAACGCCGCGGCCGATCCCACGATCGCGACCATGCGCCCGAACGGCCGGAGGAGGCTGAAGCCGAGCCCCCGGAAGAGCAGCTCCTCGACGAGCGGTCCGACCAGCACGACGAGCGCGACGTTGAACGCGAACACCGCCTGGTCGGGAGGAGGCCAGTCGTCGGGCACCAGGCCCTGCTCGCTCGACGGGTTCAGGCCGAGCGCGCTCAGGACGGCGCCGGTGATCACGACGAGCAGGAACGTCGCGATCGCGATCAGCACGGCGCGACCCACGCGATGCGGTATGCGCAGCGCGAGGAGCTCTCTCGCACCGAAGGCGAGCCCGAGCGCGATGCCTCCGAGGAGGATCCACTGCGTGAGGCTCGACGCCGCGAAGCTCGAGCTGTACAGCGGGTCGTCGATCGTGTCGGAGTCGGCGACGTAGCGCCCGTAGACCTGCGCGAAGGTCAGCAGCGCGACGAGGGCGAGCCAGATCGAGAGCCTCGTCGGATGGACCGCGCGCTCCGCCGAGTCTCGTTGACGAGCGGCCACCTTCCTCTCGATCATACGGGGGTGGCGTCGAGACACTTCACCCGCGAGGAGGCGAACGCGCTGCTCCCGCAGGTGCGACCGCTGGCCGAGGAGCTCGTCGAGCACCGGGCGTCGCTCGCGGCGGCGCAGCTCGAGCGAAAGAAGCTCGCCCTGCAGATCGCCGGGAACGGCGGCGGCGTCGACTCGGCCGGCGCGGCCGCCCTGGACGAGCAGATCGCCCGCGAGCACGCCGGCGTCGCCCGCTGCGTGAACGCGATCCACGAGCTCGGTGGGGTCGTGAAGGACCCGGACACCGGCCTCGTCGACTTCCCGGCGCGGGTCGGCGGCGTCGAGGTCTTTCTCTGCTGGCGCCTCGGGGAGGACGAGATCGACCACTGGCACGGGATCGACGAGGGCTTCTCCGGCAGGAAGCCGCTCGATCCCTAGGGAATAGACGCGGATGGACTGGGAACCGATCGCGATCGCCGGGGCCGTCGTGCTCGCCGCCGTCGTGCTCGCGCGGATCGTCGACCGCCGGATGGCGAGGCGCACGCTCGACCCCGTGGTGGCGACGCGCTACCGCGTCCTGCGGCGGACGGTGACGACCGTGATCGTCTCGGTCGGGTTCCTCTCGGCGCTGCTGACGATTCCGTCCGTCCGCGCGGTCGCCGGCGGGGTGCTCGCCTCCACGGCCATCCTCGGGCTGATCCTCGGGCTCGCGGCCCAGAAGACGCTCTCGAACTTCGTCGCCGGGATCCTGATCGCGGTCGCCCAGCCGTTTCGGCTCGGCGACCTGATCACGGTCGACGACCAGAGCGGCCGGGTCGAGGAGATCGGCCTCACCTACACGTTCATCCGGCTCACGGACGGGGCCCGGCTCGTGGTCCCGAACGACACGCTCGCCTCGGATACCATCCGCAACTCGACTATTCGGAGCGTGAACACGGTGGCAGAGATCAAGGTGCAGGTGCCGCTCGCGCAGGATGTCGCCGCCGCCGTGGACGCCCTTCGCAAGGAGATCGCCCAGTACGACGGGGCACGCGTCGTCCTCAGCGGGCTGGAAGGAAACGCGACGCTCACCGTCCGCGTGCCGTCGCCGCGCGGCAACGCCGAGGAGCTCGAGCACGAGCTCAGGCTTCGCGCCCACAAGCGGCTGCGTGAGGAAGGTGTGCTCGGGTGAGCCCCCGTCTCCCGTTCCCCGACCAGCCCGACCTCGGCCGCCGCCGGCGGAGCAGGCGTCGCGCGACGCGGCGGCACAAGCAGAAGCTCGCGCTGATCGTCATCGGCCTGATCGCGCTCGTCGTCGTCGTGCTCCCGGCCGGCGGCGCCGGCAGCGCTGCGGTGATGTGCGCGAACGTCGATCTCGACCAGCTGCGCCCGGTGGAGATCGGCGAGAACTCGTTCGTCTACGCCGTCGACAACTCCCTGCTCGGCTCGATCCCCGCCGAGCGCAACCGGCAGCCGATGCCTGCGTCGAGGATCAGCAAGTGGATGCCGGCGGCGACGGTCGCGATCGAGGACCGGCGCTTCTACCAGCACAGCGGCGTCGACGTCGAAGGCATCGCGCGCGCCGCCGTCAAGAACCTGAGCGAGAAGCGCGTGGTCGAAGGCGGGTCGACGATCACGCAGCAGCTCGTGCGCAACCTCTACATCTCGCGGGAGCGGACGCTCGAGCGCAAGCTCAAGGAGGCGTGTCTCGCGATCAAGCTCGACCGCGCGTGGTCGAAGCAGCGGATCCTCACCGGCTACATGAACCAGGTCTACTACGGCAATCACGCGTACGGCGTCGAGGCTGCGTCGCGGACGTACTTCTCCGTCCCCGCTCGCGCACTGAAGATCGAGCAGGCGGCGCTGCTCGCGGGGCTGACGCAGGCGCCCACGACGTACGACCCGTTTCTCCACCCGGAGCGAGCGATCGCCCGGCGGGACGAGGTGCTGCGCGCGATGTTCCAGACCGGCGCGATCACGTCGGCCGAGTACAACGTCGCGGTCGCGGAGCGGAAGCTCAAGCTGAAGCCCGGCAAGCTCTACCAGCGCATCCGCGAGCCGTACTTCTTCTCGTACGTCTACAACGAGCTCGTCAAGGAGTACGGCGGCGCAACCGTGCGCTCGGGTGGGCTGCGCGTCTACACGACCGTCGACCGCAAGCTGCAGATCGCCGCACGGCGGGCGATCCAGGAAACGCTTCCGTACAAGACCGACCCGTCGTCCGCGCTCGTTTCGATCGATCCCAGCAACGGCGCGATTCGCGCGATGGTCGCCGTGACGCCGAACTCGAAGAAGAATCAGTACAACCTCGTGTCGCAGGGTCGGCGGCAGGCGGGCTCGACCTTCAAGACGTTCGTGCTGACCGCGGCGGTCGAGCGCGGCGTCAACCCGGACACGACGTACTACCAGTCGCAGCCTTTCGTCTATCAGCCCGACCCGTTGACCGAGCCGTGGGAGGTCAAGACGTACAGCGACTCCTACCTCGGCTCGACGTCGATCACCCGCGCGACGCTCAGCTCCGACAACACCGTCTACGCGCAGCTGACGCTCGACGTCGGCCCGGAGAACGTTGCCGCGGTCGCGCGCAAGATGGGCGTGACCGTGCCCTCGAACGAGATCGTGCCGGCGATGGGGCTCGGGGCGATCTCCGTCTCGCCGCTCGACATGGCATCCGCCTACGCGACGCTGGCTGCGGGTGGGATCCACTCCGAGCCGATGGCGATCAGGAAGGTCGTGCTCCCCGGCGGCAAAGAGGACGACGAAACCGACTGGGGCAAGCCGAAGCGCAAGCGCGTGCTGGCCGACTGGGTCGCCTACGAGGTGACGAAGATCCTCGAGGCCAACGTCTACTCGGGGACCGGCGTCGGAGCGCAGATCGGGCGTCCGGCGGCGGGCAAGACGGGCACGACGGACAACCACGCCGACGCGTGGTTCGCCGGGTTCACGCCACAGCTCCAGACGGTCGTCTGGGTCGGGTATCCGCAGGCACAGATCCCGATGGAGAACGTGCACGGGATCTCCGTCGCCGGCGGAACGTTCCCGGCGGACATCTGGCGGCGCTTCATGCTCGTCGCGATGGAGCATCGGGCCGTGTTCGACTGGAAGCAGCCGAACCACAGCCCGGAGTGGCAGCCGTTCGAGCAGGGGCAGTACGCGCTCGAGTACGTCCCGCGGCCGGCGGCGCCGTCGACCGACACGACGGCCACCGAGCCTGCGCCTCCGCCCGTCGCGCCTCCGCCTGCGCCGACCGAGCCGCCGCCGGTGACGACCGCTCCGCCGGCGCCGACCGAGCCGCCGCCTCCGCCGCCGACGGTGCCCGGGCCTGTCCCATAACGGCCTGACCCGGCTCGCGCCGGGGCTCCTCGTCCTCGCCTGCGTCGCGGGCTGCACCGCGCTCGCCTGGCCCGGCGACTCGCCGATCGTCCCGCAGGCGGGCGGCGCGCTGGTCGGCCGCTCCGTCTGGGCGTGGGCGTTTCTCGCGCTGCTCGTGGTCGCGTTCGTCGCGTACGTCGCGGGACTCCACCGGCTCGCTCGCGGCGGCGTGCCGCTTCGAGGCGTCGTGGTCGTCGCGCTCGTCGTGCAGCTCGTGCCGCTCGCGGCGCCGCTCATGCTCTCGAGCGACGCGTGGACGTACTGGATGTACGGGCGGATCGCGACGGTCCATGACGCGAACCCGTACGAGGATCCACCCTCGGCGTTTCCCGACGACCCTGCGTACCCGTGGTCCGGCGAGAGCTGGCGCGACTCGACGTCCGTCTACGCCCCCGGGTTCACGCTCGCCTCGGAGCCGATCGCGCTGGTCGCGGGCGAGTCGCACGACGCTGCGGCGTGGATCTACAAGGTGCTCGCCGCGCTCGCGGCGTGCGCGACGGTCCTGCTGGCGGCGCGGTTCGCGGCGCGACCGGCGCTCGCCGCCGCCTTCGTCGGCTGGAATCCACTGCTCGCGGTTCATCTCGCCGGCGGCGGACACAACGACGCGTGGGTCGGTGCGTTGCTGCTCGCGGCGCTCGCGACGCAGGCGCGAGGCGCCGGCTGGGCGCTCGGTGCCGCCGTGAAGTGGGTGCCGTACGTGCTGCTTCCGCTGCACGCGCTCGCGGCGCGTCGGCGGGCGGGGCTCGGCGCGTTCGCCGTGACGACGGCCGCCGTCGCCGCGCTCGCGACGTGGCGCTACGGCTTCGCGTGGCTCGACGCGTTCGGCCCGCTCGCTGACAACGCGAGGGAGACGACGAGCTACGCGCTTCCGCACAGGCTCTCGCAGCTCGGCGTTCCGGAAGGCGCCGCGATCGCGCTGTTCGCGTTGCTCTTCGCGTTCGTCTACGCGGTGCTCGCGCGCGAGGCGTGGCGAGGCCGTGCGCGGCTCGGGCTCGCGTCGGTCGCGCTGCTCGCGTGCGCGCCGTACGTCACGCCGTGGTACCTCGCGTGGGTCGTCCCGCTCGCGGCCGTCGAGGAGGACCGGCTCGCACGCGGGCTGGCGCTCGCGTTCACGGCGTACCTGCTGCCGCAGACGATTCCCGTCTGAACACGAGCACGCCGTCCTCGTCGAAGACGAGCTCCCAGTCCGGGTCGCGGCGCAGGCGCGCGATCGCGATCGCGTAGGGGCCCGGGGCGAACCGGTCGAGATAGCCGGGCGATCGCTCGTCCACGGCGATCCAGGTCGCGTCCTCGCGGATCGGGAAGCTGAGGAACCGTCGGCGCTCGGACAGATGCGCACCCAGCGAGTTCGACGCCGACACGACGGCGCGGTCCGGGATGAGTCGCAGCGCTCGCGTTGCCGTGCGGTCGTGGTCGCTGATCAGCGCGGCGTTCGCCTGGAGGTCTTCGCCGCCGGGGATCGCGCCCCAGAGCGGGATCGCCCCGAGCACGAAGTTCGACACGAGGACGAGTGCAACGAGCGGCTTCACGATCGGCCGCTCGAAGCGCGCGGCCGCGAAGATGGCCGCCGCGAAGAGCGCGGGCACGAGCGGGGCGACGTAGTGGAAGTGGATCGAGGTCTGCGTGTCCGTCGAGGAGAGCAGGTTGAGGGCGAGGTCCGGTAGCGCGGGCAACAGGGCGAGCGGTGCGCGCGAGCGGCAGGAACGCGAGCGGAACGAGCAGCACGAGGAGATACGTGAGGCCGTCGAGGTCGAAGGCCGCGCGCACGATCGTCAGCGGGTCGGTGACGAGCGTCTTCAGGATCCCGGTCGGCGAGCCGCCGACCTCTTCGTACCGTCCGGCGAACGGGTCGCCGCCGTCGTTGTAGTGCGCGACGACGCCGAGCGCGACCGCCGCGGCCGCCGCCCCCGCGATCGCGATCGCGATCCCCGCGACGCGCCGTCTTCGCGCGAGGGCGTACCAGAGGCCGAGCCCTGCGACGGCCAGGGCGATCTCCTCCTTCGTCGTGCACGCGAGCGCCGCGCAGATCGCGAACGGAAGGAGACGGTCCTCGTCGAGGAACCAGAACGCGAACAGCAGCAACGGGCACGCGAGCGCGACGGGGTGGAACTCCGAGAGCGCGAGCCACTGCGTCGCCGGGAAGAGCAGGTACGCGAGCGCGAAGCCGAGTCCCGCGCGCTCGCTCTCGAGGTGCTTGCGCGCGAGCCAGTAGACGGGCAGCGCGCCGAGCGCGATCGCGATCGCCTGCGTGACGAGGAGCAGCTCGGGGCTTGGCCAGAGGAGCCAGAGGGGCGCGAAGAGCACGAGGATCGGGTCGAAGTGCGACGCGAGGCGGCTCGTCTGCTCCCCGGCGAGGTTCGTCACGGCGAGCGGATCGCCGTGTGCGGTCGACCACACGGCCTGCGTCATGTTCCCGAGGTCGAAGCGGCCCGTGTGAAACGAGCGGTGGCGGAGAACGGCGAGCGCTCCGAACCCGGCCGCGAAGGCCGAGACGGCGAGGGCGAGCGCTCGGCTCAACGCGCGCGCTCGAGGATCGAGAGCCAGCGCCTCCCGAGGACCTCTTCGCTGGCCTGCCGGCGGTACGCGGCCAGACCGCCGGCGGCGACGCGCGCTCGCAAGGCGTCGTCGGAGGCGAGCCGGCGAAGCGCTTCGGCGAGCGCCTGCGCGTCGCCAGGCGGGACGAGGAGCGCGCTCTCGCCGTCGACGAGCAGCTCGCGCGCGGCGGGCGTGTCGGCGGTGACGAGCGGCGTGGCGCAGGCGAGCGCCTGGAACGCCTTGTTCGGGATCACGCGCGCGGCCTTGTCCGAGCCGCCGAAGATCCCGAGCGCCGCGCCTGCCGCGTGCAGCTCGCCGGCGAGCTGCTCGTACTCGACCCACGGCACCCACTCGACGTTCGAGGGGCGTCGCTCGAGGAGCCCGTCGAGCTGCCCGGTGCCGACGACGCGGAACGGGAGCTCGGGCGCGAGCCTCGCCGCTTCGAGGATCGTCTCCAGCCCGTGCAGCGGGATCAGCTTGCCGACGAAGAGCGCGTGCGTGAACGCGCTCGGGCGAACCCGGCCGGAAGACGCGCTCCTCCGCTCCGACGAAGCAGACCTCGACCCGCTCGAGGTCGGCGAGCTCCGCAAAGAAGCGAGCGTGCTGTTCCGTGTCGGCGACGACGACGTCGGCCGCGCGGAGCGCGCGCCGGTCGACGAGCGAGAGCGCGCGAGCCGCAAGCGAGCCGGGCCGGAAGCGCGCGCGATCGGAGACGAGCGTGTCCGCGAGCGAGACGAGCGGGTTGAAGAGCACCGGGCGCGCCGCGCGCCGCGCGTCTTCGCCGCGGGCAGGTCGAAGTGGCCGGGGTAGCCGACGATCACGGCGTCGTAGCGCTCGCGTGGCCGACGGAGCAGGCGAAGCTCCGCGCGCGCGAGGCGCAGCGCCGTCGCCGGGCCTGCGCGCCACGCGTCGCGCGTTCCCTCCCACACCGGCTCGTGCCGCTCGACGACCTCGACGCCTGCCCCGCGCAGGCACGAGATCACCTGCGCGTTGCGCGGGTAGTCGCGCTCGTACGTTCCGAAGTAGAGGACCTTCAGGAGAGGATCTCGTCGACGTGCAGCTCGTCGCGCCCCCGCTCGAGCGCGCGTTCCTCGTGGTGCGTCGTGATCATCTCGCCGATCAGCCCGAGCGAGAGGAACTGCATCCCGACCACGACGAGCAGCACGCCGAGCGTCAGCAGGGGCCGATGCCCGATCGCGCTTCCGCTCAGCCAGAGCACCGTCAGGTAGACGCAGACCAGGAACCCGATCCCGCCGAGCGCGAGCCCGAGCCCGCCGAAGAGATGCAGCGGACGGTGCCGGTAGCGGCCCATGAACGTGACCGTGATCAGGTCGAAGAAGCCGCGCAGGTAGCGCTCGAGGCCGTAGCGCGAGCGCCCGTGCTCGCGCGGCCGGTGGTTGACGGGCAGCTCCGCGATGCGGTAGCCGCGCTCGTAGGCGAGCACCGGAAGAAAGCGGTGCAGCTCGCCGTAGAGCGCGAGGCCCTTCACGACGTCGGCCCGGTACGCCTTGAGCCCGCAGTTCATGTCGTGCAGTCGGACGCCGGAGATCCAACCCGTGACCGTGTTGAACACCCGCGAGAGGAACCGCCGGCGCCACGGGTCGCGGCGGCGTGTCTTCCAGCCGGAGACGAGGTCGAACCCCTCGTCGAGCTTCGCCAGCAGGCGCGGGATCTCGGCGGGGTCGTCCTGGCCGTCTGCGTCGATCGTGACGATCACGTCGCCGCCGGCCTGCGCGAAGCCGGCCGCGAGCGCGGCGGCCTTGCCGAAGTTCCTGCGCAGCCGGACCACCCGCACGTTCGTCGTGCGTGCGTGGAGTCGCGTGAGGGCGCCGAACGACCCGTCGGTCGAGCCGTCGTCGACGAACACGACCTCCCAGGCGCGCTCGAGCGGGTCGAGCGCGCTCGCGACCTCGTCGTAGAGGAGCTCGACGCTTCGCTCCTCGTTGTACACCGGCACGACGACCGAGAGCACGTGGCGAGGGTACCGGGACTAGGGTGCCCACGTGGCCGACCTGCTCACGCTCGAGGCGGCGATCGCGGCCGTGCTGGTCACGGAGCGCGCGGTTGCCAGGGGAGCGTGTCGCTCTCGGGGAGGCGGCGGGGCGCGTCCTCGCGGAGCCCGCCCGCGCGCTCGTCGACCTGCCGCCGTTCGCGAGCTCCGCGATGGACGGCTTCGCCCTGCGGAGCGCCGACACGCCGGGTCGGCTTCCCGTGGTGGCGCGCATCGCGGCAGGCTCGCCTGCCGCTCGCGCGAGCTGCGCCCGGGCGAGGCGATGGGCATCGCGACCGGTGGTGTCGTGCCCGAGGGTGCGGACGCGGTGGTTCCGATCGAGCGTGTTGTCTCAACAGACGACAGCATCGACGTTCCCGATCCCGTTGGCCAAGGTGACAACGTTCGGCCGCGAGGTGGCGACGCGCGCGAAGGCGACGTCGTGCTCGAGGCAGGAACGCGTCTCGGAGCTGCGCAGATCGGCGCGCTTGCCGCCGCCGGCATTCCCGAGCGTCGTCTGCGCGCGCAGGCCGCGCGTCGCGGTGCTCGCGACGGGCTCCGAGCTGCGTGCGCCGGGAGAGAGGCTCGAGCCGGGTGAGATCTACGAGGCGAACGGGGCGATGCTCGAAGCTGCGCTTCGCGCGCACGGCGCCGACGTCGAGCGCCTCGCGCCCGTGCGCGACGACGAGGGCGCGCATCGCGACGCGCTCGCCCGCGCGTTGGAGTCCGACGTCGTCGTCAGCTCGGGCGGCGTGTCGGTCGGACCGCACGATCTCGTGCGCCGCGTCGCAGCGGAGCTCGGCGTCGACGAAGTGTTCTGGCGCGTGGCGGTCAAGCCCGGCAAGCCGATCTCGTTCGGCGTGCGCGACGCGACGCTGGTCTTCGGGCTTCCGGGCAATCCCGTGTCGACGCTCGTCGGGTTCGAGCTCTTCGTCCGACCGGCGTTGCGCGCGCTCGAGGGGGAGCGCGACCCGGGCCCGCGCTTCCGGCAGGCGCCGCTCGCTCGGCCGGTGCGTCGAAACGACGCGCGCGACGAGCTCGTCCGCGCGCGCTGGCAGGACGGTGCGCTCGAGACGCTCGGCGGCCAGGAGTCGCACATGATCGTGCGCGCCGCGGCGGCCGACGCGCTCGTGCTCGTCCCTCGCGGCGACGGTGAGCTCGCCGGCGAGGTGTCGTACCTGCCGCTCGGTTAGTGGCGAGCTTCTGAGCTCGCGTCGGTGCCCGGCGGGTCGACCTTGGTGAGGCGGCCGTAGGTGATCCAGCGATGCGACGCGAAGAAGCGCGGGTGGCAGGCCTGCAGGATGATCTGCTCGTAGCGCTTCGACTTCAGCACCGAGAGGTCGGTCGCCGCGACGATGCGGCTGCCGGTGACCTTGTACGTGAACGTGCCGTACGGCATCTCGACGCGGATCACGTCGCCGTGGCGGAGCGAGTCGATCTTCGAGAACGGGGCGGCGTACGTCGTGCGATGGCCGGCGACGTAGACGAGGCGATTCTGGCCGGGGAAGAACGTGCGCGGGTCGAGGCCGGGGCCGCGCTTCAGCGACTCGTGGTCCGTGCCGTAGACGAGCACCATCTTCACCCCGAGCCGCGGGACCTCGATGCGCCCGATCCCGTCACCGATGTCCGTCTGCGCGCGATAGCGCCGCGCCTCGGCGGCGAGCGCGGCGGGGTCCGCGGACTCGACCTGCGCGACGGCCGGCTTGTACGACGCGAAGCGCTCATCGAGCTCCGAGGAGAGGCCACGCTGCTGGTACGTCGTGTAGACGCTCGTGAACGGGTCCTCCCAGCGCCACACCGCGAACGCCCACGCGAGCGTGCAGAGGCCCGCGACGATCATCAGCGTGCCGAGCAGTCGGAAGAGTCGCCTCATCGCTCTCTCAACCTAACGCGCGCCGCTCGGCGGAGGACCTGCGCCGCCCTTCGACGGCGAGCACGAGCGTGCGGACGAGCTCGCGGATCGGGCCCCGCGGCGGCCGCTCCTCGGCGGACGGGTACGGCGCGTAGCGTCGGGCGGCGAGCGCGCTCAGCTGTCCGGCGACGGCGAGCCACGCCAGGAAGAGCGCGATCAGCGGAACCGGCACGTACCCGATCGCGACGAGCTCCGTCGAGGTAGGCGATCCCGTCCCAGCCGAGGTCGAGCCGCTCGGCGAGCGACCAGACGAGCAGCGCAGGGCCGGCGAACCCGACGGCGATCAACGCGCCGCGGATCCACGCCGCCCGGGCTTGCAGCTGGGGGAGCCAGAGCCACGCGTGGAGCGACGGCAGCACGAACAGGAGCGCGAACGCGTTGACCGCGACGACGAGGAGCGCGACGAGCCCGAGCATCAGGAGTGCCGCGGTGTGGCCTGCGAGCTCCTCCTCGACCGTGACCGGCCTCCTGCGGGATCAGCCGGTCCCGCGCGACGATCCAGGCCGCGGCCGAAACGACCGCGAGCACGACGAGCGCGGCGATCGGCCAGGCATGGGCGGCGGCGCTCTCCGGAGGGATCGGGAGCGGATCGCCCTGCGGCCAGCCGCCGGCCTTCGCGATGACTGCGAAGGCGAGCCCGACGAAGAGCCAGAAGCCGAGCCGGCTGAGGTAGCTCCGCACCGCGGGCCCGAGCGGGATCCGTCGCCGGCGGCAGTGCGCGAAGAGGTCGACGGCCACCGCGAGGAAGGGGATCAGCGCGGCGACGAGCACGAGCTGGACGGCCCAGCCCCGGACGACGCGCGTCCCGAAGTAGAGGTAGGGCGGGCCGCCGCGGGTCACCTCGAGACCCTGGTCGATCGAGCCGACCAGGGTCTGCGCGGCCGCGCCCAGCTGCGCGTAGCGCGGGTTCGCGAGCAGCCGCTGCAGCCGCGCCTCGCTGTCGAGCTCAGCGGGCTCGGGCGCGTCGCCCTGGGTCGTGATCGTGAGCGCGGAGACACCTCGCCCGACGAACGGCGCCTGCTCGTAGAGGCTGTACGGGAAGGCGAGGTCGAGCAGCTGACGCGCTGCGCTCGGCCGAAGCGGCAGCCGGCCGGTCTGCTCCGTGATCCGCTCCGAGGCAGTGCGCACGAGTGTCCAGCCGGAGGAGCGCGGGCGATCTCCCGCGAGCTGGAGGCGAGTCGGCCCGGGGCCGGCGATGGCGTCGAGGTTGATCACCGCGTCGATTTCCTCGGCCTCCGTCCGCTGCGTAGTGCGCCGCGCCGTAGCCGCCGAGCGCGCCGCCGTCGGTCGAGAGGAAGACGAGCGTGTGCGCCGGGCCCTGGCGCGGGTCCTCGACCGTCGCGGGGCTCGCGAACGAGCGCGCGAGCACGATCAGCGCTGCGGTGCCCGACGCGTTGTCGATCGCACCGGGGCCGATCCCGAGGTCGTCGCGATGGGCCATCACGACGATCCGGCGATCCGACCGACCGGGGATCGTCGCCACGAGGTTCGCCATCTGGAGCTCCCCGTAGCCGGGCACGTCGGCGGTGAACGGCTGCGTCCGGACGGTCAGGTTGTACGGCTCGACCTGGCTCCGGAACCATTCCGCCGCCCGCGCGGCGCCGTCGCTCCCCGAGAGCCGCATCGGGTAGAAGGTCGCGAGCTCCTCGGCCAGGGTCGCCGCCGAGGCCGCGTCGAACGCGGGCGGAAACGGCTCCGGGAGCGGCGCCGGGCGCGCGACGCTGAACGCGGCCAGCAGGAGCGGGATCGCGAGCAGGAGCCAGGTCCCGCGGTACATCCGGGCGTTCACGGGCCGTTCGGCAGAACCGGGTCTCGGCCTCCGCGTGGAGGGCGGAACAGCCATGGCGACGGAGTCTAGGGGGGCCGCCTCCCGGCGCCAGTGGGCGGCGGGCATCATGGCTCTTGTGGCAGACGCTTCGACCATCCTGCTCGTCGACGACGAGGACTCGGTCCAGAAGCTCCTGACGTATCCGCTCGAGCGCGACGGCTTCCGCGTCGTGCCGGCGCACGACGGCGAGGAGGCGCTCCTGCGGTTCGCGGAGCAGCCGGTCGATCTCGTCGTGCTCGACGTGATGCTGCCGAAGCTCGACGGGCTCGAGGTCTGCAAGCGGCTGCGCCTGCAGAGCTCGGTGCCGATCATCATGCTGACCGCCCGCGACGACGAGTTCGACAAGGTGCTCGGCCTCGAGCTCGGCGCGGACGACTACATCACGAAACCCTTCTCGATTCGGGAGTTCCGGAGCCGGGTGCGGGCGCTTCTGCGGCGGGTCTCGTCGCCCCGGCAGGCCATGGGCGAGAGCTCGACGATCGAGGCCGGCGAGGTGCTGATCGACCTCGCGCGACGGACGGTGGAGGTCGGCGGGCGGCCCGTCCAGCTCACGTACGTGGAGTTCGAGCTCCTTCGCACGCTTGCCTCGAGCCCCGGGGTCGTCTTCTCGCGGCAGCGCCTGCTGGAGGCGCTCTGGGGCGGATCGGACTACCGCGAGCCCCGGACGATCGACGTCCACGTCCGCCACCTCCGGGAGAAGCTGGAGCCCGATCCCAGCGAGCCGCGCTACCTGCAGACCGTGCGCGGCGCCGGCTACCGCTTCGCGGCGTGAACCTCTTCCGAAGCGTCGGCGCGCGGCTCAGCTTTGCGCTGCTGCTGGTCGTCGCGACGGCGCTCGCGATCGTCTACGCCGGCCTCGTCCCGATCCTCGAGCGGAACCTCGTCGACTCGAAGATCGACCAGCTCGTGCCGCTCGGGGAGAACCTCGCGGCCGGGTTCCGCCCGATCCCCGGTGGCAGATCTTCGTGGAGGAAAGCGCCCCGAGCGTGAACGCCCGGGTGATGATCGTCGACGCGACCGAGCCGCCCGTGCTCCCGCTCGCCGACTCGCAGTCCACGCCGCTCCGCGCAGATCGACGACCCGATCGCCGTTCGGGCGGCCCAGACGAACAAGACCCAGAGCGGGCGGCTGGAGCGCGACGGCAAGCCCTACGCCGAGGCCGCGATCCCGCTCTCGCAGGGCTTCGTGCTCGTCCTTCGCGCACCGCTCGAGGACACGCTCTCGAACGTCGAGCTCGTCCGCCGCAGGCTGCTGCTCGCCGGGGCGGTCGCGCTCCTGCTCTCGCTGGCGCTCGGCTACGGCGCCGCCTATCTCTTCGCCCGGCGGCTGCGGCGCCTCGAGCGGGCGGCCGACCGGATCGCGAGCGGCCGGTTCGACGAGCCGATCGTCGATCGCGGCGGCGACGAGGTCGGCCAGCTGGCCGCGGCGTTCGACCGCATGCGCCTGCGCCTGGCGGGGCTGGAGCGCGCGCGGCGCGAGTTCATCGCGAACGCGTCGCACGAGCTGCGGACGCCGATCTTCTCGCTCGGGGGCTTCCTCGAGCTGCTCGACGACGAGGACCTCGACGAGGCGACGCGGAAGGAGTTCCTCGGCACCGCCCGCGAGCAGGTGACGAGGCTGACGAAGCTCGCGACCGACCTGCTCGACCTCTCCCGCCTCGATGCCGGCCGGGTGCAGCTCGAGCGCGAGAAGCTCGACCTCGGCGCCCTGGCGCGCTCGATCTGCCGTGAGTTCGAGGCCGTGGCCCGCTCGAAGCGCCACCGAGATCGAGACGGTGCTGGACGGCTCCGCGGAGGCCGTCGGCGACGAGCAGCGAACGATCCAGATCGGCCGGATCCTCGTCGAGAACGCCCTGCTGCACACGCCTCCCGGGACGACGGTCCGCATCCGGGCCGGCCGCGAGAACGGACGGGCGGTGCTCGAGGTCGAGGACGAGGGGCCGGGGATCCCCGCGACCCAGCAGGCGCAGGTCTTCGACCGCTTCTACCGGGTCGACGGCGGCGTGACGACCGGGAGCGGGCTGGGGCTCGCGATCGCGAAAGAGCTCGCCGAGCTGATGGGTGGCGCGATCGAGCTGGAGTCCGGGCCGGGGTCGACGGTGTTCCGGCTGACGCTGCCCGCCGCGGCGTAGCCGCATTTCCGTGGAAAACGGCCCCGGCGGGGCCGTGGCTACAGTGGCCCGATGCGCCCGGCGTCCGTCGTGCTCGTCTCGCTCGCGACCGCGCTCCTCGGAGCGCTGGCGGCGATCGGGATCGGCACCGCCGCCGGCTGGATCGGGGACACGGACACCGTGATCGTCGGGGGGCAGGACACGAGCTCCGGCGACCCGGCCTCGACGCCCCTTCGGGGAGCGGCAAAACCCCTGGTCGGCGGCGATTTCGACGCCCGCGGCGATCTACGAGGCGCGCTCGCCGGGCGTGGTCACGATCTTCGCCTTCTTCGGCGACGAGCAGGACGACGCTGCCGGCGCTTCGCAGGGCTCCGGGTTCGTCGTCTCGACCGACGGGCTCGTGCTGACGAACTCGCACGTCGTGACGACCGCCGGCGAGGGCGCCGGCGCGGCCCGGTCGGCCCGCACCGTCTACGTCCAGTTCGCCGACGGCGACCGCGTGCCCGGGCAGATCGTCGGCTACGACCCGTTCACCGACGTCGCCGTGCTGCGCGTCGACCGGGCGGCGCACCGTCTCTCGGCCGTGCCGCTCGGGGACTCGAGCGCCGTCGTGGTCGGCGAGCCGGTGGCCGCGATCGGCAGCCCCTTCGGCAACGAGAGCTCGCTCACGGTCGGCGTCGTCTCGGCGACGAAGCGCTCGATCGCCTCGCTGACCTCGATCTACAACGTCGTCGACGCGATCCAGATCGACGCGCCGATCAACCGCGGCAACTCGGGCGGCCCGCTCTTCGACGCCCGCGGCCGCGTGATCGGGATCAACGCCCAGATCCGCACCGAAACGGGCCAGAACGAGGGCGTCGGCTTCGCGATCCCGATCAACGCCGCCAAGCGCTCGCTCGAGCAGCTGGTCGCGAGCGGCACCGTCCACTACGCCTACGTGGGCGTGACGACGAGCGACCTGACCCCGACGCTCGCCCGCCGCTTCGGCTACCCGGTGCTCCGAGGCGCGGTCGTCAACGTCGTGCGGGAGCACAGCCCTGCCGCTCGAGCGGGGATCCGGCCGGCGGAGCGCGAGGAGGAGTTCAACGGGCTCAACTTCCCCGTCGGCGGCGACGTGATCGTGGGCATCGACGGCCAGGCGGTTCGCAGCGCCGACGACGTCGTCCGGCTGGTCACCGGGCTCGAGCCGGGGCAGCTCGCGGTCTTCACGCTCGTGCGCGACGGGAAGCGGACCCGGGTCGCCGTCCGCCTCGGCGAGCGTTAGCGGGGCCCGCATCTGGGTAGAAGCCTCTATCGAAGGGCTTCTCGGCATCGAAAAAGACAGGATCCGGCAGTTTAAAGTGAGCATTCCTTGGGAAGTCCAGGAGGTGATGAGCGACGCTGCCGCAGCCATTCGCGAGGTCCGGCTCAGGATTCCTGCCAAGCCGGAGTACATCACCCTCTGCCGGCTCGCCCTGACCGGGATCTCCCGGCTTCGCCCGCTGGGCGACGAGACGCTGGCCGACCTCAAGCTCGCGCTGACGGAGGCCTGCTCGAACTCCGTGCGCCACGCGTATGGCAGCGGCGACGGCTCGGTCGACATCCGCTACGAGCTGCACCACGACCGGCTCGTGATCGAGGTCGCCGACGACGGCGCCGGCTTCGACCCGTCCGAATCGGCCGGCGACGACTCGGGCGACGAGCTCGTCGAAGGCGGTCTCGGGATCGCGATCATCCGCTCGATCGCCGACGACGTCGAGATCGGTGCGGGCGAGGGCGGCCGCGGTTCGCGGCTGCGCTTCGTCAAGGTGCTCGACGGTTGATCCGGCGCCGCGACTAGTCTCACCGCCGTGCTCCAAGCGGTCAACGTCGGACACAAGCAGCTCGCGGACTACGCGACCATCGCCACGCGTGGGCTGATGGACGAGATCCGCCGGCTGGCCGAGCCGCTGGCCGGCAAGCGGGTCGCGCACGTCTCCGCGACAGCGTTCGGAGGCGGCGTCGCGGAGATCAACTACACGCTCGTGCCGCTGATGCAGAGCGCGGGCCTCGAGGCCGACTGGCTGATCATCCGCGGAGCGGACGAGTTCTTCAACGTCACGAAGACGATTCACAACGCGCTCCAGGGCAACCCGCAAGGTCTGGACGACGAGGCTCAGGCGATCTACCGGCGCTACAACGAGCTGAACGCGAAGGAGTTCGTCGACGAGTACGACTTCGTGATCATCCACGACGCGCAGCCGGGCGCGATGATCGACTGGTTCCCGACGTCGCGCGCGCACTGGATCTGGCGGTGCCACATCGACCTCTCGACGCCGAACCGGCAGGTGCTCGAGTTCCTGCTCCCGTCGATCAGGCGGTACGCGGCGACGATCTTCCACCGGCGCGACTACGTGCCGCCCGAGCTCACCGAGCGCGCGTTCATCTGGCCGCCCGCGATCGACCCGCTCGCGCCGAAGAACATGGCGCTGTCGCCCGAGGACGCTGCGTACATCGTCGACCAGTTCGGGATCGACGTCACGCGCCCGCTGCTCACGCAGGTCTCGCGGTTCGACCCGTGGAAGGACCCGCTCGGCGTGATCGACGCGTACCGGCTCGTGAAGGAGGAGCACCCGGACGTCCAGCTCGCGCTCGTCGGCTCGATGGCGCACGACGACCCGGAGGGCTGGGAGTTCTACAACCAGACCGTCGCGTACGCCGCGGGCGACCCGGACATCTACATCCTCTCGAACCTGAACAACGTGGGCTCCGTCGAGGTGAACGCGTTCCAGGTCCACTCCGCCGCGGTGATCCAGAAGTCGATCCGGGAAGGCTTCGGCCTGACGGTGAGCGAGGCGCTCTGGAAGGGACGGCCGACCGTCGGCGGCAAGGCGGGCGGGATCGTCGATCAGATCGTCCACGGCGAGACGGGCTGGCTCGTCTCGTCGTCGAGCGAGTGCGCCGAGGCCTGCATGGTCGCGCTCGCGGACCCGGAGCACGCGCGCCGCTTGGCCCTCGCCGGCAAGGAGCACGTCCGCCGGCACTTCCTCACGCCGCGGCTCCTTCGCGACTGGCTGGCGCTCTTCAACCTCCTGCTCGGTCTCGAGACCGAGGGCGTCGAGCTCGCGACGGCCGCGGCGAGCTAGCGCGTCATGGCGGCCGAGCGCCGCAAGCTGATCGTCGTCTCCAATCGCGGGCCTGCGACGTACGAGCGCGCCGCGGACGGAACGCGTGTCGCGCGGCGCGGAGGCGGCGGACTCGTCACGGCGCTCCGCGGCTTCCTCGACCACCACGACGTGACGTGGATCGCCAGCGCGATGAGCGAGGAGGATCGCGTTGTCGCATCAGACAACAACGGTGCGGCCTTCGACGAGACGTCGCGCGAGGGCTCTCCGTTCCGGCTCCGGCTCGTCGCGCACGACGCCGCGCGCCTACGACTGGTTCTACAACGTCGTCTCGAACCCGACGCTGTGGTTCATCCAGCACTACCTCTGGGACCTGAAGGAGGAGCCGAGCCTCGACGACGGACTGCACCGTGCGTGGACGGAGGGGTACGAGGTCGTGAACCGGAACTTCGCCGCCGCGGTCCTCGACGAGCTCGACCGTGAGCCCGGTGCGACGGTGTTCTTCCACGACTACCACCTGTACCTGGCGCCGCGGCATGTCCGCGAAGCGAGGCCCGACGCGACGCTGCAGCACTTCGTGCACATCCCGTGGGCGCAGGCCGACTACTGGCACGTGCTGCCGCTCGAGATCCGTCAGCAGATCCACGAGGGAATCCTCGCGAACGACGTCGTCGGGTTCCACACGCAGCGCTGGAGCCGCAGCTTCCTGCGTTGCTGCGAGGACTTCGTCGGCGCGACGTGCGACGACGTGGGCAGCACCGTCGACCACGGAGCGCGGCAGGTTCGCGTGACCGCGAACCCGATCTCCGTCGACGTGCGCGAGTTCGACGCGCTCGCCGAGAGCGCCGCCGTCCTCGCGGCGGAGCGCGCGCTCGTGGCGAACCGGCCCGAGAAGCTGATCGTCCGCGTCGATCGCACGGATCCGTCGAAGAACGTCGTGCGCGGGTTCCGCGCGTTCGAGCTCTACCTCGACGAGCATCCCGAGATGCGCGAGCGAGTCGGGATGCTCGCGCTGCTCGACCCTTCGCGCCAGGACATCCCGGAGTACTCCGAGTACCTCGGCGCGATCCAGCGGGAGGCGCGCCGGGTGAACGACCGGTACGCGCGCACCGGTTGGATGCCGATCGACCTGCGCATCGAGGACGACTTCGCCGGCTCCGTCGCCGCGTACAAGCAGTACGACGTGCTGCTCGTGAACGCCGTCTTCGACGGGCTGAACCTCGTCGCGAAGGAGGCGCCGCTCGTCAACACGCGCGACGGGGTGCTCGTGCTCTCGGAGAACACCGGCGCGCACGACGAGCTCGGCGACTTCGCGATCAGCATCAACCCGTTCGACGTCGCGGGCCAGGCCCGCGCGATCCACCTCGCGCTCGAGCTGGGCGTGGAGGAGCGGCGGCGCCGGATCGAAGGCGATCCGCGCGCGCGTTCGCGAGCACGACCTCTCGACGTGGCTCGAGCGGGAGCTTCGCGCGCTCGAGGGCGCAGCTTCGCTGCAGCGCTAGGGTCTACGGCGTGAGCGGTCTCTCGCACGTCGACCCGTCGGGCGCAGTCCGCATGGTGGACGTCGGCGACAAGCCGGCCTCGCGTCGGCGCGCGGTTGCGGCGGCCGAGGTCCGCATGGCGCCGGAGACGGCGCGGCAGCTCCGCGAGCTTCCGAAGGGCGACGCGCTGACGACCGCCCAGCTGGCGGGGATCATGGCGGCGAAGCGGACCGCGGAGCTGATCCCGCTCTGCCATCCGCTTGCCCCTGACGAACGTCGAGGTCTCGCTCGAGGTGGAGGAGGCGGTCGTCCGGATCAGCGCCGTCGCCGAGACCACCGCGCAGACGGGAGTCGAGATGGAGGCGCTCACGGCCGCGACGGTCGCCGCGCTCACGGTCTACGACATGGCGAAGGCGATCGACAAGTCGATGGTGATCGCCGAGGTGAGGCTCGTGGAGAAGACGAAGCAGTGAAGGCCGCCGTCCTGACGGTCTCCGACGGTGTCGCCGCGGGCACGCGCGAGGACGAGAGCGGCGACCTCCTCGCGGCGCTTGCTCGCCGTCGACGGGTACGAGGTCGAGCGCCGCGTCGTCGCCGACGACGTCGACGAGATCGCGCACGCGCTGACCGTGCTGACGTCGGACGCTGCGCTCGTGCTGACGACCGGCGGCACCGGCGTCGCCCCGCGAGACGTCACTCCGGAGGCGACTGCGTCGGTGCTCGAGCGCGTGGCGCCGGGCATCGCCGAGGCGATCCGCGCGGACGCGATCGCGAAGACGCCGCACGGCCTGCTCTCACGCGGGGTGGCCGGCGTGCGCGGGAACGCGCTCGTCGTGAATCTCCCCGGCTCGACCGGCGGCTGCCGCGACGGCTACGCGGTGCTCCGCCCTGCACTCGATCACGCCTTGCGTCTGTTGTCCGATGAGGCGACAGAGCACGTGCAGACGTGACGCGGCTGTACACCGACGAGGTCGAGCTCTACGACATCGCGTTCACGTGGGACCTCGAGGACGAGGTGTCGTGGCTGCTCGAGCGGTTCGGGCCTTCGTGCATGACGGTGCTCGAGCCCGGCAGCGGAACGGGACGCATGCTGGAGGCGCTCGCACTGCGCGGGCTCGCGCCGTGCGGGATCGACTCCTCGCCGGCGATGGTCGCGTTCTCCCGCGCGCGCCTCTCCGACGCCGGCGTGCACGCGGGCGTGATGCTCGCCGACATGACGAGCTTCGAGCTCGACGCGCGCTTCGACGCGGCCGTCTGCCCGATCAACACGCTCTCGCATCTCACCGAGGAAGAGCTCGCGTCGCACCTCGCGCGGGTCGCGGACCACGTCGAGCCGGGCGCCCGCTATCTCGTGCAGGTGGGCGTGTTCGACGACGATCAGCGACCGCCGCCGAACGAGTGGGAGGCGGAGCGCGACGGAACGGCGCTTCGATTCGAGTGGGCGCTCGCTCGACCGCGACCTCGACGCACGACGCGAACGGCACCGGTCGCGCATCGAGGTGCTCGCGGGCCCACGCGAGGGTGACGTCTTCGAAGAGGTGCACGAGATGACCGCGTGGACCTCGTCCGCCTGGCGGGCGGCGATCGCGGCGTCGCCGTTCACCCAGGTCGCCGCCTACGACGGCGGAGACCGCAGTCGCCCCGAGGTCGAGCTCGAGCACGGCGGTGGCCTGATGTGGCACGAGCTGGCCGCACCGTGATCCGCGCGCGCGGGCTGGAGCGGCGCTACGGCGCGAAGCGCGTGCTGCGCGGCGTCGACCTCGACGTCGAGCGCGGCGGGTTCACGCTCGTCACCGGCCGAAACGGCTCGGGCAAGACGACCCTGCTGCGCCTCGTCGCCGGGCTTGCCGCGCCGACCGCGGGCGAGCTCGAGGTGGACGTGGAGCGCGGGCAGCTCGGGTTCCTCGGCCACGAGCCGCTCGTGTACCGCGAGCTCACGGCGATCGAGAACCTGCGGCTCTACGCGCGCCTGTACCGCGTGCCCGAGCCGCGCGAGCGGATCGGGATGCTGCTCGAGCGCTTCGCGCTCTGGGACGCGCGCAACCAGCGCGCCGGCTCGTACTCGCGCGGGATGCTCCAGCGGCTCGCGCTCTGCCGGGCGCTGCTGCACGAGCCCGAGCTGCTCCTGCTCGACGAGCCGTACTCCGGGCTCGACGCGGAGGGTGCGGAGCTGCTCGACCGCGAGCTCGCCGAGCGCCGCGGCAACGCGACGTTCCTCGTCGCGACGCACGATCCGGACCGGCTCGCACCGCTCGCCTCGGGAGCGCTCGCGCTGTGACGTACGCACGCGACGTCGCCGCGCTCGCACGGAAGGACCTGCTGCTCGAGCTGCGCGCGCGGGAGACCTTGCCCGCGATGCTGCTGTTCGTCCTCGCCACGCTCGTCGCGTTCCGGTTCGCGCTTCCGTCCGACGCGTCCGAGCGCGCGTCGATCGGGCTGCTCTGGGTGGCGATCCTCTTCACGGCGCTGCTCGGGATCACGCGCGCGTTCATCCCCGAGCGCGAGCAGCGCGTGCTCGACGGGCTCGTCCTGTCCCCCGTCGACCGCAGCGCGATCTGGCTCGGGAAGGTCGTGGCGACGCTGGCGTTCCTCGGCGCGGCGGAGCTCGTCGCGCTCCCGGCCTTCGCGCTCTTCTTCGACTCCCTCAGCTGGAGCACCGTCGCGGCGGTCGTGCTCGCGGACATCGGGATCTGCGCCGTGGGGGCGATTCTGGCCGCGATGGCCGCGGCGGGCCGCGCGCGGGAGCTGCTGTTCCCGGTCCTCTTCCTTCCCCTGTCGATCCCGATCCTCGTCGGCGGCGTCGGCGCCGCCGTCGGGGACGACCCGGCTCGCTACCTGGCCTTCCTGGCGTTGTACGACGCCGTTTTCGCGATACTTGCGTGGGCGAGCTTTGAGTACGTGGTCACGGAATAGAGGTGTCTCCGTGGCGGTCGCGGCTGCGGTCGTGCTCGTCGCGGGCGTCGCGCTCGCCCTGCTCTGGGCGCCCGAAGACGCGGACCAGGGGCCGAGCCAGCGGATCTTCTACCTCCACGTCCCGATCGCGCTGACCGCGTACGCGTGCTTCGGCTGGGGCGCGTGGAAGGCGCTGCGGCTGCTCTGGACCGGCGAGCAGCGCTACGACCTCGAGAGCTACACCGCGGTGCACATGGGCACGATCTTCGGGACGCTCACGCTCGTGACCGGCTCGATCTGGGCGCGGACGTCGTGGGGTGTCTGGTGGAGCTGGGGCGAGCGTCAGCTGGTCCTCTTCCTCATCCTCTTCCTGTTCTACGCCGCGTACTTCATGCTGCGCTTCTCGCTGCCGGACGGGCCGGGTCGCGCGCGGATCTCCGCGGTGTACGCGTTGTTCGGCGTCGTGCTGATCCCGATCAGCTTCCTCGCGATCCGGCTCGCGGAGAACTTCATCCACCCCGTCGTGTTCACGCGCGACGGCCCGCAGATGTCCGGCGACATGTTCTTCACGTTCTGCGTCTGCCTCGCCGGCACGCTGCTGCTCGCCGGGACGCTGTACCTCAACGAGCTCGCCGGCAAGCGGCTCGACCTGCGGCTTCGCGAGCTGAGGGAGTCACTTGAGCTCGGGTGAGAAGTACCTCGCCGCGGTGTACCTCGTCGTGCTCGCGACCGTGCTCGTCTACGTCGCGATCATCTCGGCGAAGCTCGCGCGGCTCGAGCGCGAGGTGACCGAGCTCGCCGAGCGCGCCCGGGAGCGGCGTGGCTGAGCTGCTCTTCTGGCCCGCGCTGATCGCCTACGGCGAGGCGGCGGTCGCGTACGTGGGCGTGCTTCGGCGCCCCGAGCTCGCGACGCGGCTCGCGATCTGGGGCGTGCGGATCGGCTGGCTCGCACAGACCTGCCTGCTCGCCGTCGAGGCGTGGCAGGCCGACGGCTTCCCGTGGGCCGACTGGGCCGGCGCGCTCAACCTCTTCGTCTGGTTCGCGGTCGGCGCGTACCTCGTCTACGGCAGCAGCCCGCGCTATCGCCTGCTCGGCATCGCCGTGATGCCGGCCGCCGCGGCGCTGTTCGCGCTCGCGGGCATCGGCGGCGCGGCGGAGCAGAGCAGCTCCGACCTGTTCACGGCCTTTCACGTCGGGCTCGTCGTCGCGGGCTTTGCGGGCTTCGCGCTCGCCGCTGCGCTCGCCGGGTTCTACCTCTGGCTCGAGCGGCGGCTCAAGCGCCGGCCTGCGGGCGTGCTCCGCCTCGGCCCGCCGTCGCTCGTCACGCTCGACGGCGTCGTCGCCCGTGTGTCGCTGGTCTCGCTCGCAGCGTTCACGGTCGGGATCGCGATCGGCCTCGTGCGCGGACACTCGCTCGACCTCGCGGTCGCCGGCGCGATCGCGGCCTGGGTCGTCTTCGGCGCCGCGCTCGTCCTGCGTCGCGAGCTCGGCTGGCGCGGCAAGCGCGCGGCCTACCTGACGCTCGCGGGCTTCGCGCTCGTCGCGCTCCTCGGACTGCCGGCGGGGCATCTCGGATGAGGGTCACGCTCGTCGGCGTGTCGCACCACGGCGCAGGCGTCGAGCTCCGCGAGCGCGTCGCGCTTCGTCCCGACGATGCGCGGGCCGTCGCCGAGGATCTCGCGAGGGACGCCGGTGAAGCCGTGTGCCTCTCGACGTGCAACCGCACCGAGCTCTACGTCGCGCACGACGACGACGTCGACGCCGAAGCGCGCGCGACGCGGGTCCTGCTCGAGCGCGAGCCCGAGCTCGCGAACGCGCTCTACCGTCTGCGTGACGAGGCCGCGGCGCTGCATCTCTTCCGCGTCGCCGCCGGGCTCGACTCGATGGTCCCGGGCGAGGGCGAGATCCTCGGCCAGGTGCGCGCGGCGTTCGACGCCGGCGCGACCGGCGCGCTGCTCGACCGGCTCTTCCGCCAGGCGCTCTACGCGGGCCGCAAGGCCCGCGCGCAGACGGGGATCGGCGAGTCGCCCGCGTCGGTTCCCGCTGCCGCCGCCGCGCTCGCCCAGCAGGTCTTCGGCGAGCTGAAGGGCCGCCGGATCCTGCTCGTCGGCGCGGGCAAGGTGAGCGAGCAGACCGCGCGGAGCTTCATCTCGCGCGGCGCAGAGATCGCGGTCGTCGCGAACCGGACGCTCGAGCACGCGACCGAGCTCGCCGAGCAGTTCGGCAGCGCGGCGCTGCCGCTCGAGCGCGTCGAGGAGGAGCTCGAGCGCGCCGACGTCGTCGTTGCGTCGACGAGCTCGCCCGAGCCGGTGCTTCGCCGCGAGCACGTCGAGCGTGCGCTGCGCGCGCGACGCGGTCACCCGCTGTTCCTGATCGACCTCGCGGTCCCGCGCGACCTCGACCCGGCGATCAACGAGCTCGACGGCTGCTACCTCTACGACATCGACGACCTCGAGGCGGTCGTCGCCGAGTCGCTCGGCTCGCGCCGGCGAGAGGCAGCGGCAGCCGAGGCGATCGTCGCCGGCGAAGCGGAGCAGTTCCGCACGTGGCAGGCGTCGCTCGAAGTCGTTCCCGCGATCGCGTCGCTGCGCGCGCGCGCCGAGGAGATCCGCCGCGCCGAGCTCGCGAAGGCGGAGTCGCGTCTCGGCAAGCTCTCCGACGCGGAGCGGCGCGCGGTCGAGTCGGTGACCTCGCAGATCGTGAACAAGCTCCTGCATCTGCCGACCGTTCGCATGAAACAGGCGGCCGCGGCAGCCGATGGGGTGGTCTATGCTGACGCGGTGCGCCACCTCTTCGGCCTGGAGGACGAACGGTGAGCACGGCCGCGCGCTCGTTGACCGGTCGGCCGCTTCCGGTCCAGGCGCCCACGGCGTTCGTTCGCATTCGCCCGCGGGGCAAGGGCTGCGGCGAGGCGCGCGCGGGTCGGAGACGGTGTGGCGCTGATCCGCGTCGGGTCTCGCGGCAGTAGGCTCGCGCTCACGCAGGCGGAGCTCGCGGGCGAAGCCCTCCGCACCGCTGCGGAGTCGCCGGTCGAGATCGCGCTCGTCCCGATCACGACCGCCGGGCGACAAGGACCGGACGAAGCCGTTCGGCGAGATCGGCTCGCGCGGCGTGTTCGTCAAGGAGCTCGAGGAGGCGCTGCTCGAGGGGCGGATCGACGTTGCGGTGCACTCCGCGAAGGACATGACCTCGACGGACGCCGAAGGACTGACGGTCGGCGCGTACCTGCCGCGCGAGGATCCGCGCGACGCGCTTTGCGGCGCGGGCGAGCTGCGACCGGGAATGCGCATCGGCACCGCGTCGGTGCGCAGGCGCGCGCAGCTGCTCGCGCTCGAGCCGGACCTGCAGATCGAGCCGATGCGCGGGAACATCGACACGCGACTGCGCAAGCGCGTGGAGCGCGGGCTCGACGCGATCGTCCTCGCCGCCTGCGGGCTCGACCGGCTCGGCCTCTCCGCCGAGGCGGGGTATCGCTTCGACCCGGACGAGCTGCTTCCGGAGGCGGGTCAGGGCGCGCTCGCCCTCCAGGTGCGCTCGGGAGAGGAGCAGCTCGTCGCCGCGATCGACGACGCGGAGACGCGCCGTCGCGTCGAGGCGGAGCGCGCGTGCATCGCCGCGGTCGGCGGCGGGTGCCTCGCGCCGGTTGCGGCGCACCACGACGGCGAGCGGCTGACGGCGCTCGTGGCGGCGGAGGACGGCTCGTGGCTCGAGCGCGTGACGGGCGACGATCCCGCCGAGCTCGGGCGGGCGCTGGCAGAGCTCGAGTCGGCGCGGGCGACATGAGGGTCGTCGTGACACGCCCGCGCGAGCAGGCGCGGCCGCTCGTCGAGCGGCTCGAGGCGCTCGGGCTCGACGTGGTCGTCTGTCCGCTGATCGAGATCGAGCCGTTCGCCGAGCCGTCTGCGATCGACACGAGCGGGTACGACTGGGTCGTCGTGACGAGCCCGAACGGCGCAGACCTGTTCGCCCGACGCCGGTCGGGCAATCACGCGAGGATCGCCGCAGTGGGACCGGGAACCGCGGAGACGCTTCACGAGCTCGGGATCGAGCCCGACTTCGTGCCGCGCGTGTCGACGCAGGAAGGCCTCGTCGACGAGCTGCCGCGGCCCACCGGGCGCGTGCTCTTCGTCGGCGCCGAAGGCTCGCGGCGCGTGCTCGTCGACGCGCTGGACGCGGACTTTCTGCCGCTCTACCGGACGAAGCCGTTGACGCCGCCTCCGCCGGACGGCGATCTCGTGGTGCTGGCCTCGGGCTCGGCGGCCCGCGATCGTTCGCAGCGCTCGACGCGCCGCTTCCTGCGGTCTCGATCGGCCCCCAGACGACCCGTCGCCGCGCGCGACGCCGGGCTCGAGGTCGTCGCCGAGGCCCGGACCCACGACCTCGACGGGCTGGTCGATGCCGTCGCAGAGGCATGTTCGTCACGTTCCTGAGCGACTTCGGCCTGCGGGACGACTTCGTCGGCACGTGCCACGGCGTGATCAAGCGGATCGCGCCCGACGTGCAGATCGTCGACATCACGCACGGGATCCCCGCGCGCGCGATCGTGCAGGGCGCGCTCGTGCTCGCGAACACGGTGCCGTACATGCCGCAGGGCGTGCACCTCGCCGTCGTCGATCCCGGCGTCGGCGGCCCACGACGCGCGCTCGCGCTGCGCGACGGCGACGGGCGCCTCTACGTGGGGCCGGACAACGGCCTGCTGCTGCCGGCCGCGGAGCGCGCGGGCGTGACCGAGGCGCACGAGATCGTCAACCCCGAGTACGCGCTGTCACCGGTGTCGCGGACGTTCCACGGGCGCGACATCTTCGCGCCCGCGGCCGCTCACCTGGCGCGAGGGCTCGCGCTCGAGGAGCTCGGGCCGCCGATCGATCCCGGCGCGCTCGTCCGGCTCGAGCTGCCTCGCGCCGAGCTGCGCCCGAACCGGATCTCGGCGACCGTCCTCTACGTCGACGCGTTCGGCAACGTCCAGCTGAACCTGACGCGTGAGCACCTCGGCGAGGCCGACGTGCAACCGGGTGCGCGCGTCGAGCTCGAGATCGCGGGGCAGCGCTTCTACGCGATCGCGGCGCGCACGTTCTCCGACGCCCGGACCGGCGACCTGATCCTCTACGAGGACTCGTACGGCAACGTCGCCGTCGCGATGAACGGCGGCAGCGCGGCGCAGACGCTGAACGCCCGCGCGGGGCAGGACGTCCGGATCAACCTGGACGTGCCGTGAGGGACCTGAAGCAGCGGCTCGGTCGCAGCTACGCGCGGTTCGCGACGAACGTCGCCGTGCGCTTCCCACGACTCTGGCCGCTCGTCCGCCCGCTGGTCCGCAAGCAGTTCGACGTGCTCGCGCCTGTCTGGGACACGATGCGCAGCCCCGACGCGTTCGCGCCGGTCGAGGCGGCGCTCGCCACGGTGGACGGACCGGTCGAGGCTGCGCTCGACGTCGGCACCGGCACGGGGTCAGCGGCGCTGTTGATCGCGGATCGCTTTCCCGAGGCTCGTGTGGTCGGCGTCGACATCGCGCCGGAGATGGTCGAGCGCGCCCGGCAGAAGGCGCGCGACCGCGCCGAACCTCTCGTTCGAGCATCGGGGACGCGTCCGCGCTGCCCTTCGCCGACGCGTCGTTCGACCTCGTCACCGCCGCGAACATGATCCCCTTCTTCGACGAGCTCGCCCGGGTCGTTCGTCCGGGCGGGACGCTCGTGCTTGCGTTCTCGCTCGGCCCGCAGACGCCGATCTACGTCCCGGCCGACCGGATTCGCAAGGAACTGACCGCGCGGGGTTTCACGGACTTTGCGGAGATCGAAGCAGGCCGCGGCTCGGCCTTCGTAGCTCGCAAGCGTTAAGCTTCCGTCCACAGAGACGTTCGCGACACGGAGCACCGGTCCGGACGTCTCTCTTTCTGCGCCCGGACCGGTGCTGCGCGTCAGGTCAGATCCAGGAGAGGTTGTCCTGGAGGAGCGGGACCATGAAGTACAGGATGAAGGCCGCGGTCGCCCCGAACATGAACGGGTGCACCTTGCGCCAGTCTCCCTCCGCGACGCGCACGAGCGTGTACGCGATGAACCCGAAGCCGATCCCGTTTGTGATCGACCACGTGAACGGCATGATCATGATGATCAACGCCGCCGAGAGCCCGATCGCGAGATCGTGGAAGTCGATCCCCGCGAGCTTCACGCTTCCGCCGGTGCGACCGGTCTCGACCTCTTCTGCTTCGCCTTCGGACTCGGTGAGCGAGCTGATCAGCAGCCAGCCGACGATGATCAGCGCGGGCGCCGTCGCCTGCGGCGGCACCATCCCGATCAGCGGTGCGAGGAAGAGGAACGGGAAGAACAGCGCGCCCGTGACGACGCTCGTCCAGCCCGTGCGGCCGCCGGCTGCGACGCCGGCACCGGACTCGATGTAGGTCGTCGCGGACGACGAGGACGCTGCCCCGCCGGCCATCGCCGAGAGCGAGTCGATGAGCAGCGGCCGCTTCACGTTGTCCATGTCGCCGTCCTTGTTCAGGTACCCGGCGGGCTTCCCGACGCCGACGAGCGTGCCCATCGTGTCGAAGAAGTCCGACAGGAAGAGCGCGAACACCCAGACGAGCGCGGAGACGACGCCGAGCGTCGCGAACGCCCCGAAGCTGAACTCGCCGAGCAGCGAGAAGTTCGGCTCCGAGACGATGTCGCTCGGCCACACCGCACCGGCGGTGAAGCCGGCGTCGTAGTCGGTCGCCTTGTTCACGATCAGCGCGAACACCGTCGTCCCGATGATCCCGAGCAGCAGGGCGCCGCGGTAGCCCCGTGCGCGGAGCACGATCGTGATGATGAGCCCGACGATCGTCGTGAAGACCGGCCAGGTCGTGAAGCTGCCGAGCTCGACGGGCAGACCGGGCGCCGCGGCCTTCGTGATCAGGCCGGAGTTGTAGAGGCCGATGAACGCGATGAAGAGGCCGATGCCGATCGCGATCGCCTTCTTCAGCTCGAGCGGAACCGCCTTCATGATCGACTCGCGCATTCCCGGTCAGGACGAGGACCGTCACGAGCGCTCCTTCGAGCACGACGATGCCCATGGCCTCCGGCCAGGAGAGCCCGGCCCCGACGACGAGACCGAAGGCGACGACCGCGTTCAGGCCCATCCCGGGCGCGATCGCGTAGGCCTTGTTGGCGACGAGGCCCATCAGGATCGTCATCACGCCGGCGACGAGACACGTCGAGGCGAGCACCGCGTCGAAGGCGAGGCCCTGATTCTCGAGGCCCGTGATCCCCGCGAAGCTGAGGATCGCCGGGTTGACGAAGATGATGTACGACATGACCACGAAGGTGGTCATCCCCGCGAACGTGTCGCGGGCGAGCGTTGTGCCGTGTTCGGCGAAGCGGAACTTGCGCTCGAGCAGACCAGCCTCGAGACGCGCCGCCATCGTGGTCATAAGGCTCCTCCTTGGACCATCCGGGGAACTGACCAGCCGAACCTAAAAGGTGCGTCGGCCGGAGCGAAGCCCGCGCCGAACGGAAGTGCCGCTGTTTGCGAGCGCGGCATTTCGGGGGAGTGGCGAGGGCCGGAATCGAACCGGCGACACCACGGTTTTCAGCCGTGTGCTCTACCAACTGAGCTACCTCGCCCGGGGCGCGGAATTGTAGCCCGGCGGCGTTAGGAGCTCGTGCGGACTGCGCGGAGCCGGTCCATCAGCGTGCCCACGAAGTCCTCCTTGACGAGCACCGCGTCGGCGCCCGCCTCGCGAACCGCGTCGTGGATCCGCTGGGTCTCGTCCCCGGTCAGCGCGATCAGGCAGAGGCTCGGGTGGTCGCGCCGAAGCCGCGCCACCGCGGTGACGCCGTCGAGCAGTGGCATGTGCAGGTCGATCACGATCGCGTCGGGGTCGAGCGACTCGGCGAGCTCGATCGCCGCGAGCCCGTCCTGTGCCGTGCCGGCCACGGTCAGGTTCGGTTGACCGTCGATCAACAGGGACAGCGAGTCGAGGAACCCCTGGTCATCGTCTGCGAGCAGCACTCGAACGGTCGCCGCAGTCACGGGGGGCTAGCCTACTCCCTCGGATGCCCGCTGACGCAAGCCAGCCGGTCGCCGTGATCGGTGCGCCGCTCGACCTTGGACAAGGACGTCGCGGCGTCGACATGGGACCGTCCGCGATCCGGTACGCAGGGCTCGACACGCGGCTCACGGAGATCGGGCGACGAGTCGAGGACCGGGGCAACGTCGAGACCGCTGTCGCCGAAGCAGCCGAGGTCGGCGAGCCGAACGCGCGCTACCTGCTGCCCGTCCTGCGCACGTGCGAGCGGGTTGCGGCGCTCGTGAGGCGCACCGCCGAGGCGGGCGCGGTGCCGCTCGTGCTCGGCGGCGACCACTCGGTGGCCATCGGCTCGATCGGTGGCCTGGCGGCGGCGTACGGCAGCGGCGGCGTTCTCTGGCTCGACGCGCACGGCGACCTGAACACGCCGGAGACCTCGCCGACCGGCAACGTCCACGGGATGGTGCTCGCGGCCGTGCTCGGCCTCGGCGGGCCCGTGTTCGAGAGCGCTGCGTGGCCGACGCCCGCGATCGATCCCGAACGTGTCGCGCTCGTCGGCGTGCGCTCGCTGGACGAGGGCGAGCGCGAGCGCGTGCGGTCGCTCGGCGCGAAGGTGTTCACGATGAGCGACGTGGACCGCCTCGGCGTCGAGCGGGCGATCCGCGAGTCGCTGGCCCACGTCGCCGGGCCGGGGTTCGTGCACGTCAGCCTCGACATGGACGTCGTCGATCCCGAGGTCGCACCCGGTGTCGGCACACCGGTGCGCGGTGGACTGTCGTACCGCGAGGCGCACCTTGCGCTCGAGCTCGTCGCAGAGTTGGGTCTCGTCTCGTCGCTCGACGTCGTCGAGGTGAACCCGATCTTCGACCGGCAGAACGAGACGGCGGCGCTTGCGGTCGAGCTCGTCGCGAGCGCGCTAGGCGCCCGCATCCTCTAGAAACGTCTCGATCGCGTTCGCCGTCTCCTCGTAGGCGTCCCAGAGGACGACGTGCCGGCCGGGCACGGTGACGACCTCGAGGCCGGCGAGCTCGGTTCGCAGCGCGTCCACGACTGCCGGGACGGTCACGTCGGTGTCGGCACCGACGACGAGCAGCGCCGGCACCTGGAGCAGCTCCCAGTCCGGCGGCCGCTGGGAGAGCTCGCCGAGCGCGGCCACCACCGCCGCCTGGGAGTAGCGGAAGCGCAGCCGCCCGTCCTCGCCCTGGATCAGATGCTCGCTGAACTCCTCGTCGATCAGGTCCGGCGGAGCGAGCGGCGACAGCTCCGCTCGCTCGGCACGCGCCTCGTCCTCGTTCGCGAACGAGCGGTCGTGGCGGGCTTGCTCGGCCCGCTCGAGCATGATCGCCGGCGGAACCCAGACGACCGGGTCGAGCAGCACCATGCGCTCCGCCAGGCCGGCCGCGGTCAGCTCGAGCGTCAGCCGGCCGCCGAAGCTGTGCCCGATCACCGTCGCGCGCTCGACGCCGGCGGCCTCGAGCGTCTCCCGGAGGTCCTCGACGTGCTGCTCGATCGTCCAGGGCGGCTCCCAACCCGAGCGCCCGTGGCCGCGGAGGTCGGGGGCGAGCACCCGGAAGTGGGTCAGGCGCTCCTCGGCCAGGCGGCGGAAGCGGCGGCCGTGGGCCATGACACCGTGGAGGCAGAGGACGGGCGGAGCGGCCGGGTCGCCCCACTCGTGGACGTGCAGGAGCACGCGCCCTAGAAAACCAGATCGGACCGCGTTACGGTCAGTGCATGTCTCCGCTAGCCCGGTGCTCGTGGTCGAGGACGACGCAGGGGTCCGCGCCTTCCTCGTCTCCGTCCTCGTGGAACAGGGCTACCGGGTGGTGGCCGCGGCTTCGGGGAGGAGGCCGCCGAGCTCCTCGACGGCGAGCACGCGCAGCTCGCCGTGCTCGACATCGGGCTGCCGGGATGGACGGCTTCGCGGTCGCGGAGCAGCTGGCCCCGGGCGTCCCGGTGATCATCGTCACCGGCGACCCGGTCGGCGCCTACGCGCGCGTGCAGGGCCGCGTCGAGCACTTCCAGGTGCTGCCGAAGCCCGTCGCGGCCGAGCTGCTCGAGCACGCGGTCGCAGCAGCCGTCTAGCCCGGCGTGCTCGGCCTGCTCTACGACCTGCACGGCAACCTGCCCGCGCTCGAGGCGATCCTGGCGGAGGCCGAAGACCTCGGCGTCGACAGCTGGCTGCTCGGCGGCGACTACGGAATCCCGAGCCCGTGGCCGCTCGAGACGCTCGAGCGGCTCGAGGCGCTGCCGAACGCGACGTGGATTCGCGGGAACGGCGAGCGCTGGGCGCGCGAGCTGCCCGACATCCCGGAGGTCAGAGAGGCGTACGAAGAGCTCGTGATCGGCGTCATCCCGGACGACGTGATCGACCGTCTCTACCGCCTGCCCGCGCAGGTCGAGCTCGACGGTGTCCTCTACGTGCACGGCTCGCCGCTCTCGGACGTCGAGAGCTTCGCGCCGCAGCCGCAGCCCGACGAGGAGCGCATGCTCGCCGGCGTGCGCGGACCGCACGGTCGTCTTCGGGCACAGCCACCAGCAGTTCCGTCGGCCGGGGCCGAACGGACACCGACCTCCTGAATCCCGGCAGCGCCGGGATGCCGCTCGACGGCGATCGCCGTGCCGCCTGGGCGACGCGCGACGGCGACTTCACGTTCCGCCGCACCGAGTACGACGTCGAGCGCGCGGTCGCCGGCTTCCGAGGCGTGGGCGAGCTCGGCGAGTGCTTCCGCCCGCCGCCTCGAAAAGGGCTCCGACTAGGCGAGCGCCGCGTCGAGCGTCAGCTCGACGTTTCCCTTCAGCGCCTTCGAGACCGGACAGTTCTCCTTCGCCTGCTCGGCCGCCGCGCGGAACGCGTCCTCGTCGATCCCCGGAACGTTCCCGCGAACCGTCACGGCGAGCTTCGTGATCCCGACGCCACCCTCGAAGGTCGAGACAACGTCCGTCTCGAGCGACGCCGGCGGCGTGCCCGCGCGGGCGAGGCCGCCCGAGAGAGCCATCGAGAAGCAGCTCGACAGCGCCGCGGCGATCAGCTCCTCCGGGCTCGTGCCGGCGGAGGCGTCCTCCGCGCGCGCCTTCCACGTCACCGTCTGCGGCCCCGTGACGCCGGAACCGAGCGTGAACACGCCGGATCCGCTCGCCAGGTCGCCTTCCCACGTCGTGTGTGCGCGGTGCTCGACCGCCATGCGTTCCCCCTCGTCGTCGATGGTCGCCCTCAGCCTAGAGAACGGACGGTCAGGCCGAGCTGCTCGAGCAGGGTCGCGCGGTCGTAGTAGTCCCGGTACCGGACGATGCGCTCGCCCTCGACCTCGGCGACCGAGCAGCCGTCGCGGCGGAAGCGGATGCCGGTCGGGGACTCGCCGCGGAACATCCCCTGCTGCGTGCCGCGTCGTCTTCCACTCGGTGGCGACGTAGCGGCCGGAGGCGACGATGTTCGCCACCTCGACGGCCCAGTCGGGGAACGCCTCGGAGAACTCGCGCAGCCCGTGGAGCATCGAGTCCGTGCCCGTGAAGCGCGCACCGCTGGCGACGCTGACGAACTCGCAGTCGTCGGAGAACAACGCGGCGACCTTCTCGTAGTCGCGTTCGTTCAGCGCGTCGAAGTACGCGCGAACGACGTCTTCACTCGTCGACATGTTCCTCGCCGTGGCCGCTCGGCCGGTAGTACGTCGTCCCCTTCAGCTCGTCCGGGAGGTAGTCGACGTCGAACCCGCGCTCGTCCTCGTGCGGATAGACGTAGCCCTTGCCGTGACCGAGCTTCTTCGCGCCCGCGTAGCTGCGCGTCGCGGAGCGACTTCGGCGGGCGGAGGTTGCCGCGTTCCTGCACGTCACGAGTCGCCTCCTTGATCGCGACGTAGCTCGCGTTGGACTTCGGCGCGCGCGCGAGGTAGATCGCGGCCTGCGAGAGGTTCAGCCGCGCCTCGGGCAGGCCGACGTGCTCGAGCGCGTGCGCGGCGGCGACCGCGACGACGAGCGCCTGCGGGTCCGCGTTGCCGACGTCCTCGGACGCGAGCACGATCATGCGGCGCGCGATGAAGCGCGCGTCCTCGCCGGCCTCGAGCATCGCGGCGAGGTAGTACACCGCCGCGTCCGGGTCGGAGCCGCGCATCGACTTGATGAACGCGGAGATCGTGTCGTAGTGGCGGTCGCCGCCCTTGTCGTAGACGAGCGGTCGCTTCGTCGACGCGTCCTCGACGTGGCGCGGCTCCAGGTCGACGCCTTCGGCGCGCGCGGTCTGCGCCGCCAGCTCGAGAATCGAGAGCGCGTTCCGTGCGTCTCCGCCGGCTCGTTCGGCGATGAGCGCCGTGACCTCCTCGCTCAGCTCGACGCCGAGCTCCTGCCGCGCCGCGCAGCGCGATCTGCTCGAGGCCTTCGGGCGAGTGCGGCTCCAGCTCGTAGAGCTGGGCGCGGCTGAGGAGCGCCGAGTTGACCTCGAAGTACGGGTTCTCGGTCGTGGCGCCGATCAACGTGATCACGCCCTCCTCGACCGCGGGCAGCAGCGCGTCCTGCTGCGCCTTGTTGAAGCGGTGGATCTCGTCCAGGAACAGGATCGTGCGCTGGCCCTGCGCGCCGAGCCGCTCGCGTGCCGCCCGCGATCACCGCGCGCACCTGCGCGACGGTCGCCGAGACGGCGGAGAGCTCTTCGAAGGCGGCGCCCGTCGCGTTGGCGACGATCCTGGCGAGCGTCGTCTTGCCGCTTCCCGGCGGCCCGTAGAGGATCGTCGAGCGGACGCGGTCCTCCTCGATCGCGAGCCGAAGCGCCGAGCCCGGCCCGAGGACGTGCTCCTGGCCGACGAACTCGTCGAGCGAGCGCGGCCTCAGGCGGAGCGGGAGCGGCGCGATGTCGGGGATGCGCTCCCGGGCTGCATCGGAGAAGAGGTCGCTCACCCACGCAGTATGCTCCGGCGACCCGTGCCCGAAGTCGAGGACTTCTCCGAGCCGATCCTCCCGGGGACGGCCCCCAGCGACTACGAGCGGTATCTGAGGACGGACGAGCTGCTCGCCCTCCAGAAGACGCCCGACGAGCTCTCGCACCGCGACGAGCTCCTCTTCATGACGGTGCACCAGTCCTCCGAGCTCTGGCTGAAGCTCGCGGCCTTCGAGGTCGAGACCGCCGTCGGCCTGCTCCGCGACGGCGAGCTCCCCGGAGCGCTCCGGCTCCTGCGGCGGGCCCACGACTGCCTGAAGAACACGATCGGCGCGCTCGACATGCTCGAGCACATGTCGCCCTGGGAGTACACGGCGTTCGTCCGGCCGCTGCTCGGCCACGGCAGCGGGTTCGACTCGCCGGGCTTCCGCGAGGTGCGCCGGGTCTCGCCGATGCTCGGCGACATCTTCCACCGGCTCCGCCGCGACGCGGGCCTCTCGCTCGTCGACCTCTACGTCCACGGCCGCGAGCACGAGGAGCTGTACCAGCTCGCCGAGGCGCTCGTGGAGTGGGACGAGCGCGTCACGCTCTGGCGCGTGCGGCACTTCAAGGTCGTCGAGCGGATCATCGGCGCCGGCGCGATCGGCACGCAGGGCACGCCGGTCGAGCTGCTCGGACGCCTGATCCACTCGCGGCTCTATCCGGAGCTCTGGGACGTGCGGAACGAGCTGACCGACCGGGCGAACCGCAGCTGATGGCCGTCTCGACGTTGCGCGGCAGAGGTGACCGAGCTCCTGCAGGAGCTGATCCGCATCGACACGGTCAACCCGCCGGGCAACGAGACGGCCGCGGCGGAGCTCCTGCGCGAGTACCTGGAGTCGAACGGCGTGCGCTGCGAGCTCTACGCGCGGACGCCCGAGCGCGCGAACCTCGTCGCGCGCATCCCCGGCACCGGAGACGGACCGCGCCTCGCGCTCCTCTCGCACACCGACACCGTGCTCGCCGACGCGGCGGAGTGGGACCGTGGCCCGTGGTCGGGCGACGTCCACGAGGGCGAGGTGTGGGGGCGCGGCGCGCTCGACATGAAGGGCGAGGTGGCCGCGAACGCGGTCGCGATGGCATCGCTCGCCCGCGACGGCTTCGAGCCTCGCGGCGACCTGATCTTCGTCGCGGCCGCCGACGAGGAGGTGAACGTCGGCTTCGGCCTCGCGTGGCTCTGCGAGGCGCACCCCGAGGCGGTGCGTGCCGAGTACGCGCTGAACGAGGGCGGCGGCGACCGCGTCGAGCTCGGCGGCAAGCCCTTCTACCTCGTCTCGACCGCGGAGAAGATGAGCGCGCCGTTCGTGATCCGCACGCGCGGGCGCGCGGGGCACGGCTCGGTGCCGAGCATCGCCGACAACGCGCTGCTCAAGGCCGCCCCGCTCATCGAGCGGCTCGGCGCGTACAAGCACCCGCCGCAGCACACGCCGGAGACGGAGGCGTTCTTCCGCGCGGTCACCGGTGAGGTGCCGCCGATCGAGCAGGCGCTCGAGCGCGCGGGCGAGCTGCACCCGATGTTCGGGCTGCTGCTCGAGGCGCTCGTCGGCCCGACGTACGCGCCGACCATGATCGAGGCGTCGAAGAAGCGGAACGTCATCCCGAGCCTCTGCGAGATCACGGTCGACTCGCGGCTCCTGCCGGGCAGACGCCCGCGGAGTCCGAGGCGATCGTGCGCTCCGTGCTCGGCGACGGCGACTACGAGCTCGACTGGATCGAAGCGTCGGGTGGCACGCGCTCGCCGGTCGAGTCGCCGCTCTGGGACACGCTCGAGGCGTGGGTGCGCAAGAACGATCCCGAAGCCGGGCTCGCGCCGATGTGCCTGTCCGGCTTCACCGACAGCCACTGGATGCGCGAGGCGTTCGGCACCGTCGCGTACGGCTTCTTCCCGATGCGCGCGATGGACGCTGAGGTCGCCACGCTGCTCATCCACTCGGCGAACGAGCGGATCCCCGTCGACGACCTCGAGCTCGCGGTCGACTTCTACCGGGACGCCGCGCAGCACTTCTGCGGCTAGCCTGGAGCCATGGCCGACAAGCTCAGGCTCGGAGGGATGGCGCTGCCGAACGGCGTGCTCGTGCACGGCCCGACCTCGTGGGGCTGCGCGATCCGGCGGCCGGACGGGACGATCGAGGTCGCGGCGGAGCGCAAGCGCTTCGTCAGCGACGAACGGACGCCGCCGTTGCTGCGCGGACCGCTGAAGCTGCTCGAGGCGATGGCGGTGCTCCCGTCGGTGCGGCGCGCGCTGCCGAGTGCGCGCCTGCCGTTCGAGCGGCCGGCGGTGATCGCGGCGATGCTCGCCAGCGCTGTCGGCCTGCGCGCCGTTCGTGGCTCGCGGCTCGGGACCGCGACGCAGGAGGTTCTTGTCCGCCGCGTTCTCGTTCGCGCCGGCGGTGCTCGCGCTTCGGAGCTCGGACCTCGCGGCGTACCACGGCGCTGAACACGTTTCCATCGGGACCTACGAGCACGACGAGCCGCGCGCGAAGGAGCACGAGCGCTGCGGCTCGCACCTCGTCGGCCCGATCCTGCTCACGGCGACGATCGGAAACGTGCTCGCGTCGAAGGCGCCCGCGCACGTGCGTCCGCTCGCGCGCGCAGGTGCGACGCTCGCTTCGCTCGCCGTGTCGACCGAGATCTTCTCGTGGATGGTGCGCAACCCCGAGCATCCCGTCGCCCGCGTGCTCTCGCGGCCCGGTCACGAGCTGCAGCATCGCGTCGGCACCGACGAGCCTTCCGCCGAGCAGCTCGAGGTCGCGAACGCGGCGCTCGACGCCTGCCTCGCCCTCGAAGGAGCGTGACCCCGCCACTCGTCGCCCGCGCGGCCGCGCTCGCGGCGTCGCTCGGGTTCGAGAGCTCGTGCACGCCGGAGACCGGTCGCCTGCTGCACGTGCTCGCCGGGATGCGCGGTCGCGAGCGCGTCGGCGAGACCGGAACCGGCGTCGGGTACGGAGCGGCCTGGATCGTCTCGGCGCTCGACCCGTCGGTGCCGTTCTTCACGGCGGAGCTCGACGAGGCCCGCGCGGCCGCAGCCGCGGAGCTCTTCCGCGACGACGAGAACGTGCACGTGCTCGCCGGTGACTGGCACGACGTGCTCGGCTCGCACGCGCCGTTCGACCTGCTCTTCCACGACGGCTCGAAGCGCCAACCGGAGCTCGACGGCGAGGAGACGCTCCGCCTCCTGGCCCCGAGAGGGCTGATCGTGATGGACGACCTGACCCCGGGCCGCGCCGGGGCCTGACGCAGTACGTGACTTCTGGCTCGAGCATCCCGACCTGGCCGCAACCGAGCTTCAGGTCTCGCCGAGCGAGGCCGTGATCGTCGCCGTCCGCACCCGCTAAGGCTCGACCCGGTTCCTGCCGACACCTCCTTCGTGGACCGCGCGCCCGTCTCTCCGCCTGAAGATCCGTCGTTCTGGGACCGCGTCGGCGACGTGATCTCGCAGATTCCGGACGTCACGCAGACGTGGCTGCCGGTCTTCTTCCTGCTCCTGATGATCGTGATCGTCTGGCTGCTCTGGCGGACGATGCAGCTGATGCCGAAGATCAAGCCCGCGCGCCAGGACGCGCAGGGCAAGTCTTCGATCCGCTGGGAGGACGTCGCCGGTCTTCCCGAGGCGAAGGCAGAGCTGCAGGAGGTCGTCGACTTCCTGCGCCACCCCGAGCGCTTCGAGCGGCTCGGTGCACGCGTGCCGCGCGGGATCCTGCTCTACGGCCCTCCGGGCACCGGCAAGACGTTGCTCGCGAAGGCGGTCGCCCACGAGTCGGGCGCGCAGTTCTTCTCGCAGAGCGCGTCGGCGTTCGTCGAGATGTTCGCCGGCCTCGGCGCAGCACGCATCCGCAAGCTCTTCGACGACGCGCGCAAGAACGCGCCGTCGATCATCTTCATCGACGAGCTCGACGCCGTCGGAACCGCTCGCACAGGCGGCGGCTTCAACCGCGAGCAGGACCAGACGCTCAACCAGCTGCTCGTCGAGCTGGACGGTTTCGGCGAAGCCGCACAGGTCGTCGTGATGGGCGCGTCCAACCGCATCCAGGATCTCGACCAGGCGTTGCTGCGGCCGGGCCGGTTCGACCGCCAGCTGCTCGTCTCGCCGCCCGACCTCGCCGGGCGCGAGGCGATTCTCCGCGTCCACACGCGCGGCAAGCCGCTCGCCGCCGACGTCGACCTCGAGCAGATCGCGAAGCAGACCGCCGGGCTCGCCGGAGCCGACCTCGCGAACATCGCGAACGAGGCAGCGATCTTCGCGGGCCGCCACGAGGCGCAGTACATCTCGCACGTCGACTTCGACAACGCGATCGAGCGCGTCGTCGCCGGCCTGCAGCAGAAGAAGGTGCTCACCGAGAAGGAGCGGCGCATCCTGTCGTACCACGAGGCCGGGCACGCGTTGATGTCGTTCCTGATGGGCGAGGTCGCGCCGGTGCAGAAGGTGACGATCGTCGCCCGCGGGCAGGCGCTCGGCTACACGCTCAACCTTCCGTCCGAGGACCGCTACATGGAGACGAAGGAAGAGCTCGTCGACGTGATGAAGATCTGCCTCGCCGGACGCGCGGCCGAGCAGGTCGTGTTCGGTCGCGTGACGAACGGCGCCGCGAGCGACCTCGAGAAGGCGACGCAGATCGCGCGCTCGATGGTCTTCGAGTGGGGCATGTCCGACAGCGTCTCCTCGCGCACGCTTCGCGCCGACAACTACGCGCTCTCGGAGGAGACGAAGCGTCTCCGCGACCAGGAGCAGGCGCTCCTGACCGACGGGGCCTACACCGAGGCGATCCGCCTGATCGAGAAGCACCGCGCCTCGCTCGACCGCCTCTCGAACGCGCTCCTCGAGAAGGAGACGCTGCTCCGCGAGGAGCTCGTGGCGATGCTCGGCGACCTCATCACCGAGTCCAGGGCCTCCGAGCTCGTCGGCATGCCGCAGGTCATCTCGCTGCCCGAGTAGCCCCCGGTAGGATCGCCCCGTGGAGGCGAAGGGGATCCATCATCTCGGCGTCGCCGTCGAGGATCTCGACGAGGCGGTGACGACCTACGAGCGCCTGTTCGGCGCACGCGTCGAGCACCGCGACACGGTGCCCGACCAGGGCGTCGAGGCGGCGTCGATGCGGGTCGGCGAGAGCCGGGTCGAGCTGCTCGCCTCGCTCGGCGACGACACGCCGGTCGGGAAGTTCCTGGCCAAGCGCGGGCCGGGCATGCACCACGTCGCCTATTCCGTTGCCGATCTGCCCGCGTCGCTGGCCGAGCTGGAGCGTGAAGGCGCCGAGCTGATCGACGACCGGCCGCGCCACGGCCTGTTCGGGCTCGAGGTCGCCTTCGTCCACCCCGACGCCGCCCACGGCGTCCTCGCGGAGCTGGTGAGCGATGCCGGCTGACGACAAGGTCCGGGTCGAGGTCGCCTACCAGGGCGGCCAGTCGTTCACGACGCTGATGTCGAACGAGGCCGCCGACGAGCTGGAGCGCCGGCTCGCCTCCGGCGAGGAGAGCGTGCTCACGATCGACGCCGAGGACGGCCGCTATGCCGTCGTGCTCGGCCACATCGCCTACGTGAAGCGGTTCCTGCGGGAGTCCCGAGTCGGTTTCGGGTCTCCGGGGCCCTAGTTACGCAGCCCAGCGGCACGGGCAGACCTCAGCGAATGGCGGAACGCACGACGGAGCGGCCGAAGGAGTCGGGCGCGCAGATCAGGAGGCTGGTCGAGCGAGGGCAGCAGGGTGACCGCGCTGCGCTCGAAGAGCTGTACCTGATCCACTTCGACCGGATCTACAGCTACCTGCACATGACGGTCGGGAACCGGCACGACGCCGAGGACCTGACCACGCAGACCTTTCTGCGGATGCTCGAGTCGATCGGCAAGTTCCGGTTTCAGTCGGCGCCGTTCTCCGCCTGGCTCTTTCGGATCGCGCACAACCTCTCGATGGACCACTTCCGTGCGTCGCGCCGCGTGCAGCCCGAGGAGGAGGTGCCGGAGCCGATCGGCCGCGAGCAGGACTCCGCGGAGGTCGAGGCGCTGCACTCGATCGGGCGCCAGAGCCTGCTCGAGCTGATCGAGGACCTCTCCGACGAGCAGCAGCAGGTGCTGACGCTGAAGTTCGTCTTCAGCTTCTCGAACGGCGAGGTCGCGACGATCCTCGGCAAAACGGAGGGCGCGGTGAAGTCGCTGCAGCATCAGAGCGCTCGCGTCGTTGCAGAAGCAGATCACGACCGACTAGGTGGCGCTCCAGGTCGGGATCGTGGGGCTGCCGAACGCGGGCAAGACGTCGCTCTTCCGCGCGCTCACGGGAGCGGAGACGACGGGCCGCGACAACGTCGGCATGGCGGCCGTCCCCGACGACCGGCTGCGCCAGCTCGCGGAGACGGTCGGCGCGAAGAAGGTCACGCCTGCCGCGGTGCGCGTGGTCGACGTGCCGGGGACCGGCGCGGAGCTGCTCGGGAACCTGCGCCAGGTCGATCTCGTCCTCGCGGTGCTCGACGGGTGGTCGGGGACGCGTGACGCGAGCAGCGACTCCGAGGAGCTCAGGCTCGAGTTGCTCGCCGCCGACCGGGACCACGTGCAGCGCCGGCTCGAGCGCGTCGCGAAGCAGGCGAAGTCGGGTGACACGAAGCTGCGGGCGGAGGTCGAGAACCTCGAGCAGCTCGCGGCGCACCTCGAGAACCTCCAGGCGGTGAGCGAGCTGAGCGGCGACGTCGAGATCCCGCCGGAGCTCGAGCTGCTGACGATCAAGCCGATCATGGAGATCGTCAACGGGCCGGACGGCACCGACCTGAAGCTGGAGGCCGAGCTCGCGGAGCTCTCCGACGAGGACGCCGCGTCGTTTCGCGAGGGCGAGTCGGCTCTGGGCGCGGTCGTGCGCGGGCTCGTCGAGACGCTCGACCTGATCACGTTCTTCACCGCGGGCGAGAAGGAGACGCGCGCGTGGACGCTGCGCAAGGGGTCGACGGCACTCGACGCCGCCGAGACGATCCACAGCGACATCGCGCGCGGGTTCATCCGCGCCGAGGTGATCCGCTGGGACGACCTCGTCAGCGGCCGGTTCGCACTCGGACGCGCGCCGCCAGGGGCTCGAGCGCGTCGAGGGAAAGACGTACGAAGTCCAGGACGGCGACGTCCTGAACATCCGCTTCAACGTCTAGCGCAGCCGGTCCGCGAGGTAGCGCAGCCCGATCGGGTAGCGGTACTCGATCCCCGCGTGCGTCGCGTCGAAGAGCTCGGCATGGAGGTCGGGCACGCCGATCGCCGTCAGCTCGCGGCGGATCCACTCCAACACGAGATCGAGGTACCACTCGTCGCGCGTGCCCGCGTCGTAGTAGATCGCGCGCAGCCCGCGCAGCGCGTCGGCATGGCGCGGGATCATCGTCGGGTAGTCCCACTCGAGCCAGCGCTCCCAGAGCTCCGGGATCACCTTCGCCGTTGCCGGGTCGTAGGGAAGACGCACGGTGCCGTCCTCGTCCGCCGAGTACGCGGCGGAGAAGCCCCACTGGAGCAGGATGTGCAGGTCGTGCGGGTGCTCGAGCGGGGCGGGCGACGAGCGCAGCTCCTCGAGGAAGCGCTCGACCGAGCCGCCGTACGCGTCGCGGAGCCGTCGCGCCGCGAGCTCGGAAGAACGGCCGGATCGAGACCTCGAACAGGCCGCCGCCGGCATGGCTCGCGTAGCCGGAGAAGAGATCGGGCCGCAGCATCGCGGTCACCGCGGCGCCCTGGCCTCCGCTCGACTTGCCTGCCACGCCGCGAAACCCGTTCGTCTCGTAGCGCTCGTCGACGAAGGGGACGATCTCGTCGCAGATGTACGAGTGGTAGCGGCCCGAGCCGTGCGAGTCGACGAACTGCGAGCCGCCGACCGACGTCCACGCGTCGACGAACACGATCGCGCGCGTCGATCTGCTCGCGGTCCAGGAGCTCGAAGATCGTCGGGCGGAACGCGGCGCGGTTCCGCCACATGTCGACCTGTCCCGGTGTACCCCTGCAGGACGTAGATCGCCGGGCCGCCGTCGTAGCCCGGCGGGGTGTAGACCCAGAGCGGCCGCACGTGCGGGTCGCCGAGCGGGTTGCCGCGCAGCGCCTCGCTCTCGATCGTCAGCTCGTCGAGCGGCATGTCAGGCAGCCGCCGCGATCAGCCCGACACCGGTGAGCGCGACCGCGCCGCCGAGCGCCTGCGACCGCGCGGGACGCTCGCGCAGGATCGCGACCGCGAGCAGGATCGTGACGACCGGGTAGAGGGACGCGAGGACGGACACGAGGCTGACGAAGCCTTCGTTCAACGCAAGAGCGAGCGCGAGGTTCGCGCCGACGTCGAACAGGCCGATCGCGACGAGCACGGGAAGGTCCCGCGCCGGCGCGCGCAGCGCGCTTCGCGAAACCGCCACGGCGACGGCGAGCGTTGCCGCCGTCGCGCGTGCAACGACGACCGCCCAGTACGCGTCGTCGCGCTCGCGCGGTCCATGAACACGAAGTACGAGCCGAACCCGAGCGCCGCGAGCAAGCGCGAGCGGCACGCCGGCCGAGAGCGCCCCCGGACGAGCCGGGCTCGCGCGAGACGAGCACGACGCCGACGAGTGCGAGCGCGACGCCGGCGAGCTGGATCGCACCGGGCCGCTCCCCGCGGGCGAGTCCGACGGTGACCGGCACGACGGCTGCGGAGGCAGAGATCGGAGCGATGACCCCGATCGCGCCGATCGCCATGCCGCGGTAGAGGCAGGCGAGCCCGAGCGCGCCGGCCATCCCTGCTGCAACGGCAGCGGCGATCGCGGTGCCGCCGAGGAACGCGCCGCCGGCGAAGCTCGCAACGACGAGGATCCCGCGCGAGGCCGGCGGCCTGCGAGATCGCGAGCACGGTGAGCGTCGCGAGGCGACGAGAGGTGACTCCGCCGAAGAAGTCGCCCACGCCCCACAGCACGCTCGCCCCGAGGGCGAGTCCGATCGCGGTCACGCGCTGTCGACGGGGCGCGTCGCCGCGACGGCGTCGAGCTGGTTCGCGTGGTACAGCGCGGCTGCCTCGGCGGTGCGGGCGGCGCGGAGATCGTGGTGGCAGGCGACGGCGTGCAGGAGCTCTGCGCGCGCGTCGGCAGCGAGCGAGCCCGCGCGCTCCTCGATCAACCGAAGACCGAGGTGCACGTGCCCGAGCAGTCGCCCTTCCTCGGTCGGCCTGAACGCCGGCGCAGGCCCGAGCTCGCGCGTCCGGCCGACGTCGTGGAGCAGGGCGGCGGCGATCAGCAGATCCTGGCGGAGTCGAGGATGCAGCTGCGTGGTCTCGCGGCAGATCGTCGCGACGCCCACCGTGTGCTCGAGCAGGCCGCCGGCGTAGGAGTGGTGGCGAGTCGAGCGTCGCCGGCAGCGTGCGGAACCGCTCGCGCACCGCAGCGTCGTCGACGAACTGCGCGACCGTCGCGCGGAGCCCGGGGTGCGCGACCTCACCCGCGAGGAACTCGAGGAAGCCGTCGAGCTCGTCGCGATCTCGGCGAATCGTCGGGGTGAGCGCCGCCGGGTCGGTCTCGGCGGCCTTCTCGAGCGAGCGCACCTCGACCTGGAGCCGGTCGCGGAAGCGCTCGACCCGTCCGAGCACGCGAACCGCATCCCCTTCGTCGAAGCGGGCGTCGAGCAGGTCGACGTCGTTCCAGATCCGCGCGTCCACCCGGCCGCTCGGATCGACGAGCTCGAGCGCGAGGTAGGAGGCGCCGCCCTTCGTCCTGAGCCGCTGTTTCCGGGCGACGGCGTAGACGCCCTCGACGACCCGGTCCTCGGCCAGGTCGGCGATCGCGTTCATGGCTCTGGATCCTAGGGTACGGTCCGGGCGTGGCCGAACTTCGACCCTTCGCCGCGTTGCGCTACGACGAGGAGCGCGCCGGGCCCCTCGAGTCGCTCGTCGCGCCGCCCGTACGACGTCCTCTCCGAAGACGGAGCGGCGAGGCGTACCTCGAGCAGAGCCCGTACAACGTCGTCCACCTGACGCTGCCCGACTCGGAGGAGCAGGCGGCGAGCGACTTCGCGACCTGGCGCGAGGAGGGCGTGCTGCGAGAGGAGCGGCCGACCGTTCTGGGCGCTCGAGCAGGACTACGTCGGCCCGGACGGGGTCGCGCGCACGCGGCGCGGGATCGTCGCGTCGCTGAAGGTCGAGCCCTACGAGCGCGGCGTCGTCCTGCCGCACGAGCGCACGCATCGCGAGGCGAGGGAGGGCCGGCTGCGGCTCGTCCGCGCCGTCGGCGCGCAGCTCGAGCCGATCTTCCTGCTCTACGAGGGCCTGCCGCCCGTCGCGAACCCGGACGGCGAGCCCGAGCTCGAGGTCGAAGGCGCGAAGCTCTGGCGCCTCGCCGAGACCGACGCGATCGTCGAGGCCTTCGCCGACCGCCAGCTGATGATCGCCGACGGCCACCACCGCTACGAGACGACGGTCGAGTACGCGCAGGCCGGCGGCTCCCCGTGGATGATGGTCGTGCTCGTCTCCACGAGCGACCCCGGCCTGACGATCTTCCCGACGCACCGCACCGCGGCCGAGTTCGACGCAAGTAACAGTCTGTTACTTGCGGACGGGAACGACCCGCGCGCTGCGCTCGAGCTCGCTTCCGGCGGACAGGCCTGCGGCAGTCGTCTACACGCGCGACCGGGTCGCGGTCGCGGAAGGCGAGCCGGGACAGCTCGACACGCAGCTCGTCGAGTAGCTCGCGCCCGGATGTCGGCTACACGGCGTACGTCGACGAGGCGATCGCCGCGGTCGACGAGGGTCGCGCCGAGGCGGCGTTCCTGCTTCGCCCGACGAAGATCGAGGACGTCTTCGCGGTCGCGAAGCGCGGCGAGGTGCTGCCGCCGAAGACGACGTACTTCTATCCCAAGCTGCTGAGCGGCCTCCTCTTCCACCCGCTGTGACCGACTGGCTCGCGACCTGCCGCGCGGCGGTCGCGGACGTGCAGGGCGTGCTCGTCGACCTGCCGACGCGCGTCGAGCGCGAGCCGGTCGTCGGGACCGGCGAAGGCGGCGACGAGACGACGTTCGTCGACGCCGAGGTCGAGCGCGTCGTGATCGCTCGTGCTCGACGACAGGCTCGACGACTACACGCTCGTCTCGGAGGAGATCGGCGAGGTCGTCAAGGGGAGCGGCCGGCCGTGGCTCGTTCTCGACCCCGATCGACGGCTCCCTCAACGCGAAGCGCGGCGTCCCGCACTTCTGTCTCTCGCTGGCCGTCGCCGACGGTCCGACGATGAAGGACGTGACGTTCGGCTACGTCTACGACTTCGGCACCGGCGAGGAGTGGACGGCGCGCCGCGGCGAGGGCGCGTGGCTCGACGGCGCCGCGCTCGGCGCGGTGAAGCCGAAGGACGAGATCGAGCTGCTCGCGTTCGAGGCGACGCTCACGTCGTCGATCGCGGAGAAGGCGTCGAACGTCGTCGGGCTCGCGCACCGGTTGCGGGTGATGGGCTCGCTCGCACTCGCGCTCTGCAACCTCGCCGCCGGGCGGATCGACGGCGTCTGCTCGCTCAAGGGCGCGCGGTCGGTCGACATCGCGGCGGCGCAGCTGCTCGTCCGCGAGGTCGGGCTCGCCATCGACCTCTTCGAGTCGCCGCCGTTCGGCGACGCGCCGCTCGACCTCGAGCCGCGCTCGCGCGTCGTCGCGGCGGCGAACGACGAGCTCTGCGCCCGCCTGGCCGCAGCACTGTCGTAGGCTTCGAGCGATGGAGACCAGGGCCCCGCTCATCGACAGGCTCGCACAGACGTCGCTGTTCGCCGACCTCTCGCGGCCCGAGCTCGAGGCGGTCGCGCACGAGTTCGACGAGGAGGCGTTCGCGGAAGGGCAGCGCGTTCTCCGCCAGGGGCTCTCCGGCAGCAGCCTCTACGTGATCCTCGACGGCGCGGCGGTCGTCCAGCGGGACGGCGACGGAGATCGCGCGGCTCGGACGGGGCGACTTCTTCGGCGAGATCTCGATCCTCACCGAGGGGCCGCCGACGTCGGACATCGTCGCGGAGGGCGTGCTCCACTGCCTCGTGATCCCGCGCCCCGAGGTCGAGCGGTTCCTGCTCGCGCGCCCGCGCGTGATGCTGCGGATGCTCCGCGCCGAGGCGAACCGGCTGCGCGGCATGCTCGAGTGGCAGTCGTAGAGCGCCCGTTTCCGCCGGGCACGTACGGGGTCGTCGTCGTCGGCAGCGGCCCGGCCGGCCTGCAGGTCGCCTACGAGCTGCAGCGCCGAGGCGTCGACCACGCCGTGCTGTCGGCGGACGAGGGGCCGGGCGGGATGTTCAGGACGCTGCCGATCTTCGAGCGGCTGATCAGCTGGACGAAGCCGGAAGCGCCGCACCCGTACGGCTCGCGCGAGTACGAGCTGTACGACCACAACAGCCTCGTCGCGGAAGAGGAAGCGCTGCCAGGCGTGCGTGCGCGTCGCTGATGGACCGCAGCTACGACGTGCCGTCGCGCGCCGAGATGGAAGCCGGGCTCGCGCTCTTCGTGGAACGCGCAGGTCTCCGCGTGCGGTACCACTGCCGCTGGGAGTCGACGCAGGTCGACGGGAACGAGTTCGTGCTCGAGACGAGCGACGGTGAGTACAAGTGCCGTGCCGTCGTGTTCGCCGTCGGCGTGACGACGCCGTGGACGGCGCCGATCCCCGGGCTCGAGCACGCCGCGCACTACGTCGACGTGCAAGCACGCCGACCGAGTACGACGGGCGGAGCGTGTTCATCGTCGGCAAGCGCAACTCGGCCTTCGAGATCGCGAACAGCCTGCTGCCGTGGGCGAAGCGCATCGTGCTCGCGTCACCGCGCGCGATCCGGACCGACGTGCTCGGCCACTCGCCGCTTCGCACGCGGTACCTCCAGCCCCTCGACGAGCACGTGCGCGGCGGCTTCGGCACGTCGATCGTCGACGCGTCGATCGAGCGCGTCGAGCGCATGGCCGACGGCTTCCGCGTCCACGCTCGCGGAACCTCGTGGGACGGCCCGCTCGTCTTCGACTGCGACGACGTGATCGCGGCGACGGGCTTCCGCGCGCCGCTCCAGGATCTTCCCCGCCTCGGTGTCGACACGGTGAGCGACGGGAGGATCCCCGCGCAGACGATGTTCTGGGAGAGCGTGTCCGTTCCCGGCATCTACTTCGCCGGCAACGCGACGCTCGGCTCGCCCGGGCTGCGCAAGCAGGGCCTCTCGTCGAACTCGGGGTCGGTGAACGGCTTTCGCTACAACGCGCGCATCCTCATCCGTCACCTGGCGGAGAAGCACTTCGGCGTCGAGCCGCCGCGGCCGCTCGTCGAGCCGGATCGACTCGTCCCGTTCCTGCTCCGCGAGCTCGCGACCGCGCCCGAGCTCTGGATCCAGAAGGGCTACCTCTGCCGGATCGTCAACCGCGCCGCCGACGGCCTGCGCGACGACGGGATCCTGCCCCTCCAGGTCTTCGTCGACGAGCCCGGCCCCGACGCCTGCGCGATCGCGGTCGAGATGGCGGCGGACGGGACGATCTACCCGTCGGTCTACGTGCGCGTGCGGAACCACGTCTCCGAGCATCCGCTGTCGCCGCACCCGCTCAACGACTACGAGACGGAGGAGCACCGCCGCGCGCTCTCTGAGCTCGTCGAGCCGTTGCTAGGCTCGACGTAGATGTCTCCTTCACGCGAAGCGATCCTCGCTGCGCTCGAGCAGGTGATCGACCCCGAGCTGCGGCGTCCCGTCACCGAGCTGCAGATGGTTCGCGACATCCAGATCGACGGGGGCGACGTCGTCGTCGTGATCGCGCTCACGGTTGCCGGCTGTCCCGCTTCGCGACAGCTTCCAGAAGCAGGTCGCCGAAGCGCTCGCTCCCGTTGCAGGCGTGGAGCGCGTCGCGCTCGAGTTCGACGTGATGTCGCCGGACGAGCGCGCTGCGCTGACCGAGCGCCTCCGTGGCGGCGTGACCGGGCGCTCGAAGGGTTTGTCGCTCGACCGGCGCACTCGCGTGCTCGCGGTCGCGAGCGGCAAGGGCGGAGTCGGCAAGTCGACGCTGTCGGTCAACCTCGCCGCGGCGTTCGCGCAGCTCGGCCGGCAGGTCGGCATTCTCGACGCGGACGTCTACGGACACTCGATCCCGCACATGCTCGGGATCACGCAGAAGCCGGTGCTCGTCGACCGGATGATCGTGCCGCCGGTGACGCAGGATCTCAAGCTGATGTCGATCGGCTTCTTTCTCGACGACAACGCGCCGGTGATGTGGCGCGGCCCGATGCTGCACCGCGCGCTCGAGCAGTTCCTGACCGACGTGCACTGGGGCGAGCTCGACCTGCTCGTCGTCGACATGCCGCCGGGCACGGGCGACGTTTCGATCTCGCTCGGCCAGCTGCTGCCGCGCGCGGAGGTGGTCGTCGTGACGACGCCGCAGCCCGCGGCGAAGGAGGTCGCGTCGCGCGCGGCGGTCATGGCGCAGAAGACGAACATGCGGTTGATCGGCGCGATCGAGAACATGACCGGCGACGTCTTCGGGCGCGGCGGCGGAGCCGCGCTCGCGGAGGAGCTCGGCGTGCCGCTCCTCGGCGAGATCCCGCTCGATCCCGCGGCTGCGCGAGCAGGGCGACCTCGGCACTCCCCTCGTCTCGGCCGAGCCGAGCTCGCCGACCGCGCGCGCGATCGTCGAGCTCGCGGAGGCGATCGACGGCACGCGCCGCGAAGAGGGCGTCGGCATCGTGAAGGCGCTGCCCGTCCTCTCCTGAGCGCCGCCGCGTTCTTCGATCTCGACCGGACGCTGCTGCGGCGCTCGTCGACGCTCGCGCTCGCGCCGGCGTTTCGCAGGCACGGCGTGATCACGCGTGCGCAGGTCGCGAAGGCCGCGTTCTGGCAGCTGCTGTTCGTCGCGCGCGGGACGAGCAAGGAGCGTGTGCGCGCAGCGTCGGAGGAGGGGCTGATGCTCCTGCGCGGCTTCTCGCCGGCGCAGATGCGCGAGCTCGTCGCGGAGGCGCTCGAGCCCGTGCTCCGGCCGCTCGTCTACGACGAGCCGCTCGGTCTGGTCGAACGCCACCGCGAGCGCGGCGAGCCGTCGTTCATCGTCTCGGCCGCGCTGCAGGAGGTCGTCGAGGCGATGGCCGACGATCTCGGCTTCGACGGTGCGCTCGGCACCGTTTGCGAGGTGGAGGACGGCGTCTACACCGGCCGCAGCGTGCGCTCGCTGCACGGCGAGCACAAGGCGGCCGCAGTCCGCGAGCTCGCGCGCGAGCGCGGGTACGACCTCGCCGAGTCCACCGCGTACTCCGACAGCCACACGGATTTGCCCTTTCTGGAGGTCGTCGGCAACCCGGTTGCGGTCAACCCCGACCGCGAGCTCCGTCGCGTCGCCGCCGAGCGCGGCTGGCCGGTGCTGAGGTTCGGCGCTCGTGCAGCCTGAGGAAGCCCGCGCGCGGATCGCGTCGCTCGGCTTCTCCGACGCCGACGTGGAGACGCTCTTCCGCCACTTCGACGACGCCGAGCGGCGCGGCAAGCTCGGGCACGGCTACGCGCGGATCCCCTGGCTCGAGACGCTGCCCGACCTCGACCCCGGCGCGCAGCCCGGAGGGAGTGCTCGCGACGGACTGCTTCGAGCGCTGGGAGGGTCGAGGCGCGCTCGGCTACCTCACGCTCTCGGCGATCGTCGACTCGCAGCTGGCGCAGCCGCCCGAGCACGCGCGCGTGATCGCGGCGTCGCATTGCTTTCCCACCGGGATGCTCGGCCATTACGTCCGGCGGCTCGCGGAGGGCGGGCTGGTCGCGCTGCTCACCGCCACCTCGCCGCCTCGACTCGCGCATCCCGAGGGCGGAGCGCCGCTCGTCGGGACGAACCCGCTCGCGATCGGGATCCCGAGCTCCGACGGTCGCGCGCTCGTCACGGACGTCTCGCCCGCGAAGGCCACCTTCGGCGAGGTGCTCGCAGGGCTCGCGACCGATGAGGACGTCGTCCCGTTCGGCGGGGAGCAGGCCCACAAGGCGTTCGCGCTCGCGGTCGGGCTTCAGCTCGTCGTCGACTCGCTCGTCGAGGGCTACGGCGCGGTGCTCGTCGTCGCGCAGCCGCAGGCCGACCCGGTGCCGGCGCTACGTGCCGCCGCCGCCGGGCTCCGCTTGCCCGGTGATCGCTAGGAACTCCGGGTCCTCGGCGAGCGAGGCGAAGTCCTCGTCCGTCACCGCCGACTTGGCGAAGCGCGGCTCTCGCCCGACCGACTCCCGCAGGTGCGCGATCGCGTCGTCGCGTCGGCCGAGCAGCGCCTCGTAGCACGCGGTCTCGTAGAGCAGCGCCGGATGGTCGGGATGCAGCCTCAGATCCTCGACGATGATCGCAAGCGCCTGCTCGTAGTCGCCGCGGTCGCGGTGCGGGGCTGCCAAGAACCACGACTCCCACGCCGACGCCACGTACGCCTCGCCGGGCTTGCCGCCCACCGCGACCACCGTCGTTCCGTCCTCCAGCGCCACGGCGCCGCGCTTCGTCTGCGGGTCGCGCACGAAGACGAAGGCGCCGGCCGCCACCTCGACCTCGTCGTCGCCGAGGATGAAGCGCGCGCGCCCCGACACGACGACGTAGACCTCCTCGTGCTCGAGCTGCGTCTCGGTGTGCTCCTCGACGACGTGCGTGCCCTCGTCGGCGGTGTACGCGTTGATCCCGAACGCGCGGATCCCGAGCGGCCTGCGGATCGGCCGCCAGTTGACGTCCGCGTCGGCGACCGGGATCTTCTCCAGGTCCTCGATCCGTCGCACCTCGTACGCGCTCAACTCGCCCTCCTCAGCTCTCGAAGCACCACCGGGTCGATGGCATCGTCGCCGTCGACGCGCTCCTCGAGGTTCGCGGCGCCCGCCCAGTCGGCGAGCGTCTCGTAGCCCAGACGGGAGAGCAGGCCGCTCACTTCCGCCTCCAGCTCCGCGTCGAGCGGCAGCCACTGGTCGCGCGGCGTCTCGCCGAAGAGCAGCTGGTGCGCCTCGTACAGCCGCTGCAGCTCCTCGATCGGACGCTCGTGGTCGTCCACCCGAAGATCGACGAGCGTGTCCGAGAGCCCCGCGTAGCCGCCGTCCTGCTCGACCACGAGCAAGCGCCGCGGACTGCTGGCCGCGCCGATCGCCGCCTGCCGCCTGTCCGGCCGCGAGCGACTCCAGGAGGCGCTCGGCGAGCGACCCGCTCGACTCCTCGAACGTCTCGGCGAGCGCGTCGACGGTGGCCGCCGAGACGAGGATGTTCCCCTGGGCGGCGTAGCCGTCGCCGGTTCGCCCGCCCGCCCAGTCGTGGCACTCCTCGCCGGTGAACGTCGCCGCGCCGCCGTTCGCGTCGACGACCCCGACCTGTCGTTGCGCGCGTCCGTCGTCCGCGCCGGTCAGCTCGTCCACGGTCTCCTGCGCGGAGCGCCCCTGCCGGAGCAGCGCGAGCCCTTCCGGGCCGTAGCGCGGGTTCGCGTACGACTGCGTCGCGACCGCGCCGGCGCCCGGCTCTGCCCACGGCACGACCGACCCGACCGCCAGGAACTTGGACTGGACCGCGACGCCCCACTGTCCCGCGGCGAGGTCGCACGCCACGATCGAGTAGGTCGCGACGACCGGCTCACCCATACGTGAGCTTCGTCAGGTCGAGCTCGAGCAGCTCGCGCTTCGAGTCGGGTACGACGACGGCGGACACCTCCGGATGAGCGAGCGCGTCGAGCAGCGCCTGCGGAGTCGCCGCGCGCACGACGACCGGCTTGCCGGAACGATGCGCCTCGCGCAGGATCTCGGGGTTGCCGACCCCCTCGAGGACGACCGCCTCCTCGAGCGGCAACTCGCCCTCGACCGAGATCTCGGGCACGCGTCGGCCCGTCGCACCCCACCATCGCTGTCTCACAGCGCGATCGTGTCCCCCGGCTCGATCATGTGCACCTCGACGTTGGGCGCGAGCTCCTGCAGCTCCTGCGGCGTCCCGCGCAACACCGGGAACGTGCCGAAGTGGCACGGCACGCAGCGCGTCACCCCGAGCAGCTCGAGCGCGACCGCGGCCTCCTTCGGGCCCATCGTGTAGTGGTCGCCGATCGGCAGCACTGCGACCTCCGGCTCGTAGATCCGCCGGATGAGCGCCATGTCGCCGAAGGCGTTCGTGTCGCCCGCGAAGTAGACGCGCTTGCCGTCCTCGAGCTTGAAGACGAGGCCGCAGGGCTCGCCGAGATACTCGAGCTCGTCACTGCTCGACGAGTGGTTCGCGTCGGTGAGGGAGACCTCGATGTCCTCCCAGCGCCACGTGCCGCCCTTGTTCGGGTCGTTGCCCTCGGCGCCCTTCACACCTTTCTTGAAGACGAGCCAGTCGCTGAGCTCGACCGGCGCGAGGACCTGGCAGCCGAAGCGCTCGTGCAGCTCGATCGTCGAGCCGACGTGGTCGCCGTGGCCGTGCGTGATCGCGATCAGGTCGACGCGCTCCGGCTCCTTCTCGTTCTCCGGGCATTTCGGGTTGCCCTCGAGGAACGGGTCGACGTAGATCCGCTTGCCGCCGCTCGTGTCCATCCGGAACGCCGAGTGTCCGAGCCACGTCAGAGTGTTGCCAGCCATCGTCCTCCTTCGCGTTGTGGGCGGCGGGAGCCTATCGGCCGGATAGCCGCACGAGGCGGTACGCGGGGACCGGGTCGCGCTTGCCCTTCGCCTCGATCGGCGCCAGCTCCTCGACCTCCGCGTCGTCCCCGAGCGCGTCGCGCGTCGCCGCGGCGATCACGACCTCGCCCGGCCGCGCCGCTGCCTGGAGCCGCGCCGCGGTGTTCGTCGTGTCCCCGATCACCGCGAAGCTCCGCTGGGCCTCCGCTCCCGACGTAGCCGACCGCGGCCCGCCCGGTGTTGACCCCGGCGCGCAGCCGCGGCCAGTCGGGGTTTCGCGCGGCGAGCGCGATCGTCCGCTCCTGCAGGTCGAGCGCGGCGGCCGCGGCGCGACGCGCGTGGTCCGGCTGGTCGCCCTGCGTGTTGAAGACGACCATCACGGCGTCGCCGGCGAACCGCTCGATCAGTCCGCCGTGGCGCTCGAGCACGATCGGCACCGCGGTCCCCCAGTACTCGTTGAGCATCTCGATCACCTCTGCGGGCGGCCGTCCCTCGGCGTAGGCGGTGAACCCCTCGAGATCGGCGAAGAGCACGCTCACCTCGCGCTCGACGCCCCCGAGCGCCCCGGCGCCCGGGTCGTCGCGGAGGCTGTCCGCGACCTGCGGCGAGACGTGCGGGCGAAACGCGTCGTCGAGCTGACGGATGCGCGTCGCCGCTCCCTCGACGAGTGCCGCCTGCTCGCCGCTCAGCCCGAAGCGCCGCGCGACGTCGTCCGCGTTCGCGCGCTGGTCGACGAGCTGTCCGAGCGCGTTCGCGTACGCCGCGTTCGCGCGCGCGACGGTCTGGTCGAGGTAGAGCGACGCGAACGGCCCACCCGCGCGTCGGCCGTCGTTGCTGCGACTGGGCGACCGAGGCGACGAGCGCGAACGCGATCGCCATCAGCAGGTGCCACTCCCACCACGAGAGCTGCCAGTTGCGGCCGAAGGCGACGGCGACCATCGCCTCGGCGAGCAGGATCCACGAGGTGAGGACCGCGAGCGGGAGCGGCTCGCGCGTCGTCAGGTAGAGCCGCCGGTAGCGGATCGCGGCGACCGCGTAGAGCGCCACGCCGACGAGCGCGGCGAAGCGAAGCGGCCCTTCGGCCTCCTCCGGCGTCAGCGGGTTGTCCAGCGGCGGCAGCGACGCGAGCGACGCGACGCCCCACGCGACCAGCAGCACGACGAGCGCAGCGCGCAGGATGTTCTGCCCGCGGATCACCGCCCGCCCGAAGCTGCCGCTGAGGTCGAGCGACGACGCGACCGCGAGCACCGCCGCGTTCACGAGCCCGACCGGCGTCGCGATCGTGAAGCCCGCGTTGCCCTTCTCGAGGAGCACGCCGGGGGTCGCCAGCGCGTGCAGCCCGAGGAAGCCGGCCGCGGCCAGGAACGCGAGGCCGACGAGGAAGATCCGGGGGTCGCCGCGCCGCCGCGCCGTCTCGCTCATGCTCAGCCCGAGGGCCGTGTTCACGACGGCGACGATCAGCACGAGCCAGAAGTGGGACGGGTGCTGCTCCCAGCGGACGTCGAGCGACGGGTAGCCGAGCAGCAGCGCGAGCCCGGCGAGCGGCAGGGTGACGGCAAGGCTCCAGACGGTTGCGCGGATACGTCGAATCTACTCCGGAAGGAAGGTCCGGACCGGCCGCGAACCTCTGGCCCATGCCCGTCCTCCTGCTGCTCGCGGCGATCGGCGCCGACACGCTCGGCGCCGAGGGCGCGGCCTTCTACCTCCTCCTGGCGGCGGTCGTCGTGACCGCCCACGCCGCGCTCGACGCGTACGGCCATCTCGTCGAGTTGCCCGGCACCGCGCCGACGCTGGCCGCCGCCCGGCTCAACGCCTTCCTCGGCGTGCTCGCGCTCTCCCTCGTCCTCGTCGCCGCCGCGGTGCACGCCCACGGCGCGGTGCCGCCGGTCGGCATCTCCGCCGCGGTCGCCTCGCTCGCCCTGCTCAGCCTGCAGGGCGCAGTGAAGCTCGCCGCCGCTAGAGCGGCAACGACGCCGCGGCCTTCTCGGCGAGGTTGATCAGCGGCTCGACGAAGACGAACGACGCGAAGACGACGCCGAGCGACAGCGCGACCGAGATCGAGAGCAGCACGTCGCGCGGCGGCGATCCTCCGGCCGGCGCGAGGCGAAGCTCCAGCTCCGTCCGCATGTAGAGCGCGCGGATGATCGCGAGGTAGTAGTAGACGCTGACCGCGGTCGCGACCACGCCGACGATCACGAGCCACGTCCAGTCGGCGTCGACCGCGGCGGAGAACGCGTAGAGCTTCCCGGTGAACATGCCGCCGGGCGGCAGCCCGATGAACGCGAACGCGAAGAGCGCGAGCGCGAAGCCGAGGTAGGGCCGCTCCCAGCCCATGCCGCCGAGGTTGTCGAGCGTCACGGGCTCGCCCAGCTCGCGCTCGCGCGCGGCGACGACGGCGAAGGCGCCGAGCGACGCGGCTCCGTACGGGATCAAGTAGTAGAGGAGCGCCTTTCCCCCGAGTTCGTTGCCGGCGGCGATCGGGATCAGCATGAAGCCGGCGTGCGAGACGGACGAGTACGCGAGCAGCCGCTTGACGTTCCTCTGCACGAGCGCGGCGAGGTTGCCGATCGCGAGCGACGCGACCGCGAGCGCCGCGACGCCCGCCGTCCACAGGTCCTCCTGCCCGGGAAACGCCGTGTTGAGCACGCGCAGCGTGACCACGAGCGCCGCGACCTTCGTCGCCGCCGACATGAACGCCGTCACGGGTGTCGGCGAGCCCTGGTACACGTCGGGCGTCCACATGTGGAACGGCGCCGCGGAGGCCTTGAAGCCGAGCCCCGTCAGCACCATCGCGAGGCCGACGACCAGCATCCGGTCGTCCTGGAGGGTCTCGCCCACCTGCCGATCCCTGCGAGATCGAGGTGGCCGGTCGCGCCGAAGACGAGCGCGAACCCGAACAGGAGCACCGCCGAGCCGAAGCTGCCGACGATCAGGTACTTGAGTCCCGACTCGAGCGACGTCTCGAGGTCGATGTCGATCGCGCAGAGCACGTACAGGCTGATCGAGAACCACTCGAGCCCGAGGAAGAGCGTGACGAGGCTCGACGCCGAGACCATGAACATCATCCCGGCGGCCGCGGTCGCGATCAGCGCGAAGTACTCGCCGACGTGCTCCTGCTTCGGGTTGTCGGAGTACGCGATCCCGACCGTCAGCAAGCCCGCGCCCGCGACGATCATCTGCGCGAACGCGGCGAGGCGGTCTCGCTGTGCCGCGCCGGCGACGATCCCGTGCGCGTCGGGGCTCTTGGAGTAGACGTACGCCGCGAGCACGAGCGCGACGACGAACCCGACCGCGACGAAGAATGCGGCGACGGCGCGTCGCCAGCCCTGCGGCAGCATCACGGACAAGCAGCAGCGCGACCGCAGCCGCGGCGAGCGGCGCGAGGGTCGGCGAGAGCGCGAGCCAGTCGATCGACGGGGTCGTGATCACTTGAACTGCCCCTCCACCGTCCGTGCCGCGTCGTCGCCGGGGAACGCCCGCTCACTGATCGCCGCGGGCCACGCAGACAGCGCGAGCACGCACGCGAGCAGCGGCACCAGGATCCCGAGCTCCGCCGGCCGGAGGTCGAGCGCGGCGTCGTTCACCGCCGAGCCGGGCGACTGGTGCAGCACGGCGGAGATCAGCCGGAGCATGTACATCGCCGCGAGCACGATCGCCACGGCACCGACGACGGCCCAGCCCCAGCCCGTGTCGAAGACGCCGAGCAGGATCAGGAACTCGCCCGCGAACGCGGCCGAGCCCGGCACGGCGAGCGCGATCACCCCCGTCGCCATCAGGATCGTCGCGAGGGCGGGCCGCCCGCGAGCCATCCCGCCGAGCAGCGCGAACTCGCCGGTCGAGGTGCGCCGCTCGATTCCACCGGCGATCAGGAAGAGCGTCGTCGAGACGAGACCGTGGACGATCATCTGCAGCACGGCGCCGTCGAAGCCCTGGTCGTTCAGCGCGAACAGGCCGAACGTGATCAGCCCCAGCTGCGCGAGCGACGAGTACGCGATCACCCCGCGGATGTCGGACGACCGGAACGCGAGCAGCGAGCCGTACACGAGCCCGACGCCTGCGAGCACGAGCAGCGGAACCTGGAAGTCCTGGGCGGGCTCGGGGAACTTCGCGATCGCGATGCGCAGCAGCCCGTAGGCGGCGACCTTCGAGATCACGCCGGAGAGCAGCGCGGCGACCTCGGGCGGCGACTCGCGGTACGCGAGCGGGAGCCAGCCGTGGAACGGGAAGACCGGCGCCTTGACGACGAACGCGGCGAGGAAGCCGAGGAAGATCCAGGCGCTGTCGCTCGTCCCCGAGTCGATCAGGTCGAACGTGCCCTCGCGCAGCCCGAAGACGACGATCGCGGCCAGCATCAGGAGCGAGCCGGCCATCGTGTAGATCACGAACGTGAACGTCGCCTTCGTTCGCGCGGCGCCGCCCCAGACGCCGATCAGCACGTAGAGCGGGATCAGCATCGCCTCGAAGAACGCGTAGAAGAGGATCAGGTCCTGCGCGACGAACACGCCGGCGACCGCGCCGACGAGGAAGAGCATCAGCCCGAAGTACGCGCGAGGCCTGTCTCGTCCGGCCCACCACGCGTAGGCGATCGCGGCGGCGCTTGCGACGACCGTGAGGCCGACGAGCCAGAACGAGAAGCCGTAGAGCCCGACGTGGTACGAGACCCCGAGGTCGCTGAACCACGCGTGCCGCTGCTCGCCCTGGATCCCGCCCTCGAAGTCGAAGTCGAAGAGCGCGACGATCCAGAGGCCGACCTCGACGAGCGCGATCAGCGTCGCGATCGAGCCGGCCCAGAGGCGCGGCCAGGGGACGAGCCAGAGCAGGAGCGCGCCGGCGATCGGCAGGAAGACCAGCGTGGTCGTCAGCCAGCCGCTCATCGAAGCGCCACGAAGAGGACGGCGAGGACGGCGAGCCCGGCGGTCACCGCGAGCGCGTAGCTCCGCAGGTAGCCGGTCTGGAGGAGCGTCGCGGTTCGTCCGGCCTCGCGAACGGACGCCGCGGCCCCGTCGATCGAGCCCTCGACGAGCGGCTCCTCGACGCCGCGGCGCAGCGCGTTCGCGATGGTCACGGCCGGCCGGTAGAAGACGGCGTCGTAGAGCTCGTCGAAGTAGAGCTTGTGCTCGAGCACGCGCCTCGCCGTCGGGTAGCTCGGCACAGCGCGGCTCCGCTCGCCGTAGAAGAGCCAGGCGAGGTAGATGCCGCCGAGCGCGAGCGCCATCGCGATCGACGAGGTAACCCAGTCCTGCATCACGCTCGGCTCGACGAGCGGCTCGGCGACGGGTGCCAGCCAGTCCGCGAGCGGGTCCCAGAGCCCCGCGATCTGGACCCAGCCGCCGATGACGGAGAGCACGGCGAGCACCGCGACCGTGGCCAACATCGAGGCCGGCGCCTCGCCGTGGCTCGTGTCGTGCAGGTGCTCGCGGACGTACGGCGAGCGGTCGCCGCGCCACACGAGGAAGATCATCCGGAACGTGTAGAGCCCGGTCAGGAACGCGCCGATCAAGCCGGCGACGAAGAGCACGAAGCCGTACGTGCCGCTCGCGAGCGCGGACGCGAGGATCGAGTCCTTCGACCAGAAGCCGGCGAACGGGAAGATGCCGGCCAGCGCGAGCGACCCGATCAGCATGTACAGGTAGGTGCGCGGCAACGCGTCCCGCAGCCCGCCCATCTTGCGGATGTCCTGCTCGCCGGCGAGCGCGTGGATCACGATCCCGGCGGCGAGGAAGAGCAGCGCCTTGAAGAAGGCGTGCGTCATCAGGTGGAACATCGCGTTGCCGTACGCTCCGATCCCGGCCGCGAGGAACATGTAGCCGATCTGCGACATCGTCGAGTACGCGATCACGCGCTTGATGTCGGTCTGCACGAGCGCGATCAGTCCTGCGACGAGCAGCGTGACCGCGCCGATCCCCGCGGCGAAGTGCTGCACGAACTCGGCGGCCTCGTAGATCGGGTGCAGCCGAACGAGCAGGTACACGCCCGCCGTGACCATCGTCGCCGCGTGAATGAGCGCGCTGACCGGCGTCGGGCCTTCCATCGCGTCGGGCAACCACGTCTGGAGCGGGAGCTGCGCCGACTTCGCGACCGCCCCGCCGAGCAGCCCGAGCGCGGCGAGCGTGACGACCGTGTCCGAGAGCCCGTCGACCTGCTCGAACACGCCTGCGAAGTCGACCACGCCGGTCTGCCAGAAGAGCAGGAAGATCGCGAGCGCCATCGTCGCGTCCCCGACCGCGTTCATCACGAAGGCCTTCTTCGCAGCGGCGATCGCGGACGGCCGCTCGTGGTGGAAGCCGATCAGCAGGTACGACGCCAGGCCGACGAGGCCCCAGCCGGCGAGCAGGAGGACGAGGTTCGCTCCCTCGACGAGGAGCAGCATCGAGAAGACGAAGAACGCCATGTACGCGAAGAAGCGGCGCTCCTCGTCCTCGCCGTCCATGTAGCCGACCGAGTACGCGACGATCAGCGAGCCGACCCCGGTGACGATCAGCATCATCAGCATGCTGAGCGGGTCGACGAGGAGGCTCAGCCCGGCCTCGAAGTCGCCCGCCCGGAGCCAGGTCCAGGCGGTCGTGACGTGCGAGCGCTCCTCGCTGTCCTCGCCGAGCATCGCGAAGAAGCCGGTGAGCGCGGCGACGAACGCCACCGACGTCGAGAGCGTCGCGAGGTAGCCGGCACCGCGCCGCGAGAGCCGTCCGCCCGCGAGCGTGATCAGCAGCGCACCGACGAGCGGCGCCAGCAGGCAGACCCAGGCGGCGGTGGCGATCGTCATCCGCGCAGGGTCGTCATCCGGTCGACGTCGAGCGGGAGCTTGCGGCGCGACATGGCGACGATCAGGCCGAGCCCGACGACGACCTCGGCGGCGGCGACCGCCATCACGGCGAGCGCGAAGACCTGGCCGTCGGCGGTCCCCTGCTGGCGCGAGAAGGCGATCAACGCGAGGTTCGAGCCGTTGAGCATGATCTCGAGCGCGAGCAGGATGATCAGCGGGCTGCGGCGGATCAGCACGCCGAGCGCTCCGATCGTGAACAGGAGCGCCGAGACGACGAGGTACCAGGTGACGTCGGGGCCGTCTACCGGTCTGCCCTCGTTCGAGTCGTCGGGAATGCGCGCCGAGGATGACCCCGCCGACCGCGGCGATCAGGAGGACGATCGAGGTGATCTCGAACGCGAGCAGGTGGTTCGTCAGGAAGAGCTCGCCGATCTGGTGGGGGCCGCCGAAGAACGCGTCGACCGGCGGCTCGTTCGAGAGCCTGCCGTCCGCCGTCAGGCCGACGGCGACGACGACCTCGACGAGGATGGCCCCCGCCGCGCTGACCGCAGCGACCTGCTGCCACGTCGGCCCGCCCGCCCACGGCGCGTCGGCGCGGCCGCCGAGGTACGCGATCACGAACAGGAACATCACCATCACCGCACCCGCGTACACGAGCACCTGCGCAGCCGCGACGAACTCGGCGCTCAGCAGCAGGTAGAGCACTGCGAGCGCGGCGAGGTTCCCGATCAGCGCGAGCGCGGAGTAGAACGGGTTCGAGAACCAGACCACCGCGAGGCCCGAGCCGAGACACGCGAACGCGGCCGCGAACCAGACGATCCAGACGAGGATGTTCCCGACGTCCATCTACGCGTTCGTCTTGTAGTAGGGAATCGGCGTGTCGTAGATCGTCGGATCCGCGACCGGCACCTTCTTGATCGGCTCCGCGAGCAGCATGTCCTTCGTGTAGATCAGGTCGTCGCGCGAGTACTCGGAGATCTCGAACTCGTTCCCGAGCGTGATCGCGTCGAACGGGCACGCGAGCTCGCAGTAGCCGCAGAAGATGCAGCGCGACAGGTTGATCTCGTAGATGCGCGCGTAGCGCTCGCCGGGCGAGACGCGGTTGTCGGGCGTGTTCTCCGCCGCGACGACGCGGATGCAGTCGGCGGGGCACGCCGCGGCGCAGAGCGAGCAGCCGACGCACTTCTCGAGGCCGTTCTCGTAGCGGTTCAGGCGATGGCGGCCGCGGAAGCGCGGGTAGACCGGACGCTTGTACTCCGGGTACTGCTGCGTGATCGGCTTCTTGAAGATCTGCTTGAACGTGACCCCGAAGCCGCGGATCGTCGAGAAGGGCTGCGGGCTCACAGCGCGACCACCAGCACCGCGGTGATCACGGCGTTCATCGTCGCGACGGGCAGGAGCACCTTCCAACCGAACGCCATCAGCTGGTCGTAGCGGATGCGCGGGAACGTCGCGCGCAGCCAGATGAAGACGAACACGACGACCGCGAGCTTGAGAAGGAACCAGACCGGCCCGAGCCAGTCGAGCCAGAAGAAGTGCCACCCGCCGAGGAAGAGCGTGACGGTGAGCGCCGAGAGCGTGAGCATGTTGATGTACTCGGCCATCTGGAAGAGGCCCCAGCGCATCCCCGAGTACTCGGTGTGGTACCCGGCGACGAGCTCCTGCTCCGCCTCGGGCAGGTCGAACGGTGCGCGGTTCGTCTCCGCGATGCCCGCGATGAAGAACGTGAGGAAGCCGACGAACTGCGGCACGATGAACCAGTAGGCGCTGTGCTGCTCGGCGACGATGTCCGTCAGCGAGAGCGAACCGGACATCAGGATCACGCCGAGCACTGCGAGCGCGAGCGAGACCTCGTAGGAGACGAGCTGCGCGCACGTGCGCATCGAGCCGAGCAGCGAGTACTTCGACTCACTCGCCCAGCCGCCGATGATGAACCCGTAGATCCCGATCGACCCGAGCGCGAAGATGAGCAGGAGCGAGATCGGCACGTCGATGATGTAGCCCGTGACCGTGTAGCCGGCGATCTCCCAGCCGCCGCCCCAGGGAATGACCGCGAACGCGGCGAGCGCGGTGAACGCGGCGATGATCGGCGCGATGATGTACGGGAGGTCGATCGCGGCCGCCGGGAAGAAGCTCTCCTTCCGGATCAGCTTCACGAGGTCGGCGGCGGGCTGCAGCAGCCCGAACGGGCCCGCGCGGTTCGGGCCGTAGCGGAGCTGCATCCGCCCGAGCACCTTCCGCTCGATCAGCGTCAGGTACGCGAAGCCGACGAGGACGAGGTTGATGATCACGACCGCCTTGATCGCGCTGATCCACCAGACTTCGGTCACGCGGGCGTCACCTCGACCGTGCCGGGCACGAGCTCGTCAGCCGAGCCTTCGGGCACGAGGACGACACCGTTCCGCAGGTTGCGGCGGACGCGCGCGCGCAGCGTGGCCGACGTCCCGTTCGTGCGCACGGTCACCTCGTCGCCGTCGCGCACGCCGAGCCGGTGCGCGTCGTCGCGGGCGAGGTCGACCAGCCCTTCGGGCCGCTGGAAGCGGAACTTCTCGACGCGCTCGACGGCGGGGCCGGAGAAGAGCGGCCGGTAGCGGACGAGCCGGAGCCCGTCTGCCGCGGGAGCCTGCGCGCCGGTCGGGAGCTCGCCGCCCGAGGCGTGAAGCGCCGCGGTCGCTCCCAGGTCCTCGAAGGGCGTGCCGAACAGCTCTTCGTGGACGAGCGACGCGTAGGGCGACAGCTCGACGTCGAAGCGCTCCGCGAGCTTGGACAGCCACGCGAGCTCGTCCGGCCCAGGCGGGATCACCGCGCGCCGCACGCGCTGCACGCGGCCTTCCATGTTCGTGAGCGAGCCGTCGCGCTCGAGGTAGCTCGTCCCGGGCAGGACGAGGTCGGCCCAGCCGACCGCGAGCCCCTGGAACATCGTCACCGCGATCACCGTCTGCGCGCTCTCGGCGAGCTCGCGAACCGCCGGGTCCGCCGCGGCGTCGTCCCCGGAGACGATCAGGAGGGCCGGAGGGCTTTGTAACACAGTGTTACTTGTCGTCGCCCCGGCGCGCGCCACCGCGTGGTTGATCCCGATCCCGTTCGCGGTGCGCGGGACGCGAAGCGCCGGCTCGCCGCCGTTCGCGCCGTGGCGCCGCGCCTCCTTCGCCCAGAGCTCGGCGATCGGCGCGAGCTCGTCGAGCGGCACGTCCCCGTCCGCCACCGCGCCCGTGCCCGCGAGCTCGGAGAGCGGGCGGCCGAGCGGCTGCGCGTCGGGATCCGGCACCTGCACCGAGCCGCCGACCGCGGCCGCCAGCTTGGCGAGCGCGTAGGCGAGCTCGTTCGTCTCCGACGCCGGAGAGCACGACGTGCACCGAGGCGCCGGCGTCGCGCACGAGCCGCTCCGCCTCCGCGAGCGCGTCGTCCCACGACGCCGCCTCGAGCCCGCGCCGGCGGACGCGCAGGAGCGGATCGACGATGCGGTCGCCCGCGCGCAGCGACGGGAACGCGAAGCGCCCCTTGTCGCAGAGCCAGCCGCGGTCGACCTCGGGGTGGTTCCGCGAGAGGATCCGCTTGACCTTCCCCTCGCGCGTCGTCACGCCGATGTTGCAGCCGACGGGGCAGAGCCCGCAGACCGACGGCACGTTCTGGATCTCCCACGGGCGTCCCTCGAAGCGGTACTCGGTCGAGGTCAGCGCGCCGACGGGGCAGAGCTCGATCACGTTGCCCGAGAAGCGGTCGCGGTACGGCTCCTCGCCGAACGTCGCGATCTCGGTGCGCGCGCCTCGGTTGACCGCGACGAGCTCGCCGTCCTCCGCGACGCTCTCGGAGAAGCGCGTGCAGCGGTAGCAGAGGATGCAGCGCTCGCGGTCGAGCGCGATGTGCGGCGAGATCGGGATCGGCTTGTCGGCCGTCAGCTTCGAGAACGTCATCCGCGTGCTGCCCGGCCCGTAGCGGAACGTCAGGTCCTGCAGCGGGCACTCGCCGCCCTTGTCGCACACGGGGCAGTCGAGCGGGTGGTTGACGAGGATGAACTCGAGCGTCGCGTTCTGGCCCTCGGCGGCCTTCGCCGAGGTCTGCGCGGTCCGCACGACGAGCCCGTCCTGTGCGGTCAGCGTGCAGCCGGCCTGGAGCTTCGGGTTGCCCTCGATCTCGACGAGGCACATCCGGCACGCGCCGACCGCGGGGCCGAGGCGCGGCTCGTAGCAGAAGACCGGGATCTCGACCCCTGCCGCGAGCGCCGTCTCGACGAGGCCGGTCCCCTTCGGCGACCTGGATCTCACGGTCGTCGACGACGACGGTGACGAGCTCAGGCGTGGACATGCTCGTGGCCGTGCTGGTCGACGGGAGCGAGGACGTGGTCGAGCGGCGAGTCGGGGAACGGGCAGGCGCCGTCGTCGACGTGCCGGCGGAACTCGTCGCGGAACTTGTCGACGTAGCTCGCGACCGGCATCGCCGCGGCGTCGCCGAGCGGGCACAGGCACTTGCCGAGGATGCGGTCGCAGACCGAGAGCAGCAGGTCGAGGTCCTCGTGCTCGGCGCGCCCGTCCTCGATCTTCTCCAGGATCTGCACCATCCAACGCGTGCCTTCGCGGCACGGCGTGCACTTGCCGCACGACTCGTGCATGTAGAACTGCGCGACGCGAAGACCGAGCTGCACCATGCAGCAGCGGTCGTCGATCACGATCACCGCGCCCGAGCCGAGGAACGTCTTCAAGGCGGCCATCGAGTCGAAGTCGAGCAGCGCGTCGACGTGCTCCGCGGTCAGCACCGGCACGGACGAGCCGCCCGGGATGATCGCCTTCAGCTCGCGGCCGTCGGGGATGCCGCCGCCGATGTCGTAGATCAGCTCGCGGAGCGACGTGCCGAGCGGGAGCTCGTAGTTCCCGCCGCGCACGACGTTGCCCGACAGCGAGAACACGCGCGTGCCGGTCGAGTTCGGCACGCCGATCTTCGCGTACTCGGCACCGCCGAGCTCGATGATCTTCGGGACGGTCGCGATCGTCTCCACGTTGTTGATCAGCGACGGCGAGGCGTAGAGGCCCTGGACCGCCGGGAACGGCGGCTTCGAGCGCGGCTGGCCGCGCTTTCCCTCGAGCGACTCGAGGAGCGCGGTCTCCTCGCCGCAGATGTACGCGCCGCGCCCGCGGTGCAGCACGACGGTCACGCCGCCGAGCAGCGTCGCGTCGCGCACCTGGTCGAGCGCGGCGCGCAGCACCTCGAACTCCGCGAGGTACTCGCCGCGGATGTAGATGAAGACGTTCTTCGACTCGATCGCGTGCGCGGTGATCAGGCAGCCCTCGAGCAGCCTGTGCGGCACGCGGTAGATGATCTCGCGGTCCTTGAACGTGCCGGGCTCCGACTCGTCGGCGTTCACCACCAGGTAGACGGGCTTGCCGCTGTCCTTCGCGAGGAAGCTCACCTTCTTGCCCATCGGGAAGCCGGCGCCGCCGCGGCCGCGGATGTTCGCGGTGAGGATCTCCTCGAGCACGGCAGACGGCTCCAGGCCGCCGGCCTTGCCAAGCGATTGGTAGCCGCCGACCTCGCGG
>CAWFVN010000013.1:0-150573 GCA_963819225.1 uncultured Actinomycetes bacterium | reverse complement strand
TTCGTCGCCTCGAGAAGACCCGGAGCCGCGAGGACGACCGCCGCTCCGACGATGCCGATCGCCCCGATCAACCTGATCCGATCAGGCGCAAGTGCGATGACGGTGATGCCGTGACCCTGCTGCGACGACGGATCCGCGGGCTCTGGCAGACGAGCGCGAGCTTGTGGAACACGCCCGCAACGCCGAGCAAGAGGCCGCGGAGGAGTGGCGGTAGCGTCGTCGCTGTCGTCAGAACGAGCGCCGGCCAGAGCGCGATCAAGTAGAACGCCGCGTTTGCGTTGGCGTAATCCGTCGGGATCGCGAAACGACCGCCGAGGAACACATTCTCGGGGTCGCCAAGACCAACGGCGAGCTCGAGCAGGCCCGCCGCCGCAGTCCCGATCACGAACACGGCGAGCACCGTCATCGCGCCCCGAGCGCTGAGCGGCAGCACCGCGAAGAGCGCGAACGCCAGGAGGTACAGCAGGGTGCGATTCGCCCCCTCCCACGCCAGGCCCTGGACATCGGCCCAGGTAATCGACAAGAAGCTCCACGCGGTGAAAGCCGCGAAGGCTGCCGAGGCCACGGCCAAGCTCTTGGTGACCGGCAGTGGCACCCGGCCTCGCGCGACCGCCAGCATCACCGCGAGGCCGAGCAAGAAAAGCGAGGCCGGATACCAAACGCGCGTCGGGAACCCTCCCTCGGCCGGGATCAAAGCGACGAACATCGCAGTCGCGGCAAGCGCCGGGACAAGCTGGACAAGCGGCTTCGCGTTCGAGGTGCCGGTGGTCACGGCTGCTCACGCGGGCAGCTCGCGTGCCTTGAGCAGCCCCCGATAGGCATCCAGATGGTCGCGGAGGGAGCGCTCGACCGAGAATGTCGTCCGCGCACGCTCCAGGCCGCGCGCTCCTAGCGCGGCCCTCAGCTCTCGATCCCCGATCAGTCGGGCGAGCGCCGACGCGAGCGCGGCCGGATCTCCTGGCGGGACAAGGAGGCCCGTCAGCTCGTCGGCGACGACCTCAGGGAGGCCTCCGACATCGGAAGCTACGACCGGAAGACCGGCCGCCATAGCCTCGAGAACCGACATCGGCATCGACTCCGACCGGGTAGCGAGAACGAAGATGTCGGAGGAACGGAGAAGAGCCGGAGCATCGTGACGCTCGCCCAGCAGCTCGACCTTGCCACGAAGTCCAAGCCGTTCAAGCTCGTCTTCGATCAGCGCACGGTCGGGGCCGTCGCCGACGATCACGCCGCGGAACGAGCCGTCACCGAGCAGAGCGAGCGCGCGAACAAACGTCAGAAAGTCCTTCGGCGCTTTCAACCGGCCGACCGACACGATCGTCGGCTCACGCGAGGCTGCGCGCTCCGGCACCTCCGAGGGCACGGGCACTCCGTTCAGGATCACCTTGGTCCGGTCGGGGCGACAGGTCCGCTTCGCGATCCCGTCGTCCCGGTCACGGCTGGAAACGCAGATCGTGAGCGTTGTCAGCGGTTCCACCAGACGATCGGCGAGCAGGAATAGCCACGCCGGGCGTTGGTTCAGAAACGCCCAGCCGTGGACGCTGAAGATCCGGATCGGGACTCGGGCGGCGGCCGCCGCGATCCGGCCGAGAATCCCGGCCTTCGAACTGTTGACGTGGATGATGTCCGGCCGGATTTCGCGGCAGAGGCTGTACAACTCCAGCAGGCCGAGCACGTCCCGGAAAGGGCTTGACGGTCGGCGGACATGCCGTAGGGGGACATACCGCGCGCCGGCCGCACGCGTTGCCTCGACGAGTGGCCCATCGCCGTGCCCGGCCACAGTGACGTCCATCCTCTCGACTACTGTCGGAAGCAGCGCCGAGCAGACGTGACCACCCCGCCGACTTCCGCAAGCGTGGCGATCAAGAGAATCCGAGGCCGCCGACCTACTCCGGGGCTGGAGTACGGTTTGCGTTCGCTCACACGTCGCGTCGGTTGCCTGCCATAGAGGCCAGAGTAGTCTGAGAACGATGAACTCCTGGGGCACAAGCACGCTGGGGGGTAGGCACCGAAAAGGTCCGCACCTACGCGATCACGATCGTGTTGGTCGCTGTCGCCGGCATCGTTTTCGCAGAGGTCGCGCGGGCGCTCAACGACTTCGAGCAGCCGACGACCGGCTTGACGGTTGCGGGTGGAGCGGCAGTCGTCGCCGTGCTGTGGCTCGCCCTCGTCCGCCTGGACTGGGCTGTTGCTCTCGGACTCCTGCTGCTCGGTGTTGTCCGCTTCGAGCCGGCTCCGACCGACGTCATCCTCGGGATCGCGATAGCGGTCGCCCTCGTAACCAGCCGAGTTGCGCTTCAGCACGTACCGCCGGTGATCTTTGCGCTCGCGGGTGCATTTCTCGTTCTCAACATCGTCTCGACGGTGGAAGCGGTCGATCCGATGCGCGCCCTCGCCTTCTTCTCGATCACCGCGTATCTCCTCGCCCTGGCGGTCTGGCTGACGAACTATGTGCGGTCGGAGGGCACGGCAAAGCTCGTCGTGCGCTGTTACGTGTGGGGAGCGGCGATCGTCACGATCCCGACGCTGGCGGCACTCTTCTTTGCGGTTCCCGGAAGCGACCTTCTGACCTACGACGGGACTCGCGCACAAGGATTGTTCAGTTACCCGAACGTCTTCGGGCCGTTTCTCGTGCCGGCGATTCTCATCCTGCTCGAGGATGTCCTTCACCCTCACGTCGTGACACGGCGGCGCTTCGTTGCGGCAATCCTGGCGTTGCTCCTCACGTGTGGCGTCGTCTTCGCCTATTCCCGGGCGGGATGGCTGAATCTCGGCCTCGGCGTCCTGACGATGCTCGCAGTGCTCACGTTTCGGCGTGGCGGCGGGGGACGCGCACTCGCCCTCTTGGTCGCCATCCTCATCGGTGTCGGTACCGCCACTGCGGTGTTGATCGTTTCTGGGTCGTCGAACTTCTTTGAGGAGCGCGCTCGTATCCACGAATACGACGCCGACAGGTTCGGCGCCCAGGCGTCCGGGTTGGAGATCGCCTCGAGCCATCCCTTCGGTGTCGGGCCGGGGCAGTTCGAGCACTTCTCTGAAACCGCAACCCACAGCCTCTACGTGCGCACTCTGGCCGAGCAAGGCGTTCCCGTGCGGCCACGATGGTCGCCCTCATGTTCGCGACACTCGTTCTGAGCGGCCCGGAATGCCATCCAGGGAAGGAGTACGTATGGAGTCGGAAGTGCCGCGCTCCTGGCGGCGTGGGTCGGGACCCTCGCGAACAGCGCGTTCGTGGACACGCTGCACTGGCGGCACCTTTGCTGTCTCGGCCCTGATTGGGTCGGCGCGGCGAGACGCGCCTGGAACTGAACGCGGCTACGAGTCACCGATCGCCTGCGGCCAGGTGAGGACGCAGGAAGTACGGTGAGAAGGCCGGCGCGCACACCGACGGCGATGATCCCGAGCGGCTCGACGCCGAGGCGGTCGAACGTTTCGCGGAGATCGAGCGCGGTATCGACGTCAAGACGATCGATACTCGCGACCACAAGAACACCATCGACCCGTTGGGCCAAAATCTGGCTATCCGCGAGCCCAATGATCGGCGGCGCATCGATAATCACGTACTGGAACCCGAGCTCACCGGCTGCGGCAAAGAGCCGTTTGATCGCCGGTCCTCCCAACAGCTTCGCCGGTTCCATCGGGGGCTCACCGCTCGGGGATGACCTCGAGCATGCCGCGCTCCGGGCCTGACCCGGTCGCCGTGCCGCGAACCTCCGCAAGCGCTCGCTCCAGGGCAGGCTTGACTTCGCTGTCCGGAACCGACAGAACGTCTGCGAGCCCAGGCGACTGTGGCAGGCCAAACGCTTCGTGCAGGGTCGGCCACCGCATGTCGGCGGACACGAGCAGCGTCCTGTGCGTGGTCCGCGAGCGCGCGAGCGAGCCCTGCCGCCGCTCTCCGTCTTGCCTTCCTGGTGGAGGGCTCCCGTGATGAGGATCGTTCGGAGAGAGGTGGGCGGCAACTGGAAGGCGACCAACGTTTGCAGGCTCTGGTAACCCTCTCGCTCCATTCCTCTCGTGATGCCGCGTCGGCCGCGAAGACCACTGATCCGAGGAATACCCACCAAGATCGGCAGCTTCGTGACGCGCGCAAGCTCGCGAATTCCCGCTGAGGCGCGGGCGGAGCTGCTCACGTCCGATGACGAACAGTGAGACCAAGAAGAGCGCCGCGAACGCCGCAAGCACGCCGTTCCGGAAGGGCCGTGGCGAGGCCGGGGCACTCGGCGGCTCCGCCGCTTCGGCGAGTGCAAGCTCGGTTCCGACGCCCGCCTCGGCGACTGCGATCGCGCTCAGGCGATCGCGAATGGCCTGCGCCTTGAACGGGCCCAGGGTCGTTCAACACTTGATCGAGCTCATCCAGCAACGCTATGCGGGCTCGGGCAAGCCTTTCCCGCTCGAGCGCGATCTGTTCCGTGATGAACGAGTTCGCAACGGCATTCGAGCCCATCCGCGGCGGCTTCCGGAGAAGACGCCGTCGCGACGACGTTGATGATGTTTGCGTCAGGATCCACTGACGACTGTACGCTGCCCTTCAACTCCTCTGCCGAGACACCGCCGACGTCCGTCGCGGCTTCTTCGAGAACTCGTCGCGTTGTCTCAGCAACTGCTGGACGGTCGCAAGTCGGCGCTCGACGCCTGACTGATCGTCGCTCGCAAGAGGATCATCGATGACAACGCGGGCAGTCGAGCGGTACTTCTTCGGCGTGAGAGCGGAAGGTGACGAGCGCGCTCGCCGTGGCGATCGACAACGATCAACACGACCAACAGCCAGCTTCGCCTGAGGGCCTCCGTGTAACGGCCCACCTTGACCCGCTGCTCTGCAAGGGGATCCGCCGAACGGGCGGAGCCCGGATCACTCCGGGCGGCGCGCTCCTCGTCATACACGCCGCCACGATAGCCGGGTAGTCAGCCGGACGGCGCCATCCCACCGTTCGGGGGTTTTTCGACTGTATCTCGTCAGGAATTCCGTGCGCCTTTCCGCAGAGCGGGTCGGTATCCGTGAAGCCGAACTAGACGAAGTCCTCGCTCGATCGCTTCGCGAGCCGCAACCCCTGCACTGGACGAGGAGAGCGAGCATCTCCTTCGATACGTTGCGTCGATTGAGGGCAGTCTCGCCGGCGAGATCCCCAAGGAGCTCGGCGAACGACGAGATCATCTTCTCGAGCGTGAAGTGTTCCGCTACGCGCGCGGCGCCCAACGCGCCGGCTCGTTGCGCAGCCGCAGGTCCTCGAGGTAACGCAGCAGCGCTCGACCAAGCGCGAGGGCATCGCCGGGTTGCACGAGTAGTCCGGTGACTCCGTCGGCAACCTGCTCGCCCATACCTCCACTCAGCGTCCCGACGACGGCACGGCTCATGGCCATCGCTTCGAGAACCGCAAGCGGAAACGGATCGAGCAGCGCTGGGAGAGCGATCACGTGTGCTCGTCCAACACTGAGCTGACGTCATCGAGCTCGCCGAGGAGCTCGACGTTCGTCAACCCGAGATGCTTCATCGATGCCTGCAGGGACCGCCTGCGCGCGGCTGTTGCGCCACCCGCGACGACGAGCCGAGCGTCTGGGAGACGGTGTTGCACGTGCGAAAACGCCTCGAGCAGCACATCGAGTCCCTTACGCTCGGAAAGCGCGCCGACGAACGCAACGGTTGGCGGTGCCTGCTCCGGCGGAAACGGCTCTGCGCGAAATCTGTCGCGGTCGACACCGTTGTGGATGACCTCGATTTTTGAAGGTTCTGTCCCGAGCACCACCAGCTCGTCACGTACGGCACCGGACACCGCCACGACACGGTCGGAGAGCAACCCCACGTATCGCGCAATGTCCTTTGCTGGGAAGACGAGCTCCAGGTTAGGGTTCGCCCCGATAAATTCGCGCGCGTACCAAATGTGCGGCAGTCGAGCCTCAGCTGCCGCGAGCGCGCCGTCTGGGATCACCAGAGTGTTGGAGACGATCGCGTCGATACCCAGTTCTTCTGCGATGCGGACTAGTCGCTCCACACGCTCTGCCAACCGGTGCAGAAACCGCCGCCGCGCGTTGACGCCGACTCGCGACCTGCGGGCACTCGGGGCCCACTCAGCCCACCACCTGAGCGGTGTGACGAGCGTAGTCACGTCCGTGAGTCGCGCCCTCAGCGGGCCGTTCTCCGGAAGCGCAACGACAGGCTCATACCCGAATCTGCGGAGTCCCGTGGTGATGTCGACCAGAACGCTCTGTGCGCCGCCCGGCGTTGCGGAATGCGACACGAACAGGATTCGACACCGCCCAGAGTCGAACGGCGTCGACCTCCTCAGTCGCGTTGTCGTTCCCATTTCGCGACGCGGCCGCGAGTGTAGTCGGCGAGCGCGTGGAATCCGGCCGCCGCAACCTGACCGCGGCCGGTGAGTACGAAGCCCGTGAACCGGACGATCCGGGTCGGGAGGAAGACCGACAGGAACAACCATCGGAGCGGTGCGCTGAGATGCTTCCGTTTCAAGAGAGGCGATTGCGTGTGCCGTAGTAATAGGAGAGCGGCACGAGGTCGCCCAACGACCGGGCAACCTTGTGGTAGATCCTCGAAGACGGCTCCACCATCAGCCGATAACCGTGGCGCCGCACCGCAGCGAGAGGTCCCACTCCTCGCTCCAAATGAAGAAGTCTTCATCGTAGCCACCGACACTCTCGAACACTGGCGGGGGACCAAGGTCATGCAGCCGCTGATCCAATCTGTCTCAAACGGCGTTCGGCGATCGAGCTCGGCGAGCGGCGTCGATCGAAGTCGCGTCGCGTTTCCAGGAACGGCAGGAACCGTCCGCCCGCCCACCAGATCGTCTCAGGCTCGTCCGCGTAGCAGATGACGCCGCCGACCAAACCGACATCATGCGGCTCCGCCGCCGCGACGAGCGGCTCGAGGAACTCGCGGCCGCACACCGTGTCGTTGTTCAGTAGGACGACATGGTCGCTGCCGCGCCCGAACGCCGTCTCCATCCCGACATTGTTCCCAGCACAGAACCCGAGATTCGTGGTCGATGCAATGACAAGGACTTCCGGCAGTCCATCCTCGCGGCGCTGAGGTACTTGCCGCGGTACGAGCGGTGCGTGGCGGCCGGCGAGCGCGACCATCGACCACGGCAACTCGCGCCCTTCTAGCCACGACGTTATTCGTTCGATCGAGTCGTCCCGCGATGCATTGTCGACGACGATCACGTCGAGGGAGGGATACGTTGCAGCCGCAAGCGAGGTGAGGCACTCGACCGTGTCGGCCCATCCGTTCCAGTTCAGGATGACAACGGAGACGCGTGGGACACTCACGTCGCCTACTGTACGCACCCTGGGAGCGGCCTCCCGCGCTCTCTTTTCCAGCACCGCGGGTAAGGTCTCCGCGATGGCCGACGCGCAGAGGGCACTCGATCACCGGCGGGCGCCGGCTTCATCGGCTCCCACCTCACCGAGCTGCTCCTCGCCGACGGCTGGGAGGTCTACGCGCTCGACGACCTGTCGACCGGCTCGCAGCGGCAACGTCGCCCACCTGCGCGATCGGCGCGACTACCACCTCGTCGTCGACTCGGTCCTGAACCAGGCGGTCGTCAGCGAGCTCGTGCACCGGTGCGACGTCGTGTTCCACCTCGCGGCGGCGGTCGGCGTCCGGCTGATCGTCGAGCAGCCCGTGCGCACACTCGTGACGAACATCCAGGGGACCGAGACCGTGCTCGAGTACTGCAACCGCTTCGGGCGGCGCGTGCTCGTCGCGTCGACGTCGGAGGTCTACGGCGACCACCGCGAGGAGAAGCCGCTCGACGAGAACGCTCGCCGCGTGTACGGGCCGACGACCGAGAAGCGCTGGGGGTACGCGGACTCGAAGGCGATCGACGAGTTCCTCGCGCTCGCGTACCACCAGGAGCGCGGGCTCGACTGCGTGATCGTGCGGCTGTTCAACACCGTCGGCCCGCGCCAGAGCGGCCAGTACGGGATGGTCATCCCGCGCTTCGTGCAGAACGCGCTGTCCGGCACGCCGCTCGAGATCCACGGCGACGGGATGCAGACCCGGTCGTTCTGCCACGTCGAGGACACCTCGCGTGCGTTGAAGGAATTGATGGACGACCGCTCGATCAACGGCGAGATCTTCAACGTCGGCTCGACCGACCGCATCACGATCCTGGAGCTCGCCGAGCGGATCAAGGAACTGACGGGCTCGCAGTCCGAGAACGTCTTCGTGCCCTACGACCAGGTCTACGGTCAGGGGATCGAGGACACGCTGCACCGCGAGCCCGCGATCGAGAAGATCGGCAACGCGATCGGCTGGGCGCCGACGCGGAACCTCGAGGACATCCTGCGCGACGTGATCGAGCATTCGCGACGGGCGCCGGTGCTGCCCGAGGCCGAGCCCGTCACGGCGCCCTAGCGCAGCCGGCGCAGCAGCGGGGACGTCCTGAGCCGGAAGCCGGCCGTCGTGTCGTGCCGATACACGGCGAGCCTCGGCACCGCGAAGCGGTCGCTTCGCCCCCGGCCCGGATCGACCGCGAACGCCGCGTCGTAGCCGGCGCGCCGCGCCGCGCTTCGCACCCGGTCGTCCTCCTCGCCGTACGGATACGCGAGGTGTCGACACGGCGTGCCGAGCTCGTCCTCCAGCTCCGCCTTCGAGTCGCGCAGCTCGCGGTCGAGCTCCGCGTCGGACAGCCGCGGCAGATGCGGGTGCGACACCGTGTGCGAGCCGATCTCCACGCCGCCCGAGGCCGCCGCACGAAGCGCCGGCCAGTCCATCGTCGCGAACGCGGCCGGGTCGGCGGCTGCGTCCTCGCGGAGCTCCGGCACGTCGAACGGGCGGCCGTCTCGCGCGTAGCCCGTGCACGCGAAGATCGTCGCCGGAACGCCGAGCTCGTCGAGCAGCGGCAGGGTGTCGGCGACGCTTCGGTACGCGTCGTCGAACGTCACGTGCAGCAGGCGGCCGCGCTGCTCGACGGCGTCGGCCGCGGTGACGGGCCGATAGCCGCGGCGAAGCAACGACCTGAGCTGCGACGCGAGCTGCTCGCGCCGGACGGCGAGTCGCTGCGGCTCTCCTTCGACGACGGCGTGGTAGCAGAGGACGAGCGGCGTCAAGCGAGGAGCTCGTGGAACGTCTCGTCGACGAGCGCGTCGAACGACGGCGGCAGTGCGCCTTCCAGCGAGGCGTGCTCGCGCAGGAAGAAGAGGTACGCCTGCCACTCCTCGACGCGGTCGGGGAACTCGGACCCGCGCTCGGCCACGAGCCGCTCGAGCGCGACGACGTTCCAGGCTCCCGCCGGGCCGAGCAGCTCCGCCGGAACCGCGAGCTCCGGCTCCGGCTCGGGCTCCGGCTCCGGCTCGGGCTCCGCGGCCTGGAGGGCGGCGATGCGCTCCAGCTCGCGCTCGCGCGCGGCGAGCTCGCCGGCCTGACGGGCGAGCGCTCGCTCGCGCTCCGTGACCGTTCGCACGCGTTCGCCGAGCGCCGACCCGCGCTTCGCGACCGACTCCTCGCGATCGTCGACGGCTTGCGTTCGCTCGCCCAGCGCGGCCTCGCCTTTCGCGAGGGCACGCTCGCGCTTCGTGACGGCTCGCGACACGCTCGGCGAGCACCGTCTCGCGCTGCGCGAGCGGATCCTCCGTCGGAGGGGTGGCGCCCGCCGCCGGCCTGCAGCGGCCATGAGCGCGGCGACTGCCAGGCCGAGCACGAGCGAGCCGAGCAGCGCGACGGCCAGAACCGGCACCGGTCGAGGCCAGACGACGCGATCGCTCGCGACGGCGTTCCCTGCGACGCGAACCGTCGGGTCGCGTTCGCCGAGAAAGGCTCTCAGCGCGGTCAGCCGCGCGACGAGCGTCGGCCGCGGGCGGCACGTCGCGCTCCGACGCCGGAACGTTTCGAAGCTCCTCGCGCAACTGCGCGATCGTGCGGTTCAGCTCTCCCTGGAACGCTCCGGAGCGTTCGGAGACGAACTCGTCGGCGACGGCGTTCGCGATCTGTGCGGCTCGTTGCGGGTCGTCGGCCTCGGCGCGCACGATGACGACGTTCGACTCGTCGTCCGCGCGCACGGTCACCGCGTCGAGCACGTCGTCGCGGTCGAGCCGCAGCTGCACGGCGGCCGGGTCGACGACGGACGGCCGCTCGACGAGGTCGGCGACCGTCTCGGCGGAGCTCCCACCGCCGGAAACGCGCGGGAGCCCGAACCCCTCGAACGTGGCGTCGCCCGCCGGACGAGGGACGACGAGCAGCTTGGCCTCCGCCGCGTAGCGGTCCTCCGCGACCACGAGATACGCGATGCCGGCGGCGAGGCCGAGCAGGACGGCGGCGACGATCGGCTTCCAGTGGGAGAGAACGCTCATCTGCTCGTGACCTCTTCCATCCGCGGCGTGCCCGTCCTGCGGGCAGTATTCCGCACGTGCCCGGCAAGCCTGGACGCGTCGTGGTCACCGGAGGCGCCGGCTTCATCGGCTCGCACGTCGCCGATGCGTTCCTCGCCGACGGCGCCGCGGTGCTCGTGATCGACGACCTCTCGGCCGGCCGGGAGGAGAACGTCCCCTCCGCCGCGGAGCTCCGGCGCTTCGACATCCTCGACGCGCAGCAGCTCGGGGAGGCCATCGAGGGGTTCGACCCGGACGTGATCTGCCACCTCGCGGCGCAGGCGAGCGTCACCGTGTCGGTCGAGCGCCCGGAGCACGACCTCGACGTCAACGTCCGCGGCACGCTGAACGTGTGCGAAGCGGCGCGCGCCGCGGGCGCCCCGGTGGTCTTCGCGTCGACCGGCGGCGCGATCTACGGGAACAACGCTCCGCTGCCGACCCCGGAGTCCTTCCCACCCGAGCCGCTCGCGCCCTACGGTGCGTCGAAGCTCGCCGGCGAGGCGTACGTCGCAACCTGGGGGCGGCTGCACGGGCTCCCGAACGTCGTGCTGCGCCTGGGCAACGTGTACGGGCCACGACAGCAGCCGCACGGCGAGGCCGGCGTCGTCGCGATCTTCTCGGACCGCCTGGCCCGCGGCAAGCAGGTCGTCGTGTACGGCTTCGGCGAGCCGACACGCGACTACGTGCACGTCGGCGACGTCGCGCGCGCCTTCGTCACCGCGGCCGCGGCCGGACGTTCGGGGACGTTCAACGTCGGCACCGCTCGCGAGACGAGCGTGCTCGAGCTGCTCGAGATCCTGCAGCGCGAGGCCGGCACCGACGTCCAGCCGGAGCTGAAGCCGCTCCGCCCTGGCGAGCTCGAGCGAAGCGCGCTCGATCCTGCGGCGATCGAGCGCGAGCTCGGCTGGCACGCCGAGATCCCGGTCGAGCAGGGCTTGCCCCAGACCTTCCGCGCGTTCGCCCCCGCGTAGCTACGCCCGCTCACGCAGCGCGGGGAAGAGGATCACGTCGCGGATCGTGTCGCGGCCGGCGAGCACCATCGTGAGGCGGTCGATGCCGAGCCCGAGGCCGCCCGTGGGCGGCATCCCGTACGAGAGCGCCTCGACGTAGTCCTCGTCGCCGAGCTCGGTCTCCCCCGCTCCTGCAGCGCGTTCGGAGGCCTGCATCGCGAACCGCTGCGCCTGCTCCTCCGAGTCGTTCAGCTCGCTGAACGCGTTGCCGAGCTCCATCCCGCCGACGAAGTACTCGAAGCGCTCGACGATCGACGGGTCGTCGTCGGTCGCGCGCGCGAACGGTGAGAGCTCGATCGGGTAGTCGTGGAGGATCGTCGGCTCGATCAGCGCCGGCTCGACGAAGCGCTCGAGCGCGTGGTCGACGAGCTGCGCCCACGTCTTGTCGTGCTTCGTGTCGACCTCGCGCTCGGTCAAGACGCGTGCGCAGCTCGTCGGCGTCGCGCGTCCAGAGCCCGTGCTCCTCGAGCGCGTCGACGAGCTTCAGCCTCCGCCAGCTCGCGAAGTCGACCTCGTGTCCGCGAAACGTCGACTTGGTCGTGCCGTTGACCTCCTGCGCGACGGCCGCGACGAGCTGCTCCATGCGGTCCATCGTGTCGCGGTAGTCGGCGTACGCCTCGTACCACTCGAGCATCGTGAACTCGGGCTGGTGCTTGAACGAGGTGCCTTCGTTGCGAAAGTCCTTGCCGATCTCGTAGACCTTCTCGAGCCCGCCGACGATCAGGCGCTTGAGGTAGAGCTCGGTCGCGATGCGGAGGTAGTAGTCGGCGTCGAGCGCGTTGTAGTGGGTGACGAACGGCTCGGCGAAGGCGCCGCCGTAGCGCGGCTGCAGGATCGGCGTCTCGACCTCGACGAAGTCGTGCTCGTCGAGGTATCGCCTGATCGCCGTCACCACGCGCGTGCGCAGGAGCGCATCCGCGCGCGACTCCTCGTTCACGAGCAGGTCGAGGTAGCGCTGCCGGTACCGGGTCTCGACGTCCTGCAGGCCGTGGAAGGTGTCGGGCAGCGGCTTGCGGTTCTTCGCGAGCAGCTCGAGCGTCTCCACGGCCAGCGAGGGCTCGCCCTTCTTCGTGCGCGCCGGGATGCCCGAGACGCCGATCACGTCGCCGAGGTCGAGGTCGATCGGCCCCGTCTTCTCCTCGCGGACGAGCAGCTGGAGCCGTCCGGAGCGGTCGACGAGATCGAGGAAGGCGAGCTTCCCCATGTCGCGCCGGGCCATCACGCGGCCGGCGAGCCGCCGGGTCTCACCGCGCTCCTCGCCCGGCTCGAGCCCTTCGGCCTCCGCGCGCACGGACGCGATCTCGACGCGGTCGGGGAAACGTTTCGGAAGAGACATCGCGCCGCGATCCTACGCGGCGCACGACGGGGACTAGGCGGCCCTGATCTCCATGATCTTGAACTTGAGCGAGCCCCTCGGCGTCGAGACCTCGACGGTCTCGCCCTTCTTGTGGCCGATGATCGCCTTGCCGACCGGCGACTCGTTGGAGAGCTTGTTCTGCGCCGGGTTCGCTTCCGCCGAGCCGACGATGTGGTACTCGAGCGTCTTCTTGGCCTCGACGTCGCGGAGCTTCACGTGGGAGCCGAGGGAGACGACGTCCTTCGAGATCTCCTTCTTCTCGATCACGCGGGCCGACAGGAGGCGCTCCTCGAGCTGGGCGATCCGGTGCTCGAGCATCGCCTGCTCGTTCTTGGCGTCGTCGTACTCCGCGTTCTCGGCGATGTCGCCGAACTCCCGGGCGATCCGGATGCGGTCGGCCACCTCCCGCCGCTTGTCGCCGCGGAGGTAGTCGATCTCTTCCTTCAGCTTTTCGTACCCCTCTTTGGTGAGGACGACTTCCTTCAAGACTGCCCCTTTAGATGTGCAAAGCGCGGCGCTCAGGCGCCGCCGCGAATCGGGAAGTGTAGCCTCGTGGGACAAGGCTCGTCAACACCCGGAGGAGCTACGATTTCCCGCTCTATGCAGGTAAATCTCCATGAGGCCTGGTGGATCCGCGACGTCGAGATCCCGACGCGGCTCGTCCTCGCCCCGATGGCGGGCGTCAGCGTGCAGGCGTTTCGGCGCCAGGGCCGCCGCTACGGGGCCGGGCTCGTCTGCTCCGAGATGGTCAGCTGCGCCGGGCTCCACCACGGGAACGAGCGGACGCTCGGCTACCTCCGGATCGCCGGCGACGAGCACCCGCTCGCCGTGCAGATCTTCGGGTCGGACCCCGCCGTGATGGCCGAGGCCGCCCGCATGGTCGCGGACGCAGGAGCGGACATCGTCGACATCAACTTCGGCTGCCCCGTCCGCAAGGTCACCAAGACCGGAGCGGGCGCGACCCTGCTCGACGACCCGGACCGGGCCTGCGAGATCGTGGCGGCGGTCGCGTCCGCGGTCGACCTGCCGGTGAGCGTGAAGATGCGCCGCGGGCTCGAAGACGGCTCGAGGGCGTGCCTCGACGTCGGGCCGCGGCTCGTCGAGGCCGGGGCCGCGACGCTGACGCTGCACCCGCGCTCGGCGAAGCAGATGTACACCGGAACGGCGGACCACGCGCTCACGGCGGAGCTGGTCGACCTGGTCGACGTGCCGGTGATCGCCTCGGGCGACGTGACCTCCCGTGCGCGGGCCCAGGCCGTGCTCGCGACGACGGGCGCCTCGGCCGTGATGATCGGTCGCGCCGCGCAGGGGAACCCCTGGGTGCTGCGCGAGATCCTCGAGGAGGGCACCGGCGAGCCGAGCCGCGAGGAGGTCGTCGCGGAGCTCGTCCTGTTCATGCGCGAGACCGTCCGGGAGCTCGGCGAGCGTAAGGCGCAGGGCTTCCTGAAGAAGTTCTACGCCTGGTACCTCGGGCGCGGGCGCTTCCCACGGGCCTTCAAGGCCGAGCTGACCCAGCTGGACGACCTCGACGAGGTCGAGCGGAGGCTCTTCGCCGCTGCCCCCGGCGCGCGCTTCGTCCTGGCGCGGCTCGAGGAGGAGCAGCCGACCGCCGACGAGGTCACGCTCGACCTCCCGATCTCGATCTACGGGGGCGGTTAGCAGCTCGTCTGCGTCGGGAACGCTCACCCCAACGGCAAAGGGGGGTTATGAGCGTGTACGAAGATCGGACGCAGACGGTGGGCGAGACGCCCAGCGAGGCGGCCGAGCACGAGGCCTTGGAAGCCGAGGCGATCGAGCGGCGGGAAGCAGCCGTTCCTCGCCCGCACCCGATCGCGGCCGCTCGCGACCGCTTCGGGGGGATCGACCTTCCGGCGGGCCTCGTCGGGATGCTGACCGCGATCGCGGTGCTGGTCCTGCTCGGCGGGATCGTCGGCGCGGCGATCGGCGCGATCGGCTACCAGACCGGACTGAGCGGAGACAACGTCGAGGACATCTCGCTGGCGAGCCTGATCGGCGGGCTCGTCGTCCTCGCGATCGCGTACCTCGTCGGCGGGTGGACCGCCGGACGCATCGCCCGGTACGACGGCGCACGGAACGGCCTGATGACCGCGGTGTGGACGATCGTCCTCGCGGGAGCGCTGTCCGCGCTCGCGGCGTGGTTCGGCAGCGAGTACGACGTGTTCGCGAACGTCCAGCTACCGCAGTGGTTCGACCGCGACGCGCTGACGAGCACCGCGCTCGTTTCGGGCCTCGCAGCAGTCGCGACGATGCTCGTCGCCGGCCTGCTCGGCGGGCTGTGGGGCACGCGCTACCACCGGCTCGCAGACCAGACGATCCTCGACGCGCAGGAACTGCAAGAGGTCGAGGTCTAGGTCGAGATCCACGTGGGAGCGGCCCGGCCAGCCGCTCCCACGTTCAGCTATTCCGCTCGTAGACGAGCCGCAGGCCCTCGAGCGTGAGGAACGGGTCGACCTTCGCGAGCGTGCGCGAGTGGGACGCCACGAGCTCCGCGAGACCGCCTGTGGCGATCGTCTGCGCGTCGACGCCGAGCTCGCCCCGGATGCGCGTGACGATCTCGTCCACCTGCCCGACGAAGCCGTAGACGAGGCCGGACTGCAGCGCGGTCTGCGTCGTCTTGCCGATCACCGACGGCGGCGCGCGTGAAGTCGACGCGGAAGAGCCGTGCGGCGCGCGAGAACAGCGCGTCCATCGAGATCTCGATCCCGGGCGCGAGGACGCCGCCGACGTACTCCCCGTCGGGCGAGAGGACGTCGAAGTTCGTCGACGTGCCGAAGTCGACGACGATGCACGGCGCGCCGTAGCGCTCCTTCGCGGCCACGGCGTTCGCGATCCGGTCAGGGCCGACCTCGCGCGGGTCGTCGTAGCGGATCGCCATCCCGGTGCTGACGCCCGGGCCCATGACGAGCGCCGGCACGCCGGCCCGGCCGGCGAACTCCTCGTACTCGCGGACCAGCGCGGGCACCGTCGACGACAGGCAGACGCCGTCGACCGCGTCGAGGTCGAGCAGTCCGTTGATCAGGACGTAGAGCTCGTCCGCCGTGCGGCGCCGCTCGGTCGCAACGCGGTAGTGCTCGGCGAGCCGCTCGCCGTCGAACACGCCGTAGACCGTCTGCGTGTTGCCGGCGTCGACTGCGAGGAGCATCGTCAGAAGCGTATTCGCCGGCTGGCGGGCTTTGCCCGGTAGCGCTCACAGCCGCCGTCGGAGACACGAGGTCAGAGCCGACGAAGAGTCCGTCAGGACTCTGAGTCGTCAGAGGACAACGCTTCGCGCATCCGCTCGGCGAGCGCGTCCGCCGAGAGCGCTGGGTCGTCGTCGCCGCGCAGCTCCTCGACCGAGACGTCGCCGGAGGTGTAGACCTCGGCGCGCGGGATCATCCGCGTGGGGCGGGCCTTGTCCCAGACCCAGACGTCGTCCATCTTCAGGTGGAAGAACGGGTGGTTCCCCTGCGGCACGTACTGCAGGTCGAGCCGGTTGCAGAGATAGGTCGCGTCCTGCGTCAGCACGCAGTACTTGAAGAGGCTGAAGACGGCTGAGTACTCCTTCTTGAGGAGCAGCTCTGCCTCTGCCTCGAACTCGTCGAGGTCGTCGAGGTGGGACATGGGCTCAGTCTAGTTTCCTCGTGCTCCGCCGCAGAGCGGCGGCCACGTCGGGACTTAGCGGCTCAGGAACCCACACCGGGCTGAGCCGAAAGTTTCAGCAGCAACTTCTCCAGCGGCCCGTGCCCGGGGACGACCAGGCCGGGGTCGAGCTCGGCCAGGGGCTCGAGGACGAAAGCACGCCCGTGGAGCCGCGGGTGAGGGACGGTGAGGCCCGGCTCGTCGAACGACTCGTCACCGTAGAGGAGCAGGTCGAGGTCGATCGTCCGCGGCCCGAAGCGCGGCCCCTCGCGAGTCCGGCCCAGGGAGCGCTCGACCTCCAGGAGGGCGTCCAGGAGCTCCCGAGGCGCCAGCGTCGTGTCCAGGGCGGCCGCCGCGTTCAGGAACCGCGGCTGGTCGAGGTAGTCGACCGGGTCGGTCTCCCTGAACGTCGAGACCGCGACAACGTCGATTCCCTCCGTTGCGTCCAGCGCCGCGAGAGCCGCGCGCAGCGCACCCTCGCGCTCGCCGAGGTTCGCCCCGAGACCGACGTAGGCGCGCGGCATCACGCGACGTTAACCATCCCTGGCTACCCTGCGGCCTTGGCCCGCGCCGCCCTCGCCGTCAGCGTGCTTGCGCTGGTCCTCTCGCCCTCGGCGTTCGCGGCCCGGGCGGCCTCGCCGCCGCCCGCGACGCCCGGCCTGCTCTCGATCGGCGGCTACGAGCGGACGCTCGTGCAGCTCGAGCGAGGCTCGCTCGCCGCGGAGGGCGGCACGCTCGTCTCCCCGTGCTCAGCGGATCTGGGTGCTCCCCACCGCGCGCCGCCCAGCGCGTGCTCCCCGGGCTGCTCGCGCGCGGCGTGGTGCAGGCGGTCGAGCCCGACCTGCCGATCGAGCTCGCCCGCGCCACCGTCGACCCGCTGGTCCAGCACGAGTACTGGCGTCCGCTCGTCGGGGCCGACGCAGCGACGCCGCCCGGGCCCGGGAAGCCGATCACCGTGATCGACACGGGGCTCGACCTGAACCACGAGGAGTTCGCCGGGCGCCCGAACACGATCCCGCTCGGCCCACAGAACCTGCTCGAGTCGACTCGAGGACTTCCACGGGACCGCGGTCTCGTCGGTCGCGGCCGCGCCGGAGAACGGTGTCGGCGTCGTCGGCGTCTACCCGCAGGCCGTGCTCCGCTCGATCGACGTCGGCGGCCTGGCGGTCTCGAACGTGATCGCTGCGCTGAACACGGCGATCACCGCCGGGCCGAGCGTGATCAACATGAGCTTCGGCGTCCCGTACACACGCCTGCTCGAGGACACGCTGCTGAGGGCGTTTCGGCACGGGCTCGATCCTCGTCGCGTCGTCGGGGAACGAGCGCAGGGAAGGGCGTCGCCGCGGGTCCTCCCGGCAGCCTGCCCCACGTGCTCACCGTGGCCGCGACCGACCAGGCGAACGAGCCTGCCGACTTCTCCACGCCGTCGCTCGGCGTCGACCTCGCAGCTCCTGGAGTCGACATCCCCGCCGCGATCCCGCGCTTCTTCAACGCGAGCGGCTATGCCGCGCTCTCCGGCACGAGCTTCTCGGCGCCGCTCGTCTCGGGTGCGACCGCCTGGGTCTGGACGGCCCGACCGACGCTGGACAAGACGCAGATCTTCGAGCTCATGCGCGTGACCGCGACCGACGTCGCCAGCGAGGGCTTCGACCGCGACACCGGCTTCGGCGTGCTCAGCATCCCGAACGCGCTGACCACGCAGGCTCCGCCCAAGGACCCGAACGAGCCGAACGACGACATCCGCCAGGTGCGGGCGCGAGGCCTCTTCCCCACCGCAGCCCCGCCGGTCACGGCGCCCAACCGGCCCCGCGCGACGTTCCGCGCGCGGCTGGACGTCACGGAGGACCCCGAGGACGTCTACCGCGTGTTCGTGCCCGCGGGACGGACCGTGCGGATCACCGCGACACCCGACACCGACGTGGACGTCGACGTCTGGAAGCCGACCGCGTCGTCCGTGTTCCTGCGCGGCGCGGCCCGCACGCGGAACCTGCTCGCGTCGAGCGGCAAGAACGGCAAGGCGGCAGAGCGCGTCTCGGTCCGCAACCGGACGAAGACCGGCTTCTACGCGTTCCTCGACGTGTATCTGCCGCGCAACGGCCCGCTCGACGCGCGGTACACGGTCACGATCTCGACCGTTCGACCGTAGCCGCGCTGTACTCGACCGGCGGGTCGAGGTCGACGTCCGGCTTGCGAACGCGCACGCGCACGCGCTCGACCGGGAAGCGCGAGAGCAGCTCGTCCGCCACGCCCGCCGCGAGCGCCTCGAGCAGGTGGTACGCGTGCCCGTCGGAGACCTCGCGCACGGCCTGCGCCACGTCGCGGTAGTCGATCGCGTCCTCGAGACGGTCGGAGAGCACCGCGTCGGGCACCTCGAGCAGCACGTCGAAGAGGAAGCGCTGCCCGCGCTTGCGCTCTTCCGGCAGCGCACCGTGGAAGCCCGTCAGCTCCAGCGCGTGCAGCTCGAGCTCGATCATGCGACGACCGCGCGGGCGACCGCGAGTGCCTCGACGTGCTCGCGCACGTCGTGCACGCGCAGGATCGTCGCGCCGCGCTCGTACGCCGCCACGGCGGCGGCGAGGCTCGCCGAGAGCGGCCCCGTCGTCGCGTCCGGATCGCCGAGCAACCGGCCGAGTGACCGCTTGCGCGAGAAGCCGATCACGACCGGCCTCCCGAGCGACGCGATCACGTCGAGTCGGCGCACCAGCTCGAAGTTGTGCTCGGTCGTCTTGCCGAACCCGATTCCCGGGTCGACGCAGATGCGGTCCTCACGCACGCCTTCTGTCGACGGCGAACGCGATGCGCTGCTCCAGGAACGACGCGACCTCGGACGCGACGTCGTCGTAGCGCGGGTCGACCTGCATCGTCCGCGGCTCGCCCTGCATGTGCATCAGGCAGAGGTAGGCGCCGGCGTCCGCGACGACGGCTCCCAGGTCGGGATCGCCTCGGAGCGCGGTCACGTCGTTCACGAGCTCCGCGCCGAGCTCGAGCGCGCGACGGGCGACCTCCGCCTTCGCGGTGTCGATCGAGACCGGGAGCTCGCTCGCCACCGCCTCGAGCACGGGCAGCACCCGACGGAGCTCCTCGTCGACCCCGACGCCGTCGGAGCCGGGCCGGGTGGACTCGCCGCCGACGTCGACGAGCGCCGCGCCGTCGGCCACCATGCGCCGCGCGGACGCGATCGCGTCCTCCGCGCGGAAGTGCACGCCTCCGTCGCTGAACGAGTCGGGCGTGACGTTGACGACGCCCATCACGGACGGTCGCGGAAAGCGCTCCTCGATCGGGGGCCGGGCTTCGCACGTTCGTGCAGAGTTTGCCCGGTGGAGGAGCACGAGGCCGAGCGACGACGCGCCGCCTGGCGCTATCTCTGGCGCCTGATCGTGCGCGAGCGCCGGGGAGTGCTCGGCGCGATCGCAGGAGGCCTCATCTGGCAGGGGGCGGCGGTCATGACGCCGCTCGTCGTCGAGCGTGCGATCGACCGCGGGATCGTCCCCGAGAACCACCAGGCGCTCCTGCTCTGGTGCGGCGGGCTGGTGCTGCTCGGGCTGATCGAGGCGAGCGCGGGCGGGATGCGCCACTTCTTCGCGATCCGCAACCGCGCGAACGCCGACGCCGCCGTTCGCGACGCGCTCTTCACCCGTGCCTTGGAGCTCGACGCGCGCTTCCACGACCGCGTCGGCGCAGGCGAGCTGATGAGCCGTGCGTCGAACGACGCGGAGCTGATCGCGCGGCTGCTCGACGCGGCCGGACACACGGTCGGCTACGTCCTGACGGTCGTCGCGGTCTCGGTGATCCTGCTCACGATCGACCTGCCGCTCGCGCTGATCGTGCTGCTGCCGCTGCCGCTCGTCTCGATCGGCTTCTGGCGCTACTCGTCGCGGTACGGCGGCACCACGAGGCGGCTGCAGGAGGAGCTCGGCAACGCGACCGCGCTCGCCGAGGAGACGATCGCCGGGATCCGCGTCGCGAAAGGGCTCGGCGCCGGCGACGCGCTCAACGCGCGCTTCCGCGTCGCGAGCGACCGGGTGGTCGACCGTGCGCTCGACGTCGCGCGCGTGGACGCGGTGTTCCTGCCGGCGCTCGAGGCGCTGCCGCTGCTCGGGATCCTCGCGACGCTCTGGTTCGGGACGCAGCGCGTGATCGACGGCGAGCTCACGCTCGGCCAGCTCGCAGCCTTCAACCTGTACCTCGCGATTCTCGTCTGGCCGCTTGCGCACGCTCGGCCAGCGGGTCCAGACGGTGCAGCAGGCCGTCGCTGCGGCGATGCGGATCACCGAGGTGCTCGAGTCGGAGCCGGCAGTCGTCGAGCCGGCGAGCCCGAAGCGGCTCGCGCAGCGCGGCGCCGCCGACGTCGCGTTCGAGGACGTCGTCTTCGGCTACGAGCCGCGACGCCCGGTCCTCGACGGCTTCTCGCTCGAGATTCCCGCGGGCAGCTCCGTGGCGCTCGTCGGCGGCACCGGCTCCGGCAAGACCACTGCGGCCGCGCTGCTCGCGCGCTTCTACGACCCGCAGTTCGGCCGGGTCGTCGTCGGCGGCGTCGACGTCCGCGACCTGCGCGTGGACGACCTCCGCCACACCGTGGGGATCGTGTTCGAGGACACGTTCCTCTTCACGGACACGGTCGCCGCGAACATCGCGTTCGCGCGTCCCGACGCTTCTCGCCGCGAGATCGAGTCCGCGGCGCTGCTCGGCGGTGCGCACGAGTTCGTCAGCGCGCTCCCGCTCGGCTACGACACCGTGCTCGGCGAGCGCGGCTACTCGCTCTCCGGCGGCCAGCGTCAGCGGCTCGCGATCGCGCGCGCGATCCTGGCCGATCCCGCGGTGCTGATCCTCGACGACGCGACCTCGGCGGTGGACGCGACGAAGGAGCACGAGATCCGCGCCGCGCTCTCGACCGTGATGGAGGGGCGAACGACGCTCGTGATCGCCCACCGCGCCGCGACGATCGCCCTCGCGGACCGCGTCGTCGTGCTCGAGGCGGGCCGCATCGTCGAGGAGGGCACGCACGCCGAGCTGCTCCGCCGCTCGACTCGCTACCGGACGCTGCTCGCGATCGAGGCGGCCGCGTGAAGCTCCCCGTCCTCGCGCGCTCCTGGAGCTTCATGCGCCCGTACCGCGGCCTGATCGCGCTCGCAGCGCTCGGGATCGTCGGCTCGACGCTGATCACGGTCGCGGGGCCTGCGCTGCTCAAGTACGCGATCGACGAGGGGATCGAGGGCGGCGACGAAGGGGCGATCCAGCGCGCCGCGCTCGCCTACCTCGGTCTCGTGCTCGTGCGGCCGCTGTTCGAGCGGCTCGTCGTCGTGTGCTCCGCGCGCGCGGGCGAGCGGTTCCTCGGCCGCCTTCGAGTCGCCGCGTACGAGCACCTCCAGCGGCTCTCCATGCCCTTCTTCGAGAGCGAGCGCGCCGGCGTGCTGATCGCGCGGCTGACCTCGGACGTGCAGACGCTGACCACCTTCACCCGGCACGTGCTGATCGAGGTCGTCGGGAGCATCCTGCTGCTCGTGCTCACGGGAGTCGCGATCGTGCTGCTCTCCCCCGTGCTCGCAGCGGTCGTGCTCGTCTCGTTTCCGCTGATCATCGTCTCGGCGCTCTCGTATCAACGGCGCTCGCACCCGTCCTACCTCTCGCTTCGCGAGCGCGTCGCCGACACGATGACGTCGCTGCAGGAGGGGCTGACGGGCGTTCGCGTCGTCAAGGCGTACGGGCGCGAGCAGGAGCAGTTCGAGCAGTACCGCGGCCGGTCGCGCGCGCAGGTGCGCGCGTGGCGTCGGATCTCGCTCGTGAACATCTCGTTCTTCTCGGTGATCTCGTTCGCCCAGGCGCTGTCGAGCGCGGCGGTCGTGCTCGTCGGCGGCTGGCTGTACTGGCGCGGCGAGACGACGATCGGGACGGTCGTCGCGGTCTCGCTCTATCTCTTCTCGCTCTTCGACCCGATCGGCCGGCTCGGCGACTGGCTGTCGCAGTTCCAGTCCGGGCGCGCCGCGCTGACGAAGCTCGTGGCGCTGCTCGAGACGCCGGTGACGGTGCTCGGCGGCGACGTCGAGCTCCCGGAGGGCGGCGCGTTGCGAGCCGAGCGCCTGACGTTCGGCTACGGCGACGAGCCCGTCCTGCACGACGTCTCGCTGACCGTGCGACAGGGCGAGCAGCTGGCGCTCGTCGGACCGACCGGCGCGGGGAAGTCGACGCTCGCGAAGCTGCTGACCCGCCAGTACGACCCGACCGAAGGCGTCGTGAAGCTCGGCGGCGTCGACCTGCGCGACGCCACGCTCGACTCGCTCCGGCGGCAGATCGTCTTCCTGCCGCAGGAGGGGCACCTGTTCTCCGGCACGCTCGCCGACAACGTGCGGCTCGCGCTGCCGGACGCGACCGACGAGCAGGTCGCGGACGCGCTGCGCAGGATCGGCGCGCTCGCACGCTTCGAGGCGCTGCCGAACGGGCTGCAGACCGACGTGCGCACGCGCGGCGTCCGGCTGTCGTCGGGTGAGCGGCAGCTCGTCGGGCTCGCGCGCGTCGCGCTCGCCGACCCGACGGTGATCGTGCTCGACGAGGCGACGTCGTCGCTCGACCCGGCGACCGAGGCACTGGTCGAGCGCGCGCTCACCGCCGTCTCACAGGGTCGAACCGTGATCACGATCGCGCACCGCCTCTCGACCGCGCAGCGCGCCGACCGCGTCGCGGTGATCGAGGGCGGCCGCCTGGTCGAGCTCGCGACGCACGACGAGCTCGTCGCGCAGGGCGAGCGCTACGCGGCGCTCTGGGCGAGCTGGGAAGCGGGAACCACGAGCCGCATGACGAAAACGGCCCGCCGTTCCCCGCCGGCGGGCCGTTTGTCCTCGGAGATCTCGCTTCGGTCTTACGAGTGCGCCACCCGCTCCCGGCCGCGGGACATCGCGAGCGCGATCGCCCCGGCCGTTGCGAGGATCAGTCCGAGCCCGAACCCCAGTGCGAGGTCGCCGGCTTCGAGCCTGCTCGAGTCCGCCGAGATCGAGACGACGTCCGCGTCCTTCGTCTGCGGCTGGAAACCGTCCGGCGTGTCCCGGATCACGAGTTCCTGAGCGCCGCGGAGCTGCGGCTGGTACCCGTCCGGATTGGACACTCCCTGGACCTGCGGCACGTAGGCACGTGCGAGGTTCGTCGGAGTGATCCCGCCCTGGGTGGTCTGGAGCCGACATACCCGTCGGGGAGCCCGTTCATGAACACGGGCCCGCCTTCGCGGGTGCTCTGGAACGGCCGCGTGTTCTCAGCCGTCGCGCCCCAGCTGAGGTACGCGATCTCGGTCTGCTGCGCCGCAGGCAGCTCGGCGGTCCCGCCGTACTGCTGAGCGACGCTCGTGATCGGCTCGAACGTCGGCGTCACCATGGTGCCGCCGTCGTGAACCTGGGCAGCCGACGCTGTGCCGGCGACGACCGCAGAAGTCGCCAGCGCCAGCGCCAGTGCCTTCAAAGCCTTCCGATGATTTCTCCGAGTCCAACGCATTGCTCTTCCTCCTCCTGCTTTTTGGTCTTGTTCTTGCGGAATGAGGAGGAGGATCCGCCGCGCCGCTAAACCGACGTTGGCTCCGGACCTAAACGAGCGCTAAAACTGAGCAGGTGGACTACTCCCTGCTCGGCCCGCTCGAGGTGAGGATCGACGGACGGCCGATCTCCGTCGGCCGCGGCAAGCAGCGCGCGCTGCTCGCCGTGCTCGCCTTGAACGCCGGTCGGGTCGTGCCGGCGGAGCACCTGATCGACGAGCTCTGGGGTGACGAGCCGCCGGCGACCGCGACCACGGCGCTGCAGGTCTACATCTCGCGCCTGCGCAAGACGCTCGGAGAAGGTGCGATCGAGACGCGCGAGCCCGGCTACCTCGTCGAGGGGGACGTCGACGTGCGGCGCTTCGACGAGCTCGTCTCCTCGGCGCGGCGCAGCGAGCCTCCACGCGCCGCCGAGCTGCTGAGCGAGGCGCTGGGTCTCTGGCGCGGCGACGCGCTCTGCGACTGCGAGCTCCCGCTCGAGGCCGCCAGGCTCGAGGAGCAGCACGTCTCGGCGATCGAGCAGCGGATCGAGGCCGACCTCGCGACCGGCCGCTCGTCCGAGCTCGTGGCGGAGCTGGAGTCGCTCGTCGCCGAGCATCCGCTGCGCGAGCCGTTCCGCGCGCAGCTGATGCTCGCGCTCTACCGCGCGGGTCGCCAGGCCGAGGCGCTCGACTCGTACCGGGCGGCGCGCGCGACGCTCCTCGACGAGCTCGGGATCGAGCCGAGCCCCCGCCTCCAGCAGCTCGAGCAGGCGATCCTCCGCCAGGACGACTCGCTCGCGGCCGCCGCCGAGCGGACGCTCACCGCGACCGCCCTCTTCCTCGACCTCGGGATCCAGGGCGAGGTGGAGGCCGTCGCCGGCCGCGCGTTCGCGCTGGCGACCGAGGAGCTCGCCGCGACGGCCGAGCGCGTCGAGCGCGGGCTCGCCGACGCCGTCCTCGCCGTGTACACCGACGCCGACGACGCGGCCGACGCGGCACTCCGTGCGCGCGAGCCGCCTGAGCGACGGAGCTCGGAGACGCCGTGCGCCCGCGTGTCGGCCTCGCGACCGCGGAGGTCACGCTGGGAGAGCGAGTCGAAGGCGTCGCCGCCGTGCTCGCGGCGCGGCGAGTGCGCAGGCGCAGCCGGGCGAGATCGTCGCGGGCGAGCGAACGGCTGCTTCGGCGCGCGCGCACGCGTTCCGGCAGCGAGGCGACGGCTACGTCTTGACCACGTAGCGAAGGAGCGCTTACGACGGGCTCGGGCTCGGCCGGGGGCTGCATGGTCGCCCCGGGAAGCGGGAACGGCCGCGGCTTCGGCTGGCGGCGAGGCTCGCCGGCGGGCTTCGCCTCGGGCTGCGGCTCCGGCTCCGCGTCCGGGAAGACATCCTCTTCCGGGTCGCCGGCGAGCAGGCGCAGGAACTGATCCTTGTCGATCGTCTCGCGCTCGATCAGGATGTTCGAGATCCGGTGGAGCTCTTCCATGTGCTCCCGGAGCACCTTGTGCGCCATCTCGTGCGCCTCTTCGATGATCCGGCGGATCTCGTCGTCGATCTCGCGCGCGACCTCCTCGGAGTAGTCGGGCTCCGCGGACATCTCGCGGCCGAGGAACGGGAGGTCGTGGTTGCGGCCGAGCACGCGCGGGCCGAGCTTCTCGCTCATCCCGAAGCGCATCACCATCTGCTTCGAGGTCGACGTGACCTTCTCGAGGTCGTTCGCCGCGCCCGTGGTGACCTCGTTGAAGACGATCTCCTCGGCGGCGCGGCCGCCGAGCGTCATCGCGAGGTTGCCCATCAGCGACTTCTTCGTCGTCAGGTAGCGGTCCTCGCGCGGGAGCGAGATCGTGTACCCGAGCGCCTGGCCGCGGCCGATGATCGAAATCTTGTGGACGTCGGTGTCCTGGTCGAGGTAGTGGCCGACGATCGCGTGGCCGAGCTCGTGGTACGCGGTGATCCGCCGCTCCTCCTCCGAGAAGAGACGCGTCTTCTTCTCCGGGCCGGCGATCACGCGCATGACGCCTTCCTCGAGCTCTTCCTGCTCGATCATCTTCTTGCCGCGGCGCGCTGCGAGCAGCGCCGCTTCGTTGATCAGGTTCGCGAGGTCCGCGCCGGTGAACCCGGGCGTCCCGGCGGCGAGCGTCTCGAGGTCGATCGACGGCTCGAGCGGCTTGCCCTTCGAGTGCACTTCCAGGATCTTCTTGCGGCCGCTGCGATCGGGGCGATCGACGACGATCTGACGGTCGAAGCGACCGGGACGAAGCAGCGCCGGGTCGAGGATGTCGGGACGGTTCGTCGCGGCGATCAGGATGATGTTGTCCTTCAGCTCGAACCCGTCCATCTCGACGAGGAGCTGGTTCAGCGTCTGCTCGCGCTCGTCGTGGCCGCCGCCGAGGCCGGCGCCGCGATGGCGGCCGACCGCGTCGATCTCGTCCATGAAGATGATGCAGGGCGACGCCTGCTTCGCCTGCTCGAACAGGTCGCGCACGCGCGACGCGCCGACGCCGACGAACATCTCGACGAAGTCGGAGCCGGAGATCGAGAAGAACGGCACGCCCGCTTCGCCCGCGACCGCGCGCGCGAGCAGCGTCTTGCCGGTGCCGGGCGGCCCGTAGAGCAGGACGCCCTTCGGGATGCGCGCGCCGAGCGCCTGGAACTTCTTCGGGTTCTCGAGGAACTCCTTGATCTCGTGCAGCTCCTCGACGGCTTCGTCCGCGCCCGCGACGTCCTTGAAGCCGATCTTCGGCGTGTCGGGCGTCATGCGCTTCGCGCGCGACTTCCCGAACGACATCACCTTCGAGCCGCCGCCCTGCACCTGGTTCATCAGGAAGATCCAGAAGCCGAAGAGCAGCACGAACGGCAGGAGCGTCGAGAGCAGGATCCAGATCGCCGACGAGCCCGTGCCCTTCGAGTCGTACGGGACGTGGTTCTCGGCGAGCAGGCTCTCGAAGGCCTCCTGCGACTGGTCGGTCGGGTAGTTGACCTTCGCGGTCGTGTCGTCCTTGTACTTGACCGTGACCTCGTGCTTCTTCGGGTCGAAGAGCGATGCTGTCGATCTGGGTGGGGTTCGACTCGACCTGATCCCTGCACCTGGGAGTAGGTGACGTCGCGCTGACTTCCCGTTGTCGCCACGGAGCGTCTGGCTCGCCAGCCAGGCGAGCGCGACGATCACGAGGAGCGGGAAAAATGCGCTGCGAAAGAAGCGATTCACGCTAGTTGAGGGTAGCAGCCCCTTTCCGGCGCTACCTGGCCCTTTCAGGGGAGGTTTTCGGCGCTCGGGATGAGCGCCTCGTCCAGTACGCCCACGTAGGGGAGATTCCTGTACTTCTCATCGAAGTCCAATCCGTAGCCGACGACGAATCGGTTCGGGATCTCGAACCCGACGTAGCGGACGGGCACGTCGATCTCGCGCCGCTCGGGCTTCGTCAGGAGCGCGCAGATCTCGAGCGACGCGGGCTCGCGGGACTCCAGGTTGCGCATCAGGTAGGAGAGGGTGAGCCCCGAGTCGATGATGTCCTCGACGACGAGGACGTGGCGCCCCTCGATGTTCATGTCGAGGTCCTTGAGGATCCGGACGACGCCCGACGACTCGGTCGCGCCGGCGTAGCTCGAGATCGCCATGAAGTCGATCTCACAGGGAACGCTCAGGTGCCGCATCAGGTCGCTCATGAAGAAGACGGCGCCCTTGAGGACGCCGACGAGCAGCAGGTCCTGCCCGGCGTAGTCGTTCGAGATCTCCTCGCCGAGCTCGGCGATCCGCCGCTTCAGCGTCTCCTCGTCGATCAGCGTCTCGCTGATCGCGCGCTCGAGCTCAGCCTGCGACACGCTCCACCTTCACGCCCGGCGCGTCGACGATCCCCGGAACGGCGACGACCTCGTCCCCGCGCACCACGAGCGGCCAGGCCTCGCGTTGCGAACGTGGGATCTTGGCGTCGACGAACACGTCTTGGATCTTCCTCCCGCGCCCTGCGAGCCGGTCGCCCGGGCGCCAGCCTCGTACCTTAAGCCCTTTCTCGTCGGCGCTGATCCGCCAGCCTCCCCAGGCCACTTCGCGGTCGAGTGTCGTGGGCGAGCGCTCGAGCCAGACCGAGTCGTATTCCCTGACGGCGCTCACGCCGCCGCCGAGGTCGAGCCGGCGCGTCACACCCGTGCCGGCGAGCAGCTCGCGCAGCGAGTCGTCCTCGTCGAGGAGCGAGAGCAGGTTCCGCTCCGCGCCGGGGTGGAGCTCACGCAGGAGCGGGAGGATCTGCTCGCGGATCAGGCCGCGCTTCGTCTCCGGGTTCGAGCTGTCGGTGCGATACGCGAGCCCGACCGAGTCGCAGTAGGCAGCCGTCTCCTCGCGCGTCAGCCCGAGCAGCGGGCGCACGACGCCGTCGGCGCGCTTCGCCTCGATCCCCGACGCGGCACCGCGCGAGACGAGCCGGTAGAGCACCGTCTCGACCTGGTCCGAGGCCGTGTGCCCGGTCGCGCGCAGCGAGTCCGTCGCGAACGAGTAGCGGATCGCGCGCAGCTCGTCCTCCGTCGAGCCGCCGCGCCCGTCCACGACCTCGGCGCCGAGCACCTCGCGGCAGAAGCGCGCGTCCTCGTCGGACTCGTCGCCGCGGAGGCCGTGGTCGACGTGGAGCGCGGAGACCCGGTAGCCGAGCGCGCCGAGCACGTGCCACAGGCACGTCGAGTCGGCTCCGCCGGAGACGAGCGCCGTGACCTCGCCGCCGGGCGCCAGGAGCTCGTTGGCCCGGATGTGGGCCTCCACGCGGGCTCCGACGTCCATGGGACCAAGAGTACGGCTACCCGTACGGCGGCGGGAACCGTCCCGTGACGACCATTCGGCCATGCCCAGTGTCCTGATCGTCGACGACCACGCCACCTTCCGCGCCACCGCGCGGCGGCTCCTCGAGGCCGAGGGATACGAGGTGGTCGGCGAGGCCGAGGACGGCGCCTCTGCGCTCGAGGCTGTCGCCCGGCTCCGTCCCGGACGTCGTCCTGCTCGACGTCCAGCTGCCCGACATGGACGGCTTCGAGGTCTCCAGGCAGCTCTGCGCGAACGGATGGAGCCCGCAGATCGTCCTGACCTCGAGCCGCGACGTCTCGGAGTTCGGCGACCTCGTCGGCGGCTGCGGCTCGCGCGGCTTCATCCCGAAGGGCGAGCTCTCCGGGGGGAGACTGGCAGCGCTCCTGGAGTGACGACGCGCTCCATCCTGGGGGTCTGGACGCTCGCGCTCGCCCTTGCGGCGATCGCGATCCTCATCATCGCGACGAGCGATCACACGAACGACAAGCTCGCGCTGATCCTGCTCGCCGTGCCGATCGAGCTCGCCTTCGTCGCGAGCGGTCTCGTCGCGCGCGCGCAGCGCCCGCACAACCGAACCGGGCTGCTGCTGATCATCGTCGGGTTCAGCTGGTTCTTCGGCGCGCTCCCGTCGGCCGGCAACGAGTACGTGTTCACCGCGGGCCTGCTGCTCGGGACCTTCTTCACCGCGCTGCTCGCGCACCTGTTGCTCGCCTTCCCGACCGGCGAGCTGACGACGCGGACCGACAGGGCGATCGCGATCGCGTTCTACGCCGTCGCGGCGATCGGCCCGACGCTCGCGTACGTGTTCGACGACGGCGACCTCTCGAACGCCGTCTGCGACGGCCCGTGTCCGGACAACGTGCTGGCGATCGCGCCGCACCAGACGCTCGCGAACGCGATCGCGCTCGTGTACGTGCTCAGCCTCCTGGTGCTGGCGCTGCTCGTCCTCGTCCGCCTCGTCCGGCGTTGGCGCAGCGCCTCGCCGGCGCTACGGCGCGCGCTCGCGCCGGTCTTCGCGACGGCGGGGCTGCTGATCGGAACGGTGCTCGTGCAGAACCTGGCCGCGTTGGTCTCCGAACGCGCCGCCGAGGCGGTGAACTGGGCGACGCTCGCCGCGCTCCTCCTCGTGCCCCTCTCGTTCCTGTACGGGCTGCTGCGCTCGCGGTTCGGGGCGACGACGCGGCGGCTCGTCGCGGAGCTGTCGGAGAAGCGCACGCCCGAGGAGGTCCAGGACGTGCTCCGCCGCGCGCTCCGCGACCCGACCCTCGAGCTCGGCTACCTCTCGCCCGACGTGCCCGGGTACGTCGACGTCTCCGGTCGGCCGCTCGAAGCTCCCGCAGGCGGACGGCGACCGCATCGCCACGCGCGTCGGCGAGGAGCTCGTCGTGTCCACGACGCGTCGCTCCAGGACCAGCCCGAGCTCTACGAGGTGCTCGACGCCGCGCGGATCGCGCTCGAGCGCGGACTGTCGCTTCGCTCGCTCGCCGCGAGCGAACGCCGCGCCTCCGCGCTGCTCGAGGCGATGCCCGACAGCATGTACCGCGTCGCCGCGGACGGGACGTTCCTCGAGTTCCGGCTCGGCGAGACCGCTCGGCTTCCGGTCGACTCGGACGACCTCGTCGGCATGAACGTCCGCGACATCCTCTCGGCCGAGGCATCCGACGCCGTGTTCGTCGCGATGCGGCGCGCGCTCGAGAACGACACCGTCGAGCTCGTCAACTACACGCTGCAGTGGGAGGACGACCCGCTGCGACACCTCGAGGCGCGCATCGTCCGGAGCGGCGACGACGAGTCGGTCGCGATCGTCCGCGACATCACCCCGCAGAAGCTTCAGGAGCAGGCGCTCGAGGCACTCGCCGAGGGACGCGCGGCGCTCAGCCGGGTGGCGGTCGCCGTCGCGAAGGCCGAGCGCCCCGAGGCGGTCTTCGACGTCGTGACCGAGGAGGTCGCGCGGCTGCTCGGCGCCGACGCCGCGAATCTCGTCCGCTTCGTCGATCTCGAGGCCGAGCAAGGGGTGATCGTGGGGAAGTGGAGCGAGCCCGGCATCCCGATCGGGGAGGTCGGCACGCCCGTGCACCTCGACCCTGGCCCTCTCGACCGCATCCGCCGGACCGGGCGTCCCGTCCAGAGGCGGCGCCGACGACCCCGACATGTCGCCACGTCTCGCCGCACGGTTGAAGGAGTTCGGCGTGACGTCGCTCGTCTCGGCTCCGATCACCGTGTCCGGCTCGCTCTGGGGCGCGGTCGTCGTCTCGGTCACCGGGGACAAGACGTTCGAGGAGACGGCCGAAGACCGGCTCAGCGAGTTCGCGAACCTCGTCGCCGTCGCGCTCGCGAACGCCGAGGCGCGCGAGCAGGTCGCCGGCCTCGCCGAGGGACGTGCTGCGCTCAGCCGTGTGGCGGTCGCCGTCGCGACGGCGACGCGACCAGAGTCGGTGTTCGACGTCGTCACCGAGGAGGTCGGTCGGCTGTTCGGTGCGAACGCGGCCACGCTCTTTCGCTTCGACCGGCACGAACGAGAACGAGTGCGTCGTCGTCGGGAGGTGGAGCGCAGGAGGGAGCCGGAACCTCACCGCTCGGCACGCAGGTCGAGCTTCGCGGTGGACGCGGTCACACGCGTGCGCCGCACGGGCCTTCCGTCGCGAGGACACGTCGGCGACCGCGACGACCAGCCGGAGCTCGTCGCGCTGCTGAGCGACCTGGGCATCAAGTCGCTCGTCGCCGCTCCGATCGAGGTGTCGGGCGCGCTCTGGGGGGCGGTCGTCGTCTCGCTCACGGACGACGAGCAGTTCGCGCGACGACGCGGAGGAGCGGCTCGTGCAGTTCGGGAAGCTCGTCTCGGTCGCGCTCGCGAACGCGCAGGCGCGCGAGGACCTCGCCGCCCTCGCGGAGGAGCAGGCTGCGCTGAGCCGGGTCGCGGTCGCGGTCGCGACCGGCGAGCTGCCCGAGCGGCTCTTCGACGCCGTCTCCGAGGAGGTCGGCCGGCTGTTCGGGGCGCGCTCCGCCGCGACGGTTCGCTACCTCGCCGGGCGAGGAGGCGAGCGTGATCGTCGGGGGCTGGGACCGCGACGGCGGCTTCGACCGCAAGGGCGTGCGCGTGGAGTTCCAGGGCGGCGCGATCGCACGGGTGTACGACAGCGGCCGCCCCGAGCGCGTCGACATCGAGACCGTTCCGCCCGAGGTCCAGGCGGGGATGGAACAGGAAGGCGTCATCTCGCAGGTCGCGGCGCCGATCGTCGTCGTCCGGGCGCCTCTGGGGCGCGACCTCGATCTCGATCGGCCCGCCCGACCCGTTCCCCTCCGACGCCGAGCAGCGGCTCGGGAAGTTCACCGACCTCGTCGCGGTGGCGCTCGCGAACGCGGAAGCGCGCGAGGAGGTCACAGCCTCGCGCGCGCGCATCGTGCAGGCAGCCGATGCCGCGCGGCGCCGGCTCGAGCGGAATCTGCACGACGGCGCGCAGCAACGGCTCGTCGCGCTCGCGCTCGACGCTCAGAATGGCGCAGTCGAAGCTGCCGACGACCCCGTCGCAGCCCAGGAGCTGCTCGAGTCCTCTTCGAGCCGAGCTCGCCCTCGCACTCGAGGAGCTCCGCGAGCTCGCGCGCGGCCTCCATCCGGCGATCCTCAGCGACCGCGGCCTCGGGGCCGCGCTCGAGGCGCTCGCCGCACGCGCACCCGTGCCCGTGGAGCTCGACGACGTGCCGCCTGGGCGGTTCCCTCCCTCGGTGGAGGCGGCGGCGTACTACGTCGTCGCCGAGTCGCTCACGAACGTGGCGAAGTACGCAGACGCCCGGTCCGCCCACGTCAGCGTCTCTCGCCGCGACGGCTTCGCGATCGTCGAGGTCGAGGACGACGGGGTCGGCGGCGCGGACGTCAGCCGCGGCTCCGGGCTCCGCGGCCTCGCCGACCGGGTCGAGGCGCTCCAGGGGCGGTTGCTCGTCACCAGCGAGGCCGGCCGCGGCACCCGCGTGCGGGCGGAGATTCCGTGCGGGTCCTGATCGTCGACGACCATGCGAGCTTCCGGGGCAGTGCCAGGGCGCTGCTGCTCAGCGAGGGCTACGACGTCGTCGGCGAGGCCGAGACGGGGGCCGAGGCCGTCCGGCTCGCGGAGGCGCTGCGACCGGACCTCGTCCTCCTCGACGTACAGCTCCCCGACCTCAACGGCTTCGAGGTGACTGCGCTGCTCCGCGAGCTGGACGCACCGCCGGAGGTCGTGCTCACGTCGAGCCGCGACGACTACGCGGCAGCTGTCGTGGGAACCGGTGCGCGCGGGTTCGTGGCGAAGGACGCGCTCTCGGGCAAAGCTCTCGATGCGTTGCTCTCGTGAGAGTGACTGACGTCGCCACCCCGCCCGCCGAAGCCGAGGCGACGCCGCGACGGCGTTCGCTGCGAGCTCGTCCCGCCCTCTGGGCGGGGCTCGTCATCGGCTCGGTGGTGCTCCTGCTCGCGGCGACCGTGTTCCTCGCCGCGGCGTGGGCCACGACGCGCACGACCAGCTCGACGGCGTTCACCGCGATCGTCCCGGCCAACCTGCTGCGCATCGAGCTCCAAGTGTCCGACGGTGACGTCGAGATCCTGGGCGGTGCGACCCCCGACGTGCTCGTCAACCGAACCGACTCGTCCGTGTTCGGCCACTCGCCCGAGGAGCGGCGCAGCATCACGAACGGCGTCCTCCGGATCGAGTCCAGCTGCCCACAGCTCGTGTTCGGAACGTGCGCCGCCGACTACCAGCTCACCGTCCCGGAGACCGTGCCGCTCGAGATCGTGATCGAGCACGGCGACGTGCGGCTGACCGCCTACCGAGGCTTGGCGCGGCTCTCGACGATCAGCGGCGACATCGCGGTCGAGGCATTCTGCGGATCGCTGCTCGACGCGACCGCGAGAGGAGGCGACGTCGCCGTTACGGCGACGTGCCCGCCCGACCGCATGACGCTGCTGACCACCACGGGCGACGTCGACGCGCGCGTTCCGCCCGGCCGGTACAGCGTCGACGTGAAGACGATCAGCGGGCGAGCGACCATCGGCGTCGTCGACGAGCCCTCCGCCGCCCGCCGGATCCAGGTGCTCAGCAACAGCGGCGACGTGACCGTGGGCGTGGGATGAGCGCGCTGGAGCTCGCAGCCGAGCGCCCGCTCGGCGTACGCGACCGGCTCGCGGGCTCTGCGCGCACGGCCTGGTACCTGCTGGCTTCCGTCCCGCTCGGGATCGTGGGTCTCCTGGTCCTGCCCACGCTGCTCTGGCGTTCACGGCTGCCGTGGCGGCTGGCCACCCGAGAACGGAGCCTCGCGAACATGGCTCTTCGAGCGCGCATCCCCCGGTTGCCGGGCGCAGCGACACCGGCCGCACGCCGGATCGTTTTGCTGCTCCCGCTGCGGCTGGCCGCCGGCGTGGCTGCCACTGCCGCAGCGCTGGCCTCGGTCGCGCTGACCGTCGCGCTCGCGTTCCAGGCCGCGGAGGGGCTGGCCGGAAGCGAACGCTATCTCGGCCCGTGGGAGCTCGGGCCGCTGCCGGGCGCCGCGCTTGCGGTGCTCGCGCTGGCGGCGGGGATCGTCTCGGTTGCGGTCCTCGACGGCCTCGGGCGACCGCTGCGCGCGGTCGCGAGGCGACTGCTCACCAGCCCCGCCCGGGAGAACGGAGCGGTTCGAGAGGCGCTTGCAGAGAGCATCGGCGACACGTCGCTCTCGATCGCCTACTGGTTGCCCGAACGCGAAGCGTTCGTGGACGAGCATGGCCTGCCGGTTCAGCTGCCCGATGTCCAGTCCGGCCGGACGTGGACCGCCGTCGAGCACGAGGGCCGTCGCGTGGCCGCCATCGTCCACGACGCCGACCTGGACGCCCGCCCGGAGCTCGTACGCGCAGCCGCTGCCGGCGCCGTGCTCGCCATCGAGAACGAGCGTCTGAAAGTGGCTCTCCGCGCGCGCGTCGAGGAGCTGCGAGCCTCGCGCGCCCGCATCGTCGAGGCGGGCGATCAGATGCGCGGCGGCAGCTCGAGCGCGATCTCCACGACGGCGCGCAGCAGCACCTCGTCGCGCTCTCGCTCGAGCTCCAGATGGCTCCGAGCCCGGCTCGCGGACGAGCCGGAGGCGCGTCGAGCTCCTGGACGGCGTCGATCGAGAAACTCTCAAGCGCGCTGGCCGAGCTCCGCGAGCTCGCCCGCGGGATCCACCCGGCGATCCTCACGCACCGCGGGCTCGGCGCCGCGCTCACGCGCTGCTCGAGCGCGCGCCGTTCCCGGTGGAGGGGTGAACGGCCTGCCGAGCGAGCGTCTCACCCGCCGCGGAGGCGGCCGCCTCTTCGTCGTCGCTCGAGGGACTCACGAACGTGCTAAGTACGCCTCGACGCGACTCGCGCCACGGTTCGAATCCGCGACGAGGGCGGCCGATCGTCGTCGAGGTCTCGAAGACGACGGGGTCAGGCGGTGCCGACCCGAGCCGAGGTTCCGGGCTCCGCGGTCTGACAGACCGCGTCGCCGCGCTCGACGGCACGCTCTCCGTTCAGAGCTCACCCGAGCGAGGGACTCGAGTCACGGCGCGGATCCCCGCCGAGCCCGCCTGAACGCCTCCCTCAGGAGCCTGCAGGAGCTCGGGCGCGACGCGTCCCTCCGCCAGCCCGCGCATCAGCACGTACGGCTGGAGGAGCGGGTTGACGAAGCGGTAGCGCGGGCTCGCGACGCCGCGCCGCTGGAGCAGGCCGCCGTGCTCGCCCGCCGAGAGCGAGTCGAGGTAGCCCGCCGGGTCGACGTCTTCCTCGGGCAAGCGCACGTCCGACGCACCGAAGAAGCCGTACTCGTCCGACTCGGCGAGCGCGCACGCGAGCACGACCTTCGGGTAGAGCGCGTCGCCGTTCTCCTCCGTCGCCTTGCGGTAGCTCTCGCGGACGGTCTGCTGCGTCTTCTCGATCGCCTCCGCGACGGCGTCGTTGACGTCGCCGAGCCTGACGCTCGTCCGCAGGTCCTCGAGCGCAGTCCGCGCGGAGAGCTGACCGAGCAGGTGCGCGTAGTGCGGCAGCCCCTGCCCCAGGCGAGCGATCGTGTCGACGGCGTCGCGCGCGATCGTCAGCCGCGCGCTCGCGATCCCGCGCGAGACGACCTCGGCGAGCTCGGCGTGCGACATCCGGGGCATGTGGATCTGCACGAGCGCGCGCTCGATCGAGAGGTGCTCCGCGATCAGCTGCTCGACGTCGTCGGCCACGCCGACGAGGACGATCGTCGCGTCGGGAAGCTCGTCCGACAGCGTCTTGATCGTGTCCGCGAACAGCAGGCGGTCGTCGTTCGACGCGAGCCGGTCGAACTCGTCGATGAAGACCGCGACCCGCCGGCCGCCCGCGAGCGACTGGAGCCCGCGCCGCACGTCGTGCGGCGTCGCGTCCTCGGACAGCAGCGCAGACGCGCTCACCTGAGCCTCGCGGGCCGGCGCGGCGAAGCCGACACCGGGCTTCGTGACGGTGAAGCGGAGCTCGCCGAGCGCCTTGCGCCACACGCTCTCGTAGTCGTCGCTCCGGTCGCAGGTCGTCCGCGCGGTGACGACGCCCGAGGCCGCGAGCACTTCGGCGGCGACGCTGACGAGCGAGGTCTTGCCGACGCCGCGCTCGCCGTAGACGACGGCGTGCTGCCCCGGCTGCTCGGCAACGGCGAAGAGATCGCCGAGCTGGCGCGTCCTGCCCGAGAAGAGGCTCTGGCGATCGATCGGTGCGGCCGGCCGGAACACCTCGGTGAGCGCCCTCAGCCGCTCGACCTGCTCCGGTTCCCCACGCTTCAGCCTTCCTGCCATCCGGCCTCGATCGTACGCCCCGATCGTCCACGGGACAAACCGGCCTAGACTCGTCGCGTGGAGCTTCCGCGAGGAGTCGTCACCTTTCTCTTCACCGACATCGAGTCGTCCACGTCGCTCGCCCGCGAGCTCGGGGAGGCCTACTCGGAGCTGCTCGACGAGCACCGGCGCATGATTCGCGAGGCGGTCCAGGACGCGAGCGGGCACGAGATCGACTGCCGGGCCGACGAGTACTTCGCGGCGTTCGCCGAGACGGAGGCCGCCGTGGCGGCCGCGGTCGCGGCGCAGCGGGCCCTGAGCGCCCACGGCTGGCCCCGGGGCGCCAGCCCGCGGGTCCGGATGGGGATCCACGCCGGCGAGGCCGAGCTCGGGGACGGGAGCTACGTGGGCCTCGAGGTGCACCGGGCGGCGCGGGTCACGGCGGCGGCGGCGGGCGGCCAGATCCTCGTCTCCTCGTCGGCGCGCTCGCGCGTGCCGGCCGGGCCCTTCGAGTTCGCCGACCTCGGGGAGCACCGCCTCCCCGGCTTCGGCGAACGCGAGAGAATCTTCCAGGTGCTCCACGAGGATCTGCCGGGCGAGCTTCGGCCGCCGGCAGACGAACGCCCCGCGAAAGGACTCGCCATGCGCGTTGTGATCGCAGACGACTCGGTGCTGCTCCGCGAGGGGATCGCGAAGCTGCTCGAGGAAGCCGGCTTCGAGGTCGCCGGGCAGTCGAGCACCGCCGACGACCTGCTGCTGAAGGTGCGGAGCTACAAGCCGGACGTCGCGATCATCGACATCCGCATGCCCCCGACCCACACCGACGAGGGGCTGCGCGCCGCGAAGGAGATTCGAGAGCGCCATCCCGACGTGGGCGTGCTCGTGCTGTCGCAGTACGTCGAGGCCGGCTACGCGATGGAGCTCCTCCAGGGCAGCGCGGAAGGCGTGGGCTACCTGCTCAAGGACCGCGTCGCCGACGTGGGCGAGTTCGCCGACGCGGTGCGCCGGGTCGGCGAGGGCGGCTCGGCGCTCGACCCGACGGTCGTCTCACGGCTCGTGGGACGACGGCGCGGCGACGACCCGCTCGACGCGCTGACCCCGCGCGAGCGGGAGGTGCTCGAGCTGATGGCGGAGGGCCGGTCGAACCAGGCGATCGCCGAGAAGCTCGTCGTCACCGCCCGCGCGGTCGAGAAGCACGTGACGAGCATCTTCACGAAGCTCGGCCTGCCCGCGAGCTCGGAGGACCACCGCCGCGTGCTCGCAGTGATCACGTTCCTGAACGCGTAGGGCAGGCCGTACCTCCGGCCGGGGGCGTGCCCACTGTCCGCTGCGCCCGTGCGCGCGACGCTGGGAGCGTCAACCTGGAGGTACCCCAGATGGAACGCAGCACGTTTCAGCGCATCGCCCTCTTCGGAGGCCCGATCGGCTACATCGCCCTCGGCCTCGTCCACCCGATGTCCGACCCGAAAGTCGGGGACGAGACCGACTTCTTCGTCTTCCTGCACGTCGTCCAGCCGGTTCTGATCGGGCTGATGGGCTACGCGCTCTGGACGCTCGTCGAGGGCCTGCCGGGACGTGCCGCCAAGGTCGCCCGGTTCGCCGTCGTCCCCTACGTCGATCGCCTACACGATGTTCGACTCGATCATCGGCGTCGCGAAAGGCGTCTTCGCCGGCGAGGCGGGCTCGCTCTCGGCGGCCGACCAGGCCGTCGTGGCGAGCGTGCTCGAGACCGACCACTGGCTCGGCTACGCGATCTGCGCTCGCCGCCGGCCTCTCCTGGCTCGTCGCCGTCGTCGCAGTCGCGGTCGCGGTCGAGCAGATCGCGCCGCTCCGCGTCTCCCTGCTGCTCGGGATCGGCGGCCTGATCTTCGCGCTCGGACATCCGATCCCGCCCGGGCCGATCGGCATGACGCTCTTCCTCGTCGGCGTCGCGCTGCTCGAGCTCCGGTACCGGCCGGCACGCGCCTCGGCGCACGTCGAGCGCTGTCCCGGCGCTGCAGCCCTAGAACCGCTCGCCCTCCACCCGTGTCTTGGGGTGCGGACAGCCGCACCCCAAGACGCCTGGACGCCGCATTCCCGCGGCAGCGCCCCGCTGCGAGGCTCGTCCATGAGTCGCCCCCACGTCCGCTGCCTCGCCTCCCGCCGCCGGCCCGGCCTCGCCGAGCTCGGCATCGTGTTCGCGCTCTACGCGGCGTACGAGCTGCTCCGCGGGCTCGGCGACTCGAGCGTCCACGTCGCTCGCGACCACGCGTCCGACATCGTCGCGATCGAGCGGCTCTTCAACGTCTTCATCGAGCAGGCCGTCCAGGACTGGGCCGCGACCATCCCGACGCTGCCCGGCTTCCTGGGCGCCTTCTACGTCACGATGCACCTCGGCGCGACCGCCGTGGCGCTCGTCTGGCTCTACCGGAGCCATCCCGCGCGCTTCCCGCTCGTTCGGAACACGCTCGTCTTCGCGACGGCGATCTCGCTCGTCGGCTACGTCCTCTACCCCGCCGCGCCGCCGCGGCTCTCGGGTCACGGGTTCGTCGACACGGTCTCGTCGCACACGCACGTGAACCTCAGCTCGGACCTGCTCGGGAGCCTCTACAACCCGTTCGCGGCCGTCCCGAGCATGCACTTCGGCTACTCGCTGATCGTGGGCGCCGCCCTCGTCGCGTACGCACGGCGCCCCGCCGTCCGCATCGCCGGCGCGCTCTACCCGCCTTTCATGCTCTTCGACATCGTCGCGACGGGAAACCACTTCCTGTTCGACGCAGCGATGGGCGGCCTCGTCGTCCTCGCCGCCTGGGTCGTCGCACGGGCGCTCGTCCCCTCCCAGGGAGTGCGGGTAGCCGCACCGCGAGACGCCAGGCAGCGCGATGTCAGTCGCGCCTTCGTTCGAGCAGCCTGAGCTCTACCACCAACCCCCCGCTAAAGGAGCAACAGTGTCCCCCCTGAAGCATTCGAACAACTTCGCCGCCCGCATGGGCCGCTGGAGTGCGAGCCACTGGAAGACCGCGGTCTTCGGCTGGCTTGCGTTCGTCATCGCGTCCTTCGTGATCGGCAACGCCGTCGGCACGAAGTACCTCGAGACGAGCGACACCAACGTCGGCGAGGCCCGGCAGGCCGACAAGATCATCGAGGCCGGCTTCCCGCAGACCAACGACGAGATGGGCGAGATCGTGCTCATCCAGTCGAAGACGCTGAACGCGAGCGATCCCGCCTTCCGCGCCGTGATCACGGACGTGACGAAGACGCTCGACGCGTTCCCGCAGGTCACGAAGCTGGACTCGCCGCTCGAGGCCGGTCACGCCGACCTCGTCTCGAAGGACGGCCGCTCGGTGATGGTCGTCTTCAGCCCGAAGGGCGACTACGACCAGGCGCTCACCTACATCGCCACGATCGAGACCGCCGTCGACAAGGCAGAGAAGCGCCACCCCGGCTTCTCGGTCGAGGAGCTCGGCAGCGTCACGACCGAGCGTGACACCAGCGCCGCCTTCAACAGCATGCTCGCGAAGGCCGGGATGATCGCCATCCCGCTGACCCTCGTGATCCTGCTGCTCGTGTTCGGGTCGGTCGTCGCAGCCGCGGTTCCGCTGCTGCTGGCGATCACCGCCGTCTTCACGACCACCGCGTTGATCGCGATCCCGAGCCAGTTCATCCCGGTCGACGAGTCGATCGCGGAAGTCATCCTCCTGATCGGCCTGGCGGTCGGCATCGACTACTCGCTCTTCTACCTCCGGCGTGAGCGCGAAGAGCGTGCAGCCGGGCGGAGCGAGGGCGCTGCGCTCGAGGCCGCCGCGGCCACCTCCGGCCGGGCAGTCCTGATCTCCGGCGTGACCGTCCTGATCGCGATGGGCGGCATGTTCTTCTCCGGCGACAAGACGTTCATGTCCTTCTCGATCGGCACGATGATGGTCGTCGCGGTCGCGATGATCGGCTCGCTCACCGTGCTGCCCGCACTGCTCTCGAAGCTCGGCGATCGCGTCGAGAAGGGGCGTGTCCCCTTCGTGCACCGGCTCCGCCGCAAGGACGGAGACTCGCGCGTCTGGGGAGCGATCCTCAACCGTGTCCTCCGCCGGCCGGTCGTCTCGGTCGTCGCGGCGACCGCGATCCTCCTCGCCCTCGCAGCGCCGGCGTTGACGCTCAACACCGCCACGACCAGCGTCGACGACATCTCGATCCCCGAGATCGTGCCGGTCAAGCATCTCGAGGCCGCCTTCCCCGGTGGCAACGAGCCGGCACAGGTCGCGATCCAGGCCGACGACGTCACCTCCGCAGCCCGTCCGGCAGGCAATCGCCGAGCTGGAGCGGAAGGCGCTCGCCAGCGGCCAGATGAGCAACCCGATCGAGGTCGAGATCAGCGCTGACAAGACCGTCGCCGTGGTCGACATCCCGCTCGCCGGGAACGGCACCGACGACGCCTCGCTCGCGGCCCTGTCGACCCTGCGGGACGAGCTCGTGCCCGCAGACGGTCGGCAGCGTCGACGGCGTCGAGTACGCAGTCGGCGGCATGACCGCGGCCGACCAGGACTGGAGCGCAGCCATGAAGAGCTCCGTGCCGATCGTCTTCGGCTTCGTCCTGCTCTTCGCGTTCCTCCTGATGCTGCTCTCGTTCCGCTCGATCGTGGTCGCAGCGAAGGCAATCGTCCTCAACCTGCTCTCAGTGGCAGCCGCGTACGGCGTGCTCGTCGCGGTCTTCCAGTGGGGCTGGGGCGAGAACCTGCTCGACTTCCAGTCGAACGGCGGCATCACCCCGTGGCTGCCGATGTTCCTGTTCGTGATCCTGTTCGGGCTCTCGATGGACTACCACGTGTTCATCATCAGCCGCATCCGCGAGGCGTATGACCGCGGCCTCTCGAACGAGCAGGCGGTCACGCACGGGATCAAGACGACGGCCGGCGTGGTCACCAGCGCCGCGCTCGTGATGGTCGGCACCTTCTCGGTGTTCGCGCTGCTGCCGCTCATCGACATGAAGGAGATGGGCATCGGCCTCGCGGTCGCAGTGCTCATCGACGCCACCCTCGTCCGCGCGGTGCTGCTGCCCGCGACGATGGTGCTGCTCGGCGAGCGCAACTGGTACCTGCCGAAGTGGCTCGAGTGGCTGCCGAAGCTGGAGCACGCGGAGCCGGCCCCCGAGGCCCCTCCCGTTCCCACCGCGGCCTAGCTCGTCCCCCCAAGCGCCCCGGTCTCGCAGTCAGCGAGGCCGGGGCGTTCCCCTTTCGATCGACAGGAGCTCCTCCATGACCAGCGTCACCCTCAGCAACGAGCCGGCCGTCACGCCGTGGACGCGGATCGCCGGTGCGGTGCGGAGCGAGGTCTCTGTTGCGCGCCTGGCGATCGGCGTCGTCGCACTGCACGTGGTCGACGACAACTTCTTGCAGCCGAACCCGGGGACGTCGGCCGGCGACCATCTGGCCGGCGGCCTCGTCCCGCTCGCGGTGCTCGTCGCGGCGGCGGCGCTCTACGGCCGCCTGCGCGCCGGGGCGCGTGCGACGACCGCGCTCCTCGTCGGCTTCTTCGGCGTCCTCGCCGGCACGGAGGCCGTCCACTACACGCATGGGAGCCGGCCCCTCCGGCGACGACTACACCGGGCTGGCCTCGATTCCGGCCGGGCCTCACGTTGATCGGCCTGGGCGCGGTGACGCTGTGGAGGTCACGGCGTCGCGACGACCGGCTCTGGTGGCGCTACAGCCGCCGGCTGCTCGTCACCGCTGCCGTGCTGTTCGCCACGGTCGCCGTCCGTCATCCCCGTCACGGTCTCCTACATCGTCACGCACGCGGCCCGCGACCATGTCCCCGCAGCCGACCTGGGAGCTCCCTACGAAGAGGTGGAGTTCAGGACGAGCGACGGGCTGCTGTTGAAGGGCTGGTACATCCGGTCGCAGAACGGAGCTGCCGTCATCTCGTTCCCGGGCCGTGCCGCCTCGCAGAAGCGGGCGAAGCTGCTCGCGCGCCACGGCTACGGCGTCCTGCTCTTCGACCGTCGCGGCGAGGGCGAGAGCGAGGGCGACCCGAACCTCTTCGGCTGGCAGGGAGAGCGGGACGTCCACGCGGCCGTCGCCTTCCTGCAGAGCCGACCGGACGTCGACCCGCAGCGGATCGGCGGCATCGGCCTCTCGGTCGGCGGCGAGATGATGATCGAGGCTGCGGCGGAGTCCGACGGCGCTGAAGGCGATCGTCTCAGAGGGCGCGAGCGGACGGTCGGTCCGCGACGAGGTCGCGAACCCGGGCGGCGCCTGGCAGGAGCTGATCGGCACCGGCGTGGCGACCGCCGCGACGGCGATCTTCACGAGCAACCTGCCGCCCGCCGACCTCCAGAGCCTGGTGCCGAAGATCTCGGGTGCCGTGTTCTTCGTCTACGGCGAGCGCGGCCAGCCCGTCGAGAAGCCGGCGAACGACGCGTTCTACGCAGCGGCGCGCGGGGACGAAGGAGATCTGGGAAGTCCCCGGCTCCGGGCACATGGGCGGCATCGAGGCGCAACCGCTGGAGTACGAGCGCCGCATCGTCGGCTTCTTCGACCGCGCGCTGCTCGGCGAGCGAACGAACTAGAGGAGCGACGAGACGTCGCAACCGCGGCGCCGGAGCTCCGGCGCCGCGTCCACGAGCGTGTCGTGCGCGAAGTTCGCGAGGCCGTACGCCCGGTACATGTGCGACGAAGCGTCCTTCTTCTTCGACTTCGCCAGCATCGCGCGGCCGTACTCCGTCAGCATCCCGGCCATGAAGGTCTTCGTCGCGCGCAGAGAAGGGTCGCTCGGGTTCGACGTCTCGACGCGCACCGTCGCCCTGCGCGCCTCCGCGATCACCTCGGCTTCCGTCGCCTCGCCGCGGCGGTAGTCGTCGCCCCAGATCCCGAGCGCGGTCATGCTCAGCTCGGTCCTCGAGATGAACTGCTTGTCCGTCACGGAGCAGGTGTGTTCCACCGTCGTGCCGCGTCCGTGCCCTCCGCTCGTGAGGAGCACCACCGCAGCGAATGACGCCAGCCCTGCCGCAATCAGGCCAGTACGCACCGCAGGGTCATCTTCGGGCGGATCCGGCCGGTGGTCGATACCCCGTTCGGGCTAGACGTCCTCCAGATCGGGTCCATGACCCAGAGCTCCAGGCGCTCGACGGCGTGCTCGAGGTCGGAGCGGCTCAGGCGGTAGGGAGTCGCGTAGTCGACGCTCTCGACCACCGGACGCGGCTCGGTGCCCTCGATCGCGAGCAGGACGTAGCGGATCGGGAGCCCGTGCGCGACGACGAGCACGGTCTCCTCCGGCCGCTCGAGCACCCGCCGGAAGCCCCGGGAGAAGCGCTCGGCGACCCCGGCGCGGCTCTCGCCGCCGGCGGGGACCTCCACGGGCGAGCGGTCTCGCGCCCAGGCCCGGTACGTCTCCAGCAGCCCTCCCTCGAACGTTCCGACGTGGATGTCGTTCAGCTCCGGCAGCACGAGCCGGGGGACGTCGCGGCCTTCCAGGGCGACGTCGGCGGTCTGCCTCGTCCGCTCGAACTCCGTGACGACGCACAGGTCGATCGGCGTCTCCCGAAGCGCCTCGCCGAGCTGGCGGGCCTGCTCGACGCCTTCCTCGGTCAGCGGCCCGGCGAGACCCGGATCGCCGTTCATCACGCCCTTCACGGAGAACTCGCTCTCCCCGTGGCGGGCCAGGATCGCGGTCTTCACGGCGGCGGATCCTACGCGTGCCGGGGTGCGGCCAGCCGCACCCCCAGATGCCTGTCGGCCGCATGTTCACGAGAGCCGCGCGGTGCGAGCCTCCTCCCATGTCGACGGCTCAGGCACTCGCCCCCAGCGCATTCGCTCCCGCATCGCCCGCAGAGGCTCCTCGGCGGCTCCGGTCGCTCTCCCCCCACCTGCTGCTGGTCGCGAACGGAAACGCGAGTGGCCTGAGCCGTCGCCCCTCTCTCGTCAAAGACTCGGCGCAGCTGCTCCGCTCGGTCGGAGCGCGCGTCGAGACCCGCATCACGGCGTCCCTCGAGGAGCTCGACCACGCGCTCGCCACGGCTGAGCGGCGGGTCGTGCTCCTCGGGGGCGATGGGTCCCTCCACGCGGCGGCGAACTCGCGCTTCAAGACCGAGCTGGCGCTGATCCCGGCCGGCGGCGCGAACAACGTCGCCCGCAGCCTCGGCATCCCGGCCGACTTCGCCGCCGCCGCCCGACTCGCCGTCGAGGGGCGCGCGCGGCCGATCGACGCGATCGCCGTCGAGACCGCCACGCAGCACTACCTCGCGGTCGAAGGCGTCAGCGCCGGATTCCACGCGCTCGCACGCTCGCGGTACACGGCGACGAACTCCGCGGACGTCCGCGCCGGCATTCGCGCCGGCCTCGGCGCAGTCCTCGACTTCGAGCCGTTCACGGTCGCGCTCTCGCTCGACGGCGGCTGCGGTCTCGTGCGCATCGGCCAGCTCTTCGTCGCGAACATGCCGCTCTTCGGGCCCGGCCTGCGCGTCGCTCCGGCCGACCCCCGCGACGGACTGCTCGACGTCGTCACGATCGACGGCGGCCGCCGCGCGCTGCTCGGCCTGGCCCCCCGCCTTCGCCGGGGCACGCACCTCGGCCGCCCCGGCGTCACGCACACGCGGGCACGCACGGTCAAGATCGCGACCGGCGGACGCTCGCCCGTGATCGCCGACACGACGAACGTCGGCGACACCGTCCAGCTTTCGATCGCGCCGCACGCGCTCGACATCGTCGGAGCGGCGGCATGACCAGCATCGCCTTCAGCCGCCCCGCCGGCCTCCCCTTCCTCCGGCTTCCGTACGTCGTCGCCTTCGCGGCCGCCGCGCTCGCCGCCGGGCTCGGCCGTGCGGTCACGACGAGCTACCTGCCGCTCATGCTCGAGCGGATCAACGACGCGCCCGGCCTGATCGGGATGGTCATGCTCGTCAACGCCGCGGCCGGGATGGCCGTGCCGCTGGTCGTCGGGATCTGGAGCGACCGGCTCGCGCGCAGCGGCCGTGGTCGCCGGATGCCGTTCATCCTCGGCGGCGCGCTCGTCACCGCAGGCGGCCTGGTCGCGATCGCGCTCGGCTCGTCGAGCTCGTACCTCGTGCTCGCGCTCTCCGCTGCCGTCGTCTACGTCGGCCTGAACGCCGTCACGACGGCGCACCGCGCGCTGATCCCGGAAGCCTTCGACGCCTCCGGTCGCCCCAAGGCGACGAGCGCCCAGGAGCTCGCGATGCTCGTGGGCGGCCTGCTCGGCCTCGCCGTCGGCGGCGCGCTCACCGGCCTCGCGATCTGGGCGCCCTTCGCGCTCACGGCCGTGCTCGTCCCGCTGCTCGCCCTGCCGACGATCCGTCGCGTGACGGAGCCCGAGGGTCACTCGCCGATGACGACCGCTGCTCCGGGGAACCCGACTTCGTACTACCTCCGCGCGGCGCTCCGCCCCGGCGTCCGCGGCTTCCTGCTCGCGCAGATCCTCTGGGTGCTCGGCTACGCCGCGCTTCCGGCGTTCTTCCTGCTCTACGCGGAAGAGGAGCTCGGGCTCGGGCCGAGCGTCGCGTCGCTCTGGCTCGCGGGGTTCGGGCTCGCGACCGGAATGGGGATCGTCCTCGCCGGCCGCGTGAAGAACCCGGCGCTCCATCGCCCGCTGCTGCTCGTCGGGATCGCCCTGCTCGGCGGCGGCTTCCTCGGCGTCGGCGCCTCGACGAGCCTCGTCCCCGTCGGCGGCGCGCTCATCCTCGGCGCGGCGGGCTTCGGGCTGGTCTCGACCCTCGGCTTCCCGCTCTTCTCGTCGCTGATCCCCGAGCGCGAGGCCGGCGCGTACACCGCGCTGTACTTCTCGGTGCGCGCGATCTCCTCGACGATCGCGCTCCCGGTGGCCGGCTTGACGGTTCAGGCGACGGGCAGCTACCGCTCGCTCTTCCTGCTCGGCGGGATCGCGACGCTGACGGCGCTCGTGCCGCTCGTCGGGGTCCGGCGCCCGCGCAGCCGCAGCCGCTTCCGCACCGCGCTCGGCCTGCTGGCGGTCGTGCCCGTCCTCGGCGTCCTCGTCGCGCACACCGACGTGCACCGCGCCGACGAGTGGCTCTACCGCGCGATCAACGGGCTCGGCCCCGGGCCCGACCTGCTCTGGAAGGCCCTCGACCCGCACACGCGCAACTACCTGCTCCTGATCGCGCTCGCCGTCGTCGCCGGCGCCGTGAGCAACGTCCGTGGCGTCCCGCGCGTCTTCGCGCGCGTCTTCGGCTCGGCGGTCCTCGCGTGGGGCCTGCTCGAAGCCGTGTACGCGGTCTACGACCGCGCGCGCCCGGAGGAAGTCGTCGAGCACGCGATCCTGAACGGCCACTCCTGGGCGCACCTGAACTCGTTCCCGAGCGGGCACATGGCGATCACCGCGGCGCTCAGCGTGTCGGTCGCGCTCGCCTTCCCGCGGTTGCGGTTCGCGCTCTGGGCGTACATCGCCGCGGTCGCGTTCACGCGTGTGATGTTCGGCGCGCACTTCCCGCTCGACACCGTGGCCGGCACGGCGCTCGGCACCGCGAGCGCGCTGCTCGTCGCGATCGCCTTCGATCGACGCCGCCGCCAGACGCGGATCTCACCCGCCGAGCCGCTCGACGAGGACCACACGCTCGTCGCAGTGATGCCTTCGCACAACGACGTCCCCGAGCGCGCGCTCGTTCGGACGGTGCTCGAGCACGTCGACTCGCTCGTGATCGTCGACGACGGCTCGCGGCCCGACGTGGCCGAGCAGCTCGACGCGCTCGCGGAAGCGTTCGGCGCGCAGCTCGTCCGGCAGCCGGAGCAAAGCGGCAAGGGCTCTGCGGTTCGCGCGGGCATCGACCATGCTCGAGGCGCAGACGCCGTGCTCGTGATCGACGCCGACGGGCAGCATCCGCCCGAGGCGATCCCGTCGTTCGTCCGCGCCGCCCGCGACGCCGAGCTCGTGATCGGCGACCGCTTCGACGACCTCGCCGAGATGCCCCTGCCACGCCGGCTCGCGAACCGCGCGACCCGAAGGCTCTTCGAGCTCGCGACCGGTCGCGAGGTGCGCGACACGCAGAACGGCATGCGCCTGCTCAGAGGACGTGCGCTGGAGCTGCTGCCCTCGGGCGGCTACGAGGCGGAGACCTTGCACCTCCGCCGCGTCCTCCGCGCAGGCGTGCCCGTCGAGTGGGTCGCTATCCCGGCGATCTACGGAGACGAGCGAAGCTCGTTCCGGCCCGGGCTGGACTCGGCGAAGGTGCTGTGGGCGCTGGTGCGACCGCTCGAACCAGCCACACCGACGCCAGGCCGAGAGCCACGCCGAGCGCGGTTCCCGCAAGCACGTCGCTGGCGTAGTGCACTCCCAGGTACACGCGGGACAGTGCTACGACCGCAGCCAGCCCGAGCAACGGCCGTCTGAGGCGAGGGTAGAACGCGCCGACGGCGACCGCGGCCGCGAACGCGGTGGCCGCGTGGCCCGACGGGAACGACGCCGACGCAGGGATGACGCCGACCGCTTCGACACCGGACACAGGTGGCCGGGCGCGGTCGAAGAGCTCCTTGAAGACCGTCACGAGCGCCCCCGCGGCAGCGACTGCGCCGAACGCGGCGAACGTCGCGCGCGGCAGGCACCTGCGCCGGCAGTCGCCCGCAGCGGCGAGCGCCGCGATCAACGGCCACTTGACCCACCACGCGGACGCCAGCAGAAGCAGGAAGGTCGCCGGCCCCCAGCGGATGTCCTCACCGAAAGAAGAGGCCGCGCCGTCTCCGGCGCGCAACGTCTCGAGCAACCAGTTCAACGCGTCTCAGAGTAGCTGCGCGACGAAGGGTCACAGGATCACGCTGCGGTAGTCGAGCACGTGGCGCATCCCGATGCTGCGGTAGAGGGCGAGCGCGGACGTGTTCTCCGGCCGGACGAACAGGCAGACCGAGGGCGTTCGCTCGAGCAGGAGCCGGCAGAGGTCCCGCAGCGCCCGCTTCGCGTTGCCGCGCCTGCGGGCTTCCGGGTCGACCCACACCTGCTGGAGCTGGACCGCGGCCGGGGTCCACGCGGAGGCCTCCGCCTTGAACAGGATCACGTCGTCCTCGAGCCAGACCCAGGAGCGGCCGTCGTCGATCTGCGCGCGCGTTCGCCAGCGGAAGCCGTCGGGGTCACGCGCGAGCGGGTTCACGCCGAGCTCTTCCTCGTGCGCGAGCGCGCACGCCGGGACGAGGCGGTCGAGGTCGGCCGACGTCGCGGCGCGCAGCCCCGTGTCTCCGGTCTCCGGCGGGTCCTCGAGCGAGAAGACCGGCTGGCCGGGCCGGTCCTCGCGCGGAACGCCGAGCCGCGTCTCCGTGGCCGCCCAGAGCTCGTCGACCGCGCGCTGCTCGCCGATGATCATCCGCGCGCGCGCGCGCTCGACCCGGCGCGCGAAGCGGTCGCAGCCCTCGCCCGCCGGAACGACGTTCGCGCCGAGGTGGCAGAGCGCGGCCAGCCCGTCGTCCCCGCGAGCCGCGACGAACCGGCCCAGCCCGCGCCGGGCGACGTCCTCGAGGAAGACGCGCTCGACCGGCTCGCGCGCGCAGAACGCGAGGATCTCCTCGAGCCGCGGTTCGAAAAGCTCTCTCACCGATGAGAAGATAGGTTCTCGCCCGATGCCGATCCACGTCCGCGCAGAGCCAGGCGACTACGCGGAGGCCTGTCTCCTCCCGGGAGACCCGCTCCGCGCCAAGTACATCGCCGAGACGTACTTCGACAATCCCGTGCTCCGGAACGAGGAGCGGGCGATGTACGGCTACACGGGCGAGTTCGAAGGCAAGCCGGTCTCCGTCCAGGCGACCGGCATGGGCTGCCCCTCGGCGGCGATCGTGATCGAGGAGCTCGTCCAGCTCGGGGTCAAGCGCCTGCTCCGCGTCGGCACCTGCGGCGGCCTGCAGCCCGACCTGAAGCTGGGCGACCTGATCGTCGCGGTGTCGGCGATCCCGGCGGACCAGACAGCCGTCCACCTCGTCAACGAGCCGCACGTCCCGACGGCCGACTGGGGGCTCGTCCACGACGCCGTCCACTCCGCGAAGGAGATGGGCAAGGACGTGCGCGTCGGCCCGATCGTCTCGAGCGACCTCTTCTACAACCCCGACGGCGGGCAGTACCAGCGCTGGTCCGACCGCGGGGTGCTCGCGGTCGAGATGGAGGCCGCGGTGCTGTTCACCATCGGCGCGCTGCGGAAGGTGCACGCCGGCTGCCTGCTCACCGTCAGCGACGTCGTGATCGAGGGCGAGTTCGTGCGCATCTCCGACGAGGAGATGCGAAACGCGGTCGACCAGATGACGCAGCTCGCGCTGCGCACTGCCACCGGCCATTAGCAAGACCGTCTTTCTCGTCAACCCGGCGTCGGCGAACGGCTCGACGGGCAAGCGCTGGCCCCAGCTCGCACACGTCGCCGCGGGTGAGGGGCTCGTCGGCGACGTGCTCTTCTCGCAGAGCCCCGGGCATCTGACCGAGCTCGCGCGGCAGGCGGTGGACGACGGCGCCGAGCTGCTCGTGGTCGTCGGCGGCGACGGGGCGTTCCACGAGGTCGTGAACGGCATCGTCGGCCGCGACGTCGAGGTGGCGCTGATGATGCGCGGCACGGGGATGGACTTCCCGCGCACCTACGGGATCCCGACGAAGCCGGAAGAAGCAGCGCGTGTCGCGGCGAACGGCGTCGCGCGCGAGATCGACCTCGGCAAGGTCACGTTCCGCTCGTGGGCCGGCGTCGAGGCGACGGAGTACTTCGCGAACATCGGCAGCGCCGGCATGAGCGCAGCGGTCGCGCGCCGCGCGAACGCGAAGTCGAAGGCGATGGGAGGAAAGGCGAGCTTCTTCGTCGCGCTCGTCGAGGTGTTCTTCAGGTGGCGCAACGTCGAGATGCACGTCCGCGTCGACGACGAGGAGCGCAAGGGGCTCTTCAACAACACCGTGGTCGCGAACGGGCAGTACCACGGCGGCGGCATGTGGCTCGCACCGGAAGCGCGACCCGACGACGGCCTCTTCGACGTGCTCGTGTTCGGAGACCTGACGAAGACGGACTTCGTCCGCAACGTCGGGAAGATCTACAAGGGCACGCACCTCTCGCATCCGAAGATCGAGCAGCTGCGCGGCGCACGAGTCGAGATCGACGCCGCCGAGCCGCTCCCCATCGAGCTCGACGGGGAGCAGCCCGGAACCACGCCCGCGCGCTTCGAGATCGTGCCGCGCGCGCTTCGCGTGCGCGTTCCGGCCTAGGACGTCTTCTTGCTCGCGGTCTTCCGCGACGCCGACGTCTTGCGCGCGGTCGCGGTCTTCCGCGAGCTTGAACCGGAAGGCTTCGAGAGGCGCTCGACCTTGCGTTCGAGGTCCTCGACCCGCTTCTCGAGCTTCTCCATCCCGCGCACCTTGCTCGCGAGCGTGTCGACCTGGTCCCTCAGGTTCGTCACGGCGCCGGTGACGCGGTCCATCCCTGCAGAGGAAGCGAGCCGGCTCAGCACCTCCTCGCCTGCATCGGCCAGTCTGGTCAGCACATCCGTCTGCTTGGTCTTCGCCATCGAGGCTCCTTTGCGTTCGGTTTCCGCTCCCGTACCCTGCCAGACGTGCGCTCACGCACTCTGATCGCGACGTGCTTCGCCGCGGGGCTGGCAGCGCTCGCCGCCGGTGCTGCGCCGCCGCCGGCGACGACGGCTCGGGGCACGATCGTCGACCGGAACAACGACGGGCGGCTCGACCCCGGCCCGGCAGAGCAGCGGCTCGTGCGCACCGAGCTCGCCACGCCTCAGGCAGGCAGGCAGTCGCGCCGCCGCCTCCTCCTCTCCTTCGTCCAGCTGACGGACTTCCAGATCGTCGACGAGGAGTCGCCCGCGCGCGTCGAGCTCGTCGACCGCTACGGCGGCTCGCTCGACGCCGGCTACCGGCCGCAGGAGGGGCTCGTCCCGTTCGTGATGGAGGAGACGGTGCAGCAGGTGCGGCGGCTGCGGAGCCCGATCGACGGCAGCGCGCCGGCGCTCGCGATCGCCACCGGCGACAACGTCGACAACACGCAGCTGAACGAGACGCGCTGGTACATCGACATCCTCGACGGCGGCGTGGTCAGCGCGAACTCCGGCACGGATCCGGGCAGCTGCAAGGTGCCGGCGCGGAACCGCCTCTACCAGGGCGTCAAGGGCGGCGGCGTGTACTACGACCCCGACAAGAGCGGGCGCGGCGCCGACGGGCCGGGCTATGCCCCGAGCGCCGCCGCCAACAAGCGTGCGATCGGCCGCTCCAACGTCGTGCGCGACTACCCGGGCCTCTACGAGTTGATGAACAGGCCTTTCCGCGCGACCGGCCTGGGTCTTCCGTGGTACTCCGTCTTCGGAAACCACGACGGGCTCGTCCAGGGCAACGTCGCGAACAACGACCTGTTCGCGCTCGCGGCGGTCGGCTGCGTGAAGCCGACGAGGCTGTCCGAGCGCGGGCTGGCCGAGATCCGCGGGCTGGTGACCGGCGGACTGACCCTCGAGGAGCGCTCGCGGGTCGTGCAGATCCTCTCTCGCGACCTCGTCGAAGTGGTCTTCGGCCCGCAGATCACGCGCGGCCGGTGGACGCCCGTGCTGCGCGACGCGCAGCGCAAGCTGCTGTCGCGCGCGGAGTACCTGCAGGAGCACTTCCGGACGCGCGGGCTCCCGAGCGGCCACGGCTACGGACCTGCCGACGCACCGCGGGGCATCGGGTACTACGCGTTCACGCCGAAGCCCGGCCTCCGCTTCGTCGTGGTCGACACGGTGGCGGACAGCGGCGACCAGGGGAACGTCGACCGGACGCAGTTCCTCTGGCTCGACGCCGAGCTGTCGGCGGCCGAGGCGCGGCGCGAGGTGGTCGTCGTCTTCGGACACCACCCGATCGTGAGCATGACGAACGCCGCTCCCGACGTGCATCTCGGCAGCGGCTCGTGCAGCGCGGTCCCCGAGCCGGTCGAGTGCCTGCTCCTCCGGCATCGCGGCGTGGTCGCGTTCGTGGCAGGGCACCAGCACCGCAACCGGATCGCGGCGCATGCCCGCGCCGGCGGCGGCGGCTTCTGGGAGATCGTCACGGCAGCGCACGCCGACTGGCCGCAGCAGTCGCGCCTGCTCGACCTCGTCGACAACGCGGACGGCACGCTCTCGATCTTCGGGACGATCTTCGACCACGGCGCACCTGCGCGGCCGGGCGCGCGGCCCGCGCGACGCGGCCCGCGGCTGAGCGCGCGCGAGGTCGAGTGGCTCGCGTCGATCGCGCGCGAGCTGTCCTACAACGACCCGCAGGGCGAGAACGGACGCGACGGGCTCGCGGACCGGCGGGGCACGCCCGCCGACCGGAACGTCGAGCTCGTCATCCCGAACCCCTACTCCTGAATCACGACGGGCGTGCCCGAGAGCGTCGCGTCGAAGATCCGCTTGACGACCTCGTTGCGGACCCGCACGCACCCGTTCGAGACCGCCTGACCGATCAGGTCGGGCCGGTTCGTCCCGTGGATCGCGATCGGGCCTCCCTGCGTCCAGCCCGTCAGCACCTCCGAGTAGGCGGCGATCCCGACCGCCGAGGGCCCGAACGGTCCGCCCGGGTCGCCGGAGTACAGGCGCTGGTCGACGTAGAACGTCCCCGTGGGCGTCGGTGTGGACGTCGCCCCGACGGCCGCACGCGTGGTGAGCACGCGCTTGCCCGACCGGTAGAGCGTCACGCGCCGCTCGGAGAGGTCGACGAGGATCCGCGTCCGTACCTCTCCGACCTTCACGTCGGCGGCGCGCACCCAACCGAGCCGACCGTTCGGCCTGCGGGGCAGCCGAACCCGGTACCAGCTCGGCTTGCAGTTCTCCTCGACCCGCCGCGCGACGACGCCGAAGACCGTCGGCACCCCGTTCGGGTTGATCTTCTTGAACCGCTCGCCCGGGCGGCCCGCCGGGACGGTCGTAGATCCGCAGGTCGCGCCGCGCGGCCGCCCCGTAGGCCAGCTCGTCGGAGCCGTGGGGCTCGACTCCGGCGGTGCAGGCGATCGTCGTCGCGGTGGTCGCGGTCGTTGCCGGCGGCGACCGGCTGGGCCTCCGTGGCGCTCCCGCCGCCGCAGCCGGCGAGCAGGACTGTAAGCAGTGCGTAAGAACCCGTCCCCAACAGGAGACCAATAACCCTTTTGAGCGTCGTAGTCATCCGAAGAGCGTCCTACTTTTAGACGGAGATGACAGTGCAGCAGACCCGGACCGAGCCGCACAAGCACACGAGCGTCACTCTCCGCGCGATCAGGCAGCGTAGCGGCGTGCCGTACGAGATCGAGCGGAAGATCTGCTCCGCCTGTCAGCGGGTGCTCGACGAGAAGCCCGTTCGCCGGGCGCTCGCCTAGCTCCAAGCGGCGGCGAACCGAGAGAAGCCTCCTCGACAGGTCGAGCCTGTCTCGGTGCGCGAAGATGTCCGGCGTGCCGTACGCCTCCACGACCGAGATTCGCGCCCGTTTCGCCGAGACCGACGCGCAGGGGATCATCCACAACAGCGTCTACCTCGTCTGGTTCGAGCTCGCCCGCGTCGAGTACCTCGAGCGCTTCACCGGCGGCTACCCCGTGCTCCGCGACCACGGCGTCGAGGCGATCGTGACCGAGTCGCACGTCCGGTACCGCGAGCCCGCGCGCTTCGACGACCGGCTGGTCGTCCGGACGAGCTGCCGCGACATCCGCGGCGCGCGCTTCCGGTTCGTCTACGAGGTCGACCGCGACGGGACGACGATCGCCGACGGTGAGACGGCGCACGCGTGCGTCGACGCCCGGACGTTCCTGCCGACGCGCGTGCCGCCGTGGCTCGCCGAGGCGATCGCGAAGGCCGAGGCTACGGCTTAGGCGGCGGCGGGGGTGGCGGCTTGGGCGTCGGCTTCGGGGTCGTCGGCGTGGTCGGCGTCGTCGTGGTGGGCGTCGACGTGGTGGGCGTCGGCTTCGGCTCCTTCTTCTTCGTGCCGACGCGGATCACGCGCTTCTCGCCGCGGTAGTTCGTGCGCCACGACTCGTCGTAGAGCACGCTGCCGTCCTTGTTGTAGACGGTGCGCGTGACCGTGACCGACTGCGGCGACGAGCCGATCTCCTCGACGACCTCCGTGCCGACGGTGAGCGTCGGGTCCTTGACGCGCTTCTCCGGCGGCTTGCCGGTCACCGTCAGTGGACCGGGCTCGCTGACGACGCGCCGGCCCGTCGGCGTTCCCGCGAGTGTGATCGCGATCCCGTTCTGCCCCGACGCACCGAGCACGACCATCCACTTGCCGGTGTCGTTGCGGAACTTCAGGTCGAGGTCCGGGTAGTTGACCGTGGCGTCGCGACCGAGCTGGTAGCGACTGATGTAGAGCGAGTGCGGGTTGCGCTCGAGCACCTTGACGCCCGCTTCCCACGCCGCGTTGAAGACGGTCGTCGCGACCTGCGAGACGCCGCCGCCGACGTCCTCTTCGTACTCGTCGCCGATGATCACCGGCGCCGAGCGAAAGCCGCGCTCGATCGTGCGCGGGCCGACTGCCTCGTTCAGCGAGAAGGTCCCGCCCGGCGCGACGAGGGTTCCGTCGAGGAGCTGCACGGCGCGCTGCAGGTTCTGGATCCGGTCGGCGGTGCCTGAGTAGAAGGTCGAGTACGACGAGAGGACGCGCGAGATCCCGAGGCCGCGCGCACGCTCCGTCGTCAGCTCCGGCGAGTGCTTCGCGACCACGACGTCGCCGACGCGCCTCGCGCCCGGCGCGAGCGCGGCGGCGAGGATCTCGCGGCTCGTCGCCGGCACGTCGAGCTTGAGCCCGTCGGAGCTCGGCGTGATCACGACCTGCCCGTCGCTGGTCGACCGGAAGCCGGCGTCCGTCGGCGGGCGACCGACTCGGCCTCCGAAACGCTCGAACCACGCCTCGGCGCGCCGCCCGCCGATCGCGAGCTTGCGCGAGCCGTCGCGCGGGAGCTCGAGCAGCTCCGCGATCCGTGGCCTGCCGCAGGCGCCACCACGTCTTCCCGAGCTCGAGCCGGATCGGCGCCGACAGCGCGAGGCGCGTCTGCGCGAGGACGGGCCGCAGGTCCTCCTCCGTGACGGTGATCCGCTCGACCTCGACGGGAAGCGGCGTCTCGGCGCGGGAGAGCGAGGCGAGCGCGCCGACCATGGTCGCGGCAGCCCGGTCGCGGCTCAGCTTGCGGCCGGCCTGTCCCTCGACGAGCACCGGCTTCAGCCCGTTCAGCACGATCGCCGACTCGCGCTTCGGCTGGTCGAGCTCGGTCGCGATCTGGCCGAGCTGGTACTCGAGCGCAGGCTCGTAGACCTGAGCCGGCGGCGCGATGTCCGCGCCGAAGACCCGGACGCGGACGCGCTGGAAGCCGCGCAGGGGCCCGAGACCCTCCCCCTGGCGCCGCGCGGCGTCGACCGCAGCGGCCCAGTCGGCCTCGACGCCGAGCCGGTGAGGGGTCACCTTCCAGCGCTTGGAGCCGCTGAAGAAGGTCACCGGGACGTTCTCGAGCGCCGCCGCGCGCCGCTCGAGGAGCTTCTGCGCGGCCGACGGGGTCATCCCGCCGACGCTGACGCCCGCGATCGTGACGCCCGCGGGGATCTTCGAGGGCGAGCCGGCGAAGACCGCGCCGAAGAGCGCGGCGAGCGCCAGCGAGACCGCGACCGCCGCCGCGAGTGCCTGCAGGAGCAGCCGCGAGCGCGCGCGTCGCTTACGCGCGTTGAGCACGCCCTTCTGCGCCCTGACCGCCAACGGGGCAAGAGTAGCCGCCCCCGGAGAGGCCTTTCAGAACGCGAACAGCTCGATCCCGCCGCTCACGTTGAGCCCGACGCCGGTGATGTAGGCGGCGAGGTCGGAGCAGAGGAAGGCGATCGCGTTCGCGACGTCCTGGGGGTCTCCCGCGTGCTTGAACACCGTGCGGTTGACGATTCGCTCGTTCATCTCGGCGTTCGCGAAGTGGAACGCCTCGGTGCCGATCACCCCGGGCACGATCGCGTTGCACGTGATCCCGTGACGGCCGCCCTCCATCGCGAGCGTCTTCGTCAGGCCGAGGAGCCCCGCCTTCGTCGTCGAGTAGCTCGCCTGGCCGAAGCCGCCGAGCGTGCCGGCGACCGAGGCCATGTTCACGATCCGGCCCCAGCCGCGCTCCCGCATGTGCGGCCAGACCGCCTGCGAGCAGTTGAACGCCCCGGTCAGGTTGACGTCGAGGTCGCGCTGCCAGAGGTCGGGCGACTGGTTGTGGAACTGCGCGGCGTGGTCGAGCGTGCCCGCGTTGTTGACGAGGATGTCGACCGAGCCGAACTCCTCGACCGCGCGTGCGACCGTCGCGTCCACCTGCTCGCGGTCGGTCACGTCGCACTTGATCGCGGCGGCGCGGCGGCCGAGCTCCTGGATCTCGCGCGCCGTCGCCTCGGTGTAGACGATCCCCTGCGCCTTCGCGACCTGGGCGAGCGGCCCCCACTCCGCGACGTCCGAGTCGTCGGACTCGACCTGGATGTCGGCGATCACGACGTCCGCGCCCGCGCGCGCCAGCGTCAGCGCGTCGGCGCGCCCGAGCCCGCGCGAGCCGCCCGTGACGAGGGCGACCCGCCCGGACAGGTCGATCTCAATCGCCACGCGGCAGGAAGATCTCTTTCGCGATCACGAGCCGCTGGATCTGCGAGGTGCCCTCGTAGATCTGGAACAGCTTCGCGTCGCGCATCAGCTTCTCGACGGGGTACTCCTTGATGTAGCCGTAGCCGCCGAAGACCTGCACGGCGTCGGTGGTCACCTTCATCACCGCGTCGGCCGCGAAGAGCTTCGCGAACGACGACTGCAGCGTCGCACGCTGGCCCATGTCGTGCAACCAGGCCGACTGCCAGACGAGCAGGCGCGCGGCCTCGATCTGCGTCGCCATGTCGGCGATCATGAAGTTGACGCCCTGGTGCATCGCGATCGGCACGTCGAACGTGACGCGCTGCTTCGCGTACTCGACCGCGTGCTCGTATGCGGCCTGCGCGACGCCCACCGCGCCCGACGCAGTGCCGGGCCGCGTGAAGTCGAGCGTGCGCATCGCGATCTTGAAGCCCTCGCCCTCTTCGCCGAGCAGGTTCGCTGCCGGGAACGACCACGTCGGTGAGCGCGAACGCGGACGTGTCGGTCGAGCGCTGGCCCATCTTGTCGAGGTGCTTCTCGATCGTCACGCCCGGCGTGTCCATCGGGACGATGAACGCGGAGATGCCGCGGTGGCCCTGCGACGGGTCGGTCTTCGCGAACACGACCGTCCACGACGCGTAGCCCGCGTTCGTGATGAACGTCTTCGAGCCGTTCAGGACGTACTCGTCGCCGCGCCGGACCGCGGTCGTCTTCATGCGCGCGACGTCCGAGCCGGCGTCGGGCTCGCTCAGCCCGAACGAGCAGAGGATCGGCTCCTCGAGGAGCGGCGGCAGCCACTGCGCCTTCTGCTCCTCCGAGCCGGCGAGCAGCACCGGCCCGGCGCCGAGGCCGTTGGCGCCGATCGCGGTGCCGATTCCGGAGCAGCCCCAGTTGAGCTCCTCGCCGACGAGCATCCCGTCGAACGCCGAGAGCCCGAGCCCGCCGAGCTCCTCCGGGACGTGGAGGTTCATCAGGCCGACCTCGTGGGCCTTCGCGATCACGTCGACGGGGTGTGTCGAGTGCTCGTCGTACTCGGCCTCCTTGGGCCGGATCTCGTTGGCCGCGAACTCGCGCGCGAGCTCGCGGAGGGCCTTCTGCTCGTCACTCAGGGCGAAGGAAACGCCTGTCCCGACGCCCGCATCGATGGTCGCCATGCCGCTCCGTCCGGTTCGATTGACTAGTCAGTCAATCGTAGTGCATCCTGTGGAGGTGGCAACCGAGCGGGACGTCGCGGTCGTCCTCTCAGGCGGGGCGATCAACGGGGTGTTGATGGAGGCCGGCTTCCTGAAGCGGCTGGCCGAGAGCGAGCTGTGGCCGCGGGTCGGGTGGATCTTCGGAACGTCCGCGGGCGCGCTCGCCGGGGTGATGGCGGCGGTCGACCGGCTCGACGAGCTCGAGGAGTTCCTGATCGGCCTGCGGCCCGACGAGGTGTTCCGGCCGAACCGGCTCTGGCAGCTGCCGCTGATCGGCCTGCACGAGTACACCCTCCCCGCGACGATCGACCGCAAGGTCGGCGATCTCGTCGCGCTCTCGGAGGAGCTCGCGCACTCCGACCGGGAGCTCGTCGTCTTCGCGTCCGACGTCACGCAGACGGAGCGCGCTTCGGAGAACGACTTCGAGCTCGCGTACTCGTCGCGCGAGACGCCGCCCGACGTGATGGCGCAGGCGATCCTCGCCTCCGCGGCGATCTCGACGCTCGTGCTGCCGCTCCGCGTCGGCGACCGGATCGCGACCGACGGCGCGTGGACGCGCAACTTCCCGCTCGCGCACGCGTACGCGCGACCCGAGGTGAAGACGATCGTCGCCTTCCGCTACCTCCCGGAGTACCCGCGCTTCGACGTGCGCGCGCTCACGACGCTCAAGCGGCGTTTGCGCCCGTTCGGTCGCGTCCCCCCGGTGCGCGCGCTGATCGCCGAGCTCGAGGAGGCGGAGGCGCGCGACCGCCGCGGCGAGCCTGCGCACTACATCGACATGATCACGCGACTGATGCGGCTGTCCGTCCTGCGCGGCACCGCGCTCGAGGAACGCCACGCCGACGCGACCGACCAGTCGATCCACGAGCTCGAGCGGCTCGCGCGCGAGCTGCCGCAGCTCGTCCGCGACCACGGAGCATCCGAGGAGCTGGCGCAGGCGGTCGAGCAGCGCGTGCTCGGCTCCGAGTTCCCGTTCCAGCGCGAGCGTGCGCTGCCGCGGATCACGGTGCGGGCGGGAGCGGAGGGCGTTGCGCTCGAGTCCCGCATCCGCCGCGGCGCGCGAGTGGACCGAGGCGGCGAAGCGCGCGCTGATCCAGCGCGGCTACGAGCTCACGGACGCCGAGCTCGCAGCAGCCGGGATCGGAAGCGCAGCACCCGCTCGACGCTAGCGTCGAGCTTGCCTTCACGCGCGAGCGGCACGAGCGCGGCGATCGCGCGGCGTGCGTGCGCACTGCTCGTGAAGAGCAGGAGGTCCGCGCCGGCGAGCATCGCCTGACGTGCCCAGCGCTCGACCGGCGCCGCCTTGACGATCGAGAGCGAGTCCGTGATCGCAACGCCGTCGAAGCCGAGCGCGCGCAGCCGCCGGTAGGTGTCCGGGGAGATCGACGCGCGATACGGCGCGCCGTTGTAGAACGCGTTGCTCGTCATCACGCACGGCACACCGGCGCGGATCGCAGAGCGGAAGGCGGCGATCTCGACGGCGCGGATCCTGCCGTCGACGTGTGGACGCTCGTCGGTGGAGATCGGCGTCGAGCCGAGGCCCGGGAAGTGCTTCGCGCACGCGGCGACGCCCGCAGCGGCGAGCCCTCGCGCGAAGGAGACCGCGTACTCCGGCCGCCGGAAGTGGCGCGAGCCGAGCGGCCCGTCGGCCAGGTCGACGACGGGCGCGAGGTCGACGTGCACGCCGCGCGCCTTCAGCGCGCGCCCTGTCGCGCGCCCCGCCGCGAAGGCGGCGGCGCCCGACCGGTACGCGGAGGCGGGCGAGCTCGGCGGGTCGCTCTCGAACGCGCGCACCCCGCCGCCCTCCTGGTCGACGTAGACGAGCGCGCCCTTCGGCCGCGGCAGCCGCTTGCTCCAGCCCTGCACGAGCACCCCGCTCACGCCGGCCGGGGCCGGCAGCCCGGAGACGACGACGAGCGCGGCCTGCTGCTGGGGCGTCAGCGACGCGGCGGCCAGCATCGAGGCCGCGGTCAGCGCAAGAGACACGGGGCAGGACACTAGACTTGCCTGCACTAGCCCACGCATGGACTTCGACCTCACCGACGAGCAGCGGCTGATCCAGGACACCGTGCGGGCGTTCGTCGACGAGCGCGTCCTCCCCGTCGCCGTTCAGAACGACATCGACCACAAGCTCGACCTCGAGCTGATCGAGGGGATGGCCGAGCTCGGGCTGCTCGGGATCGTGATCCCGGAGGAGTACGGCGGAGCGGGGCTCGACTTCGTCGCGGAGGCGCTGTCCTGCGAGGAGATCGAGCGCGGCGAGGCGGCGTTCCGCACGCTGATCTCCGTCCACGTCGGGCTGAACTCGCTGTCGCTCCTGCGCTACGGCACCGAGGAGCAGAAGCAGCGCTGGCTGACGCCGCAGGCGAAGGGCGAGAAGCTCGCCTGCTTCGGGCTGACCGAGCCCGAGGCCGGCTCCGACGTCGCCGCGATGCGCACGACCGCGCGGCGCGAGGGCGACGTCTACGTGCTGAACGGCCAGAAGAACTGGATCTCCTACGCGACCGTCGCCGACCACGCGCTCGTCTTCGCGAAGACCGACCCCGGCGCGAAGCACAAGGGCATCTCCGCGTTCGTGCTCGAGAAGGGGATGAAGGGCTTCACGTCGCGCGAGACGGAGCACAAGCTCGGCATCTGGGCCGGCTCGACGGGCGAGCTCTTCTTCGAGAACGTCGAGGTGCCGGCGGAGAACCTGATCGGCGAGGAGGGCCAGGGCTTCGAGATCGCGATGTACTCGCTCGACCAGGGCCGCTTCACCGTCGCCGCGGGCGCGTGCGGCGTGATCCGCGCGTGCCTCGAGCGCTCGGTCGAGTACGCGCGCGAGCGGCAGACGTTCGGCCAGCCGATCGGCAAGTACCAGTTCGTGCAGGACCTGATCGCGCAGATGGTGCTCGACTACGAGACGTCGAAGCTGCTCGTGATGCAGGCGGCGTGGCTGAAGAACGAGGGCGTGCGGAACACGCGCGAGACGTCGCTCGCGAAGTGGCACGCGACGGAGTCGGCGTTCAAGTCCGCGCACAACGCGATCCAGATCCACGGCTCGTACGGCTACAGCGCCGAGTACGGGATCGAGCGCTACTTCCGGAACGCGCGCGCGCCGATCATCTACGAGGGCACGACGCAGATCCACAAGCTGATGCAGGCCGAGCACGCGCTCGGCTACCGCCAGCTGAACGGCCGCGACGGCGCGATCTCGCCGCTGGCGGCCTGGGGCCCCGCGCTGCTCGCGCGCGAGCCCGGCCCGCCCGTCGCAGCCGGCTAGCCCAGGAGTTGCAACGCCGCGCCGAAAGGCGGATGATCCCCGGTGACAGATGCCCCACTGGAACGGAATCGTTGTTGCGGGAACCGTCGACGAGTTGAAGCCGCGGTTCCGGGATCCCGACGGTCAATTGAAGAAGCCGTCGGAGGTCGAGGACGATCTGCGCGCAACGGCTCAGCCCTGCGAAGTCGTCGTCTCGTGGGAATCGGGCAAGTACAACCGCCGGGCATCCGTCACGATCATCTGCCCGGACGACCACGCGACGCATGGGCGTGAAGTGCTCGAGGAGTTCGGCGCGCACCAGATCCGTGAGCTGAAGAGCTCGTCCGAGAAGGACCGCGAGTAGCCGCTACGCGCCTGCGCCGAGTAGGCGTCGGCGCCGACCTCTCGGAAGAACGCGACCGCCGCTGACTCGTTCGCCGACTTCGCTTCGCCGTCGCTCGCTCGACGCGGCTGCGGTGAGCCTTGCGAACGCCTCGTCCGGTCGTGTGCCGATCGCCGCACAGATCGTCGCGGCCTCGGCAGCGTCGCCCCGGGCATAAGCAAGCGCCGCGTCGAGCCACCGCGTCTGCGGCGCGACGGCTGCGACCTCGATGAGCTCGTCGGCTCGGCCGAGCGCGTCGAGGGCGACGACGAGGTCGAGGACCCAGAACGAGGGCAAGGACGGCATCTCCCGCATCGATCCGAGCAGCACGTCGAGCGAGCTGCGAGGCCTCGTCGCTTCCGTCCGGCTGCCAGGAGTGCCCGCGCCCTGAAGGCGAGCGCCGGGTAGAGGTTCTGCGGGTCGTCGGCGTGGCGGCTGAAGGCATCGGCGCGGTCGGCGTTCGCGACCGCGGCGTCGACGTCCCCTCGGGCGAGCGCGATCCAGCCGCTGACGAGCGAGCCGTCGAGCTCGAGCCGGCCCGATGCGCCGTCCTTCGCCTTGCCGAGCAGCCGCTCGGCCAGCTCCTCGGCCTCGTTCCACTCGCCGGCCCAGTAGTGCTGGTAGACGCGTTCGGCCTCGAGCCAGTCCGTCCACGCGGCGTCGCCGTAGCGGTCTGCGAGCGCCCGCGCCTGGGTGTGGAGCTCGGCCGCTCGCCGCAGGTCGCCGAAGTTCGCCAGCATGCTCCCGAGGTTGAAGTAGCCCCGGACGCTCTCGGGCGAGCTCGCGCCGACGGCGATCTCGATGCTGCGCTCCAGGTCGGCCAGTCCGTCGCGGTCCCCCCTCGTTGCCCGTGCGACGCCCATGGTGTTCAGCGCATGCGCTCGGAGCTCGTCGAGCTCGAGCTCCTCGGCGATCTCCATCGCCGCCTGCGCAAGCTCGATCGCCGCGTCGGCATCGTCGGCGGCGATCTTGAACCGCGACAGCGTGCTGAGCGCGTAGGCCTTGGAGTACGACGCGGGACGGCCTTCGAGCCGTCCGAGCTCCGGCGTTGATCCGCTCGAACGCCTGCTCTCGCCGGCCGCTGCGCCACAGCAGCTCCCCGACGATCACGTCGCACTCGGCAGCACGATCGACGTCGCCCGCCGCGAGGAGCGCGTCGCGCGCCTCTTCCAGCACGCCCTCGTCCGGGGACGCGCTCCGCGAGAGCGCCTTGCCGAGGCAGAAGAGCACGACCGGCCGTTCGGGATCGTCTTCCGGCCAGAGGTCGAGCGCGCCTCGGAAGAATCGCGCTGCGGTTGCGAACGCGCTCAGCGACAACGCTCGATCGCCCGCCTCGCGTAGGGCCCTCTGCGCCCGGGCGGCGAAGGAGGAGCTCTCCTCGCCCGCCGGCCTCGGCGTACTCGACCGCGGCGAGGTAGTGGTGGGCGAGCGTCTCGGCATGATCCTCGCGGCGCCCGAGCGACTCGATCCAGCTTCGCCGCGAGCAGGTGCCGCCGCGTTCGCTCTGCACGGGGGATCTGCCCGTACGCGACGTCGCGGACGAGCGCGTGGCGGAACGAGTACTGGAGCTCGCCCGCGACGGCGCTCGTGCCGAGACGCCGGACGAGCTCTTTCTGCTCGAGCGACCGCAGGATGTGTCCGACTTCCGCGCGCTCGAGGCCGCCGACCGCGGCGACCGCAGTCCGGCCAGAAGCCGCGGCCGATCACGGCCGCGTCCTGGAGCACGAGCTTCTCGTCCAGCTGCGAGCGCGTCGATTCGCGCAGCGATGATCCCCTGCACCGACTCGGGCAGCGGCAGCTCGCCCTCGCGCAGCTGCCAGCCTCCGCCGTTGCGGTAGAGGAAGCCGCGATCGACGAGCATGCGGACGAACTCCTCGGCGTACAGCGGGTTCCCCTCCGCGCGCGCGAGCAGCGCCTCGCTCGAACTCGGCCGGCGACCAGCGTCTGCCGCAGCAGGTAGCCGACGAGCGTGCCCGTCTCGGCGTCGCTCAGCGGCGCGAGCGCGATCGTGACCGCGTTCGCGCGCGCGCCCCACGTCGGGCGCCGCTCGCGCAGCTCGGGCCGCGCCGTGCAGATCAGGACGAGCGGCGCACTCGTCGCCCAGTCGGCCAGATGGTCGAGGAAGTCGAGCAGGCCCTCGTCGGCCCAGTGGAGGTCTTCGACCACCAGCACGAGCGGCCCCCACTCCGAGAGCGCCTCGAACAGGCGGCGCCAGGCGGCGAACGCCTCTTCGCGACGCTCGCCCGCGGGAGCGTCCGAGCGCGAGCAGCAGCCGCAGGTGGCCCTCGACCCACTCGGCCTCGCGCGGGTCGGCGACGAGGTCGCGCACTGCGCGGTGCGAGCTTCGCCTCCGCCGTCGCCGCGTCGTCCGTCTCGAGGATCCTGGCCTGGGCCTTGACCATCTCGCCGAGCGCCCAGAACGTCACTCCTTCGCCGTACGGGAGACAGCGGCCACGACGCCAGGTGACGAGCCCGGCTCGTCCTCGAGCGCGCGCTGGAGCTCCCAGACGAGCCGGCTCTTGCCGATCCCGGGAACGCCGATCAGCGTCACGAGCTGAACGGTGCGGTCGCGGCGAGCGCGAGCGAGCGTGTCGCAGGATCAGGCTCAGCTCCTCCTTGCGGCCGACGAGCGGAGCGAGCGGCGGGCTCTCGTGCGCCGCCCTCAGGTCGGCGGTCGCGCGCAACGCCTCGTAGACGACGACCGGGCTCGGCCTTCCCGCGTGCCTGGAGCAGCCGGCGCTCGCCGTACTCGATCGCGCCTTGCGTCGCCCGGTACGTCGACTCGCCGACGAGCACGGAGTCGACGTCGGCCGCCTCCTCGATGCGGAACGTCGTCGTGACGACGTCGCCGGTCGCGATTCCCTCGCCGGCGCCGGAGCCGCACCGAGCTGGACGACCGCCTCGCCGGTGTTCACGCCGATGCGGACGCCGGCGAACCGCGTCGCGGATCGCGAGCGCGGCCCGGACCGCACGCTCGGGATCGTCCTCGTGAGCGACGGGCGCGCCGAAGACCGCCATCACCGCGTCGCCCACGAACTTCTCGAACGTCCCGCCGTAGTCGCTCGAGCGCGGCGCGCATCCGGGCGAGCTGCGGCCTGACGGCGGCCCGCACGCTCCTCCGGGTCGCGACCGTCGCCGAGCGCGGTCGAGTCGACGAGGTCGGCGAAGAGCACCGTCACGACCTTGCGCTCCTCGCCGAGGCGAGCGTCGACGGCCGTCCCGCAGGCGGGGCAGAAACGGGCGCTCTCGGGCAGCTCCGAGCCGCACTGGCGGCACGCGGCCATGCTGCGAGGATAGGGCGGCGCGCGGCGCGCGCCTAGGGCGTGAACGCGAGCCCTTGGGCTCGCTCGGCGCGGGAAGCGGGCTCGCGGGCGCATCCGCCGGCAGCTGCGGCTCGTTGTAGAGGCTCGGCGCGACGTCGTTCGCGGAGTCCGCGTAGTACACGCTCGCGAACGTCTGGATGTGCGAGCGGCCGACGCCGAGCTCGAACTGGCCGCCGCCGTAGAGCGTCATGCCGTGCTCCTCGCCGTACGCGATCGTGTCGAGCAGGCGGCGCGCGCTGCCGAAGCGCGACGGCTTGATGTTCAGCCAGCGCGGCTCGAGCTCGAGCGCCAGCACGTCCTCGACCGAGTGGATCGGCGCGTCGAAGCTCAGGCGGTCGGCGGCGGCTTCGAGGATCGGACGCGTCTCGTCGGTGAACGCCGCGTCCTCGATCACCGCGTCGGGGAAGCCCTCGACCACGTCGCGGTACAGCCGCGGGTCGGCCGGCTGGTCGACGACCGTGCCGCGGTAGTAGCCCTTGAGGTCGGTCACGCGGATCCGGCCGGTCGCCGCGAGCTCGTCGATCAACGCGCGCGACCACGTGCTCATCGGGTCGACCTTGAACTCGAGCGTCGGCTGAACGGCGAGGAAGCGGTCGATGTCCTCACGCGTCGACACGACGAAGCGGACGGGGCGGTACTCGCGGCCGACCGCCGCGCCGAGCGACGTGCCTGCCTGCCGCAGCGCGAGGTCGAGCGCCGCGCTCTCGAACCCCCAGCGCCGGTAGCCCGCGAGGTCGAGCGACTCGAGTCGCTGCGAGAGGTCGTCGAACGTCCACGTGCCGGAGAGGTCCGGCGGCGAGAACCCGTCGTGGTGGTCGGCCTCGTAGGTGACGTCCTCGCCCTCGCCGACCGCGCCGCCGCCGGAGATCCGGACCGTCGTGGTCACACGCTTGAACCCGCTCGTGACCTGGAGCTCGCTCCGCTCCAGCTCGACGGCCTCGACGAGGAGCTCGAGACCGGCGATGCGCTCGTAGTCGCTCATCGGCGTGTTCTACATTGCCGGTCGTGCTCGCCGCCGTCCTCTCCTTCGTGCTGGCCCTGCCGCAGGCCGGGGTCTTCGTCCCCGGGAAGAGCCTGGCGGGCGTGCGGCTCGGCGCGACGGAGGCGCAGGTGCGGGCGGTCTGGGGCCCGCACGTCGGCGTGTGCCGCGGGTGCCGGCACCGGACGCTCTACTTCACGTACGGCAAGTTCAACCAGGTCGGGACGGGCGCCGAGTTCGAGCGGGGCCGCGCAGTCGCGCTCTACACGCTCTGGGTGCCGACCGGGTGGCGGACCGACAAGGGCATCCGGCTCGGCGACTCGCCGCTCAGCGTGAACGGCGTGTACGGCGCGCTGCCGCGCTTCGTGTGCGGGCACTACTCGGTGCTGGTGCAGCGGCGAGGGACGGTCTCGAGCGCGTTCTACTTCAAGGACGATCTGCTCTGGGCCTTCGCCTTGCAGCGCTCGTCAGAGCCCGCCTGTCGCTAGGCCGCCCGAGACGATCTCGACGACGGTCTGCTCGGCGCGCGCGACGTCCTCGTCGCTGTCCGGCAGCAGCTCCAGCACCCAGCCGGTGAGCAGCTCCTCGATCGCGCCGTAGAAGATGACGCTCGTCAGGCGCGCGTCGAGCTCCGGGCGCAGCTCGCCTGCTTCCTGCCCGCGCCGGACGATGCGCTCGATCGCGGCGAACGCGTCGCCGACGTCGCCGACGCGGCGGTCGAGCTCCGAGCTCCGCGTGACGCCGCGCACGAGCACGCGCACCAGGTCCGGGTCGCGCCGCCACGAGCGGAGCAGGATCGCCGCCACCTGCCGCAGCTGCTCCTGCGCAGGCTCGCCCGACTCCTCGACGTCGCGCACCGCCGCGAGCAGGTCGGCCCACGTCTCGCGGAAGATCGTCTCGAGCACCTCTTCCTTCGAGCTGAAGTAGTGGTACAGCAGACCGTGCGCGACGCCGGCTTCCTCCGCGATGTCGCCCACGCGCGCGGCGTGGAAGCCGCGCCGCGCGAACACGCGAACGGCGGCTTCGAGCAGGACGCGACGCTTGTCGGTGGTGAGCGAGGCTCTCGGTCAAGGCTGGCAGGGTCGTAGTGTAGGTTCGCGCCGGTGCAACCGCTGGCGGGGCTCCTCGTCGTCGACCTGACACGGCACCTGCCGGGCCCATTTGCAAGCCGCGAGCTGCTCCGCCTGGGGGCCCGCGTCGTCCGGCTCGAGTCCCCCGACGGCGACCCGCTGCGGGCGATCGCGCCGCAGTGGGACGCGGCGCTCAACGCGGGCAAGGAGTCGGTCGTCTGCGACCTCAAGGCCGAGCCCGAGCTCGGCCGCGCGCTCTGCGCCCGCGCCGACATCGTGCTCGAGGGCTTCCGGCCGGGCGTCGCCGCCCGCCTCGGCGTCGGTCCGGACGACGTCCCCGACCGCGTCGTCTACTGCTCGCTCACGGGCTTCGGCGTCGAGGGACGTCACGCGCTGCGTGCCGGCCACGACCTGAACTACCTCGGCTGGGCGGGCGCGCTCGCGGACACCGCACCGGCCCTGCCGCCGGTCCAGGCCGCCGACCTGGGTGCGGGCGCGCTCGCCGCCGTCGCCGAGATCCTCGCCGCGCTGCTCGAGCGGGAGCGCACGGGCAACGGAGCGCGGCTCGTCGTGTCGATGACGCACGGCTCGCACCGTTTCGTGTCGCACCGCGTCGCCGGCGACCCGAGGCCGCACCTGCTCACCGGTGGCCTCGCGTGCTACCGGATCTACGCGACCGCAGACGGTCGCTGGCTCACCGTGGCCGCGCTCGAGGCCCACTTCTTCGAGCGACTGTGCGCAGTGCTCGAGCGCCCCGACCTCGCGCCGTTGCACTTCGCGGAGGACCAGCAGCCCCTCATCGACGAGCTCGCCGCGATCTTCGCCACGCGAACGCTCGCCGAGTGGCTCGAGCTCTTCGACGGCGGAGGACGTCGCGGTCGGCCCCGTCGCGACGCTCGCGGAGGCTGTCGACGACCTGGGCACCGACGAGTCGCCGCAGCCCGTCCCACGGCTCGGACAACATACGGAAGCGTGGCGCACCGAGCTCGGTTTCTGATCGCCGCACTGATGCCGCTCCTCGGTGTGATCGGCATCGTCGCGGCCGCGACGACCGCCGCCTCGCCGGGACCGACGCGAACGGAGCTCCTCGTCGTCCGGGACGACGGCGTCTGGCGCGTGCCGGTCGAGTCGGGTGGGGCGCGGCGCGTTCCCGGAACCCGCGGCGCAGTTGCAGCAGCCTGGGCGCCGAGCGGGCGCGAGCTGGCCTTCGAGCGCGAGGGTGCCGTCTACGCCGTCAACACCGACGGGACCGGGGCTCGGATGCTGGTGCGCGGCAGCGACCCCTCGTGGTCGGCCGATGGCCGCCGGCTCGCGTTCGTGCGCGACGGCCGGATCGTCGTCGCCCGGCGCAACGGAACAACGGCACGAGCGATCACGTCAGGCCCGGGCGATGCGCGCCCGTCGTGGGCACCCGATGGACGCCGGCTCGCCTTCGTCCGCGACGGCATGGTCTCGATCGTCTCGTCATCCGGGGGCGCCGTCTCCCCCTTGCTCGCAGGAGTCGACCCGGACTGGTCGCCCGACGGACGGAGGATCGCGTTCGCCGACGCGGCCGGAGTCGCGACGGCCGCCGCCGACGGGACGGACGTGCGCATCGTCGCGCTCGAGGCGGGCGCGACCTCTCCTGCGTTCTTCCCCGACATGTCGATGGTCGCCGTCCGCGACGGCAACGTCACCGCGTACGCGTCGGACGGAGCGGCCCGCGCGCTCGGCGTCGGCACACGCGTCGACGTGCGGCGCGTCCCCGTCCGCGCCGAGCTGCTCCCGGATCTCGATCAGCGCCCGCCGAGCCAGGTCGCGGTCGCGAACATCGCGCGGCCGCTACAAGCTCGGGTTCACCTCCGCCGTCGACAACATCGGCCGAGGGCCCGTCTGGATCCGCGGGACCCGCGCCGGGCGAACGATGACCGCGCGACAGCTCGTCCGCGTCGCGGCGGGCGGGCGCGAGTCGCACGTCGACGCCGGAGTGCTCCGCTACACGTGGTCGTCGACACACACGCACTGGCACCTGATCCACTTCGAGCGGTACGAGCTCCGCCGCGCCCGGGACTTCGCGCTCGTCGGACGCGATCGGAAGAGCGGCTTCTGCCTCGCCGACCACTACGGCACGGCGAGGCGAGCACGACCGGGTAGGCCCTTCTTCCTCGGCAACTGCGCCCAGGGCGCGCCGGGCGCTCGCACGGTCGAGCAGGGCTCGTCGGTCGGCTACACCGACCGCTACCCCGCGCACTACCACGGCCAGAACATCGACCTCACCGGGATCCCCGCCGGCATCTATCTGCTCGTGCACCGCGCGAACCCCGACGGCTGGCTGCGCGAGCGGAGCTACGACAACAACGCAGCATCGGTCCGGCTCCGGCTGACCCGCGCGGGCGGCGTCCCGCGCGTGACGGTGCTCCGGTCGTGCGAGGACGCCGAGCGCTGCTGACGGGCTAGGGCACGAGCCCGAGCGCAGCGGGCAGCTCGCGCAGGTCGGTCAGCCGAGCGTCCGCGTCGGGGAACCGCCCCTCGCGGTCGAGCAGGAACGCGCGGATCCCCAGCGCGCGCGCTCCCTCCACGTCGTCCGTCGGCGTGTCGCCGACCATCGCCGTCTCCGCGGCCGCGACTCCGAGCTGCTCCAGCACCGCGAGGAAGATCGACTCGTGCGGCTTGACCTTGCCGTGTGCGCGCGACGAGAGCGACGCGTCGACGTCGAGCGCGTGGTGCGCGATGAACGCGTCGAGATCGCGGGCGGTGTTCGAGATCAGCCCGAGCTTCAGCCCGCGCGAGCGCAGCGACTCGAGCGTCGGCAGCACGTCGTCGTAGAGGTCGAAGTTGTGCGCGTGCTCCCAGGCGCGCGTCATCTCGACGGCGCACTCGTACGCGCGCTCGGAGTCGCCGCCCATCCCGCGGATGATCCGCTCGGTGAACAGCACCCACACCTCTTCGTCGTGCTCGAGCTCCGGGTGCAGCTCGAGCGTGTCGAAGGCGGCGAGGCGCGCCTCGTCGTAGCGCGACGCGTCGAGGTCGAGCCCGTACCGCGCGCCGAGTCGCGTGTAGCCCTCGGGCCCGAGGTCGGGGCCGGGCTTCGCGAGCGTGAAGTCGACGTCGAAGAGCACGGCCGCGAGCGACACGTGCGCGAGGATAGCCTTGGCGCGTGCGGTCGCCCGAGCAGATCCTGCGCGACGCCAAGACGATCGCGCTCGTCGGCGCCTCTCCGAACCCCGACCGGCCGAGCCACGGCGTCATGCGCTACCTCCTCCACCACGGCTACCGGGTGATCCCCGTCCGGCCGCATCGCACCGAGGTGCTCGGCGTCCCCTGCGTCGCCTCGCTCGCGGAGATCGACGAGCCGATCGACCTCGTGGACGTCTTCCGAACCGAGTCGGCGGCGCCCGGACACGCCCGAGAGGCCGTCGAGGCCGGCGCGAAGGCCTTCTGGCTCCAGCTCGACCTGCGCTCGCCCGAGGCCCGCGCGATCTGCGAGGAGGCAGGCCTCGACTACGTCGAGGACGAGTGCACGGCGATCGTCCACCGCCGAATCTGAGCCGCTACCCTTTGCCGCTGTTCCGGGGTGTGGCGCAGCCTGGTAGCGCGCTCCGTTCGGGTCGGAGAGGTCCCGAGTTCAAATCTCGGCACCCCGATGGGAAATGGAAGGGCCGCCTCGTGCGGCCCTTCCGCTTTTCAGTGCGCCGCCAGGAAGCTCTCGACGGCGTCGAGGCACGCGGCCGGGCGCTCGACGATCAGGAGGTGCCCGCAGTCCGCGATCGTCCGGAGCGGAGCGCGCAGGCGCCGCGCGTAGTCGAAGGCGTCGTCCAGCGGTAGCTGGTTGTCCTTCGCACCCCAGAGCATGAGCGTGGGGCACTGCACGAGGTGGAGGTCTGCGCGCGGGTCGTCGCCGGCGAGGGCGCGAAACGCGCTCTGCGTGTCCGAGTGCAGGTTGATGTCGACGAGCAGCGCCTCCACGGCGTCGTCCGAGAGCGAAGCGGGGTCGGCGGCGAACCAGTGGCCGAAGACGATCCGCTTCAACGCCGTGCTCCGGGCGACGGCGCGCCAGTACGGCGAGACCTTGCGGCCCGGCTGGATCCACCCGACGAGCGCGAGCGCGCGCTCCGCCTGACGCGTGCTCGACGTGATCCCCGCCGCAGCGGTGAGCACGAGGCTCCGCACGAGCTCGGGCCGGCGGGCGGCGAGACGGATCCCGACGAGGCCGCCGAACGAGTGGCCGACGACGTCCGCCGGCGCGTGGCCCTCGTCCTCGAGCAGCTTCGCCACCCGGTCGGCGTACGGGCCGAGCCCGGGCGCCGCCGGGAGGGCGGTCGACCGCCCGTGGCCGGGCAGGTCGACGACGAGCACCCGCCGCGTTCTGGCCAGCTCCGGAGCCACGAAGGCCCAGTTCGAGCGGGAACCGCCGAGGCCGTGGAGGAGCACGATCGGGGGGCCATCCGGCGGCCCGCCGACGAGCGCCTGGAGCCGCGTCCCCCGGAACTCCGAGCGTCCGCTCCTCGAACCCGTCGAATCTCCTGGCAACCGTCATGGAGGCCGTCTATTCTTCACTCGATGAGCAGTTCACGGAAAGCAGGCGCCCGCTGATGCCTGTCCCGTCCGAGAGGAATTTCTAGCCCCGTCCGCGCGCCTGCGCGAGGCGGGGTTTTTTGTTTCTGGAACCACCGGCGAAAGGAGCGGAATGGCAAATCACCTCACGCCCGAGGAGCTCTCGAAAGAACTCGGGATCGACCGGCAGGAGGTGATCCGCGTCTGCTTGCAGGAAGGCGTGCCGATCTACCAGGGGAAGATCGACAAGACGCTCTTCCAGGCGCAGCTGCAAGCGCTGGGAGCAATGCCCCAGCAGCACTAGAGCGAGCTACGCGCTTTTTCTGGCGGCGGCCTTCGCCTTCGGGCGAGCCGCCGCCTTCTTCTTTGCGGGCGCCTTGCGCCCGCTGCCCTTCTTCGAGACTTCCTCCACGCTCTGGCGGAGCGCCTCCATCAGGTCGACGACGGGCGCGTCCTCGGCGACGGGCTCCGGCCGCGCGATCTCCTCGCCGGCGAGCTTCGCCTCGAGCATCGCGCGCAGGTCGCGCCGGTACTCGCTCTGCAGCTCCTCCGGCTCGAAGTCGCCCTCGAGGCTCTCGATCACCTGGCGCGCGAGCCCGAGCTCCGCGTCCTTGACCTTCGTGTCGGCGACCGCCTCCTCGATCTCGGCCTGCGAGTTCACGTCCTCGGCGATGAAGAGCGTCTCGAGCACGAGCGCGTCGCCGCGCGCGCGGATCAGCGAGAAGTGCTCCTGGCCGCGCAGGATGAACCGGCCGAGCGCCGCCATCTCCGTGCCCTTCATCGCCTCGAGCAGCAGCACGTAGGGACGCCGCTGCGCGGCGTTGCTCGCGGGCGCGAGGAAGTAGGTGCGGTCGAAGTAGATCGGGTCGACCGAGGCGAGCGGGACGAAGCGCATGATGTCGATCGACCGCGACTCCTCGGTCCGCTCGATCGCCTCGAGGTCGGCGTCCTCGACGACGACGAACTCGCCCTTCGAGACCTCCCAGCCCCGGACGATCTCGTCCGGCCCGACCTCGCGGTCGTGCGTGGGGCACCAGCGCTTCTGCTTGATCGGCGTCAGGCACTCGCGGTGGAGCTGGCGGAAGCTGACGTCGCTCTGGCGCGCCGCGGGCTTCGTGGCCAGGGCCAGTCCCACCGGGATGCTGACCAGGCCGAAAGAGATGGATCCGTTCCAGATCGTGCGCATGGGGCTACTCCAAAAGTCTAATCGCGGACCGGGGAAATTCGGCTCTTCGAAGGTGTTTCCTCCATCTACAGTTAGCCCGAATGGCAACCCAGGTGGCCCCCGACACGCGGCCCGAGGCGCAAGGCGCCCAGCCGAGCACGATTCCGCGGCTCTGGCAGGACGCGGTGGCGCAGGGGCGGAGCCGCCCGGCCTACCTCGTCGAGCGTGCCGAGGGGTGGGAGCCGGTCTCCTGGGGTGAGGCCGCGACCGCCGTCGAGGAGCTCGCCAACGGGCTCCTGGCGCTCGGCGTCAAGAAGGGCGACGCCTTCGGGATCCTCGGGCAGACGAGCCTCGAGTGGGCGCAGTTCGACTTCGCGCTCGCCCACGTCGGCGCCGTCGGCGCCGCGATCTACGCGAACAGCGCCGCCAAGGACTGCGAGTACATCCTCGACCACTCCGAGTCGGTCGGCGTGCTCGTCCAGGACGCGGAGCAGCTCGCGAAGATCGAGGACTATCGCGCGCGGAACCCGAGGCTCGAGCACGTCCTGACGTTCGACGACCTCGACGACCTGCGTGCGCGAGGACGCGACTACGCACTCGCCTATCCCGGTGAGCTCGAGCGCGTCGTCGCGGCCGTGAGCCCCGACGACGTCTTCACCTACATCTACACGTCGGGGACGACCGGCCCGCCGAAGGCCTGCATGATCCTGCACCGCAACTACTACGCGATGGCCGCCGTCGTCGACGAGATCGACGACTTCACGATGGCGGACGACACGATGCTCCTCTACCTCCCGCTCGCGCACAACTTCGGGCGGCTGATGCACCTGCAGGGCCCCTACGTCGGGTTCACGCTCGCGTTCCTCGCCGATCCGCTGCGCGCGGGCGAAGCGCTCAAGGCGGTGCAGCCCACGTTGTTCCCGAGCGTGCCGCGCGTGTTCGAGAAGGTCCACACGGCGGTGCTCGCGAAGTTCGACGACGAGACCGGCGCGAAGCGGAAGATCGTCGACTGGGCGCTCGGCGTCGGCCGCAAGGCGTCGGAGCGTCGCTCGGCCGGCAAGGCGCTCGGGCCGGTGCTCGGCGCTCAGCACCGCCTCGCGGACAAGCTCGTCTACTCGAAGGTCAAGGCGCAGCTCGGCGGGAACTTCCGCATCGGGATCTCGGGCGGCGCGCCGCTCTCGAAGGAGATCGCCGAGTTCTTCCACTCGCTCGACGTGCTCATCCTGGAGGGGTATGGGCTGACCGAGTGCACGACCGCGGCGACCGTCAACCGCCCCTCGAAGTTCCGCTTCGGCACGGTCGGCCCGGCGCTCCCCGGAACCGAGCTCCGGATCGCCGAGGACGGCGAGGTGCTGATCTCGTCGCCGACGGTGTTCGCCGGCTACTACAAGGACGAGGAGGCGACCCGCGAGGTCCTCGGCCCCGACGGGTGGCTCCGCTCCGGCGACATCGGCGACCTCGACGACGACGGCTTCCTGACGATCACCGACCGCAAGAAGGACATCATCGTCACCGCGGGCGGCAAGAACGTCGCTCCGCAGAACCTCGAGAACGAGCTCAAGGCTGTCGAAGTTCGTCTCGCAGGCGCTCGTCGTCGGGGACAAGCGCCCGTACTGCATCGCGCTGATCACGCTCGACGAGCCGGAGCTCGTCAAGTGGGCGCAGGCGCGCGGCGTGAAGGGCGAGCTCTCGCTCGCTGCGCTCGCCGGCAACGCCGACGTCCGCGAGCTCGTCGACGGGATCGTCGAGCGCATGAACGCCGACCACTCCCGCTACGAGCAGGTCAAGAAGTTCACGATCCTCCCGCGCGACTTCACGATGGCCGACGACGAGCTCACGGCAACGCTGAAGCTCAAGCGCCGCGTCTGCCAGGAGCACTTCGCGGACGAGATCGCCGCGCTCTACAGCTTAGCCCGCAGGTTCGGATCCGCTCGCGCGGATCCGAACCGCGAAGACCCCTGAAGTCGGCCGCTTCGCGGCCGCGCGCAGCGCAGCTACAGCAGCTCTACGCCGGCTAGCTCGTCGGCTTCGAGATTGCGGAGACGGCGGTGCTCAGCATGGCGGCCTCGGCTTTCGACTCCGGGATTCGGCCGCCCTGAATCTCCCTGCTCGCGGTGTGCACGATTGCGCGGATCACCGCGAGGTGCCAGGCGACGGGGAGATCGCTTCGGAAGACGCCCTGCTTCTGGCCGCGCTTGATCAGCGGCTCCAGCTGGTCGAGCATGGGGACGTGCCGGCGGTGGAGCTCCTCCGCCGAGAGTCGTGCCGTGTTGAGCGCGAGGAGAGCGTGGAAATGGGCGAGCTCGCGCCAGGTGGCTCTGAGCACTCGCTCCAGCGCCTCCACCGGCTCGCCGCGCTGGGGTTCGGCGCCCCTCATCGCCTCGGCGACCTGTGCGACCGCGTGCTCCATGACGGCGTCGAGGAGAGCCGTGCGCGTAGGAAAGTGGACGTAGATGGTCGCTCTGACCACCCCTGCGCGGCGAGCGATCTCCGACATGCTGCTGTCGGGATCGCTCGCCAGCGCTTCGAGGGCGGCGTCGAGGATGGCGGCGACGCTGCGATCGGCGTCTGCCCGGCGGCGTTTCGGGGCGGACGGCTTGGCGGGTGTCGTCGGTCTTGCCATCGCTAGTGGGTCGGCATCGCGCTGGGGTTCAGCTTCAACTTCGGCACGAAGTGGCGTGCCCGCGGCAGGACTGCCAGAGCGACCAAGCTGGCGACACTAGCGAGGAGTCCGGCTGCGACGAACGCGTGCGCGATACCCGATGCGGCCTGCGGTCCTGCAATGGCGCCGCTCCCGGCCGCGATCGTCGAGAAGATCGCGATCCCGATGGTGCCGCCGATCTCGTGTCCGGTTGAGTTGAGCCCGGAGATCATTCCGGTCTCGTCTTCGCGGGAGCCGGTGAGGATGGCGATCGAGACGGAGACGACGGCGACGCCGAGGCCGGCTCCGGCGACGAGCATCCCCGGCAGCACGTCACGGAGGTAGCTGCCGTTCTCGCCGACGTGCGCGAGGAGCGTCATGCCGGCCGCGGTGACGAGAAACGCTCCCACGAGCGGGCCGCGAACGCCGTGGTTTCCGACGAGGTGTCCGGCCGCGTGCGCGCCGATGCCTGCCGTGAGCGCGAGCGGGATGAAGGCGAGTCCGGTGCTGAGCGGCCCCATGCCGAGCACGTTCTGCAGGTAGAGCGAGCTGAGCAGGAAGAGACCGAAGATCGAGCCGGCTGCGGCGAGCATCAGGAAGAGCCCGCCGCCGACCGCGCGATCGGCCACCCGCTCGACGCGGAGGAGCGGTGTGTCGGTGCGCCGCTCGAAGACCGCGAACGCGGCGAGCCCTGCGAGCCCGCCGATGCCGAAGAGGAGCGTCTGGGCGGAGGCCCAGCCGGCACCGTCGGCCTGCGTGATCGCGAACACGATCGCGGCGAGACTCGTCGTCGCGAGGACGGCGCCGCGGAGGTCGAGCCCGCGCCAGCGCGGCTTCCGAGTGTCGGCCGGGACGATCTTCAGTGCGGCGATCGCGAGTCCGGCTGCGACCGGGAGATTGACGTAGAAGATCATGCGCCAGTCGGCGAACTCGGTGAGCACACCACCGACGAGCACACCGATCGCAGCGCCGGCGCCGCCGACTGCTCCCCAGGCGGCGAGGGCCTTTGCCCGCTGGTTGCCCTGGAAGGCGGTCATGATGATCGCGAGAGCTGCCGGGGAGAGCATTGCTGCCCCGAGACCCTGGCCCGCCCGCGCGGCAAACAGGACGCCTGCCGTGCCCGCCATCGCGGACGCGAACGACGATGCCGTGAAGATGCCGAGGCCGGTCAGGAACATTCGGCGCCGCCCGAGGAGATCGGCCGCACGTCCCCCGAAGAGCAGCAGGCTCCCGAAGATGAGCGAGTAGCTCGTGATCGTCCAGCTGATGTCGGAGCCGGTCAGGTTCAGATCAGCCGCGAGGCTCGGAAGCGCGATGTTCACCGCCGTGATGTCGAGAATGACCATCAGCTGGGCGATGAGCAGGACGAACAGCAGCGCCCCGCTCTTCCTGTCCGCTCGCGGCGGCTCCGTGCCGGTGTCGTGACTCTTGACTGCGGTGTGGGAGTGCCTTCGGGGATGCATTTCGTCGTCCTCTCTAAGTTAGACAGTGGTGTCTGGATTAGTAAAGCAGACACGAGTGTCTGATGTCAAGGGCGGACCTTAATGTCCCCTGGTCGAAGGAGGTCTGATGCAGCACGGCCACCCCGAGCAATCGCTGAATCGAGTCGCCTTCAGCGCGACCTGGCATTGCCTGACCGGCTGCGCTGTGGGCGAGGTGCTCGGCGTCGCGATCGGGACCGCCCTCGGCTGGAGCAACGCACCGACGATCGCTCTCGCGATCGTGCTCGCGTTCTTCTTCGGCTACGCGTTCACGGCCGTGCCGCTACTTCGCTCCGGGCTCGCGCTCGGCGCGGCCGCGGGGATCGCGCTCGCCGCCGACACGATCTCGATCGCGGTGATGGAGATCGTCGACAACGCGGTGCTCCTCGTCGTCCCGGGAGCGATGGAGGCCGGCCTCGGCGACCCGCTCTTCTGGGGCAGCCTCGCGTTCGCGCTCGCGGTGGCCTTCGTGGCGGCGTACCCCGTCAACCGCTGGCTGATCGCGCGCGGCCGCGGTCACGCGGTCGTCGCACGTCACCACTGAGCGTGAGCTACGAGCGCGACGCGCAGCCGCCGACGATGAAGGTCGACGCAGTACCAGCCGGACATGCTGGAGATCTTCACGACGTCGCCGGTGTGCGGCGCGTGGATGAAGTTCCCGCCGCCGATGTAGAGGCCGACGTGGCCGAGACCGTTGAAGAAGACGAGGTCGCCCGCCTCGAGCTGGTCGCGCGACACCGGCGTGCCCATGCCCCACTGGGAGCCGGTGTAGTGCGGCAGCGAGACGCCGATCTGCGCGTAGACGTACATCGTGAAACCGGAGCAGTCGAAGCCCGACGGTGACGCGCCGCCCCAGCGGTAGGGCACGCCGAGGTAGCGCATCGCGATCCCGACCACGCCGCCGTAGCGCGACGGCGGCGCGACGACCGCGCCGTCCGGCGTGACGCCCGCTGCGCCGAGTCCCGATGCCGAGCTGGAAAAGGTCTGACCCTGCAGGCTTGCGGCGATCGCGAGCGAGCGCCTGCGCTCCGCCGCCTGGATCCGGCGGATCTCGCTGCTGAATCCCGGCGAGCATCGACTGGCGCTGCTGGAGGCGGCTCTCGATCGAAGCCTTCTGCGACGCCTTCGTCGCGACGATCTGGGCCTGGGCCACGCGCGCCTGCTTGAGCTGGATGCGCTCGCGCTTGACCTGCGCGCGGTAGCGGATCACCTGCCCGAGCGTCGTCGCGTCCTGGTCGGAGACGCGGTTCGCGGTCTCGATGCGGTCGAGCAGCTCGTCGAGACTCGACGCCCCGAGCAGCACGGCGACCGTCGAGTTCTCCTCACCCGAGGTGTAGAGCGACACGACGCGGTCCGCGAGGCGCTTCTCGGCGCTGCCGAGGTTCTGCTTCGCGAGGCCGAGGTGGCGTGTGTTCCTGACGAGGTCGCTCTTGATCCGGTCGAGCTTCACGTTGGCGAGGTTGTACGCCTCGATCGCGTGGCTCAAGCTCCGAGTCGATCTGCTGGATCTGCGCGAGCACGCTCTGCGCCCGCGCCTGCTGCTGCTCGACTTGCGACGGCTCTGCAGTCGCTCCGCCGGCTGTCGCGAGGATCGCAATCAGACCGAGCAAGAACGCTGAGAGGATTCGGCGGGGTAGTCGAATAGTCTCCAGCTCCTCGAGTGCGCGACCCACGGGGCGGGGGCCGTCACAAGGGGAGGAGGGTACCAACCCTTACGGACGCCTGCAACGCTTGATCAGGCCGAAAACCGCTGCACGCGGCCAAATCACCGGTGTTACAAGCATGGATCGTCTGGTAGCGTCCCGCCTCGTGCGCGGATGCTCGAGCATGCTCGCGGCGCGCCGACTCGCGGTTCTGCTGGGTCTGACGGCGATTCTGGCGCTCCCCTCGTCGGGCGGAGCCGCCGCGCCCTCGGGCGGAGCGGCCGAGCTGAGGCAGCGGGACACCTCCCTCGCGGCGAAGGAGCGGGCGGCCACACAGGAGCTCTACTCCCTGGAGGCTCAGCTCGCCGTGGCGCGCTCCCGGCTGGCGGAGCTGACCGACCAGCGGGAGGCCGCCGAGGCCCGCCTGACGCGCCTGCGGATCGAGCTCGACGTCGCCTGGCAATCCGCCTACATCGCCGAGGAGCACCTCGGAGCCCGGATCCGCCAGCTCTACCAGCAGGGGCAGCTCGACCCGGTGGCGATCCTGCTCGGCGCCGAGTCGCTCGACGAGGCGATCGGCGGGCTCGACGGGCTCCGCAGCATCGCCTCGGGCGACCGGGACCTGCTGAGCAAGGTCCGGCAGGCGCGGGCCGACCTGACCTCGGCGAAGACAGCGCGTGGTGGCCCGCGTCGCAGCGCTGCGCGAGGCCGAGTCGGCGGCGGCGTCGACCGCCTCGTCCCTCGCGGCGGCGCGTGCCGAGCGAGGCGCCTACCTCGCCCAGCTCGCGAGGCAGCGCGGCTTCAACGCACGACGGCTCGAGCGCGTGCGCACGCACGGCTCGCGCCGCGGGCGAGCGCACGCAGGCGCTCGAGGCCTCGGAGGCGACGACCGCTGGCGGCGGCCACGTCGGCGCCGGCGCCCGCACCCGCCTACACGGGGGGCGAGCAGACGATGACGGTCTCCACCACCGGCTATGCGCTCCGCGGCCGGACCGCGAGCGGCCTCCCGACCGGCTGGGGGATCGTCGCCGTCGACCCGTCGGTGATCCCGCTCGGCACCCGGATGACGATCCCGGGCTACGGCGAGGGCGTGGCCGCCGACACCGGCGGCGCGGTGCGGGGAGCGACGATCGACCTCTGGTTCCCCACCCTCGCGCAGGCGATGGCCTGGGGGCGCAAGACCGTGACGATCACGCTGCACGGCTAGACTCGGCCCAACACGACGCGGGGGGACATGACGCAGCAGCTGGAGTCGACCGAGCCTCGGCACGACGCGCTCAGGGTCGTGATCGTGGACGACCACGACCTCTTCCGGACCGGGCTGCGCAACCTGCTCGAGGAGCAGGGGATCCAGGTGGTCGGTGAGGCAGCGGCGGGGAGCGACGCGATTCGGTCGGTTCGCGAGCTCGCGCCCGACGTCGTCGTGATGGATCTCAACATGCCCGGGATGACGGGCGTCGAGGCGACACGGCAGATCACCGGCATCGCGCCGTTGACCCGCGTGCTCGTGCTCACGATCTCCGACCAGGACAGCGACGTCCTCGACGCGATCCTCGCGGGCGCGTGCGGCTATCTGCTCAAGGACTCGTCGATCCAGGACCTGATGGCGGGGATCCGCGCCGCGTCGATCGGCGAGTCGCTCATCTCGCCGAACATCGCCTCGAAGGTTCTTCAGCGCGTCCGCTCGACGAGCAGCGTCCCCGCGATCGCGGAGACGATCCGTGCCGAGCTCTCCGACCGCGAGATCGAAGTGCTGAAGCTGATCGCGAACGGCAAGGACAACGCGATGATCGCCGGCGAGCTGCACATCAGCCCGAAGACGGTCAAGAACCACATCTCGAACATCCTGATGAAGCTGCAGATCGACAACCGCATCCAGGCGGCGGTCTACGCAGTAAGTCGGGAATCGTTTAGGCGGCAGCGCGCGCGCGGCGTCCGCGCGCTCGCGGAGTGAGCCGAGCACCTCGCGCAGGCGGATGAGGTCGGCGTCCGACGAGCTGAGCCGCTGCGCGAGCACGACCATCTCCTCGGCCCGGTGCAGCTCGAAGTCCGCTTCGCCGCCGAGCTCGCCGGCGAGCTCGGTGATTCGACGCTCGATCCGCCAGCGTTCGGCCTCGAGCGCGAGCGCCGTCGCGTAACCGGTGGTCAACGTATCCTCGATCTCGTCGAGCCCACGGGGCGTGCCGTCGTCGAGGATGGCCTCGATCTCAGCGAAGATGGGGTTCATGTCCGTCATGGAAAGGACCTGGAGGGGTCGCCAACGATTATGGATTCCGGCGTGAGGAGGGGCATGGGCCGGGCGGCCCATCTTGGCCGGCGGGCAGGCCCACGCCCCTGGGCGGTAATCGCCCTCGCGGCGGCGCTGCTGGCTCCCGCGCCCGCCCAGGCAGCTGCCCCACTCGAGGCCCGCCTGGCGAAGGCCCTGGCCGTCCCGCACGTCCAGAGCGCCCAGACCGGTGCCGTCGCGATCGACCTCCGCACCGGGACGGCAGGTCTTCGCGCTCAACGCGCAGCGCGGCTTCCTGCCCGCCTCGACCGAGAAGCTCGCCCTCGCCTTCGCGGCGCTGCACGACCTCGGCTCCGACTTCAAGATCGAGACCGACGTCCTCGGGGACGGCGCGCTCGACGGCACGACGTGGCGCGGCGAGCTCGTGCTGAAGGGTTTCGGCGATCCGACGCTGTCCCGCGCCGACCTGCGTGTGCTCGCGCGCGGCGTGCGGGCCTTCGGGATCCGGCGCGTGACCGGCGGCATCGTCGGCGACGAGTCGTACTTCGATTCGCGGCGAGTCGTCTCGGGCTGGAAGCCCTCCTACCTGATCGAGGAGTCGCCTCCGCTCTCGGCGCTGATCGTCGACCGCGGAGAGTACGGGCGCGGAATCGCCGCCAACCCCGCGCTCGTCGCGGCGCAGCTCTTCCGAATCGAGCTGCGCGCGGCGGGCGTCGCCGTCGGCCGCGGCGCGCGCGTCGGCACGACGCCTGCGGCCGACTTCCCGCTCGCGTTCGTGCACTCGGCGACGCTCGGCGAGATCGTCCGCTACATGGGTGTCGAGAGCGACAACTTCACCGCGGAGATGCTGCTCAAGCAGCTCGGCGCGCAGACGGGCGGCCCCGGCACGAGCGCGCGCGGCGCGGCCGCCGTGACCGCCGTGTTGCGCACGCTCGGCGTGCCGCTCGGCGGCGTGCGCTTCGTCGACGGCTCGGGGCTCTCGCTCCTGAACCGCCTCACGGCGACGTCGCTCGTGTCGCTCCTGCAGATCGCCTGGACCGACCCGTCGGTGCGGCCCGGGTTCGTGCGCGTGCTCCCGGTGGCAGGGGTCAGCGGGACGATGAAGCGCCGACTCGCCCCCGTCCGCGGACGCGTGCAGGCGAAGACGGGGACGACGGACACGGCGTCGACGCTCGCGGGCTACGTGACCGGGCGCTACGCGTTCGCGATCCTCCACAACGGCCGGCCCGTGTCGACGACGTGGGCACGGCTCGCGCAGGATCGCTTCGTGCTCGTCCTAGCCGCTCCCTAACTAGCAACGCAAGTCGCGAATCCGCTAGCGCGGATCCACGACGCGCGAAGACCCCTAAAGGCGGCCGCTTCGCGGCCGCTGTCGCAGCGACTCACATCAAGCCCCGAGCAGTTTCAGCAGCGCCGCTTCGTCGAGGAGCGGGACGCCCTCGCGCTGCGCCTTCGTCAGCTTCGAGTTGCCGGGCTCCTCGCCCGACCACGAGGCCGGTCGTCTTCTTCGAGACGGAGTTCGTCACCTTCGCGCCCAGCGCCTCGAGCGCAGCGGCTGCCTGCTCGCGCGAGAACCCCTCCAGCGTCCCGGTGACGACGTACGTGTTCCCGGTGAGCGGGCCTTCCTTCGGCTTGTCCTCCTCCCCGATCTGGAAGCGCAGGCCGAGGTCGCGAAGCTCTGCGACGAGCGCGCGGTTCTGCTCGTCGGAGAACCACTCCGCGATCGACTCCGCTCGGTCCGGGCCGATCCCGTCGACCTCGGTGATGTCCTCCTGCGTTGCGTCGAGCAGCCGGTCGACGTTCTCGAAGTGCCGCGCGAGGTTCTGCGCCGTCACCCAGCCGACGTCGGGGATGTTGAGCCCGAACAGCACGCGGTTGAACGAGATCGCCTTCGAGGCCTGGATCGAGTCGATCGCGTTCGTCGCGGAGATCTCGCCGTAGCCCTCGAGCTCGATCAGCTGCTCCTTCGTCAGACGGTAGAGCTCGGGCAGCGAGCGCACGAGCCCGAGCTCCCAGAGGCGGCGCACCGACTGCTCGCCGACTCCCTCGATGTCCGCTGCACCCTGCACCCAGTTGATCAGCGACTCGATGCCGCGCGACGGGCAGGCGCGGTTCGGGCACCGGTGCATCGCCTCGCCCTCGGGCTTGACGATCTCGACGCCGCAGAGCGGGCATTGCGTCGGCATCCGGAACGGCTTCGTCCGCTTCTTGCGCGGCAGCACCGGCCCGACGACCTGCGGGATCACGTCGCCCGCGCGCTGGACGATCACCTCGTCGCCCTCGCGGATGTCCTTGCGGTTGATGTCCTCTTCGTTGTGCAGCGTCGCGCGCGAGATCGTGACGCCGCCGACCTCGACCGGCTCGAGGATGCCCCACGGGTTCAGCGCGCCCGTCCTGCCGACGCGGATCGCGATCTTCTGAAGCGTCGTCGTCGCGGTCGACGGCGCCCACTTGAACGCGCGCGCCCAGCGCGGTCGGTTGTGCAGCGCGCCGAGCCGCTCCTGCTGCGCGAACGAGTCGACCTTGATCACGAGCCCGTCGATCTCGTAGTCGAGCTCCGCGCGCCGCTGCTCCCACTCGGCCACCGCTCGTTCCACCGACTCGATCGACTCGTGACGCTCCGCGAGCGGGTTCGTGCGGAAGCCCCGCTCGCGCAGCCACTGCAGCGCGTCCCAGTGGCCCTCGGTCGGGAGCTCGCCGCGGTGGCCGAGGCCGTGCACCCAGATGTTCAGCGGCCGCTCCGCGGTGATCTGCGAGTTCTTCTGCCGGAGCGAGCCGGCCGCCGCGTTGCGGGGATTCGGCGTCGTCTTCTTGCCCTCGCCGGCGAGCCGCTCGTTCAGCGCGACGAAGCCCGACAGCGGCATGTAGACCTCGCCGCGCACCTCGAGCAGCGGCAGCGGCTGCTCGCCCTTCGGCAGCTGCATGCGCGTCGAGATCGCCTTGATCGTCTTCAGGTTCGTCGTCACGTCCTCGCCTCTGAGACCGTCGCCCCGCGTCGCGCCGCGCACGAGCTTCCCGTCCTCGTAGATGAGGTTGATCGAGAGGCCGTCGATCTTCGGCTCGGTCACGTACACGACGTCCGTCGGTGCCGAGCCGCTTCGTCACGTCCTGGTGCCACTTCTCGAGCGACTCGTTGTTCGTGACCTTCTCGAGCGAGCCCATCGGCGAGGGGTGGTCGACCTTCTCGAACTTGTCCGACGGCGGCGCGCCGACGCGTTGGGTCGGGGAGTCGGGGGTCGCGAGCTCGGGATCCTGCTCGAGCTCGAGGAGCTCGTCGAAGAGCCGGTCGAACTCCGCGTCCGAGATCTCCGGCTCGTCGAGGACGTGGTAGCGGTAGAGGTGGTAGTCGACCAGGTCGCGCAGCTCGGCCGCGCGCTTCACCTTCGCCTTAGAGGGCGGCAAGCAGCTCCTCCACCGTTTCGACGACGACGTCGGGCTCCTCGCGCTCGAGTCGCTCGCGCGAGTGGATGCGACCCCACGTGACGGCGATCGAGGCGGCACCCGCGGCTTTCGCGGCCTGCACGTCGAACGGCGAGTCGCCGACGTAGACGGCGCCGTCGGCGTTCTCGCCCAAGCGCGCGAGCGCGAGCAGCAGCGGCTCCGGGTTCGGCTTGTGCCGCTCGGTGTCCTCCGCCGCGACGGTGACGTCGAAGAAGCGCCGCAGCTCGGGAAGGACCTCGAACGCGAGCTCGAGCGTCGCGCGGCGCTTGGCCGTGACGACACCGAGGCGCCGCCCTTCCGCGTGCAGCGAGTCGAGCGCGTCGAGCACGCCGGAGCACGGCTCCAGCCCGTCGTGCAGCCCGGCGTTGTGGGCGCTGTACACCTCGATCAGCTCCTCGGCGCGATCGGGGTCGAGCGCCTCCATCTGCTCGCGCAGCCCGGGACCGCCGACCGCCGCCAGGAGCTCGTGGTCGGGGATCTCCCGCCGCAGAACCGTGCTGGTGGCGTGCTTGAAGGAGGCCAGGATGATCGCGCCCGAATCCACGAGCGTGCCGTCCAGATCGAAGAGAACGGTGCGGAAACGCACGTACCGATCGTATCGACGCGCGGAGTGGGCACAATGCAGCCCGTGCGCCGCTCCGCCCTCCTCCTGCTGCTGCTCGCGCTCGCCGCCGGCTGCGGAGGCGGCGACGACCAGACCGCACCGCCCGGGGGGACGACCACGGCGACGAGCCCCGACGTGCTGACGGTCACCCAGCCGAACAACACGGCCATGGCCGGCGAGGACCCGACGGGAGACCCGCAGTTCACCGTCACGCTGAGCGGCGAGAGCAGGGACGCCGACCGCGGGGCGCCCGTGGCGCTACACCGTCCGCGCGAAGGTCGACGGACGGCGGCGCCGCGAGCGGCACCGCGAAGATGCGCGTGTGGGTCGACGGCGAGCTCGTCGACACGCTCGGCTTCTTCTCGTTCGACGGCACGCTCGTGAAGACGCACACCTGGCCCAGGTCGCTGCGCGGCGAGACCGCCGAGCTCCAGGCCGAGGTCGAGGGCGACGGCGGAACGCAGCGCGCCGTCTTCCGCGTCAACGTCCGCTAGCTAGTAGTCCACACGCTCGAGGTAGAGGCCCCACGGCGGGGCGGTCGTACCGGCGTCGGCGCGCACACCTCCCTCGAGCAGCGCGGCGAGCTCGCGCGGCGAGCGCTCGACCATCGTTCCGACGAGCGCGCGGACCATGTGGCGAAGGAAGCCGTTCGCGGTGATCTCGAGCTCGAGCGCGTCGCCGCGCCGGTGCCAGACGGCGGAGTGCACGGTTCGGACGAACACGCGGTGCTGCGTCTGGCTGGGCGTGAACGCCCGGAAGTCGTGCTCGCCCTGGACGACGTGCGCGGCGTCGGCGAGCGGCTCCTCGTCGAAGGGCCTCGGGAGCCACCAGCTTCGGCCGAGCTCGAAGGGAGACGGCGTCCGGCGCCGCCAGATCCGGTAGCGATAGCTCCGCGACCGAGCGTCGTGCCGAGCGTGAAAGTCCGCGTCGACTTCCTCCGCCGCGACGACTGCGACGTCGTCCGGTAGCTCCGCGTTGAGCGCACCCGCGGTGCGCTCGACAGGCGGTCCGCCCTCGACGTCGACGGAGACGACCTGCCCGCGCGCATGCACGCCCGTGTCGGTGCGGCCGGCGACCACGAGCTCCGACCAGCCCGGGAAGACCTTCCCGAGCGCCTCGCGGAGCTCGCCCTCGACGGTCCGCAGCCCGGGTTGGATCGCCCAGCCGTAGAAGTCGATCCCGTCGTACTCGAGCGTGAGCTTCAGCCGCACGGGCGCATTGTGGACACGTCCGGCGTCGCCGCGACACTCAACGCGTGCAGTCCGCCTGGGACAAGGCGAAGCCGATCTACGTCGCGCTCCTGCTCGCGATCCTCACCTGGATCGCGCTCCAGGCACTCGGCAGGCTGACCCACGTCCTGCTCATCATCTTCGTCTCGATCCTCTTCGCCGCCGCCCTGACCGGGCCGGTCCGGCTCCTCGAGCGCTGGCGGGTGCCGCGCGCGGTCTCGGTGATCCTCATCTACGCGGTCTCGCTCCTGCTCGTCGTCGGGCTGCTCTGGTTCGTCACGCCGCCGCTCTTCGACCAGGTGGCAGGCATCGGCGATCGCGCGCCCGAGTACGCGGAGCGCTACGACCGCGTCCAGGAAGCGTACGAGGAGATCCGCTCGAACTACGGCAGCCTGCCGCCGTTCGACGCCCAGGTCGAGCGGCTCGGGAACGCGATCCTCGAGCGCGCCGGGCAACGTGCGCTCGATCTGCCGAGCGCGCTCTTCGCGCTGTTCCTGGACGCCCTGAGCGTGTTCGTGATCTCGTTGCTGCTCGTCACGAACCGGGAGCGGATCCTCGGCTTCACGTTGACGCTCGTGCACCCCGACGACCGCAAGTTCGTCGGCGGCCTGCTCGAGAAGATGTGGACGCGCGTCGGCGCCTACCTTCGGGCCAAGCTGATCGTGATGGCGATCGTCGGCGCGCTCACCTACGTCACGCTGCTCGTGATCGGCGTCCCGTTTGCGCTCGTGCTCGCGATCATCGTCGCGCTCGGCGAGGCGATCCCGCGCGCCGGCCCGTGGCTGGCCCGCATCCCGCTGCTCGGCATCGCGGCGCTCGAGGGCCTCGGCACGTTCGGCCTCGTGTTCGCGGCGTCGATCGTGATCGAGAACGGGAAGGGCTACTTCATCTCGCCGTACGTCGAGGGCGACCAGCTCGACATCCACCCGCTGCTGGTCTTCGTGTCGGTGCTGGTCGGCGCGACGCTCGGCGGGTTCGCCGGCGCGTTCGTCGCGGTGCCGCTCGCCGCGATCGTCGACCTCTTCTTCCGGGAGGTCGTCGTCCCCTGGCGCAAGCGGGAGATCGCCGAGTCGGCCTAGGCGGGTCTTGACGACGAGCGTCAGCTCGTCGCGGCCCTCGACGCGGACGGGCGCTCCGACGTCGACCCCGACTCGCAGCGCGCGGCCCAGATCTCGCCGCCGACGCGAACCTGGCCGAGCGGGCGGCACTGGGTGATCACGACGCCGGGGCGACCGATCAGCGTCTCGGCGCCGACCTGCACGTTGCGGCGACGCGAGTACCAGAACCAGAAGACGATCTCGCCGACCTCGAGGACGAGCGCGCCGACGACGACGAGCACGCTCCACGGAGCGTCGAGGACGAAGAAGGCGAGCAGGAGCGCGACGACGAGCGCCACGTGCGCGACTTACTCGGCGGCGGCGGCTGCAGGCGTGCGCGACGTGGCGACCGGTGCGGCCGACGCCTCGGGCACGAAGTCCACGAGCTCGAGGTACACCATCACGGCGGCGTCCCCGGCGCGCGGGCCGATCTTCACGATCCGCGAGTAGCCTCCGGGCCGGTCTGCGAATCGCGGACCGACGTCGGCGAACAGCTTGTGCACGACGTCCTGCGAGCGCAGGAAGGAGAGCGCCTGGCGGCGGGCGTGGAGATCGCCGCGCCGCCCAAGCGTGATCATCTGCTCGGCGATCGGCTTGACCGCCTTTGCCTTGGCCTCGGTCGTCTTGATCCGACCGTGCTCGATCAGCGCACCGGCGAGGTTCGAGTAGAGCGCGCGACGATGCGCCGAGTCGCGACCGAGCTTCTTGCCGGAGCGTGCGTGGCGCATGGAGCTAGGCGCCGTCCTCGCCGCGGAGGTTCAAGCCGTGCGTCGCGAGCGTCTCCTTGACCTCCTCGATCGACTTCCGACCGAAGTTCGGGATCGCCGCGAGCTCGCCCTCCGTCTTGGAGACCAGATCGCCGATCGTCTCGATCCCGACGCGCTTGAGGCAGTTGTACGAGCGCACACCGAGCTCGAGCTCCTCGATCGGGAAGTTCTCCATCCCGTGCGCGAGCGACGGCTCGGCGCCGGCACCCTCGGCGACCGCTGCTTCGCCGAAGCCCTCGATCTTCTCGAGGTCGGTGAAGATGGCGAGCTGCCGGATCAGGATCTCGGCCGCTTCCGCGATCGCGTCCTTCGGGTTGACCGACCCGTCGGTGGTCACGTCGAGGCGGAGCTTGTCGTAGTCCGTCCGCTGCCCGACGCGAGCCGCTTCGACGTCGTACGAGACGCGGCGCACCGGGGAGAAGATCGAGTCGATCGGGATGACGCCGATCGTGTGCTCCGGCCCGCGGTTGTTCTCCGACGGGACGTAGCCACGGCCGCGGCCGATCGTCAGCGTGATCTCGAGGCGGCCACGATCGGCCAGGTTCGCGATCTCGAGATCCGGGTTCAGGATCTCCAGTTCCGCGGGTGCCTCGAGGTCGCTCGCCTTGACGACGCCGGGACCCTTCTTCGAGAGGCGCACCTCGATCTCGGGCGAGTCGCCGTGCAGGATCGCGACGAGGTTCTTGAGGTTGAGGATGATGTCGGTGACGTCCTCGCGGACGCCGGGGAGCGTCGAGAACTCGTGCTGCACGCCCTCGAGCTTCACCGAGGTGACCGCGGCGCCCTCGAGCGACGAGAGCAGGACGCGGCGCAGCGAGTTGCCGAACGTGTAACCGAAGCCGCGGTCGAGCGGCTCGATCTCGAAGACGCCACGGTTCTCGTTGATCTCCTCGTGGACGATCTTCGGAATCTGAAATTCCATCAGGCTGGAGCGGACTGCCAAAGCGGGTTCCCTTCCTTCGTGACTACTTGGAGTAAAGCTCGACGATGAGCTGTTCCTGGACCGGCGTGTCGATCTCGGTTCGCTCCGGGGCGCGGAGCACCTTGCCGGTCAGGTTGTCGTGATCTGCCTGGAGCCAGGGTGCGACGGACGCCGTCAGGTCGGTGGCGTCGCGGATCACCTGCTCCGCGGAGCTGCCCGGGCGCACCGAGATGATCTGGTCGGGACGCACCTGGAAGCTCGGGATGTTCACGCGCCGGCCGTTCACCTGGAAGTGGCCGTGGCGCACGAGCTGCCGGGCCTGCGAGCGCGAGGCCGCGAAGCCGAGGCGGTAGACGACGTTGTCGAGACGGAGCTCGAGCATGCGGAGGAGCACCTCACCGGTGATTCCCTGCTGCTTCGACGCCTTCTCGTAGTAATTGCGGAACTGCTTCTCGAGCAGGCCGTAGTACCGGCGCGCCTTCTGCTTCTCGCGCAGCTGGAGCAGGTACTCGCTCTGCTTGATGCGGCCGCGGCCGTGCTCTCCCGGCGGATACGAGCGGCGCTCGATCGCGCACTTCTCGGTCAGGCAGCGCTCGCCCTTGAGGAAGAGCTTCATGCCCTCGCGGCGGCAGATGCGGCACTTCGGTCCGAGATCCCTCGCCACTTAGACGCGCCTCCGCTTCTTCTGCCGCACGCCGTTGTGCGCCTGCGGGGTGACGTCCTTGACGCCGAGGATCTCGAGACCCGCGGCCTGGAGCGAGCGGATCGCCGTCTCGCGCCCGGAGCCCGGGCCCTTGACGAAGACCTCGACCTTCTGGAGGCCGTGCTCCATGCCCTTCCGCGCGCAGTTGTCGGCGGTGACCTGGGCGGCGAACGGGGTCGACTTGCGCGAGCCCTTGAAGCCGGCCGAGCCGGCGGACTCCCACGCGATCACGTTGCCGTCCTTGTCGGTCAGCGCGACGATCGTGTTGTTGAACGACGTCTTGATGTGCGCCTGGCCGATGGCGATGTTCTTCTTGACACGGCGGCGCCCGCGACCGCGGGCCGCTGTCTTGCGAGGAGGCGCCACGCTACGCCTTCGCCTTCTTGCCGCGCCCGACGGTCTTCTTCGCGCCCTTGCGCGTGCGCGCGTTGGTCTTCGTGCGCTGACCGTTGACCGGCAGGCCGCGGCGATGCCGGACGCCGCGGTAGGCGCCGATCTCGCCGAGGCGCTTCACCGCCTGCTGCCTGTCGCGGCGCAGGTCGCCCTCGACCGTGACCTTGTCGTCGATGTAGTTGCGGAGCTTCGTGACCTCGTCGTCGGTGAGGTCGCGGATCTTGGTGTCCTGAGAGATGCCGAGCTCGGACGCGATCTGCTTCGCCGTCGAGCGGCCGATGCCGAAGATGTACGTCAGCCCCACCTCGAGGCGCTTCTGGTTCGGAAGGTTGACCCCCGCGATGCGCGCCATGCCCTAGCCCTGCCTCTGCTTGTGGCGCGGGTTCGTGCAGATGACCATGGTGCGACCGTGCCGCTTGATCACGCGGCAGCGCTCACACATGGGCTTGACTGAGGGTCTGACTTTCATCGGTGTCTGTAGGTGATGCGGCCTCGGGTCAGGTCGTACGGACTGAGCTCGACCTTGACCTTGTCGCCGGGGAGGATCCGGATGTAGTGCTTCCGCATCTTCCCGCTGATCTTGGCCAGAACGTCGTGGCCGGACTCGAGTTGCACCCGGAACATCGTGCTCGGGAGCGCTTCGACGACCTCGCCTTCCGCCTCGATCTTCTCTTCCTTCTCCGGCATTTCCTCTCACGAACCGGGCTCTCTCGAGCCCGGAAAAGAACACGAAAAGATGGCCTTTCGGCCGACGACTACTGTAGCAAAGCGGCTCCGGCCGGGGTCAGGATCCTGGGCCCGGCCTCCGTGACCGCCACGGTGTGCTCGAAATGGGCCGAAAGCGACCCATCTGCGGTGTAGACCGACCACTGGTCGTCGTCGAGGACGATGTCCACCCCGCCGGCCGTGATCATCGGCTCGATCGCCAGGGTCATCCCGGAGGAGAGCCGCGCGCCCCGGCCCGGGGTGCCGTAGTTCGGGATCTGGGGATCCTCGTGGTAGGCGCGCCCGACCCCGTGCCCGACGAGGGCCCGGACGACCGCGAAGCCTGCCTCCTCGACCACCCGCTGGATCGCGGCGGAGACGTCGCCGATCCGGTTGTCCACCTGCGCCTGCTCGATCCCGGCGGCGAGCGCCGCCTGGCCGACCTCGAGCAGCCGCTCGGCCTCGGCGGAGACCTCGCCGACGGCGAACGTGTACGCCGTGTCCGCGACGTAGCCGTCGAGCGTGACGCCCACGTCGAGCGTGAGCAGGTCGCCGTCGGCGACGCGGTACTGGCCCGGGATCCCGTGGACGATCATGTCGTTCGGCGAGATGCAGATCGCCTTCGGGAACCCGCGGTAGCCCTTCGACGTCGGGATCCCGCCGTGCGAGCGGATGTACTCCTCGGCGATGCGGTCGAGCTCGTCCGTCGTCACGCCCGGCTCGATGTGACGGCCGACGTGCGCGATCGTGTCGGCGGCGACCCGGCCCGCCGCGGCGATCAGCTCGATCTCGCGCTCTGACTTGCGGACGATCATTGCCTGACCGCGACCTGGTCGAGCGCGTCCTGGATCTGCCGGAACACCTCTTCAACGGTACCGGTACCCGGAATCCCCACGAGGCTCCCCCGGGTGCGGTAGTGCTCGACGATCGGCTCCGTCTCGCGGTGGTACGTCGCGATCCGCGTGTCGATCGCGGCCGGCGTGTCGTCGGCGCGGCCCTCCGCGAGAGCGCGCTTCGCGAGCCGCTCGCGGGCGACGTCGTCCGGCACCTGGAGCACGAAGACGACGTCGAGCGGGCGGTTGATCTCGGCGAGCATGTCGTCGAGCGCCTCGGCCTGCGCCATCGTGCGGGGAAAGCCGTCGAGCACGAAGCCCTCCGAGTCGGTGAGCCGCTCGCGAATCAGGTCGATCATCGTCGCGTCGGGAACGAGCTCTCCGCGCGCGAGGATGTCCTCGACCTGCTTGCCGAGTGGCGTTCCGTCTTCGATGGCCTTGCGCAGGATGTCGCCGGTCGCGACGTGGGGGCTGTCGTACTCGGAGGCGATTCGCTTCGCCTGAGTCCCCTTGCCCGACCCCTGGATGCCCAGGAGCAGAACGTTGGGCGGCACTAGCGGAGGAAGCCCTCGTACGAGCGCATCATCATCTGCGACTCCATCTGCCGCATCGTGTCGAGCGCGACACCGACGGCGATCAGCACCGAGGTACCGCCGAGCGCGCCGGCGGTTGCCTGGGAGAAGCCGCCGTACACGATGAAGAGCGACGGGAGCGTCGCGATGACGGCGAGGTACAGCGCACCCGGAAGCGTGAGGCGCGTCAGCACGCGGTCGAGGTACTGCGCGGTCGGCGGCCCGGGACGGATGCCCGGGATGTAGCCGCCGTGCTTACGCAGGTTGTCGGCCTGGTCGACCGGGTTGAACTGGACCGCGGTGTAGAAGTAGGTGAAGATCACGATCAGGAACGCCTGGAACAACAGGTACGGGCAGGTTGTTCGGCGTGAAGTACGAGTTGACGAACTCCTGGGTCTGCGGGAAGAACGACCCGATCGTCGGCGGGAACGCCATGATCGCCGCGGCGAAGATCACGGGGATCACGCCGGCCATGTTCACGCGCAGCGGCATGTAGGTCGAGCCGCCCGTGGTCATGCGGCGGCCCACCATGCGCTTGGCGTACTGGATCGGGATTCGCCGCTGGCCCTCCTGGACGAAGACGACCGCGACGATCACGCCGAGGGCGATCAGCGGGAACATGATCTTCTCGACCGGGCCGCCGTTCACCCAGGCGTTGATGCCGGTCGGGAGCGCGGTCAGGATCGACGCGAAGATCAGGAGCGAGATGCCGTTGCCGATGCCGCGCTTCGTGATCTGCTCGCCGAACCACATCAGCAGCGTCGCGCCGGCGGTCAGGGTGAGCACGATCAGGATCACGCGTGCCGTCGATGCTTCGAGGGCGCCCTGGCGCTTGAAGAGGTACGTGTAGCCGATCGCCTGCATCCCGGCCAGCGCCACGGTCAGATAGCGCGTGTACTGGTTGATCTTCGCGTAGCCCGACTCGCCTTCCTTCTGGAGCTGCTCGAGCCGCGGGATGACGACCGTCAGGAGCTGCAGGATGATCGACGCCGTGATGTACGGCATGATCCCGAGCGCGAAGACGCTGAACCGCGAGAGCGCGCCGCCGGAGAAGAGGGAGAGCAGGCCGAGGATCGTGCCGTTCCCGCCGCCCTGGTTGAAGTAGTTCGTGATCTGGTCGGAGCTCACACCCGGAGCGGGCAGCCACGAGCCGAAGCGGTAGACCGCGAGGATGCCTGCCGTGAAGAGCAGGCGATGGCGCAGTTCGGGGACGCGCCAGGCGTTCGTCAGCCAGGAGAACACTTACGCGTTTTCCTGCTCGGGAGCCTCGGCCTCCGCGTCCGCCTCCGGCGTCGTCTCGGTCTCGGGCGCGACGTCGTCGTCCGGAGACGACGGGACGATGCCCGCGGCGCGCTTCTTGGCGGCGATCTTGCGGCGCTTGCGCGAACGCGTCGGCGCCGGCTCCTCGCGGAGCGCGACGACCGTCCCGCCGGCCGCCTCGATCTTCTCGCGCGCGGTCGCGGAGAAGCGGTGGGCCGTCACGTTCAGCTTCTTCGAGATGTCGCCGTAGCCGAGGATCTTGACGTCGGTGCGAAGGTTGCGGATCAGGCCGAGCGCCTTCAGCGCCTCGGGCGTGACGTCGGCGCCGGCGTCGAAACGCGTCTCGAGGTCGCGCACGTTGACGCCCTGCGTGAACGTGCGGAACGGGCCGACCGGCATCGCGTCCTTCGACGTGGAGCCGCGCTGCTTCGGAAGCCGCATGTACATCGGCATCTGGCCGCCCTCGAAGCCGGCGCGCATCTTGTGCGAGCCCGCGCGCGACTTCTGGCCCTTCAGCCCGCGGCCGGAGTAGCGCCCCTTGCCGGAGCCGAGGCCGCGCCCGATGCGCTTGCGGTCCTGCCGCGGCTGCGCGGGTGCGAGGTTGCTGAGTGAGAGCTTGCGATCCGCCAAGACCTAGACCTCCTCCACCTGCACGAGGTGGCGGACCTTGCGGAGCATACCGGCGAGCACCGGGCTCTCCGGCTTCTCGACGCTCTTGCCGATCTTGCCGAGACCGAGCGCGCGCAGCGTGCCGCGATGGCGCTGGCTCTGGCCGATCTGGCTCCGGGTCTGGGTGATCTTCAGCGTCGTCACGACGGAGTCTCCTCCGGGCTCTCGACCGCCGGAGCAGCGTCGGGCACGACCGGAGCTTCAACCTCCGGCTCCACCTTCGGCGGCTTGTACGGAAGCACCTCGGCGATCGTCTTCCCGCGTGCGCGCGCGACGTCCTCGGGACGCCGCAGCGACTGGAGCGCGTTGACCGTCGCCTTCGCCATGTTGATCGGGTTCGTCGTGCCGAGGCTCTTCGCGAGGATGTCGCGGATCCCGGCGAGCTCCAGCACCGCGCGGACGCCGCCGCCGGCGATCACGCCGGTTCCCTCGCTGGCAGGGCGAAGCATCACGCGCGCGGCGTCGAACTTGCCGATCACGCCGTGGGTGATCGTCGTGCCGTGCTTCGGCACCGTGAACATGTTCTTCTTCGCGTCGTCGACCGCCTTCGTGATCGCGAGCGGGACCTCGCGCGCCTTGCCGTAGCCGACGCCGACCCGGTCGTGCTCGTCGCCGATCACCACGAGCGCGGTGAACGAGAAGCGCCGGCCGCCCTTGACGACCTTCGCGACGCGGTTGATCTCGACCACGCGCTCCTTGAGCTCGCGGCTCTCCTGAAATTGCACGTCGCTCAAAACTTGAGTCCTCCCTCGCGCGCGGCGTTCGCCAGCGCCTTGACGCGGCCGTGGTAGAGGTAGCCCGCACGGTCGAAGACGGCGGACTCGACGCCCGCCTTCTTCGCAGCCTCTGCGAGCAGCTTGCCGACCTCGACCGCCTGATCCGACTTGTTGCCCTTGAACGACTTCTTGCCGTCGAGCCAGCTGGCCGCCGCGAGCGTCTTGCCGCTCGTGTCGTCGATCAGCTGCGCCGCGATCCCGCGATTCGAACGGAACACGGCCAAGCGCGGGCGCTCGGCAGTGCCCGAAACCTTGCCGCGGACGCGGCGGTGGCGCCGAAGGCGCGCTTCGCGAACAGTCGCGCTCATGCGCGCTTCCCGACCTTGCGGCGAACGTACTCGCCCTCGTAGCGGATGCCCTTGCCCTTGTACGGCTCGGGCGGGCGGACCTTGCGGATCTCCGCGGCGAGCTGGCCGACCGCCTGCTTGTCGATTCCCTTCACGACGATCTGCGTCGGCACGGGGACCTCGAACGCGACTCCCTGGCGCGGCTCGATCGTGACGGGGTGCGAGTAGCCCACGCTCAGCTCGAGCGACTCGCCCCTGAGCGCGGCGCGATAGCCGACTCCCTGGAGCTCGAGCCGCTTCTCGAAGCCCTTCGTGACGCCCTCGACCATGTTCGCGACGAGCGTGCGCGTCAGCCCGTGGAGCGCGCGGTCGTCGCCGCGCTCGGTCGGGCGCTCGACGACGATCTCGCCCTCGCGCTGCTCGATCTTCATCCGGCTCGGGACGACCTGCGACAGCTCGCCGAGCGGCCCGTTCACCTGAACGCGCCCAGGGGAGATCGCCACGTTGACCGAGGTGGGCAGTTCGATTGGGCGTTTTCCGATTCGACTCATGGCGTTACCAAACGAAGCAGATGACCTCGCCGCCGACGCCTTCGCGCTCGGCGGTGCGGCTCGTGATGAGCCCCTGAGGGGTGGACATGATCGCGGTACCCATGCCGCCGAGCACGCGCGGCAGGCGATCCTTGCGAGCGTACACGCGGCGACCGGGCTTGGAGACGCGCTTCAGATCGGTGAGGATCCGCTCGCGGCTGCGGCCGTACTTGAGGTCGACGACGAGGGCGTCGAACGGGTCGCCGCTCTCGACGCGGTAGTCCTTGATGTAGCCCTCCTCCTTGAGCAGCCGCGCGATCTCGACCTTCACCTTGGAGGTCGGCATGCGCGCGCTCTCGTGGAGCGCCTTGTTCGCGTTGCGGATGCGCGTGAGCATGTCCGCGATCGGATCGGTTACCACGTCGTCCTCCCTACCAGCTGCTCTTCGTCATCCCGGGAATCGCGCCGTTGTGCGCGAGCTCCCGCAAGCAGATCCGGCACAGGCCGAACTTGCGAAAGACCGCACGCGGACGCCCGCAGCGGTTGCAGCGCGAGTACGCACGCGTCTTGAACTTCTGCGGCCGGGCCTGCTTGATCACCAGCGACTTCTTTGCCATTTACTCCTGCTCCCTCTGCTCGCCGGCGAACGGCAGGCCGAGCGCGCGCAGCAACGCGAGCGCCTGGTCGTCCGTCTCGGCAGTGGTCGTGATCGCGACGTCGAGCCCTCGGACCTGCGAGACGTCGTCGTAGTTGATCTCGGGAAAGATGAGCTGCTCGCGAACGCCGAGCGAATAGTTTCCGCGGCCGTCGAACGAGCGCGGGCTCAAGCCCGCGGAAGTCGCGGATCCGCGGCAGCGCGATCGAGACGAGCCGGTCGAGGAACTCCCACATGCGGTCGCCGCGGAGCGTGACCTTCGCGCCGATCGGCATCCCCTCGCGGATCTTGAACTGCGCGATCGACTTGCGGGCCTTGCGCACCTGCGCGCGCTGCCCGGCGATGATCGTCAGCTCCTCGATCGCCGCGTCGAGCTGCTTCGCGTCGGTCTTGGCCTCTCCGACGCCCATGTTGAGCGTGATCTTCGAGATGCGCGGGACCTGCATGAGGGACAGGCCGAGCTCGTCCTTCAGCTTGCCGCGGAGCTCGCCGACGTACAGCTGCTTCAGGCGCGGCTTGTAGTCGCGGGCCTCTGCGGCCGTGTCGCGGGTGGGTGCTTCGCGGGTCGCCATCAGCGATCCATCTCCTGGCCGCAGTCGGCGCGCTTGCAGACGCGCACGTGGATGATGCCGCCCTTCGCTTCCTTCTCGGTCATGCCGACGCGGGTCGGCCGGTTGCAGACCGGGCAGACGACCATCACGTTCGAGACCGCCACGGCGGACGCCTTCTCGATGATCCCGCCGGGGATCACCTGCGGCGCGCCCATCCGGCTCGGGTCCTTCATCGGCTTCGGGCGCGAGTGGCGCTTGACCATGTTCAGGTTCTCGACGATCACGCGCCGGTCGTCCTTGCGCACCTCGAGCACGCGCCCCTGCTTGCCGCGGTCCTTGCCCGTCAGCATCTGCACCAGGTCGCCCTTCTTCACCTTCAGCTTCACCGACACGGCTAGAGCACCTCCGGCGCAAGCGAGACGATCTTCATGAAGTTCTTCTCGCGCAGCTCGCGCGCGACCGGCCCGAAGATGCGGGTGCCGCGCGGGTTCCGCTGCGCGTCGATGATCACGGCCGCGTTCTCGTCGAAGCCGATCAGCGTGCCGTCGTCGCGCGCGAACGGCTTCTTCGTCCGCACGACGACCGCCTGCACGACCTCGCCCTTCTTGATCGCGCCCTGCGGCGTGGCCGACTTGACCGTCGCGGTGATGATGTCGCCCACGCGTGCGTAGCGGCGATGCGAGCCGCCCTTCACGCGAATGCAGAGCAGCTCGCGCGCGCCGGTGTTGTCCGCGACGCGGAGACGAGATTCCTGCTGGATCACTTCGCGACCTCCACCACTTCCGCCAGCCGCCAGTTCTTGGTCTTCGACAGCGGGCGCGTCTCGACGATGCGCACGACGTCACCGACGTTCGCCTTGTTCTGCTCGTCGTGAGCGTGGAACTTCTTCGAGCGGCGGATCACCTTCTTGTAGCGCGGGTGGATCTTGATCATGTCGACCTTCACCACGATCGTCTTGTCCATCGCGCTCGAGACGACGACGCCGCGCCGCTCCTGGCGGCGGCCGCGCTCGCCGTCGGGCTTCGGCAGCCGGACGATCGGCCGGCGCTGTGCGGGGCGCTCGCGCTGGGGCTTCGGGCGCTGCCGGCGGAGCGTCCGCGGGACGTGCTTGCGCGGGCGCTGCTTCTTCGCAGGCGCGGCCGGAGCCTCGGCTTCTGCCGCGGCCGGCTCGGGCTCCTCGGGCGACTCCGTCGACTCGGCCTCGGTCTCAGCAGGCTCGTCGGCTGCGGGCTCGGGCGCCTCGGCGACCGGCTCGTCGGCGACCTGCTCCTCGACCGTCTCGGGCTCGGGAGTCTCGGGCGTCTCGGTTGTCTCGTTCTCGGTCTCGCTCACGTTCCTGTCCTCTCCATCGTCGAGCGCTCGATCCGCACGGTCAGGATCCGCGCGATCTCGCGCTTCGCCAGCCGAATCCGCGACGGGTTCTCGAGCGCGCCGGTCGCCGACTGGAACCGGAGGTTGAAGAGCTCCTGGCGCCGGTCGTGCAGCTTCTGCTCGAGCTCGTCGTCGCTCAGCTCACGCAGCTCCCTAGGCTTCAAAGAGATCAGCCTCCCGCTTCACGATCTTCGTCTTGACCGACAACTTGCTCCCCGCGAGCTGCAGCGCCTCCTTGGCGAGCGCCTCGGGCACGCCGGCGAGCTCGAACATCACGCGACCCGGCTTGACGACGGCGACCCAGTGCTCGGGTGAGCCCTTGCCGGAGCCCATCCGCGTCTCGGCGGGCTTCTGCGTCACCGGCTTGTCGGGGAAGAGGTTGATCCAGACCTTGCCGCCGCGCTTGATCTTGCGCGTCATCGCGATTCGGGCGGCCTCGATCTGCCGGTTCGTCAGCCAGCCGTTCTCGAGCGCCTTCAGCCCGTAGTCGCCGAACTGCACGGTCGTCTGGCCCTTCGCGGTGCCGCGCCGGCGGCCGCGCTGCACCTTCCGGTGCTTGGTCTTCTTCGGCAGCAGCATCGGTTACTCCGCCTTCTTCTTCCGCGGTGCGCGGGGCTTCTTCGGCTTCTCCTCGGCCGGGGCCTTCTCGGCCTTGGCCTTGGCCTTGGCCGGGGCCTCGGTCTCGGTCGTCGTCGTCTCCGGAGCCTCGGCGACGGGAGCCGGCGTCGTCACGACCTCCGCCTCGATCACCGGCTGCTCGGCACCTTCGGCCGAGACGGCCTGCTCGTCGGTCTTCGGAAGCTCGACGTTGTCCTGCTTGGGCGTGCGGGAGCGCGGACGCGAGCCGCTGCCGCCGCGGCTCCGTGCCGCACCGGTCTTCGCGCCGCCCGGGCCGCCGCCGGGCCGGCGGCGCTGACGCACCGGGCCGAGCCCCTCGCGGTCGCGCTGACGGTCACGGCCGCCCTCGCGCGAGGCGCCGAGACCCTCGGTGACACCGCCGCGGCGACGGCGCGTGTCCTGCTCGCCGAGCCGCTGCTCCTTGCCGCCGATGTTCCCCTCGAAGCCCTCGGGCATGATCTCGCCCTTGTTGATCCAGACCTTGACGCCGATCCGGCCGAACGTCGTCTTCGCCTCGACGAAGCCGTAGTCGATGTCCGCGCGGATCGTGTGCAGCGGGACGCGGCCCTCCGAGTAGCTCTCGGAGCGCGACATCTCGCCGCCGCCGAGCCGGCCGCCGCACTGGATGCGGATGCCCTCGGCGCCGGAGCGCACCGCCGACGCGAGCGCGCGCTTCATCGCGCGGCGGAAGCTCACGCGGTTCTGCAGCTGCTCGGCGATCGACTGCGCGACGAGCTTCGCGTCGAGCTCGGGGCGCTTGATCTCGTTGATGTTGATGTGGACGTTCTTCTGGGTGATCGCGTGCAGCTCCTTACGGAGCGCGTCGACCTCCACGCCGGACTTGCCGATCACGATCCCGGGGCGCGCCGTGTAGATGTCCACGGTGATCCGCTGCTTGTCCTTGCGGATCAGGATGTCGGAGATGCCGGCGTGGCCGAGCTTGCCCTGGATGTGGTCGCGGATCCTGATGTCCTCGATCAGGTACTGCGGGTACTCCTTCTTGCCCGTGTACCAGTTCGACTTCCAGTCGTGGATCACGCCGACGCGCATGGCGCCCGGATGGACTTTTTGTCCCACTAGCTTCCCTTCTTCTGAGTGCGCCTGGTCGGCTGCGGTCGGTTCGTCGCGGAAGGCCGCGGCGTCGTGCCCGTGCCCTGGTCGGGGCGCTGCCGTCCGCGGCGCTCCGAGCGCGGCTTCGGCGAGTCGGTCTTCGGTGCGTCGCTCTTCTTCGGCTTCGTGACCGTCGCGCCGTTCGTCGCCGCGAGCTCGATCGTGATGTGACAGGTGCGCTTGCGGATGCGCGCGACGCGGCCGCGCGCGCGTGCGCGCCAGCGCTTGAGCGTCGGGCCTTCGTCCGCGTACGCGGTGAAGACGACGAGCTCGTCGCCGACGAGGCCGTGGTTCGCCTCGGCGTTCGCGACGGCGGACCGGAGCACCTGCTCGATGTCGTGCGCGACCGCGCGCTCGCTGAACGCGAGCACCGTGCGCGCTTCCGGCACGGTCCGGCCGCGGATGTGCTCGAGCACGAGCCGCGCCTTGCGGGCGGACACGCGCACCCAGCGTGCTTGCGCGCGAACGAGCTGCGTCTCTGTCGCCGTCGTCGCCACTTACTTCTTCACCGTCGCCTTGCGGTCGCCCGAGTGGCCGCGGAACGTCCGCGTCGGAGCGAACTCGCCCAGCTTGTGTCCGACCATCTGGTCGGAGATGAACACGGGAACGTGCTTGCGCCCGTCGTGGACCGCGATCGTGTGCCCGATCATCTCGGGGAACACCGTCGACGTCCGCGACCAGGTGCGGATCATCTGCTTGGAGCCGGACGTGTTCATCGCCTCGATGCGCTGCAACAGGCGCTCCTCCACGTACGGCCCCTTCTTCGAGCTCCGGCTCACTTACGACCTCTCTTACGACTGCGGACGATCAACTTGTCGGATTCCTTGTGCTTGCGGCGCGTGGGCTTGCCGAGCGTCGGCACGCCCCACGGCGTCACCGGGTGACGGCCGCCCTTCGACTTGCCCTCGCCGCCACCGTGCGGATGGTCGACCGGGTTCATCGCCGAGCCGCGCACCGTCGGCCGCTTGCCCTTCCACCTGCTGCGGCCCGCCTTGCCCCCCGTCTCGTTCTCGTGGTCGAGGTTTCCGACCTGCCCGACGGTGGCTCGACAGGTTAGCGGCACCCTCCGCATCTCGCCCGAGGGCAGACGGAGCACCGCGAAGCCCATGTCCTTCGCGACGAGCTGCACGCCGGAGCCGGCGGAGCGCGCCATCTTGCCGCCCTGCCCGGGCTTCAGCTCGACGTTGTGCACGAGCGTGCCGGTCGGGATGTTCTCGAGCGGAAGCGCGTTGCCCGGCTTGATGTCGGCGCCCGGGCCCGACTCGACCACCGCGCCGGGGCGCAGGCGGGCGGGCGCGAGGATGTACGCCTTCGCGCCGTCGGCGTAGTGCAGCAGCGCGATCCGCGCGGAGCGGTTCGGGTCGTACTCGATCGCGGCGACCTTCGCCGGCACGCCGTCCTTCGTGCGCTTGAAGTCGACGACGCGGTAGCGGCGCTTGTGGCCGCCGCCCTGGTGGCGCGTCGTGATCCGGCCCATGTTGTTGCGGCCGCCCTTGCGCTTGACCGGCTCGAGCAGCGACTTCTCGGGCGCCTTCTTCGTGACGTCCTCGAACGTCGAGACCGTCATGAAGCGGCGGCCGGGAGACGTGGGCTTGAATTTCCTGACGGGCATGACTAGACCTGGGCTCCTTCGAAGATCTCGATGGTCTCGCCCTCGGCCAGCTGCACGATCGCCTTCTTCCAGCCGGGGCGCGAGCCCTGGAACATGCCGCGCCGCTTCGGCTTCGCCTGCACCTTGACGATGTTCACCTTCTGAACCTTGACGTCGAAGAGCTCCTCGACCGCCTGGCGGACCTGCGTCTTGTGCGCGTCGGGATGCACGCGGAACGAGTACTTGTTGTCGTTGATCAGCGAGTAGCTCTTCTCGGAGACGACGGGGGCGAGGAGCACCTCGTTCGGGTGGAGGCTCATGCCACACCCGCCTTCGCCTGAACCTGCTCGAGCGCGGCCTCGCTGACGAGCAGCGAGCGCGCCCACACGAGCTCCGAGACCTCGAGCTCGCCCGGCACCGTCACCAAGCACCTTCGCGAGGTTGCGGAACGACTTGATCAGCGCCTCCTCGTCGGCGGTCGCGACGACGAGGAGCGGCAGGTCCTGGCCCCAGGTGCCGATGAGCGACGAGGCGCCCTTGGACGACGGCTCGTCGAAGCCCGCGCCGAGCACCGCGATCGTGCCCGCCTGCGCGTGGTCGGAGAGCGCTGCGCGGAACGCCGCCCGGCGCTCCTTGCGGTTCACCTTGACCTCGAAGTTCGTGCGCGGAGAGAACGCGACGCCGCCGCCTCTCCACTGGACCGCGCGGATCGTGCCCGCACGCGCGCGGCCCGTTCCCTTCTGGCGCCACGGCTTCGCGCGGCCGCCGCGGACGAGCCCACGGCTCTTGACCGACTTCGTGCCTGCGCGCGCCGCAGCGAACTCGGCGCGCACGGTCTCGTGCACGAGGTGCGGCTTCACCTCGGCGCCGAACACGTCGGCGTCGAGCGTCAGGTCCTTCGACTTCTTGCCGGTGCCGTCGAGGACGGGTGCCTTCGGTGCGGCCATTACTTCTGCTCCCTGACTTCGACGATCCCGTTCTTCGGACCGGGGATCGCGCCCTTGACGAGCAGGAGGTTCCGCTCCGCCTCGATCGAGTGCACGGTCAGGCCGGTCTGCGTGCGGCGCTTGCCGCCCATCCGGCCGGCCATCTTCATGCCCTTGAACACGCGGCTCGGCGTCGCCGACGCGCCGATCGAGCCCGGCGCGCGCACGTTGTGCGAGCCGTGCGAGACGGGGCCACGGTGGAAGTTGTGCCGCTTGATCGTTCCGGCGAAGCCCTTGCCGATCCCGATCCCGGCCACCTTCACCTTGTCGCCCGGCTCGAACGCCTCGACGGTGACCGTCTCGCCGGGGACGAGCTCGGTCGGCGCCGCGGAACTCGACCATGTGCCGGTGCGGCTCGACGCCGTTCTTGCGCAGGTGGCCGATCTCGCCGCCGCTGAGCTTCCGCTCGGCGACCGGCTCGTACGCGAGCTGCACGGCGTCGTAGCCGTCCTCGGCCTGCGTCCTCACGGTCACGACCGGGCACGGCCCCGCCTCGATCACGGTGACCGGCGTGACGCCGCCGGTCTCCGGGTCGAAGATCTGGGTCATGCCGAGCTTTCTGTCCGAGGATGCCCTTCATCTCAGAGCTTGATCTCGATGTCGACGCCGGCCGGGAGGTCGAGCCGCATCAGCGAGTCGACCGTCTTCGGCGTGGGCGAGTGGATGTCGATCAACCGCTTGTGCGTCCGGACCTCGAAGTGCTCGCGCGAGTCCTTGTCCTTGAACGGACTGCGGATCACGACGTAGACGTTCTTCTCGGTCGGAAGCGGAACGGGACCGGTGATCGTCGCGCCGGTACGCGTCGCCGTCTCGACGATCGACGCCGCCGAGCGGTCGAGTGCCTGATGGTCGTAGCCCTTCAGGCGGATGCGGATCTTCGACTGTGCCACCGGTCCCCGTTCCCGTTCCCTAGGTCTTGATCTCGGTCACGACGCCCGCACCAACCGTGCGGCCGCCTTCGCGGATCGCGAACCGCAGACCCTGATCCATCGCGATCGGCTGGATCAGCTCGATCACCATGTTCGTGTTGTCGCCCGGCATGACCATCTCCTGGCCCTCCGGGAGCTTGATCGAGCCGGTCACGTCCGTCGTGCGGAAGTAGAACTGCGGCCGGTAGCCGTTGAAGAACGGCGTGTGGCGGCCACCCTCCTCCTTCGAGAGGACGTACACCTCGGCGTTGAAGTGCGTGTGCGGCGTGATCGAGCCGGGCTTCGCGAGCACCTGGCCACGCTCCACCTCTTCGCGCTTCGTGCCGCGGAGCAGCGCGCCGGCGTTGTCGCCCGCCTGCGCGTAGTCGAGCGTCTTCTGGAACATCTCGAGGCCGGTGACGACCGTCTTCTCCACCTTCTCGTGGATGCCGACGATCTCGACCTCGTTGCCGCTCTCGATCTTGCCCTGCTCGATGCGGCCGGTCACGACGGTGCCGCGGCCGGTGATCGTGAACACGTCCTCGATCGGCATCAGGAAGGGCTTGTCGACGTCGCGGGTCGGCTCCGGGATGTAGGAGTCGACGGCCTCCATCAGCTCGAGCACCTGCTTGACCGCAGCCTCGTCGCCCTCGAGCGCCTTCAGCGCCGAGACCTGGATGACCGGGATCTCGTCGCCGGGGAACTCGTACTTCGTGAGGAGCTCGCGCACCTCCATCTCGACGAGCTCGAGCAGCTCGGGGTCGTCGACCATGTCGGCCTTGTTCAGCGCGACGACGATCGCCGGCACCTCGACCTGACGGGCGAGCAGGATGTGCTCGCGCGTCTGCGGCATCGGGCCGTCGGCGGCCGAGACCACGAGGATCGCGCCGTCCATCTGGGCGGCGCCCGTGATCATGTTCTTGATGTAGTCGGCGTGCCCCGGGCAGTCGACGTGCGCGTAGTGACGGTTCGCCGTCTCGTACTCGACGTGCGTCGTGTTGATCGTGATGCCGCGCTGACGCTCCTCGGGAGCGTTGTCGATCTCCTCGAAGCTCATCGCCGTGCCGCCACCCTGCTCGGCGAGGACCTTCGTGATCGCCGCTGTGAGCGTGGTCTTCCCGTGGTCGATGTGACCGATGGTGCCGACGTTGACGTGCGGCTTCGTGCGCTCAAACTTCTGCTTTGCCATTGCTCCTCCGGTTCTCCTTTTCTATGCCTCTGCAGTGACGAGCTCGGAGGCGATCCCCTGCGGGACGTCCTCGTAGCGCTCGAACTGCATCGTGAAGGTTGCACGACCCTGCGTCATCGAGCGCAGGTCGGTCGCGTATCCGAACATCTCCGACAGCGGAACCATTGCCTTGATCGCCTGGGCGTTGCCGCGGGGCTCGAGGTGCTCCACCCGGCCGCGGCGAGAGTTGAGGTTGCCCATCACGTCGCCGAGGTAGTCCTCGGGCGTGACGACCTCGACGGTCATCACCGGCTCGAGCAGCTTCGGCTTCGCGCGCTTCATCGCTTCCTTGACCGCCATCGAACCGGCGACCTTGAAGGCGATCTCGCTCGAGTCGACGTCGTGGTACGACCCGTCGACGAGCTCGACCCGGATGTCCACGACGGGGTAGCCGGCGAGGACGCCGGACTCCATCGCTTCCTGGATCCCGAGGTCGATCGACGGGATGTACTCCTTCGGGATCTTCCCGCCGACGATCTTGTCGACGAACTCGTAGCCCTCGCCCTGCGTGGGCTCGACGTTGATCACGGCGTGGCCGTACTGGCCGCGGCCGCCCGTCTGGCGGACGAACTTGCCCGAGATCTTCTCGACGGGCTTCGAGATCGTCTCGCGGTAGGCGACCTGCGGCCGCCCGACGTTCGCGTCGACGTTGAACTCGCGCTTCAGGCGGTCGACGATGATCTCGAGGTGCAGCTCGCCCATCCCCGAGATGAGCGTCTGCCCGGTCTCGTCGTCGGTCCGCACGCGGAAGGTGGGGTCCTCCTCCGAGAGGCGCTGGAGGCCCTGGCCGAGCTTGTCCTGGTCGCCCTTCGTCTTCGGCTCGACGGCGACCGAGATCACCGGGTCCGGGAACTCCATCGCCTCGAGCTTGATCGGGGCGGTCTCGACGGAGAGCGTGTCGCCGGTCGTCGTGTTCTTCACGCCGACGAGCGCCGCGATCTCGCCCGCGACGATCTCCTCGCGCTCCTCGCGGTGGTTCGCGTGCATCTGGAGGATGCGCGAGATGCGCTCGGTCTTGCCCGTCGTCGTGTTCATGACCTTGTCGCCGGCCTTCAGCACGCCGGAGTAGGCGCGGATGTACGTCAGCTTGCCGACGTAGGGATCCGACATGACCTTGAACGCGAGCGCGGCGAACGGCTCGTCGAGCGCCGGGCGACGCGAGAGCTCGTGGTCGGTGCGCGGGTCGATCCCGTGGATCGGCGGCACGTCGAGCGGGCTCGGCAGGTAGTCGACCACCGCGTCGAGCAGCGGCTGGACGCCCTTGTTCTTGAACGCCGAGCCGGCGAGCACCGGCGTGACCGAGTTGTCGAGCGTCGCGGCGCGAAGCGCGCGCTTCAGCATCTCGGGCGTGACCGCGTTCTCGTCGCCGAGGTAGGTCTCCGTCAGCTCGTCGTCGTGGTCGGCGACCGCCTCGATCAGCTGGTGGTGGTACTCCTGCGCCTGCTCCAACAGCTCGGCGGGGATCTCCTCGACGTCCATCTTCGTCCCGAGGTCGTCGGGGAAGGTGATCGCGCGCATCTCGACGAGGTCGATCACGCCGCGGTGGTGCTCCTCCTGGCCGATCGGGAGCTGGATCGGAATGGGCTTCGCGCCCGAGGCGGTCGATCATCGACTGCACGGACGCGAAGAAGTCCGCGCCGGTGCGGTCCATCTTGTTGATGAAGGCGATCCGCGGAACCTTGTAGCGGTCGGCCTGGCGCCAGACCGTCTCGGACTGGGGCTCGACGCCGGCGACCGAGTCGAAGACGGCGATCGCGCCGTCGAGCACGCGCAGGCTTCGCTCCACCTCGACCGTAAAGTCCACGTGCCCGGGCGTATCGATAATGTTGATCCGATGATCGCGCCACTGCGCCGTCGTCGCGGCGGAGGTGATCGTGATCCCGCGCTCCTGCTCCTGCGCCATCCAGTCCATCGTCGCGGCGCCCTCGTGGACCTCGCCCATCTTGTGGGTGCGGCCCGTGTAGTAGAGGATCCGCTCGGTCGTCGTGGTCTTGCCCGCATCGATGTGGGCCATGATCCCGATGTTCCGGACGCGGTCGAGCGCGATTGCTTGTTGCGTTACAGCCACTGAGTCGTTTCCCCCTCTACCAGCGATAGTGCGCGAAGGCCTTGTTGGCCTGCGCCATCCGGTAGATGTCGTCCTTCTTCTTGAATGCGCCGCCCTGCTGGTTGATCGCGTCGAGGATCTCGCCGACGAGCTTGGCCTGCATCCCCTTCTCGCGCCGGTCGCGCGCGTACTGGACGAGCCAGCGGACGGCGAGCGTCCGCGCGCGGCGCTGCGGCACCTCGACGGGCACCTGGTAGTTCGCCCCGCCGACGCGGCGGGAGCGGACCTCCAGCACGGGCGTGACGGTCTTGACGGCCTGCTCGAGCGCCTCGACCGGCGGCTTGCCGGTCTTCTCGCCGATCTCGGCCAGCGCGCCGTAGACGATCTGCTCGGCGAGCGACTTCTTGCCGTCGAGCATCACCTTGTTGATCACCTGCGTGACGAGCGGGCTCTCGTAGACGGCGTCGGCCTCGACGGGCCGCGCCTGGACTTCGGCACGGCGAGGCATCAGCTGCCCCGCTTCGCGCCGTACTTGGAGCGGCCCTGCTTGCGGTCCGAGACGCCCGACGTGTCGAGCGCGGCCCGGATCACCTTGTAGCGGAAGCCCGGCAGGTCCTTGACGCGGCCGCCGCGGATCAAGACGACCGAGTGCTCCTGCAGGTTGTGCCCCTCGCCGGGGATGTAGGCCCCGACCTCCATCTGGTTCGTGAGCCGCACGCGGGCGACCTTCCGGAGGGCCGAGTTCGGCTTCTTCGGGGTGGTCGTGTAGACGCGCGTGCAGACCCCCCGCTTTTGCGGGGCTCCGCGGAGCGCCGGCGTCTTGGTCTTCGCCTTGGGCGCGGTGCGGGGCTTGCGGATCAGCTGGTTCACGGTGGGCATGCGGGAATATCGATCCTTGTCTTGACGCAGAGAAGGCTGGCAGGGGTCGAGCCCCGCCAACCGCTCGGCCATGGTAGCGAAGGATTGGTTGGGGGGCAAACGAGCAAACCCGCTTCTGGAGCGAAACTTTCGGGTCCTTGCCCACGTTGTACCGGTGCTCTGCGGCCCTCTCTTTTCCTGGTTACAAGTCATAGACCTCTGGTCTAGACGGGACTACAGTCAGACGACCCCTGCCTCCCGGCAGGACGGCGTCGAAGTACCTCACATGACTCTGCTGATCGCCTGTGCTGTGGCAGTTCTGGTGATCGTCGCGGCCGTCGCCGCGACGGTTCTGGCACGCCGCTCCTCGAAGCGCGCCGACCGGCGTGTGGCCGAGCTCGTGGAGAACCTGAACGTCCGGATCGACGAGCTGGCGAAAGAGCTCGCCGGCGCCCGGGAGCAGGCGGAGGGCGAGCTGCGCCGGAACCGCGTCCTCAGCGACCTCGGCGGCTCGATCGACCTCGACGAGGTGCTGACCCGGACGCTCGAGGCGGCCACCCACGCGACGGATTCCGACGCCGCCCTCGTCTGGATCGGGAACCCCGCCGGCCCGCCGCTGGTCGCGACGCTCGGGCTGTCCCAGGAGGAGGCCGAGCGCCAGGCGATCGCCGGGCCGCCGAACGGCCGCCGGGCCCGCGCGATCGGGATCAGCTACCGGTACGACCACGAGGAGATCTCGCAGAACGGCGACCTGATCAGGTCGGGGCTCGCCGTGCCGATGCCGCTGATCCCCGAGGCGGACGTGGAGCGGTACCTCGCCGTCTTCACCCGCGACGAGGCGGAGCTCGGCGACGACGCGATCGAGGAGCTCGAGCAGCTCGCGGAGCGCGCCGGCCCGGCGATCGAGAACGCCCAGCGCTTCCGGGAGGCCAGGCAGCTGGCCGACCTCGACGCGCTCACCGGGCTGCACAACCGCCGCTACTTCCACGAGACGCTCGCCCGCGAGGTCGCCCGCGCCCACCGGTACAACCGCGACCTGGCGCTCGTCGTCTTCGACCTCGACGACTTCAAGGCGATCAACGACCAGATCGGGCACCTCGCCGGGGACGGCGTGCTCGCGGACGCGGCGGCCCGCGTGCGCGACGTCGTGCGCACGGCCGACATCGCGTGCCGCGTCGGGGGCGACGAGTTCGCGGTCGTGCTCCCGGAGTCGACGCTCGGCGACGCCGAGCAGCTCTACCGCCGGATCCAGCACGCGGTCTCGGCGCAGCCGATCGGCCAGGTCGGTCAGATCATCTTCTCGGCCGGAGTGGCCGAGCTACGCCCGGAGGACGACTCGGTCGCGTTCTTCCAGCGGGCCGACGACGCGCTCTACCGCGCGAAGGAAGCCGGCAAGGGCCAGATCGTCGGCGCGTCGGCCGGCTAGCGCTCGTTGCGGCAGATGCGGTCGCCCGCCATCACGCGGTCGAACGCGGCGTTCGCCTCGGCCTCGACCGCGTGTGGTTCGGGTCGCCGCCGTTGAAGTTCGGCAGGCCCGGGCCTTCCCACATGAGCACCGGCGTCACGCCGGGGCCCATCACGCTGATCCGGTAGCGGGTTCCGGGCGCCGCCGGGACGCGGGATCTGCGAGGGGTAGCCGGCGAACGGCTTCTGCCCCGGCACGAAGCTGTGGCAGAAGGTCCCGGTGTTCTGGTGCGTCAGGATCCCGGACTCGCGCTTCCAGCCGGGGCCGTACGCCGAGTTGAACGTGTCGATGTAGACGTTGCGGCTGTAGCGGTCACGCGGGTTTCCCTCGCTCGAGCTCGAGAAGCCGAAGACGGGCTGGCCGAGGTAGCTGAGGCGCCCGAAGACGCCCTGGAACTGGAGCCCGTAGGTCCAGTTCACGTGCGCCTCGAGCACGGGCAGCGGGCCGCTCCAGTGCGAGAGGTGGAGCTCGTAGTCGTCCTGGATCGGCAGCCAGGGGTCGAAGCCGAGGAGCGGCAGCCGGCGCTGCCAGGACTGGAGCGCCCAGTACGAGCCGTCCGGCGCCTTGCAGCCGGCGACGAAGTAGGCGAGCGCAGGCCCGTCGTAGCGGCGGCAGGAGTTCGCGAAGCGCTTCCAGACCGCCCGCTTGTAGGTGGCGAGGCCGCCGCTGAAGTCCCGGCGGAAGCGCACCTGGTTGACCTCGCGGCTGGGGGCGTTGGCGTTGACCGCGCCCCACATCAGCACGTGGCGGCGAAGGCCTTGCTCGGTCGTGTACTCGACGAGCGCCTGACCCTTCTTGTTGACCTTGAGGGTCGGCTGGCGGAGGTTCATGTCCGCGAACTGCTCGCTGGCCCCGGCGGTGGCGGGCAGCAGCAGCGCGGCCAGGGTCGAAAGCAGGAGGAAAAGGCGGGCGCAGGTCACCAGGACGCGATATCGGCGGCGTCGCGGCGGCGCTTGAGCGCCCGGAGAACCGAAGAGGGTAGCCTCATCGAGCGCGCGCTATCCTCCTCGTCACACGATGATCACCAACCTCGCCTACATCGATCCCGGGACCGGGAGCCTCGTGCTCCAGATGATCGCCGGGGGCGTCGCAGCCGTCGCCGTGACGGCGAAGCTGTACTGGCGGCGCGTGCGCAGAGTCCTTCGCCTCAGTCCGCCCGAGGACGAAGGCACGCCGCACTGACCGCGCGGGGTCAGGTGGACGAGCAGACCGGCACGGCCACCGCCCTCGAGCCCGGGTCGTTCCGCGACCCGGACAGCCGGGTCGTCCGCTCGGACGGGCGGATCTTTCGCGTCCTGTCGGAGCGCGGCCTCGAGGACTGGCGCGCGTTCTCGGCCACGCCGCTCTTCGCCCAGCTCGTCGAGGAGGGCAAGCTGATCGGCACGCGCGAGGCCGACGGGCTCGAGCTCGGCGAGACCGGGCTGCACGGGCCGGTCGCGGGAGTCCTCGAGCACGACGTCGTCCCGTTCGTCTCGTACCCGTACGAGTGGACGTTCGGGATGCTCCGCGCCGCCGCGCTGCTGCAGCTCGAGCTCGTCCGACGCTCGGTCGAGGCCGGCTGGATGCTGAAGGACTCGTCGCCGTACAACGTCCAGTTCATCGGCGCCCGGCCGGTCTTCGTCGACGTCGGGTCGTTCGAGCCGCTGCGGGAAGGCGAGCCGTGGGCCGGCTACCGGCAGTTCTGCATGCTCTTCCTCTACCCGCTGATGCTCCACGCCTGGAAGGACGTCCCGTTCCAGCCGCGGCTGCGCGGCTCGATCGACGGGATCACGCCGGCGGAGGCCCGGAACCTCCTGTCCGGGCGCGACCTGTTCCACCGCGGCGTGCTGACGGACGTCGTGCTGCACAACCGGCTCGAGCGCCGCTACGCGGGCAGCACGAGCGACGTGAAGGGCGAGCTCAAGCGCGCCGGCTTCAAGAAGGAGCTGATCGTCGCGAACGTGGGCCGGCTCGAGCGCCTCGTGTCACGGCTTCGGCCTCAGCGATCGGACTCGACGTGGTCCGACTACGGACTGACGACGACCTACACGGAGGAGGACGCCGAGCGGAAGCGCCGCTTCGTCGCCGACGCGGTGAAGGCGGAGTCGCCGCGGCTCGTCTGGGACGTCGGCGCGAACGAGGGACAGCACTCGCGCGACGCCGCCGAGGTCGCCGAGTACGTCGTGGCGATGGACGCCGACGCCGTCGTCGTCGACCGGCTGTACGGCGAGCTCGCGGAGCAGCGCTCGGAGCGGATCCTCCCCCTCGTCGTGAACGTCGTCGACCCGTCGCCGGGCCTCGGCTGGCGAGGGACGGAGCGGCAGCCGCTGCCCGAGCGCGGCCGGCCCGACCTCACGCTCTGCCTCGCAGTCCTGCACCACGTGTCGATCTCGGGCAACGTCCCCGTCGCCTCGTTTCTCGACTGGCTCCGCGACCTCGGCGGCGCCACGGTGATCGAGTTCCCGACGCCGGAGGACCCGATGGTGGCGCGACTGCTCGCGCGCAAGCGTGAGCACGACCACCCCGACTACCGTCGCGACTGGTTCGAGCAGTGCCTCGAGGAGCGCTTCGACGTGCTCGAGTCCATCGAGCTCGGCGAGGGAACGCGGTTCATCTACCGTGCGCGACCCCGTTAGGTCGAGGCGCGACGTCGTCACGGGCGGCGTGCATCTCGCCGTCCTCTCGGCTCTGGCGCTCGCGCAGCCGGTGCTCGACATCCTGGGGCGAAACCCGGCGTTCTTCGCCGTCCGTGGCTCGACCGGCACGCAGATCGTGCTCTTCGCGGTCGCGATCACCCTCGGCGTGCCCGCGCTGCTCCTGCTCGTCGAGCTCCTCGTGCACGCGGTCTCGCCCAGGCTCGCGTACGCGCTCCACCTGGTGTTCGTCGCGGCGCTGGCGGGCCTGCTCGCGCTGCTCGTCCTGACGAAGACCGACGCGCTCACGGACGTCGCGGCGATCGCGGTCGCAGCGGCGCTCGGCGTGCTCGCCGCCGCCGCCTACCGCGCGGCGCCCCCGGCGCGCACGTTCCTCACGGTGCTCGCGCCGGTGCCGCTCCTCCTCCTCGCGCTGTTCCTCTTCAACTCGCCGGTCTCGGATCTCGTCTTCCAGGACGAGCAGGTCGCGCGGGCTGCTGCCCCCGTGACGTCGCGGACCCCGGTCGTGCTGATCGTGTACGACGAGTTCAGCACCGCGACGCTGATGGACCGACGTCAGCGCATCGACGCGGTGCGCTTTCCGAACTTCGCCGAGCTCGCAGGCGATTCGACCTGGTACCGCAACGCGACGACGACGTACTGGCTGACGGAGGTCGCGGTGCCTTCGGTGCTCAGCGGCCTCGATCCCGACCCCGGGAAGCTGCCCGTCGCGTCGAAGTACCCCGACAGCATCTTCACGCTGCTCGGCCGGAGCTACCGCATGCGGACGATCGAGACGCTGACCCGCATCTGCCCGCCAGTCGATCTGCGGCGAGAAACACGAAGCAGAGGCGCAGGCGGTGCCGAACACGGCACGGTCGTTCGCCACGGACGTCGGCACGGTCTACCTCCACCTCGTCCTGCCCGAGCCGTACGTCGACCGGCTGCCGCAGATCGACGACGCGTGGGGCAACTTCGGCCGCGATGCGGAGGCCGAGGAGGCCGTGCAGCGGAGCGCGACGGGCGAGATCGAGCCCTGCGGGAGGAACACCTGCCGGTTCGCCGACCTGATCGACGACGACACGCGCCCGACGCTGTACTTCTCGCACACGCTGCTCCCCCACGTCCCGTACGTCTATCTCCCCTCCGGGCGGCGCTACGCGGTCGACGCGAGACTCCTCCGCGGGCTCGACAACGGGCACTGGCTCGAGCCGTGGCCGGCGGTGCAGGGGCACCAGCGCTACCTCCTCCAGACCGGCTACACGGACCGCTCGCTCGGGGTCATCCTCCGCCGACTCCGCGAGACCGGCGTCTACGACCGTGCGCTCGTGATCGTGACCGCGGACCACGGCGTCGGCTTCCGCGACCAGCGGCGCCTCCCGACGCCCGAGAACCTCGACGAGATCGCGTTCGTGCCGCTGTTCGTGAAGCTGCCGGGCCAGCGCACCGGTCGGATCGACGACGGGCTGGCGCGGAACATCGACGTCGTGCCGACGGTCGCCCGCGTGCTCGGGCTCACGTTCCCGTGGCGGGCCGACGGACGCTCGCTGGTCGGCCGCCGCCTCGCGCGGGACGGCACCGTCACCGTCCTCAAGCAGAACCGGAGCCGCGTGTCGGCGCAGCTCTCGACGCTCCGTGCGCGCCGCTCACGCGCGCTTGCGGAGCAGATCTCGACGTTCGGGACCGGGTCGCTCGAGCGCGTGTACCGGATCGGCCCGCACAAGGAGCTCCTCGGACGCGAGCTCTCGTCGCTCACGGTGCTCCCGGCGCGCACCACGCGTGTCGAGGTCGACGGCCGGACGCTGCTCGACTCGGTCGACCGCGCGTCCGGCTTCGTTCCCACCTTTCTCGAGGGGCGACTGCTGCCCGCGGGCGCTCGCAGCGACCTCGCGGTCGCGCTGAACGGAAAGGTCGCCGCGGTCACGACGACGTTCGACCAGCACGGTCAGACCCGCTTCTCCGCACTCGTGCCGGAGACCGCGCTGCGAAACGGCCGCAACACGGTCGAGATCTTCGCGGTCGAGCAGGCGGGCGGGGCGCTTCGGCTCGTCCGACTCAGGGGAAGCGACGTCAGCTTCTCGCTCCAGAACGGCGGGACCGCGATCCGGATCGGCGCGCGGACGATCCCGGTGCGTGCCGGCGCGCTGCGGGGCATCGCGCGGGCGAAGCGCGAGCAGACCGGCTGGGTGTTCAGCGGCTGGGCCGCGCAGCGCAACGCGAATCGTCGCGTCGACACCCTGGTCGTGTTCGTCGGCGACCGGGCCGTCTACGTGGGTCGAGCGGAGAACCTGAAGCCGCACGCGATCCTCGGCCAGCCCGAGCTCGGCAAGACCGGCTTCGAGTTCGAGCTGCCGCCGAGCCTGCTCCCGGCACCCGGGCGGCGCGCAGCGGGTGCGGGTGTTCGCACTGCACGGCCACGCCGCGTCGGAGCTCCGCTACGACGCCGCGTTTCCCTGGCGCTAGCCGGGGAGTTCCAGGAACGGCAGGAAGTCGGTGAGCTCGATCAGCGCCGGCTGCGGCAGGTCGTCGCGGCGGCACGTGGCGTCGTTCAGCAGCGCCGACTGCCGGGCGGTGATCCACCGTCCTGCGGCTTCCAGGCGCGCGTGTTGCTTCAGCACGGCCGAGATCGTCGGGCGCAGCTCCGAGATGGAGACCGACCCGAGCGGACGCGAGAGGTCCAGCGGCCTGATCGCGAACGAGCCCTCGAGCGTCGACACGTTCGCGCGCTGACCCGGCCGGCACCCGGAACAGCCGGTCGGGAGAGAACGAGGAGATCGCGAGCCCGGTGCGCCGACCGGCGAGCCACCAGGGAGAGGGCGCAGCTTCGACCCTGTCGCACGAGCAGCTCGGGATACGAGAAGTAGAACCCGGCGATGCTCGCGGCGCTCGGGCCGGGCACGCGCAGCTTCGCCGCGAGCTTGCGCTGCCGGAGCTGGTCGGCGAGGACGCTGCGGGCGACGTCGACGGACGCGCGCGACTTCGCGAGCGCCGCAACGTACGACGAGCGGCTGCCGCCGAAGCGCAGCGCGATCACCGCGCGCTCGGCCGCGAGTATCTCGCGTGCGGTCACCTGCGCGCCGTACATCCCGGCGAGCCGCGCGAGCAGCGCGCTGTAGGCGACGTCGCGGTCCTGCACGACGCGGTTCAGCTTCGCGATCGCGTTCATGCCGATCGTGCTCGCGCCGATCTTGCACATCGCGGTGCCCGGCAGTCGGAGCTGGCCTTCGACGCGGGACGCGTTGAAGTCCTCCCCCAGCTTCGCCGGCGCGTTGCAGAGCTGCGCGTTCCTCGCCCAGAGGTAGGCGCAGACGGCGTCGGGCTTGTCGGGGTCGCGACCGGCTTCGCTGTACGTCCCCCACCCCCACGACCACACGGTGGCGACGTTCATCTCCGCCGCGATCTCGCGGGCGGCCAGCGCCTGCCACTTGATCGACGCGGAACCACTCCTCGCGCGGGCGCAGCCCCTCGCGCCCGCCGGTGCCGGCCGCGCTCTGGAAGCCGAGCATCAGGCCGATGCGCGTGACGGGGATGCCGATCTCGACGAGCCGTGCGACGCCGCGGCGCAGTCCGGCGCGCAGTCGGCGGTTCGCGAGCAGCGGGCCCTGGGCGGCGAGCGAGCGGCCGTTGAAGTAGACCTCCGGCACGACGTCGGAGACCGCCGCGACGGTGCGCCACCACGCCGCCGCCTCGTCGGTTCCGGTGTACGGCGTGGAGCTGATCAGCAGGAACGGCCGCGCGCCGCGCGCGGCGAGCGCGCGAACGAGCCTGAGGACGTTGTCGCGGTACTGCGCGTTGTTCGGCGTCCAGGGCGTCTCGAGGTTCGCGCCGTTCAGCTCGTTGAGCGCGATCCACGGCGTCGCGCACTGGGTCTGCGACGCGGCGAACACGAAGAGGCGGTTCGCGCGCTCCTCGATCGTCGCGGGATCGTACGGCTCGGTCGTCGTGCCGACGCGCGAGCGGAGGTTCATGTCCCAGTAGATGGTCTGGGCGCCCTGGGCGCGCAGGCGCGCGGGGTACTCGCCGGTCGAGGTCGCGGCGACGATCCCCGGCCTCGCGAGCACGCTCTCGACCTCGGCGGCGCCGAAGTCGACCCAGACCGGGGCGCCGTCGGGCAGCCCGCAGGGCCCCGCGAACGCGGAGGCGGGAAAGGCAAGCGCGGCCAGCGCGACGACAAGTGCCCTCACAGGGACAGGGTGTAGCAAAGGCAGCGGACCGTGGCCCGTCATTTCATGGTTCCCTAACGGCTGGCGACTGAAGCAGCGAGGCCCGGCTTTGCCGGGCCTCGCTCACATCCATCTGAGGGAGATCGTCATGGCGCCGAAGGCGCCGGATCTCCCTCAATCTTCGGGCGGCGTCTCGACCTCGGGCGTCTCCTCGGCTTCTCCGGCCTCGTGGGACGAGGTCGTGTCCGAACCCGGCGTGCCGCCGAAGTCCAGGCCGAGCGACTGGAGGTCGATCCCGTCGCCGTCGCCGCCGATCTCCTGCAGCGCGGCGAGCAGCTGCTCCTCGGTGGCCGGCCGCGTGTACGCGGACGCGGGCACCTTCGAGGACGGGCCGATCTCGATCCCGCGGTACCGCTTCAGCCCCGTGGCCGCCGGGATGAGCTTCCCGATGATCACGTTCTCCTTCAGGCCGAGCAGCCGGTCGACCTTGCCCTCGATCGACGCGTCGGTGAGCACCTTCGTCGTCTCCTGGAAGGAGGCCGCCGAGAGGAACGACTCGGTCGCGAGCGACGCCTTCGTGATCCCGAGGATCAGCGGCTCGAAGGTCGCCTGCTCCTTCTTGCCCTTCTCCTTCTTCACACGGAGGTTCTCGCGCTCGAGCACGACCTTGTCCACCAGCTGGCCGGGCAGCAGGTCGGTGTCGCCGGAGTTGTCGACGCGCACCTTCTTCAGCATCTGCCGCACGATCAGCTCGATGTGCTTGTCGTGGATGTCGACGCCCTGCGAGCGGTACACCTTCTGCACCTCGCCGACGAGGTAGAGCTCGGTCTCCGTCGACGCCCTGCCCGAGTGCGCGTGCAGCTCGAGCAGCTCGGCCGGGGCGATCGAGCCCTCGTTCAGCGGGTCGCCCGGGGCGACGATGTCGCCCTTCTTGACGAGCAGCCGGGTGCGGCGCGGGAGTGCGTACTCCTTCTCCTCCGCCTCGGAGTCGTCGGGCGTGATCGTGATCTTCGGCCCGCGCTCGGTCTCCTCGACCGTGACGCGACCCGAGATCTCTGCGAGCACCGCGGCGCCCTTCGGGTTGCGCGCCTCGAAGATCTCGACGACGCGCGGAAGGCCGTGCGTGATGTCCGCGCCTGCGACGCCTCCCGTGTGGAAGGTGCGCATGGTGAGCTGCGTGCCCGGCTCGCCGATCGACTGCGCGGCGATGATCCCGACCGCGTCGCCGATCTCGGCGATCTCACCGGTGGCGAGGAAGATCCCGTAACACGCGCGACACACGCCGTGCTCGGAGCGGCACTTGAGGACGCTCCGCGCGGAGATCATCGTGTCGTCGTCGAGCTCTTCCATCAGCTCGTCGACGAGCGCCTTCGTGAGGATCTCGCCGCGCTCGGCGAGCACCGTCTTGCCGGGCTTCCCCGACGCGAGCGGCTTGCGCACGTCCTCGGCGAGCCGCCGGCCGTAGAGGCTGCGGTTCGGGCCGTCCACCGAAGTGAGCGGGAGGACGATCCCCTCGTCGGTCTTGCAGTCCTCGATCCGGATGATCACGTCCTGCGCGACGTCGACGAGACGCCGGGTCAGGTAGCCCGAGTCGGCCGTGCGGAGCGCGGTGTCGGCGAGTCCCTTGCGGGCGCCGTGCGTCGAGATGAAGTACTCGAGCACCGACAGGCCCTCCATGAAGTTCGCCTTGATCGGCCGCTCGATGATGTCGCCCTTCGGATTCGCCATCAGGCCGCGCATGCCGGCCAGCTGGCGGATCTGCTTCATCGAGCCACGAGCACCCGAGTTGGCCATCATGAAGATCGGGTTCAGCTCGTCGAGGTTCCGCTCCATCGCGTCGGCGACGGCGTCGGTGGCCTCCGTCCACTTGCTGACGACGGCCTCCTTGCGCTCCTCGTCGGTGATCAGGCCGCGGAAGTACTGGTCCTCGATCGTGCGAACCTCACCCTCGAAGCCCTCGAGGATCTCTTCCTTGTCCGGCGGGATGACGACGTCGTTCTTCGAGATCGTCACGCCGGCCTGCGTCGCGTAGTGGAAGCCGAGCGACTTCACCTTGTCGAGCACCGCCGCCATGACGTGCGGGCCGTAGTTCTCCGCGAGCAGCAGGAGGAACGTGTCCATCTCGCGCTTCGAGAGCGTCTCGTTCGCGAAGTCGTGCAGCCACTCCTCGTCGCTGCCCATGCCCACGGCCTCGGAGAGCACCCGCTCGACCTCCTGGTTGAAGATCACGCGGCCCGGGCGTGGTGACGATCGACTCGCCGCTCTCGAACCGGAACTCGATCGGCTGCTGGATCCCGACCTGCTCCGCGTCGAGCGCGAGCTCGATCTCCTCCTCGGACTGGAAGCGCTTCGGCCGCGGATTGAGCTTCGCGGCCTCGAGCTTCGTCAGGTCCTGATCCGAGTACGTGAGGTAGTAGAGGCCGAGCACCATGTCCTTCGACGGCGTCGCGAGCAGGCGCCCGTGAGCCGGCGAGAAGATGTTGTTCGCCGAGAGCATGAGGATCCGCGCCTCGGCCTGAGCCTCGGCGGACAGCGGAACGTGCACGGCCATCTGGTCGCCGTCGAAGTCAGCGTTGAACGCGTGACAGACGAGCGGGTGGACCTGGATCGCCTTGCCCTCGACGAGCACGGGCTCGAACGCCTGGATGCCGAGGCGATGGAGCGTCGGCGCGCGGTTCAGCAGCACCGGGTGCTCGGTGATCACCTCTTCCAGGACGTCCCAGACCTCGGGCGTCATCGAGTCGACGTACTTCTTCGCCGCCTTGATGTTCTGGACGGTCTTCCGCTCGACGAGCCGGCTCATGATGAACGGCTTGAAGAGCTCGAGCGCCATCAGCTTCGGCAGGCCGCACTGGTGCAGCTTCAGGTACGGGCCCGACACGATCACCGAGCGGCCGGAGTAGTCGACGCGCTTGCCGAGCAGGTTCTGGCGGAACCGGCCCTGCTTGCCCTTCAGCATGTCGCTGAGCGACTTCAGCGGGCGGTTGCCCGGGCCCGTGACCGCGCGCCCGCGGCGGCCGTTGTCGAACAGTGCGTCGACGGCCTCCTGGAGCATGCGCTTCTCGTTGTTGACGATGATCTCGGGTGCGCCGAGGTCGAGCAGGCGCTTCAGCCGGTTGTTCCGGTTGATCACGCGCCGGTAGAGGTCGTTGAGGTCGCTCGTCGCGAAGCGGCCGCCGTCGAGCTGGACCATCGGGCGGAGCTCCGGCGGAATCACCGGAACCGCCTCGAGGATCATCCACTCGGGCCGGTTCTCGCTCGTGATGAACGCGTTGACGACCTTCAGGCGCTTGATCCCGCGCTGCTGCTTCTGACCCTTCGAGGTGCGGATCGTCTCGCGGAGGATCGCCGCCTCGTTGTTCAGGTCGAGGTCCTTCAGCAGCTCGCGGATCGACTCCGCGCCCATGCCGCCTCGGAAGTAGACGCCGAAGCCGTACGGGGAGCCGAACCGGTCCTTGAGCTCGCGGAAGAGCTGCTCGTCGCCCTCGATGTGCTTGACCTCGAGGTCCTTGAACAGCAGCCACGTGCGCTCGAGCCGGTCGCGCGAGTCCTCGGCAGCCTCGCGCGCGTCGGCGCGGCGCTGCTCGATGTCCTGGTACATCTCGCGCACCTTCAGCGCCCACTGGACGAGCGCGTCGAGGTCTTCCTTCTGGATCTTCCCGTCGGTCTTCAGGCAGAGGTCGTTGACGAGCTCGCGAAGCTGCTCGGGCGTCTCGACGTCGGCGTCGCGCTCCAGCGTCTCTGCGAGGAGCCCCTTGCCGAGCGTGCGCGCCTTCTCGAGGTTCTTCTGGTCGACCGCCTTGATGATGTCGACGTCTTCCTCGTGCGGCTCCACGCCGTCGAGCAGCGCGTCGAGGACGCGGTTGATGTGCTTCGTGATCGCGCCCTTCTTCGCGCCCGCAGCCTTGTCGAGCTGCTTGGTCAGCGGAGCGATTGCGTTGCGGATCTGCTCGGCCGCCATGGCGACCTGCTCGAGCTCGCGCGCGTTCAGCTTGCGGTCCGGGCGGATCGCGCCGTCCCGGACGAGCTCGCGGATCTTCTTCGAGTCCTCGGTCGTGATCGTCTTGCCGAGGTCCTTGAACATCCCGCCGACGAGACCACGGGCCTCGTCGAGCGGCGGCAGCGCCGCTTCCTCGGCCCAGTTCGAGAGGCCGCGGACCCAGAAGTCGTCGTCCTCGTCGAAGCTGCGCGACTCCTTGCCCTTGACGAAGTAGTCGCGGCGACGGGCGAGCCGGTCCTCGAGCGCGGCGAGCGCCTCGTCACGGTCGACGTAGATGCGCTCGGACTCGGCCTTGACCTGGTCCTCGAGCGTGTTCAGGTCCTTCGCGCGCGCCTCCTTGTCGACCGCCGTGACGATCGAGGCGGCGAAGTAGAGGACCTTCTCCAGCTCGCGCGGAGCGATGTCGAGCAGGTAGCCGATGCGGCTCGGGACGCCCTTGAAGAACCAGATGTGCGAGACCGGAGCGGCCAGGTCGATGTGACCCATGCGCTCGCGGCGCACCTTCTGCCGCGTCACCTCGACGCCGCAGCGCTCGCAGATGATCCCCTTGTAACGGACGCGCTTGTACTTGCCGCAGTAGCACTCCCAGTCCTTGGTCGGACCGAAGATGCGCTCGCAGAAGAGACCGTCACGCTCGGGCTTGAGCGTGCGGTAGTTGATCGTCTCGGGCTTCGTGACCTCGCCCGAGGACCAGTCGCGGATCTGCTTCGACGACGCGAGGCCGATCCGAATTGCGTCGAAGTCGTTGATATCGATCAAGTCGCTCCCTACTCCTCTTTTTCCAGATCCGCCATGTCAACTTCGGCCAGCGGCCCAACCGGGGCCTCGGCCTCTTCTTCGTCGTCCGCCGTCACTTCGACCTCGTCGAGGTCGGTGAGCACCTCGTCGGCCGGCAGGGCGAGCTCGCCGTCGTTGTCGACGCGCTCCTGGCCCTCCTCGGCCTCCTCGGCCGTCGGCTGGCGCGCGGCCGCGCGGAGCGAGCCGGGCGAGAGGTCGATCCCGAGCTCTTCCGCAGCGCGGAGCAGCTCGTCGTCCTCTTCCCTGACCTCGACCTCGCCGCCGTCCTCCGAGATCACGTGCACGTCCAGCGCGAGCGACTGCATCTCCTTCAGCAGCACCTTGAAGCTCTCGGGGATCGAGGGCTCCGCGATGTTCTCGCCCTTGACGATCGCCTCGTAGGCCTTCACGCGGCCGACCGTGTCGTCGGACTTGATCGTGAGCATCTCCTGCAGCGTGTACGCGGCGCCGTAGGCCTCGAGCGCCCACACCTCCATCTCGCCGAAGCGCTGGCCGCCGAACTGCGCCTTGCCGCCCAGCGGCTGCTGGGTGACGAGCGAGTACGGGCCGGTGCTGCGCGCGTGGATCTTGTCGTCCACGAGGTGGAGCAGCTTGAGGATGTACATGTAGCCGACGGTGACGGTCTGCTTGAAGGCATCGCCGGTCCGGCCGTCGAACAGCCGCACCTTGCCCGAGACCTGACGTCCCTTCGGCCCCTTGGCGTCGTAGTTGAACTTGATCGGGTGGTCGGGGTTCTGCCGCGTCCACTCGATCAGCGCCTCGTCGACGTCGAGCGGCGTTGCGCCGTCGAAGACGGGCGAGGCGACGGGCGACGGCTCGCTGCGGTCGTCGCCGTTCTCGGCGAAGACGCCGTGCGCCGCGGCCCAGCCGAGATGCGTCTCGAGGATCTGGCCGATGTTCATGCGCGACGGCACGCCGAGCGGGTTGAGCACGACGTCCACCGGGCGGCCGTCCTCCATGAACGGCATGTCCTCCTCGGGGACGATCTTCGCGATCACGCCCTTGTTCCCGTGGCGGCCGGCGAGCTTGTCGCCCTCGGAGATCTTGCGCTTCTTGGCCACGTAGACGCGGACGAGCTCGTTGACGCCGGGGCTGAGGTCGTCGCCGGAGTCGCGCGAGAAGGTCTTGACGTCGATCACGACGCCGCCTTCGCCGTGCGGCACCTTCAGCGAGGTGTCGCGGACCTCGCGCGCCTTCTCCTTGAAGATCGCGCGGATCAGCTTCTCCTCGGCGGTCAGCTCGGTCTCGCCCTTCGGGGTGACCTTGCCGACCAGGAGATCGCCGCTGCCGACTTCCGCGCCGATGCGGACGACGCCGCGGTCGTCGAGGTTCCGGAGCGACTCCTCCGAGCGGTTCGGGATGTCGCGCGTGATCTCCTCGTCGCCGAGCTTCGTCGAGCGGGCGTCGATCTCGTACTCGTGGATGTGGATCGAGGAGAGGACGTCCTCCTTGACGAGCCGCTCCGAGAGCACGATCGCGTCCTCGAAGTTGAAGCCCTCCCACGGCATGAAGGCGACCAGCAGGTTCGCGCCGAGCGCGAGCTCGCCGTCGCGGGTCGACGACCCGTCGGCGAGCACCTGGTCCTTCTTCACGCGCTCGCCCAGGCCGACGATCGGCTTCTGGTGGATGAGCGTGCCCTGGTTCGACCGCATGAACTTCGTCAGCGGGTAGGAGTCCTTGCCGTCCTTCGTCTCGACGGTGATCGACTCGGCGTCCACGTCGACGACCTGGCCCGCGGAGTCGGCCAGGATGACGTCGCCGGTGTCGACCGCGGCGCGGTACTCGAGCCCGGTGCCGACGAGCGGCGCCTGGGCGATCATCAGCGGCACAGCCTGCCGCTGCATGTTCGCGCCCATGAGCGCGCGGTTCGCGTCGTTGTGCTCGAGGAACGGGATCAGGGCGGTCGCGACCGACACGATCTGCGCCGGTGCGACGTCCATGAAGTCGACGTCCTTCGGGGCTGCGATCACGGCCTCGCCGCCACCGCCGCCCGGGCGGGACAGCACTGCGTCGTGCTCGAACTTGCCCGTGCGCTCGTCGATCCGCTCCGAGGCCTGCGCGATCGTGTACTGCGCCTCCTCGATCGCGTCGAGGTAGACGATCTCGTCCGTCACCTTGCCGTTCGTGACTCGACGGTACGGCGTCTGGATGAAGCCGAACTCCGACACGGTCGCCATCGACGCGAGCGACGAGATGAGGCCGATGTTCGGGCCCTCGGGCGTCTCGATCGGGCACATGCGCCCGTAGTGCGTCGGGTGGACGTCGCGCACCTCGATCGGCGCGCGCTCGCGCGTCAGCCCTCCGGCGCCGAGCGCCGAGAGCCGCCGGCGGTGCGTGAGGCTCGAGAGCGAGTTCGTCTGGTCGAGGAACTGCGAGAGCTGCGAGGAGCCGAAGAACTCCTTCAGCGCCGCCACGACCGGGCGGATGTTGATGATCGTCTGCGGAGTGATCGTGTCGACGTCCTCGGTGGTCATCCGCTCGCGGACGACGCGCTCCATGCGGTAGAGGCCGACCCGGAACGCTTCCTGGATCAGCTCGCCGACCGTGCGCAGGCGCCGGTTGCCGAAGTGCTCGTACTCGTCGAGCTCGCTCGCGATCGGCGCACGCGGAAGCGAGATCGCGTCGGCCGCGTAGTCCTTCGACTCCTCCTCGAGCCCGAGGAGCTTCGGCAGCTCGACGAGCTTGCGGACGAGCGAGACGATGTCCTGCTTCGTGAGGACACGCGTGTCCTCGGGGACGTCGACGGAGAGGCGCTGGTTCAGCTTGTAGCGACCGACCTTCGTCAGGTCGTAGCGCTTCGGGTCGAAGAAGAGCGACCGCAGCAGGTTGCGCGCGTTGTCGAGCGTCGGCGGCTCGCCGGGGCGCTGCTTCTTGAAGACCTCGATCAGGGCCTGGTCCTCGGTCTGCGCCGGGTCCTTCTCCAGCGTGTTCACGATGAACATCGAGTTGTCGAACAGCTTGAGGAGCGCCTCGTTCGTCGAGGTGTCGATCGCGACCCCGGTCGTCGGGTCCTCGGCGGGAAGCGCCCGCAGCAGCGTGGTGATCGGAAGCTTCCGCTTCCGGTCGATCCGTGCGAAGACGATCCCCTTCTTGTCGATCTCGAGCTCGAGCCACGACCCGCGCGACGGCATGAGGTTCGCCGTGAAGACCTGCTTCGTCGGGTCCTTGGGCTCCATCAGGTAGGCGCCCGGGCTCCGGACGAGCTGCGTGACGATCACGCGCTCGGTGCCGTTGATGATGAACGTGCCCCACTCGGTCATCATCGGGAAGTCCCCCATGAAGACCGTCTGCTCGCGGATCTCGCCCGTCTCCTTGTTCACGAAGCGGACGGTCATCGAGAGCGGAGCCTGGTACGTCATGTCCTTCTCCCGGCACTCGGTGATCGAGACCGGCGGCTCGCCAAAGCGGTACTCCCCGAACTCGACAGCCAGGGTGCCCGTGTAGTCCTCGATCGGCGAGATGTCGTCGATCGTCTCGCGGAGACCCTCGTCCAGGAACCAGTCGAAGCTGGCCTTCTGGATGTCGATCAGGTTGGGGAGGTCGAGGACGTGCTTGAGGCGAGAGAAATTCTTGCGCGCGCGAGGCGCAGTGACCCGAGTGGTCAAAGTGCGAACAGCCTCCCTTGGAGAAACGGCGTGGTGTTTGGGCGGACGGACGGACGAGCGGAAACGGCGCGGAACCGATCAGGGTACCGAAGTACCCCCTCCGTGCGCAAGGGATTCCGGACGGGTTCGCCGTCGGCGGTAGCCCGGATGGTAGCGCGAGTCTCCCGGAATTGCCAGAGACGCCCTTTCAGGCGTCTCCGGGGGAGGTACCGCAGAGGCCTGAAGGCCCCGTTCGCGGGCTAGGGCGCGGTCGTGGTGGCGGTGGAGGTCGTCCCTCCGCTGCCGGCCCGGCGCAGCTTCCTGCGCCCTTGGACTTTCCGGTGGTCGTGCCGGTCGAGGCGGTCGACGCGGTGCTTGCCGTGGAGGTCGTCCCGGTCGAGCCGGGCTCGGCCTCGAGGGCGCGGTCGCCGTGCCGCTTGTGCGCCGGCCACGCCTGCTTGTTGATCCGCATCTTGACCCACTTGGCAGCTGCCGGTCCTGTGGCAGATCCAGAGCTTCTTGGCGGAGTGCTTGTCCGTCGTCGTCGACCCTGTGCTCGTCGACGCCGTCGAGGACGTGGTCGTCTTGTTCTTGCCCTTGCCCGGGGGCGGGCCCTTGGCCACTGCCACCGAGGCGGCGACGCCGGCCAGGAACAGGGCTGTGATCACGAGTGCTTTGAGCTTCACGGGTTCGGGTCTCCTCGGGGTCTTTGGGGCTTACGCCCAACTAGATGCTTCGGCGCCCGGGAACCTGCGCTCCACCCGCTGCGATCCCTGAAACGAGGGAGGGCGCCCGTAGGCGCCCTCCCGGAACCGGCTGTCAACCTCGATCGAGGCTACTTGACCTCGACGGTGGCGCCGGCCTCCTCGAGCTGGGCCTTGATCGAGTCGGCCTCCTCGCGGGGCACGCCCTCCTTGACTGCCTTGGGGGCGCTGTCCACCACGTCCTTGGCCTCCTTGAGGCCGAGGCCCGTGATCGCGCGGACGACCTTGATCACGCCGATCTTCTGCTGGCCGGCCTCGGTCAGCACGACGTCGAAGGCGCTCTGCTCCTCCGCTGCCGCCGCGTCGCCGCCGCCGCCTGCCGGAGCGGCGACCGCGACCGGCGCTGCGGCCGTCACGCCCCACTCCTCTTCGATCTTGTTCTTCAGCTCGACGAGCTCCAGGACGGTCATCTTCCCGAGCTCGCCGAAGACGGTGTCGACACCGCTGGCCATTACGACTCCTCCTTTTCGGCCGCGTCGGAAGCTTCCGCTTCCTCCGCGGGTTCGTCCTGGTTTTCTGTGGTCGGTTCCTCGGGAGGCGCTTCCGCGGCGGCCGCTTCAGGGGCGGCTGCTCCGGCAGCCTCCGGGGTCTCCGGTGCGGCGCCCTCGCCGCCGAGCTGCTCGATCCGGGCGTCGATCAGCCCGACGAGGTTCTGGAGCGGCGCGTTGAACAGCCCGACGATCGCGTAGAGCGGAGCGGCGATCGCGCCGAGCACCTGGCCGCGGAGCTGGTCGAGCGGCGGCAGCTTGGCGAGGCTCTCGATGTCGGCCGCCGTGATCGGGCGGCCGTCGAGGATGCCTCCCCGAACCGCGAGCACCTTCGTCTCGCGGGCGGTCGCGCCAATCGCCTTGGCAACGGCAACGGGGTCGCCGTCGGTCTCGAGGAACGCGATCGCGGTCGGGCCCTCGAGCAGCGCGAGCAGCGCGTCGGCGCCCGCGGCCTCGGCCGCGCGGCGGGTCAGCGTGTTCTTCACGACGGTGAACTTCGCCCCGTGCTTGAGCAGCTCGGAGCGGAGATCGTCGATCTGGGGCATCGTCAGCCCGCGGTAGTCCGCGACGATCAGCGTCTCGCTCGACTTGAGCCGATCGGTCAGGTCTGCGACGACCTTCTGCTTGTCCTCTTTCTGCACTGTCATTCCCTCCGGAATGACTAGGCCCGCCGGAGGCGGGCCAGGACGAGCGCCGATGCGCCCGGACGAGCCCCACCTCGACTGGACTTCTGCCTCGCGGCTGCCAGTGGTCTTCGGCGGTCTAGTCGGTTACGTCGTAACTGTAGCGACCTCGCTCGAGTCGTTCGCCTCGGCGAACTCCTCCAGGATCCCGCGCGTGCGCGCGGGGTCGACCTTGATCCCCGGGCTCATCGTGCCCGCGAGGGTGATCCCCTTGATGTAGCGGCCTTTCGCCGCCGACGGCTTCGCCCGCACGATCTCCTCGATGAGCGCCGCGTAGTTCTCGACGAGCTCGCGCTCGCCGAAGCTCTTCTTGCCGATCGCGACGTGCACGTTCGCGCCACGGTCGGTCCGGTACTCGAGCTTGCCGGCCTTCGCGTCGCGGACGGCCTTGCCGACGTCCATCGTCACGGTGCCGGTCTTCGGGTTCGGCATCAGCCCGCGGGGGCCGAGCACCCGGCCGAGCCGGCCGACGACGCCCATCTGGTCGGGCGTCGCGATCGCGACGTCGAAGTCGATCGTGCCCTCCTCGATCGTCTTCGCGAGGTCCGCGGTGCCGACGACGTCGGCGCCCGCCTCCTGCGCCTCGCGCGCCTTGTCGCCCTCGGCGAACACGGCGACGCGGGTCTCGCGGCCGGTGCCGTGCGGGAGCATCAGCGTGCCGCGGAGCTGCTGGTCGGCGTGGCGGACGTTCAGGCCGAGGCGGAAGTGCGCCTCCACCGTCTCGTCGAACTTCACGCCGTTGAAGTTCTTCAGCATCTTCACGGCCTCGACCGGCGAGTAGAGCTTCTCGCGGTCGATCGCGGCGCGCGCCGCGCGGTAGATCTTCCCGTGCTTCGGCCACTATTTCTCCACCTCCACGCCCATCGAGCGCGCCGTGCCGGCGATCACGAGCATCGCCTGGTCGACGTCGCGCGCGTTCAGGTCTTCCATCTTCGCCTCCGCGATCGAGCGGAGCTGGGCCTTCGTCAGGCGCCCGACCTTCTCGCGGTTCGGCTCGCCCGGAGCCCTTCTCGATCCGCAGCGCCTCCTTGATCAGGACGGCGGCCGGCGGCGTCTTCGTGATGAAGGTGAACGAGCGGTCCTCGAAGACGGTGATCTCGACCGGGATGATCCGGCCGTTCTGGTCGGCGGTCTGCGCGTTGAACGCCTTGCAGAACTCCATGATGTTGACGCCGTGCTGGCCGAGCGCCGGACCGACCGGCGGGGCCGGGTTCGCCTGCCCGCCCGGAATCTGGAGCTTGATCGTGGTGAGAATCTTCTTGGCCATCAGTCGATCTTCTTCACCTGGTCGAAGCCGAGCTCGACGGGGACCTGGCGCTCGAAGATGTCGACGAGCACCTTCAGCTTCTGCTGGTCCGGGTTGACGTCGACGATCTCGCCGTCGAAGTCGCTGAGCGGGCCGGAGGTGACCTTCACCTGCTCGCCGAGGATGAACTCGACGAGGGTGCGCGCGCGCTCGGCGGTCGAGGCGCCCGTGTGCAGGATGCGGTCGACCTCGGGCTGCGAGAGCGGGATCGGCTTGCTGCCGGCGCCGACGAAGCCGGTCACGCCCGGCGTGTTCTTCACGACCGTCCAGGCGTCGTCGTTCAGGTCCATGTTCACGAGCACGTAGCCCGGGAGCACGCGCTTCTCGGCCTGCACCTTCTGGCCGTCCTTCGTCTCGATCACCTGCTCGGTCGGGACGACGACGCGCCGGAAGCGCGGGCGCTGGTTCATCGAGTCGATCCGGTGCTCGAGGTTGGCCTTCACCTTGTTCTCGTGGCCCGAATACGTGTTGATGACGTACCAGCGAAACATGGCAGAGAATCATCTCCATGACGCGCTTCCAGACCAGGTCGTTGATCCAGAGGTAGGCGCCGACGATCGCGCAGGCGATGATCACGACGACGGTGCCCGTCGTCACCTGGCGCTGGTCGGGCCACTCGACCTTGCGGAGCTCGGCGATCGACTCGCGGATGAAGGAGCCGCGCTGGGCCTCGCGCCGGCCGGTCTGCCCGCGCTGCGTCTGCGCGGCCGGGCGCACCTGCGCCTGGCGCGAGCGCGCGCGCTGCGAGAAGGACTGGTCGCCACCACCCGACGCGGCCGGGGCGCCGGCGGGCGCGGCTGCGCCCTGAGCGCGCCGCTGGGCGCGCCGTTGTGCGCGGGAAGCCATCAGCGAGTCTCCCGGTGGGGCGTGTGCTTGCCGCACCAGCGGCAGTACTTGTTGAACTCGATCCGGTCGGGATCGTTTCGCTTCGACTTCATCGTCTGGTAGTTCCGTCGCTTGCACTCGGTGCAGGCGAGGGTGATCCCGACTCGTACTCCAGTGGCCATGTGATCTCTCTCTGAGGGCGCGGAAAACCAGGGCTACCGCCCCGCGAATCGCGCATGGTAGCGAAGATCGGCGGGCTGCCTGATAGCGGCGGGTGGATTCGAACCACCGACCTACGGGTTATGAGTCCGTCGCTCTAACCACTGAGCTACGCCGCCGAGCGGGCGCAGTTTAGCTAGCTCGGCAGGCACGCAGAGCGGGATCCGCGCCAGGTTCCCGGAGGAGTCGGCGACGACGAGCGTCACGATGCCCATGCGGGTCGGCGGCGTGGCGAGCCGGGCCGCGCCGAGCCGCTCGAAACGGCCGAGGACGCGCGTCTTGATCTTGCCGCCGACGCGCCGCTCGAGCCGCACGTCGAACCACGGGGACTTGGAGTCCGAGGCACGCCACTCGAGCCGGTGGCCGGCCAGCGCGGCGCGAACGTCAGGTGGCTTGGTGTCCTCGCCCACGCGAACCCACGGCAGGCCGAGGAGGGTCTTGTTCCCGGCGCGGTCGGTCGCGGTCGCCCAGACCGGGTAGCTCCCGGGCTCGACCGTCTGCGGCCACCAATAGAAGGTGCGCCACCCGCGCTCGAACCACTGCGAGGTCCGCGTCCCCGCGATCTGGAACGTCACGGTCGACGGCTTCGAGAGCCAGAATCCGACCGACGCGAAGTCCCGGAAGCCGTCGAGCACGGGCAAGACCTCCGGCGCGGGGCGCCCTCGTCGGAGCACGGGGGGCAAGCGCCGATACCTCGAGAAGCGGTTGGCGTAGACGCGCCAGCGCCCGCCCGCCTGACGAGCCGAGAGCCTCCAGAGCAGCGCCGTGACGTACGAGTGGTACTCGAGCGTCGCCGCCGGCCGCCGAGGGAGTACCGCGACCACGAGCCGGTGTCGAACCGCGGCAGCAACGCTCGCGCGGTGCGGCGGAGGTCGCGAGCCAACCGGCGCGCCCGGTCGTCGTTCGTCAGCCGTGCGTACTCGCCGAGCGAGAGTGCGGCCTGAAGCTGGGCGTTCAGCACGACGACGTCGCTGTAGCCGTAGAGCTTGATCCACGGGCCCTGAGGCAGCCGCGTGACCAGCCGCTGCGGAATCGGCAGGAATGCGCGGCGCGCCGCGCTCTTGCGCCTGCGCGCGCGAGCGCCTGCGCGGCCACCGCCTGCGCGAGCCCGAGGTCCACGCCGCTCGCCCGCCGGCACGTTGTAGTACCAGACGAGCCGAACGCGCCCTGGCGGCGTCCCGAGCGATCAGGGCGTCTGCCGTCGCTGCGCCCGTCGACGATCACGCGTCTCGGCGATTGAGCTGGCAGAAGACCTCGTGGGCGCTCACCAGCATGCACGTGCTCGTCCGGAGCACGGAGCCGGTGTCGACGAAGCGAAAGCCGCCCGGCTCCTCGCGCACCACGACGCGGTTCGCCTCTCCGGGGTCGGCAGTGAACGTGACGTCCGCGGCGTCGACGTCGTCGCGCAACGACGGTCGCGGCCGTCGCGGGAGACGCGACGGAGAATGCGGCTGCAGCCGCGACGACTGCCACGACGAGACCCCGCATGGCTCGGAGCGTATCGGTCAGCCGCTACTGGATCAGCGTGAGCATCTTGAACATCGGCAGGTACATCGCGATGATGATCACGCCGACCATCAGTCCGACGCCGATCATCATCAGCGGCTCGATGATCGCGGTGAGCGACTGGATCGACGCGTCGACCTCGTCCTCGTAGAAGTCCGCGATCTTCGAGAGCATCTTCTCGAGCTCTCCGGTCTCCTCACCGATCTTCACCATCTGCGCGACCATCGGCGGGAAGATGTCGTTCTCGATCAGCGGCTGCGCGATCGGAACGCCCTCGTGCACGCGGACGCGCACGTCGGCGAGCGCTTCCTCGACGACCCAGTTGCCTGCGGTCTGACCGGTGATCTCGAGCGCCTTGATGATGTCGACGCCTGCGGCGACGAGCGTCGAGAGCGTGCGGGAGAACCGCGCCATCGTCACCTTGAGGACGACCTGGCCGATCTTCATCGGGATCTTCAGCTTGAAGCGGTCCCAGAGCTTGCGGCCGCTCTCCGACTTCTTCCACCGCCGGAAGCCGAAGTACGTCCCGATCATCCCCGGGATGATGATGAACCAGTAGGCGCGAATGATGTTCGACGCCTTGACGACCCACTGCGTCAGCACCGGCAGCTCGCCGCCGAGGTCCGCGAAGATCTTCACGAAGATCGGGACGAGGAACATGAGCATCCCGATCAGGACGAGGGTCGCGAAGATCAGGACCATCGTCGGGTAGATCATCGCGCCCTTGACGCGGCGCTTGATCTGCGTCTCCTTCTCGATCTGGTACGCGACGCGGTCGAGCACCTGGTCGAGGATTCCGGCCGCCTCGCCCGCCTCGACCATCGAGACGTAGAGGCGCGAGAACACCTTCGGGTGACGTGCGAGCGCCTGCGAGAGGAGCAGGCCGCCCTCGACGTCGGCGCGCAGCTCGACGATCACCTGCGCGAGATACTTGTCGTCGGTCTGCTCCTCGAGGATCACGAGCGCGCTGACGACGTTCAGGCCGGCCTCGATCATCGTCGCGAACTGGCGCGAGAAGATCTGGAGCGACTTCGGCTTGACCGCCTTGAAGAACGTGCGCGCCGAGTCCTCACCCGAGGCGGGGAGCTCCTCGAGCATGTTCGCGAGCAGGCCACGGACTCGAAGCTGCTCGCGCGCGGCGTTCGCGTCGGGCGCGCTGATCTGGCCCGACGAGTCGAGCCCGCTTGCGTTGATCGCTGCGTACGCGAAGGTGGCCATCTACGAACCGGTGGCTTCGTCGAAGGTGGACGCGACGCGCGCGTAGACCTTCGTCGGGGTGTTGCCGTCCCGGATCACGACGGTCACGCGCTTGAGCGGGCGGGCGGCAGTCGACCGTGTCCGCAGCGATGTAGACGTCGACGCGGTAGCGCTTCGAATCGGGCCCGGTGATCGTCAGGCTCGGCTTCGAGTCCGCCGGAGCCGTCGCGCCCGTGCACTTCGGATCGTTCGCGGGCGTGAGCGGCGTGCCGGTGTAGGCGGTTTGGTCCTGCGTGTACGTCGCGTCGAGGCTTCCGACGTCGGCGGCGGCGAAGAGGATGCCGCAGTACTTGTAGCCGCGGTAGCGCTCCAGCTGGATGTCGGCGATCGCGGCGGCGGTCGAGAGCTTGCTCGCACGCTGAAGCGCGAACGCCCCGGACTGGAACGCGGCGATGAGCGCGAGGATGCCGACGTTCAGCATCGTCATCGACATGAGGAGCTCGATCAGGCCGAAGCCGGCCTCCGATTTACGGGCGCGCAGCAGCACACCCCGGCTATCGGCAGAACCCGCTCCGGGCCTTAGGAGAGCTACCCGACCGAGACGAGCTTGAGCTCGTACCGGGTGCCGTCCGCGGTGTTCACGAGGGTCACGGCCTTGCCCTTGTGGAGCGTGACCGTGGGCGAGCCCGACGCGAGGGCGCCGCCGGCGATCCCGATCCGGGCCTCGCCTCCGACCACCTTGACGAGCCTGAACACGGGCGAGTCCTTCGGGAACTCCCCGCCTGCGGCGACCGTCTCCTGGACGCCGTTGACCGAGATCACGGCGCTTCCCGCCACGCCGGCAGGCGAGCCGGCAGTCGGGGTGACCGAGACGACGCCGCCGGCCGGCGTGGGGCCGGAGCTACTCGGGGTGGGCGTCGATCCGCCGCCACCGCCGCCCGCCTGCGTCTCGTCGATCTGCTCGGCGAACGGGTCCTTGCTCTTGAAGCGGCCGAAGCTGATCAGCTGGCCGTCTGCGGCCACCGGCTTCGGGTCGGAGTCGACGAGGGTGCCGTCGCCCGAGGCGGTGGGCGAGGCACCCCCTCCGACCGTGCCGGGCGTCGGTAGGACGCTCGGATCGCTGGGAACCGTGGTGCCGGGCGCGACCGCGACGGGTGCCGGCGGCGGCGGCTGCCGCGCTCATCATCTTCATCGTGCGAGGGACCTGGAACGCGAGGACCGCGAGCAGGAGCACGCCGCCGCCCGCCGCGATCATCTTCTGGCGCTTCGCCTTCGCCTTGAGGTCGACCTTCTTCGCCATTACGGGCCCACCGCCTCGGGCGTCGCAGGCGGCGTCTCGGCCGTCGTCGTCGCGGTCGTGTCGGTCGTCGTCGAGGTCGGTGCGACCCCGGCCGGCGGCGCGGCGCCGGCGACCGGGCCGCTGCCGTAGAGGAACGCGCTCACCGTGAGGACGGCGCGGATGCTCGGGAAGCCGGAGGGCGACTCCCCGAACGAGAGCTTCTCGACGGCGAAGAGTCGGCCGTTCGCGAGCAGCCGCCCCTTCTGCACCGAGACGAGGTTGCGGAGCCGGTAGAGGAAGTCCGAGAGCGAATAGAAGTTTCCGGTGAAGGTGAGGTCGATCAGCTGCGCGCGGTTCGTGCCGGCGGCAGAGGTGGCCTGTGGCTTGATCGCCTCGAACACGATCCCGGTCTCGGCGGCGACCCGGCTCAGCTCGAGCATCACGCCGGCGATGTCGTTGTCGGACGGCATCGCCTTCGTCAAGCGGAAGAGGTCGGCGGAGCGGATCGGCTGCGCGCCGCTCGACTGCATCTGCGCAGCGCGGGCCTCGGAGACCTGCTGCTCGACGAGCACGATCTCCGCGTCGAGGCTCGACGCGTGCGAGCGCTGAGGCGAGATGAGCACGAACCATCCGAAGAGCGCGACGACGAGCGTGATTCCCGCGCCGACGCCGGCGGTTGCCGCAGGCGAGAGCTTGCGCTTGGTCACCTTCACGACGTCGCTCCGGACTGCCGCACGTCGGCGAGGATCGTGAAGCTGACGATGGGGCGTCCGGCGACGACGCCGAGCTCGCTCTTCGTCAGCCAGACGTTCTTCAAGTCGGGGATCACCGAGAGTCGCGTGATCAGCCGCGCGACCGCGTCGTGCGAGTAGGTGGAGCCCTCGATCGTCATCAACGTCGGCGGAAGGCCCGCCGGTGTCGCGGCGGGGCGACGACACCGGTGGCAGGCGTCGGCGAGGCCGCGCTCATCGTCCGCAGCCACACGTCGTTCGGCAGGACGAGCGAGATCTCACGCAGGATCCTGTCCCACGCGACGCGGCGCGTGAGCGCGGCGGAGAGCGCGGTGACGCGCGCGTCGTGCTCCGTCTTGAGCGTCCGCCTCGGGGCGTCCTTCGCGTTGATTTCCGCCACCGACGGCAGCAGCGCGAGCTCGGCCTTCGCGTCCTCGAGCTCGAACTCCTTCGACTGCGCGGTGCTCTTCGACGAGAGGTACATGACCCCGATGAGACCCGTGACGAGAACGATCAGCGCGGTCGAGATGAGCACGGGCACGTTCTGCTTCCGCTGGGGCTTGTTCTGGTCGTCCTTCGGGAGAAGGTTGACGGCGCGCACGGTCTAGTCCTCGATCCCGAGGCCGATGGCAACCGCGAGCGAGCCGAGCTGCTCCGGCTCGCGAAGCTTCTTCGAAATCTTGACGCGGACGAGCGGATCGCCCACGCGCACCCGAACGCCGATCAGGCGCGCGAGCTCCTCGACGAACCCGGCGAGGTGCGCGGTTCCGCCCGTCAGCACGATCTCGCCGATGCCGAGCGAGCCGGGCTGGTTCTGGTAGAACTGAAGCGAGGAGACGAGCTCGCGTGCGAACGACTGCACCTGCCGGTTGAGCGCCGTCCCGAGCCTTCACAGCCTGTTCGCTGGTCAAGCCCTCGGGCACCTCGTTGCCGGTGAGCGACAGGGCGCGCTTGAAGTGGTCGACCTCGGACGGCGCCATGTCGAGCGCGCGTGCGAGCCCGACGTTGAGCGAGTGACCGCCCCAGTCGAGAACGCGCGTGAACTCGCAGGTCCGGCCGTCCGAGACGGCAAAGGTCGTCCGGTCGTGGCCGACGGTGACGCCGACGAGCGCTGCTTGCGCGGGCGTTCCTTCGTCGCGCGGCGCCGCGATCGCGCGCAGCAGCGCGAAGGCCTCGAGATCGATTCCCACGAGCTGGATCCCCGCCTTCCTGCAGGCGGCGACGTAACGGTCGATCAGGTCGCGGTACGCGAGCACGAGGAGGATGCGGCGACTGATCTCGCCTTCCTCGTTCGTCGTCTCGCTCAGCACCTGGTAGTCGAGGACGGCCTCGTCGATCGGGATCGGGAGGGCTTCCTGCGCGCGGAACTTGATCGCGTTCGCGAGCTGCTTCGCGTCCTGGATCCCCGGGATCTCCAGGGTGCGGACGCCGATGCGGTTCGTCGCGATGCCGAGGCGCACACCGCGCTTCGGAAGCTTGTTCTGCTTGAAGAACTCCTTCAGCGCCTCGGCCAGGAGCTCGGGCTCGCGGAGCTCGCCGTTCGAGACGATGCCGGCGTCGAGCGGCCCGCGCGCGAGCTGGAGCACTTCCGCGTGGCCGTTGTTCGAGACCGTCGCGGCGGCGAGCTGCGAGGCGCCGATCTTCAGCCCGACGAGGCGCTTCGGGTGCTTGCCACCCCGGCCGGCCCGCGGTGCCGGGCGCGGCATCGAGAACGAGCGGCTCTTGCGCTTGAGCTTCTTCGCCTTCGGCTCGGCGTCGTCGAGCTCGAACTCCGGCGCGCTCTTCGGCTTGCGCCCGAACGAGAGCTCGCGCTTGTAGAACGGCACGCGCGCCGCCTTCTTGGCTTTCTTCTTCTTCTCGCCTCGGGCTCGGGCTCGTCGGGAAGCGGGGGCAGCTGCGCGGCGGAAACGGGCGGGTGGACGACGACGGGTGCAGCGGCCGGCGCGGGGGCGGGCACTGCGACGGCGGCGATCGGCGGCTCGGCAACCGGTGCAGGCGCGGGGACCGCGGGCGGCGCGGGCGCGGCGGCCTCGGGCACCGGCGCGGCGGCCTCGGGCAGCGACGCGGTCAGCAGGTCGACGAACTGGACGTCCGTGTCGGGCTCGAGGTCCGGGACCGCGACCGGGAAGACCTGCTCGACCGGCTCGGGAACGAGCTCGACGTGCGGCTCGGCCGCGACCGGCTCGGGCGCGTAGTGCTGAACGAGCTCGACGGCTGCGGGCGCATCGAGCTCGAGCGTCTGCTCCTCGACCTCGGGCGTGTCCTCGACGGGCTCGGCCTTCGGCTGCTTCTTGCGGCCGAACGAGAGCTCCTTCTTCCAGATCGAGGTCTGCTCGGGCTTGTCGGCCTCCACGACAGCTTCGACGGCCTCGGGGGCCGCCGCGTCCTTCTGCTTCTTCTTGCCGCCGACGAGGTCGGACAGCTTGACCTCTTTCTTCCAGTCGACCATGGCCTAGCCCTCCGCCACGCGAAGACCGGCGCCGAGCGGCTGGAGCGGCTCCGGCGGCAGCTCGGGCTCGGCGTACGCGGCGCTCGTGTCGAAGTTCGCGCGCTCGAGCACTCCGAGCAGCTGGTCGGGACGAGATGAACGGGCGAGCGCGGCGTCGAGCGTGACGACGTGGCGCAACGTCAGCTCGGCGAGCGCCTGCTCCATCGTCTGCATGCCGCGCTGCGTGCTGGTCTGCATGATCGTGTAGATCTGCTCGACCTTCCCCTGGCGGATCAGGTTCCGGGTCGCGTCGTCGGGAAGGAGGATCTCCAGCGCGGGGACGCGTCCGGTGCCGGCGGCGGTCGGCAGCAGCGCCTGCGTGATGATGCCCTGCAGCGAGCCGGCGATCTGCATGCGCACCTGCTCCTGCTGTTCGGGTGAGAAGACGTCGATGATGCGGTCGACCGTGCTCGAGGCGCTCTGCGTGTGCAGTGTGCCGAGCACGAGGTGGCCGGTCTCGGCCGCGGTCAGCGCGGTCGCGATCGTCTCGAGGTCGCGCATCTCGCCGACGAGGATCACGTCGGGGTCCTGGCGAAGCGCGGCGCGAAGACCTTCGGCGAAGCTCGGAGCGTCGACGCCGATCTCGCGCTGGTTGACGATGCAGCGCTTGTGCCGGTGCACGAACTCGATGGGGTCCTCGATCGTGAGGATGTGCTCGGCGCGCGTGCGGTTCACCTCGTCGATCAGGGAGGCGAGCGTCGTCGACTTACCCGACCCGGTCGGGCCGGTCACGAGGACGAGGCCGCGCGGCTTCTCGGCAAGCGTGTGGAGCGACGCAGGGAGGCCGAGCTCTTCGAGCGTCTTGATCGCCTCGGGGATGAGGCGAAAGGCCGCGCCGACGGAGCCGCGCTGGAAGTAGACGTTGACGCGGAAGCGGGCCAGACCGGGAACGCCGTGCGCGAAGTCGAGCTGCCGCTTGATCTCGAAATTCTTCTGCTGCTCGCTCGAGAGGATCTGGTACATGAGCTGCTGCGTGTCCTCCTGCGTCAGCACGTCGTAGTCCTCGAGCCGCTGGACCTGGCCGTGCACGCGGATCGCCGGGCACGTGCCCACGCTGACGTGGAGGTCGGAGGCGCTCCGCGCCACCATCTGCTCCAGAAGTTCGTCTATTGAGTTGGTCCGCATGCCGGTCAGTCCCTCGTCCGAGCTATCGGCAGTGGATCCGGACTCCTTGAATGCCTGCGGTTGCGGCTTTCAGGCAGGTGCGACGAGCCCGCTATCGCCTCGTCAGGTCTGACGGCGCATCCCCCACGGCGGGGGATGCGATCCCTCATTCGGGGCTACTGCCTGGTCTTGGCCCGCCGATACCTGCCAAGACCGATCACTCACCCCAAGGAGCGTCAATGGTTCAGTCAATCAGGCAGCGGCTGGCTCGGAACGAGAGCGGCTTCACGCTCATCGAGCTCCTCGTTGTCATCATCATTCTCGGCATCCTGCTGGCGATCGCGGTGCCGTCGTACCTCTCCTTCCGCGACCGGGCGAACAACTCGGCCGCCAAGGCGAACGTGCGCGCAGCGATCCCGGCCGTCGAGGCCTACAACGCCGACAACTCGAAGGGCTACTCGGGTCTCGACCTGACCGACATGAAGTCCTACGACCAGGGCGTCAAGAACGTGGTCATCCTGGGCACTTCGAACACCGTCTCGTACTGCCTCCGCAGCTCGGTCGGGACGAAGTCCTGGTACAAGCAGGGCCCCGGTGGCGACATCACCACCACGGCCTGCGCCGGCCCGTAACACCGGCCATCGCTTGAAGCTGACGGAGGGCGCGGGAGACCGCGCCCTCCGTCGTTTTCAAGGGCAGGCAGCCCGCTGCCGATAGCCGGAAGGTGGCCGCTGTGGACGTCGTAGCCCGCCGCGTGGGCGTTTCCGCGCGGACGGTGCCTTTCGCGCTCTCGACCTTCGCCCTGCTCGCGGGGATCGTCGGGGTGAGCGCGCTGGTCCGCTTCCTGCTCGCGCTCTCCCATCCGACCCCGCTCTTCTTCGCCGACGAGTACATCTACTCGACGCTCGCGCACGAGCTGGCGACGACGGGCAGGCCGACGATCCGCGGCGACGCCGCGAGCTTCCCGGCCCTCCTCGAGCCGATCCTCACCGCACCGTTCTGGCTCTTCGGCGACGCGGGCGTCGCGCTGCGCCTGACGCAGGCGCTGAACGCCGTCGCGATGTCCCTCGCCGCGGTGCCGGTCTTCCTGCTCGCTCGAAGGCTCGACCTCGCCAGGGGCTTCGCGCTCGCGGCCGCGGTGCTCGCCGTCCTCGTGCCCGACCTCTTCTACGTCGCCTACATCCTCGCGGAGCCGATCGCCTACCCGCTCGTGCTCGGCGCGATCTACGTCGGCGTCCGCGCGCTCGACCGGCCCACGCGCTGGAACCAGGTGGGCTTCGTCGCGCTCGCAGGGCTCGCGACCTTCGCGCGGATCCAGTTCATCGTGCTCCCGATCGCGTTCGTCCTCGCGGCGCTCGTCGCCCGGACGGGGCTTCGGCGCCTGAAGCTCACCTTCGGCCTCTTCGCGCTCGCCGCGATCCCGGTCGCCGCCAAGGGCGTTGGCTACTACTCGGGGATCGCGGACTTCCACGTCGACCCGGGGGCGCTCCTCCACTGGTTCGCGGTCGACTCGATGCTCCTCGCCTACGCCGCCGGCTGGCTCGTCGTTCCGGGCGCGCTCGTCGTCCTCGCGCGGCCCCGCCCAGGCGTCGAGCGTGCGTTCGCCGCGCTGACCGTCTGCTTCGCCGCGGGCCTCTTTCTCGAGGCCGTGCTCTTCGCGACGAACGCCGACCGCGCGCCGGGCGGGCGTTTCCAGGAGCGCTACCTCTTCACGCTGATCCCGTTGCTCCTGCTCGCGTTCGGCCTGTCGCTCGGACGCGGCGGCCGCGTGCGCGGGGCGGTCGCGGTGATCGCCGCGGTGCTGGTCGCCGTCTCGGCGCGCTTCCCGCTCGCGGGGTGGGTCGACGACCACGGGCGCCAGGACTCGCCGCTGCTGATGGGCGTCTACCGCCTCTCCGAAGGCGTGGGCTACGCGAACGCGTCCTTCCTCGCGGCGGCGGCAGTGGCCGTGCTCGCGGGCTCCGCCGTCCTCGTTGCCTACCGGCCCCGGTTCGCCAGGCCCGGCACTCGCGGTGATGGGTGTCCTGCTCGCGCTCGTCGGCTACGGCGCCTGGTCGCTGGACTCGCGCTACGCGCAGCGGGCGCGGGCGACGTACTTCCCCGCGGACGCGGGCTGGATCGACAGCGCGAACGTCGGCGACGTCACCCTCGTGAACACCCCCGGCTCGCGGCGCGAGCTGCCGCTCGAGCAGATGTTCTGGAACCGCTCCGTCGACCAGCTCGTCAGGCTTCGCGGCGCCGACGGCCCGGACAAGTTCTCGGCCCCGCGCGTCATCGTGCGGAAGGACGGCGCGCTGCTCGTCGAGGGTCGTCCGCTCCGGCGGGCGCTCCTCGTCAACGAGTACGGCGTGACCGCCGAGCTCAGCGGCGCGACGAGCGTCGCCACGAACGGCCTCTTCGAGCTCTGGCGGCCGGTCGGCACGCCGCGGCTGAGGCTGCTGGCGGGCGGGCGCTTCTACGACGGCTGGCTCGCGAACTCCGGCTTCGTGCGGGTCTGGGGGCCGGCCGGGACGCTCAGGCTCCGGCTCGCCCTGCCCGAGCAGGCTCCGGAGACCCGCGTGGTCTTCCGCTGGGAGGGCCTCCGCCGGACGGTCGTCGTCCGGGCCGGCTCGTCCCGGATCGTCGAGTTCGCCGTGCCGAAGGGCCCCTGGACGCTCCGCTGGAAGGGCCCCTTGAACTACCTGCCCGACGGACGGCCCGTGAGCGTCCGGGCGGACGAGCTTTCCCTCTCTGGCTGAGGGTTCAAGGGTCGCTTCGCCCGTGCCGATACGTCTGAAGTGAGCCTTGCGGTCTCCCCTGCGGTCAAGATCTTCGCCCTCGTCGGCGTCCTCGGCGCGCTCGTCCTCGGGCTCGGGATGATGCTGATGGGCGGCGAGACCGAAGCCGAGCCCACCGCGATCGCGCTCCCGACCAAGAAGCAGGGTGTCCTCGACGCCCCGGCCCGCGCGAAGAAGGTCGCGGCCCAGGCGAAGGCAGCCGCCGCCGCCAAGAAGGCAGTGGCGACACCGGCCGTCGCGAAGCCGACGGCGAAGGCTGTCAAGCCGGCGGCCAAGCCGGCGAAGGCCGCGAAGCCTGCCGCCGCCCGCCTCACTCCAGGTCATCGCGAGCAACGGCCTGCCGATGCACGATCATGGTCGCGCTCCGCAGCCACAACGTCGTCGTCGTCTCCCTCTGGGGGTCGGGCGGCACGATCGACGCGATGTCGCGCGACGAGGCCGCCGCCGGTGCAGCCTCTGTCGGCGCGGGATTCGTCTCGCTCAACGTGCTCGAGCGCGGCCGCGACGCTGAAGCGCTGACGCTCAAGCTCGGCACGATGCTCCGCGCGCCGACGGTGCTGCTCTTCACGAGCGGCGGCAAGCTCGCGAACACGCTCGAGGGCTTCCGCGACCGCGAGACGGTTGCGCAGTCCGCTCTGAACGCACTGCGCTGATGGCCGCGAGCGACGTCACCGCGGGGCAGCAGCTCTTCGTGCGACACGCCAAGCGAGACGGACGCTCGATCGCCGTCCTCCGAGCGGTCGACCACGGCGACACGTGCGTCGTCGAGGCTCAGGTCTATCCGGCAGGCTCGGGCGCGACCACCGTGCAGCCCGGCCCGTACACGTTCGCGAGCGCGACCGAGGCGACGGCCTTCGTCACGGAAGCGGTCGAGGCGCTGATGTACCTCGGCTGCGACATCACGGCCGACTGAAGTCGCCGCCTACGGCGGCTTCTCTTCTCTCTAGGTCGTGCCCGGTGCAACAACCTGGACGAGAAAGCTGAGACTCACGTTGCGCAGACGACCGACGATTCGCCAGCAACCAGCTGAGAACGACATCTGGCTCATCGTCGAACGAACTGCGCCGTAGCTGTCGCCAAACGACCCCGCACGCGCGACAAGAATTGCCGAAGGCTCGTCGAGCCTCCAGTAGCGCACGCTGAACGACCCCGGTAGACCACTCCTGGCGAACCACCGCATCTTGTAGCCACCCTTGTCGTTCGGGACGAGCGTTCCATCCCGTCGCAGCACGGCCGACAACGAGCCGTTCCCATGCCGCGCCCAGACCGCCGAGGCGGTCACTCGTCCCGGCCCCTTCCCGTTTGGAACGGTCGCCGGACAAGCCTCCTGCGCCACCACCCCCTGACTAGCCGAAGCCCCTGGCGCAGTCGCGCCCCCAGCCAAAGCAACCGCGGCTACAGCCTCCACCACGAAGGCACGAAGGGTCATCCCGACCCGGATATGCCCCCGCTGTAGCGCTGTCACTGTCCGCCTCGGACCTGCCTGGTGCCAGGCACCGGCCGTGTCCCAATACAGCGCTCTAGAGGCCAGTCTCGACGTAGCTTCGGAGCCGAGACCGCCCGGCGTCGCCCTCACCGAAGTGGCAGAACAAATGCCGCTCTTCCGATGGCAGCTCCATCGCCGGCCGCCCGAACAGCCAGGCGAATGAACTCCACCTCCACTGCTCGGGGCGCTCGCAGAGACCTGCCTTGACGGGGTTCAAAGCGATGTACCGATAGCACCACCGCAGATGCTCGTCGGTCTGCACATGCCGCGCGCCGTAACGCCTTCGGAAGACGTGCCCAAGCTCGGCGTGCTCATAGTTGAACCAGTGCGCATAGCGTGACTGCAAGCGGTGCATGCCCGCAGCGAGATCTCCGCGCGGCGTCGTGATCAGTAGGTGGTAGTGCGTCGTCAGCGCACACCAGGCGTGGACGTGCCACTCATGGTGGTCGACCGTCCGACAGACGAAGAGGAAGAACATTCGTCGGTCCGCCGAGTCGAGAAAGAGCGCCTCGGTGCGGTTCGCCTGCGCGGTGACGTGGTAGATCGCGCCGGGCTGCTGGATCCGAGGAGGGCGGCCCACGGGTCGACCGTAACCACCGGTTCAGGTCGGGTCAGTGCTCGTGGAACGATTGTTGCGCTCTTGGCGCGAAGGGCATGTCCGGTGCCTGGCACCAGGCAGGTCTCGAAGGGACTTGCCGTCCGCCTTCGCTGCGTTCGATGAGCGAGGAGATCTGAGAAGTTGAGCCGGCGCAGCCGGCGACTTCTCAGATCGAAACGCGCGCGAGCTCTTCGACCGACGTGAGGCCGGCGGCGACCTTGGCCAGGCCGTCGTCCCAGAGGGTTCGCATGCCTTCGGCGAGGGCGGCGCGCTCGAGATCCTCGCGCGAGGCCTTCTGGACGGCCAGCGACTCGAGCTGCTCGGACATCGTGAGCAGCTGGTAGACGCCGATCCGGCCCTTGTACCCGGACTGGTTGCAGCGCGGGCAGCCGCGCTTGCGGTAGAAGGCCATCCCGTCGGAGGCGGCGGCGACGTCGGGCGAGACACGCGCCCTGATGAGCTCGTCCACCGACGGCGTGTACATCTCGCAACAGTGCGTGCAGAGCTTTCGCGCCAGGCGCTGTGCGAGCACGCCGGTGACGGCCGCGCCGACGAGGAAGGGCTCGACGCCCATCTCGTTCAGCCGCGTGAGCGCGCCGGGGGCGTCGTTCGTGTGCAGCGTCGAGAGCACGAAGTGACCCGTGAGAGCCGCCTCGATCGCCATCTTGGCGGTCTCGCCGTCGCGAACCTCGCCGACCATCACGACGTCGGGGTCGGAACGCAGGATCGACCGCAGCGCCGATGCGAACGTGAGCCCGGCGCGCGTGTTGATCTGCACCTGGTTGATCCCGGCGAGCCGGTACTCGACCGGATCCTCGACCGTGATGATGTTGATCTCGGGGCGGTTGATCTGGCTCAGAGCCGCGTACAGCGTGGTCGACTTACCCGAGCCGGTAGGCCCGGTGACGAGGAGCGCGCCGGTCGGGCGCATGACCAGCTCGGAGAGCTTCGCCTGCATGTCCACCGAGAGGCCGAGCGCCTCGAGCGTCGGCGGCTTCTTCGACTTGTCGAGGAGACGCATGACGACCGACTCGCCCTCGACCGTCGGCAGGGTCGCGACGCGGACGTCGAGCATTCGGCCGGCGGCGGCGGCGTTCAGCGAGATGCGGCCGTCCTGCGGCTTGCGGCGCTCGGCGATGTCGAGCTTCGCGAGCACCTTCAGGCGCGTCGTGACGCCGGGCGTCATCCGCTTCGGGATGCGCTGCACCTCCTGGAGCACGCCGTCGATCCGGAAGCGGACGACGAGCGAGTCCTCCTGCGGCTCGAAGTGGATGTCCGAGGCGCCGTCCTCGGCGGCCTGGAAGATCACGGAGTTGACGAGGCGGACGAGCGGCGCGTCGGAGATGCCGTCGTCGACCTCGAGGTCGTCGGCCTCCTCCTCTTCCTCGACGAGCCCGAGCTCCTCCTCCACCATGGCGCGGGCGCCGAAGGCCTCGGAGGTGCGAACGAGCCGGCGGAGCTCTCCCTCGATGTCCTCGCGGCTGGCGACCCCGATCTCGAGCGGGAAGCGGGTCGCGAGCCTGAGCTCGTCGATCGCGTGGACGTTCGACGGATCGGCGACCGCGACGCGAAGCGTGCCGTTGTCGAGGGCGTACGGGATCGCGATGACGCGCTCGAGGACGTGGAGCTGCACCTGCTTCGACGCCTCGTCGTCCACCGGGTTGACCGCGAGGTCGACGAGCGGGAGCTGGAAGCGCGTGGCGAGCGAGCGGGCGATGCCCTCGCTCGTCGCGACGCCCTCGTCGAGGATCGCCTGCGAGAGCGAACCGCCCTGCTGGGCACGACCGCGGACGAGCGCGAGCTTGTCGGGCGGGACGAGGCCGGTGGCGGCCAGGAGGTCGACCACGAGCTCGGCCACCGCGTTGATCGGCATGCCGCCGCCGAGCGGCTGTGCGCCGCTCTGGAGGCCCTCGTTCCCGACGGTGCGGAGCGAAGGCGGCTGCTGCTGTTCGAACTCGTTCACCGCTTCAATCCCTCGAACGAGTTATCGGCACAACCGCCGAAAGTGCTGAGCACTTTCGGCGGCTAGAGAAGGCTCAGATACGCCTCCAGGAGCTGATCGCCCCAGAACAGGGCCAAAATCGCGCCCAGGGCCAGGAACGGCCCGAAGGGGAAGCCCATCTTCCGGGCCTTCGCGCCGTGCCGGGCCAGGAGGTAGACGCTGGGGATGAGCGCCAGCAGCATCCCGAGCATGAGGCCGACCGGCACGACCCGGCCCGAGCATCGCCCCCAGGAGGAGCGCCAGCTTGACGTCTCCCATGCCCATCCCGGCCGGGTAGACGACCGCGGCCACGAAGAGGAACCCGCAGGCGCCGAGGGCGGCCAGGGCCCACTGCGGGCTCGGATGGAGCAGCGTCTGGGCGGCGAGCACGATCCCGAAGGCCGGGATGACGATCCGGTTCGGGATGATCTTGTGCTCGAGGTCGATCGCCGAGATCACGACGAGCACGGCGCAGAAGAACGACGCGACGAGCGCATCCAAGGTCACGCCGAAGGCGAGCACGCAGCCGGCGACGAGGGCCGCCGTGGCGAGCTCGACTCCGGGATAGACCCACGGGATCACGGCCTTGCAGTGCCGGCAGCGCCCGCGGAGCAGGAACCAGGAGAGCACCGGCACGTTGTCGTACCAGGCGATCCGCTCGCTGCAGGACATGCAGGCCGACGGCGGGCGGACGATCGAGCGGCGGAGCGGCACGCGCGCCGCGACGACGTTCAGAAAGCTCCCGAGCGCCAGGGCAGGGGCAAAGACGAAGGCGGCCGCAACGGCGTTCACGCTTCAGGTATCGGCCGTGGGGCGCGGCGCTTTAGCCGCTGAACATCTCCGGGTTGCCGGCGACCGCGAAGATGGCTTGGTTGCCCGGCATCCCGGAAGGGACGATCGTGAACGGCGGGAATGCGGAGTTCGACGTCTGACCGAGGATGACCGTTCCGCCGTCGAGGGGCCCGTCGACGAGCGAGGTGGTCCCGACCTCGATGTTGTACGTCGAGTAGATCGCGGACTGGGCGTGCGAGCTGATGAGCTGCGCACCAAGGCCCGCCGAGACCTGGCTGTCCGGCGCTCCGCTCGAACCGGTCCCGTTCGTGACGAACGTGATCAGCGTGTTGTTCGGGTTCCAGCCGGAAGTCGTGCAGTTGCTGCCACTCAGCTGTCCGCAGAGCTTCGAGTTCTTGATCAGCAGCGTTCCCGACATGTAGATCACACCCTGGCCGGTGTAGCTGTTCGTGAAGCCGTTGTCGATCTTGGCGCTGCCGTCGATGAACATCGTCCCGCGAACGGTCAGCACGTGGGTGGTTGCGTTCCACGAGAGCTCGCCGGCCCAGGTCTTGCACGTGTAGGAGGTGCCCGGCGTGAGATTGATCAGGCCGGCGTTGTTGTTCTTGTAGGTCAGCTTGACCGCGTCGCTCGCCGATCCAGCCGCGACCGTCGGGTCGAATGACCACGTCGGGTTCGCCGCCTCGCCGCTCGCCGGCGGCAGACACGGGTAGTACGGACCCGGGTTCGCGTTCAGATACCAGTCGTTCCAGAGCACGGACGGGGGCTCGACGTTTCCGGCGTTCGCGTCCAGCGTCGTCGCGAACACGTTGCTGCCCGCGGTCGGCGCGCCGTTGACGCAGGGAACGCGCTGCGTGCCCTTGTAGTCGCACCCCTTGGCGATGTGCGCCTGGGCGATCGGGCTCGCAGCGGTGGCGATCGAGCCGCCGGCGCTGTTCTGGAAGGTCAGCGAGCCGCGGACCACGAGCTCGCGGGCGGTGCCGAGCATCGTCGCCGAGTTCAGGAAGCAGAGGTTGCCGTTCACGTAGAGCGGCGACGCGATCTGAACGCTGTTCCCGACACTCATGTCACAGCCGCTGAACCCCACGCCGGACCCGAGGTTCCGCGCGTAGATGTAGTTCCACGAGGGGCTGTTGAGGGGCTGGCTCGGTGCCGGATAGACAGGTGCGCGAGCGGTCAGGGTTCGCTGGATGGCCTTCGAGCCGCCGGTCGGGTTCCTGACCGTCGACGTCGAGGTGAGCGTCCAGTACGCGCCCGTGGACGTGACGGTGAGCGCTCCGGTCCACTGAACGCTCCCGCCTTCATACGAGTTGGTGCTCCAACACGGAAGGGTCGGTGCCTGCGTCGAATCGGGACAGAAGATGTAGCGATCGATTGCGTTCGTGCCGGGTTTCATCAACACGGCCATCGCGTTGTTGATTCCCGCCTCCGCCAACGCGAAGGCGTTCTGGTCTCCCTTGCTGCGGTATGCCGCCCGGGAGTTCGCCGACGACGATTCGATCACGACGACGACGCTGATCGACAGCACGGCCAGAATGCCGAGAGCGATCGGCAGGACCATGCCCTGCTCACCCCTGAGCCGCACCTTTCTACGCATCACGTCAGTCTTCGGATCGGCGTGCGAGCGGTTGTCTCGCATCCCTCGTTCGAGGCGGACGATCAGCAGGGAGACAGGGCTGCGGTGTCCTGATACCCGAGGTCGGTCGAGACCGCGGTGCGGCGATAGCTGTTCCGCAGGACGATCACGTCACAGAGCGTGTACGCGGGCGTGGCGTCCCCGACCTTCAGATCGACGGGAAAGCGGGCGCGCAGATGCGCGAGCTGTTCGGCGGACTGCGTCTGGTAGTCGAAGATCGCCGAGGCGGTCAAGTAGTCGCCCCACTTCACGCCGCTCGTCCCGCACGTCGTGCCCACCTTGCCGATAGAGCGCCCAACGGTTCGTCCCGGCGGAGGCGGTGCACCACGTGACGTCCGTGTCGACGCCACCGACCGCCGTCTTGCAATGACCGGCGAGCCTCAGGGTGACCGCGGAACGCTCTCCGGTGCCGCCGTCCGTCGAAGCACCCTTCGAGCAGTGGATCTCCCTGCGCATTCGGTCGAGCGCGAGCCGTGCGGTCTGCTGAGCCTCGAACCGCCTGTTCAGGTCGATCTGCGAGTTCGAGCCTTGAACGAAGAGGCTGACGAGGCCTGTGAGGACGACACTCATGATCGCCATCACCGTGATCATCTCCATGAGCGAGAAGCCACGTTCCCCTCGCAACCTGCGGGGGAGGCTCATCGCGCGCTCTTGGCCTTGACCCGTGCGAGCGCGGCGCGGGCGAGCGACTCGCTCTTCGCGCCGTGGCCCCAACGCTGCTGGGCCTGGCGATCGACGGCGACGAGGAGCTCGAGCGCCTCGGCCCCACGCCACCAGCCGAACTCGGCTCCGGTGACGATCCAGGCGTGCTGATAGAGAAAGTGGTTGACGCTGGCGGCGTTGGCCGGGTGCGACGCGACGTAGCGACCGAGCGCCTTGGCGCGAGCGGGCAGCGGCATCTCGTCGAGCGGCTCGGCGGTGCCGCCGGGCACGGTGAATGCCGGCGGTCGCTTCGAAGTGGTCGCCTTCGGCTTCGCCGCCGGCTTCGGCTTCGCAGCCGGCGCCGCGGGCTTCACGACGGGCGCGGGCGTCGCGACAGGCGTCTCGGCACCCGCGACCTTGACCGCGGAGCCCGGGTAGGGCGCGGCGTTCTCGGGCGAGCCTTCCTGCTTGTACTGGCCGTTCGCGGCGAGGGTGACCTGGATCGCCGGGCTGCCGGTGTCGACCACCCGCGTCCCCGGCTCGGGCGACTGGCTCGCGACGATGTTGGCCGCGAAGCCCTCGACCGAACCCGTGACCTTCCACGAGAAGCCCGCGTCCTCGAGCGTGCCCTTCGCGAAGACGAAGGCCTGACGGCGGACGTCCGGGACGACCAGGACGGTGGGAAGCGAGGCGGCTGCGGGCTCCGCCGGCGTGCTCGGGCCCGTCAGCTGCGAGTTCGCGGCGAACGTCAACGTCGCCGTTCCGAGGAGCGCGACGAGAGGGAGCGCGACAAAGCGCGGCAGGAGTGACGCCAGCCCGGCCATGGTTTCTGAATCGGCAGAAATCGGCCGGAGGTTGAGTGCCGGCTAGCGGTTGAAGAACACGACGTCGTTCTCGGGGCCGGCCTCGCCGGCGGGCGCGAAGACGTCCCCCGAACGAGGGACTGCGCCCGCGGCAAGCGCCGGCGGGTCGCCCTCCCACTGGAACGCCGTGCCGGCGAACGACTGGAACCAGGCCATCGTCTGCGGGTACATCGTCGCCGGCTTGAGCCCGAGGTGCAGGTGGGGGCCGGTCGAGTGGCCGGTCGAGCCGACGAGCCCGACGGGCGTGCCCGCCGTGAGCATCGCACCGGCCACGACCGCCGGCTCGCGGTACGCGAGATGGCAGTAGACCCAGGTCAGACCGTCGGTCGTCTGGATCGTGAAGCCGATCCCGCAGCGCGAGTCGTAGCGCCAGGCCTTCGTGACGACGCCGTTCGCGAGCGCGTAGAGCGGCGAGCCTGCGGGCGCGGCGATGTCGGCGGCCGGGTAGTCGTGATGGGTGGCGCCGACGGAGACGACGCTCGGCGCCGCCACCGACCGGAAAGACGTAGTCGCCCGAGTAGGACGGCGCGCCGAGCAGCGACCCTGCCGCGGGCGCGAAGCCGGCGCCCTGCGAGCGCGCGCGTGCGTCGGCGAGCGCCTGCTCTGCCTCCGCGAGCACGCCGCGGAGCGCGTCGATCACGGCTCTGGATCGCGGCGTGTCTCGACGCCTGCGAGCGTCGCGCGCTTCTGCGCGGCCAGCCGCTGGGAGAAGAGCTTCTGACGGTCGACGTCGGCGAGCAGATCCGCCTCGACGCGCGCCGCGCGCTTGCGTTCCTTCAGCGCCGCGGTGAGCGCCTCGCTCGCCTGCACGATCGCGAGCTGCGCGCCGCCGAGGTCCTGCTGCAACGTGTCGTAGGTCAGCGTCGCCTCTCCCCCGCCCTGGCCGAAGACGGCCGCGAGCTCGAGCACGTCGTCGACGTACCACTCGGCGTGGTTGTAGGCGAACACCGAGCGGCGGAGATCGGCCATGCCGCCCGCAGCTGCGAGGTAGCGGGCCGCGGAGTACACGCCGTCCTGCGGGTCCCACGGGTCGGCGACCCCGTCGCCGTCGCCGTCGGTGCCCCAGCGGAGCCAGGTGTCCGGCATGAACTGCATCCACCCGACCGCACCCGCCGAGCTCGGGCCCATGTTCCGGCCGAAGTTCGACTCGATCTTGTTGATCGCCGCGAGCACCTCCCACGGGATCCCGTACGCGGAGCCGGCGCTGCGCCACAGCGCCTCGAGCTCCGGATAGGCGATCGACGGCTGCACCGCGGAGCGCTCCCTCCACGCGATCGGAAGGAGCAGCGAGCCCGGCGCGTTCGGGGTCTCGGCGCTCGGCAGAACGAACGGAACAGCCGTGCCGGGGCCTGCGGGGACGATCGCGAAGACGTCCGCGCGGGCGGTTCCCCCCGTCACCGCGAGGACGAGGGCAGCGGCGAGGGCGAACCTCTTCATCCCTCGAGCGGCTGGACGATCCGCAGCTCGGGGATCCCGAGCTCGTTCGCCTCGGGCCGACTCGCCTCTTCGGCGGCCTCCATCACGTCGGCGGCCTGCTGCTTGAGCGACCGCTCGAGCGTGACGAGGAAGTCGTGCCGGTTGGTCGAGGCGTTCGCGGCGACCTCCTTGTCGACCGTCCCCGAGACGACGAGGTCGATCAGCGACTTCGTGAAGGTCTGCATGTCGAAGAACGCGCCTTCCTCCATGGCCTCGACGATCTGCTCGGCCTTGTCCTCGCGGATCAAGTCGGCGATGCGCACGTTGTTCACCATCACCTCGACCGCAGCGATGCGGCCGCCGTCGACCCTCGGCACCAGGCGCTGGCTGACCACGCCGCGGAGCACGCCGGCCATGACGGAGCGAATCTGCTGCTGCTTGCCCTCGGGGAAGAACTCGATCATCCGGGCGATCGTCTCGGTTGCGTCGACCGTGTGCATGGTCGAGAGCACGAGATGGCCGGACTCGGCGGCCTGGAGCGCCGTCTGCGCGGTCTCGGAGTCGCGAAGCTCGCCGATCAGGATCACGTCGGGGTCCTGGCGGAGCGCGCGGCGGAGGGCCTGAGCGAACGACTCGGTGTCGAGGCCGACCTCGCGCTGGTTGACGATGCACTGGTCGTCCGCGTGGAGGATCTCGATCGGGTCCTCGATCGTGACGATGTGCTGCGTCCGCGTGCGGTTGATCTCGCCGATCATCGCGGCGAGCGTCGTCGTCTTGCCCGAGCCGGTCGCGCCGGTCACGAGGATCAGGCCGCGGTGCTCGGCCGTGAGGCGCGCGACGCCGGGCGGCATCGAGAGCGCGTCGAAGGTCGGCACCGTCTTCGGGATCACGCGAAACGCGAACGAGATCGACCCGCGCTGGCGGAAGGCGTTGACTCGGAACCGAGGCAGGTCGAGAGACTGGTAGGCGACGTCGAGGTCGCCCGAGTTGTGAAAGAGCTGAAGGCGTGCGGGCGCGGCCTTGCCGACGATCTCGACGATCGCCTCCAGGTCGCTGATCGTGAGCGGCTCCGCGCCCTCCATCGGACCGAGCGCGCCGTCGCGCCGGAGGATCGGCGGCTTGCCTTCCTTGAGGTGCATGTCGGTCGCGCCGAGCTCGACGGCACGCCGCAACAGGGCGTCGAGGTCCATGCATCCCTTTTCGGCAGGCGCCGGTTGGGTCTTGAGCCGGGCTAGAATGCCGCCTCCCCGGGGGTGTGCCCGAGTGGCCAAAGGGAACGGGCTGTAAACCCGTCGGCTCAGCCTACGGAGGTTCGAATCCTCCCGCCCCCACTTCTTTTTAAGGCGCAATCAGGATCGGGATCTGCGGGAGCAGATCCCGATCCGCGCCAAGACCCCTGAAGGGTCGCTTCGCTCCCAAGAGCAGAACGCGACACTCTTGAGCGTCAGGTTCGTTTCCGTCGCGCGTCGAGCCTGATCGTCCACGGCTCGATCGTGTCGATCTGAAGGTGCGTCTCGCTCCACGGATCGCGCGCGAGCGTTGCGCGAATCTCGTCCTCGGACTCGGCCTCGACCGCGTGCACGACGCGGTGCTCGTCGGAGAGCGGGCCGCCCAGGACGATGAAGCCCGCGTCCACGAGCCCGTCCATGAAGGCTGCGTGCGCGGGCCAGTCGGACTGCTCCTCCATCGGCCGCGACGCGTCCCACTGAGGACCGGAGCGGTGGATGGTGAGGAGGAACATCGCC
>CAWFVN010000012.1:0-89574 GCA_963819225.1 uncultured Actinomycetes bacterium | reverse complement strand
CGGCCGCCGCCTCCGACGGCGTGAAGGCGACGTCGACACGCACCCTGATACGCTAGCCGCCGATGACGACAGGCCTGACGTGCTACCGGCACCCGAACCGCGAGACGGGCGTGTCCTGCGCCCACTGCGGGCGCGGGCTGTGCCCGGACTGCATGGTCTTCACGCCGGTCGGGATCAAGTGCGCCGAGCACGCCGGCGTGCCGACCGGGACGGCCAAGGTCGTCCAGGGCGCAAAACGCTTCGGGATCGAGGGCTCGGGCGCGCTGCTCACGAAGATCCTGATCGGGATCAACGTGGCCGTGTTCCTCTGGCAGGTCGGCAGCGGCGGCACGCTCTCGAACCCCTACGGCTATCCGTACCTGCACGGCGCGCTGAACGGCTACCTCGTCGCGAACGGCGACTGGTGGCGTCTCTTCACGTCGATGTTCCTCCACGCCAGCGTGATCCACCTCGGGATGAACATGCTCTTCCTCTGGTGGATCGCCGCGCCGGTGGAGCAGGCGATCGGGCGCGCGCGCTTCGCGCTCGTCTACGTCGTGTCCGGGCTCGCAGGCGCGGCCGGCGCGCTGCTCTTGACCGCACCCGGGACGACGACGGTCGGCGCATCGGGTGCGCTCTTCGGGATCCTCGGCGCCGCGTTCGTCTTCGAGCGGCAGCGCAACTACGTGCTCGGCGGCGGCGCGCTCACGATCATCGTGCTCAACCTCGCGTTCACGTTCGCGATCCCCGGGATCTCGATCGGCGGACACCTGGGCGGGCTCGTCGGCGGCGCGCTCTGCGCGCTTGCGCTCTCGCGCCTCGGCAAGGCGCACGCCGCGTACGGACGCCCGGGGCTCGCAGGTATCGCGGGGTCGTCGCGGTGGGGATCGCCAGCGTTGCGGTCTCTTTTTGGGCTGTGGCCGGATACCTGTAGTGCCGATACCTTGGAGCGATGCGCCGTCTGCTCGCTCTCGTCGCCGCTCTCTTCCTGGCGTTCCCCGCCGCGGCCTCCGCACGACCGCTGCTCGGCGTCCACGGCGCAGTCGACCGCTTCGACCAGCTGACCGGGCAGCGCTCGCAGATCCGCCACATCTTCTTCGGCTGGGGGAACACGCGCTTCGACCAGAACTTCCCGGCGGGCGGGCCGACGCCGATGATCGCGATGATCCCGTCGACGATCTCACCGCTCGCGATCGCGCGCGGCTCCGGTGACGGCTACCTGTTCGCGCTGAACGACTGGCTCGCGAGACGCGGCGGCGCCGCGTACGTGCGGCCGATGCCGGAGATGAACGGACACTGGAACGCGTACTGCGCGTACACGAAGAGCGGTCGGTCGAAGGGCGCCGCGTACTCCACCGTCGCCTTCCGCAAGGCGTTCGCGCGAATCGCAGTGCTCGTGCGCGGCGGCTCGGCGGCGAGCGTCAACGCGCAACTCGCGCGCCTGAAGCTGCCGCCCGTCTCGCGCGACCTGCCCGCCCTGCGCGGCGGTTCAGGATCGTGTGGAACCCGCAGGGCTACGGCTCGCCCGACCTCCCGGGCAACTCGGCGCAGGCGTACTACCCCGGCGACCGCTACGTGGACGTCGTCGCGAACGACCTCTACTACATCCGCGGCAAGGCCGAGTGGGCCGCCGCCGAGCGGTTGTACGACGCGCACCCGTCGAAGCCCTACGCGTTCGCCGAGTGGGGCCTGTGGGGAATCGATGCGCCGAGCTTCGTCGAGCAGATGGCGCGCTTCGTGAGGACGCACCGCCGCGTCGAGTTCGTCTCGTACTTCAGCGGCAAGCGGGGCTCGCCGTGGGACCTCGCCTCGAAGCCTCGCAGCCGCGCGGCGTACAAGCGGCTGATCGTTCCGCTCGCCGGCTAACGATCCCAGTCGCCGGGAGGATCCCGCCGGCCGTCCTCGACCGACCAGTAGTCCCGCTCGAAGGCGACGAGCCCGTCGGCGTCGAAGCGAAGCACCGAGACGCCGGCGATCGTCTGCTCGCTGCCGTCAGAGCGAACGACCGCCCAGTACTCGCACGTGGCGCGGTCGCCGTCGACGATCGGCTCGCCGAAGCGACACTCCGCCGGCGCCTCTTCCGAGGCGAACGCCCAGCTCGCGTACGCCGCCGCATCGTCGGGGCCGACGCGGGCGTCGCGAAACGGGTGGGAGCGGAGGACGATGTGCTCGCTGTAGAGCGCGCGCAACGCCTCGACGTCCTGCGCCGGCCACGCGCGCAGCCAGGTATCGCGCCAGCGCCGGGCGGCCTCGACGGTCTCCATCAGCCGCCGGCGGCGACGTACAGAGAGCCCTGCGCCGCGAGCACGGCCTGCGCAGCGGCAAGCCGGGCGAGCGGCACGCGGAACGGCGAGCACGAGACGTAGTCGAGCCCGAGCTCGTGGCAGAACGCGACCGACGCCGGCTCGCCGCCGTGCTCGCCGCAGATGCCGAGCTTCAGGTCTTCCTTCGCGCCTCTCCCCCGCTCCACGGCGATCCGCATCAGGTCGCCCACGCCGCTCTGGTCGAGGATCTCGAAGGGGTTGCGCTCGAGCACGCCGTCCTGGAGGTAGTGGGTGAGGAACTTCCCTTCCGCGTCGTCTCGCGAGAACCCGAGCGCCGTCTGCGTCAGGTCGTTCGTGCCGAACGAGAAGAAGTCCGCGTGCTCGGCGATCTCGTCCGCGCGGATGCACGCGCGCGGCAGCTCGATCATCGTGCCGCACAGATACTCGACGTCGTTCTCCTCGGCCGCGACGGCGACGGTCAGCGCGCGCAGCCGGCGCAGCTCCTCGGCGAAGCCGACGAGCGGGTGCATGATCTCGACGAGCGGCGCCTCTCCCGTCTTGTCCTGCACGGCCTTCGCAGCGCGGACGATCGCGCGCACCTGCATCTCGTAGATCTCCGGGAACTGCAGCCCGAGCCTGCAGCCGCGCGTGCCGAGCATCGGGTTCGACTCCTGGAGCTGCTTGATCCGCTCGCGCATCTCCTCCGGCGCCTCTTCGGGCGCGGGCAGGAACTCGTGCAGCGGCGGGTCGAGCAGCCGGATCGTGACCGGGAGGCCCGCCATCGCCTCGAAGATCCCCTCGAAGTCGGACTGCTGCATCGGCAGCAGCCGGTCGAGCGCGCTGCGCCGGCCCTGCTCGTCGCGCGCCATGATCATCTCCTGCACGACGGGCAGCCGCTCGTCGCCGAAGAACATGTGCTCGGTGCGGCAGAGGCCGATCCCCTGCGCGCCGAACTCGCGCGCGCGCACCGCGTCCTCGGGCGTGTCGGCGTTCGCGCGCACCTTCAGCCGGCGAACGTCGTCGGCCCACCCGAGCACCGTCTGGAAGTCCTCGTTGATCTGCGGCGGAACGAGGCGCACCGGACCGACGATCACGCGCCCTGTGCCGCCGTCGATCGTCAACTGGTCGCCTTCGCGGAGCTCGTGCTCCCCGATTCGCGCGACTCGCGCCTTCAGGTCGAGCGAAAGCGCCTCGCAGCCCGCAACGCACGGCTTCCCCATGCCGCGCGCGACGACGGCCGCGTGCGAGGTCATGCCGCCGTGGACGGTGAGGATCCCCTTCGCCGCGATCATCCCGTGGATGTCGTCGGGCGTCGTCTCCCAGCGCACGAGGATCACGTCCTCGCGCTCGCCGCGCTCGACCGCGGTGTCTGCGTCGAAGACGACCTTGCCGCTCGCCGCGCCCGGGCTCGCGTTGAGACCCGTCGCGGCGACGTCGTACTGCTCGTCGGGGTCGAGCATCGGGTGGAGCAGCTGGTCGAGCTGTGCGGGGTCGATCCGCGCGATCGCGTCCTCGCGCGAGATCAGTCCTTCGTCGACCATGTCGACGGCCGCCTTCAGCGCTGCGGCGGCCGTGCGCTTCGCAGCGCGCGTCTGCAGCAGGTAGAGCTGCCCCGCCTCGACGGTGAACTCGATGTCCTGCATGTCGCGGTAGTGCTCCTCGAGGCGGCGCATCGTCTCGAGCAGCTGCTCGTACGCCTCGGGCAGGCGCGCCTGCATCGCCTCGAGCGGCTCCGGCGTGCGGATCCCCGCGACGACGTCCTCGCCCTGCGCGTTGGCGAGAAACTCGCCGTACAGCCCCTGCTCGCCCGTCGACGGGTCGCGCGTGAAGCAGACGCCGGTGCCGCAGTCCTCGCCCCGGTTGCCGAAGACCATCTGGACGACGTTGACCGCCGTGCCGAGGTCGTCCGGGATCCCGTGCGCCCGGCGGTACACCTGCGCGCGCGGGTTCTCCCAGGAGTCGAAGACCGCACCGACCGCGCGCCGCAGCTGATCGCGTGCGTCCTGCGGGAACTCGCCGCCCGTGCTCTCGCGGTACGTCGACTTGTAGGTCTCGATCAGCTCCGCGAGATCCTCGGCAGTGAGGTCCGTGTCGTGTGCGACGCGCCGCTTCGACTTCAGGTCGGCGAGCGACTGCTCGAAGCGATGGCCGTCGATTCCCTCGACGACCTCGCCGTACATCTGGATCAGCCGCCGGTACGAGTCGTGCGCGAAGCGCGCGTTGCCGGTCGTGCGCGCGAGCCCCTCGACCGCGACGTCGTTCAGGCCGAGGTTGAGGATCGTGTCCATCATCCCCGGCATCGAGACGGCCGCGCCCGAGCGCACCGAGACGAGCAACGGGTCCGTCGGGTCGCCGAAGCGCTTGCCGGCGCGCTCCTCGAGTCGCGCGACGTGCTCCTCGACCTCGTCGTCGAGCCCGTCGGGAACGCGGCCGAGCGCCATCGCGGCGCGGCAGGCCTCCGTCGTGATCGTGAAGCCGGCGGGGACGGGGACGCCGAGCTCCGTCATCTCCGCGAGCCCGATCCCTTTGCCGCCGAGGAGCTCACGCCCGCCCGGAACGGCCTCGTCGAACGCGTACACGTAGCGCGGGGCGGTCAAGGGCGGCCAATATTCCCACAAAGTGGCTGCACAGCAGATCGTGGCTGCCGGCGGGCGAACCCTGGGGACTCCCGTCGACGACTTCGTCCTCGGGCTCGCCCGTGGGCGGCGGGTCTGCGTGGTCCCGACCGCGAACATGGAGCCCGACTTCGGTCTCGTCCTCTTCTACGACGCCTTCGCCCACAAAGCGGAGTGCTCCCGGCTCCTCTTCAACCCGTGGCCGCCGTCAGACCTCCGCGCGTTCACGCTGGCCCAGGACGTGCTGCTCGTGCCGGGGGAAACACCGCGAACATGCTCGCGGTCTGGCGGGTCCACGGCTTCGACCGGATCGTCCGCGAGGCCTGGGAGCAGGGCGTCGTCCTCTACGGCTGGAGCGCCGGGATGATCTCCTGGTTCGAGCAGGGCGTGACCGACTCGTTCGGGCCGCAGCTCGAGGGCATGGACTGCCTCGGGTTCCTCCCCGGCAGCGCGTGCCCGCACTACGACGGCGAGGGACTCCGCCGACCGCGCTACCGCGAGCTCGTCGACGACGGCTTCCGCCCGGGCTGGGCGGCCGACGACGGCGTCGCGCTCCACTTCGCCGGAACGGAGCTGGCCGAGGCGGTCACGATCCGGCCGGAGGCGCAGGCCTACCGCGTCGAGCCGGGCTCGGAGACGCCGGTCGAGGCCCGCTTGCTCTGACCTACGAGCGCTTCGAGGCGAGCCACCCCGCGGCCCTGATGCCCATCCAGATCGGCGTCAGCAGCACGTAGAAGAGGACGACCGCGAGCCCCATCGCGGTCCACCAGAGCGCCCAGTACCGAACCGGGACCGGCCCCTTGACGCGCAGGTCGCGGCTCATGCCTGCACCTCCTGGAGGTCGCGGGTCCGCTGCTCGACCGTCCGGATCACGCGCTGCGCCGTCTCCTCGATCGAGAGCTCCGAGACGTCGATCACCGGGCAGCCGAGCCGACGGTGGATGACTTCCGCCTGCGCGAGCTCCTCGTAGATCTTCACGAGCTCGGAGTACTGCCGGGCGGTCCCGCCGAAGTTGCGCGCGCGCGCCGTGCGGATCTCGCCGAGCCGGTTGGCGTCGATCGTCAGGCCGACGACCTTGACCGGGTTGATCCGGAAGAGATCCTGCGGCGGCTCGATGCCCGCGACGATCGGCACGTTCGCGGTCTTGTAGCCGAGGTTCCCGAGATACATCGAGAGCGGCGTCTTCGACGTTCGCGAGACGCCGACGAGCACGACGTCCGCCTCGTCGAGCCCGCCGCCGATCCCGTCGTCGTAGCGCACCGCGAACTCGATCGCCTCGATCCGGCGGAAGTAGCCCGAGTCGAGCGGCGCCCGCGCACCCGCGCGACCCTGTGCCTGCACGCCCGCGACGCGCGACACCGCGTCGATCGGCTGCCCGAGCAGGTCGCAGTAGTGCACGCGCGCTCGTCGGCACGCGCGGCGCATCGCGTCGCGCAGCTCCGGCTTGACGAGGGTGTAGAAGACGACCGCGGGACGGCCGCGGGCCCTGCCCACGGCGAGCTCGAGGTCCTCCACCGACTCGACGCGCGGGTGGCGCACCTCCTCGAACGTCTGGTCGGGGAACTGCGCCTCGAGCGCATGAACGAGCCGCGTGGCCGTCTCTCCCGTGGAGTCCGACACGATGTGGAGCTCCACGGGCGCAGCGACGGCCACGCGGCCATTGTGACGACTGCTTAGTCGCTCTGGGTGGGTCGCTTCCCGAGCGTGGCCGTCACGGTCTTGGTCTCGCCGTCTCGTCTGTACGGTGAGCTCGAGCTCGTCGCCCGGCTCGGCTGCTGCGACGGCACGGCGGAGGTCGTCACCCGACGCGATCTCGTCGCCGTCGACCTCGGTGATCACGTCGCCCTGCTGCAGCCCGGCATCGTCTGCGGGGCTGCCGTTCGTGACCTCGACGACCTGCGCGCCGTTGTCGGCGTCGGAGAGGCGCACGCCGAGGAACGGCCGCTCGATCGTCTTGCCGGCGATCAGCGAGTCCGCGACTTCCTTCGCCGTCTCGATCGGGACGGCGTAGCCGATGCCTTCGTTGCCGCCCGACGAGGACGCGATCTGCGAGTTGATCCCGACGACACGGCCCTGGCCGTCGAGCAGCGGACCGCCGCTGTTGCCGGGGTTGATCGCGGCGTCGGTCTGGATCGCGCCGTCGATCGTGAAGCCGTCGGGTGCCGTCAGCTCGCGGTGCAGCGCGCTGACGATGCCGCTCGTGACCGTGCCCTCGAGCCCGAACGGGCTGCCGATCGCGACCACGAGGTCGCCGATCTCGAGCGACTCGGACGAGCCGAGCTGCAGGGGCGTGACGCCGCTCGGGATGCTGTCGAGCTCGAGCACCGCGACGTCGGACGACGCGTCCGCGCCCACGACCTTGGCGCCGACCTCGTCACCGTTGGGGAACCGCACGGTGACACTGGTCGCGTTGTCGACGACGTGCTGGTTCGTCAGGACGTGGCCCTGGTCGTCGATCACGAAGCCGCTGCCGGTCGCACCGCCGCCGCCACCCTGACCCGGCGGGACGAGCGGTGAGCCCTGCGCCTGCGTCTGGGTGGTGACGAGGACGACCCCGTCCTTCGCTTGCTCGTAGATGTCGTTGACCGACAGCTGCGTGCCGTCGGCGACGGACCGTGTCGGTGCCGTCTGCGCGACGGTCGCGGTCGCGCCGTCGTCGTCGGTCGCCTCCCAGATCCCGATGCCCGCGCCGGCGCCGATCGCGGAGGCCGCGACGATCGAGAGAAAGAAGACGAGAAATTTTCGGAACATCGATCCTCCTGGTCAGTGTGACGGCTCCATGGAAGCGGCTGGCCCTGAGATCGGGCTGAGAGGGTGGTTCAGGGCGCGTTAAGCGGTTCTCAGCGGGCACACAGGTTCCGCAGGAACACTTTCTCCATGCGCGTTCTCGTCGTGGACGACGAGCCGGCCGTTCGCACGGCGCTCGAGCGGGCCCTCAGGCTGGAGGGCTACGACGTCGAGCTCGCGTCCGACGGCGCCGAGGCGCTCCACCGCCTCTCGCTGCACGCCCCCGACGCCGTCGTGCTGGACGTGCTGATGCCGAACGTCGACGGCCTCGAGGTCTGCCGGCGCCTGCGGGCGGCCGACGACCACACGCCGGTGCTGATGCTGACCGCACGCGACGCCGTCGGCGATCGAGTGGCCGGGCTCGACGCCGGCGCCGACGACTACCTGGTCAAGCCGTTCGCGCTCGAGGAGCTGCATGCGCGGCTCCGCGCGCTCCTGCGCCGAGCCGGCGGCACCGACACCGACGTCCTGCGCTTCTCCGACGTCTCGCTCGACATCGGCACCCGCGAAGTGCGGCGCGGCGAGCGGCAGATCGAGCTGACGCGGACCGAGTTCCTCCTCCTCGAGCTGTTCCTGCGCAACGCACGCCAGGTGCTGACCCGCTCGGTGATCTTCGACCGGGTCTGGGACTACGACTTCGGGCCGAGGTCGAACGCGCTCGAGGTCTACGTCAGCTACCTCCGACGCAAGCTGGAAGCGGGCGGCGAGCCCCGCCTCATCCACACCGTGCGCGGCGTCGGTTACGTTCTCCGCGAGCAGTGACGTTCCGGACACGCCTCGCGCTCGCGTCGGCCATCGCCGTGGCGGCCGCGATCGCCGCTGCCTCGCTCGTCTCGTACGGGCTCGTGCGCTCACAGCTGCGCGGCTCGATCGACGACGCGCTCCGCACGCGCGCTCGGCAAGTACAGATCCCCCACGGCCGGATCGACGAGTTCGGCCTCCCCGATCCGCTGCTTGGCGGCGCGGGCGGCTACGCCCAGCTGGTGACGGCAAGCGGCGGCGTCTTTCGGCTACCCACCGCGAAGATCCCGCTCCCTTCGGTGGGCGCTACGCGGGTCGCCGCCGGCACGCGCGACCCGTACTTCGAAGACGCGACCGTTGCCGATACGCACGTCCGGATCCTCACGGCGAAGTACGCGGACGGCATCGCGATTCAGATCGCGCGCCCGCTCGACGAGGTCGACAAGACGCTGGACCGCCTCGCCGGGTTCCTCACCGCCATCTCTGCGGCCGGCATCGCGCTCGCCGCCTTCCTCGGACTGCTCGTCGCGCGCACGGCCGTCGCTCCGGTGCGCCGCTTGACGGAGACCGCGGAGCACGTGACCGCGACACGCGACCTCAGCCAGCGGATCGAGTCGCCGGGCAAGGACGAGCTCGGCCGACTGGCGGACAGCTTCAACTCGATGCTCAGCGCGCTCGACGACTCGCTGCGCGCGCAGACGCAGTTGATCGCCGACGCCTCGCACGAGCTCCGCACGCCGCTCACGAGCCTGCGCACGAACGTCGAGGTCCTCCAGCGGGGGACGTCGCTGCCCGAGGACGAGCGCGCGCGCATCCTCGCGGAGATCCGCTGCCAGGCGGAGGAGCTGACCGAGCTGCTCGGCGACCTGCTCGACCTCTCCCGGACCGAGCACGTGCAGCCCGAGCCCGTGCAGCTGGAGGAGGTGATCGCGTCGGCGATCGACCGGACGAGCCGGAGCGCCAACGGGATCGGCTTCAACACGAGCCTCGAGCCGACGACCATCGAGGGCGTCCCGAGCCGGCTCGAGCGGGCCGTCGGGAACCTGCTCGAGAACGCGGTCAAGTGGAGCCCCTCCGACGGCCGGGTCGACGTCGAGCTCCGGGACGGCGAGCTGCGGGTGCGGGACCGCGGCCCCGGGATCGACCCCGAGGACCTCGACCGCGTGTTCGACCGCTTCTATCGCGCGCCGGCAGCCCGCTCCGTGCCGGGCTCGGGGCTCGGCCTGGCGATCGTGCGGCAGGTCGTCGAGGAGCACGGCGGGTCGGTGAGCGCCGAGAACGCGCCGGACGGCGGCGCCCGGTTCCGCGTCCGCTTCTCACCGGCCTCCTAACCCGTCCTCAGGCGCTTCTCAGGAACGCGCGCTTCACTTCAAGTGTCTGACTCCTCCTGATGCTGCGCCGAGGGGGCGGCCGGTCCGGCGGCCGCCCCTTCAGGCCGGAGCTAACGTTCGACCTCCGTGGCAGCTGCAGACACCGTGACGATGGACAAGATCGTGTCGCTGGCACGCCGGCGCGGGTTCGTCTTCCCGAGCTCGGAGATCTACGGCGGCCTCGGTTCCGCCTACGACTACGGGCACTACGGCGTCCTGCTGAAGAGCAACTTGCGCTCGCGCTGGCTCGAGTCGATGGTGCAGGAGCGCGAGGACGTCGTCGCGCTCGACTACGGCGATCATCCTCCACCCGCGGGTCTGGGAGGCTTCGGGACACGTCGCCGGGTTCACCGACCCGCTCGTCGACTGCCGCACGTGCAAGCTCCGTTTTCGAGCCGACCACCTTGCGGATCCCGAGCATGAGGAGGTGCGCTGCGGCAAGCGGCCCTCGAAGCGCCCCGGCGAGATCCCCGACTGCGACCTGACCGAGCCGCGGCAGTTCAACCTGATGTTCGAGACGCACGATCGGACCCGTCCAGGAGACGGGCGCGAAGGCTTACCTGCGGCCCGAGACGGCACAGGGGATCTTCATCAACTTCAAGAACGTGGCGCAGCTCGCCCGGCGAAAGCCGCCGTTCGGGATCGCAAACGTCGGCGGCAAGTCGTTCCGCAACGAGATCACGCCGGGGAACTTCCTCTTCCGCGTGCTGGAGTTCGAGCAGATGGAGATGGAGTACTTCGTCCCGCCGGCCGAGGCAGACGAGTGGTATCGCTTCTGGATCGACGAGCGCGTTGCCTGGTACAGGCGCTACGGGCTTCGCGAAAGCCACCTGCGCGTTCGCGAGCACGACGCCGAGGAGCTGTCGCACTACTCGAGCGCCACGAGCGATCTCGAGTACCTCTATCCGATCGGCTGGTCGGAGCTCGAGGGAGTCGCGAACCGCGGCGACTTCGACCTCACAACAGCACACCGAGCACTCCGGCACCAAGCTCGAGTGGGTCGACGCCGGAACCGGCGAGCGTTTCGTCCCGCACGTGATCGAGCCCGCGGTGAGCATCGAGCGGATGCTCCTCGCGTTCCTGATCGACGCGTACGACGAAGAGGTCGTCGCGGAGCGCGAGCGAACGGTGCTTCGCCTCCACCCCGCGCTGGCACCGGTCAAGGCCGCCGTGCTGCCGCTGATCGGCAAGAACGCCGACATGGTCTCGAAGGCGCGCTCGCTGTTCGAGGAGCTGCGCGTCGACGCGCAGGTCGAGTACGACGACAGCGGCGCGATCGGCCGGCGCTACCGGCGGCAGGACGAGATCGGCACGCCGTTCGCGTTCACCGTCGACGAGCAGACGCTCGCCGACGACACGGTGACGATCCGCGACCGCGACTCGCTCGCGCAGGAGCGCATCGCGCTCGCGCAGGTGCGCGCGCACCTGACCGACGCGCTGCGCAAGCCGTGGAGCTCGCCGAAAACATGAGCGCTCCCTGGAGCTATCCCCTCGCGGGACGGTTCGAGGAGCACGTCTTCGAGAGCGAGGCGCTGCGGGGAAACCCGCTCGGCGACCCGCACGAACGCCCCCTTTGGGTCTACCTCCCGCCGGGCTACGACGACGACCCGGAGCGGCGCTATCCGTCGATCTACGTGATCCAGGGGTACACGGGCCAGCTCGACATGTGGCGCAACCGGCCGGCGTTCGGCGCCAAGACGTACCCGGAGCTCTGCGACGACGTCTTCGCGTCCGGCGACGTTCCGCCCGCGGTCGTCGTCTGGGTGGACGCCTGGACGAAGCTCGGCGGCTCGCAGTTCATCGACTCGCCGGCGATCGGGAAGTACCACACGTATCTCTGCGACGAGCTCGTCCCGTGGGTCGACGAGCGCTACCGGACGATCGCGGACGCGCCGCACCGCGGGATCCAGGGCAAGTCGTCGGGCGGCTACGGCGCGATGATCACGCCGATGCTGCGGCCGGACCTCTTCGGCGGCTTCGCGACGCACGCGGGCGACGCGCTGTTCGAGGCGTGCTACGCGAAGGACTTCCCCGAGACGGCGCGCGTGCTGCGCGACCGCTACGACGGCTCGTACGAGCGCTTCTGGGAGGAGTTCCTCGCGCGCCCGATGGTGACGAAGGCGGGCGACTTCGTGCTCGTGAACACCTGGGGCATGGCCGCGGCGTACTCCGCCGACGACGACGGAACGGTGCAGCTGCCGATCGACGACACGGGCAAGCTCATCCCCGAGGTCTGGGAGCGCTGGCTGCGCTGGGACCCGGTTCGGATGGTCGAAAGCCACGCCGAAGCGCTGCGCGGCATGCGGGCGATCTACATCGACGCGGGGAAGAGCGACGAGTACTACCTCGACCTCGGCGCCGAGGCGTTCCGCCGCGAGCTCGAGGCAATCGGCGTGACGGACGTCTTCTTCGAGCTCTTCGACGGCACGCACGGCGGCATCGTCTGGCGCTACCCGATCGCCCTCAAGTTTCTGGCCGAGCGGCTAGGCGCTCCGTAGCGTCCGGAGGCGGAAGCCGCCGTGGAACTCGTACGACGCGGTGATCACCGCGAGCGCCTCGCGCTCGCCGCGGTCGGTGAGCCCGGCCGCCGCCGCGTCGGCGAGCGGCGAGCTGAGCAGCAGCTCGATCCCCGCGCGGCCGGCGGGCGACAGCGCGATCGCCCCCTCGCCGCACGTGTGGCAGACGGCGCCGCCGGCCTGCGGCGAGTAGCCGACGAGCTCGTCCACGCCGACCGCAGTTCGCGCAGCTCGTGAGGTGCGGGAGGTAGCCCGAGAGCCAGAGGAGCTTGAGCTGGAAGGAGAGCGCGAGCGGGTCGAGCGCCGGCCGCTCGGACGCTCGCTCCGGAAGCTCGTCGAGCAGGTCGAGGAACTTCGTCAGCGCCTCGAACGCACGCGGGTTCGCCTCCGGCTCGCCGAACAGGCGGAGCATCGCCTCGGCGCCGACGAGGCCGACGCTCAGCCGGTACCCGTCCTCGCGCACCGCGTGGTGCGAGCGCTTCAGCTGCGCACCGGTCACCGTCTGCAGCTCCCCGGCGCCCTGGTGCAGCATCACCTCGACGTGCGAGAGCGGCTCGAGCCGGGCGCCGAAGCGTGACTTCGTCCGCCTGATCCCCTTCGCGACGGCGCCGATCCGGCCGCGGTCGAGCGTGTAGAGGTGCAGGACCCGGTCGGCCTCGCCGAGCCGCAGCGAGCGCAGCACGACGGCTTCCGTCCGGTAGGTCCCTCGTGCCATCCCAGCCAGTGTAGAAGCGAGGCCGGAACCGTCTGGGGCGCTCGACCGTTGAAGGTGAGATGGCGAGGCTCAGGATCTACACGACCCGCTGGTGCGGCTACTGCACCCGCGCGAAGGCCCTGCTCGACTCGCGCGGCCTCTCCTACGACGAGGTTCCGCTCGACGACGAGATCGGCTTCCGCCAGATGCTGCTCGACCTGACCGGCGGCTGGACCGTCCCGCAGATCGTCGTCGACGAGCGGCCGATCGGCGGCTACACCGAGCTCTGGCGGCTCGACCGCGACGGCCGGCTCGACGAGCTCGCCGACCGCGCGGCGTAGAACGGCTGGCACGAGGGGCAGAACCACGTGCCGCGCCCGCCGGCGCGCGTCTTCTCGATCGGCGTGCCGCACCGGTCGCACGGCTCCCCGCCCCGGCCGTAGACCTTGAACTCGTGCTGCATGCCGCCACGGCTCCCGTCGGGCTGCGCGTAGTCGCGGAGCGTCGCGCCCTTGCCGTGCGATGCCCATGCGAAGCGCGGCGCGGATCGCACGATGGAGCCGGACGACCTCGTCGGCGTCCAGGCTCTCCGCCGGACGGAGGGGATGGATCCGCGCGCGCCAGAGCGCCTCGTCGACGTAGATGTTCCCGAGCCCCGCAACGGTGCGCTGGTCGAGCAACGCGGCCTTGACCGGCGCGCGGCGTTTCTCCAGCGCCGCGGCGAGCGCCCGCGGGCCGAAGCCGCGACCCAGTGGCTCCGGGCCGAGCCTGGCGTCGAGGTACGCGTCGACCTCGCCCGGCTCCAGGAGCAGCCAGGTGCCGAACCGGCGCACGTCGCGGTAGAGGATCCGGGTCTCGTCGTCCAGCGTGATCACGGCACGGGTGTGCGGCGTCTCCTCGCCGCGGAAGCTGCCGGTCATCCGGAGATGCACGACGAGCGCGCGGCCGGTGTCCAGGCGCAGCACGAGATACTTCCCGCGGCGCTCGACGGCCGCGACACGCTCGCCTTCGAGCTCGGCGGCGACGACCATGGGATCGAGTGGGCGCGTCAGCCGCCCGTCGCGGATCTCCACGCGCTCGAGGGTCCGTCCGGTGAGGATCGGCTCGAGGCTCGTGCGGACGGTCTCGACTTCGGGCAGCTCAGGCAAGGACGTCGAGAACGATCGACCGGTGCGCGGGAGGCTCCGGACCGAACTCGTACGCGCCCAGCACCAGCTCTGCGGCCGCGGACGCTTCGTCGTCGGTGCGCGCGTGGATCTCGGCGATCGGCTCGCCCCGCTCGACCTCGTCGCCGCGCTTGCGCAGGCAGACGACACCGACGGCGTGGTCGATCGCGTCGTCCTTGCGCGCGCGTCCCGCGCCGAGCTCGAGCGCCGCGATCCCGACCGGAAGCGCGCGCAGGCGTCGAACGTAGCCCGACCCGGGCGACTCGACCGGCTGCACGACCGCCGCGCGCGGCAGCACGTCCTCGCTCGGGTCTCCGCCCTGCGCGCTGATCCAGCGCTCGTAGCGCTCGAGCGCGGACCCGTCGCGCACCGCGGCCTCCGCACGCCTGCGCCCTTCCTGCTCGTCGATCTCGAGGTCGGACAACGCGAGCAGGTGCGCCGACGCGCTGAGCACGAGCTCGGTGAAGTCGTCGGGACCCTCACCGACGAGCGTCGCCCGCGCCTCCTTGAGCTCGAGCGCGTTCCCGACCGCGCGCCCGAGCGGCTGGTCCATGTCGGTGAGCAGACAGCTGACGCGGCGGCCCGCGCGCTCGCCGAGGCCGCGCATCGTCTCCGCGAGCGTCCGGGCCTCCTCGATCGTCTTCATGAAGGCGCCGTCGCCGACCTTGACGTCGAGGACGATCGCGTCGGCCCCCGAGGCGATCTTCTTCGACATGATGCTCGCCGCGATCAGCTGGACGTTGTCGACGGTCGCGGTGACGTCGCGCAGCGCGTACAGCCGCTTGTCGGCGGGAACGAGATCGCCGGTCTGGCCGATGATCGCCAGCCCGACGTCCTTGATCTGCGCGACGAACTCGTCTTCCGACAGCTCGACGCGAAAGCCCGGGAATCGCCTCGAGCTTGTCGAGCGTGCCGCCGGTGTGGCCGAGGCCGCGCCCGCTCATCTTCCCGAACGGGACGCCGCACGCGGCGACGATCGGCCCGACCGCGATCGTCGTCTTGTCCCCCACGCCGCCGGTCGAGTGCTTGTCGACGACCGTTCGTCCGAGCGCGGCGTGCAGGTCGAGCGTGTCGCCGCTCCGCACCATCGCGTCGGTGAACGCGAAGGTCTCGGACGGCGTCAGACCGCGGAAGAACACCGCCATGCAGAAGGCGGCCATCTGGTAGTCGGGAACCTCGTCGCGCGCGTAGCCGAGCACGAGCTCCGCGACCTCGTCGGCGTCGAGCTCGCCGCCGTCGCGCTTGCGCTGGATCAGCTCGGCGGGACGAATCACCCGTCGTAGATCGAGCGGCCCGGGATCCCCCGTCCCGGCGACTTGCCGCCGAGCCACGCGTTCACGGTCGCACCGACGTCGGCGAACTCACCTTCCTCGTGCACGTGCCCGTTCGCGTTGCGGCCCTCGGCGTAGGCGAGCAGCAGCGCGTGCTCGCGCGTGTGGTCGGTGCTCGGCGTCGTCGGGTCGCAGCCGTGGTCCGAGGTGAGCACGAGCAGGTCGCCCGGGCGCAGCGCGTCGAGGATGTCGGTCAGCCGACGGTCGAAGTCCTGCAGGCACCGGTGGAAGTTGACCGGATCGTTCCGGTGGCCCCAGAGCATGTCCGTCTCGACGAGGTTGACGAACACGAGCGTGCCGTCGTCCGACTCCTGCAGGAGGCGGATCGTCTCGGAGATGCCTTCGACGTTCGACTTCGTCGGATGCGACTCGTCGATCCCGACGCCCGCGAAGATGTCGTGGATCTTGCCGACGCCGTGGATCTTGACGCCCGCGTCCTGCAGCAGCGTCAGGTAGTTCGGCGTGCGCGGCGCGACGGAGAAGTCGTGCCGGTTCGGCGTGCGCGTGTAGTTCCCCGGCTCGCCCGTGAACGGCCGCGCGATCACGCGGCCGACCTGGTGCTTGCCCGTCAGGAGCTCGCGCGCGGCCCGGCAGGCCTCGTAGAGCTCGTCGAGCGGGATCGTCTCCTCGTGCGCGGCGATCTGGAAGACGGAGTCGGCAGACGTGTAGACGATCCACTTGCCCGTCTTCTGGTGCTCCTCGCCGAGCTCCTGGATGATCTCCGTCCCGGACGCCGCCTTGTTGCCGATCACGCCGCGACCCGTCTTGTGCATGAACGGGTCGATCACGTCGTGCGGGAACCCGTGCGGATACGTGGGGAAGGGTTGTGCGGTGACGATCCCCATCAGCTCCCAGTGGCCGGTCGTCGTGTCCTTTCCCTTCGAGCGCTCCAGGAGCCTGCCCGGCGATCGCCGGCGCGCCGGCCTGCGGCGGGCAGCCCTCGAGCGGCTCGACGTTCCCGAGCCCGAGCGCCTCCAGGCTGGGCAGGTCGAGCCCTCCGACCGCCCGGGAGACGTTCCCGAGCGTGTCGGCGATCGGGTCGTCCTTGCCGTACTCGGCAGCGTCGGGAAGGGCGCCGGCCCCGACCGCATCCAGCACGATGACGCACGCGCGGGGCATCGGGCTATTCTAGGCCGCGCATGGAGACGGCCCTCGGAATCATCGGGATCATCCTCTTCGCAGCCGCTGTGATCGCCTTGGCGGCCGCGGTGACCTGGGTCGTCGTCAAGGTCTCGCCGTCCGAGAAGCCGGAGAAGCCCGAACCGGCAGAGTCCTCCTAGACAGGAGAAAGCGGCAGGACGTCCTCGAGGGGCGTGTAGTCGAGGCCGTGTGCCTCGGCGACCGCTTCGTAGGTGATCTTCCCCTCGAGCACGTTGACGCCCCGCGCGAGCGAGCGGTCGCGGGCGATCGCCTCGCGCAGCCCGTCGTTCGCGATCGCCTCGACGTACGGCAGCGTGGCGTTCGTGAGCGCCTTCGTGGAGGTGACGGGCACGGCGCCGGGCATGTTCGCGACGCAGTAGTGCGTCACCCCGTCGACCGTGTAGACGGGATCGCTGTGGGTCGTCGCCCGTGACGTCTCGAAGCAGCCGCCCTGGTCGATCGCGACGTCGGCGATCACGGCGCCGTCCTTCATCCCCGCGACCATCTCGCGCGTGACGAGCTTGGGCGCCACCGCGCCCGGGATGAGCACCGCGCCGATCACGACGTCGGCGTCGGCGACCGACTCCTCGATCTGCAGCGTCGACGACATCAGGAGGTTCACCTTTGCGCCGAGGATCTCCTCGAGCTCGCGCATGCGGTCGATCGACCGTTCGAGGATGGTCACGTTCGCGCCGAGGCCCAGCGCGATGACGGCCGAGTTGTAGCCGACCATGCCGCCGCCGATCACGACGACGTCGCCCTTCGCGACGCCCGGCACGCCGCCGAGCAGGATGCCGCGGCCGCCGAGCGGCTTCTCGAGGAAGTACGCGCCGGCCTGCGCCGCGAGCCGGCCGGCGATCTCGCTCATCGGCGCGAGCAGCGGCAGCCGCCGGTCGTCCGTCTCGACGGTCTCGTAGGCGACGCCCGTGATGCCGCTGTCGACGAGCGCGCGGGTGAGCGGCTCGTCTGCGGCGATGTGGAGGTACGTGAAGAGGACGAGCCCTTCGCGAAGGCGGCCGTACTCCGGCTCGATCGGCTCCTTCACCTTCAGGAGGAGCTCCGAGTCGGCCCAGACGTCCTCGACCGACGCGAGCTCGGCGCCGGCGGACGTGTACGCGTCGTCGGGGAACGAGCTGCCGACGCCCGCACCCGTCTCGATCGTCACCTCGTGCCCGCGTTGCACGAGCTCGCGCGCGCCCGCAGGCGTGAGCGCGACGCGGTACTCGTCGGACTTGATCTCCTTGGCGACGCCGATCTTCACGGGCGGCCGAACCTTACCCCGCCAGGTCTCTCGACGTAGCGGCGCTCGTCCGGGCCGAACCACGGCGGGTTCCCGGCGGCGGCGTTCTCGCGGACCCGCTCGGGACGCTTCGTCGCGGGCAGGACCGCGTCGACGCGCTCGTCGGAGAGCGCCCACTTCAGCAGCGCCTGCGCCCAGGTCTCGACGCCGAACGGGCGAAGCGGCTCGAGCGCGGCGGAGTCCGGCGGGCGCGCGACGAGCCGCCCCGAGCCGAGCGGCACCATCACGAGCACCGGGATCCCGAGCTCGGCGGCGAGCGGGAGCAGCTCGCGCTCGCACTCGCGCTCACGCGGGTTGTACGGAAGCTGCACCGCGTCGAAGCGCTTCGTGCGGAGTGCGCGCGCGAGCTCGGCGAACGCGCTCGACGCGTAGTGCGTCACGCCGACGCGTTCGATCCTCCCCTCGTCGCGCTCCGCCTCGAGCCAGGGCAGGTACTCCTCCCACGCGACGAGGTTGTGAACCTGCTCGAGCTCGATCCGTCCGCCGAACCACTCGAGCTGGTCGGCGTACTGCCGTTGCGCCTCGGCGGGGTCCGGCGTCCAGATCTTCGTCGCGACGAACGCCTCGTCGCGTCGCGGGCCGAGTGCCGCCGCCGAGCGTGCGCTCCGCCTCGCCGTACATCGGCGACGTGTCGAACAGCGCGCACGCCGCTCTCGAGGGCTGCCTCCACGACCGCTCGCGCGGTCTCGAGATCGCCGTCGAAGGTCTTCCACGTGCCGAGCCCGACGACCGGGCCGAGACGGCGCTCCTCCATCAGCCGAGGAGCGAGCGAGCACGGACGCCTGCGGCGTACGCGGCTGCGAAGAACGCCGGGTCGTCGTCGGGCCCTCGCCCCATGTGGCTCAGCGTCAGCCCGTCGCACGCTTCGCGCCAGCCGGACGCGTCGGCCTCCGAGGCCACGACCGCCGCGTCGCCGGAGAGCGAGAGGACCGCCTCGCTGTGGTGTGAGACGCCGCGATGGCGCTCGCGTGGGTCGCCCTCCGAGACCCGGACGGCGAGGACGGGTCGGCCGCCGAGCGCGCGCGGCAGCGGCGATCGCCAGCGGCCGCGGCCATGCCCCCGTGCCCGAGCCGTGTTCCCGTGCCGACGACTCCGGGGCCGATCGCGCAGACGGTGACGTCCGCGCCGACGTGCGCGCGCGACCGCGAGCGCGGAGTAGACGTTGACGCAGTCCACGTCTCCGCCGAAGCAGGCGCCCGACCCGATCGTCGTGCTCGAGCAACCCCTCGCGCCGCAGCTCGCGCAGCGAGTCGGACAGCTCGACGGGGAGTGCGCCGCCTTCGAGCTGAACGTACGCGACCCGGACGCCGCGAAGCGCCGCGCAAACCGGCGCGACCTGGCTGTGGAGCGAACACGCGACGACGGGCATCCCGTCGAGGCTCACGGGGAGCTCGAGATCCTCCTCACCGTGACGCCGCGCGAACTGGAGCGACGTGTACGGCAGCTTCATCACGTGCGCGCCGTCCTCGGCGCCGAGGTCGAGACCACGCGTCAGGTTGACGTGCAGCACGTCGAACCCGCCGGAACCGAGCTCGAGCTCCCGCGCCTGGACGTTCACGACGACGTCGTCGCCGACCTCGACCGGCCCCGTCAGGCGCGGATACGCGACGCACGGCGCGCCGTCGACCTCGAGCCGGACGAGACCGTCGTGCTCCTCGAGAATCGCGGTGACGCGCCCGCGTCTAAGGCTCAACATCGCGCGCGGCGTCGATCAGCGCGAGCGTGACCTCGACCATGGCGTCGAGGTCGTCGACCGCGATGTGCTCGTCCGGCGTGTGGATCTCCGCCATGCCGTTCGCGAGGTTCAGGCACTGCAGCCCTCGCTCGTTGAAGACGTTCGCGTCCGCAGCGCCGCCGGTCGTCTCGAAGCGCACCTCGTGTCCCGTGCGCTCGAACGCCGCGACGGCGAGCCGTACGGCCAGGTCGTCGCGCTTGAAGCGGTAGCCGCGGTAGTCGTCGCTCAACTCGGTCTCGACGTCGCACTCGGCGAGGCTCGCCGCGAACGTCGCGACCTCGAGCATCTCCGCCACGACGTCCCCGAGCTTGCGCTCGTCGAGCGAGCGCGCCTCGGCGGTGAACGAGCACCACTCCGGGACGATGTTCGTCGCGGTGCCGCCCTCGATCGTCCCGACGTTCGCCGTCGTCTCGTCGTCGAGCCGGCCGAGGCGGAAGTCGGCGATCGCCCGTGCCGCTGCCGCGATCGCGGAGCGGCCCTCCTCGGGGTACATCCCCGAGTGCGCGGCCTTGCCGTGGAAGCGCACGTCGAACTTGCGGGAGTACGGCGCCGCCATGATCAGCGTCCCGATCGGCGCGGCCATGTCGTAGACGTAGCCCACGCGCGAGGCGAGGCGCGACTCGTCGAAAGCCGTCGCGCCGACGAGGCCCACCTCTTCCTTGGGCGTCAGCAGGAGCTCGATGCCGGCGTGCGGGAGACCCTCCTGGACGACGCGCCGGACGGCCTCGACCATCGCCGCGACCGCAGCCTTGTTGTCGGCCCCGAGGATCGTCCCCGCCGCGTTCCGGACGACGCCGTCCTCGACGACCGGCTCGATCGGCCCCTGCGGCGGCACCGTGTCGAGATGGGCGCAGAAGAAGAGCGGGATGCCGCCGCCGTTCGTCGCCGGCAGGGCCGCGTAGAGGTTCCCGATCTCCGAGCCGATCTCCGGGCCGGTCGAGTCCTCGTGGACGTCGAGCCCCAGCTCCCGAAGCTCTGCGAGGACCCGATCGGCGACCGAACGCTCGCTCCCGGGCGGCGAGGGGATCGCCGCCAGCTCGAGGAAGAGCTTCAAAGCTTGGGAAGTCTGCACGTACCTGATAGTTTCTTACTTGAAAATGAGCATCGACGCGCACATCCCGACCGCGGCAGAGCCGCTGATCCAGGCGAGTCTACTCGGCGAGGCCGTGGACCCCGGCCCGGTCGCGATCTTCGTCGCCGACGAGCAGATGCGCTACGTCGCGGTCAACGCGTACGCGGCGGAGCTCCTCGGCTACACGCGCGCGGAGCTCCTCGAGCTGCGCGTGACGGACGTCGCGCGCACGCCCGAGGCGACCGAGCACTTCGACGAGGTGGTCGCTCATCGCCAGCGGGACGGCATCGCGCTGCTGACGCGAAAGAACGGAAGCGTGTTCCAGCTCGGCTACCGCGCGCGCGAGACCACCGTCGCCGGCATGCCGCTGTACGTCTCGGTCGGCTGGCCGATCTAGCCGGCTGACGACGGAGACGCCGAGCTCGAGCCGCTCGCGCGAGCGGTCGAGCGCTGCGCCGACGAAGTCGCGGAAGAGCGGCGCCGGGCGCGTCGGCCGTGACTTGAACTCCGGGTGGAACTGGCTCGCCACGAACCACGGGTGCTCGGGCAGCTCGACGATCTCGACGAGGCGGCCCTCCTGGAACGTTCCCGAGACGACGAGCCCGCCCTCGACGAGCCGCGGGCGGTACTGGTTGTTGACCTCGTAGCGGTGCCGGTGGCGCTCGTGGACGACCGGCTCGTCGTACGCGTCGCGCGCCCGCGTGCCTTCGGCGACCTCGACCGCCTGCGCGCCGAGCCGCATCGTGCCGCCGAGGTCCTCGACCTCTTTCTGCTCGGGGAGCAGGTCGATCACCGGGTACGGCGTCTCCGGGTCCATCTCCGTCGAGTTCGCGCCTTCGAGCCCGAGCACGTGCCGTGAGAACTCGCTGACCGCGACGTGCATGCCGAGGCAGATGCCGAGGTACGGGATCCCGCGCTCGCGCGCGACGCGGCAGGCGAGGATCTTGCCCTCCCACCCGCGCGAGCCGAAGCCTCCCGGCACGAGCACCCCGTCGACCTGGTCGAGCGACGCAACCGCCTCCTCGTACGACATGTGCTCCGCGTCGACCCACTGCACGTTCACGCGCGCGCCGTGGTGCACGCCCGCGTGCTTGAGCGCCTCGTGCACCGACAGGTACGCGTCGTGCAGCTTCACGTACTTGCCGACGAGCGCGATCGTCACCGTCCCCTCCTGCGCGCCGATGCGCTCCTCGAGCTCGAGCCACTCGCCCAGCTCGGCGGGGGGCGCCTCGATTCCCGAGCCGCGTCGTCACGAGCTCGTCGAGGCCCTCGGCCTGAAGCGCCTGCGGGACGAGGTAGACGTCCCGGACGTCGGGGTTCGCGATCACCGCGTCGGGCTCGACGTCGGCGAAGAGCGCGATCTTGTCGCGGATGTCCTCGGAGACCTCCTCGCGCGAGCGGCAGACGATCACGTCGGGGTGGATACCGATGCGGCGCAGCTCGTTCACCGAGTGCTGCGTCGGCTTCGTCTTCAGCTCGCCGGCCGCGTCGATGAACGGCACGAGCGTGACGTGGACGTAGCAGACGTTCTCGACGCCGGCCTCGCGCCGGAACTGCCGGATCGCCTCGAGGAACGGCAGCGACTCGATGTCGCCGACCGTCCCGCCGATCTCGGAGATCACGACGTCGACCGGCTCGGTCTCGGCGATCCGCTTGATCCGCGCCTTGATCTCGTTCGTGATGTGCGGGATCACCTGCACGGTCGCGCCGAGGAACTCGCCCTTGCGCTCCTTGCGGAGCACGGCGTCCCAGATCCCGCCGGCGGTGTGCGACGAGTTCCGCGAGAGGTTCTCGTCGACGAAGCGCTCGTAGTGGCCGATGTCGAGGTCGGTCTCGGCGCCGTCCTCGGTGACGAACACCTCGCCGTGCTGGAACGGCGACATCGTGCCGGGATCGACGTTCAGGTACGGATCGAACTTCTGCGCCTGCACGGTGAGGCCGCGCGCCTTCAGCAGCCGTCCGAGCGAGGCCGCGACGATTCCCTTGCCGAGGCCGGAGACGACGCCGCCCGTCACGAACACGTACTTGGTCGGGCGCGTCGCCATCTAGACCTCCCTCCCGAGCGCGTCGAGCTCGCGCAGGACCGGCGTGCGCTCGATCAACTCACCGAGGGAACGACGCTCTCCGAAGATGGTGAGGCCTGCAAGGGCGCCGATCGCGATCCACCGGCCTCGTTCCGTGAGACGACTCACGGAACGCAAGCCTAGCATCGACCCAAGCGCATTGGACCCCGCGTCCCCGAGCATGCCCATCTCTCGAAGATCGTAGGTCAGCAGCAGGACGGCGGTCCCGAGCGGTGCTCCGGTCACCGTGGCGCCGACGAGGTAGGCCTTGAGCGCTCGTCCCGGCCGCGTGTCGAGCTGGTTGAGCGTGTTCGCGGCGAGCCCGACGAGGATCGCGCCCGACAGCTTCCGCGTCGCGAGCAGCCCCACGAGCGGAATCCCGACGAGCTTCAGCACGCCCGTCGTCCGCCCCGCTGCGAGGTGGGCGCGGAAGCCTCGCTCCTCCCCGCTCCAGAGGTCGTCGGCGAGCCCGATCGCGGCGACCGCGGCCACGGCGGGGTCGGCGCGGACGCCGACGAGCCAGCCGACGAGCGGCAGTCGGCGGCCGCGGAAGTTGACCGCGAGCGGTCCGCAGCCCAGCGCGAGGTCGACCAGCTGGCGCCCGCGGTGGACGAAGCCGCGCGCGTCACGGCCCGTCGCGCGGTGCTCGAGGTCGAGCTCGACCTCCTCGACGCGCAGGCCCGCGCGCGCCGCGTCGATCGTCATCCGCGTCTCGCACCCGAACCCCGGTGCGAGCGGGAAGACCGCAGCGCGGGCCCGCGACGAGAGCGCGCGCTGGCCCGAGAGCGGCTCGACGGCCTCGAATCCCGAGAGCAGGCGGATCAGCCGCTCGCGCGATCGCCCTTGGCGAGACCGAAGCCGCCGCCGACGCGCTCGCGGAAGATCGCGACGTTGACGTCCGCGTCCCCGGCGAGCAGCGGGCGCAGGTCGCCGCGCAGGTCGGCGTCGCAGAGGAGCAGCCTGCCCGGCGGGGCCGCCCGCTCGGCCGACGAGAGCGCCTGCCCCTTGCCGAGCCGGCGCAGCGGGAGCACGGTCGCGCCGGCGGCTTCGGCCCGCTCGGCCGTGCGGTCGCGCGAGCCGTCGTCGGCGACGAGCACCTCCGCCTGCGGGAACCGCGCTCGCAGCAGCTCCACGGTCTCGCCGATCGTCGCTTCCTCGTCGCGGGCGGCGACGAGGATCGTCAGCGGCTCCTTCACCCGGTCGCCGGCACGACGGGCTCGACCGGAGGCAGGACGGGCGTGTTGTCCTCCTTCGTCCCGTACGAGCCGGGGCTCTCGCCCGTCAGGAGCACCGCGAGCGCGATGCGTCCGGGAATCGTGTCGACGTTGTCGACCGTCGAGAAGCCGTGCCCGCGGTACGTCGGGACGGCGGTCGGCCCGGAGTCGGTCGTCTCGACGCCGACGACCGGAACGCCTGCGGCGGCGAGCCCCGAGTAGAAGCCCGACAGGAATCGTGCCGTCTGACCGCTCTGCGGCTCCGCGGTGCGTGCGACGACGACGGCGTCGAGCGGCAGGTTGCCCCCCTCGCGCTCCTCGACGAGCGCCGGCCCGACCGCGTCCCAGAGCGGCGTGTCCCCGCCGTCCACGAGCTCGCGTGCGAGCGAGCGGCCGAGGTCCTCGACGGTTCGCGGCGCGTCGGCCACGTCCGCGACCCGCCGCAGCAGCTCTCCGGTCGCGATCGGCACCTGGAGCGCGCGCATGCCCTGCACACCGTCGGCGCGGTCGATCGTCTCCTGGATCCCCGCGGCGACCTCGCCCTCGGCCGACCCGACGTACACGACGCCGACGCGGCGATCGGCGAGGCGGCCCTGCCATGACCGCCGGGTACGTCACGCGCTCGTACTCCTCGAGCGCGTTCTGCTGCTCGACCTGGCGCTCGGCGTCCGAGAGCTGCTGTTGGAGCTCGGCGATGTCGTTCTCGAGCACTCGCCGTTCCGTGTCCCGGATCAGGCTTCGCCCCGAGATCGCGACCCCGACGAGGAGGCCGATCACGAGCGCGATGAAGACCGCCGCGAGCGACGTGACGTGATACCGAAAGTCGAACATCAGGCCGCGCCAGTCTGGCAGAGGGCGTGCAGGCGAAAGAGCGCCTCACGCGGCAGCGCGCGCGAGAGCCCGACGAGCCAGGGGCCCTGGACGCGAAGCGCGGCGCGGGTTCGGTCCTCGCCGGCCGGCTCCAGCGTGAGCTCGACCTCGAGCCGGTCGCCGGTCAGGTGGAACCTGATCAGGCGCTTCGCCTCGACCGCGAGCACGACGAGGTGGCCGACCGCCTCGGGTCTCCGCAGGAAGCTCGGCCTGTTCTCTCCCTGCATGCGCCAGCGCGCCCCGGGAGCGAGCCCGAGCCGGTCGGGCTGCACGCCGCCGACGCGCGGCCACCAGTTGGGGAAGTTGTGGGGCTCGGCGACGAACGCCCAGACGTCGTCGAGCGGCGCGAGCAGCTCCCGGGAGACGCACACCGTCGGCATCAGGAGACGAGGCCGCGGAGCTCGATCCCGATCAGCTCGATCAGGTGCCGAAGCGCAGGCGAGACGACGATCGCCACGACGACGGCGAGCAGCCCTGCGACCGCGAACAGCACGAGCGGCCAGAGCCCGACCTGCCGCGAGAAGAGCCGCGAGAGCCCTTTCGCGTCGACGAGGATCTCGCCCACCTTCAGCCGAGTGACGAACGTCGACGACATGCCGGCGCGGTCGCGCTCGAGGAACTCGATCAGGTTGAAGTGCGTTCCGACCGCGACGATCAGCTCGGCGCCTTTCTCATAGGCCAGGAGGAGCGCGATGTCCTCGCTGATCCCCGGCATCGAGACGACCTGGTACGGCACCTCGAGGCTGTCGCAGCGAGCGGAGCCGGGCGCGACGCCGTCGCTGTACGCGTGGACGAGGATCTCGGCGCCGGAGCGAAGCGCGCGGTCCGAGACGGAGTCCATGTCGCCCACGATCAGGTCGGGCTTCAACCCTTCCTCGAGCAGCGCGTCGGCACCGCCGTCCACCGCGAGCAGCACGGGCTTGAAGTCGCGAATGTACGGACGAACCATGCGCAGGTCGCGCTTCATCCCGGGCCCGCGCGCGACGACGAGCGCGTGCCGGTCGCGGAAGCGCGTCGTGAGCGCCGGGAAGTCGACGCCCTCGGAGAGCAGGCGCCCCTCGTCGCGCAGGTAGCGCATCGTGTTCTCGGCAAATGCCTCGAGCGCTTCGGTCACGCGTCCCTGCTGCGCGATCAGCACGCGGTCGAGCTCGCCGGCCTCCAGGACGCGACCCGACGCGAGGCACGTGCCGTTGCGAAAGACGCTGCCGCCTCGAACCGTGAGCTTCTCGCCGTCCGACACCTGCTCGAAGAGCTCCGCGCCGGGCGCGTCGACGAGCTTCACCCCGCCGCGGACGAGCGCGAGCGGGCCGGGGTTCGGGTAGCGGCCGCTCTGCGACTCGGCGCAGTTGACGACCACCCGCACGCCCGAGTCGACGAGCTCCTCCGCGGAGACGCGGTCGATGTCGCGGTGGTGGATGATCGCGATGTCGCTGGACGAGAGCCGGCGCACGAGGTGCTTCGTCTTGCGATCGAGCCGCGCGGTGCCGGTGAACTCGATCGGGTTCACCGCTGCTGGTCCTCGGCCATGATCGCGAGGAACTCCTCGCCGCCGAGCATGCGCTGGAGCTCGTCGCGACGCTCGTCGTCCTCGAGCCGCTCGATCGTCGTGTGCGTCGGATCGCCGGGGATCTTCTCGACGCGGAAGTGACGGTCGGCGAGGCTCGCGATCTGCGGGAGATGCGTGATCGTGATCACCTGTGCCCGTTCGGCGAGCCGCCGAAGCGTCTCGCCGACTGCGTGCGCGGTCGTGCCGCCGATGCCCGCGTCGATCTCGTCGAAGACCATCGTCTCGCCGCCCCCGACCGCCGCGATCGCGAGCGCGATCCGGGAGAGCTCGCCGCCCGAAGCGGTCTCCGCGACGGGGCCGAACGGCAGGCCCGGGTTGGGCCGGATCAGGAAGCGCACGTCGTCCGCTCCGGTGCTGCCGGGCTCGCGCTCGCCCAGCTCCGCGACGAACTCGCCCTCGCCGAAGCCGACGCTCTCGAGCTCGCGCGCGACCGCCTCCGCGAACGGCTCCGCGGCCTCGCGCCGCGCCTGCGCGAGCTCGTCGGTGAGCGCGCGCACCTTCGCCTCCGCCGCCGCGCGCGCCTCCGAGGCGGCCTCGACCGGGTCTGCACCGTCGGCGAGCGCTTCGAGCTCGGCGCGTGCCTCGGCCGCGCGCGCGAGCAGCTCCTCGAACGTCGCGCTGCGGAACCGGCGCTTCGCCTCGGCGATCCGGTCGAGGTCGGCCTCGACCTGCTCGACGCGGTCGGGCTCCGCCTCGAGCGAGGCCAGAAACGACCGGAGCTCGCCCGCTGCCTCGCGCAGCCGGTGCTCGGTGTCGCGCAGGTCGGCCGCCGCGTCGCGAAGCTCGGGCGCGAGCCCCTCGAGCGGCGCCAGCGAGTGCGCCGCGGCCCCGACGAGCGCGCCGGCTCCCTCGCCCTCGTCGGGCGCGAGCGCCTCGACGGCCGCACCGACGCCCGAGGCGAGCTCGGTGACGTGGCGCAGACGCTCGCGCTCGGCGCGCAGGCGCTCCTCGGCGTCGGGCTCGAGCCCCTCCGTGTCCTCGACCAGCGCACGCAGCTCGGCGACGCGGGCCTCGGCGTCCGCGGCGTTCGCGGCGAGCTCCTCGTGCCGGCGGCGGGCCGCGAGCAGCTCGCGCCACGCACGCCGCAGGTCGGCACGCCGTCGCCGCTGGTCGTCGCCCACGAAGGCGTCGAGCACGTCGAGCTGGTAGCGCCGGCCGCGCGAGCCTGCGCTGCTCGAACTGGCCCGACATCGCGACGAGCCGCTCCGCGAGCGCCGCCACGTCCTCGCGCGCCACGCTCCGCCCCCACGCGTACGCGCGCGTCCGGCCGTCGGCGAAGATCCGGCGCGCGAGCACGAGCCCCTCCTCGTCGGCCGGGCGAAGCTCGGCGAGCGACTCGAACTCGTCGAGCAGCCCCTCGGGCAGGTCGAGCTCGGCTTCGACGTACGCCTCGTCGCCGTCCGCGCCGATCGCGCCGGCATCGCCTTTCGCGCCGAGCAGCAGCCCGATCGCCTGGCTGAGGATCGTCTTGCCGGCGCCGGTCTCCCCCGTGATCGCGTTCAACCCCTCGGCGAGGTCGAGCTCCGCCTCGCGGATCAGCACGAGGTTCTCGATCTTCAGGCTACGAAGCAAAGGTGTCGCGGTAGCGGGTGAAGAACGTGGCCTCCGGCAGCGTCGCGAGCCGCGTCCGCTTCGGGCCGAGCCGGATCGTGACCTGCTCGTCTGCGCCGAGCTCGCCGACCGGGTGGCCGTCGGCCAGCACCGTCAGCGTGACGTCGGGCGTCTTGTTCTGGACGACGAGGTCGGAGGAGCGCGGGACGACGAGCGGTCGCGCGTGCAGCGAGTGCGGAGCGATGAACGTCACGACGAGCGCGTCGAGCCCCCACACGAGCACGGGCCCGCCGTTCGAGAGGTTGTACGCGGTCGAGCCCGAGGGCGTCGCGGCGATCACGCCGTCGCACGAGAGCGTGCCGAGGTCCTCGCCGCCGACCGACCAGCCCGACCGTGACCATGCGGCCGAGCGTCGAGCTCGTCGCGACGCAGTCGTTCACCGCGGTGTGCGTCTTGCCGCCGACGTCGGCCTCGAGCGTCGGCAGCTCGACGACGACGAAGTCGCCCGCGAGCGCGCGCGTCAGGCCGGACTCGAAGTCGTCCGCGTCGACCGCAGTCAGGAAGCCGACCCTGCCGAAGTTGATCCCGAACACCGGCACGCCGGTGTCGAGGCTCTGCTTCAGCGCGCGCAGCATCGTCCCGTCTCCCCCGAGCACGACGACCAGGTCCGCCTCGCCGTCCGGGACGACCTCCACGCCGGCCGCCCGCGCGATCTCCTCGACGCGCTTGACGGCGTCCCCGAGCGTCTCGGGCTTGCCGTGAGCGACGATCGCGATCCGCTCAACCGACGGCATCGGCGATCCAGCTGGTCGAGATCGGCGGCGCGCTCGGGGCGCTCGCGCTGCGCGAGGTGGAGGAAGAACTCACGATTTCCCTTCGGTCCGGGCAGCCCTGAGTCTACGACCGCCAGCGTTTCGGCTCCCCAGGCCAGGGCCGCGTCGGCCACCTCGGCGAGCACGCGGCGGTGGATCTCCGGGTCGCGGACGACGCCGCCCTTCCCCACGTCCTCCCGGCCCGCCTCGAACTGCGGCTTGACGAGGACGAGCGCCTCCCAGCCGGGCCGGGCGAGTGCGAGCGCAGGCGGGAGCGCCGTCCGGACCGAGATGAACGAGACGTCGGCCACGACGAGCTCGGGCGCGAACGGAAGCTCGCGCAGCGCCCGCGCGTTCGTCCGCTCGAGCACCGTGACTCGCGGGTCGTCGCGCAGGCGCGGGTGCAGCTGGCCGTAGCCCACGTCGAGCGCGACCACGCGCGCCGCCCCGCGCTGCAGGAGCACGTCCGTGAATCCACCCGTGGACGCGCCGACGTCCAGGGCGTCCCGCCCGCGAACGTCGAGGCCGAGCACGTCGAGCGCGTGCTCGAGCTTCTCGCCGCCGCGCGAGACGAACCGGGGCGGCCGGTCGAGCGTCAGCTCCTCGTCGTCGTCCACCTGAGCGCCCGGCTTGTCGAAGCCGGGCACGAGCCCCGCCATCACCAGGGCCTGCGCCTGCGAACGCGACTCCGCGAGCCCGCGCTCCACCAGCAGGACGTCCAGCCGCTTCTTCACCGCTTCTTCACGCGGGAAGCGTAGTGGCGGCGACCGATGAGTCACGGGCCCCCACACGGTCTTTAGAGTGCAAACCGGTCGAACGAGAGGGAGCGAAGGCATGTCTGAGCAGAACCTGGAAACCGGGCGCGAGCGCCAAGCTGCGCACGAACGTCTCGCGACCGGCGGGCTCGCCCGCTGGGCGCGCATGTGCGCGACGCATCCCTGGCGCGTGGTCTTCAGCTGGATCGGGATCGTGGCGCTGCTGGTCGTGCTCGTCGCGACGGTCGGCGGGAGCCTGAAGGACGAGTTCGACATCCCCGGCTCCGACACGCAGAAGGCGACCGACCTGATCGAGTCGGAGTTCGCCTCCGAGCAGGGCGGCGTGCTCAACCTCGTCTTCGCCGCGCCCGGAGGGCGAGCAGCTCGACACGCCGGAGCGCAGGGCGGCGATCGAGCAGGCGATCGCGAAGCTCAAGACCTCCGAGTTCAAGCCGACCGAGGACAAGGCGGGCATCGAGAGCGTCGGCGACCCGTTCGACGAGAACACCGTCTCCGACGACGGCCGCATCGCGTACGCGGAGGCGCAGTTCGACCGCGTGATCTTCGCAAGGACCGCGAGGCCATCGTCGCCGTTCGAGGACTCCGTGCGCGAGAGCGTCGAGCCCGCGGGCGTCACCGCCGAATTCAACGGCGACGCGGAGTTCCCGCCGATCGAGCAGGGCCCGCAGGAACTGCTCGGCCTGCTTCGCCGCGCTGCTCGTCCTGCTCGTCGTCTTCCGCACGCTGACCGCCGCGATGATCCCGATCGCGCTCGCACTCACCGCGCTCCTGTCGGCGTTCCTGCTGCTCTTCATCCTCGCCGGCCTCACCGACATCAACACGATCACGCCGCTCCTCGTGTCGATGATCGGCCTCGGCGTCGGGATCGACTACTCGCTGTTCATCGTCACGCGCTTCAGGCAGCTGCTGCACGAAGGGCTGTCGCCTGCCGACGCGGCCGTCCGAGGCGGGCGCGTCCGCGGGCCGTGCCGTGCTCTTCGCCGGGATCACGGTTGCGATCTCGGTCACCGGCCTCGCGTTCTTCGGGCTCGACTTCGTGACGAAGCTCGGGATCGGCAGCGCGCTCGGCGTGCTGACGACGGTGCTGATCGCGAACTCGCTCCTCCTCGCGGTGCTCCGGCTGCTCGGCCACAAGGTCGACCGGTTGAAGATCCCGTTCCTGCGCCGAGATCGACGAGAGCGAGGCGGCGCGCGAGCAGCACGCTCATCGCGCGCTGGGGCCGGTTCGTCACCGGCCACGCGCGCACGGTGTTCGTCGTCGTGCTGCTGGTCGCTGCTCGGCCTCGCGGCGACCTCCGCGCTCGTGCAGCTCGGTGCGTCCGACCAGGGCACGCAGCCGAAGGAGCAGACCGCGCGCCGCGCGTACGACCTGCTCGCCGAGGGCTTCGGGCCCGGCTTCAACGGGCCGATCCCGATCGTCGTCGACGTGAACGGCGACGAGGACGCGCCGACGCGCGTCTACGGCCGCGTTCGCTTCCTGCCGCGCGTGGCCTCGGCCGGCGAGCCGCAGTTCAACGACGAGAAGACCGTCGCGATCATCTTCGTGACGCCGAAGTCGGCGCCGCAGGACGAGGCGACCGCCAATCTCGTGCAAGGACCTGCGCAACGACGTGATCCCGAAGGCGCTCGGGAACGAGCGACGCCATCGTCTACGTCTCCGGCCTCACGGCGGCGTTCGCCGACATCGCGGACCGGATCCTGGAGCGGCTGCCGCTGTTCCTGCTCTACGTGATCGGCGTGACGTTCATCGTGCTCGCGATGGCGTTCCGCTCGATCGTCATCTCGCTCACGGCGGCGATCACGACGATCATGTCGGCGTTCGTCGGCTTCGGCGTGCTCACGCTCGTGGTGCAGGAGGGCCACCTGCTCGGGCTGACCGGCCTCGACAAGACCGGGCCGATCGAGACGTTCGTGCCGCCGATCGCGTTCGCGATCCTCTTCGGGCTCTCGATGGACTACATGGTCTTCCTGATGAGCCGCATCCGGGAGGAGCACGTGCACGGGCTGCCGACGCGCGACGCCGTCGAGCACGGGATCGCGGCGATCGGGCGCGTCGTCGTCGCGGCCGCGCTGATCATGGGCACGGTGTTCTCCGCCTTCATCCTCACGCCGGACCGGATCTCGAAGGAGTTCGGGATCCTCCTCGCGGTCGCGATCCTCACCGACGCGCTCGTCGTGCGGATGACGCTCGTGCCCGCCTTCCTGACGCTCATGGGCGAGAAGTCGTGGTACATGCCGCGCTGGCTCGACCGGCTCCTGCCGAACATCACGATCGAGCCGCCGCACGACCGCGAGCCCGTGCCGGCCGCGCGACCGGCAGAAGCGACGGGCCCGAGCTAGTCGAGCGCCGCAGGAAGCCTTCGCCCTGCGTCGAGAGCCGCCAGCCGGCGGCCTCGCGCACGACGAGCCAGCCCTCGTGCGCGCGGAGCCAGCGTGCGACGGCCGCCAGCGGCGCGGCGCCCATCAGCGCGTTCTCGAGCTCCTCGGTCGTCGCCGACGGGTGCGCGTCGAGCTCGAGGAGGAGTGCCTGGTCGATCGCCATGCCCCAGAGTGAGGGGCGGGCCGGACGGATCAGGCCGTGCGCGTGGCGAGGCCCTCGACGATGCCCCGCAGGACGCTCGTGTCGGCGTCGAGCTCCGCCAGGGCCGCGAGCGCCCGCTCGGCGGCCTCGTCGGCTCGCCTGCGCGTCTCGTCCTCGCCGTAGGCGAGCACGTGCCCGTCGCCGTCGAGGAGGTCGTCGACGAGCTGGAAGAGCGCGCCGACCTCCTGCGCGAACGTCGGCCACGTTTGTGGCTCTGAGCCACGAACTTCGAGCGCGAGCGCGACCGACGCCTCGAAGAGCCGACCGGTCTTCAAGCGGTTCAACGCCGCGAGGTCGTCGGCCGAGCCCGTCACGTCGAGGTACTGGCCGCCGATCATCCCGAGCGTCGCGGCGGCGAGCTCGCGCGCGACCGCAGGCGTGTCGTACGTGAGCGCGAGGCGGAACGCCTCGACGAGGAGCGCGTCCCCGGCCAGCACCGCGACGGACTCGCCGAACTGCGCCCACGTGCTCGGCCGTCCCCGGCGCGTGTCGTCGTCGTCGAGCGCCGGCAGGTCGTCGTGGACGAGCGAGAACGAGTGCACGAGCTCGACGGCGCACGCGGCCGGGAGCACGTCCTCGGGCTCCGCGCCGACCGCCTCGCCGACCGCGAGGCAGAGCACGGGCCGGATCCGCTTGCCGCCGCCCTCGAGCGCGTACCGGAACGCCTCGTCGAGGCCCGCCGGCCCGGCCGGGCTCAGCTCGGCGAGCGCGTCCTCGACGAGCTCGCGGAGCTCGTCAACGCTCCGCATCCGACTCGGCCTCGGCCTCGCGCTTCGCGCGCTGGATCTCCGCCTCGACCTCTCGCGCGATCTCCGAGAGCTCGCCGAGGATCTCGAGCGCGGCTTCCGGCTCCTCGGTCGCCTCCAGCCGCGCGCGGGCGGCCTCGAGTCGGTCGAGCAGGCTCTCCGCGCGCTGCAGGCTCTCTTCGGCGCTCATTCGGCGCGTGTCGTCCCGTCGAGCGCAGGCGATCGTCGTGAACGAGCGAGAACGAATGCACGAGCTCGAGTGCGCACGCGGCCGGGAGCACGTCCTCGGGCTCCGCCCCGACCGCCTCGCCGACCGCGAGGCAGAGCACTGGTCGGATTCGCTTTCCGCCGCCCTCGAGTGCGTAGCGAAACGCCTCGTCGAGGCCGGCCGGGCCTGCCGGGCTCAGCTCGGCGAGCGCGTCCTCGACGAGCTCGCGGAGCTCGTCAACGCTCCGCATCCGACTCGGCCTCGGCCTCGCGCTTCGCGCGCTGGATCTCCGCCTCGACCTCTCGCGCGATCTCCGAGAGCTCGCCGAGGATCTCGAGTGCGGCTTCCGGCTCTTCGGTCGCCTCCAGGCGCGCGCGAGCGGCCTCGAGTCGGTCGAGCAGGCTCTCCGCGCGCTGCAGGCTCTCTTCGGCGCTCATGACCGCAGCGTAACGACGCTCACGCCGCCCGGTCTCGCTGGATCCGGCCGAGGATCCCGTTGACGAGCCGCCCCGCCTCGTCGCTCGCGTAGCGCTTCGCGAGGCCGACGGCCTCGTCGATCGCGACCGGCTCCGGCACGTCGCCGGACTGGAGCTCGTGCACCGCGATCCGCAGGACGTTTCGCTCGACCGCGCCGAGCCGATCGGCGGTCCACCCTTCGGCGGCCTCGGTGATCAACGCGTCGAGCTCGGGCGCCCGAGCCGCCACCGACTCCGCGAGCGAGCGCGCGTACTCGTCGACCTCCCCTTCGTGGAGCGACGCGAGCGGCTGGCCCGTGACGTCCCACTGGTACAGCAGGAAGAGAGCGGTGCGGCGCGCGGCGCGGCGTCCGGTCGACATCAGTCCTCGAGCTCCTCGACCGAGACGTCGACCGCGTCGACGACCAGCCCGCACATCGTCTCGAGCGCGCCGCCGACCCGCTCCTGGACTTCCCGCGCCACGTCCGGCAGCACGAGGCCGAAGCGTGCGGCGAGCTCGAGCTCGACCCGCGCGTGGCCGTTCGCGAGCTCGATCTCCAGCCCGCGTCGGGGACGGCGCACGCGTGCGCCGTCGGCGAGCTCTGCGGCGTGGACGACGATCTGCGTCAGCGCGGCGGGAGTGACCGTGATCGTGCCGCCGGGACCCGTGAGCTCGTGCGCGTTCACTCGACCGACCTGCTCAGCGCCGGGAGCCGCGCGCCGGCCTCCTCCAGGAACGTCGTCGAGTAGTCGCCCCGCTGGAACTCCTCGCTGCGGAGGATGTCGATCGCGGCCTCGCGCGTCGTCGGCACGCCGCGAACCTCGAGCTCGCCGAGCGCTCGCAGCGCGCGCGAGATCGCCGCCGGCCGGTTCGCGTCCCACACGATCAGCTTCGCGATCAGCGAGTCGTAGTACGGCGAGACCACCGTCCCGTCCTCGACGCACGTGTCGACGCGGTCGAACGGGCCGAGCGGCGGGCGGAAGCGCTCGATCGTCCCGGGCGCGGGCAGGAAGCCGCGGGACGGGTCCTCGGCGTTGATCCGGAGCTCGATCGCGTGTCCGCTGCGCGGTGCGCGTCCCGTCAGCACGACCGGCTCGCCTGCGGCGATGCGCAGCTGCTCGCGCACGATGTCGATCCCGGTCACGAGCTCGCTCACGGGATGCTCGACCTGCAGGCGGCAGTTCAGCTCGATGAAGTAGAAGCTGCGGTCGGGTCCGAGCAGGAACTCGAACGTGCCGGCGTTCAGGTAGCCGATCGCGCGGCACGCGCGCTCGGCCGCCGCCTCCATCGCCTCGCGCGTGTCGGGGTCGAGCGCGGGCGAGGGCGACTCCTCGACGAGCTTCTGGTGGCGCCGCTGGATCGAGCATTCGCGCTCGCCGAGCGTGAGCACGTTGCCGTGGTCGTCGCAGAGCACCTGGATCTCGACGTGGCGCGCGGGCTTGACCGCCTTCTCGACGTAGAGGCTGCCGTCGCCGAACGCGGCCTGCGCCTCGCCCGACGCGCTCGCGTACGCGTCGTCGAGATCGTCGGGGTCGGTCACGAGCCGCATGCCCTTCCCGCCGCCGCCGGCGCTCGCCTTGAGCAGGATCGGGTAGCCGACGTCGGCCGCCGCGAGCCGCGCCTGGTGCAGCGTCGCCGCTCCTTCCGTTCCCGGAACGAGCGGGACGCCGGCTTCGCGCAGCGCCGTCTTCGCCTGCGTCTTGTCGCCCATCCGCGCCATCACCTCGGCGTCGGGGCCGACGAACACGAGGTCGTTCTCCTCGCACGCGGTCACGAACGCCGGGTTCTCCGCGAGGAAGCCCCAGCCCGGGTGGACCGCCTCGCAGCCGGTCGTCTCGGCCGCCGCGATCACGCTCGGGATGCGCAGGTAGCTCTCGGTCGCCGCCGGCGGCCCGATGCAGACCGCACGGTCGGCCATGCGCACGTGCATGGCGTCCTTGTCCACGGTCGAGTAGACCGCGACCGCCTCGACGCCGAGCTCGTGCAGCGCGCGGATCACGCGCACCGCGACCTCGCCGCGGTTCGCGACGAGAACCCGGTTAAACAAGCGGCCTGCCCGGGAGCGGCTCGAGCTCGAACAGCAGCTGGCCGAACTCGACGGGCTGGGCGTTCTGGACGTGGATCTTCCGGACGATCCCCTCCGTCTCCGCCTTGATCTCGTTCATCAGCTTCATCGCCTCGAGGATGCAGAGCGTCTGCCCCGCCGAGACCGCGTCGCCCTCCTCGACGAACGCCGGTGCGCCCGGCTGCGACGCGCGGTAGAAGGTGCCGACCATCGGCGCCTCGACGCGCACGAACCCGTTCGCAAGGGCGGACGCGACGGCGGGCTCGAGCTGCGACTCCGCTTCGGTGGTGGCGACCGGAACCGGCGCGAACCCGTGGTCGGGCGTCCGCCGCACCGACACGCGCATCCCGGACTCCTCGATCGTCACCTCGCCGACGCCGGACTCCTGGACGACGCGGACGATCTCGCGGATCCGTTCCGCGCGTGACCGGTCGACCCCGCGCGCGGCAGCGTCGTCGCCGCCGGCGCGCGCGCGAATCCCCTGCAGCAGCGCCTCGGCGTCGTCGCCGAAGAGCCCGACGAGGAGGAGCTCCTCCTCGCTCGAGGCGAGGCCTTGCGTCTGCTCGCGCACGTCCTCGAGCGTGACCGGCTCGTCCGGAGCCACGTCGTCACCGACGACCAGCTCCAGCGCCCGTCGCACGCCTGGGTCGACCTCGCCGGGCGGCGTGCCGTACGCGCCCGAGACGAGCTCGCGCAGCTCGTCGACCACCGTGAGGTAGCGCTGCGCCGAGAGCACGTGGATGAGCGCCTGCGAGCCGAGGATCTGGCCGATCGGCGCCGCGAGCGGCGGGGACCCGACCTCGCCGCGGATCCGCGAGAGCTCCTCGAGGACCTCGTCGAGCCGGTCGCCCGCGGCCTGCGCGCGGAGGCTCGCGTCGATCCCGGCGACGAGCCCTGCGGGCAGGCGGTACTCGGCGGCGCGCACGGCGACTCGCGGCGCGAGCGGCGTGACCGGCTCGTCGCCGATGTGCTGGTCGACGATCTCCGACGCCTCCCAGAGGGCTGCGACGTCGACGCCGGTGTCGAGGCCGAGGCCCTTGAGCGCCTCCGCGAGCGACTCGCCGGAGACGCGGTGCACAGCCAGGGCAACGGGGTAGATCGCGCACGCCGCGAGGTCGGCTCCGACGCGCATCGCCTCGAGCGCCGCAGACATCGCGTTGCCGCCCGCCCCCTGGCAGTAGACGCCGACGGGCAGGCCGCTCGCCTCGCCGATCCGCTGGACGAGCTCGGCTGCCCCGTGGGGCCCGAGCGACCCGGTGGGATCGTGGACGACGACCCGCGCGGCGCCGAGCTCCGGGAGCTTGCGCGCCTGCTCGACGAGCGTGTCCACCTCGCCCGCGACACCGGGGCTGTAGACGAGCCCGGCCTCGAACTCGCGCTCGGCCGCCGCGATCGCCTCGGCCGCCTCGCGGAGGTTCGAGACGTCGTTCAGCGGGTCGTGCAGCCGGAAGACGTCGATCCCGTTCTCGGCCGCGGACGCGACGAAGCGCCGGGCGAACTCGCCGTCGACGGGCCGGGAGCCGACGAGGAACCGGCCGCGCAGCGCGAGCCCGAGCGGGGTCTTGACCCGCGCCTGGATCGCCCTGATCCGCTCCCAGGGGCTCTCCACGCCGCGCCGGACCGCGCTGTCGAAGACGCCGCCGCCGGAGACCTCGAGGTAGGCGAATCCCGCTCTGTCGAGGATCTCGGCGAGCCGGAGCAGCTCGGCCGTCCCCATCGTTCCCGCGAGCGGATCCTGCCCGAGCAGGCGAATCGTCGTGTCAACGAGCTTCGGCACGACCGGGACCTTATCGCCGCAGTGAGCCGCGCTCGACCACGGTCCACGGCTGGAGGATCGTGGTCCGGGACGCGGGCACCCGCACGCGCACCAGCTCGTCGACGACGAAGCTCCCGAGCGAGACCTCCCGCAGCGGGAGAACCGCCTCGCGCACCGGGTCGACGGCCGTGAGCGTCTTCGACGTACGCGAGCGAGAGATGCGGCAGGAACGTGGCCGGCGCGTCGACCCGGTCGAGCTCCGTCGACTCGACCTCCGCGACGACCGCGGTCGGGAAGCAGTTGACCCGCCCGAGCCGCAGCTCGAACGGCCCGAGCTCGCAGCAGGTCGTCCAGGTCGGGGCCGTTGTCGCTGATCGAGACGTGGAGGAAGTGATGCGGCACGACCACGAGCCCGGGAACGTCTTCGAGCTCGGACTGCAGGCGAACCGCTTCGCGCTTGACCTCGGGAGGCGGCACGACCAGCCAGTCTTCGGCGATGAGACGACGGGTCCTCCGGAAACTCGTCGAAGAACGACTCCAGCGGCTCAGAGCGTGCGAGGAACGACGACCAGGCGTCGTCGAAGCTCGTGAACCACTCACCCACGCGCTAGGCGCGCGAGATGTAGCGCCGCTCGCGCGGGTCGATCTTGATCTTGTCGCCCGGGTTCACGAAGAGCGGCACCTGGACGATCGCCCCGGTCTCGAGCGTCGCCGGCTTCGTCACGTTCGAGACCGTGTCGCCCTTCACGCCGGGCTCGGTGTCGGTGACCGCGAGCTCGACCGACGCGGGCATCTGGAGCCCGGAAGGCCGGTCGCCGATCGTCAGCAGCTGCACCGAGCTCGACGGCGCGACGAACTCGAGCGCATCGGCGACGAGCTCGCGCGGGAGCTGGATCTGCTCGTAGTTCTGCTCGTCCATGAAGACGACGTGGTCGCCTGCGTCGTACAGGTACTGCACGTTCTTCAGGTCGGTGCGCACCCGCGCGAACTTCTCGCCCGGCACGAAATGTCTTGTCGACGACGGAGCCGCTGTCGGTCGACTTCAGCTTCGTGCGCACGAAGGCGCCGCCCTTGCCGGGCTTCACGTGCTGGAACTCGATGATGCGCCACGTGCCGCCCTCGAGCTCGATGTGCATGCCGTTCTTGAACTGGTTGGTGGAGACCATTTCCGCCATCGCGCGAAGAGGCTAGCCGACCGTGACGAGCTCTTTGGTGAAGGACGTGAGCACGACCGGCTCGCCCTCCCGCACGACCACGAGGTCCTCGATCCGGATCCCGCCGACCCCCGGGAGATACACCCCCGGCTCGACCGTGACGACGTTGTTCGGCTCGAGCGTGTCCTGCGACTCGGGGCGGAGCGTCGGCGCCTCGTGGACCATCAGGCCGACGCCGTGGCCCAGGCCGTGGCCGAAGCGCTCGCCGAGCCCGGCCCCGCCGATCACCTCGCGCGCTGCGGCGTCTGCGTCCTTGCCGCTCACGCCGGGCGCGACCGCGTCGAGCCCCTCGAGCTGCGCCTCGAGCACGACGTCGTACGCGCGCGCGAGCTCGTCCGGCAGCGGGCCCGTCGCGAACGTTCGCGTGCAGTCGGACGCGTAGCCGTCGAGCACGGCGCCCGCGTCGACGACGACCGTCTCGCCCTTCTCGACCACGCGGTCGCTCGTCCCCGCGTGCGGGGTGGCGCCGTTCGGGCCGGAGGCGACGGTCGTCGGAAAGGCCTCGCCGTGTCCACCGAGCTCGTGCATGAACCGCGCGAAGGTGAACGCGAGGTCTCGCTCGGTGCGACCCACGAACCGCTCCTCCGCCAGCCGGGCGTACGCCTCGTTCGTGATCTCGGTCGCGCGGCGGATGAGCTCCAGCTCGTCCTCCGCCTTGACGGCCCGCAGTCGCTCGATCTGACCGCCGCCCGGCACGAGGTCGACGCCTGCGTCGCGCAGCACCTCCCAGTTCGCGTACGTGAGGTGCGTCCGCTCGAACGCCAGGCGTCCCTCGACGTGGGCAGCGACCCCGCGGACGAGTGCGCGCTCGACCTCGATGAACTCGACCTCGTCGACCCGGCGCCCCGCCTCCGCGTAGCGAAAGTCGGAGAAGAGCAGCGCGCGCTCGTCGTCGACGAGCAGCGCCGCGTTCGAGCTCCGGAAGCCGGTCAGGTAGAAGACGTTCACCGGCATCGTGACGAGGAGCGGCTCCTCGATCAGCCGGCGCAGGCGGTCGATGCGGGTCATGTGGCCTCCTCGACGAGGTACGCGAGCGCCTCACGGTACCCGTCGGCGCCTTTCCCCAGCACGCGTTTCGCCGCGAGGTCCGCGACGACGGAGTGACGGCGCCAGTCCTCACGCTCCTCGGGGTTCGAGAGGTGCACCTCGACGATCGGAACGGTCAGCAGCTCGAGCGCGTCCCTGATCGCGTAGCTGTAGTGCGACCACGCGCCCGGGTTGACGATCACGCCGTTCGCCCAGTCGAGTGCGTCGTGGCACCACGCGACGTAGTCGCCCTCGTTGTTCGTCTGGCGACAGCGCGCCGTGCAGCCGAGCTCCTTGGCCCACGCGTAGATCTGCGTCTCGAGGTCGTTCAGCGAGATGCCGCCGTAGACGGCCGGGTCCCGCCGCTCGAGCACGTCGAGGTTCACCCCGTTCAGGATCGCGATCTGCAAGGTCGAAGACTCTAGTGGGCGATCAGCTCGTCGAGCGCGGCGCGCACCTCGGCCTCCGGACGCTCGGCGCCGTAGACGGGCTTCCCGGGAGCATCGAGCAGGACGAGCCGTACGCGGCCGTTCTCGGCCTTCTTGTCGCGCTGGAGCGCGGCCCACGCTCGGTCGCGGTCGACGCGCACGGGCTCCGGGCGCAGAGTCTCCTCGACGGCCGAGGTGTCGAGCCCCGACAGCCGCAGCGCCGCGAGCAGGCCGAGCGCGACGGCGCTCCCGTGCGTCACGTCGCCGTAACCTGCGGCCGCCTCCGAGTGCATGGGCGAACGTGTGCCCGAGGTTCAGGACGTTCCGCGGGCCCGCGGTCGTGCGGATCCTGCAGGCACACCGAGCTCTTGTACGCCGCCGCGCGGCGGACGAGCTGCGCGTCGGGAAGCTCCCAGAGCGACTCCCCCATGAGCAGCCCGGTCTTCACGACCTCGGCCAGGCCCTCGCGGCGCTCGCGCTCGGGCAGCGTCGCGAGCAAGGTGGGATCGATCACGGTGCGCACGGGCCAGTGGAACGCGCCGACGAGGTTCTTCCCCTCGGCGAGGTCGATCGCGGTCTTGCCGCCGATCGCCGCGTCGACCTGGCCGACGAGCGTCGTCGGCACCGCGACCCAGCGAATGCCGCGGAGGTACGTCGCCGCCGCGAACCCGGCCGCGTCCGTCGTGCAGCCGCCGCCGAGGGCGACGAGCACGCCCGTGCGGTCGAGGCGAAGCGCGCGCCAGAGCGCAGTGACCGCGTCCATCGTCTTCGCCTCCTCGCCTTCCGGAAGCTCGTGCACCGAGACGAGGCGCCCACCGAGCGCGACCTGCGCGTCGGCGCCGTGGATCCCGGCGACGCGCGCGTCGCTGACGAGCGCGGCGTCGCCGCCGGGCGCGAGCTCGCCGATGCGCTCGAGCGAGCCGGCTTCGACGTGGACCGCCGCGGCCGCGAGGACGACCTCGTCGACGTCGTTCGCCGTCGCGTCCGCCGCCTCGGCGTACACCGGCGCGCGCTTCGTGAAGAGCGCGCGGAAGTCGAGCTCGTCCTGCGCGAGCGGACGGCCGGCGTCGCGAACCCTGCTCCAGGCCTCGCCGGGGTCGACCTCGACGTGGACCGTGAACGCGCGCTCGCGAAGGGCGTCGCGCACCTGCGAGGAGCCGAGCGCGCCGCCGCCGAGCGCGAGCACCGCCGGCGGCGACGTGTGCAGCCGCTCGACGGTGACCTTCGCCTCCTTCGTGCGGAAGAACGCCTCGCCCTCCTCGAACAGCTGCGTGATCGAGCGACCGGTGACGCTCTCGACCTCCGCGTCGACGTCGACGAACGGCCGGCCGAGCCGTTCCGCGACCTGCCTGCCGAGCGTCGACTTGCCTGCGCCCATGAAGCCCACGAGCGCGATGTGCTTGTTCTAGCGCGCCTGCCACGGGATCCGCTCCAGGTAGGCGCGGTGCGCCTGCACGAAGTCGGCGAGCGCGTCGCCGCCGAACTTCTCTCGCGCCGCGCGGGCGAGCTCGAACGCGACGGCCGCCTCGGCGACGACCGCGAGCGCCTCGACCGCGGCGACGTCGCTTCGCTCGACGAGCGCCTGACCCTCCTCGCCGCTCGAGAGGTCGACCGAGCGGAGCGGCTTCATCAGCGTCGGCAGCGGCTTCATCGCCGCGCGAACGACGAGCTCTTCGCCGTTCGAGACGCCGGCCTCGATCCCGCCCGCACGGTTGGTCTCGCGCACGTTGCCGGGCAGGAGCTCGTCGTGCGCCTCGCTTCCGCGCAGCCCGGCGAGCGCGAAGCCGTCGCCGATCTCGACGCCCTTGACCGCCTGGATGCCCATCACCGCCGCCGCGAGCCGCGCGTCGAGCCGCTCCGCCTTCGACGCGTACGACCCGAGCCCGGGCGGCACACCTGTTGCGCGCACCTCGACCACGCCGCCGACGGTGTCGCGGTCGGCGCGCGCCTCGTCGATTCGAGCGTGGAGCGCCTCCTCGTCGACGACCGACCCTCGCACGGCGATCCCGATCGACGCGAGCAGCGCCTTCGCGACCGCGCCGGCGGCGACGTGCACCGCGGTGTGCCGCGCGCTCGCGCGCTCGAGCGCGTCGCGCGCATCGTCGAGGCCGTACTTGAGCGCGCCCGCGAAGTCGGCGTGCCCGGGCCTCGGCAGCGTCACCGGCTTCGCGCCCTTGCCCGACGCCTCGCCCTCCGGCGGCCACGGGCTCATCCCCCACTCCCAGTTCGCGTGGTCGCGGTTGCGGACGACGAGCGCGAGCGGCGTCCCGAGCGTCCGCCCGTGCCGGAGCCCCGCGAGCACCTCGACCTGGTCCTGCTCGATCTGCTGGCGCGGGCTGCGGCCGTAGCCCTCCTGCCGCCGACGCAGGTCGGCGTCGATCGCCGCCCGGTCGACGACGAGACCGGCAGGCAGCCCTTCGAGGATCGCCACGAGCGCAGGCCCGTGCGACTCGCCTGCGGTCGTGAGCGTGAGCGCCACCGACAAGCGTAATCAGGCGTCAGGCTGCCGAACGGGCACGATCCTCGAGCGGTACGCGAGCGCGACCGCCTGCGCCCGGCTGTGAGCGTCCGAGCTTGGAGAGGACTCGCTCGATGTGGCGTGCCGACCGTCTTCGGGCTGATCACGAGCCGCTCCGCGATCTCCGCCTGGTCGAGCCCATCCGCCAGCAGCTGAAGCACCTCCAGCTCCCGCCGGGTCAACGTCGTCGTCGCAGAGCCTGCGCTGCCGCCCGGCGGAGCAGACACCGGAGCCGGGCGAGCAGCTCGTCGGCCGCGAACGGCTTGGCGAGGTAGTCGTCGGCGCCGATCGTCAAGCCCGCGACGCGGTCGAAGCGACTCCGTCCGCTCGCCCGAAACGAAGATCATGGGCAAGTCGGGGCCGTGCTCCTCCCGAATCGACCGGCAGACCTCGTAGCCGGACAGCCGCGGCAGGTTCACGTCGAGAACCACCGCTGCCGGCCGCGATGCGCGCATGGCCGCGAGCGCCGAGAAACCGTCTTCAGCATCGACAACCCGGTATCCGCTCTCTTCGAGCACGCTACGAACGTACGCACGGAAAAGCGCGTCGTCGTCGACAACCAACACGTAATCCGGCACGGCCTTCGTCCCACGTTTGTCCCCCTAGCGGCACTTAGTTCTTACACCGATAACGCTTGCACTGCAAGGCCGCCACCCTAGGGTGATCACCGGACACGAACCCGGCGTTGGCCCCCTATGCCTCCACCCGCCAGGCTCGTACCGTTTGGTGGTTGAACAGAGGCAGGTCGATCGACGAGGGCCGTTCGATGTCGAACGCGCCTGCGGCGCCCCCGAAGCCGACTTGAGGTCAGTTCTCGCGCAGAGCGCGGGCCACAACGTACGAGAAGGGGGTGCTCTCTTTGAGAGCCAGGCTAGGGAGGACATTCGGGGCGCTTGCGCTCGCGGTCGGGCTGTTCGCGGCCTACGCGAGTCCTGCGCTCGCAGCGGATTCGTTCACACCGAATCCGGTCGTCGTCACGCTCCAGGCCGGGCAGTCGACGACGATCAACAAGACGCTTCACCTCGATGCGCTGCCCGGTGCGGCAGACATCCTGATCGCGATCGACACGACCGGCAGCATGTCCACCGCCATCGCGCAGGCGAAGGCGCAGGCCACGCAACTCTGCACCGACGTGCAGGCGCAGATCCCGGGCGCCCGCTTCGCCGTCTGGGACTTCAGGGACATCCCGACCGCCCGGCGACGAACGGCATCCTGAAGCCGCTCAACACGTTCACGAGCAGCTGCGCCGCCGTGCTGGCCGCCATCACTCCAATGGCAGCTGGCGGCGGCGGCGACTTCGCGGAGGCGTACAACCCGGTCTTCCACGACGCGTACTCCGACCCGGTGCTCGACGCGAGCCGAGACGCCGACGCGGTGCAGTTCCTCGTCGTGCTCGGCGATGCGCCGCCGCACAACTCTCCGGCGGCCGCAGTGGCCCCGCGTGCGGCAACCAGCCGCCCGCGGACCCGGGGATGACCTCCGACTCGGAGATCGCGGGGCTCAACGCGAACGAGATCACGCTGCTGATGATCCGGTACAACAACTCGATTCCGCTCGGGTGCTATTCGGAGCTGTCGGGTGCAACCGGCGGCACCGCCGTCAACTCGGGCGGCGATCTGTCCGGAGAGATCATCGGCCAGATCCAGGAGGCCGCAGCCGAGATCGACGAGGTTCTCCTCGTCGTCTCGGGTGCCGGCTGTCAGACCCCGGCCGGGCTGAACATCAGCTTCAACCCGGCGAACCCGCCTGGTATGGGCCGTTCACCGCTCCGGTGGACATCCTGTTCCAGGAGACGATCACGGCACCCACGGTGCCGGGGCCCTACACCTGCTCTGTGAGGGCGGTCGTCGACGGGACCACACGCGCTGTACAGACGATCGTCGCAACGGTCACGCCCGGTGATCCCGCAACGCTGGTGCTCACACCGGCGACGGACACGAACACCGTCGACGACCAGCACTGCGTGACCGCGACGGTTCGCGACGCGTTCGGGAACCCGACGCCGAACATCACCGTCCGGTTCAGCGTCACGGGCTCGGTCAACACGACCGGCTCGGCGGTCACGAACGCAGCCGGTCAGGCGCAGTTCTGTTACACCGGCCCCGGTCTGCCGGGCGCGGATGTGATCACTGCCTACGCCGACACCAACGGCGACAACGTCAGGCAGCCCACAGAGCCGCAGGGCACCGCGGCGAAGACGTGGGTCATCCCGGCGAGCACCGAAGGCTGCAAGGTCACCTACGGCGGCCGGATCACGGCAGCCAACGGCGACAAGGCGACCTTCGGCGGCAACGCGAAGGCCGACGGGCTGAAGGGGCAGGAGGAGTACCAGGATCACGGTCCTGCCGCCGACCTGAACGTGCACTCGATCGACGTCCTGTCGGTGACGTGCAGCCGCGACGGCACGCAGGCCAGCATCTTCGGCACTGCGACCATCAACGGCGGCGGCTCGTTCGACTACCGGATCGACCTGAAGGACCTGGGCGAGCCGGGCTCGAGCGACACGTACCGCATCCGCCTCTCGAACGGCTACGACTCGGGCGTGCAGGTCCTCGAAGGAGGAAACGTCCAGATCCACTAGCCGAGCAACGGACCGAACGAAGGGCCCGCCTCGGCGGGCCCTTCGTCGTTCTACGGTTCGACCGCCGCGCGCATCGTCGTCGACAGGCGCCGGCAGACCCGTCCAGAGCTCGAACGACGCGCGCGCCCTGCGCGACGAGGACGTCGAGCCCGTCGAGCACGTGTCGCGCCGGCCTCGCGCGCGGCGCGCGGCGGTCGCCGAGGCCGGGTACGGCAGGTCGACGAGGGTCTGCCCCGCGCGCAGCTCGACGAGCACCTCGTCGCGCGCGGCCGTCGCGTTGACGACGAGGTCCGCGTCGCCGACGTCGGGCGGCCACTCCCCGCGCCGCGCGAACGAGCGCGCCTGCGGAAGCGCCTGCAGGAACGCCTGCGCCGCGCCGCCGTCGCCGAGCACCACCGGTCGCGCTCGCCTCGAGCCCGTCGAGGATCGCCGCGTCGGTCGACGTGCCCTCGATCCGGCCGTCGCGGAAGACGAGCGTGTTCACGGACGGCGCGTCCGCCCCGACCAGCTTCGCCACCGCGAGCTTGTGCGGCGCCGTGACGTTCGCGCCGGCGAAGCCCGCAGCGGCGAGCCCGCGCACGCGCTTCCTCGAGGCGCTCGGGCGGGACGTCGAGCGCGACGTAGGCCCAGTCGAGCGCAAGCGCGGCGAACGCGGCGTTCTGCATCCGCGGCGAGAGCGAGTGCTCGACGGGGTGGCCGAGCAGCGCGACCAGCCTCGTCGACGCGGTGATCATCGGCCCGTAGCCGTTCTCGGCGAGGTACGCGGTTGAACTCGTCCTCGCTGGCGGTGAAGAAGTGGTGCACCTTGTCGGGCTTGCGGGCGAAGAAGAGGTAGTCGACCTTGGCCGGGTGCGCCGCGGCCTGCATCGAGGCGAGGCCCGGGTTCGCGATCGGCGTCGGCGGTCAGCCCGGGCAGCTTGCGCGTGTTGTACGGGTTGTTCGAGTCGAGCTGCGACTGCCTGATCGACTCCGTCGGCGGGATGTCGAAGCCGTACCGAAGCGTCGCGTCGATCCCGAGCGACATCCCCGCCTTCAGCCGGTTGTAGATCACGGCCGCGACCTTCGGCCGCTCTTCGGGCGCGAGCGTCTCCTTCTCGATCATCGAGGCGATGATCAGCACGTCGTACGGCGTCAGGTTCTTCGACTTCGCGTAGCTGAGGTCGAGCTGGTCCCACGCCTTGTGGAACGCGACGAGCTGCTTGTTCACGAGCTGCTTCGTCGTCGTCTTCGGGAGGAACTCGTACGTCGCCGGAAAGAGGAAGCCCTCGAGCGAGCGCGACTTCCCGTCGCCGGCGAACTCGCCCGGGAGCTTCGAGCGGCGCGTGAGGCGCGTGTACTCCGCGGCCTTCAGCTTCGGCGTGACGTTGCGCCGCTCCTTCGCGATCTTGTTGACCGCGGCGATCCGCTCGGCCATCTGCTCGATCGTGAAGCCCTCGGGGAAGACGATCTTGAGCGGCTTCGGCGGAGGCGCGACCGTGGGAGCCGGCGGCGGGGACGACTCGCGCAGCGCACCGAAGCGCGAGCGAGCCGAGCACGCCGATCACGATCAGCGCTCCGAGCAGCCCGACGAGCGCGATCGCACGCCGCGTGCGCAGCTGCCTGCGGCTCGGCCGCGGGCGCCCGCGGACGGGCGGGATTACCTGCTCGCCCACGCCAGGTACGAGGAGAGGAGGTGCGCGGCGGCGCGTGCGTCTTCGGGCGCCTCGCCGCCGCGCGCGGCGAGCGCGGTCGTGAACCGCTCGTCGAAGGTGTCCACCGGGACGTCCAGTACCTCGCGAAGCGCATCGAGGAACCGCTCGGTCTCGCCGACCTGCGCGCCGCGCTCGCCGCGCAGCGTCAGCGGGAGCCCGACGACGACACGCTCCGCCTGCTCGTCACGGACGAGCTCGGCCAGTCGCGCGAGCCCGGCCTCCGACGCGCGCGCTGGACGACGCAGAGGGGCCGTGCGAGCGTGCCGGTCGGGTCGGAGACGGCCACGCCGGTGCGCGCGGCGCCGTAGTCGAGGGCGAGCACCTTCAACTGAGCGCGGAGATGATCAGACGTTCGGCCTCGGCGAGCGCCTCGCCGAGCCGCTCCGGCTGCTTGCCTCCGGCGCGGCCCATGGTCGGCCGGCCCCCGCCTCCGCCGCCCATCAGCGCGGCCGCCTGCTTGACGAGCTCACCGGCGTTCAGGCCGCGCGCCTCGAGCGAGCGGTCGAAGTTGAGGATCAGGTGCGCGGTGCCGTCCTCGCGCGCACCGAGCACGATCGCGGCGGGCGCGTGCTGCTGCTTCAGCTTGTCGGAGAGCTCGAGCAGGTCGTCGGCGGATGCGGCCCGCGCCTCGACGACGATCACGTGGACGTCGCCTGCTTCGCTTCGCCGCTCTTCGACCACCTCCGGCCCGGCGCTGTCGGCCTTCGGCTTTCGCGACTCCTTGCGCGCCTCGGCGAGCTCGAGCCGGAGCTCAGCCGCCTCCTCCGCGCGGGCGCGAAGCAGCGCCCACGCCTCGCCCGCGGTCACGGCCTCGATGCGACGGACGCCGGAGCCCACGGAGCCCTCGCTGAGGATCGCGAACGGCCCGATCTCCGCGGTCGAGCGCACGTGCGTGCCGCCGCAGAGCTCGCGCGAGTAGTCCTCGATCTCGACGACCCGAACCTCGTCGCCGTACTTCTCGCCGAAGAGCATCATCGCGCCGAGCTTGCGCGCCTCGTCCATCGTCGTCACGTACGTGCGCACCGGCAGGTTCTCGAACACCTTCTCGTTGACGCGCCGCTCGACCTGCTCGCGCTCGTCCGGCGTGAGCGCCTGGCCGTGCGTGAAGTCGAAGCGAAGCTTGTCGGGGCGAACGGCGGAGCCGGCCTGCTTCGCGTGCTCGCCGACGATCTCGTGCAGCGCCTTGTGCAGCAGATGCGTCCCGGTGTGGTTCGCCATCGTCGGATAGCGGACCGACCGCGGAACGACCGCGCGCACGCGCGCGCCTTCGCCGAACCCTTCGCCCCTGAAGGTCAGCACCTGGTCGTCGCCGATCCGGGTCGCCCTGATCAGCTCGGCGCGCGCGCCGCGTCTCCTCGTGCTCGAGGTAGCCGGCGTCGGAGACCTGACCCCCGCCTTCTGCGTAGAACGGCGACTGCTCGAGCTTCGCGTCGAAGGTGCCGTCGCCGCGATCCTCGTACGCGAGGATCGCCGTGAGGACGTCGGTCCGCTCGTAGCCGACGAACTCGCTTCGCGGAGCCTCGAGGAGCGACGTCGAGATGTCGAAGGCGCCGCCCGCGCGTGAGATCTCGCGATGCTCGGCCATGGCGCGCCGGTAGCCGTCGACGTCGACCGGCTGGCCGCGCTCCTCCGCGAGCTCCACGGTCAGCTCCAGCGGGAACCCGTACGTGGCGGCGAGCGTGAAGGCCGCCTCGCCCGAGATCGCGTCGCTTCCGGCAGAGCGCCTCGAACTCGCGCAAGCCCTCGCTCGAGCGTGTCGCGGAAGCGCTCCTCCTCGGCCTTCAGCACGCGCTCGATCTCGTCCGCGTGCTCGACGACCTCGGGGTACCACGGGCCGACCTGCTCGACGACGATCCGCGAGATGCGGTAGACGTCCTCGAGGCCGATCCGGCGCGCCTGCACGACGGCGCGGCGGATCAGCCGCCGCATCACGTAGCCGCGGCCTTCGTTCGAGGGCGTGATCCCCTCCGCGGCCAGGAACGTCATCCCGCGGGCGTGGTCGGTGATCACGCGGTGCGCCTTCGTCGCCGCAGGCGACGCGTCGTACGAGACGCCGGACTCCTGCTCGATCCAGTCCATGATCAGACGGAAGCCGTCCGTGTCGAAGATCGAGGGCGCCTCCTGCAGCAGCATGGCGCTGCGCTCGAGGCCCATCCCCGTGTCGATGTTCTGCTTCGGCAGCGGCGTCAGCGATCCGTCGGCGTGGAGGTCGTACTCCATGAAGACGAGGTTCCAGAACTCGATGAACCTGTCGCAGCGCTCGCAGTTCGGCCCGCAGTCGGCCTGGCCGCAGCCGTACTCCTCGCCGCGGTCGTAGTGGAGCTCGGAGCAGGGACCGCACGGTCCCGTGTCCCCGGCAGGTCCCCAGAAGTTCTCGGAGCGCGGAAACGCGACGATCCGCTCGCGCGGAACGCCCTTGCGCAGCCAGCCGGCGACCGCGACCTCGTCCTCGCCGAGGCCGAGCTCCGGGTCGCCCGCGAAGACCGACGCCCACAGGCGCTCGCGGCTCGAGGCGCATCTGCTCGGTGACGAACTCCCAGGCGTAGTCGATCGCACCGTCCTTGAAGTAGTCGCCGAACGAGAAGTTCCCGAGCATCTCGAACATCGACGCGTGGCGCGCGGTCAGCCCCACCTCGTCGAGATCGGTGTCCTTGCCGCCCGCGCGCAACACCTTCTGGACGGTCGTGAAGCGCGGCGCCGGCGGCTCCTTCTGGCCGGAGAAGTACGGCTTCAGCGGCTGCATCCCGGCCGAGATGAAGAGCGTCGAGGGGTCCTCGGGCGGCGGGATCAGCGACCACGACGGGAAGCGCATGTGCCCGCGCTCCTCGAAGAAGGCGAGGAAGCCCTCGCGCAGCTCAGCCGTCGTCTTCACGGCTCTAGTGTACGGCCGCCCTCCGAGCGCTCGGCCTCCTGGACGCGCCGCCGAGCGTCGCGAGAACGCGTCGTGCGTGTGGAGAAATCGGCGCGCTCTCGGCGCAGCTCGTCACGGACCCGGCACGGCTGCGGGGGTACGCTCGACCGCGGGTGGCGGGTGGACATTCGGACTTCCCCACCCATGGGTGGGGAAGTGGAGCGAGTCGGCCTGGCCCGAAAGGGCTAGCCGTTTGCGGCCCGGCGGGGTTCCGTTTCCTCTTCCTCGACGATCTCGGCGCGGATCTTGTCGAGTGACCGCCGGATCAGGCGCGAGACGTGCATCTGCGAGATCCCGACCTGCTGCGCGATCTGCGACTGCGTGAGACCGTCGAAGAAGCGCAGGTGCAGGATGCGGCGCTCGCGCTCGTCGAGCGCACGCATGCCGGGCTCGAGCACGGCGCGGTCCTCCGACACCTCGTACTCGTGCTCCTCCTCGCCGATCGACTCGAGCGGGTCGAGCTCGTCGTCGCCCTCGCCGCCGCCCGACGAGAGCGAGAGCGACGAGTACGCGCGGCCGCTCTCCAGCGCCTCGAGCACCTCTTCCTCCGTCGAGTCGGACGCCTTCGCAAGCTCGGTGATCGTCGGAGACCGGCCGAGCTGCACCGTCAGCGTCTCGACGAGCCGGGACAGCTGCACGTTCAGCTCCTGGAGCCCGCGCGGCACGCGAACCGCCCAGCCCTTGTCGCGGAAGTGCCGCTTGATCTCGCCGATGATGTTCGGCGTCGCGTAGGTCGTCAGCTCGACGCCGCGATCGAGGTCGAAGCGGTCGATCGCCTTGATCAGCCCGATCGCGCCGATCTGGACGAGGTCGTCGAGCTGCTCGCCGCGGTACGAGTAGCGCCGCGCGAGCGAGCGCACCAACGACATGTAGTGCTCGATCAGCTGCTCGCGCGCCTGGAGGTCCCCGTGCTCGTGGTAGCGGCGCAGCAGCTCGCGGTCGTTCCGGTCCGGCATCAGCGCTGCACCGCCTTCGTCAGCTCGACCCACGGCTGACCGTCGCGGTTCGTGACCTCGACGCCGTCGACGACGGTCTCGAGCACGCGCCGGAGGCCGACGGAGTCGCCCGCGTCCCGAGCGAGCTCCTGCTCCAATGTTCCGTCGAACGGCCCGACCAGCGCGTGAATCGTCTCGCCCTCGACGCGGACCGAAACCGTGATCTCGCGCTCCGTCTCGTGCTGGTCGAGGAGCTCGCCCAACGCGACCTGCAGATCCTCGAGCTGCTCGAAGCTCAGGTCGAGACGCACGGCGAGGCCGCCGACCACCAGGTGCGCGACACCGAAGAACGGCCGCTCGCGCGGCAGGCGAAGCGTGATCTCGTCGGCGCTCAAGGTCGTTCGCTGTCCACGCGGTGCAATTCCTCTGCGAGCTCGGCCTCGCGGCGCGCAGCGGCTTCCTTCGCCCGCTGCACGGCGCTGCCGACGTCGCGCTCCACCCGAAGAGCCGCAAGACCGTGGGCGATGCCCGCGGCAAGCCCTGCGATCTTCTGCACGGGACGCTGGATCGCGAAGCTCACCGCACGCACGGCGGTGTCGACGCTGTCCGCGGCGTCGACGGCGCTGTCCGTGACGAGATCGACCTTGTCGAGCTGCACGTTCACTCGATCCACCGTCCCCCCGGTCTTGTTGATCACAGGCAGGAGCTCATCCTGCGTTCCCTTGATGAACGAAGAAAGCCGCCCGAGGGTTCCGCCGAGGCGGACGAACGCGTACGCAAGCGAGAGCCCGACCGAGAAGAGAAACACGGCGAGAGCCAGGTCGGCGAGGTCGTTCCAGCTGAAGGCGAGGAATGGCGACACGTGTACGGACGCGATCTTAGGCGTCAGCGGCGCTGGTGATCAGCCCTGACCCCACCACGGCGTCGCCGTCGTACAGGACGGCGGCCTGCCCTGCGGCAACCGCGAACGCCGGCTGGTCGAGCTCGAGCCGGAATCCACGTTCCTCCGGACACCACTCGGGCGGCGACCGCGGGCGAGCGGTAGCGGAGCTTCGCCTCGACCCGTTCCACGTCGACGAAGAGCCGGCCGCGGGCCGAGACGCTCGTCGTGGCGAGCGACTCCCGGGGCCCGACGACGAGCGTCGAGGTCGCCGCGTCGGTCCTGAGCGCGTAGAGCGGAGCTGCCGAGGAAACGCCGAGCCCGCGGCGCTGGCCGGGCGTGAAGCGCCACACCCCGGCGTGCCTGCCGAGCTCGCGCCCTTCCTCGTCCAAGATCGGGCCCTCGCCGTTCAGCCCGCGCCGCTCGAGGAAGGAGCGGTAGTCGCCGCCGGCGAGGAAGCAGGCCTCCTGGCTCTCGGCGCGTCCCGCAGCCGGCAACCCCGCGGCCTCCGCCTCGGCCCGCGTCGTGGCCTTCGTCTGCTCTCCGAGCGGGAACCAGATCCGGTCGAGGAACGCGGGATCGAGCCGGCCGAGCATGTACGACTGGTCCTTCTCGCGGTCGACTGCACGCGCGAGCAGCAGCCGCCCGCGGTGGGACGACGATCCGCGCGTAGTGCCCCGTCGCGAGTCGCGATGCGCCGACGCGCTCCGCGAACGCGAGCAGCTCCGCGAAGCGGAAGCTCCCGTTGCACGCGATGCAGGGGTTCGGCGTCTCACCGCGCTCGTAGCCACGCACGAAGGGCTCGACGATCGCGCGCCTGAACTCCTCCCGGAGGTCGAGCGTGACGTGCGGGCGTCCGAGCGCGTGACATGCCTCGCGGGCCGCGATCACGGCGTCGGGCGAGCAGCACGCGCGCTCGGCACTCGGACCTTCCGGATCGAGCCAGAGCCTGAGCGTCACGCCAACGGCTGACGGGCCGGCATGCAGCAGCGCGACGGCGCTGTCGACCCCGCCGCTCATCGCCACCGCGACGCGACGGGGATCCGCGGCCTCGCGGACGACCGGCCCGATCGCGTTCGCGAGCGCGTCGGCGGCAAGCGTCTCTCCCGGGCACCGCCGCAGCCTCGAGCAGGGTCAGCCCTTCGAGGTCGCGCGAAAGCCCCGGCGCGTCCGCTTCGACGATCGTGTCCCCGTCGACGCGAAGCCTGACGAGTGCCCATTCGCCGTCACGTGACGAGTCTCCGACGAGCTCGATCATCCGCCCACCGTAGCGCCTCGCCTCCCGCCCATGGCCGTAATGAACCTGGCAAGCCAGGTGGGTGCGGTGTCGGCGCATGACACATCCCGTGCCGCTACCGAACGAACGCTCCCTTGTTCAGCGGTGTTGGTTCTTTAACGACAAATCTGACTCGCCGCGAGGGCGAACCAGATCATGGGCGAGAAGGCGAGGCCCGCGCATGGTAGCTAGCGCGCGTAGCGCCAGCGGATCTGCTGCGTGCCCTCCAGGCCGAGCCTCGCGGCAAGCGCGCGCGTGAGGTCGAAGTCGCGGCCCGGGCGCACCCGGGCCGCGGTCGACGACCTGGGTCAGGACGAGCTTGTCGCCGTACGAGATGTAGAGCTTCACACCGCACGGCAAGACCGGATGCGCGACCCCGAGCGTCTCGGGGCCGAGCCGCTGGCCGCACGAGGTTCGTGCCCTGGTCGTGCTCGCCGGGTACGGCGCGGCGAGCGCGCGGTACCAGTCCGAGCCCGGAACCGGCACCGGGCGCGCCTCCGGCTGCGTGCTTCCGGTCTCCTTGCCGCCCCAGGAGTCCGCGGCGAAGGCCAGGACGCCTCCGAGCAGCGCCACCGCGGCGAGTGCGAGACCGCGCCGGGCGAGGCCCTGCCTGATCACCTGGCCACGAGCAGCGGGCCGAACGACTCGCGCACGAGGTCGTCGAAGTCCACCGACAGGGTTCCCTCGGGAGTCGCGAACCCGCGCAGGTAGACGAGCAGGTACGAGAGCTCTTCGTCCTTCGCCACGTCTCCGCCGCTGTGTGCGCGCGCGAGCCGCTCGAGCTCCCACACGTTCCACTCTCTCGGCGTGCCCGACACCGGGAGCGTGACGACGCGCGGCGGCTCCGGCTCAGGCTCCGGCTCGGGCTCCGGCTCGGGCTCTGGCTCCGGCTCGGGCTCGGGAACGACCTCGAGCTGCGGCGGCTCGGGTTCGGGCTCCGGTTCCGGCTCAGGTTCGGGTCTCCGGCTCAGGTTCCGGCTCGGGCTCAGGCTCCGGCTCGGGTTCCGGCTGGACCTCGACGAGCTCGACCTCGTCGGCCGGCGAGATCGGCTCCGGTGCAGGCTCCGGCTCGAGCTCCGGCTCGGGGATCGGGTCCGGGACCCCCGCGAGGACGGGCTGCGCGGCGGGGTCGGGATCACGCGGCACGACGTGCACGTGCCTCGGCTCGAGCTCGATCGGCGGCGGCAGGGCGAACCGACGTCTCGTCGGCGCGTTCGCGACGACGGCTCACAGCGCCCTTGCCGGGCCACGCCCCCGTCCTGGAGACAGCGACGTCGAACACGACCACGAGCAGGTACGCGAGCACCATCACGAGCACGATCGCCGTCCACTCGAGGCCGGCGAACCCGGCAACGAGCGCGACGACGGCGAGGAAGATCGCCTCGACGACGAATCGCGGCCCGAACACCCGCCGGCTCATGGCGCGCTAGGGCTTCGGCTCTTCGCGCTCGCCGTCGTCGGCGGGCGGCGTCTTGGGCGACGCGGGCTCGTCGTCGGGCTTGCGCGATGACGGCCGTACCGGGATCGGGCCGCTCGGGCTCCGTCGACGGCATCGAGCCGGGCTGCCTGCCACCCCCGGACTCGCTGTCGGCGGCGCGGACGATCGACTCGGCGACGCGCGCGATCTCGGACTCACCGAGACCGGCGGAGGCCAGAAACTGCTCGGCACCCTGCTGCGCGCGGGCCATGATCGTCGCGGCCTGGGCGCGGGCCCACTCCAGCGTCTGCTCGACTTCGGCGCGAGCGGCGTTCGTGAGCTCGGTCGCCTGATGGCGTGCCTGCTCGACGAGCCGCGTGGCGCGCGCCTCGGACTCGCGAACCTCCTGGGACACGTCGCGCTGTGCGTTCTGGAGCAGCTCGCGCGCCTCGTTCCGGGCTGCGTTCGTGATCTCGGCCCGCTGGCGCTCCGACTCCTGGCGGTAGCGCTCGATCTCGGCCTCGCGGTCCTGCAGCTCACGCTGACGCCTCGAGACCTCTTCCTCGGTCCGCGCCAGCTGATTCGAGGACGCCTGCTGCGCGTCGCTCTCGAGCGTGTCGGCGAACTCGGCGGCGGAGCGGATCAAATGGAGGGCGTCCATGCGGACCGCGTGACCGGTCGGCTCGACGCTGCCACCGGTCCGGCTCGCGGCCTGAAGGACGCGGAGCTGCGCCTGGAGCTGGGCCGAGTGGCGGCGGAACGCATCGAACGCGTCCCGAACCCGGTCCGCGTCGTAGCCGCCGCCCGGAGCCTGCGGGAGGTCCTCCACCCGGGGCAGCGACGTCAGTGCCGGCGATGCGGCCGCGCGGCCGGGATCCTGCGGTGTGGACATCTTGCTCTCTCGCTCCTTCGCTTCACGGTGACCGTTGACGGCGGTCCCAAAGTATGACCTTTCTATCGGCGAGACCGAAGAAAAGGCTTAAATCGGGTCCGTCGTCACCTTGATTCCGAGTTCGGAGAGAACTTCCTGCGGGATCGGGGTCGGCGCGCCCGTCAGCGGATCCGACCCGCTTGCCGTCTTCGGGTAGGCGATGACCTCGCGGATGTTCGATTCGCCCGCCATCAGGGCGACGAACCGCTCGATCCCGAGCGCGAAGCCGCCGTGCGGAGGCGCGCCCATCCGGAGGGCGTTGAGGAACCAGCCGAACTTGGCCTGTGCCTCCTCGTCGGACATCCCCATCGCCCGGAAGACCCGCTCCTGCACCTCGCGGCGGTGGATCCTGATCGACCCCGAGCCGAGCTCCCAGCCGTTCCAGATCAGGTCGTAGTGCTGGCTGAGCGCCGAGCCGGGGTCGCTCTCGATCCGGTCCTCGTGCTCGGGCACGGGCGCCGTGAAGGGATGGTGGACGAACGTCCACTGCCCCGTGTCCTCGTCGTGCAGGAAGAGCGGGAAGTCGAGGACCCAGAGGAACGCCTCCTGCGTGTCGTCGATCAGGCCGAGCTCGGCGCCGAGGTGCGAGCGGAGCGCACCGAGCACGCGCTCGACCATGGGCTCGCTGTCGGCCACGAAGAGCACGGTCGAGCCGGGCGGAGCGCGGAAGGCCTCCAGCTCCTGCTCGGAGAGGAACTTCGCGATCGGCGAGCGCACCTCGCCCGACTCGTCGACGACGAGGTACGCGAGCCCCTTCGCACCCCACTCCTTCGCGAACTCCTCGAGGCGCCCGAGCTCCGCGCGTGAGAACGCGCGCGGCGCGACGAGGTACCGAACGACGGGCGCGCCGGCGAAGACGCCGAACTCGGAGCCGCGCGTGATCTCGGTCGCGTCCTGGATCTCGAGCCCGAAGCGCACGTCGGGCTTGTCGGTCCCGTAGCGAAGCATCGACTCGGCATACGCGAGCCGCGGGAACGGACGCGCCGGCGGCGTCTTGCCCGACGCCTCGAACGCCGCGACGACGACGCGCTCGAGCACGTCGAGCACGTCTTCGCGGACCGGGAACGCGAGCTCGAGGTCGAGCTGACGGAACTCGAACTGGCGGTCGGCGCGGAGATCCTCGTCTCGCCAGCAGGTCGCGATCTGGTAGTAGCGGTCGAGCCCGCCGACCATGAACAGCTGCTTGAAGAGCTGCGGCGACTGCGCGAGCGCGAAGAACTTGCCGGGCTGAAGCCGGACCGGGACGAGGAAGTCGCGCGCGCCCTCCGGCGTGCCGCGGGTCATGCTCGGAGTCCAGACGTCGATGAAGCCCTGCTCGTCCATCGTGCGCCGGATCGACGCGATCACGTTCGCCGAGAGCCGCATGTTCCGCTGCATGCGCTCGCGCCGAAGGTCGAGGTAGCGGTAGCGCAGCCGCACGTTCTCGTCGACGTTCTCCTCGTCGAGCTGGAAGGGCAGCGGGTCGGAGCGCGAGACGATCTCGAGCTCGTCGACCTGGACCTCGATCGCGCCGGTCGGGAGGTTCGGGTTGACGGCGTCGGGCGCCCTGCGGAACGACCTCGCCCCGCGCGCGCAGGACGAACTCGCTGCGGACGTCGTGGGCGACCGCGGCCGCCTCGGGGGCGCGGTCGGGGTTGACGACGAGCTGGACGAGCCCGGTGTGGTCGCGCAGGTCGATGAAGACGAGACCGCCGTGATCTCGCCGGCGCGCGGTCCAGCCGGCGAGGGTCAGCCGCTTCCCGACGTGGTCGGCGGTGACTTCGCCGCAGTACGTGTCGCGCCACTCGTTCACGCGAGCACCGTAGCCGCGACCTTCTCGACGGGCACGTCCTGCTCGACGTCGCCGCGCTTGATCGTCGCGCCGTCCGCGCGAACGTGCACGAACCCTCGCGCGCCCGAACGCGCGAGCTGCGTGCGCTGACCCTTGAGCGAGCGCCCGGCGTAGTCGGCGTCGCACGAGACGCCCGCGGCGCGGAGCTTGGCGAGCTCGGCGAGCGCGGCTGCACGATCCGCGCCGGGCTCGATCAGGAAGAAGAGGTCGAGCCCGCGAGGCTCGGCGGTGATCCCCTCGTGCTCGAGCGCCTGGAGGAGTCGCTCGACGCCCGCACCGAACCCGATGCCCGGCGTCGGCGGACCGCCGAGCTCCTCGATCAGGCCGTCGTAGCGCCCGCCGGCGCAGATCGTCGACTGCGCGCCTTCCTCGGGGCCGACGAACTCGAACGTCGTGCGCGTGTAGTAGTCGAGGCCGCGCACGAGCGTCGGCTCGAGGGTGTACGGCACGCCGAGCGCATCGAGGTAGCGGCGCACTTCCGCGAAGTGCTCGAGGCAGGCGTCGCAGAGCGACTCGCCGATCTTCGGTGCGTCGGCGAGCGCCGCCCGCACGCCGGGACTCTTGACGTCGAAGACGCGGAGCGGGCTCGTCGCGCGCTTCTGTCGCGCTTCGTCGTCGAGCGCCGACGTCGTTCGCGTCGAGCCACTCGACGAGCTTCTCGACGTAGGCCGGGCGGCAGTTCGCGTCGCCGATCGAGTTGAGCTGCAGCTCCCACTGCTTCACGCCGAGCCGCCGGAGCACCTCGACGTACAGCTGGATCACCTCGGCGTCGATCGCAGGGTCGTCGGAGCCGATCGCCTCGACCGACTGCTGCCAATGCTCGCGATAGCGGCCCTTCTGCGGCGTGGCGTACCGGTACATCGTCGCCTGCGTGTACAGCTTCACGGGCTGCGGCTCCCGCTGCATTCCGTGCTCGAGGTAGGCGCGGCAGATCGGCGCCGTCCCCTCGGGTCGCAACGCGAGCCGTCGACCGCCCTGGTCCTCGAAGACGTACATCTCCTTCTGCACCACGTCGGAGCCCTGGCCGGACGTGCGGAGGAAGAGCTCGGCGTCCTCGAACACCGGCGTGACGATCCGGCCGTAGCCGTACGTCTCGGCGACCTCGGCGAGCGTGCCCGTGGCGAGCTGCCAGAGCGGCTGCTCCGACGGGAGGACGTCGTTGGTCCCGCGCGGCGCCTGGAACTTCACTGGGAGGCGGAGCGGAGCTCTGCGAGGAAGGGATTGCGCTCGAGCTCGGCGCCGAGCGTCGTCGCAGGCGCCGTGGCCCGAGTACACGACCGTCTCCGGCGGATACCGCTCGGCGAGCAGGCGGATCGAGTCGAGCAGCGTGTCCCAGTCCCCGCCGGGGAGGTCGACGCGGCCGACGCCGCCGGCGAACAGGACGTCGCCCGAGAAGAGGCTCCCGTCCGCGTAATAGGAAAGGTGTCCGGGCGCGTGGCCGGGCACGTCGAGGACGTCGAGCCCGATGCCCGCGAGCTCGAGGGTGTCTCCACCCGTCACGTGACGTGCTCCCTCGAAGCCGCGCACCTCGAGCCCGGGCGGCGAGAACGGGCTCTCGAGCCCACCGGCCGCATCCGGCGAGACGTAGACGGGCGCGCCGGTCGCGTCCGCGAGGTCGGCGACACCGCCGAGATGGTCGAAGTGCGTGTGGGTGAGGACGATCGCCGCGCACGAGCTCCCGGCGGCCGCGAGCTCGGCGATGAGCCGCTCTGCGTCCCCGCCCGGATCGACGACGACGGCTTCCCGCGCAGCCTCGTCGGCCCGGACGACGTAGCAATTCGTGCCGATCGGGCCGAGCTGGTACGTGTCGACTGCGAGCGCCATCGGGGCGTTGAGTCTACTCGGGGCGGTTAGGATCTTTCGCCGTGCAGAGCTGGAACCTGATGGAGATCGACACGCCGGAGGGAAGCCGCTCGCCGGTCGTCCTGCACTCCGAGGACGGAGAGGCGCGGGCGGTCCTGATCGGCCTGAAGCCCGGGCAGCGGCTCGGCGACCATCAGGTCAAGGAGGCGGCGATGCTCGTCGTGGTCGACGGCGCTGTCGACGTCGAGGCGGGCGCGGAGCGCGTCTCGGCCGGGCTCGGGAACCGTGTTCAGGTTCGACCCGGACGAGCGGCACTCGGTCTCGAGCGAGTCAGGGGCGAGGCTGCTGCTCGTGCTGGCTCCCTGGCCGGGCGCCGGGCACTACCGCGGCGCGCGCTAGCGCTTCGACGGCGGAGCTTCGCCGGTGCGCTTCACGTAGCGCTTGTACATGAACGAGTCCATGAAGTAGCTGAACGGCAGGAAGATCGCCATCAGCCAGAGCGCGGTGAGCGCTTGCTGGAGCAGGCTCGCGTCGCTGCTCGTGAGGTACACGGTGACGAACATCAGCGGGGCGAAGATCAGACCGCGCTTCGCGACTCGACTCCAGGACGGCGGCTGGACCCGTGCTCCACGGGCAGCACGCGGGTTCGGCTTCGCCCGGCCGTTGCGCGAGGCCGTGCGCTCGGCCTTCACGTCGTCTTCGGCGACCTCGATCTCGTTGCCCTCTTCGTCGACGTAGACGTACTCGTACTCGTGGCGCTTGGCCTTCGCCTGGCGGCGCCGCTGCTTGCGGGTCGGCATGTCGCTCTAGCCTAGCTCGCGCCGCGCCGACTGCGGCTCCACGCGAGGTCGCCGCCGCGGACGACCGCGCCGACCACGTCGCCGCCGAGGTGGTACGCGAGGTAGCGCCAGTCGGGTGCGTCGAGCAGCACGACGTCCGCCGCGAAGCCCGGGGCGAGGCGCCCCACCCTGTCGGCTCGGCCGAGCACGTGCGCGGCGTTCACCGTGCACGCGGCGAGAGCCTCGGCCGGCGAGAGCCGAAGCTGCGTGCACGCGAGCGAACAGACGAGCGGCAGGCTCTCGCAGAACGCGCTCCCCGGGTTGAAGTCGGTCGCGAGGGCCACCGCGGCGCCGGCGTCGACGAGCGCGCGGCCGGGCGGCATCGGCCTGCCGAGAAGAGCGCGCTCACGGGAAGCAACACGCCGACGACGTCGGAGCGCGCGAGCGCGTGCGCGCCGTCGGTTCCGGTCGCCTCGAGGTGGTCGACGGAGCGTGCCCCGAGCTCGATCGCGAGCGGTACGGCACCGGACTCGCTGAACTGGTCGCCGTGGAGGCGCAGTGCGAGCCCGGCGTCTCGACACGCCTCGAGGTAGCGGCGCGCCTGCGCCGCGTCGAACGCCCCGCGCTCGAGGAAGACGTCCGCCGCCTCCGCGATCCCGGCGGCCTCGGGCAGAACCTCGGACGAGCGCGAAGTCGAGGTAGCCGTCGGCATCGTCGAACTCGGGCGGCACGGCGTGCGCACCGAGCCAGGTCGGGACGCCGCCCGCCGCCTTGACGGCGCGGAGGGATGCGAGCTCGGTGTCCCGATCGAGCCCGTAGCCCGACTTGCCCTCGAAGGTCGTCGTTCCGGCCCGCAGCATCCGCTGCGGCGTGGCGCCGAACCGCCTGCTCGAGCTCGTCCTCGGACGCCGCGCGCGTCGCGCGCACGGTCGAGAGGATGCCGCCGCCCTCCGCATGCAGCTCCTCGTAGCTCGCACCGGCAGCGCGCAGCGAGAACTCCTCGACGCGGTCGCCCGCGAAGCACGGGTGCGTGTGGCAGTCGACGAGGCCGGGGATCGCGCAGTGCCCGCTTCCGTCGAGCTCGACGACGTCGCCGTCGAGCGCGGGCAGATCCCGCATTCGACCGACCGACGCGATCAGGCCGTCCTCGCACAGCACGTACGCGTCGTCGAGCCAGTCGACGTCCGCGAGCGCGCGTCCACGGAGCGGCGCGTCGCGACCGGCAGGCGTGACGAGCTGCTCGAGGTCGCGGATCAGCAGGCGCGTCGCGCCGGGCACGCTCACGCGGTTCCGGCGCCGCCCATCGGCGCCTCGAAGCCGTGCTCCGCCGCGGCCGCTGCGGCCTCGGGATAGCCGGCGTCGAGATGCCGCATCACGCCCGTGCCGGGGTCGGCGGTCAGCACACGCTCGAGGCGCTCGGCTGCGTCGTCGGTCCCGTCGGCGACGACGACCATGCCCGCGTGGATCGAGTTGCCGATCCCGACTCCGCCGCCGTGGTGGACGCTCACCCACGTCGCGCCCGCGGCGACGTTCAGCAGCGCGTTCAGGATCGGCCAGTCCGCGATCGCGTCGGAGCCGTCGCGCATCGCCTCGGTCTCTCGGTACGGAGACGCGACCGAGCCGGAGTCGAGGTGGTCACGCCCGATCACGACGGGCGCCGACACGCGCCCGCTGCGCACGAGCTCGTTGATCGCGAGCCCCGCCTTGGCGCGGTCGCCGAGACCGAGCCAGCAGATCCGTGCGGGCAGCCCCTGGAACGCCACCCGCTCGGGTGCCAGCTCGAGCCACCGCTGCAGGAGCACGTCGTCCGGGAAGAGCTCGCGCAGCGTGTCGTCGATCGCCGCGATGTCGGCCGGGTCGCCCGAGAGCGCCGCCCATCGGAACGGTCCCACGCCGCGGCAGAAGAGCGGCCGGATATAGGCCGGGACGAAGCCCGGGTATGAGAAGGCCTCCGTTACGCCGGCGTCATGGGCCTCCCCGCGCAGATTGTTGCCATAGTCGAAAACGTAGCTGCCGTTTTGCGCGAATTCGAGCAACGCGCGCACGTGTTGCACAATCGACACACGTGCGCGCCTGAGGTACTCGTCCGGATCGGACGCGCGCAACGCCGCCGCCTCGTGCACGTCGAGACCGACCGGCACGTAACCCGTCAACGGATCGTGCGCAGCGGTCTGGTCGGTGACGAGGTCGAAGTGCTCGCCGCGACGCACGAGCTCCGGCACGACCTCGGCGGCGTTGCCGAGCAGCCCGACCGACAGCGCGCGGCCCTCGTCCGCCGCCGCGCGCACGCGCGCGAGCGCGTCGTCGAGCGAGTCCGCCGCCTCGTCGAGGTAGCGGGTCTGCAGGCGCCGCTCGATCCGCTCGGGATCGACCTCGACGCAGAGGATCGCCGCGCCGGCCATCGTCGCCGCGAGCGGCTGCGCGCCGCCCATCCCGCCGAGCCCGGCCGTGAGGATCGTGCGCCCGGCGAGGTCGGCCGAGCCGTAGTGCGTCTCGCCCGCCGCCGCGAAGGTCTGGTACGTCCCTTGCAGGATCCCCTGCGTCCCGATGTAGATCCACGACCCCGCCGTCATCTGGCCGAACATCGTCAGCCCGAGCGCCTCGAGCCGGCGGAACTCCTCCCAGGTCGCCCAGCGCGGGACGAGCAGCGAGTTGGCGATCAGCACGCGCGGTGCGCCCGGATGCGTGCGGAAGACGCCGACCGGCTTGCCGCTCTGCACGAGCAGCGTCTCGTCGTCGCCGAGACGGAGCAGCGTCGCGACGATCGCCTTCAGCGCCTCGTGCGAGCGCGCGGCCTTTCCGGAGCCGCCGTAGACGACGAGCTCCTCGGGACGCTCGGCCACCTCCGCGTCGAGGTTGTTGAGGAGCATCCGGAGCGGCGCCTCGGTCGACCACGAGCGCGCGTTCAGCTCGCTCCCGCGCGGCGCGCGGATCGACCGGAGATCGCCGCACAGGGCCTCGACCGCCTCGTCGACCGGCCGCACGACCGCCACTACGAGAGCTCCCCCACCTCGGACTCGACCGCCGCGATCAGCGAGCCGTTTCGGATCGCCGCTGCGACCGCCTCGATGTCGCCGCTCAGCGACCGGTCGTCGCCGAGCCGCGGCGACAGCGTTCGCACGAACGCGCGCGTCGCTCTCACGCCGACACCCGGCTCGAGCGGCGCGAGGAACTCGACACCCTGCGCGCCGGCGAGCAGCTCGATCGCGAGCGCACGCTCGCCGTTCGCCAGCACCTGCCAGCCCTTGAGCGCCGCCGCGTTCCCCATCGAGACGTGATCCTCCTGGCCCGCGCTCGTCGGGATCGAGTCGACGCTCGCCGGGTGCGAGAGCACCTTGTTCTCGCTCACGAGCGCAGCCGCGACGTACTGCGGGATCATGAAGCCGGAGTTCAGACCGCCGTCGACGGTGAGAAACGGCGGCAGCCCGTCGGAGAGGCTCGGGTTGACGAGGCGCTCGATCCGACGCTCCGAGATGCTCGCGAGCTCGGAGACCCCGAGCGCGAGGATGTCGAGCGCGAACGCGACGGGCTGCCCGTGGAAGTTTCCGTTCGAGACCAGCTCCTCGCGTTCGACGAGCACGAGCGGGTTGTCGGTCGCCGCGTTCACCTCGACGCCGACGGTGTACCCGACGTGGTCGAACAGGTCGCGGCACGCGCCGTGCACCTGCGGCGCGCAGCGAAGCGAGTACGCGTCCTGCACCTTGTCGCACCAGCGATGGGACTCGTTGATCGCCGAGTCTTCGATCAGCCGCAGCACGTTCGCCGCCGACGCAGCCTGCCCGCGCAGCGGCCGCAGCGCCTGGATCTCGGGGATGAAGCTCGACGCGCGATCCCTGGAGCGCCTCGAGCGACATCGCGCACGCGAGATCGGCCGCCTTCGCGAGCCGCCGGGCGCGAACGAGCCCGAGCGCGCCGACCGCGGCCATGAACTGCGTCCCGTTGATCAGCGAGAGCCCCTCCTTCGCCTGCAGCCGCACGGGCTCGAGACCGACTCGCTCGAGCGCGACGCCGCCGGGCAGGAGCTCGCCCTCGAGCCAGGCCTGCCCCTCGCCGACGAGCGGCAGCGCGAGGTGCGCGAGCGGTGCGAGGTCGCCGCTCGCGCCGACCGAGCCGCGGCTCGGCACGTTCGGCAGCAGGCCGCGGTTGATGCACTCGATCAGGAGCTCGACCGTCTCGATGCGCGCGCCCGAGTACCCCTTCGCGAGCGCGTTCGCGCGCAGCAGCATCGCCGCGCGCACGACCTCCGGTGCGTACGGCTCGCCGACGCCGCAGGCGTGACTGCGGAGGAGCCGCAGCTGGAGCTCCTCGGTCAGCTCCTCCGGGATCGACGCCGAGACGAACCGGCCGAACCCGGTGTTGATCCCGTAGGTGTGCTCGCTCGTCCCGTGCGCGGCGCGCTCGACCAGCTCGCGGGAGGCCCGCATCCGGTCTCGTGCCGAGTCGGCGAGCGAGACGGGCGCCCCCTCCACGGCGACGTCCCAGACGTGGTCGACCGTGAGGTCTTCGCCGCTCAGCGCGCGACTCTGGATCACGGCGCGAGTGTAGTCCCCGGCTTCCCTACCGGAGCAGCCGGAGCTCGAGCACGCGCGAGGCGTCGAAGCCGTCGATCCTGAGCGCTGCGCCCGCAGCCGTCGCGGCCGCACCGGCGGGCATGAGGCCGACGAGCTCCGAGCCGAGCACCTCGAGGCCGCGGGCGGCGGCCTCGGCCTCCACGCGCGCGACGATCTCGTGCAGCGCCGCCGCCTCCCAGTCCTCGACGTTCATGCTCACCTGGACGAAGCCCGCGCGCGGGAGGTCGAGCCCGAGCGCACGCACGCCGGGGAAGCCACCACCGCGCTCGCGCACGAGCGCCGCGATCTCCCGCGCCGCCGCCACGTCGCCGCGCAGGTTGACGTTGAACGCGATCAGCGCACGGCGCGCGCCGACCAGCACGCCGCCGGCCGCGTCGTCGAGAAACGGCGGCCCGTAGTCCGGCTTCACCTCGCCCGCGTCGACACGGCGCTGAAGCTCCTCGGGCCCACCGCGCCGGAAGAACGACGGTCCGTTGCCGCCGCCCAGCTCGCCGTAGAAGAACACCGGCAGCCCGAGCTCTGCGGCGATCCGCTTCCCCACGAGGCGCGCGACCCGGCGCGCGCGCGGCAGGTCGCCCCGTTCGATCGGGACGACCGGCACGACGTCCGCCGCGCCGATCCGCGGATGCGCGCCTTCGTGACGCCGCAGGTCGATCCGCTCCTTCGCCGTCGCGACGCCGGCGACGAGCGCGTCCTCGAGCTGCTTCTCCTCGCCGACGAGCGTGAACACCGACCGGTTGTGGTCCTCGTCGGCGTGGACGTCGAGCAGCTCCGCGTGTGCGCCGAGTGCCGCGCCGATCGCGTCGATCGTCCCGCGGTCGCGGCCCTCCGAGAAGTTCGGCACCGATTCGAGCGGCAGCGCCACCCGCCTACTCTACGAGCACGTTGACGCGCCGCCGCTCGTCGTACCGCTCGCTCGCGTCGCTCCAGCGCGACCTGGCCGTCTGCCGCGCCTGCGTCGAGGCCGGCTATCCGCTCGAGTCGCTCCCCGTCCTGAACCCGCGGCTCGGGCAGCCCGCCTACATGTACGGCCAGGCGCCGGGACCGAACGAGGGCCTCGAACGGCGCCCGTGGCGCGGCCGGGCCGGGCAGACGCTCCGCGGCTGGCTCGGCATGGACGAGGACGCGTTCTACTCCACCTTCTATTGCGCTTCGGTCACGCGTTGCTATCCGGGCCGAAGCTCGACAGGCAAGGGCGACCGCGTTCCGACCCCAGAGGAGCAGGACCTGTGCCAGTTCTGGCGCGACTGGGAGCTCCGGTTGCTCCGCCCGAGGCTCGTCGTTCCTGTGGGCACGCTCGCGATCGGGCGGCTGCTCGGCAAGCGACCACTCGCCGGGACCGTCGGTGAGCGGTTCGAGCTCGCCGGACGGCGCCGTCGCGATCCCGCTGCCGCATCCGTCCGGCGTCTCGCTCTGGCTGAACTCGGCAGCGAACCGCGCGCTCGTCGAGCGGGCGGTGGCGGCGATCCACGAGGAGCTCGCCACGCTCTGAGCCCCGAGCCGCTGGCTACGCTCAAGGCTTGGCCGAGACACCGCGCTACCGCACCACCTTCTTCCGCCTGCTGGGCTTCCTGCGGCCGTACAAATGGTCGCTCGGGGTCTCCGTCCTCCTCGCCGTCGGGACGCAGGCGGCCGCGATCGCCGCCGCGTACCTGACGGGTGATGCGCTCGCCCACGTGATCGAGTCCGAGGATCGCGAAGCGCTGTGGAGGCTCGTCTTCGCGATCCTCGCCGTCGGGCTCGCCCGCGCGCTCTTCATGGTGGGCCGGCGGCTGATCTCCGGCCGGCAGGCGCTCGGCGTCGAGTTCGACATGCGCAACCAGCTCTACGCGAAGCTGCTCCGACTCTCGTTCCGCTTCTACGACAGCCACCAGACCGGCCAGCTGATGTCGCGCGCGACCGTCGACCTGCAGAGCGTGCGCTTCTTCCTCGGCTACGGCCTCATCTTCTTCTTCCAGCACGTGCTGACGGTCGTCGCGGTGATCACGGTGATGCTCGTCGTCGACTGGAAGCTCGCGCTCGTCGCCTGCGCGATCACGCCGGTGCTGATCCTGCTCGCGTATCGGTACTCGCACGTCTCGCATCCGGTCCTGCGGGACGTCCAGCAGAAGATGGCCGACATGACGACCGTCGCCGAGGAGAACATCGTCGGCGTCCACGTCGTCAAGTCGTTCGCGCAGGAGTCGAACGAGCTGGAGAAGTTCTCGGCGCGCTCGAACCGCGTCTTCGCACGCAGCATGGACGCGAACATGCAGCGCGCGATCTACGTCCCGCTCCTCTCCTTCCTGCCGCTCGTCGCGCAGGCAGGCGTGATCCTCGTCGGCGGCCACATGGTCGTCAACGACCAGCTCAGCCTGACCGACTTCTTCTTCTTCAACGGCCTCGTCCTGATGCTCGTGTTCCCGCTCCGGATGCTCGGGATGTGGATCGGCCAGGCACAGCGTGCGACCGCGTCGGGCGAGCGCATCTTCGAGGTGCTCGACGAGATCGAGGACGTCGGCGACAAGCCCGGCGCCGTCGACCTCCCGCCAGGCCCGGGACGCGTGACGCTTCGAGCAGGTCTCGTTCGAGTACGCCGACGGCCGTCCGGTGCTCGAAGGGATCGACCTCGAGCTCGAGCCCGGCAAGGCCGTCGCGCTCATCGGACACACGGGCTCGGGCAAGACGACGCTGGCCTCGCTCGTCCCGCGCTTCTACGACGTCACCTCTGGCCGCGTGACGATCGACGGGCTCGACGTTCGCGACGCGAAGGTCGCCTCGCTCCGACGTGAGGTCGGCGTCGTCTTGCAGGACCCGTTCCTGTTCTCCGCGACCGTGCGGGAGAACATCGCGTTCGCGCGGCCCGACGCGACCGACGAGGAGGTCGAGCGCGCCGCACGGCTCGCACAGGCGGACGAGTTCATCGCCGAGCTCCCGGATGGCTACGACACGGTGATCGGCGAGCGCGGGATCACGCTCTCGGGCGGTCAGCGCCAGCGGATCGCGATCGCCCGCGCGCTGATCCTCGAGCCGCGCGTCCTGATCCTCGACGACGCGACCGCGAGCGTCGACGCGACGACCGAGGCGCGGATCCGCACCGGGCTGCGCGAGGCCATGGCCGACCGGACGACGATCATCATCGCGCACCGGCTGTCGACCCTCGCACTCGCCGACGAGCTCGTCGTGCTCGACCACGGCCGAATCGTGGCGCGAGGCACGCACGAGCAGCTTCTGGGGACGAGCCCGGTCTACCGCGAGATCTACGAGCACGGGCTGCTCGAGCGTGAGTTCGCGGAGCGCGTGGAGGCGAGGGCCTGATGCGCGTTCTGGCAGCCCGGCGGGCCATCTGACGATGCAGCGCGGCGCGGACGTGCGCGACTGGTCGTGGCGCGCGACGCTGCGCAGGATCCGCTTCCTCGCGCGCTACACGAAGCGCTACCGGCTCCGGACGACCCTCGCGATCGTCTCGCTCCTCCTCGCGACGGCGACGTTCCTGATCCCGCCGTTCCTGACGCGCTACGCGATCGACGACGGAGTCCGCAAGGGCGACCTCCGCCTCCTGACGATCACCGTCGTCCTGATGATCGCAGCGGGGCTCGCCAGCCTCGTGACCGGTGCACTGCAGACGTACTTCACCGGCTGGACCGGCGAGCGGATTCTCGCCGACCTTCGCAACGACCTCTTCCAACATCTGCAGCGCCTCTCGCTCGGCTTCTACGAGCGCAACCGCGCAGGCGTCGTGATCAGCCGGCTGACGAACGACGTCGACGCGCTCGACCAGCTCGTCACCGACGGCGTGACGACGCTCGTGCAGAGCACGCTGGTGCTGATCGGGACGACGATCATCCTCTTCTACCTCGACTGGAAGCTCGCGCTCGCGACGGTGACCGTGATCCCCGCGCTCATCGTCGCCACGCGCATCTTCCGCGTGCGCTCGGCGCGCGCGTACACGCAGGTGCGCGAGCGCCTCGGGCTCGTGACGGCGACGCTCGCCGAGGACATCGCGGGCATGCGGGTCGTGCAGGCCTTCACGCGCGAGCCCCGGAACCAGCAGCGCTTCGAGGAGGTCAACTCGCACTACCGTGCGGCGAACCAGCAGACCGTCGTGCTGAACGGCCTCTACTTCCCGTTCGTCGACTTCCTCTCCGCTGCGGCCACCGCGATCGTGCTCGGCTTCGGCGGCTGGCTCGTCTTCGACGGACAGACGACACCGGGCGTCCTCTTCGCGTTCATCCTCTACGTCTCGAACTTCTTCGACCCGGTGCAGCAGCTCTCGCAGCTCTACAACACGTTCCTCGCCGCGGTCGCAGCGCTCGACAAGATCCTCGGCGTGCTCGACGAGGAGCCCGAGGTGCGCGACGCACCCGACGCGCGCGCGCTCCCCCCGATCGACGGCCGCGTCGCGTTCGAGGGCGTCAGGTTCAAGTACGGGACCGGCCCTGAGGTGCTGCACGGGATCGACCTCGACGTCGCGCCCGGAACGACCGTCGCGCTCGTGGGTCACACGGGCGCCGGCAAGTCCACGATCGCGAAGCTGATCGCACGCTTCTACGACCCCACGGAGGGTCGGATCACGATCGACGGGATCGACACGACGACCGTGACGCAGGAGTCGCTCCGGCGGCAGCTCGGGATCGTCCCGCAGGAAGGGTTCCTGTTCGCCGGCACCGTCCGCGACAACATCGCGTTCGGCAACCCGGACGCGAGCCCCGAGGAGATCGTCGCGGCGGCGCAAGCGGTCGGCGCGCACGACTTCGTGATGCGGCTCGAGGACGGCTACGAGACGAACCTCCAGGAGCGCGGCACCCGCCTCTCGCTCGGGCAGCGGCAGCTCGTCGCCTTCGCGCGGGCGCTGCTCGCGAACCCGAGGATCCTCATCCTCGACGAGGCGACGTCCTCGGTCGACATCGGGACGGAGCGCCGGATCGAGGGAGCGCTGCGCCGGCTCCTCGCCGGGCGCACCGCGTTCATCATCGCCCACCGCCTCTCGACGATCCGCGACGCCGACCTGATCGTCGTCCTCGAGCACGGCAAGGTCGTCGAGCAGGGCACCCACGACGAGCTGATGGCGAAGCAGGGGCTCTACACGTCGTTGTACGGCGATTGGGCGGAGGTCGCCTGACCTGTTAGTGTCCCGCGCCTATGCAGCCCGGGGCAATCGTTCGCGAAGCGTGGGAGCTCTACAAGGGCCACTGGCGCACCTTCGTCCCGCTCGCGCTGATCGTCTACATCGTTCTCGGCCTGGTCACGCTCGTGTTCGCGCTGCTCCTCGGCTGGCTCGGGGCGATCATCGGAGCGCTCGCCAGCATCGTCGGCACCTTCTGGCTCCAGGGGGCGCTCGTCGAGGCCGTCCAGGACGTGCGTGACGGCAAGCAGGACCTCTCGATCGGCGAGATGTTCCAGCGCGTGCAGCCGCGCCTTCCGGCCCTGATCGTCGCCGGGATCCTCGCCGGCCTCGGCATCGCGCTCGGCCTCGATCCTCCTGATCGTTCCGGGGCTCTTCCTCCTGACGATCTGGTCGCTGATCGTCCCGACGATCGTGCTCGAGGGCAAGTCGGCCGGCGAGTCGTTCGGCCGCAGCCGCGAGCTCGTCAGGGGCAACGGCTGGAGCGTGTTCGGCGTGATCGTGATCACGATCGGCGCGGTGATCGTGGCGAGCATCATCGTCAGCATCCTCACCTTCTGGCTCCCCGATGGCATCGACGACTTCGCCAGGAGCCTGATCTCGAACACCGTCGTCGTCCCGTTCATCGCCTGCGCGTGGACGCTGATGTACTTCGCGCTCGCGCAGGGTCGCAGCGCGGCACCCGCCGGCGTACCCGAGGCGTTCTCGCCTCCGCCACCGCCGCCGAGCGACGGCCCGACGTACCGCTGAGCGCGGAGTAGGGTTTCGAGGCGTGAGCGGCCTCGACCCCGAAACCGAGCAGCGAATCGAGTCCCCGGCCTCGGACGAGGCCGAGCGCGAAGCCAGGCTCACGCCTGCCGAGGCGGTTGCGCGGATGCGGATCAACGTCCCGGCGCGCGCGAACCGCAAGCTGCGCACGCTGATCGAGCGGGTCAACGGCGACACGCAGCTCAAGGCGTGGTGGCACGTCGCCAACGTCAACGCCGTCGCGCGCCTCGAGATCAACGACCACTCGTGGGTGCACATCCAGATCGTCGCGAACATCGCGCTCAAGCTCCTCCGTCAGCTGACGAAGCACGGGATCGAGCCGTCGATCGTGCGCGACTACGGGATGACGAACGACGACTCCGAGGTCGCGGTCACGCTCGGCGCGCTGACGCACTGCATCGGCATGTCGGTCCACCGCGACGGCCACGAGGACTTCAGCCTCTTCCTCGCCCAGCCGAAGCTCCAGCAGCTGCTCGACGGGCTCTACGACGAGCCCGAGCGCACGGTGCTCGTCAGCGAGGTGCTGCAGATGATCACGAGCCACCGCGAGTACGGGAAGCCGCTGACGCTCGAGGCCGGGATCGTGCGCGTCGCGGACGCGCTCGACATGGAGCAGGGCCGCTCGCGCATCCCGTTCGAGCGCGGCCGCGTGTCGATCCACTCGCTTTCCGCCGCCGCGATCGAGGACGTGATCGTGGCCGACGGCGACGAGCGTCCGGTGAAGATCGAGATCGTCATGAACAACTCGTCGGGCATCTTCCAGGTCGACGAGGTGCTGAAGGCGAAGCTCACCGGGTCGGGCCTCGAGCCGTACGTCGAAGTGGTCGCGCACATCGACACGGAGGCCGAGAAGAGCCTGGTCAGCGTGTACCGCCTCGAAACCTAAGGAGCCGGGCTACACTGGACGACCCTTTGCGGGGTCGTCTAATGGTAGGACGCTCGGCTCTGGACCGAGTAGTCTAGGTTCGAATCCTAGCCCCGCAGTCGCCTGCCGGTTACGGGAAGATGTCCGCGGCCAGTTGGATCAGGGATGCCACGACGCCGGACATGAGCGCGATCGCGGTCATGACCGTCGCGCTGATCACGAACAGGATGATGACGTACTCGGACATCGTCTGAGCCGCTTCCCTGAACGCGACGTGCGCCTGAGGGCTCTCCACGTCGAGCGTCAGAGTCGACCCGACGCTGATGCCGCGAGCGTCCGCCTCTCCAGCTGCAAGTTCAAGCACGGAACGAGCTCCTTTCACGCCGGCCGCGCGCCATGGCGCCAGGTGCGGCACGACCTCGAGGACGCGATCGTCGGCATCGAGAAACACGACGTCGATCGGAAAGCGCATGAAGAAGGTGTGGATGGAACCCGCGGAGCGAAGGAGGATTCCTTCGCCCCGCGGAAGATCCGAACGACCGAGCAAGCCGCGCATGCGGGCCACGGGGTGATCGGCGACCGCGCAGCGCTCGCACGCGACGCGGTCGTCGACCCGAACGGTGATTTGACGCAGACTCTTCATCTCTAGAACCCGACGTGGATGTGGTCGTCGTGGTCGGCCATCGGGAACGACGGTCCGCCGAGGCCGAGCAGGGAGATCACCTGCCGGGGCTGGAGCTCCACCGGCAGCATCAGGATCGACCGAACGGCCTTCTCGGTCACGCTCCCGGGCTGCTGGTGTCCGACGATCGACAGCTTGCCGACGGTCGCGATGTCCACTGCCTGCCCGTAGATGTGCGCGGAGACGACACCCGGGCGGGCGTACTTGCGGTGGCCGCTGAAGAGGCTCGACACGGTCACCTCGCCGTACGACTCTGCGAGGTACGAGACGAGAATGATCACGCGGACGTCGATCCTGCCGTCCTTGACGTCCTCGCGGCCTCCGCCGTACATCGTGATCCGCGGGTCGAGCAGCAGCCGCTCTGCGAGCGTCTCCTTCTCGGCCTCGAGACCGTTGACGAGCGCCTTCAGACCGACGACGCGGTTGTAGCGCGCGAGCGCCACGGCGCGGTCGGCGAAGCCCGTGCGGCCGGACAGTGACAGTGCAGCGTTCCACTCGCTGTCGGCGGCGCCGCGCTGGCTGAGGCCGCGCGCGAGCGCGTTCAGCTCACGGACGGTTGCCGGGACGCGGTCCCGTGCACCTTCCGCGCGGAGGACGCCGAGCACGAGCGACCAGCTGACGCCGTTGTTGCCCGAGATCCGCTGGAGGTTCTTGGCGAACGCGGGCGACAGGCGCTTCGCGGGCGGCGTCGGGTCCGGAAGGGCCCGGTTCAACCACACGGTCGGCGCTCCACCTTCGTCTTCGACGGTGGCGGCGGCGAGCTTCGACTCCTTCGCGCGCTTGACCACCCAGTGACGCGTGTCGCTCTTGGCCGGCGCAGCATCGGGCTGCTCGGGTGCGAGCACGTAGGACTCAGGGCCCGCAGCGGGAGCTGCTGCGGAAGCGTCCGGTGCTGACGGCGCCGACTGTGACGCGGGCTCGGACGCAAGCGATGCGCCTGCGGCGGATGCCGGCTCGAGATCTGCGCCCGCTTCGGCAGCGGCGAGATCTCGGCGAGCTCCGCGGGAAGCTCCGACGCCTGCTCGGCGGGCTGCGCCGGCTCGGCTGCTTCCGGGGCGGCGGCGGCCGGGTCCGGAAGCGGCATCGCTTCGGGAGTGGCCTCGTCGTTCATCATGTCGGCGCAGACAGAGTCGTCCTCGCCGGTGACCTGCATCAGCGCCGCGCAACGCGCGGGATCGAATGCCTTGGCGACCATGTCGCCACCTGCTGCGGTGAACGACGCGGCGGCGAAGAAGACAACGACGAGCCCCATGCTCGTCGCAAGCTTGTGTGCACGGAACGGACGCCGTGTCGCGGGCTGCTTGTCGGAGTCGTCCTCCACGAGCAGTGGCGCCGGCTTCCATTCACTATTCGTATCCGTCCAGTCGTCCCACGCTCGTTCACGGCGGACAGCGCGCTGAAGTGCGACGGCCCAGCCGATCAGAACGAAGAGCACGACTCGGACAACCAGCTTCCGAAATCCGTCGTTCGTATCCATCTCGGTTTCGCTCCCTTGATTGGGCGCAGAGTCCGCTGCTCTAACGCGTACTTGAAGTCTGACCACCGCGGCCGCGCGGCTTATCACTTATCGCGTCGATCCACGGCCGCGTTGCTCCCTCATGGGAGTGATCTTCAAGACACGTTAAGCAGAGATAACCCTTTCGGGGGGTCTAACCGCGGCGAGCGTTGCACGATGAAGCGGAAGTAACGAACCAACAGGCGTTGCGGCCGCCAGGAAGCCAAGGAGTTTGAAGCGTGACCGCACACGTTGCCAGCGAGAAGTCACTCTCACGCCAGCAGATTCACCCTCCCCGGCTTCCCGGTGCTCGAGTCGCAGCGCCTTTTTCGGAGTGCACCCGAACCTCACATGAATGAAGGGAGGTGAATCTGCAATGACGATTCGTAATTGGTTCACCATGTTCAGCGCGTTCGCGCGCCGCGAGGAGGGTCAGACCATGGCTGAGTACGCCGTGATCCTGACTGTCATCGCCGCCGTGGTCATCACGGCGCTCGGCGCTCTCGTGCTGGCGATCACGGGGCGGCTCGACGCCGTCACCGACGTGATCGGCGGCTAAGGCCGCACTGAACCGCGGCGGGCCCCTCCACGAGGGGCCCGCCGAGTTCTACCGAGTTTCCGCCACATCGACCAACCGCGAGGAGAGAACGGCAGTGAAGCGACATCAGGAGCGAACGAGCGACGAACGCGGCCAGACGCTGGTCGAGTTCGCTGCGCTGCTGCCCGTGCTCTGCCTGCTCCTCTTCGGGATCATCCAGTTCGGGGTCACCTTCCACGACTACCTCACCGTCACCGACGCATCGCGCGTCGGCGCCCGCAAGGCCGCAGTCAGCCGCTTCGTGGGCGACTCGGGGGCCGCTGCCGAGGCAGCCGCCTTGAACGCCGCCAACGGCCTCGACGAGGACGACGTGACCGCCAGCTGCGAGGCCGACGACTGGGACACGGCCGGCAGCGACGTCAGCTGCACCGTCACGTATCCGTATTCCATTGAGGTTCTCGGGCTGCCCGTCGTCACGGGCACCCTGACGAGCGTCACGACCGAACGCTTGGAGTGATCATGAGACGCGAACACGGCCAGGCTGCGGCACTCACCGTCCTCTTCTTGACGGTTCTTCTTGCATCCGCAGCTGCGGTGATCGACGTCGGCTCCTGGTTCCGCGAGGACCGCGACACGCAGCGGGTTGCCGACGCCGCCGCACTTGCCGGCGCGCAGGCGCTCCCCGAGAGCCAAGGCACTGCGCGGGCCCTCGCGATCGAGTACGGCGGAAAGAACGGCGGCGGCGTGGCCGCTGCCAACGTCTCCTTCTCGACGACGGCTCTCGCCGGCGACACGATCAAGGTCAGCGTCGAGAAGCCCGCGGAGAGCTTCTTCGCGAAGATCGTCGGCATCGACTCCGTCGACGTCGGTTCGACGGCCAAGGCCCGCGCAGGGGTTCCGAGCGAGGCGCGCTGGGCCGCACCGATCGCCGTGGACGAGAAGCACCCGTTTCTCAACTGCCACCCGACGCTGTCGTGCTTCGGCTCGTCGAACCCGACCGACGCTCGACCTCGAGAAGGTCGGGCCCGGCGCATTCCGCCTGCTCAACCTCGATCACTCCAAGGGCGGAACCGGCTCCACGATCCTCTCCGAATGGATTCTCGAGGGTTACGACGGCTCGATGCCGCCTCGGACAGTACAACTCGGACCCCGGAGCCAAGCACAACGCATCTCAAATCAAGGGCGCAATGAACCAGCGCATCGGCACGGAGATGCTCTTCCCCGTCTATCGCACGATTCGCGAAGAGGGCGCCAACCTCGAGTACGAGGTGATCGGCTGGGTCGGCTTCTTCATCACCGATTACCGACGCCACAGGGAACAGCGCGATCGTTTCCGGCTACTTCAGCCGCGTGATCTGGGAGGGCACTCTCAACGGCACTGCTGGCTCCGCCGACTTCGGTGTGCGCTCAGTTGCGCTCATCGACTGACCGATAGGAAGGAAACGCAATGACATACCGCCTCAGAAACATCGTCATTGCAGTGGTGTTGGCCGCCTTCGCCGCGCTGCTGACGATGATGTACGTCACGAGTTACGAGAAGCGCGTGCAGAACGGCGAGGAGGACGTCTCGGTCCTCGTCGCGAAGAGCGACATCCCGGCCGGTATCTCCGGCGCCGCCGCCATGGCGCGTGTCGAGACGCGGATGGTCGCTCAGCGGAACGTCGCGCCCGGCGCGGTGTCCGAGAAGAGCCAGCTCAGCGAGTTCGTCGTCTCCCAGCCGATCTACGCCGGTGAGCAGGTCAGCCGGCAGCGCTTCAGCAGCTCGTCGGAGATCGGCGTTCGCTCGAGCCTGACCGGCAACATGCGCGCGGTCGCCCTCGCGGGCGACGGCGTTCAGCTCCTCGCCGACACGCTCAGGGCCGGTGACCGGGTCGACCTCGTCGGCTCGCTGAAGATCAGCGAGGACAAGGACGTCTCGGCGACCCGCATCGTCCTGCGCGACCTCGAGGTCCTGAAGCCGGCCGGCTCCACCGGCAACAAGCGGCTCGACAACGCAGCAGGCCGGAATCAGCTGTCCGTGCTGCTCGCCGTGTCCGACACCCAGGTGCAGAAGCTGTTCCACGTCCAGCGCCACGGTGAGTGGACGCTCCAGCTCCGTCCGGTCGTCGACGCTGTCGACAGCCCCGAGAGCATGGAGACCAATCTGACGATTCTCCGCGACGGTCTCCGTGGCGGCCAGGGAGGTAACTGATGAGCGACAACGGCAACACTCGTGATTCGGTGCGGCTCTTCGTCACCGGAAACTGCGACGGCCTCGAGCCGCTCGTGGACGCGCTCAATCAGCACGACGACGTCGAAGTCGTCGGGTACAGCGAGCACGTCGCCGACGCGTTCGCCCCGCTTGCGGGCGGGCACCTCCAGGTCGTCCTCCACGGGACGAGGGACGCGCACCTCCCGGTGCACGACATCGCCTCGATCCGTGAGCACACGCAGGCCCCGCTGATCCTGCTTGCGTCGGGCGAGTCCTCGCAGCTCCTGAACGAGGCGCTCGAGACCGACGTGGCAGACGTGCTCCTCCTGCCCCAGCTGGCCGACAACATCGTCTTCGCGGTCCGCAAGGCGGCTCACACCGGCCGGCGGCTCGAGTCTGAAGGCGGCGTCGGCAAGCGCGGCCGGATCCTGACCGTGTTCTCGCCGAAGGGCGGGACGGGCAAGACCGTGACCGCGACGAACCTCGCCTGCGCGTTCGCGAAGTACGAAAAGAAGCGGACGCTGCTGATCGACCTCGACCTGCAGTTCGGAGACGCGGCGATCATGCTCGGGCTCGAGCCCGAGAAGACGATCTACGACCTGGTGGTCGCGCCGGGAGAGCTCGACTCGGAGAAGCTGGCCGGTTACACCACGCGCCACGCCTCCGGCGTCGACGTCCTCCCCGCCCCGCTCCGCCCGGAAGACGCAGAGCTGGTCACGGAACCGAAGGTCAACCGTCTGCTCGAGGTTGCCCGCGGCTCCTACGACCTGATCGTCGTCGACACGTCGCCGTTCTTCCACGGCCCGATGCTCGCGACCCTCGACCGCACGGACGAGCTGCTCGTCCTGTGTGGGCTCGACGTGCCAACGCTGAAGAACGTCAAGCTCGCGCAGCACACGCTCGACCTGCTGTCCTTCCCCGCCTCGCGTGTCCGGTTCGTCCTGAACCGGTCGAACTCCAAGGTCGGGATGAAGCAAAACGAGGTCGAAAGCGCACTGGGCGTGAAGATCGCCTTCGAGATGCCGAGTGACCGAGCAGTGCCGCTCGCGGTCAACCGTGGAACGCCCGCGGTGCTCGCGGAGGCCGGTTGCGACTTCTCGCGCGCGATTCGCTCGATGGCCAAGGGCCTGCTCGAGCCCGAGCAGGAGAAGAAGCGGCGGCTCTTCGGCGCCCTCGCGAGGGCTTAACGATGAGCCTTCACGAGCGGATCCGGACCAACGGGAGCACCGTTGCCCCCGACGACGGCGCGTCGGCACCAGCCGGCCCGCACCATTCGCCGGCCAGCCAGCCGCGCGCGCAAGCGCGCCCGCAGCAGCAGTCGATGGACCCCTATGCCGAGCTGAAGACGCGCATCCATCACGCGTGCATCGCGAAGCTCGGCCCCGAGCTCTTCCGTCAGACCGAGACGGAAGACCTGTCCGAACGCGTCCTCCACGCAGTCACTGAGCAGCTTGCGCTCGACCGCACGCCGCTCACCCGCGAGGAGCGGCGCCAGATCGTCCGCGAGATCGCAGACGACATTCTCGGCTATGGACCGCTCGAGCCGCTGCTCAACGACGACTCCGTGACCGAGGTCATGGTCAACGCGTTCGATCGGATCTACATCGAGCGCTCCGGCCGGATCGAGCGCACGCAGTCGACGTTCGCGGACAACGCCCATCTCCTGCGCATCATCGACAAGATCGTGTCGCAGGTCGGACGCCGCGTGGACGAGTCCTCGCCGATGGTCGACGCACGCCTTCCCGACGGAAGCCGTGTCAACGCGATCATCCCGCCGCTCGCGCTTCGTGGCCCGACGCTCACGATCCGGAAGTTCGCCCGCGATCCGTACACGATGGACGACCTGATCAACTTCGGGTCGATCTCGCCCAAGGCGGCGCAGTTCCTCGCGTCGTGCGTGAAGGGCAAGCTCAACATCCTCATCTCCGGTGGTACCGGTACCGGTAAGACGACGCTGCTGAACGCGATGTCCGCGTTCGTCCCGGGCGACGAGCGCATCGTGACGATCGAGGACGCAGCCGAGCTCCAGCTCCAGCAGGAGCACGTGATCACGCTCGAGTCGAGGCCCCCGAACATCGAGGGCTCCGGCGAGGTCCGGATCCGCGAGCTCGTCCGCAACGCACTGCGCATGAGGCCCGACCGGATCATCGTCGGCGAGGTGCGTGGCCCCGAGACCCTGGACATGCTCCAGGCGATGAACACGGGCCATGAAGGCTCGCTGACGACGATCCACGCGAACTCTCCGCGCGACGCCCTGTCCCGCCTCGAGACTCTCGTGCTGACCGCCGGCGTCGATCTGCCGCTGCGCGCGATTCGCGAGCAGACCTCGAGCGCGTTCGACCTGCTCGTTCAGATCAGCCGACTCGTCGACGGCTCACGCCGCATCACCGCTGTGACCGAGGTCCAGCGGATGGAGTCCGACGTCGTGACGCTGCAGGACATCTTCGTCGCGAGGGCACCGGACGAGGAGTCGGCCGCAGCCGGTCGGCTGCTCACCGCACTCTCCTGCACGGGGCTCAAGCCCACGTTCCTCGAGAAGATGGCGGCGAACGGCGTTGCGTTCGCTCCCACGTTCTTCGAGCCGGACGCCGGCACGCGTCCGACGTTCGCCGGCGCTTCGTACGGGAGCCGATCGTGATCCGGATTGCCGCTCTCGTCACGCTGGCAGCCGCCATCCTGGCGACGCCCGCCGCCGCGGCCGTCGGGCTGACCGGCGTCGACGCGACCCGTCATCCGACGATGCAGTTGTCGGTCGTCACCGACCGGCCGTCGAAGGCCGCCCCGGTGCTGCAGGAGAACGGCCACGCCGTCGCCGGGCTGGTGGCACAGAACCTCGGACGCGCGAAGAGCGTCGTGGTCGCCATCGACCACTCGCGGTCGATGGAGGGCAAGCCCCTCGCAGACGCGATCGCGGCCGCCCGCTCGTTCGTCGGAGGAAAGACTGCCGCCGACCGGCTCGCGGTCGTCACCTTCGGAGAGAGCGCAGTTCAGACGACGCGTTTCTCCTCGGCGACGATCGACACCGACAGCGCACTCCGGAATCTTGCGCTCGACAAGAAGCAGGGGACGGCCCTGTACGACGCCATCCACCTCTCTTCGCTCGCGCTCTCGACCGAAGCGAACCCGGGTCGCGTGATCGTGGTCATGACCGACGGCAGCAACGTCGCCAAGGGCGTCTCGCTCCAGCAGGCGATCGACGCTGCACGGAAGGCAGGTGCCGCCGTCTACGCGATCGGGATCGAGAGCGGAGACTTCTCCAAGGCGCCGCTCGAGCAGATCGCCAAGGCAACCGGTGGCGGGTACTACGGCGCGAACTCCTCGGCTGAGCTCGCGGCGGCGTACGACAAGGTCGCTCAGGACCTCGCGCGCACGTGGCGTGTCTCGTACCTGACGGCCGCACGCCCCGGGCAGACCCTCAAGTTGACCGCAGCCGTTCCCGGCTTCGGGTCGGGGTCGACGCAGACGACGCTTCCCGGCAGCACTCCCCCGCCCCCCGGCGACGGTCTCGCCGGCTTCCTCCCGGAGCAGCTCTTCACCTCCGGCGTCGCCGCGCTCCTCCTGAGCCTCGCGGTCGGCACCGCAATCCTGCTCGGCGTCGCACTGCTGATGGCCACGCCCGCGAGCACGCGCCTTCGCCGGAGGCTCGGCCCCCACGTCGGAGGCCCGCGCCGCCGTGCGAAGAAGGCATCGGTCCGCGAGCGCTTCGAAGGTGCTTCCGGCCTCCTGAAGGCAACCGAGCAGGCGTTCGAACGCTTCTCGTTCTGGGGGAAGCTGCGCTCGATGCTCGAGCGGGCGGACGTGCCGCTTCGCACCTCCGAGTTCTTCTACTGCATGATCGGCGCCGGCCTTCCTCTTCGGGCTGTTCGCCGCCGTGATGGCGTCTCTCGCCGCTCATCATCCTGGCTCGCCATGGCTATCGGCGGCCTCCTGCCGCTCGGCTTCCTCTCCTTCAAGGCGAAGAAGCGGGTCAACGCGATCGACGAGCAGCTGCCGGACCTCCTGATCACGATGGCAGCGTCGCTGAAGGCAGGGCACAGCTTCCGCCAGGCGATGCAGGCCGTCGTCGACGAGGGGCAGCCGCCGATCAGCGACGAGTTCAAGCGCGTCCTGACGGAGGCGCAGCTCGGCCGGCCGATCGACGACGCGCTCGCCGAGATGGCCGACCGGGTCCAGTCCAAGAACCTCTCGTTCGTGATGACCGCCGTGACCGTCCAGCGCAGTGTCGGCGGCAGCCTCGCGGGCATCTTCGACATGGTCGCCGACGCCGTCCGCCAGCGGCAGGCGTTCGCGCGCAAGATCAAGGGTCTGACGGCGATGGGCCGCGCATCCGCCTACACGCTCGTCGGGATGCCGTTCGCGCTCGCGGCGATCATCACCGCGATCAACGCCGACTACATGAGCCCGCTGTACCACACGTCGACGGGGCACAAGATGATCATCGTCGGCATGGTCTCGATGGCCATCGGCGCCTACATGCTTCGCAAGATCGCTTCCTTCAGGGGGTAACTGATGCTGCTGCTACTGCTCGGTCTCATGATGTTCGGCGTTGCGATCTACGTCTTCGCCGAGGCGGCGACGGCGACCGCACGCCAGCGCTCGGTCGCGATCGGCCGTGCCACCCGGTACGGCGAGCACAGTCGCGAAGGCGCGCGCGGAGCTCAAGTTCCGCGAGCGTGTGCTTGAACCCGGAGTCGCCCGGCTCGCCCGCATCTCCCTGAAGCTCAACCCGCGGATGACGGTCCAGACCGTCGAGGCGAAGCTGCTCAGCGCCGGTCTCGCCCGCAAGGTGACGCCGACCGCTTTCCTCGCCACCAAGGCTGCGCTCGGGGTCGCCGGCCTCGCCTTCGGCACGGTCATCGGCGGCACGCTCGGCGGCAAGCTCGCCGCGCTTCCGTTCGCGATTCTGTGCACGTTCATCGGCTTCGCACTGCCGGGCATGGTGCTGACCATGAAGGTCCGGGCGCGCAAGGAGATGCTGCGGATGCAGCTGCCCGACGCGCTCGACCTGCTCGCGGTCAGCGTCGAGGCCGGTCTCGGCTTCGACGGCGCGATCGCGAAGCTGACGGAGCACCTCGAGGGCCCGATCGTCGAGGAGTTCACGCTCACGCTGAACGAGATGCGAATCGGCGAGAGCCGCCACGACGCGCTCAAGAAGCTCGCCGAGCGTGCCGCCGCACCCGAGGTCGGACACTTCACGCGCGCGATCATCCAGGCCGACGTGCTCGGCATCTCGCTCGGGCGCATTCTCAAGGTGCAGGCATCGGACACCCGTGATCGCCGTCAGGCCGCCGCCGAGGAGAAGGCCATGAAGGCGCCGATCAAGATGCTGTTCCCGACCGTCATCTTCATCTTCCCGGCGATGTTCCTCGTCATCCTCGGCCCCGCCATGCTGACGATCAACGAGATCTTCTAGGAGGCATCGTGGACGACTCGATCCAGGACACCGACAAGGGCTTCGGCACCGGGCTTCGCCGTCAGCTCGAGCGGCGTCGCGAGGGCGAAGAGGCCGCCGAAGCGCCGCGCGAGGCACCTGCTCACGTCGTCGCCGAGGAGGTCCTCGCCGACCTTCCGATGGGGTCGAGCGAGAACGGGTCGACGTCCGATGTCGAGGCGTTCCGCTCCGAGCTGGCTTCGGCGCTTGCGCGCGAGCGCGACCTTCGCGCCGCGATGGCGGAGCAGGCCGCGATGCTCGAGCGCGAGCTCGCCGGCCCACAGGGCCTGAACCTTCGAGCGTCGGAGCTGGACCAGCGCGCAGCGATGCTGGCCTCCCGCGAGAACGAGCTCGCGTCACGCGAGCAGGACCTGGCCGAGCGCAGCGACGGGATCACCGAAGAGCTGCAGCGGATCACGAGCGAGAAGGCCGAGATCGCCGACGCCGAAGCGCGTGCCGCCGAGCGCGAGCGTCAGCTGCAGGCGAAGTTCCGCGAGCTGTCGAGCGTCGACCGCAACCGCATGGAGGCGGCCGCCGACCTCGCCAAGCAGGAAGCCGCGCTCGGACAGCGCGAGCGCACGATCGCCCGGGCCGAGCAGGACATCGAGCTCCGCGAGCAGGAGATGCTCTCGAAGGTCGAGGCCCGCGAGGCCGCGCTCGTGGTCCGCGAGACCGGGCTGAGCACGCGCGACGAGGAGCTCGCATCGCGCGAGACGGAGGTCTTCGAGAAGCAGCGCGAGCTCGCAAAGGCCGACGGCAGGCTGGTCGCGCGCGAAGAGACGATCGAGAAGCGCGAGGCCGAGCTCCTGGAGGTCGAGCAGCGCGTCCGCCTCGCCGAGAACAACCTCGAGTCGAAGGCTGCCTCGTTCGGGCAGCTCGGCGAGCAGTCCGCGGAGCAGCACGCCAAGCTCCAGAAGCGGGAGACCGAGCTCGCAGCGCGCGAAGCCGAGCTCAACCGCCAGCTCGCCACGCTCCGCCGTGTGGAGCGCGACGAGGGACTGGCTGCCGAGCTCGAGCACAAGCAGCAGGCGATGCTCGAGCGCGAGCGCGAGCTTGCCGCGCGCGAGGCGGAGCTGCAGTCGACGGAGGCGCTGTTCGAGTCGCAGCGCGAGCGCATCGAGCGCCGCGAGAAGCGGCTCAACAGCACTGAGGAATCACTCTCGGATCGCATCCGTGAGATGGACGAGCGAGAGGCTGAGGTCGAAGCGCGCGAAGCGCGCGTCGAGGCCGACCTCGAGCTCCGCGAAGAGAAGCTCGAGAGGCGGGAGCTGAAGGTCGCGGAGCTCGAGGAACGGCTCGGAAAGAAGGAGAGTCAGCTCTCGGACTACGTGGGCCAGCTGCAGGGCAAGTTCGACCAGCGCGAGTCGGACTGGTGGGAGAAGCAGCTCGGCCAACCGCTGACCGAGAAGGTCTAGAACCAGAACGACGAGGGGGCCTTTCGGCCCCCTCTTTCGTTCAGCGGGCGATTCGATAGATGCGCCCCGTCCCCCAGTCGGAGACGAGCAGCGCGCCGTCGGCGTGCGACGAGCACCGCGAGCGGATGGTCGAAGCCGCGCGCGAACACGACTCTGCCGCACGACGTGGCCGGCGGTGTCGAACGTGAGCCGCACGACGGTGCGCCCGTGCTTCCTGCCGAAGTACGTGCCCCACAGCGCGACGTACGCCGTCCTGCCGTCGGGCGCGAACGCGATCCCGCCGGCAGCGGAGTGCGGCTCGAGGTACGCCACCGGCGGAGTGACCCCCGCGCAGCCCTTGCCGGCGAGCTGCTTCCGCTTCCAGCTCGGCCAGCAGCCCGGCCAGCCGAAGTTGCGGCCCTGCGAGACCTCGACGAGCATCTCGGCCGGTTCCTCGCCGAGATCGTCTCGACCGTTCACCGTCACGTAGAGGCGACCTGTCCCGGGCTGGAACGCGAGCCCGTACGGGTTGCGCAGGCCCTTCGCGACGATGCGCAGGTCGCGGCCGTTCGGGAGGACCGAGAGGATCGTCGCGCTCCTCGCGTCCTTCTCCTTGCAGACGTCGCACGTCGATCCCGATCCGAGGTAGAGGCGGCCGTCGTCGCCGACGACGACGTTGTCCTGCTGGTGGCGGCCGTTCGGCAGACCCTTCAGCAGCGTGCGCCGCGCGCGCAGGGTCTTGTCGACGAGGTCCAGGCTGTCCAGGCGCCCGCGCGAGGAGACGAAGAGGCGTGTGCCGCTCCAGGCGAGCCCGAGCGGCTCGTGGAACCCGCGAGCGAGCACGCGCGGCTTCGCACTGCCGACGCCCACGACGACGATCTGGCCGGTCTCCTGCGCGACGTACAGCCGGCCGTCCGGGCCGAACGCCATCGCGGTCGGGCGCGACAGCCCGGTCGCGTAGCGCTGAGCCGTGTAGCCGGACGGGACGCGGAGCTCGGGCGCCGGCCGCAGCAGGCCGGTGCCCCCGCTCGGGCCTGCGAAAGCCAGGAAAGCTGCGAGAAGTACCCCCAGGGGGTATCGTAGAGGCATGACCGCGGACACCTATACCTCCTCGGTGACCCTCGAGATCGAGGGAATGACCTGCGCCGGCTGCGTCTCACGCGTCGAGCGGAAGCTCAACGAGCTCGACAGCGTCGACGCGTCGGTCAACCTCGCGACCGAGTCCGCCCGCGTGCGCTTCGACCCGGCGCGAGTCCAGCTCGACGACCTGGTCGGCGCGGTCACGGCGATCGGGTACGGCGCCGCTCCGGCGGCGGGCCTTCGCGACGACACGCCGGCCCGGCCCGTGCGGCTCATCGTGGCTGCGCTCCTCTCCGCCCCACTCGTCGCGCTCATGCTGCCCCCGCTCCAGTTCCCCGGCTGGGAGTGGCTGTCGTTCGCGCTCGCGACGCCGGTCGTCCTCTGGGCCGGCCTGCCGTTCCACCGTGCGGCGCTGCTGAACGCGCGCCACGGCGCGGCCACGATGGACACGCTGATCTCGATCGGGACGCTCGCCGCCTGGGCGTGGTCGGTCGTCGCGCTCGCGCTCGGCACCGGCGAGACGTACTTCGAGGTCGGCGCGATCATCACGACGCTGATCCTGCTCGGCCGCTGGCTCGAGTCGAGCGCGCGACGAAGGTCTGGTGCGGCGATCCGCGCGCTGATCGAGCTCGGAGCGAAAGAGGCGCGCGTGCTGCGCGACGGTCACGAGGTCGTCGTCAACATCGACGCGCTCGAGGTCGGCGACCGCTTCGTCGTGCGCCCGGGAGAGAAGATCGCGACCGACGGCGTCGTCGAGGAAGGCGAGTCCGCGGTCGACCAGGCGATGCTGACCGGCGAGCCGATCCCGCTCGAGGTGCGAACCGGCTCCCAGGTGGCAGGCGCGACCGTCAACACCTACGGGCGGCTCGTCGTCCGCGCGACCCGTGTCGGCTCGGAGACGGCGCTCGCGCAGATCGCGCAGCTCGTCGCCGACGCGCAGTCCGGCAAGGCGGACGCGCAGCGGCTCGCCGATCGCATCTCCGCGGTCTTCGTTCCCGTCGTGCTCGTGCTCTCGCTCGCCACGCTCGCCGGCTGGCTGCTCGTCACCGGCGTGCCCTCGGACGCCTTCGAGGCCGCGGTCGCGGTGCTGATCATCGCGTGCCCCTGCGCGCTCGGGCTCGCGACGCCGACCGCGCTGATGGTCGGCACGGGGCGCGGCGCGCAGCTCGGCATCCTGATCAAGGGCCCGGAAGTGCTGGAGCAGACGCGGCGGATCACGACCGTCGTGCTCGACAAGACCGGGACGATCACCGAGGGCCGCCTGCGCCTCGTCAACGGGCTGCCCGACGACGTGCTCCGGCTCGCGGGAGCCGTCGAGTCGGCGAGCGAGCACCCCGTGGGCCGCGCGGTGGCAGAGGCGGCGCGTGCGCGCTTCGCATCGCTCCCGGCGGTCACGGAGTTCCGCAACGTGCCCGGCGAAGGCGTCACCGGCGTCGTCGAGCAGCGGCGCGTCACGATCGGCCGCGACGGCGTCCGGGTCGACGGCGAGCACGTCGGCACGCTCGAGCTCGAGGACACCGTCAAGCCGACGAGCCGCGAAGCGGTCGCGGAGCTCCGCGCGCTCGGCCTCACCCCCGTGCTGCTGAGCGGCGACGTCGAGGCGGCGGCACAGCGCGTCGCCGGCGAGGTCGGGATCGAACGCGTCGTCGCCGGTGTGCTCCCGGGCGGCAAGGCCGACGAGATCCGGCGCCTCCAGGAAGCGGGTGAGGTCGTCGCGATGGTCGGCGACGGGATCAACGACGCACCCGCGCTCGCGCAGGCCGACCTCGGCATCGCGCTCGGCACGGGCACCGACGTCGCGATCGAGGCGAGCGACCTCACGCTCGTCTCCGGCGACCTGCGTGCGGCCGGTGACGCGATTCGCCTCGCGCGCAGGACGCTCGGCACGATCAAGGGCAACCTCTTCTGGGCCTTCGCCTACAACGTCGCGGCGATCCCGCTCGCCGTCGCCGGCCTGCTGAACCCGATCGTCGCGGCCGCCGCGATGGCGTTCTCGTCGATCTTCGTCGTCACGAACTCCCTCCGTCTCCGTCGATTCAGGAGCGTGCGCACATGACCCACGACAGCCACGGCTACGACAAGGAAGCGCTCGGCAAGCGCCTGCGCCGCATCGAGGGCCAGGTCCGCGGGATCGAGAAGATGGTCGAGGACGACCGCTACTGCATGGACCTGCTCACCCAGATCGGCGCGGTCTCCAAGGCCCTCGAAAGCGTCGCGCTGGAAGTGCTCGACGAGCACGTCCGGCACTGCGTGAAGGGCGCCCTCGAGTCGGGCAACAAGCAGGCCGCCGCGGAGAAGAGCGAGGAGCTCCTGGCCGCCGTCCAGCGGTTCGCGCGGATCAGCTAGCCCGCTACACTGACCCCTCGCCACGACGGCCCATTCGTCTAGTGGCCTAGGACACCGCCCTCTCACGGCGGCGGCACGGGTTCGAATCCCGTATGGGCCTTTCCTGGTGACGGCTGTAACCCGGGGCCCCAAGAGAGGTCTCGGACAGCCTCCATCGCCTTAGACCGATTGAGCGCCCGCAGGTACACCTGAGTCGTGTCGATCCGGGAGTGGTTCATCAGTGCCTGGAGCGATTCGATAGCGCCGGGTGACTCGTCAGGAACGCGACAGCGAAGGCTCGCCGCAGCGCGTGAACCGTCGGTCGAGGGAGAGGACGCTAGCCCAGCCGAGGGAGTCTGATCGTCAGAGACCAGTCGCTGAGCGCGGGCCGCCGCCCTGGGGACGCGAAGCGGCGAAGAGGTATCGGTTGACGCTAAAGAAGTACCGCCCTTGGTGCTGAAGTTCTGCGAGGTCGTTGAGCCATTCGGTTGCCTCGTCTTCTGAGACGCCTCCGCGCCCGGGCACGAATGCGGCGATGAGCGGGGCGATGTTGTAGCTGAAGGTCGTGGCGTCGTACGCCGTGTTGAGTATCGGGACGATCCGGATTTCTCTGACCTCGAATCCGGCCGCGCGGAGGCGGGGCGCGAGCGAGCGCGGAAGGTAGGGGTCTGGCAGGTGCTCGTTCCACGCGGCCGCGATCCGAGCAGCGCGGCGGCGATCCGTGGCTGCCCAGACGAGCGAGTCCCAGTCGGTGTCGATGATCACGAGTCGTCCGCCGGGTCGCAGGACGCGGACTAGTTGATGGAGCGCGGCGTCCGGCTCGGCGAGGTACTCAATGACCTGCATCGAGACAGCGGCGTCGAAGGTGGCGTCTGCAAACGCAAGCGCGGTCGCGTCGCCCTCCAAGATCTCGACCCGGTCGCCGAGTCCGGCGGCCGCGATCCGCTTTGAGGCGATCGAGTTCATGTCAGAGCTGATGTCCACCGCGACGATCCGGCCGGTTGCACCGACCTCCTGTGCGAGCTCACAGGCGAGGAACCCGGGGCCCGAACCGAGGTCCAGGATCGATTCGCCGGCTGATGCTCGAAGCGACCGTCGCAACTCTTCGCGCTGAACGATCATGTCGGTCGTCGCGTACGCCTGCTCGAGCTGCGCGGCTGCCTTGTCGTCGTACAGCATCCCGGCCATCACCGAATCCTCGGGGCCCGCCCGACAAAGCGCAAGGCCGCCGCCTACCAGCGCGGGCGCAATGCTCGCCCCGTTCGCAATCCCGCTAATCGCAGTCGGGATCGCTCTCGGTCGTCGCACAGAGCAGGCGTCGTCGTCAGCACATCCCGTCCCGCTGAAGCAGGCTCGCGCCTGGTGCCCGCTGCCTTGCGGCTCGGGGGACATTCCTGAACGCTGGCCCAAGCGAGACGGTCCTTACTTCGAGCGCTTGCCTCAGGGCCGTTGTCGCAGCCAATCATCGCGGGGAAGCGTGTAAACCGTCATCGGCTCGCCCGAGCGCCCGTGGCCTCGGCCGCGTACCGAGAATCCGAGCTTGGCTGCCACGCGGCGGGATGCTCCGTTTCCCCGTCCGAGATGTACGCCGTGATCGTCTCGACGTCGGTGCGGCTGAAGAGATCGTCGATCGCCGCTTCCATCGCTTCAGTCGCGATGCCGTCATTCCGCCGGTCCTCGGTCACCCACCAGCCCGCCTCGACTTCGTCGGGGGCGATGCCCTCGATGCCGTCGCCGGCGAGACGCAGCTCGGCGCAGCCGAGGAAGCAGCTGCCCTGCTTGTCCCGGACGGCCCACGGGCCGAAGCCGGGGTCCGCGCCACTGGACATCGGCCGCGCGGGTGTCGCGCCAAGGCGTCCGCTGCATTCCTCGATGCACGAGCATGGTCGGACTCGTCGCGGCTTGTCAGCGGGAGAAGCCTCAGCCGTGCCGTTCGAAGACTGGTTCCTTCCGGGTCAGGCCCCGACGGGTCGCTCTCGCAGCGTCCACCCACGCGCGGAGTATGACCGCCCCGTTCGGGTGACATTTTCGCGGCCGCACGACGTACTGCGTCGATGATCACTCGGACAAGCTCGCGTAGCTCGTTTGCGAGATCGCCAGTGAAACCATCTCGGGACCACACGAACAACCGCCGTGCCCGCCTGGACTGGTTGAGATGTCAGGGAGAGGACACGATGGGGTCGTCAAAGCCTGGGCCGAGTAAAGCTGCCAGCGGCCTGTGACCCCCTTCACGCGTGGGAGCCCCGATCGGCGAACCTGAAACCCGACCCGACGACGAGGTACCTCACGGTGCTCGAGACGAGCACCTCGCTCTCGCGAGCCTTTGAGGCGACGCGCGATCCGATGTGCACGGTGATGCCGCGCAGCCCGTCGCCCACGATCTCGGCTTCACCGATATGCACGCCGGCCCTCACGGTCAGGCCGAATCGCTGCACCCGCTCCGCGATCGCCAGTCCTGCCTGGATCGCCCGGGCGGGGCCGTCGAACGCGGCGAACACTCCGTCGCCGGCTGTGTCGATCAGCCGCCCCCTGGGTTCGCTCCAGCTCGTTTCGGACGATCGCGTAAAAGGAGTCGACGAGGTCGCGCCACGTACGATCGCCGAGCTGCGCCGCCTTCCGCGTCGAGTCCGCGATGTCGACGAAAGGTTGTGGCCAGGGGACGGTCCGGCTCTCGCGGATTGAAAGTGCCGGTCAGGAACCGCTCGACCTCATCGGCGAACCGATCTGCGTCGCCCCCGAACCAGATGTAGTGGTCATCACCCGGCAATTCGACGAACTGTGCCTCCGGGATGCGTTCCGCCATGTAGCGCCCGGCCCCGATCGGACACAGACGGTCGCCCTTGCTGTGCAGGACAAGGGTCGGGACGTTGACGCTGGCCAAAACGTGGCGGACATCGATCTCGGAATTCATGAGGAGGAGGGTCCGAATGCCACTTGGGCTGACGGCCTGCCGCTGGAAACGCGGCCACCACTCCTGGATACGCGGGTCGTGCAGCGCACTCGAGTGCGAAAACGTCCGGTTGGGAGCCTGTCCCCCAGAACTCGGAAATCGACGCCGCGGCCTGCTGCCATTCCTCCATCGATTGGGCCCAGGGATAGCCATCAGCTGCTGTCGATCGGGCGAAGCTGTTCGCCAGGATGAGCGCGCGTGTGCGTTCCGGATACGTCGCCGCGAAGAGTGCCGAGAGAGCCCCACCTTCGCACGTCCCGAGCAATGCGACCTTGTCGCTTCCGACCGCGTCGAGCACCGCACGGAAGTCGTCCATCCGATCGTCCAGCCCAGGTATGGCGACCCGATCGGAGAGGCCGGTCCCCCGCTTGTCGAACAGGATCACTCGGGCGAACGTGCCGAGACGGTCAACGAACCGCCTGAACGACGACTCCTCCATCTGGACTTCAAGATGGCTGAAGTAGCTGGGAGTCCAGATCAGGTCGATCTCGCCGGATCCGTGAACCTGATAAGCGATGTGGTGCTCGCCGCTCTTTGGCGTAGCGAGTACCCATGGATGGCGGTGGGGCGACCATTCGTAACGC
>CAWFVN010000011.1:0-9139 GCA_963819225.1 uncultured Actinomycetes bacterium | reverse complement strand
GGCGATACGGTGCGCGCGTGAGCGCGACCGAGCCAAACCAGACCGTTTCGAGGCGGCGTGCCCTTCACCTCATCGCGCTCGGCGCCGTCATCGGTGTCCCCGCCGCGCTGCTCGCCGCGCTGTTCCTCGCCGCCGTTCACGAGCTCCAGCACTGGCTGTGGCACGACCTTCCCGAACGTCTCGACGCGTCCGGCCCACCCTGGTATCTCGTGCTCGGGCTGCCGGCCGCCGGCGCGTGCGTCGTCCTGCTGGCGCGCACGCTCCTCCCGGGCGACGGCGGCCACGGGCCGCTCGGCGGAATCAGCGTGGAGCCGACGCCGCTTTCGCATGCGCCGGGCATCGCGCTCGCAGCGCTCGGCACGCTCGCGTTCGGCGCGGTTCTCGGTCCTGAAGCTCCGCTGATCGCCCTCGGCTCGGTCGTTGGCGTCACGGTCGCGTCACTCGCACGCGCCGACCCGCGCGACGGCAAGGTGCTCTCGACCGCGGGCTCGTTCTCGGCCATCTCGTCCATCTTTGGCGGGCCGCTCGTCGCCGGGATGCTGCTGCTCGAGGCCGGCGTCGGTCTCGGCGCCGCCGTCATCCCGTTTCTCATCCCCGGCCTCGTCGCTGCCTCGCTCGGCTATCTGATCTTCGTCGGGCTCGGGGACTGGGGCGGGATCGAGGCGGCCGCACTGTCGGTTCCAGGGCTTCCTGCCTACGAGGGAGTGCATCTCCGCGACCTCGTGATCGCGGTGGGCGCGGGGGTCGTGATCGCGCTCCTGGTCGAGGTCGTTCGACGCGTTGCGTCCGGGGTCGCCGGGCCTGGACGGGCGCGGCTCGGAACGCCGGTGCTGCTCGTCGGCGGCGGGCTCGCCGCCGGTGCCCTGGCGCTCCTGGCCGACGGGCTCGGTGCGAACTCGCAGGACGTGCTGTTCTCCGGTCAGGCGTCGCTCCCGGGCCTCGTCACGGAGGATTCGAGCCGAATCGTCCTGGTGCTGATCGCGGCGAAGGCGCTCGCGTATGCCGTCTGTCTCGGCTGCGGCTTCCGGGGCGGCGCAGTCTTCCCGGCGATCTTCCTCGGGGTCGCGGTCACGACGCTCGCGGCGATCGCGTTCGACGTGTCACCGACGCTCGCGGTTGCGGTCGGTACGGCGGCAGGCACTGTGGCGATGACGCGCCTGCTCTTTGCATTGGTCCTCTTCGCCGCGCTCCTCGCCGGCACGGCCGGCCTCGACACCGTCCCTGCAGCCTCGCTCGCGGCCGTGGCGGCCTGGTTGACGATGGCCGCGATCGACGAGCAGTACCCGGTGCGACGCTCGCTCTAGGTGGGCCGTGCCCAGTCGGCGGGGATGTCGGACCCGCCCTCCTCGGCCACGCGCGCGCCGAAGCGAACGAACGACGGATGCGACGCGATCTTCCCGGCGACGAGCGCTTCGCCCTGACGAAACGCCGTCGCGCGCTCGAGCAGGCTCGAAGGGACGAACGAGAACACGTCGCCGACGAAGCCGAGGTCGGCGAGCGAGTTCATCCGCATCACGACGAGGTTGTCGCACTGGCTGAGGACGTTCTCGTGCACCTTCTGCGGCCGCTGCGTCGAGACGAGCAGGTAGAGGCCGAACTTGCGCCCCTCGGCGGCGATCCGAACGCATGCTCGGTGACCAGCGCCGTGACGGGATCGTCCGGCTTCTGCGGGCAGACGTTGTGCGCCTCGTCGATCACGACGAGCACCGGCTCGCGGTCGGTGCGACGCCGCCAGAGCGTTGCGAGCACCGCCTCCGCAGCGACCGCTTGCTCCTCGCGCGTCGACAGAGAGCCGAGGTCGACGACGAGACAGCGGGCGTCGCGCCGCTCGACGTCGTCGACGAGCGACCCCGGCCTGCCGCGCGCCCACAGCGGCCAGCCCGACACGCCGAGGTTCTCGGCCCTGAGACGGAGCGCCCGCGCGTGCGGCGAGTCCGACGTCGCCAGCTCTTCGAAGGCCGCCATACCTGCACCGCCGCTGAGCAGCTCGTCCACGAGCGCGAACTCCTCCCGGTCTGCCACCGGGTCGAGCGCCAGCGCGGCCGCCGGGCGCGCGGGTCGAGCTGGTCGAGCGGGACGAGTAGGCCGTCTCCGGCGTGCGGACGACGACGCCTTGCGCTGCGTCCGCGTAGCCCGCGGCGAGCTCAGCGTCAGCCTCTGCCCGCTGCTCGCCGAGCCGGACGTAGTCGGAGTTGGGTCGATACGGTGCGCGCGTGAGCGCAACCGAGCCTAACCAGACCGTTTCGAGGCGACGTGCCCTTCACCTCATCGCGCTCGGCGCCATCATCGGTGTCCCCGCCGCGCTGGTCGCGGCGCTGTTCCTCGCCACCGTTCACGAGCTCCAGCACTGGCTGTGGCACGACCTTCCCGAACGTCTCGACGCGTCCGGCCCACCCTGGTATCTCGTGCTCGGGCTGCCGGCCGCCGGCGCGTGCCTCGTGCTGCTGGCGCGCACGCTCCTCCCGGGCGACGGCGGCCACGGGCCGCTCGGCGGGATCAGCGTGGCGCCGACACCGCTTTCGCATGCGCCGGGCATCGCGCTCGCAGCGCTCGGCACGCTCGCGTTCGGCGCGGTTCTCGGTCCTGAAGCTCCGCTGATCGCCCTCGGCTCGGTCGTCGGCGTCACGGTCGCGTCACTCGCACGCGCCGACCCGGGCGACAGCAAAGTGCTCTCGACCGCGGGCTCGTTCTCGGCCATCTCGTCCATCTTCGGCGGGCCGCTCGTCGCCGGGATGCTGCTGCTCGAGGCCGGCGTCGGCCTCGGCGCCGCGCTCATCCCGTTTCTCATCCCCGGCCTCGTCGCTGCCTCGCTCGGCTACGTGATCTTCGTCGGGCTCGGGGACTGGGGCGGGATCGAGGCGGCCGCACTGTCGGTTCCAGGACTGCCTGCCTACGAGGGCGTGCATCTCCGCGACCTCGTGATCGCGGTGGGCGCGGGGGTCGTGATCGCGCTCCTGATCGAGGTCGTTCGACACGTTGCGTCCGGGGTCGCCGGACCCGGACGGGCGCGGCTCGGAGTGCCGGTGCTGCTCGTCGGCGGCGGGCTCGCCGCCGGTGCCCTGGCGCTCCTGGCCGACGGGCTCGGTGCGAACTCGCAGGACGTGCTGTTCTCCGGTCAAGCGTCGCTCCCGAGCCTCGTCACGGAGGATTCGAGCCGAATCGTCCTGGTGCTGATCGCGGCGAAGGCGCTCGCGTATGCCGTCTGTCTCGGCTGCGGCTTTCGGGGCGGCGCAGTCTTCCCGGCGATCTTCCTCGGCGTCGCGGTCACGACGCTCGCGGCGATCGCTTTCGACGTGTCACCGACGCTCGCGGTTGCGGTCGGCACGGCGGCAGGCACTGTGGCGATGACGCGCCTGCTCTTTGCATCGGTCCTGTTCGCCGCGCTCCTCGCCGGCACGGCCGGACTCGACGCCGTCCCTGCAGCTTCGCTCGCGGCCGTGGCGGCCTGGTTGACGATGGCCGCGATCGACGTGCAGTACCCGGTGCGACGCTCGCTCTAGGTGGGTCGGGCCCAGTCGGCCGGGATGTCTGAACCGCCCTCCTCGGCCACACGCGAGCCGAAGCGAACGAACGACGGATGTGATGCGATCTTCCCGGCGACGAGCGCTTCGCCCTGACGAAACGCCGTCGCGCGCTCGAGCAGGCTCGAAGGAACGAACGAGAACACGTCACCGACGAAGCCGAGGTCTGCGAGCGAGTTCATCCGCATCACCAGAAGGTTGTCGCACTGGCTGAGGACGTTTTCGTGCACCTTCTGCGGCCGTTGCGTCGAGACGAGCAGGTAGAGGCCGAACTTGCGCCCCTCGGCGGCGATCCGAACTGCGTGCTCGGTGACCAGAGCTGTGACGGGATCGTCCGGCTTTTGAGGGCAGACGTTGTGCGCCTCGTCGATCACGACGAGCACGGGCTCGCGGTCGGCGCGGCGCCGCCAGAGCGTTGCGAGCACGGCCTCCGCGGCGACGGCCTGCTCCTCGCGCGTCGACAATGAGCCAAGGTCGACGACGAGACAGCGCGCGTCGCGCCGCTCGATGTCGTCGACGAGCGACCCCTCCCTGCCGCGCGCCCACAGCTGCCAGTTCGGCACGCCGAGGTTCTCGGCTCGGAGACGAAGCGCCCGCGCGTGCGGCTCCGTCGACGTCGCCAGCTCTTCGAAGGTGATGCCTTCACCGAGCAACTGGTCGACGAGCGCGAACTCCTCGCGATCGGCCACCGGATCGAGCGCAAGTGCGGCCGCGCGGGCGTTTGGGTCGAGCTGGTCGAGTCGGAGGTGGAGACCTTCGCCGGCGCGCCGTACGACGACGCCCTTCGCGGCGTCGGCGTAGCCCGCAGCGAGCTCCGCGTCGGCCGCTGCCCGTTGCTCACCGAGCCTGACGTAGTCGGAGTTCGGGTCGAGGATGATGAGGCGAAGGTCGGTCTCGACGAGCAGCCGCTCCAGCACGAGCCCCAGCGAGTACGTCTTCCCGGAGCCCGACTGGCCGCACAGGAACGTGTGCCGATCGAAGCCGCCGGCGTCGAGCGTCGCAGGCACGCCGGGCTCGAGCAGGAGCTCGCCGATCGTCAGCGTCGCTCTCGCCGGCCGAATCGTCGCCAGCCACTCGGCCACCTCGGCGGGCTCGGCGGGACGCGCGAGCGCATCGTGGAACGGCTTGCCGTCGCCGTCGAGGACGACGCCCTCGCCGCGGACCGAGCGCAGCACCATCCGAGTTCGCAGCTCCAGCGCCCCGTCGCCGCTCGTGATCTCGGAGCCATCGACTCGAGCGAGCTCGAGCGCCACGACCTGGCCGAGCCTGCGTCCGTCATCGCTTTCGAGCACGACGTACCCGCCGACCTGGAGCTCGAGCCCGTGCAGAGAGGCCTGCAGCTCGAAGCGCCTGCCGTCGACCGACGTCGAAAGCGGAAGGATCGACTCCTCGATCTTCCGTCGCAACTCACGGAACTCGGCCGTCTGTTGATCGAGAGGTGAGCTCACGGTTTCCGGTCGCGCCGGAGACAGCGGATGCCGACGTGACTCATGCCGGTGTCGATCATCTGCGGCCGCCTGGCTGCAGGACGGTAGCGCATGCAGTAGCTGTCGGCACAGAGGTACGACCCGCCCTTGAGCACCTTCCGCGGAATCCGGAACTGCGGCTGCGCAGGGTCGTAGCTCGACTCGCGGTTCGGCCCGCGCGGATTCTGCGGCACGCAACACGGCTTGTCGGCGTCCTCCGGGTGTCGAGGCGCGTACCAGTCGGTCGTCCACTCCCAGACGTTCCCGGCCATGTCGAAGAGACCGAACCCGTTGGCGGGGAACGAGCCGACCGGCGCGCGGGTGCCGTAGCCGAGCTCCGGCCGCCAGGGGAACTCCCCGTGCCAGTAGTTGGCAAGCCGCTCGCCGGGTGCTTCCGGCTCGTCACCCCAGACGAAGTCGCGCCCCTCGAGTCCGCCGCGCGCTGCGAGTTCCCACTCCGCCTCGCTCGGCAGCTCCTTGCCCGCCCAGGCCGCGTATGCCTCAGCATCCTCGAAGGCGACGTGCACGACGGGATGATCGCCACGTCCTTCGATCGAGCTCGCTCGTCCCTCCGGGTGCTTCCAGCAGGCACCAGGAGTCCAGGTCCACCACTGGTTCAGGTTGCGCAGGTCGACGGGACCTGCGGTCATCGTGAACACGAGCGAGCCGGGCACGAGGTTCTCCGGAGGCGCGCCCGGGAAGTCGCTCGGATCGAGCGGCCGCTCGGCGACCGTCACGTAGCCCGTCTCCTCGACGAAGGCAGCGAACTCCTCGTTCGTCACCGGGAACGCGTCGATCCAGAAGCCTTCGACGCTCACGCGGTGCGCGGGCGCCTCCTCCGGATAGTGCGAGTCGGAACCCATGCGGAAGGTCGCTCCATCGACCCAGACCATGCTCTCGTTGGAGTCCCTCGCCAACTCGGCGGCCGTCATCGCTCGGCGAACACCGTCGACCAGTCGTTCTCGATGCTGACCACCGTCCAGCTCTCCGTCCGCGCCCGCTCGAGCGAGTTCTCCGCGCCCGCCGTGTAGGCGAACTCGCGCTCGGCGTCGTCGTGCAGCACGAGCAGACGAAGGATCGGCTTGTCCGTGTGCTGGGAGAACTCGAGCATTTGGATGTCACCGTTCGAGTTCCCGGCGGCGAGGATCGGTCGTCGACCGATGCGGCTCCAGATCCGGATCGGCTTCTCCGGACCATCGTCGAGGAAGTCGGCCTCCGGCTTGCGCATGATCGTGCCGCCCTCGCCGTCGGCCAGGTACTCCAACGCGGTCGCACTCCCGATCACACGGTCGCGCGGGATGCCGTAGAGCTCCTGGCTGATCGGTCGCATGAAGTCGCGACCGCCGCCCGAAGCGATGTAGTTCGAGAACCCATTCGCCTCCAGGTACTGGAGCAACTCGACCATCGGCGTGTAGACACACTCGAGATAGCCCCGGTCGAGAGTAGGGTGCCGCGCCGTGCGCAGGAACGAGTCCGCCTGCCGCTCGAAGTCGTCGACGCTGATCCCCGAGTGCGCGGCGAGGACCCCGCCCGCGAGCGTGCGTACCTTCGTGTCGTCGCCCGCGTAGTGCTCTGTCAGCGCAGCGCTGAGCCAGCTGTAGTCCCGCTCGTATGCCGCCTTCCAGGGCTGGCGATCTCGCACTTCGGGATCGGCCTCAGCCATCTCGTGAAGCCGACGGAGGATGAAGTCGGCCTGGATCGGTAGCGGCTTCTCGCACCAGAGCGTGCCATCGTTGTCAAACACGGCGATCCGCTCTTCCGGCGGAACTCCAGCCACGGACACGCGCTCGACGAAGTCGAGCACAGCGGCCTTGGAGGCCTCGTCGTGCCAGGAGGCGAGCGGCTCGCCCACGCTCAGCGACCCGACGTGAGTGCAGCCTCGAGCTTCTCGACCACCTGGTCGATCGTGAAGCTCGCCGCCTTCTGTCGTGGCGGGAACTCCTCGAACGTCGCGAGGAACTGCGTCACGATGGCCGTCGCGGCGAGGACGAGGTACGCGTTGTCGAGCATCCAGTCGTAGTACGTGTTCGAGGTCACGTCGGCGCGCTCGAACGGGTCCGTGCGCAAGTTGAAGAGCTTCGGAACGCGCAGCGAGACGAACGGCTCGGCCCAGATCCTCAGCGTCCCCTGGACCCGCTGCTCCATGAACGCGACCTTCCAGTTCTCGAACCGGAGCCCTAGCACGTCGCCGTCGTCCGAGAAGTAGACGAGCCCGCGTCTCGGGCTCTTGTCCGTCTCTCCGGTCAGGTAGGGCAGCAGGTTGTAACCGTCGATGTGCACCTTGAAGGTCGTGTCGCCGACCTCGTGTCCCGCTTTCAGCTTCTCGATGATGTCCGGCTCGCCGGCTGCGGCGAGGAACGTCGGCAGCCAGTCGTGGTGCTGGACGATCTCGTTGGAGACCGAGCCCGCCGAGATCCTGCCGGGCCAGCGGATCACTTCAGGGATGCGGAAGGCGCCTTCCCAGTTCGTGTTCTTCTCGCTCCGGAAAGGGGTCATGCCGGCATCCGGCCACGAGTTCATGTGCGGGCCGTTGTCGGTCGAGTAGACGACGATCGTGTTGTCGGCGATCCCGAGCTCGTCGAGCTTGTCGAGAAGCGCGCCGACGTGCTTGTCGTGGTCGATCATCGTGTCGTGGTAGGGCGACTGCCACCGCCCCGCTTGGCCGACGCTCTCCGGCTTCGGGTGCGTCCGGAAGTGCATGTGCGTCGTGTTGACCCAGACGAAGAACGGCGTCCCCGCGGCGGCCTGTCGCTCGATGAAGTCGAGCCCGTGCCCGAGCACCTCGTCGTCGATCGTCTCCATCCGCTTCTTCGTCAGCGGGCCCGTGTCCTCGATCCGCTGCTTGCCCACTCGCCCGAACCGCTCCTCGTCCGTGTCGTCGTCCTCGTCCGTCGCCCAGGAGTGGATGACGCCGCGGGGCCGGAAGCGCTCATTGAACTGCGGGAAGTCGTCGGCCGGCGGCCAGTTCGGCTGCTCGGGCTCCTCCTCCGCGTTGAGGTGGTAGAGGTTGCCGAAGAACTCGTCGAAGCCGTGCACGGTCGGCAGGTACTTGTTCATGTCGCCGAGGTGGTTCTTGCCAAATTGCCCCGTCGCGTAGCCGAGCGGCTTCAGCAGCTCGGCGATCGTCACGTCCTCGGCCTGGAGGCCGATGTCCATGCCGGGCATCCCGACCTTGCTCAGGCCGGTGCGATAGACGCTCTGACCGGTGATGAAGGACGACCGTCCGGCGGTGCAGCTCTGCTCTCCATACGAGTCGGTGAACCGCATCCCCTCGTCCGCGATCCGGTCGATGTTCGGCGTCCGGTAGCCCATCAACCCGTCGCTGTAGCAGCTCAGGTTCGTGATCCCGATGTCATCGCCCCAGATGACGAGGATGTTCGGTCGCTGCGGCTCCGCCATTTCTACCCCCTCGTCGTGAAATTTCTCAATCAGCACGATCCCAGGAGAGAACGTCGACACGCCTCGCCCAATCAGGGTGATTCATGGTCGAGCGTATGGTTCGGCAAGATGCCGGCCACCGATCGCTACGAGCGGATGACCTACAACCGCTGCGGGCGCAGCGGCCTTCAGCTGCCGGCCGTCTCGCTCGGCCTCTGGCACAACTTCGGGCACGACCGCCCGCTCGACACGATCCGTGCGATCGCTCGGCGGGCGTTCGACCTCGGGATCACGCATTTCGACCTCGCCAACAACTACGGGCCGCCGTACGGTTCCGCGGAGGAGAACTTCGGTCGCCTGCTCCGCGACGACTTCGCTCCGTTTCGCGACGAGCTCGTCGTCTCGACGAAGGCGGGCTACGACATGTGGCCCGGCCCGTACGGCGAATGGGGCTCCCGCAAGTACCTGCTCGCGAGCCTCGACCAGAGCCTCCAGCGGCTTGGCCTCGAGTACGTCGACATCTTCTACTCGCACCGGTTCGACCCGGACACACCGCTCGAGGAGACGATGGGCGCGCTCGACACCGCGGTGCGGCAGGGCAAGGCGCTCTACGCCGGGATCTCGTCGTACTCGGCGGAGAAGACCGCGGAAGCGGCGGCCATCCTGCGCGACCTCGGCACGCCGCTGCTGATCCACCAGCCGTCGTACTCGATGCTGAACCGCTGGATCGAGCACGGACTGCTCGACACGCTGGGCGAGCTCGGCGTCGGCTGC
>CAWFVN010000010.1:0-105328 GCA_963819225.1 uncultured Actinomycetes bacterium | reverse complement strand
CCACGGCATCGTCCCCAGCGTCGCGATGCAGCGTGCCGCGGCGTCGAGCCCGAGCTCCGGGCCGCCGACGAGGTAGCCGGCCGCGAGCGCGTCGCCTGCACCGGTGGTGTCGACGACGTCCGCTTCGGGCGCGGGCAGCTTGCGGCCGTCCGAGAGCTCGACTCCCTCGGGCCCGAGCTTCAGCACCCACTCCGGCGCGGGAAACGTGCCGCCGATCTCCTCGAGCTCCTCGGCGTTGCCGAAGATCACGTCGGGGGCGAGCAGCTCGAGCCGCCGAACGAGCTTCTCCGCGCCGAAGTCGCGGATCAGGCTCCAGGACGACAGGTCGACGCTGATCCGGCCGCCCTGCCCGCGCACCGCGCCGGCGGCCTTCGCGGCCGCCTCGTCGATCGGCGAGCGGAAGAGCGCGTAGCCCGTCACGTGCAGCCAGTCGGCGCCGCCGAGCCAGCGCATCTCGAGCTCGTCGGCGCGAAGCAGCGGAGCGACGCCGCGGTCCGAGGCCATCGAGCGCTCGCCGCTCGGCGCGACGAGCGACACGACGACGCCGTTGTGGCCGTCGACCGCCGGGCCGAACACCTCGACCCCGTGGGCGGCGAGCTCTTGTGCGACGAGCTCGCCGGCCGCGTCGGTCGCGCGCTTCGCGACGAGGCGGCCCTGCTCCCCGAGCTCGGTCGCCCAGGCGGCGACGTTGGCCGCCTGGCCGCCCGCGCCGGTGCGGGTGCGCGCGGTCGCGTCGGCGCCGAGGTTGAGCGGCGTGTCGAGTCGCACGACGACGTCGAGCAGGAGGTCACCGAGGGCGCAGATCAGCATCGGCCTACAATCGTCCCATGGACGAGCACGACCGACGCAGTCGAACACGCTCGTTCCTGATCGGCGGCGTCGTCGGCGCCTCCGCGGCGATCGCCGCGGCGAGGCGGCTCCGGCCGAAGCAGCGCCGCAGGATCACGCCCGCCGGGCTCGCGGCGTTCGAGGACGCCCCGTGCTTCAGGGAGATCGTGGAGCTCGAGGAGCGGCGCGCTCAGTAGTCGAGGAGGCGTAGACGGTCGGCGGCGCGCCGAACCGTCACGAAGTTGATGTCGGCGTCCCCGATGAACAGCGACTTGCCGACGACCATCACCTGCGCCGCGCGGTCGAGGTACTCGGCGGGCGTCCGAGTCGGCTCACGCGTGCGGAGCACGAGGAACGGACCGAACACGCGGGCTTCGTAGTCGCTCGACGGGTGTGGCAGACGCTCTGCGATCGTCAGGCCGCGGGTGCACGTGCAGTTGTTGGTGTCGTAGGCGTCGAACACCCAGACCCCGCGGCCGAGTGGCCGCGGCAGCGCGTCGAGCCGCGCCGCGGCGAGCTTTGGGTCGGCGCGCGGGATCACGATGTGCGCGACGTCGTCGTCCGACTTCGACGCCTCGAGGTAGAGCGGCTCGTACCCGAAGAACACGTCGTCGGGACGGCTCGTCGCAGCGAGCCACCGTCCCGCCGCCTCGCGCGCGGCGACGCGCGCCGACGGGTCGCCCGTGAAGAGCTGCGGCGTCTTCTCGTACGCCCAACCGACCTCGGCGACGACGAGCGCCGCGAGCGCGCAGGCCGCGACGGCGCGACCGTAGCGCCTGCCGATCGAGACGAGCGCCGTCGCGAGCAGGAGCATGAAGAACGGCAGCACGAAGATCAGGTGCCGCGTCTCGGGCGACGCGGAGCTTCCGAGCCGCGCGACGCAGCAGCGCGAGCGTCGGCGTCGCGACGGCGCAGGCGACGAGGTACGCAGCACGTCGGTTCCGACGCCAGAGCTCGCGCGCGCCGTACGCGGCGAGCGCGAGGATGGGGACGAGCAGCACCCACCAACCGGCGGTGAAGTCGCCGGCGACGTCCTTCAGGTAGCGGAGGACCGGCAGCGGCGAGCCGAGCTTGCCGCTCTCGCTTCCGGTCACGCCGACGTCGAAGCGGTTCGCGAGGCGGAGGTCGGCGAGCCAGAACGGCGTGGCGAGAACACCGACCGCGGCAAACGCGACGACGGCCGCGCGAACGCGGCGCCGCACGAGCAGGACGTAGAGACCCTGCGAGGCGAGCACGAGCGCGCCGTAGGGGTGGCTCGCGATGCACGCGATCGCCGCGAGGCCCCAGAGCCCGAACCGCCAGGCGCCGCCGCGGTCGATCGCCCACAGCAGCGCGAGGTACGAGAGCGCGCTCGTGAAGAGGAACAGGCTGTACATCCGGCCGTAGACGCCGTGGAACAGCAGCACCCAGCTCGCCGAGACGAGCACGGTCGTGATCAACCCGACCGCTCGGCCGGCGAGCCGCGCGACGAGCAGCGCGATGAGCGGCAGGCTCGCGAGCGCGAAGAGCGCCGAGCCGAGCCGGAGCGCGGTCAGGCCGCCTCCGGAGTGCGCCGCCACCGCGGCGAGGAGATAGTGCAGCGGCGCGCCGCCGCGCTCCTCGAGCACGATGTCGAGCAGCCGGCCGATCGGCTGACGGCCGACGAAGAGCGCGAGTGTCTCGTCCTCGTGCGGCGGCCACGCGGTCAGCCGCGCAAAGAGAAAGGTGGCGACGGCGAGCACGCAGCCGGCGACGCCCCACGCGAACCACGCCGCCCGAACTCCGACCCCGGCAGTGCCCGTCGTGCTCTCCGGAGTCGTCGCGACCTGCGTCACGACGAGACGGTACCCGCGGAACACGCTGCTAGTCTCGCCGGGTGCCGATCTACGAATACCGTTGCCCGAACGGGCACGTGTTCGAGATCTTCCAGCGGATGGACGACCCTCCGCCCGAGAAGTGCGAGGTCTGCGGCGCGGCGCCGGTCGAGCGCGTGCTCTACCCCGTGGCCGTCCACTTCAAGGGCTCGGGGTTCTACTCGACCGACTACGGGCGCTCGCGCAAGCGCGGCGGCGGCAAGGAGTCGAGCGACGGCGGAGGCGGCGGCGAGAAGTCGTCGGAGTCGAAGTCGGAGTCGAAGTCGTCCGAGTCCAAGTCGGAAAAGAGCGGCAGCGGCGACTAGCCGATGCAGCCCGGGCCGTACAGGCCCGTGCCGGGCGGCGGCGGTTGCGGCGCCGCGACGCCCAGGAACATCAGGATCACGTTCCGGTTCTCCTCGCTGCCGATCAGGAACGACTCGCCGCCGATCGAGGTCGGCGTCCCGCCGAGCCGGCAGCGCAGGGTCGAGCTCGAGCGGACCTTGACCCACGCGAGCTGCGCGAACTGCCCGGCCGAGAGATCGGTCGCGAGCGGCGCGATCAGGTCGTCCGCGAGGAACGGCAGCCGCACGAGCGTCGAGAAGCTCGTCACGTCGTCGCCGATCGCCCGCACGACCGCCTGCTGCCGCTCGCCGCGCGTCAGGTCGTTCTCGGCGGGGTCGAGCCGGTTCTCGCGGACGCGTGAGTAGACGAGCGCCCGGCGGCCGTTCATCGTCTGCTCTCCGGCGGCGAAGCGCCAGCCGTTCCACCGCTGGCAGCGTTCCTGCGTCGAGAAGGGGCAGTCGAACCGGTTCGAGAGGATCGGCTCCGGCACGTCGATCGTCACGCCTCCGAGCGCGTCGATCAGCTGCTCGAAGCTCTGGAAGTCGACCACGACCATGTGGTTGACCTGCAGCCCGGTGAAGGCCTTGACCGTCTGGACGGCCAGGTTCTGGCCGCCGAACTGGTACGCGGCGTTGATCTTCGCGAAGCCGTGGCCGGGCACGTCGACGCGCAGGTCGCGCGGGATCGACAGGAACGAGGTGCGGCCGCGGTCCGGGTCGGTGCGGACGAGCATGATCGAGTCGGAGCGCTGCGCGCCCTCGCGCCCCGCTCCGGGCCCGGCGTCGGTTCCCAGGAGGAGCGTGGTCGAGGGATCCGAGATCAGCAGCCCGCTCTGCTCGTCGAGCGCGACCGGACCGAGGCGCTGGTTCGCGCCGTCGAGCGCGCGCGCGAGCGCGAAGTAGCTCGCGAAGGCCCAGACGAGCACCAGGAGCAGGAGGACGACGACCGCGATCCCGACGCGGCGAGGCCAGCGCCGGCGGCGTGGGGCCGACGGCCCGGTGGGTGCGGGGGTGACCGGGCGGTCCGGGCGGCCGCCGTCGCGCCGAGGCGTCTGCTCGACGCGCCGCTGCAACGGAACCCTGCCCTTCGTCCGGCCGCCGCGATAGACGCGGTACGGCTTGTCTCCCTGGGCCATCGGGGCGGTTATCGTAGCCGCGCGCTCTTGGGGGCAAACCGCGTCATCGGCGTCGACCTCGGCGGCACCAAGATCGCCGCCGGGCTGGTCGACAGGTCCGGCAAGGTCGAGTCGCTCCGCGAGGTGCCGACGCCGATCTCGTCGGAAGAAGAGGTCGTCGACGCGATCTGCGACGACGATCGCCGGACTCGTCTCCGACGACGTGGCCGCGATCGGGCTCGGCGTGCCCTCGACGATCGACCAGGCGTCGGGGACGGCGGTCTCCTCGGTGAACATCCCGCTGACCGACGTCCCGCTCCGCACGTTGATCGGCGAGCGGTTCGGCTTGCCGTGCGGGATCGACAACGACGCGAACGCCGCCGCGATCGGCGAGTGGCATGCCGGCGCGGGCAAGGGGACGCGCGACATGATCATGCTGACGCTCGGCACCGGCGTCGGCGGCGGGTTGATCCTCGACGGGCGCCCGTACCGCGGCGCGCTCGGTGCAGCAGCCGAGCTCGGGCACATCGTGATCGAGCACGACGGCCGTCCGTGCCAGGGAAGCTGCACGGGCCGAGGACACCTGGAGGCGTACGCGACGGGGCTCGCAGCCACCGCGGACGCGCAGGCGGTGTTCGGCCCGGACGCCGACACGCGCATGCTGCTCGATCGCGCGAACGAGGGCAACGAGCACGCGCTCGACATCCTCCATCGCATGGGCCGGCGGCTCGGCTCCGCGCTCGGCTCGTTCGTCAACGTCTTCAACCCGGAGGTGATCGTGATCGGCGGTGGGTGGGGCGAAGCCGCGGGAGAGCTCCTGCTCGAGCCGGCGCGCGAGGTGATGCTGCGGGAAGCCCTGTCGCCCGGCCGCGAGCTCGTCCGCGTCGTGCCCGCCACGCTCGGTCCCGACGCGGGCGTCGTCGGCGCGGGGTTCGTCGGGTTCGAGGCGCTCGACAAGGCGTAGCGATGGCGCTTGCCGTCTGCGCGACTCCGATCGGCAATCTCGACGACGTCACGCTGCGTGTGCTCGACGAGCTACGCGCGGCCGACGTCGTGCTGTGCGAGGACACGCGCGTGACCCGCGTGCTGCTCGATCGCCACGAGATCAAGGCGAAGCTGCTGAGCTACCACGAGCACAACGAGGCCAAGCGCACGGCCGAGCTCGTGCCGCGGCTCGTCGCCGGCGAGCGCATGGCGCTCGTCACGGACGCCGGTCTGCCGGGCGTGAGCGACCCCGGCGCGCGGCTGGTTGCGGCGGCACTCGACGCGGGCGTGCCGGTGACGGTGCTGCCGGGACCGTCGGCGGTCGACACCGCGCTCGTGGTCTCTGGGTTGGGTGCCGAGCGCTTCCAGTTCATCGGGTTCCTGCCGCGGTTCGAGAACGCGTTGCGCGAGTTGTGGGCCGAGCTGGCGCACTGGCCGCACGCGGTCGTCGCATTCGAGTCCGCGCAACGGCTGCCACGCTCGCTCCGGTCGCTGGCGGAGGCGATGCCCGACCGGCCGGTCGCGGTGGCGCGCGAGCTGACGAAGTTCTACGAGGAGGTCGCGCGCGGCACGGCGGCCGAGCTCGCCGAGCGCTTCGCCGAGCCGCCGAAGGGCGAGATCGTGCTCGTGCTCGGCCCCACGGAGACTGCGGTGACGCCCGAAGGAGAGGAAGCGGCGACGTCCGCGGTGGCCGAGCTCGTCGCGGCAGGGTTGCCGCGGCGGCGCGCGTCCGAGCTCGTGTCGCGCTTGACGGGCGTGTCGCGCAACACGCTCTACGAGCGCTCTCTGTAACAAGACCGTAACGACCTTTCCACATTCGCGTCGTCACCGGTGACAACGGCAGAAGCCGCTGCTACGTTCGACGCTCGGTCGTTCACCCCGCCGACAACGAAGGAGGTTCGACGATGCGTCGGCTCGCGGTCGTCTCGAGCACGCTGTGCGCGCTGCTGTTTCCCGGCGGCGCACAGGCGTGGACGTGGCCGATCGACGGGCCGGTGCTGCGGCCGTTCGTCTTCGGGTCGGACCCGTACGCCGCAGGGCAGCATCGCGGGATCGACGTGGGCGGCGCCGTCGGCGAGTCGGTGCGCGCACCGGTGGCAGGGACCGTCTCCTTCGCCGGCTCCGTTCCCGCGGGAGGTCGCGCGCTGACGATCCGCACGGGCGACGGCTACTCCGTGACGCTGTTGCAGCTCGGCTCGATCGCAGTGCAGCGCGGCGACGAGGTGGGGGAGGGCGCGCGCGTCGGCGCGGTCGGCGAGAGCTCCGACGCAGTCGACGCGCGAGCCGCACGTGCACCTCGGCGTGCGGCGCACCGTCGACGAGGAGGGCTACCTCGACCCGCTCGCGTTCCTGCCCGAGCGCCCCCGGGTCGTGGTTCCCGCGCCCGCCCCCGCCGCGTCGCCGCCTCCGGTGCAGCCGCAGCCTGCGGCGCCCGCGCCGCGTGTCGAGCAGCCCGCGCCTCCGCCTCCGGCAGCCGCTCCGACGCCGCGCGGCACCGGCCACTCCGGCTGCGCCGACCTGGAGCGAGGAGCCCGTGGTGGCCGTGGCCGAGCCGGCCGAAGACGTCGGTGGCTTGGCGGTCGTTTCGAGGAAGCGGCCGGCAGCCGCTTCGGGAGGGCTCGTCGTGCGGCCGGATCGAGGGCGGGCGCTCGCCCGCGGCGACCGGCCGGCGAGCCCAGGTGTCTGCGCAGTCCGGTCGCGAGCCCGGCGCTCGGGCGGCGCCGCGTAACGAGCGCGACCCCGTCGCCCCGCGTCGCGACCGGCGCGCCGGTCGGCGCGCAGCACGCCCGGCGAGGCTCGGCGACAGCGCGAGCTCGCGTCGCCCGCGCCCGGTGCCGCCGCTCGCCGGGACCGGTCCCTGCCGCACCGCTGGCTGCTCCTGCTCGGGCTCGCCCTGTCGACCCTCGCGGGCGCCGCGACCGCCGCGTTCATGGTCACGCGAAAGGCACGACCTATCATTGACGGCGGTGAATCGCTTCTACCTGACCACACCCATCTTCTACGTCAACTCGACCCCGCACATCGGGCACGCCTACACGACGATTGCGGCGGACATCCTCGTGCGCCATCACGGCCAGCGAGGCGAGGACACGTTCTTCCTGACCGGGACCGACGAGCATGCCTCGAAGGTGTATCGGGTCGCGGAGGAGCGAGGTCTCGACGCGAAGGTGTTCGTCGACCAGATCGTCGAGGAGAACTGGCGGCCGCTGCCCGGGCGCGTCGGCGCGGAGCCGGACTTCTTCATCCGGACGACTGACGAGGAGCACAAGCGAGTCGTCCAGGAGTTCATCGAGCGAATCCGGGCGAACGGCCACATCTACGAAGGGACCTACTCGGGCCTGTACTGCGTCGGGCACGAGACCTTCATCTCGGAAGACGAGCTCGTCGACGGGAAGTGCCCCGACCACGGAACCGTCCCGGAGTACATCGAAGAGCAGAACTGGTTCTTTCGGCTCTCGGACTTTCAGCAGCCGTTGCTCGATCTCTACGACGAGCGTCCGGACTTCGTCCTTCCGGGGTTCCGTTACAACGAGGCGCGGAGCCTGATCGAGGCGGGTCTCGAGGACTTCAGCATCAGCCGTCAGGGCCAGCCGTGGGGGGTGCCGATCCCGTGGGATCCCGAGCAGGTCACGTGGGTGTGGGTCGACGCGCTGATCAACTACCTGAGCGCGCTGACGTACGCCCGTCCCGGCGAAGACCTGCGAGACCGCTACTGGCCCGAGGTCCGCCACCTGATCGGCAAGGACATCCTGCGGCTCCACTGTGTCCTCTGGCCGGCGTTGCTGCTCGCAGCCGGGTACACCCTGCCGAAGCAGATCTTCGTCCACGGCTTCCTGCTGCTCGACAACCGCAAGATCTCGAAGACGATCGGCAACGTGATCGACCCGCTCGACCTGGTCGACATCTACGGCGTCGACCCGGTCAGGTTCTGGGCGGCGCGCGCGGTTCCGTTCGGCCAGGACGGCTCGGTCTCGCTCGACTCGGTACACGAACGCTACGAGAAGGAGCTCGCAAACGATCTCGGCAACCTCCTGTCGCGCACGACGGCGATGCTGGTCAAGTACCGCGACGGGCACATTCCCGCCGCGGAGAGCCTGCTCGAGACGGCGACCGTCGACGAGCTGCGCACGAACGTGGCGGACCGACTCGACGTGTTCGACATCACCGGCGCGCTCGACGTGATCTGGGATCTCGTTCGGCAACTGAACAAGCTCGTGACCGACACGAAGCCGTGGGAGCTCGCGAAGGACGACGCGAACGCCGCGCAGCTCGACCGCGTGCTCTACACGCTCGCGGACGGTCTCCGCGTGACCGCGGTCGCGCTGGCGGCGTATCTCCCGGAGACGTCGCCGCGCATCCTCGAGGCGCTCGGTCAGGCCGACGATCTCGCCTGGGAGAACGTCGCCGTCGGGAAGACCGTCCCGACCGGCGGCATCGACGCGGCGCAGCCGCTCTTCCCGCGCCTCGAAGCTCCCGCAACAGCCGCGTGATCGACACCCATGCGCACCTCGACGCGTGCGCGGACCCGCCGGACGAGCTCGTTCGCCGAGCGCGCGAGGCGGGCGTGGGGAGGATCCTCACGGTCGGCACGACGATCGAGCGCTCGCGGACCGCGCTCGAGCTCGCAGACCGACATGCGGAGGTGTTCGCGATTCTCGGGATCCACCCGCACGAAGCGTCGGAGGACCACGACCTCGACGCGCTCCGGGATCTGCTCGACCACCCACGCGCGGTCGCGGTCGGTGAGACCGGCCTCGACTTCTTTCGCGACTACGCCCCGCACGACCGCCAGGGCGCGCTCTTCCGGCAGCACCTCGGGCTCGCCGCCGAGCTCGGGAAGCCGGTCGTGATCCACAACCGCGCCGCCGACGAGGCCGTGCTCGAGGAGCTCGCATCGTTCGACGGAACCGTCGTGCTGCACTGCTTCTCCTATCCCGTCGGCGCTGCCGGCCGCGCTCGACCGGGGGTACTACGTCTCGTTCGCCGGCAACGCGACGTACAAGAACGCGTCGGAGCTGCGCGTCGCCGCGACGCAGGTCCCGCTCGACCGCATCCTCACCGAGACCGACGCCCCGTACCTCGCGCCCGAGCCGCTGCGCGGGCGGCCGAACGAGCCCGCGAACGTCGTGCACACGTTGGAGGCGCTTGCGCGTGCGCGAGGCGAAGCGCCGGACGAGCTCGCCGCGCAGGTCGACGAGAACGCCAAGCGCGCGTTCGGTCTGCCGTGAGCATCGCGCCGAAGAAGGAGCTCGGCCAGCACTTCCTCGTCGACGAGAACATCCTCGGCGTGATCGGCCGGCTCGCCGAGCTCGACGCCGAGGACGTCGTGCTCGAGATCGGCCCCGGGCTCGGCGTCCTGACGCGCTACCTCGCGGCCCACGTCGCGCACGTGCACGCGGTCGAGCTCGACCGCTCGCTCGAGCCGAAGCTCCGCGAAGCGCTCGCCGAGAGCCCGAACGTCGAGCTTCGCTTCGGTGACGCGCTCCGCCTCGATCTCACGACGCTCGATCCCGCGCCGACGAAGCTCGTCGCGAACCTGCCGTACAACGTCGCGACACCGATCGTCGCGGAGAGCCTCGACGGCCTTCCGAGCGTCAACCACTGGACGGTGATGGTCCAGCGCGAGGTCGCCGATCGCTTCTTCGCCTCGCCGGGGACGAAGGCGTACGGCGCGGTGTCGGTGCTCGTCCAGTTGGCGGCCGAACGCACCGGCTTCCACCCGGTCGCGCGCACCGTCTTTCGACCGCGGCCGAACGTCGACTCGGCACTCGTCGCGTTTCGGCGCACCGAGCTGCCCGAGAACTACGCCTGGGTCAAGCGCGTCGTCGGTGCTGCGTTCGCGCATCGACGCAAGACGCTCCCGAACTCGCTCGAGCTCTCGGGGCTCGCGACCCGAGCGGAGGCCGCCGCCGCGCTCGAGCGGATCGGCCGCGATCCCGGCGTCCGCGCGGAGGCGCTCGAGCCGCAGGAGTTCGTCGAGCTCACGCGCGCGCTGTGACGCGCGCCTCGGCCACCGCGAAGGTCAACCTCGCGCTCGTCGTCGGCCCTGCCCGCGCGGACGGCAAGCACGAGGTCGTGACGGTCCTGCAACGGCTCGCGCTCGCCGACCGCGTCGAGCTGACGCCCGGCGACGGTCTGACGGTCGAGGGATTCGCGGAGGACACGCTCGTCCGGGCAGCGCTGACATCGCTCGCCCTCGAAGCAGGCGTGCGACCACGGTGGCGCGCACGCATCTCCAAGCACATCCCGGTCGCATCCGGGCTCGGCGGCGGCAGCTCCGACGCCGCGACCGCGTTGCGGCTCGCGAACGCCACGCTCGACGAGCCGCTCCGCGAGGATCGCCTGCACGAGCTCGCCCGCCGGCTCGGCGCCGACGTGCCGTTCTTCCTCGCGAGCGGCCCGCAGCTCGGCCAGGAGGAAGGAGGAGCGCTGACGCCGCTCGAGCTTCCGCAGGACTACTTCGTCCTGCTGGTGCTGCCCCGCGGCGCTGCGAAGCCCGCGACGGCAGCCGTGTACGACGCCTTCGACCGCCGCAACGGAGCCGACGGGTACGAGGCCCGCCGTGCCGCGCTCCTCGAGTCGGTCTCCGCCGTCGTCCGTTCGCGGGACCTCGCCGCGCTCCCCGCCAACGACCTCGCCTCCTCGCCGCTCGCCGACGAGCTGCGCGCGCTCGGCGCGTTCCGCGCGGACGTGAGCGGCGCCGGCCCGACGGTGTACGGCCTGTTCCACCACCGGCAGGTCGCCGACGCCGCGCGGCGGCAGCTGCGCTCACGCGGTCGGATCTGGCTCACGGCACCTGCCTGGTACGGGTAGGTCAAGCGGTGCGGGGCACCGTTGCCTAGTCCGTACCGCAGAACGCAGCTATCTGGAGGCGGCGGACGGCTGCCTCCAAGTCGCCGGTGAGCGGATAGGTGTTGACCGCCAGGACGATCTGGCGCAAACCGTCCTTCCGATTCCAGGCGACCGTGACGGTGCCCTGAACGTTGCCGGTGTGGCCCCAGGCATCACCACACGGCGTGGCAAAGACGGCCATCCCCAGGCCGTACCGCAGGCTGCCGGCGGGGCCGACCGTCTCCATCACGCGGAGCAGTCTTGGCGGCAGCAACCGTCCCTCGAGGAGCAGCGCGAAGAACCGGCGGAGGTCGTCAGCGCTCGAGACGATCGCGCCGGCAGCCCACGTCCAGCTGGCAGCCTCGAGATTGGTGTCGACAGGCGGTCCGGTGATGACGCCTTGGTGCGACGGCGAGCGATGACCGTGGATGTAGGGATCGGTGACGAAGCGCGGAGCGAACGTCGTCTGGCGGAGCCCGAGAGGTTCGAAGATGCGCTCGCGTAGCTGCTGCTCGAGGGACGTGCCCGTCGCGGTTTCGATGATCAGACCGAGCAGGAGATAGTTGGTGCTCGAGTACGCGAACCTCCGGCCGGGAGAGAACGGCGCAGGATGGGCCACGGCGATCTCGACCAGCCGGCGTGGGTCCCAAGCGTGGGCGGGGTCCTGGTTGTAAGGCGCGAAGACCTTGGGGTCCTCGACGTAGTCGAAGAGGCCGGACCGATGTGAGAGCAATTGACGGACGGTGATCGCGCGCCCGCCCGGGACGACGCCCGGAAGCCACTCCTCGACGGTGTCGTCGAGCGAGACTCGACCCTCGTCTACGAGCTGGAGCACGACAGTCGCCACGAACGTCTTCGTGACGCTGCCGATGCGGAAGCGGTCGCCGGCACGGACCTGCCGTGCCGGACCGCGGGCCGCGACACCGCGGACGTCTGTCCGGATCGTGCTCCCGTCTCGCACGAGCAGCACCACTCCGGGGGCTCCTGCCTCGACGACACGCTCCAAGAGCGGTCCGAAGTCGTCTTCATCGGACTCGCGCGAGTTCGCGACACAACCGAATCGCGGTGAGCGCGCAAACCATCACGACCAGCGCCAGCAGAGAGCCCCGGCCCCAGCGCATACGGGTAGAGCTCACCTGCACAGGCCCCGATCGTACGCCCAGCGAAGCGCAGCATTCCAAGGCGACCTGCCTGGTACGGTTGACGCGTGGTGCTGGTCGTCGAGCACGAGTCGAGTCGCGGCGGCCGCTGGCTTCGCCTCCACCGCACTCGCCTCGCACTCTGGATCGCGGTTCTCGAGGCTGCGCTCGTCGTCTTCGGCGTGATCCCGCGCTGGCCGGCGTTCATCCTCGCGCTCGCGCTGCTCGCGTTCTACGTCCTCGTCGGCCGGAACATCCGCAGCGACGCCGTTCGCCACCTCTCGTGGATCGGCGCGGTCTCGCAGCTCCTGATCGTCGTGCTCCCGGCGCTCCTGGCGCTGATCACGTTCGCAGCGATCGTCGCGGTCGCGATCCTGGCCGCGGTCGCCCTGGCCTTCCTCTTCCTGGACCGTCGCTAGACTCGACACCCCAGATGGGGCGTAGCCAAGCGGTAAGGCAGCGGGTTTTGGTCCCGCGATCCCAGGTTCGAATCCTGGCGCCCCAGCCATCTGACCCATGAGCTCCGACCTCGCAGCTGTCGTCATGGCCGGCGGGCTCGGCACCCGGATGAAGTCGTCCGTGCCGAAGCACCTGCACCCGTTGCTCGGGCGACGCGTCGTCGACTGGGTTCTCGAGACCGCACGGGCGAGCGGTGCCGACCCGATCGTCGTCGTCGCCTCGCCCGACACGCGAGACGAATACGACGACGGCGTCGTCGTCGCCGTGCAGGAGCACGCGCGCGGGACCGGCGACGCCGTCGCGTCCGCGCAGCAGGCGCTCGAAGGCTTCGGCGGCTCCGTGCTCGTGCTCGACGCGGCTGCGCCGCTCGTCACTGCCGGCCTGCTCCGGGAGTTCGTCGCGCAGCACCAGGCGGGAGGCGCCGCGGTCACGATCCTCACGATCGAGTCGGAGGAGCCGCTGCCGTACGGCCGCATCGTCCGTGCCGAGGACGGGAGCGTCAGCGAGATCGTCGAAGAGCGTGACGCGAACGACGAGCAGCGCGCGATCCGCGAGCTCAACTCCTCGATCTACGTCTTCGACGCGCAGGCACTGCGCGACGCGCTCGGCAAGCTCGACGCGCGGAACGCGCAGGGCGAGCTCTATCTGACCGACACGATCGCGCACATCGTCGCCGCCGGCGGCGGCGCAGGTGCGTGGCTCGCCGACGACGCGGCCGAGACGATCGGGATCAACAACCGCGTCGAGCTCGCCGAGGCGGCCGCGGTGCTCCGCGACCGGATCAACGAGGCGCACATGCTGAACGGCGTGACGATCGTCGACCCCGCGACGACGTGGATCGACGCGTCGGTCGAGCTCGAGCCCGACGTCGTCCTCCATCCGTTCACCGTGCTCCGCGGGACGACGACCGTCGCGGCGGGCGCCGAGATCGGCCCCCACGCGGTCGCGGTGGACGCCGTGATCGGCGAACGAGTGTCGATCGGACCGTTCTGTTACCTTCGCCCCGGCACCGTCCTCGACCCCGACGCCAAGGCAGGGACCTTCGTGGAGCTCAAGAACGCGCGGATCGGCGCCAGGTCGAAGGTGCCGCACCTCTCCTATCTCGGGGATGCCGACGTCGGTCAGGACTCGAACATCGCCGCCGGCAACATCACGGCCAACTTCCCGCACGAGCCCGGCAAGCCCAAGGGCCGGACGACGATCGGGGACAACGTCAGGACCGGGATCCACAATGGCTTCGTTGCTCCCGTCGAGGTGGGGGACGAGGCATGGATTGCAGCCGGATCGGTGATAACAAAGAGTGTCCCGCCCGGCGCCCTTGCCGTTGCGCGGGCGCGACAAGAGAACAAGGAGGGCCGTGCCGGTCGAAAGCGCGACGACTGAGCTCTCCCTGCCGGGGCTCGACGTGACTCCGACAGCGTCGGAGTCGAAGCCGCACCACTGGATCGAGCGCGGGCCGCGCAAGCGGCTGATGGTCTTCTCCGGGCGCTCGCACCCCGACCTCGCGCTCCGGATCGCAGAGCACCTGAACGTCGAGCTCGGCGACGTCGAGCTGAAGACGTTCGCGAACGACGAGACCTACGTCCGCTACTCGGAGTCGATCCGCGGCGCCGACGTCTTCATCGTCCAGACCGGCGCCGAGCCCGTCGACCGGAACCTGATGGAGCTGCTGCTGATGATCCAGGCGGCGAAGCTCGCCTCGGCGAAGCGGATCACGGCGGTCATCCCGTGGTTCCCGTACTCGCGCCAGGACCGCAAGGCGAAGCCGCGCGAGCCGATCTCCGGCCGTCTCGTCGCCGACATGCTCCAGCTCGCCGGCGCCGATCGCGTGCTCACGATGGACCTGCACGCCGGCCAGATCCAGGGCTTCTTCACGGTGCCCGTCGACCACATGACCGCGCTGCCGCTGTTCGGGCGCCACTTCCGCGACCTCGGCTTCACCGGCGAAGGCGTCGTGTCGGTCGCGCCGGACGCCGGGCGCGCGAAGCGTGCCGTCCGGTTCGCGGAGATGCTCGAGGCCGAGTTCGCGGTCATGCACAAGACGCGGCCTGCGCACGACGCGGTGCCCGTCACCGAGATCACGGGCCGCGTCCGCGACAAGATCGCGATCGTCGGCGACGACGTCACGACGACCGGGAACACGCTGATCGCCGGCGCGCAGGCGCTGAAGGAGCGCGGCGCCAAGGACGTCTGGATCTTCGTCACGCACGCGCAGCTCAATCCAGAAGGGTTGGAGCGGCTCGGCAACGCCGACGTCGCGGGGATCGTCGTCACGGACACGCTGCCGATCGACCCGCTCACCCGGCCCGACAACATGACCGTCCTGCCGGTCGCGGGCCTGCTCGCCGAGACGATCATGAACGTCTTCGCCGACGACTCGGTTTCGGCGATCTTCGGCGGCGACACGCAGCTCTTCTGATGCCGTTCAAGCTCCCGAGCCTGCTCTACGTCGTGATCGGGCTCGTCGTCGTGTTCATCCAGGACTACCTCGACAACCTCGGGACGATCTCGAGGATCCTGACCGCGCTGCTCGCGATCCTGCTCTGGCCCCTGCTCCTCGCTGGGCTTCGACGTCCGCATCTACCGGTAGCCGCTACCATCCTCGCCGGTCATGGCCGGAGAGCGAATCCGTCTCGAAGTCAAGGAGCGCGAGGAAGTCGGCACGCGCGTCTCGAAGCGTCTGCGCAGGCAGGGGCTGATCCCGGGCGTGCTCTACGGCCGCTCCGAGCCGCACTCGATCGCGATCCCCGAGCGCGAGCTGCGCCGGGCGCTCACGAGCGAAGGCGGCCTGAACGCGATCCTCGACGTCGTGCTCGAAGGCCAGAAGACGACGCATCCGTCGATCCTCAAGGAGTACCAGCAGGATCCGGTCAAGGGCCGCGTGACGCACGTCGACTTCCAGGAAGTTCGCCTCGACCAGCCGATCCAGGCGACCGTGCCCGTGCACCTCGTCGGCGCGGAGGACTCGCCGGGGATCCGCGAGGGCGGCGTGCTCTCGCAGATCTCGCGCGACGTCAACGTCGAAGCGCTGCCGATGGAGATCCCCGAGCACCTCGATCTCGACGTCAGCGGGATGCAGATGAACGACACGCTCCGCCTGTCCGACCTGCGCGCGCCGGAAGGCGTCAAGCTGCTCGACGATCCCGAGGAGACGGTGCTCGCGTCGGTCGCGATGCCGGCGCTCGAGGTCGAGCCCGAGCCGGTCGAGGTCGAGGGCGAAGAGGGCGAGGCGGCCGAGGGCGAAGAAGGCGAGGCCGCCGAGGGCGCGGAGGGCGAGTCGGCCGGCGGCGAAGCCGCGGGCGACGAGTCCGGCAGCACCGAGGGCTAGTTGCGCCTCTTCAAGCGCGGCGAGGATTCCTCCTCGTCGCTCGACCTGCTCGTCGTCGGTCTCGGGAACCCGGGCCGCGAGCACGCGCAGAACCGGCACAACGTCGGCTGGATGGTCGATCGACGAGCTCGCTCGTCGTCACGGCGGCAGCTTCAAGGGCAAGTTCTCCGGCCAGCTCGCCGAGGTGCGCGACGGCGACCTTCGGCTCGGGCTCCTGAAGCCCGAGCTCTACATGAACCTGTCGGGCCGGTCGGTCGCGCCGGCCGTTCGGTTCTTCAAGGTCCCGCCCGAGCAGCTGCTCGTCGTCCACGACGAGGGCGACCTCGACCTCGGCCGCCTGCAGGCGCGCGCGGGCGGCGGGCTCGCCGGCCACAACGGGCTCCGCTCGATTGCGCAGGAGCTCGGGACGCAGGACTTCCTCCGCCTGCGCATCGGGGTCGGCCGCCCCGAGCGTGGCGACCCGCGGCCGCTCGCCGACTACGTGCTCTCGAACTTCGAGCCGCACGACGACGCCGAGGCGATCGTCGCCCGCGCCGCCGACGCCGTCGAGACGATCGCCCGCGAGGGCCTCGAGCCCGCGCAACGTCGCTTTCACTAGAGGCTCTCGGAGCTACGATGAAGGCCGGCGGGACGCGTGTCCCGTCATTCGTCATGGACCGTCCGACGCTCGAGCTTCCCGTGCTGCACCCGCTCCTCCGCGAGGTCGAGGGGAGCGAGCGCCTGCGCGAGTTCGCCCAGGCGCTCCCCGTCCGCGCGCGCGTCTCGGACTCCGCGCTGCCGCTCGTCGTCGCGGCGCTCTACGAGGAGCTCGGGCGCGGGCTCGTGGCGCTGGCGCCCGAGGACGCCGACGCGCGCGACTTCGCCGAGGCGGCGGGCTGGTACCTCGGCTCCGAGCGGGTCGCGTTCCTGCCGAGCCGCGGCGTCCGCTGGGAGTCGGGCCTCACCCCGCCGCCGCACCTCGTCGGCGAGCGTGCGCGCGCGCTCGACGTGCTCGCCGCGGGCGGTCTCGTGTGGGCGTCGGCGGCGGCGCTCGCAGAGCGGATCCCACCACGCGACCAGCGGCCCGAGCCGATCCGCATCGTGGTCGGCGCGGAGCCGGGCGTCGAGGGCCTGGCGGAGACGCTCGCGCTCGCGGGCTACGAGCGCGTCGAGCGCGTCGACGACCGCGGGCAGTTCGCGGTGCGCGGTGGCCTGATCGACGTCTTCCCGACGACCGGCCGCGAGCCGATCCGCGTCGAGCTCTTCGGCGACGAGATCGAGCAGGTGCGCGCGTTCTCGCCGTTCACACAGCGCGCGCTGCACCCGGTCGAGGACGCGGTCGTCTATCCGGCGGCCGAGCGCCGGCTCGACGCGCTCGACCCAAGTAACAGTCTGTTACTTGCGGAGGAGGGCGAGCTTCCGGGCGTTCCCGAGGATCTCGTGCCCGTTCTCGACCGCGCGCCCGATCTGGTGTGGGAGCTCGGCGAGGTGAAACGCGTCTGGCTCGAGGAGTTCGGGCGCGACGACTTCGACCTGAAAGGCGTCGAGCGAGCTCGACCCGCTGCCGTCGGGTCAGCAGTTCTCGTTCGAGGCGCAGAAGCCGGCGATCGCCGCGCGCGGTCTCGCCGAAGCCGAGAAGGAGCTCTCCGGGCTCGTCAAGCGCCGGAAACCGCGTCGTCGTCGCGTTCCCGCACAAGGGCGAAGCGCTCCGGACGCAAGAACATGCTGCGTCGGGTCGAGGCGCGCGTGCTCGAGGAGGGGGAGGGGCTGCCTGCCGAGCCCGGCCTCGTGTTCGCGATCGCTCCCGCGCGCCGCGGCTTCGTCTGGCGCGACCTCGCGCTCGTCCTGCTTCCCGACTCGCAGGTCTTCCGCCGCCGCGCACCGCGCGCCGGGCGGATGGGCGGCCGGGCGCTGCAGTCGTTCGCCGACCTGCGCACCGGCGACTTCGTCGTCCACGAGGACCACGGCGTCGGCAAGCTGCTCGGCTTCGAGACGAAGACGATCGCGAACGTCACGCGCGACTACCTCTTCCTCGCGTTTCGCGGCGACGACCGGCTGTACGTCCCGCACGAGCAGATCGGCAAGGTCTCGCGCTACATCGGTGCCGACGCGAAGGCGCCGGCGCTGTCGAAGCTCGGCGGGAAGGCGTGGGACCGGCTCAAGGCGCGCGCGCGCGAAGGCGTGCACGAGCTCGCCGGCGATCTGATCCGCCTCTACGCAGAGCGCCAGCAGGCGCCGGGCTCCGCGTACTCGCTCGACCACGAGTGGCTCGAGCGGCTCGAGGCCGAGTTCCCGTACCGCGAGACGGAGGACCAGCAGCGCGCGATCGAGGCGGTCAAGGAGGACCTCGAGGCGCCGCACCCGATGGACCGGCTCGTCTGCGGCGACGTCGGCTTCGGCAAGACCGAGGTCGCGATTCGCGCGGCCTTCGCGGTCGCGGTCAACGGCAAGCAGACGCTGATGCTCGCGCCGACGACGATCCTCGCCGAGCAGCACTGGAACACGTTCCGCGACCGGTACAGGGACTTCCCTGTGCGCGTCGAGATGGTCTCGCGGTTCAGGAGCCCGGCCGAGACCAAGCGCGTCCTCGCCGACTTTCGCGAGGGCAAGGTCGACGTTCTGATCGGGACGCATCGCGTGCTCTCGCGCGACGTGATCCCGAAGGACCTCGGCCTCGTCGTCCTCGACGAGGAGCAGCGCTTCGGCGTCGCGCAGAAGGAGCTGCTTCGCCAGCTACGGCTCGAGGTCGACGTGCTCGCGCTCTCGGCGACGCCGATCCCGCGCACGCTGCACATGTCGCTCTCGGGCCTTCGCGACATCTCGATCATCGAAACGCCGCCCGAGGGTCGCCGCCCGATTCGCACGCACGTCGGCGAGTACGAGGAGGAGCTGATCACGACCGCGCTCGAGCGCGAGGTCGCGCGCGAGGGGCAGGCGTTCTACCTCCACAACCGCGTCGAGACGATCGAGGATGCCGCCGCGAAGCTGCAGCAGCTCAGCCCGAAGCTTCGCTTCCTCGTCGCGCACGGGCAGATGCGCGAGCGCGAGCTCGAGGAGAAGATGCACGCGTTCCTGCGAGGCGACGCCGACGTGCTCGTGTCGACGACGATCATCGAGTCGGGGCTCGACATCCCGCAGGCGAACACGCTGATCGTCGAGCGCGCCGACACGCTCGGGCTCGCGCAGCTGTACCAGATCCGCGGCCGCGTCGGCCGCTCCGATCAGACCGCCTACGCGTACCTGCTGTATCCCGACGCGCACGAGCTCACGCCCGAGGCGCGCGCGCGACTCGCGACGCTCGCCGACCACACCGAGCTCGGCGCAGGCTTCGCGATCGCGATGCGCGACCTCGAGATCCGCGGCGCCGGCGACCTGCTCGGCGCCGAGCAGTCCGGGCACGTGGCCGCCGTCGGGTTCGAGCTGTACGTCGAGCTGCTGCACGAGGCGGTCGCCGAGCTCTCGGGCCAGCGGCGCACCGCGGCGCGACCCGTGCGGGTCGACGCGCGCGTCGACGCCTACGTCCCGGCCGCGTACATCGGCTCGGAAGCGCTCAAGATCGACCTGCACCGCCGCCTCGCGCTGACCGAGACGGACGACGAGCTCCGCGAGCTGCACGCTGCGACCGAGGACCGCTTCGGGCCCGTGCCCGAGCCGGTCGAGAACCTCTTCGCGATCCAGGACGCGAAGCTGAAGCTCGCCCTGCTCGGCGCCGACTACCTCGTCTATCGGGGCGGCCGCGCGGTCGTCGGGCCGATGGTGCTCGGCTCCGGGGAGCTACGGGAGCTCCGCAACCGGGTCGCGGCCGCCGTCTACAGCACGGGGAACCGCGAAATCACGTTTAGAACAGATGAATTCTCCGGGGCGACCCGCCTGGTCGATGCTATTCTCGACGCGCGCCAGGCTGCCTGAGGCGCTTTTTTCTGTGCGAAAGCCCGCTCTCCTCATCATCGCGCTCGCGTCGCTCACGCTCGGCCTGGCCGGGTGCGGCGGCGACGACCAGAACGTCCCGGACGGGGCGGTCGCGGTCGTCGACGGCGAGCAGATCACGAAGGCCGACTTCGACGCGCTGATCAGCCGCGCGAAGACGTCGTACGGGCAGAACAAGCGGCCGTTCCCGAAGGTCGGCACCCCGGAGTACAAGACGGTGCAGAACCAGGCCGTCCAGTACCTCGTCCAGCAGGAGAAGTACCGCCAGAAGGCCGAGGACCTCGACGTCGAGGTCTCCGACAAGGAGGTCGACGGCCGGCTGAAGCAGGTCAAGCAGCAGTACTTCCAGGGGAAGGAAGCCGAGTTCCTGAAGAGCCTGAAGTCGCAGGGTCTGACCGTCGACCAGGTGCGGCAGGAGATCGAGAGCCAGCTCCTCTCGGAGAAGATCTACGCGAAGGTGACCTCGGACGTGAAGGTCACCGACGACGAGGTCGGGGAGTACTACAACAAGCACAAGGCCGACTACAAGGTCGCTGCCTCACGCGACGTGCGCCACATCCTCGTCGCGAAGAAGGCGCTGGCCGACGACATCCACAACCAGCTCGAGAACGGCGGGAACTTCGCCGCGCTCGCGAAGAAGTACTCGACCGATCCCGGCTCGAAGCAGAACGGCGGCAAGCTGACCGTTCGCAAGGGCGAGACCGTGCCCGAGTTCGACAAGGTCGCGTTCGAGCTCAAGAAGAACGAGCTCTCCGCGCCGGTCAAGACGCAGTACGGCTACCACATCATCGAGGCGCTCAGCGACGTGAAGCCCCCGTCGCAGACGCCGCTGAAGGACGTCAAGGAGCAGATCCGGCAGCAGCTGCTGCAGGAGAAGCGCCAGAAGGCGATCACGGACTGGTCGAAGGAGACGAACGACGAGTTCGAGGACAAGATCGCCTACCAGGTCGGCTACGCGCCGCCCGCCACTACCGGTACCACCACCACCGCGACGCAGTGAGCCTGGGCGAGGCGCTGCTCGACCTGCAGCGTCTGACAGAGCGCCTTCGGCGCGACTGTCCCTGGGACCGCGAGCAGACCGCGGCGACGATCGTGCCGCACACGGTCGAGGAGGCCTACGAGGTCGCGGACGCCGCGCTCGCGGGCGCAGACGAGAAGCTGCTCGACGAGCTCGGCGACCTGCTCTTCCAGGTCTACTTCCTCGCGCTTCTGCTGGCCGAGCGCGGCGCGGGGCGACCTCGAGTCGGTCGCGCGCGCCGTGCACGCGAAGCTCGTGCAGCGGCACCCGCACGTCTTCGGCGACGTCGAGGCGGAGACGGCGGGGCGGGTCCGCGAGAACTGGGAGACGATCAAGCGTGAGCAGGAAGGGCGCGAAGGCGTCTTCCACCACGTGCCGGAGAACCTGCCGGCGTTGCTGCTCGCACGAAAGGTCCAGCGACGCGCGGCCGCGGTCGGCTTCGAGTACCCGGACGCCGCCGGCGCGCTCGCCGACCTCGAGGACGAGCTCCGCGAGCTCCAGGCCGAGCTGCGCGAGGAGCCTGCGCCCGAGCTGCCGCCCGACCCGCGCCAGGCGGCCGAGCTCGGCGACGTGCTCTTCGCGGCGGTCAACGTCGCGCGCCGGCTGAACGTCGACCCCGAGCTCGAGCTCCGCCGCGCGAGCAAGCGCTTCGTCGAGCGCGTCGAGGAGGCGGAGCGGCTCGCCGCAGCCGACGGCTCGGCCTGGAGCGAGCTCGCGCTCGGCGAGCAGGACCGCTACTTCGACCGTGCGAAGGAGGCGGAGTGAGCGCGATCGCACGCGTGCACGCGAGGCAGGTCCTCGACTCGCGCGGCAACCCGACCGTCGAGGTGGACGTCCAGCTCGAGTCGGGCGCGGGCGGACGCGCGGCGGTTCCGTCCGGCGCGTCGACCGGCGTGCACGAGGCGGTCGAGCTTCGCGACGGCGGCGCGGAGTACGGCGGCAAGGGCGTCACGCGCGCGGTCGCGAACGCGAACGGCGAGATCGCGAATGCCGTCGTCGGTCGCGACGCGACGGAGCAGGAGGAGCTCGACGCGCTGCTCGTGCGAGCTCGACGGGACGCCGAACAAGGGCCGTCTCGGCGCGAACGCGATCCTCGGCGTCTCGCTCGCCGTCGCGAAGGCTGCGGCGGACGAAGCCGGGCAGCCGCTCTACCGCTACCTCGGCGGGATCGACGCCGTGACGCTTCCGGTGCCGATGCTGAACGTGATCAACGGCGGCGCGCACGCGGAGAACTCGATCGACCTGCAGGAGTTCATGGTCGTCCCCGTCGGCGCGGACTCCTTCGCCGAGGGTCTCCGGGTCGGCGTCGAGGTCTACCACGCGCTCAAGCAGCTGCTGCGCGAGCGCGGGCTCGACGTCGGGCTCGGCGACGAGGGCGGGTTCGCCCCCGATCTGCCCTCGAGCGAGGACGCGATCGAAGCGATCCTCGAGGCGGCCGAGCGGGCCGGCCACCGCGAGCGCGTCGCGATCGCGCTCGACCCGGCCACGAGCGAGGTCTACGAGGGACGGCGTCTACCGCTTCGAGGGTCGCGAGAAGTCGTCGGGCGAGCTGCCTGCGTTCTGGGCGGAGCTCGTCGAGCGCTACCCGATCGTCTCGATCGAGGACGGCGCCGCGGAGGACGACTGGGATGCCTGGGCGCAGCTCACGCGCGAGGTCGGCGACCGCGTGCAGCTCGTCGGCGACGACCTCTTCGTCACGAACCCCGCCCGGCTTCGCGAGGGGATCGAGCGCGGCGTCGCCAACTCGATCCTCGTCAAGGTCAACCAGATCGGCACGCTCACCGAGACGATCGAGGCGGTCCGGCTCGCGCAGGCGAGCGGCTACACGGCCGTGATGTCGCACCGGTCGGGCGAGACCGAGGACACGACGATCGCCGACCTCGCGGTCGCGCTCGGCACCGGTCAGATCAAGACCGGCGCGCCGGCGCGCTCGGACCGCGTCGCGAAGTACAACCAGCTGCTCCGGATCGAGGAGGAGCTCGGGCCGCGCGCCGAGTACCCCGGGTGGGCTGCGTTTCCGCGCGCGCGCACGTGAGGCGGCTGACCCCCTCGCTACGCTAGGACGCATGTCCGCAGTCGAACCGCGCCGCACGAAGATCGTCGCGACGATCGGACCGGCGTCGGCGAACAAGGAGACGATCGAGGCGTTGATCCTCGCGGGCATGGACAGCGCCCGCCTCAACTTCTCGCACGGCACCCACGAGCAGCACGCGGAGACGGTTCGGCTCCTGCGCGACGGCGCAGGAAGAGATTCGCCGGCCGCTCGCGCTGATCGCCGACCTCCAGGGCCCGAAGCTCCGGATCGGCGATCTCCTGCAGACCGATCTCGCTCGAGCGCGGCCAGGAGATCGTGATCGTCGGCGCCCAGCAGGGGGCGACGGCGATCTGCCCGTGAGCCCCGCTGTGATCAGCGACGTGCTGCGCCCGGGCCACGAGGTGCTGATCGACGACGGCCACGTGCGCCTGCTCGTGCGGGAGGTCAAGAAGGGCCGTGCGAGCTGCACCGTGATGGTCGGCGGGCCTGTCAGCTCCCACAAGGGCGTGAACCTTCCGGGCGTGCCGATCCCGATCCCCGCGCTCACCCGGAAGGACACCGAAGACCTCGAGTTCGCGCTCGAGCCTCGGCGTCGACTTCGTCGCGTTGTCGTTCGTCAGGTCGGCGGCCGACGTCCGCGACCTGCGCGCGCTCATCTCGCAGGCGGACTCGCACGCGCACGTGATCGCGAAGATCGAGAAGTCGGAGGCGATCGACGCGCTCGACGAGATCCTCCAGGAGGCCGACGCGGTGATGGTTGCGCGCGGCGACCTCGGCGTCGAGATCGGCCCCGCGTCCGTACCGCTCCTCCAGAAGCGGATCATCCAGCGCGCGCTCGACCGGGGCAAGCCGGTGATCACCGCGACGCAGATGCTCGAGACGATGATCCACCAGCCGGAGCCGACGCGCGCCGAGGCGAGCGACGTCGCGAACGCCGTGCTCGACGGGACGTCGGCGCTGATGCTCTCGGCGGAGACGGCGATGGGCGAGTACCCCGTCGAGGCGGTCTCGTACATGGACCGGATCGCGCGCGCCGTCGAGCCGAGCCTCGGCTACCGGCATCAGCTGCCCGAGGCCGAGGAGCAGCCGACGATCGGCGAGGCGATGTCGAACGCGGCGTGCGACCTCGCCGAGGCGCTCGGCGCACGAGCGATCGTCGTGCCGACGTTCACCGGCCGCACGGCGTCCGTCGTCGCGCGGCTCCGCCCGCGCCGCCCGATCCTCGGTCTCAGCCACCACCAGTACGCGCTCCAGCACATGGCGCTCGAGTGGGGAGTGACGCCGTGGGGGATCGAGGAGGCGCAGAACGTCGAGGACCTGTGGCAGGTGTCGCTCGACGCCGTGCGCGAGAGCGGGCTCGTCACGGAGGGCGACCGCGTCGTGATCACGGCCGGCACCGCGGTGAACATCCCGGGCTCGACGAACGTGATCAAGGTCGAGGTCGCGTAGGACTCGCCCCGCCCCGCGCGAACTGGGCGCGACGATGGCGAAGACCGCACGGAGACCGGCCCGCTCGAGCCTCGCACTGCGCTGGCTCGCGGTCGGCGCGCTCGTGCTCGTCGGGCTCCTCTACTACCGGCCGTTCCGCACGTACCTCGAGCGGCAGGACGCCGCCGCCGCGCGGCAGGCCCAGGTGACCGTGCTCGTGCAGCGCCGCGCAGCGCTCGAGCGCCGCCTCCGCTACGTCGAGAGCGAAGCTGCCGTGGCACGCGAGGCGCGGCGGATCGGCTACGTCAAGCCGGGCGAGCAGCTCTTCATCGTCAAGGGCATCCCCGTCTGGCGGGCGGCGAAGCGCACCGGGGCTACGATCGCCCGCGGTGGACGATAAGCAGATCGTCGAGCGTCAACTCGGTCGGGCGCCGCGGGCGTTTCGCAGCGTCGTCGTGCGCTGCCCGTGGGACCGTCCGGCGGTGACCGAGCAGGCGCCGTTCGACGACAACGGCGAGCCGTTCCCGACCACGTACTACGTCACGTGCCCGGCGCTCGTTGCATCGATCTCGCGAATCGAGGCCGCCGGCGGCGTCGAACGGTGGACGCGCGCCGCGCAGGAGGACCCCGAGCTCGCCGCGAGCCTCGAGTCCGCGCACGCAGAGCAGCGCCGACTTCGTCCCGAGCTCCCGTCCGGCGTCGGGGGCTCGACGCGCACGGGGAGCCTCAAGTGCCTGCATGCCCACGCCGCGTTCGCGCTTGCGCATCCCGGGTACGAGCTCGGGCGCCGGATCGTCTCGGAGGTCGAGCCGCTCTGGCCCACCGATCACTGCTGCATGGACGAAGCCCACTAACCTCACGCGCATGGAAGCCGTTGCGGTCAGGCTGGCGCGAAGCCAGTGGGAAGAGGGGAGCCGGCGCTTCGACGAGGCCGTCAAGCACGACCCGCGGCTGCTCGACGCGTTCGACGCGGTGATCGACGATCTCCGCCGCCGAGTCGGCCAGACCTTCACGCTCGAGGAGCTCGCACAGGCCTACGACGCGGCCGAGCACTGGGCCCGCACCGCGATCGCCGACCGCGCCGCCTTCCCCGGCTGGCCGCGCTCGCTGACCGACGTCCTCGACGCGGCGTTCCACCTGTACGCCCGCGGCGCAACCGACTACGCGCCGTGACGCGCGCACGTCGCCGCCCGGGCCGCCGGGCTCTCGTCACGCGTTGGCTCGTCGTGCTCGCGGCGTTCGTGCTCGGTCTGGCGCTCGGAGCTGCGTTGGACGACGGTCCCGAGCCCGGCACGACGACGTTCGACCGGACGTTGACGGTGGTCACGCTGACGTCGACTCGGTAGGAGTTAGGAACCGAGAGCTTTGGGTAGATTCTCGCCCGGCGATGACATTTCGCGACCGACCTGAGGGGCGCAGGGCGCCCGCGAGCGAGCCCGACTGGCTGACGCTCGGCCAAGCGGCGAAGTACCTCGGCGTCGCCCAGAGCACGATTCGCAAGTGGTCCGACCAGGGCCGTGTGCCCGCGTTCTACACCCCGGGCGGGCATCGTCGGTACCGGCGCGGCGACCTCGAGACGTTCCTCGAGCGCTCTGGCCCCGGCGGGCGCGCAGCGGGCGGGCCGACCGTGCTGATCGTCGACGACGACGAAGGCACGCGCGCGCTCGTGCGGGCGAGCCTCGAGGCTCGAGGGGTTCGACGTGCGTGAGGCGGCGAGCGGGACCGAAGGACTGTCGGCGCTCGAGCAGGACCCGCCCGACCTGATCCTGCTCGACGTGATGATGCCGCAGATGGATGGGTGGGAGATGCTCCGCCGCGTCCAGGAGCAGCACGGCGGTGCGATCCCGGTCGTCATGTTCAGCGGCCAGGTGGACGAAAACGCGGCCGGCGAAGCGGTCGAGCGCGGCGCGAGCGGCTTCATCGGCAAGCCCTTCGATCCCCAGCAGCTGCTCGAGCGCGCCCGGCAGATCCTCGGAGCGCGCCCGGTCTGATCTCGGTCGACCGCAGCCTCGACCGCTGGATCGTCGAGCACCGGTCCGACTGGCTCGACCCCGTCTTCGTCGCGCTCTCGATCGCCGGATCGTGGTCGGGCGTCTGGCTGGCGATCGCGCTCGCGCTCGCGATCGTCTGGCGCCGCCCGAACGTGTTCCTGCTCGTCGCGACCACGGCGCTCACCACGAACTTCGTCACCTCGCTGCTCAAGTACGTGGTGCAGCGCGACCGCCCGCCGACGGTCGTGCTCGACCCCGAGCCGCTCGTGGGCGTTCCGAGCACCTCGTCGTTCCCCTCGGGCCACACGTCGACGAGCTTCGCGTGCGCCTACGTGATCTCGCGCCTGGCGCCGCGCTTGACGGTCTACGTCTTCGTCCTCGCCGCGCTGATCGGCTTCTCGCGGATCTACGTCGGGGTCCACTACCCGCTCGACGTGCTCGCGGGAGCCGTCCTCGGAGTGCTCGTCGCTAAAGCTCTTCTGATGCTTCTAGAAGCCCTGCGACGATCACAGCGAGCGCCGAAAGCAGGCTGATCCACAGCCCGATCCCGCGGCCCGTGTACGGGAAGAACTCGTCCGGGACGGAGATCAGCCGGATCAGCACGAACGTCGTCGCGAGCGAGCCGAGCCCGATCAGGATCAGGCTCTCGGGAACCGCCGCGGGAAGCTCGAAGCCGGCCTCACGCAACGCCCAGAGTGCGAGCACCGCGAGCCCGATGAAGAAGACGAGCTTGCCGAGGACGCCGACGTGCCAGCCGATCACCGCGATCGTCGGGCCGTCGTCGGAGCCCGAGTACCAGGCCATGAAGGTCGAGAGCGTGAGCACGAGCCCGGCCCAGCGCGCGAGCCGCTCGCCCGAGAAGCCAGTAGCCGCCCCCCGTGCGGGCCGCGACGCCCGGCCTGAAGCAGGCGGCGACGGGCGGGAACTTCGGGCTCTATTGGAGGAAAGGGATCTGGGGACTGCATGCCGCCGGGGGAGTATGGTGGGTCGCAGGGACAAAGTCACCCTTTCACCGAAGCCAGGGGGTTGAGATGGAGATCGGCAAGGGGTCAGCCGACAACGTCCCCGCCGACGGGTTCGTCGAGTTCCTGTCGAGTGGACAGCGAGCCACGGGCGAGTACCACTGCTCCGAGTGCGGGTACGGCGTGACGATCTTCGCCGTCCTCCCGCTTTGCCCGATGTGCGGCGGGCGTGCCTGGGAGCAGTCGAGCTGGAGCCCGTTCTCGCGGGCGATCGAGCGAGACCGAGCGCGCCTCGATGCTACAAGCCCGAACGAGCCGCTCGACTTCGTTCCAGACGGAGAAGCCGAGGAGGAGGAGCGCGCTCGTCAGCAGGACGAGCACGAGCCAGAAGCGCAGGTGCGCGAGGTTGCGCTCGCGGACGCGCCGCTCGCGCGCGAAGCGTTTCGCACGCTCGAGCCGGTAGGCCCGCGCGACCGCCGAGGCGTCGACGGGGGGAGCCTGCCGCTCGCGCCGGGGGGTGCGCGCCGGCTGAGCCATGGGTCGGAGTCTAGAGGGGCTGGAATCAGTCGGGCTGAGAGTTCGCTGCGCCAGCGGCCGCGAAGCGGCCGCCTTTAGGGGTCTTCGCGTCGCGGATCCGCGCTAGCGGATTCGCGACTTGCGGACCAGCGAAGTCATACTGAGCGGGGCCGGATGGCAGTGCAGCCTGAGCGGAGCGAGCGGGCCGGGCTCGATCCGGGGGCGCTGGAAGCGCTCGCGGACGCCGGCCGGGCCGCCGCGCGGGGAGGCCGGCTCGGAGACGTCCTGCGGGCGGTCGTCGGTGCCGCGGCGGGCCTGACGGGTGCCGACGTCGTCCTCGCGCGCATCGTCGACGAGGACCGCCGCGAGCTGGTCGTGCGGGCGGTTGCAGGCCCGTCGGCGGCGCTCGCCGTCGAGCTCGAGGGCGGGCGGATGCCGCTCGACGATCTGCCCATCGGGCGAGGTCGAGCTCGGCGAGGCGCCGGAGCCCGTGGCACGTCTGGCCGAGCGCCTGGGGGCGGAGAGTGCGCTCGTCGTGCCCGTCGTCGTGGGCGGCGAGGTGCACGGGAGCGTCGAGCTGCTCCGGATCGCGGGCGACTTCGACGAGAGCGCCCGAACCGCAGCGCGGCTCGTCGCGGCACAGGTCGGCCTCGCCGCGCGCGCCTTCGGCGCGGAGGAGCGGGAGGACGGCAGGCCGGAGTCCCCGCTTCGCGTCGCCGCGGACGCGCTCGCCGCCGGCTCCGACACGGCCCACAGCTCGACGCACGTCCTGCGCCTCGCCCTCGAGCTCTCCGGCGCCGAGCGGGTCGCCCTGTGGCGGCTCCGTCCTGGACGGCACCGCCCGAGCTCGACGCTGCGGTGGGGGCCGCCGACCGGGGCCGGCGCGCGCCGACGGTCGGCGTCCTGCAGCTCGGCACGCGCTGGTCGGTCACGCAGCAGCTCGGCGAGCCGCCCTTCGGCCTGCTCGAGCTCGTGTTCCCGCCCGAGCTGATCCCGAGCTCCGACCTCGTCGAGCAGCTCAGCCACTTCGCGACGCGCGCCGCACACGCGCTCGGAGCGAGCCGGCGGGCCGGCCGCGTCGAGGCAGAGCTCGTGCAGACGCGCGCGCTCCTCGCGGTCGTCGGACAGGCGAACCAGGAGCTCTCGCTCGAGCACACGCTCGAGACTGCGACCGAGCAGCTCGGGCAGCTCGTCGGCGCCGAGCGGCTCGCGGTCTACCTGCTCGACGAGAGCGGGCTCACGACCGGCAGCGGCGCGGGGGCTCGCCGGCCCGCACCTCCGCGCCGCGGAGGCGCTGCTCGAGCTCGCGCTGGGGCCGTATCGCGCGCGCGGCGTCGTCGTGATCGGCGACACGTCGAAGGAGCCCCGCCTCGGGGACGTCGCGGACGCGCTCGCGGAAGCGGGAATCGAGAGCGCGACCGCGCTGCCGCTCGTGGTGGGCGACGAGGTGATCGGTCTGCTCGCCGTCTATCCGACGGGGCGCATGGAGCCGAGTGCCGGCGAGCTCGAGCTGCTCTCGGCGATCGCCTCCCGCCTCGCGGTCGCGGTCCAGAACGCGCGGCTGCACGAGGAGGCCACCCGGCTCGGAGCCGAGCTGGAGCAGGCGCTCGCGTCCGAGCGGGCTGCGGCGCGCCGGCTCGGGGCGCTCTACGAGATCTCGCGCTCGTTCGCGCAGAGCCTCTCGCTCGACGTGACGCTCGAAGCGGTCGTCCGGACGGTCGTCGAGCTCCTCGAGGTCGACGCGGCGGTGCTGCGCATGCCGGATCCCTCGGCGCGAGCAGCTGCTGCCGCTCGCGCTGCACGTGGCGGAGGATCGTCTGCTCGCACCCGTGCGTTCGATGCTCTTCCGTCCGCAGGCGTTCGGGGGCGCGCGCATCCAACGTCTCTTCCGCAACGGCGAGCCGATCGAGATCGACGTTGCGACGGCGCACGAGCTCGGCGGGTCGCACGCACTCCTCGTGCCGTTCCTCGAGAAGGGCTCGACTGCCGCGATGGTCCCGATCGCGACGACCGCCGAGGTGCTCGGCTCGCTGACGCTGCTCTCGGTGCGTCCCGACCACCCGGTCGACGAGTCGACGATCGCGTCCGCGGTTGCGATCGCCGGCCAGGCCGCGCTCGCGATCGACAACGCGCGCCTCTACCAGCAGCAGAAGGACTTCTCGGACGCGATGCAGCGCTCGCTGCTGCCGCAGGTTCGCCCGGCGGTCGAAGGCCTCGACGTCGGCGAGGTGTACGCGGCGTCGGCGCGCGTCGAGTCGGCGGCGACCTCTACGACTACATGGCGCTCCCCGACGGACGGCTCGCCGTCGTGCTCGGCGACGTCACGGGGCACGGCATCGACGCCGCCGCCGACATGGCGATGGCGAAGTTCGTCTTTCGCTCGCTCGCGCGCGAGCATCCCGAGCCCGGCGACTTCCTTGCAGCCGCGAACGAGGTCGTCGTCGGAGAGATCGCCCCCGGAAAGTTCATCACCATGCTCTATCTGCTGATCGACGCGGCGACGGGCTCGGTCTCCGTCGCCTCGGCCGGGCATCCGCCGCCGCGGCTCGTCGGGCCGGACGGGTCGGTCGTCGGCATCGAGGCGCGCGGGCTCGCGCTCGGGGTCGACTCGGGGATCGAGTACGACGGAGACGCGGGCGCAGCTGGAGCCCGCGGGCTCCGTCGTCCTGTATACGGACGGCGTGATCGAGGCGAGGCGCTCCGCGGAGCTCTACGGCCAGGACCGGCTCGACGCGCTGCTCGCGCGTCGTCACGCGCTGCGCGCGGAGGACATCGCCGCCTCGGTGATCCAGTCCGCGCGGCGGTTCACGGGCGGCGAACTTCTCGACGACTGCGCGGTCGTCGTGCTGAAGCGCCGAGCGTGACCGACCGCCGATCCCTCTACGCGCTCGTGTTCCTCGCGGGCGTCGGAACGCTGGCGACCGAGATCTGCGCCTCGCGCCTGCTCGCGCCGTACTACGGCTCCTCGACGATCGTCTGGGCGAACATCATCGGGCTGACGCTCGCCTCGCTCAGCCTCGGCTACTGGCTCGGCGGCCGCCTTGCCGATCGCAACCCTTCACCTCAGCTGCTCGGGCGGATCGTGCTCGCGGCGGCGCTGCTCGTCGCCCTGATCCCGTTCGTCTCCTCGCCGATCCTCGACGTCGCCTCGAGCGGCCTCGACGAGGTCTCCGCCGGCGCCGTGATCGGCTCGTTCTTCGGGACGCTCCTGCTGTTCGCGCCGGCGATCGTCCTGCTCGGAATGGTCGCGCCCTTCGCAATCCGACTCGCGCTCGTCGACCTCTCGTCGGCCGGGCAGGTCGCCGGCCGCCTCTACGCGGTCTCGACGGTCGGGAGCCTGCTCGGGACGTTCGTGCCCGCGCTCATCACGATCCCGCTGATCGGAACGCAGCGCACGCTGCTCGTCACCGCCGCGCTGCTCGCGGCAGCCGCGTCGACGATGCTCGGCCGGCGCTGGCTCGTCGCGACGGCGGCGATCGCAGCGCTCGTGCTCGTGCCGCCCGGCGCGGTGAAGGCGAGCGACGGCGAGGTCTTGTACGAGGTCGAGTCGCCGTACCAGTTCGTGCAGGTCGTCGAGCGTGACGGCGCGCGGCGGCTGTACCTGAACGAGGGCGTCGCGGTGCACTCGCTCTGGCGGCCGGACACGGTGCTGACGGGCGGGGTCTGGGACGCGTTTGTGGCGTTGCCCGCGCTGCTCGAACGGCCGCCGCGTCGCGCGGCCGATCCTCGGCAACGCGGGCGGCACGATCGCTCGCGCGTTCGCGGAGTACTGGCCGAAGGTCGCCATGGACGGGGTGGAGATCGACCCCGCCGTCAGCAAGGCCGGGCGGAAGTACCTCGGCATGGGGGACAACCAAGCGTTGCGACGTGCACGACGCGGACGCACGGCCGTTCCTTCGCCGGACGGACGAGCGCTACGACCTGATCTACATCGACGCGTACCACCAGCCGTACGTGCCGTTCTATCTCGCGACGCAGGAGTTCTTCGAGCTCGTGCGCGACCGGCTCGCGCCCGGCGGGCTTGTCGCACTGAACGTCGCGACCGTGCCGGGTGACCGGAAGCTCGAGGAGGGTCTCGCCGGCACGCTCGCGACGGTGTTCCCCGTCGTGCGCACGTGGCCGGTGCTCCGCTTCAATCACATCGTCATCGGCTTCAGCGAGCGATCGCGCCGTGCAGGAGGGGAGCCACCACAACCTTGACCTCGCCATGTCCGAGCTCGTCGACCTGCTCGTGCGCGACCTCGGTCCGCCGGTCGCACCCAAGCGGCACCCGTGGACCGACGACCGCGCACCGGTCGAGTGGGTGACCGACCGGATGATCCTCGCGTACGCGGCGGAGGGCGGCCGGCTCGACGAAGACCTCCTGCCGACCGCGCCGTGAGAATCCTCCGCGGCGACGGGCCGCCGATCCGGATCGGGCATCGTGGCGCCGCGGCGCTCGCGCCCGAGAACACGCTCGACGCGCTCCGCGCGGGGATCGCCCAGGGCTGCGAGTACGTCGAGTTCGACGTGCTCTCGAAACCGAACGGCGGCCTGGTGCTCGCTCACTCGTCGCACGAGCTGCCCGAGGACGTCGCGACCTTCGACGAGGCACTTGCCCTGCTCGCGGCGGAGGGACGTCGGTGCGCACGTCGACCTCAAGCAGCGCGGGCTGGAGGAGAGCGTCGGGGCCGCGCTGCGAAGCCACGACCTCCTCGAGCGCTCGCTCGTGAGCTCGCTCGACTGGGCGGCGCTCCGCGACCTGCGCCGCTACGAGCCTGCGCTGCGGGTCGGGCTCTCGTACCCGGAGGATCGCTACGGGCTCTCCGGCCGCCGGACGTTCGCGCCCCTGCTCGCCGGCGGCCTCGCCGCGATGAAGTGGACGCTGCCTCGGCTGATCGGCCGCTGGCTCGACCGCGCCGCAGCGTCGGCCGCCGTCGTCCACCGCCAGCTCGTCACGCCCGCCTTGATCCGCGTCTGCCATCACCGGGGGACGGCCGTCTGGGCGTGGACCGTGAACGATCCGGCCGAGGCCGACGCGCTGGTGGAATGGGGCGCCGACGCTATCATCAGCGACGACCCGGGAATCCTCGGGCCGAACAAGCAGAGCACCAGATGATGCGCCTCTCGATCCTCGTCGTCACACTCGCCGTTCTCGTCTGCGCGCCTGCGCGCGCGGCGGAGCCTGCGCCCGTACCGATTCCCGAGGGCGTCGTGATCGGCAACGTGCCGGTCGGCGGGCTGACGGCCGAGGCGGCGGCCGAGTACGTGAAGACGCAGTTCGCGCTCCCACTCGTCGTCGGGTACGGCACGTACGTCCTCGAGGCACCGACGCCGTCGCTCGCCGCACCGTCGATCCTGAAGGCCGTGCAGCAGGCGCTCGTCGCTCCGCCGAACACCGTCGTTCCGCTGACGGTGACCGTGCGCAAGCCTGCGCTGCGCGCCTACGTCGCGGAAGTCAGCACGCGCTTCGCGCGCAAGCCGGTGGACGCGCGTCTGTTCCTGCGCAATCTGAAGCCGTGGATCTCACCTGAGAAGGACGGCCGCGAGATCGATCGCACGGCCGCGGAAGCGGCGCTCACCGCCGCGCTCGTCGAGGGCACGCGCGGTCCCGTCGTTCTGAAGCCGAAGCTCGTCAAGGCGAAGGTGACCCGCAAGAGCTTCGGCCCGGTGGTCGTGATCAAGCGCGGCGTCAACTCGCTCACGCTCTACAACGGGATGCGGTTCGTCAAGAAGTTCGGCGTCGCCACGGGCCAGAGCCAGTACCCGACGCCGCTCGGTCGCTTCCGCGTCGTCGTCAAGTGGAAGAACCCCTGGTGGTATCCGCCCAACTCGCCGTGGGCGAAGGACAAGGAGCCGGTCCCGCCCGGCCCGGGCAATCCGCTCGGGACTCGCTGGATGGGCATCTCGAGCCCGGGCGTCGGCATCCACGGGACGCCTGAGCCCGGCTCCATCGGATACTCGGTCTCGCACGGCTGCATCCGCATGCGGATCCCCGACGCCGAGTGGTTGTACAACCGGATCACGGTCGGCACGACGGTCTTCATCGTCTCCGCGTGACCCGCGGACTGAAGGTCGCGGGACAGCTGGGCGCGCTTGCGCTGGTCCTGGGACTCCTCGGACTGCTCATCTGGAAGATCGCGTCGGACGACGCACCGGTTGCGAGCGTCGGCAAGCCCGTGCCGCACTTCGACCTGCCGACGCTGTCCGGTGACGAGCGCGTCGCGGTCGCCGACCACGTCGGCAAGCCGATGGTGATCAACTTCTGGGCGACGTGGTGCGTCCCGTGCCGCACCGAGGCGCCGCTGCTCGAACGGGCGGCGAAGCGGTACGACGACCGCGTCGTCTTCATCGGCGTCGACGTGCGTGACTTCAACGGCGACGCCAAGAACTTCGTCGAGAAGCACGGGCTCACGTATCTGATCGCGTACGACGGCCCGGCGAAGCTCTGGGAGCCGTGGGGGATCACCGGGCTGCCGGAGACGTTCTTCGTCGACCGGAACGGGACGATCATCGACCACAAGGTCGGCGAGATCACCGACGAAGCCGACCTCGACGAGGCGATCCGGAAGACGCTCTCGTGAGGCGGCTGCTCGCGCTGGCGTCCGTGCTTGCGCTCGCCGTCGTTCCCACCGCGTTCGCGAGCGAGCAGCACCCGACGCAGGCGGAGCTCGAGGGCGAGCTCGTCTGCCCGACCTGCCACACGACGCTCGACCAGTCGAATGCTGCGGTGGCGCTGCGCATGAAGCAGTTCGTGCGCACGCGCATCGCCGCCGGTGACACGAAGAGCGAGATCAAGGACCAGCTCGTCGCGCAGTTCGGCAAGGGCGTCCTCGCCGCACCCGAGCAGTCGGGGTTCGACCTCCTCGCGTGGGTCCTGCCGATCGCCGGCCTGCTGGCCGGCGCCGGCGTGCTCACGGTGCTCGCGTGGCGGTGGACGCGGCGCCCCGAGGACGAGCTCCCCCTCCTCGAGTGACCGGCCAGATCGCGGCGGCGTTTCTCGCGGGGCTCGTCTCGGTCGCAGCCCCGTGTGTGCTCCCGCTCGTTCCCGGCTATCTGTCGATCGTCGCGGGCGGCTCGCCCACCCCGCGTCGCGTCCTCGCGGGGAGCGTTCCCTTCGTCCTGGGGTTCACGGTCGTCTTCGTCCTGCTCGGCGCGGGCGCCGCGGCGCTCGGGTCCGTGCTGGCCCAGGAACGGCGAATCGAGCTCGCCGGACTTCTGCTCGTCGTCTTCGGCCTCGCGTTCGCGGAGTTGCTCCCCTGGCCGGAGCGAATGCTCGCGCCCGGTCTCGTCGTGCGCGCGCGCGACGGCTCGACCGCGCTGCTCGGCGCGGCGTTCGCCGTGTGCGCGGCCCCGTGCGTCGGGGCGGTCCTCGGCTCCGTGCTCGTGCTCGCGAGCGCGACCGGAACCGTTGCGAAGGGGATCGTGCTCCTGACCGCGTACTCGCTCGGGCTCGCGGGCGCGTTCCTGCTCGTCGGCGTCGCGTTCGCGCGCGCGATGACCGGCTTTCGCGTGCTGCGCGACAACTGGGTGACGATCCGCATCGTCAGCGGGTTCGTGCTCGTCGCGCTCGGCCTGCTCCTCTTCTTCCACCGCGAGTGGTGGCTCTACGTCGGCCTACGGCGCGTCCTCGACGCCTTCGGCCTCGGCGAGGTCTAGCTCCGCCCATCGCACCGGGTCGAGCGCGCTCGACCTGCGCGAGCAGCGACGCGACGTCGACTCCTCGGTGGCTCGGGGCGAAGGGCGCGAGCCGCCGCGCGGCTTTCTCGAGCTGCCGGCCGCAGCCCGTCTCGTTCCCGCGGCCGTCCTGGTACCAGGCGACGACGACGTGCACGAGCCCCTGGAAGAAGTCGCGCTCGTCGGGCGGAGCGGCGCGCCAGGCGTCTTCGAACGCCTCGTGCGCCTCGAAGTACCGGCCTGCGCGGGCGAGCGCGAGGCCGTCGGCGAGCGACTTCTCGATCATGAGCGAGCAGTGTTACCGTGTCGGCCGTGGCGACGATCCTGCTGTGTGGGGTCGACCTCTTCTTTCGGGGCAAACTCGATGCGCTGCTCCCCGGTCACCACCTGATCACGACCGAGAACGTCGACCCGCCGGACGTCGTGATCGCGGACATCGCCCGGATCGACCCGACCGAGGTCGCCGATGCCTGGCCGGACGTCCCGATCATCGGGTTCACGAATCACAACGACACCGGGGGTCTCAGGGCCGCCAACGCGGCCGGGTTCGACCAGGTTCTGGCGAAGTCCGCGCTCGTCGAGCGGGTCGGCGGGATCGTCGACGAGCTCGTCGGCGAGCCTCGCTAGAGTCTCGGCCCGTGACGTACATCATCGCCGAGCCCTGCATCGACATCAAAGACCGCTCCTGCGTCGACGTCTGCCCGGTCGACTGCATCCACGAGGCCGAGCGGATCCTCGTGATCGACCCGGAGGAGTGCATCGACTGCGGAGCGTGCGAGCCGGAGTGTCCGGTCGAGGCGATCTTCCCGGAGGATGCGCTCCCGGACAAGTGGGAGCCGTTCATCAAGATCAACTACGCCTACGGCGAGGGGTTCGACGTCGTGAACAACGCTCACGAACGAGTACGCGACCGAGCACAACGTCCAGAACCCGCCGCTGACCTAGACGATTGACCCCGCGGCGATCGGGGAACCACGACCCCGAACCGACGAAGGGGGTCGTGATGCCACAGCAGGCGTGGAGCAAGAAGCGCGAGCGGCAGTACAAGCACATCAAGGAGAGCGTCAAGGACCGCGGCGCGTCCGAGGACAAGGCCGAGGAGATCGCGGCGCGGACCGTGAACAAGGAGCGGGCTCGCGCCGGTGAGGCGAGGTCGTCCTCGAAGCTTTCGCGCACCGACATCTCGTCCGGCCGGCGCGGCGGGATCCGCTCCGGGACGAAGCGGCCCAAGGGGCGCACGAAGGAGCAGCTCTACAACGAGGCCAAGCGGATGGGCATCGAGGGGCGCTCGAGGATGACGAAGCAGCAGCTCCAGCGGGCGGTCGACCGCCGCAAGTAATGAGGCGACGCAGGCCGTCACCGCACAGCTACGCTGACTCGCGGTGACGGCCCGGACCATTGACCACGTCGCGCTGTGGGTAGCCGACCGCGACGCGATCGCCGAGCGGCTGATCGCGGATCTCGGCATGCACACGATCGAGCGCACCGATCGCTTCACGCTCCTCGGCGCGGACGCGCGGCGCTTCAAGCTGACCCTCTTCGACGAGGACGGGCCGCGCGCGCAGGGCGCGCTCAAGGACGTGACGCTGCGCGTCAACGAGGGAGAGGAGTCCTCGCACGACGTCGGTGAGGGGTTGACGGTGAACGTCGTCCGGGCGAAGACCGAGGTCGACTACGACCTCGACCACGTCGCGCTGTACTCGAGCGACCCCGAGGCAACCGCGCGCGAGTACCTCTCCCTCGGCTTCAACGAGGCCGAGCCGCGCGACGGTGTTCCGCGCGTCGAGCTCGGCGGTGCGTTCCTCGAGTTCCACGCCGGCGATCCGACGGAGCCGGAGCGACCGCTCCTGAACCACCTCGCCGTGCTCGTCGACCGAGCGGACGACGCGAAGGAGCTGCCCGCAGAGGTCGCCGACGTCGTCGACGCGCCGAACACGTACGCCGTGTTCGTGTGGGGCCCGGAGCGCGTGAAGATCGAGTACGTCGAGCACAAGCCGACGTTCTCGCTCGTGTAGTTGACCGTCGATCGCCGGCGCGGGGATGGCCGGCCTCGTCGCCGCGGCGCGCGCCCGCCAGCTCGGCGCGGACGTGACGGTGCACGAGAAGGGCGACCGCGCCGGCGGCTCGATGCTGCTGTCGAGTTGCGTCGTCTGGCGGCACGTGCGCTTCGAGGACTTCCGAGACGACTGCCCGCACGGCGACGAGCGCTTGCAGCGGTTGATCTGGGAGCGGCTCGACGAGTCGCTCGCCTGGCTCGAGTCGACGACCGGCGTGCAGTCCGGTCTGGGACGACACCGAGAACCCGCGCACGACCGGCCGGCGCTACGACCCCGGCGAGCTCACCGCGGCTCTGGCGCGCGAGGCGGGCGAGATCCGGCTGCGAGCAGTCCGTTCCCGCCGGCCGAGCAGCTCGTCCTCGCAACGGGCGGCTTCCCGGTGCGCGTCGCGCGCGAGCGGGGGCTGCTCGTCCGCTCGAACCGCCTGGAGCGAGGGCGACGGGCTCGACCACGCGCGCGGCCTCGGCGCGGCGACCGTCGGGCGACCTCGACGAGCTCTACGCGCGCGCGATGCCGGCGCCGCCCGCGCGGATCGGCGAGTCCGACTACGTGCGCCTCTCACAGCTGTACGGCGGTCGCGCTCGCGTCACGAACGAGCGCGGCGAGGAGTTCTTCCCGCAGCCCCCTGCGTGGCACGAGAACGACCTCGCGCAGGCGATCGCGCGACAGCCCGGCGGGACGGCGTGGTTCGAGCTCGACGATCCGAGCGACCCGAAGGTGCAAGCCGCCCGCGAGGCGGGAGGCGAGGTCGTCGAGGCGGACGGTCGTGTGCGCGTGCACGTCGCCGCGGGCGTCACGCACACGCTCGGCGGGCTTCGCGTCGACGAGCACGCCCGAGTGCTCCGCGAGGACGGCACGCCGATCGAGGGGCTCCTCGCGGCAGGCGTGGACGTGGGCGGCGTCGCGAGCGGCGGCTACGCGAGCGGCCTCGCGCAGGCGCTCGTCCTCGGCCTCGTCGCCGCGGAGTCCTTGGCCGCCTAACCCTGCGCGAACGCGCAGACGCGGTCGTCGCCGGGGAGCGGCGAGACGCCGAGCTTCGTGATCTCGAGGTGCTTCTCGTCGAGCTCGACGCGGTCGCCGGGCTTCGGCGGCTCGCCGTCCTGCTCGCGCAGCAGGTACCCGGTCGGCGTCCAGACGAAGAGCAGGTAGGTCACGGCGCGAAATCCTACTGGGCGACGTACGGGGGAAGCGTCACCCGCACCGTCGTGCCGCTGTCGTCGTCGCGCTGGTCGACCTCGAAGCTCGCGTTCAGCGTGCGCGCGCGCTCTTCGAGCTCGTCGAACGTCGCGCGCCGCCGCTCGCCCGGGGCGTTGTCGACGACCTCCGCCTGCAGTCCGCCGTCGGGACGGCCCACGACGACGATCGACATGCGGGTCGGCGGCCCGCGCCGGATCGACCCGGAGGCCGCCTCGCGGATGATCTGGTAGAGCGCCGCCTGCGCCTTTTCGCCGAGGGTTTCGGCCGCCTCGACGTCGACGTCGATCTGGATCTTGTGCTCGAGCCCGAGCTGCTCGGCGAGCCCCATGACCGCGGGGCCGAACCCCTGGTCGCGAAGGACGACCGGCTCGAGGTTGAACGAGAGGTCTCGGAGCGCGCGGATCGTCTGGCGATGCTGCTTGAGCGCCTTCTCCATGATGGGCAGCGCCTCCGGTGCGACCGACTCGCTGACCGCGTCGAGCATCAACGCGAGCCCCGACATCGACTGCACGGGCCCGTCGTGGAGGAAGAGCGCGAGCCGGCGCCGCTCCTCCTGCTCGGCGGTGACGATCTGCTCGGAGAGTCGTGCGCGCTCGGCTTCGCGGATCTTCGCGTCCTCGAGCAGCCGCGCGTTCTCGCTCTCGCGTGCGGCGAAGTCTGCGAGCACCGTCGCGCGCGCGATGTCCGCGCGCGCGAACGGCCGCGCGCGCACGAGATGGAGCGACCCGACGTGCTCGTCTCGCACGCGAAGCGGCACGAGGATCCCTTGCCGCCCGTTCGGTGACTCGCCCGGCTGCTCCTCGGGACCGAGGAGCCGCGCACGCGCGTCGAACAGGCGCTCCGCCTCGACCCTCGCGTGCTCGAGCACCGACTGCGGCCCGCCGCGCGCGGCGATCTGGTGCATCGACTCGATCAACGCCTCGAGGAACGACGCCTGCCCCGCGAGCTCCTCCTCGATCTCGCGGTGGCGGTCGCGCTGGACGAGGAACAGGTAGACCGCGACGAGCGCGGCCGCGGCGATCGCACGCCAGCAGGACCAACCCGCCGAGCGTCGAGACGTCGCTGCTCGCGTAGAGGATCGCCGCAACGGCCGCGAGCGCGGCCGCGCCGACGAGGACGGCGGTCCTAGTCGATGATCGCGTCACGAAGCGCGATCGCCACGGCGTGCGTGCGCGTGTCCGCCTCGAGCTTGGCGAGGATGTGCCGCACGTGGCTCTTGACGGTCTCCTGGCTGATGAAGAGCTTCGCGGCGACGTCGGCGTTCGACATCCCGTCCGCGAGCAGCTGCAGGATCTCCCGCTCGCGTCCGGTGAGCATGTCGTCCTTCTCCTTGCCGGAGAGGAACGCGGGCATCAGCGCCGGATCGACGTAGCCGTCACCGGCCGCGACCTTCTCGATCGCGCGAAGCAGCGTCGCGTGCGGGGCCTCTTTCAGGATGTAGCCCTTCGCGCCCGACTCGAGCCCGCGTCCGAGCAGCGACCGCTCGCTGTACGCGGTGAAGATCAGCACCGCCGTCTCGGGCAGCTTCTCCGAGAGGATCTTCGTCGCCTGCAGCCCGTCCATCCCGGGCATCCGCACGTCCATGATCACGACGTCCGGGCGACGGCGCTCCGCCAGGGCGACCGCGCTCGCGCCATCAGAGGCCTCGCCGATCACCCGGATGTGGGGCGCGCGGGAGAGCGAGAGCCGCAGCCCTTCGCGGACGACCTCGTGGTCGTCGACGATCAGGCACGTGATCTCGCGCTCGGAGGTCGAATTCGGTTTGGGAGAGGCTTCCACGGGGGCCTGCGGATTGTAGGGGGCCTGTCAGACCTCGCCTAGAGCGCGAGGGAGAGCTGCTCCGGCCTGGGCTCGCGCCGGATCGGCCTGGAGCGCCGATCTGCGATCTCGAAGCGCCGCGCGAGGTCGGCGACCTGCGCTCGGATCGGCCTCGTGTGCTCGGCCGGGAGATAGGCCTTTCGGGCGTAGAGCTCCTCGTAGAGCGGCACGAGCTCGGGCCAGTCGTCGGCCAGGTGCTCCATGAAGTGCTCCCGCGTTCCCGGGCGCAGGAAGAGCAGATTCGCCCAGACCCCGGTCGCGCCCGCCTCTCGCGCTGCCCGGACGACCTCCGCGAGCTGCTCGGGTCGATCGGAGACGCCGGGCAGGATCGGGGCCATCCCGACGCCCGCCTTGATCCCGGCGTCGACGAGCTGCTTCAGCGCCCGAAGCCTCTGACGGGGATGTGCGGTCGAGGGCTCGGTCTTGCGCCACACGTCCTCGTCGAGCGTCGGGATCGAGAAGGTGACGCTGACCGACGCGTGGCGCGCGGCTTCGGCGAGCACGTCGACGTCGCGGACGATCATCGGGCCGCGCGTGATGATCGTGAGCGGGTTGTCGGCTTCGCCCGAGTGCCTGGATGCAGGCGCGGGTCAGCCGGTAGCGCCCCTCTGCCGGCTGGTACGGGTCGGTCGCGGCTCCGATCGCAACCAGCTCGGGCTGCCACGAGGTTCGCGCGAGCTGCGCGCGGAGCACGTCGGCGATGTTGACCTTCACCCGGATCGACGTGCCGTAGCGCTCGTCGAACGGTCGGTCGGCGCGCTGCTCGAAGGCGCGGACGTAACAGAACGTGCAGCGGTGGACGCAGCCCATGTACGGGTTCAGCGACCACTTGAACGCCATGCCGCGCACGCGGTTGAGCGCCACCTTGCACGGCTCCTCGCGATACTCGACCCCCACATGGCCACTATAGAACATATGTTCGATGGCCTCGCGAGGCTCACCCTGCCGTTGCCGATGCGGCCGAGCCACGTGCACTCCTACCTCCTCGAGGGCCGGGACGGCTGGACGCTGGTGGACACCGGCCTCTCGCTGCCCGAGTCGGACGAGGTGTTCGCCCAGGTCGCCCGAGAGCTCACGGTCTCGCGGATCGTGATCACGCACTTCCATCCCGACCATGTCGGCGGCGCGCAGCAGGCGCAGGCCGCGACCGGCGCGTCGGTCCACCAGGGAGCGCTCGACTACGAGCAGTGCGCGCACGTCTGGGGGAACGACGACTGGCTCCAGGTGATCGCCGACTGGTTCCTCGCGAACGGCGTGCCGCCGGCGGAGGCGAACGAGCTGCTCGAGGCCGGCTCCGTCTACGCGCCGTTCATCCGCTACGTGCGCGACCCGGAGCTGCTGCAACGCGGGCGACGACGTCGACGGGTGGGAAGTGCTCGCGATGCCGGGGCACGCGGACGGGCACCTCGCGCTCGTGCGCGACGGCGTGCTCGTCGCGGGCGACCACCTGCTGCCGCGGATCACGCCGGCGGTCGGGCTCTATCCCGACTCGAGCCCCGACCCGCTCGGCGACTACCTCGACTCGCTCGAGCGCACCGCGGCGCTCGGCCTGCGGCTCGCGCTGCCCGGCCACGGCGAGCCGATCCACGACCCGACCGCGCGGGCTCGGGAGATCGTCGCGCACCACCGCGAGCGCCTCGAGGCGACCGCGGCCGCGCTCGGGAAGGAGCCGCGCTCGGGCTACGAGGTCTCGTTTCCGCTCTTCGGCGCCGACCTCAACCCGGCGGCGCGCCGTTTCGCGGTCGCGGAGACGCTTTCGCACCTGGAACGCCTCGTCCGCGAGGGCGGCGCCCGGCGCCACGACGACGCCGGGGCTCTCTCCTATACTGATTCGTAGCTTGGACGACGAGCTACCGCCTAGTACCCAGGCCCCGGAGAGCGGGGCATGAGCGACTTCCTCCGCGTCACCCTCGTGCTCGTGCTCGTGCTCGCGAACGCGATCTTCGTCGCGGCCGAATACGCGCTCGTGACCGCGCGGCGCGGGCGTCTCGAGCAGATGAACTCGCTCCCGGCGCGTCGCGCGCTGCGCTTGATGGACGAGCCGGTGCGGTTCATCAGCACCGTGCAGGTCGGGATCACGGTCTGCGGGATCGCGATGGGCTCGATCGGCGAGCCGCTGATCTCCGGCTACGTCGACTCGTGGCTCTCCCACGTGCTCGCGTACACGTTCTCGTTCCTGGTCCTGACCTACCTGACCGTCGTGCTCGGCGAGCTCGTTCCGAAGGCGGTCGCGCTGCAGAAGGCCGAGGCGCTCGCGGTCGTGCTCGCCGTGCCGCTCGACCTGCTCGCGCGGATCTCGTCACCGCTCGTCTGGCTGCTCCAGACCTCGGCGAACGCGGTGTCGCGGCTGTTCGGGGTCGCGCCTGCGCCGGCGGGCGTGCACGGCTACACCCGCGAGGACATCCTCTACACCGTCCGCGAGGCCGAGGACACCGGCGTGATCGAGGAGGCCGAGGAGGAGATGCTCTACAAGGTCTTCGACTTCGCCGGCAAGGAAGTCCACGAGGTGATGGTCCCGCGGCCGGAGGTGGTCGCGATCTCCGTCGAACTACCGCCGGAGGAGTGCCTCGCCGCGGTGATCGACTCGCCGTACACGCGCTACCCCGCGTACAAGGGCTCGCTCGACGACATCGTCGGGATCCTCCACGTGCGCGACCTGTTCTCCGCGCTCAACGACCGCGGGATCGCGAACGTCAGCATCGAGGAGCTCCTGCGTCCCGCGTTCGTCGTTCCCGAGACGAAGGACCTGGCGGCGCTGCTCGCCGACTTTCGCCGCGCGAAGGTGCACATGGCGATCGTCGTCGACGAGTACGGCGCGATGGAGGGGATCGTGACGCTCGAGGACCTGCTCGAGGAGATCGTCGGCGAGATCGAGGACGAGTACGACCTTCCCGACGAGGCGGTCGAGCGGATCGACGACACGACGATCCGAATCGGCGGCACGTTCCCGATCGACGACTTCAACGAGCAGTTCGGGACCGAGCTGCCGCAGGAGGACTACCACACGGTCGCGGGCTTCGTCTTCGGCCTGCTGGGCCGCGCGCCGGAGGAGGGGGACGAGGTCGAGCACGAAGATCTCGTGTTCCGGGTGCTCGACATCGAGGGCTCGCGCATCGAGCGGCTCGAGGTGCAGTGGCTCTCGCCGGGCGAAGAGCCCGAAGACTCGGTCGCGGCCTAGCCGCGAAGACGCGCGCCAGCGCGGCCTTGCCTGCGCGAAGCACGGGCTCTCCGTGCGAGACGAGCACACGCTGCACCGGGAGCGCGAGCAGGGCTGGAGCGTCTCGCGCAGGTCGTCGTGCGTTCCCTTGCCGAGCCAGCGCTCCGGGCAGAAGCGCAGCGCGTCGCGCGTTGCGCGCGGCTTGGCGCCCGCGCCGAGCAGCACGTCGCCGACCGCGAGCGAACGCTGCTTCGGCAGCCAGAAGACGACCTCGTTCACGCGGGCGGTCGCGAACGCCTCCAGGCCGCCGGGAAGCTCGTCGCCCGGCTTGAACGCGTCGGTCACCTGGACGCCGCGGTTGCGGAGCGGCTGCGCGGAGCGCGTGTGCGCCCAGACCCGCTTGGCCTTCAGCTCCGAGGTCGAGCGCCCGTGCCAGAAGACCGTGAGCAGCACGTGGTCGGGCGAGCGCAGGCCGCGCGGCGGGTCGATCGGGTCGATCAACACGAGCCCGTCGTCGGTCTCGAGCGCGAGCGAGCCGACCTGCTCCTCCCAGTGCTCGTGGTACGCCGTCCAGCGGCGCAGCCCGGGTGCGACCTCGACCATCGGCGCGGAGCCTACCCCCGTCGTTGATGATGCGACCGTGCTCCGGCTCGCACTGCTCTCGACCGCCCAGATCAACGACGAGATCATCAACGGCGCCGCCGAGTCCGAGCTCGTCTCGGTCGTCGGTGCCGCGAGCCGCGACCCCGCGCGCGCAGAGGCGTACGCCGCCGAGCACGGGTTCGAGCGCTGGTGGGGAAGCTACGACGAGCTCCTCGCCGATCCCGAGGTGGACGCCGTGTACGTCGCCCTTCCGAACGCGCTCCACGTCGAGTGGTCGATCCGCGCGCTCGAAGCGGGGAAGCACGTGCTCTGCGAGAAGCCGATGGGGCGCGACCCCGACGCGGTGGCGCGCGCGTTCGACGTCGCCGAGCGCGCCGGCCTCGTGCTGATGGAGGCGTTCATGTATCGCCACCATCCGCAGATCAAGCGCGCCCGCGAGCTGCTCGACGAGGGCGCCGTCGGCGAGCTGCGCCTCGTGCGCGCGGCGTTCTGCTCGACCCTCGGACGGCCCGACGACGTGCGCTGGGTCCCGGAGCTCGGCGGCGGCGCGCTGCTCGACGTCGGTTGCTACTGCGTCAGCGGCATGCGGCTCGTCGCGGGCGAGCCGGAAACCGTGTTCGGCGAGCAGACGCTGACGCCGAGCGGCGTCGACGTCCGCTTTGCCGGGACGCTCCGCTTCCCCGGCGGAGTCCTCGGCCACTTCTCCTGCGGCATGGACACGGCGCCGAGCCAGGGTCTCGAAGCTGTCGGCTCGGAGGGGTCGCTGCTCGTCTCGCATCCCTTCACCGCCGACGTCGAAGGGGTCGAGGTTCGGCGCGGCACGACGTTCGAGGAGACCGAGGTCGAGCGGATCGAGGTCGAGCACGCCAACCGCTACCGGCTCCAGCTCGAGAACTTCGCGCGGGCGGTCGCCGGCGAGGAGCCGCCGCTGCTCGGCCGCGACGACGCGGTCGCACAGGCGCGTGTGCTCGACGCGCTGCTTCGCTCAGCCGAGACCGGCGCTCCTGTCTCGCTTCAGTGAGTCAGCGGAACGCTCGTGATCCGGCTGTTCCTCGATCGTGAACGCGGCCAGGTCGCCGGTCGCGGCGGAGAGGATCAGGTAGGGCTTCCCCTCCCAGAGGCCGATGTTCTCGACGTCCGTGCGCGACGGACGAGCGGGCGAGGAGGGATGCGAGTGGAAGACCGCGAGCTCGTAGCCCTCGTCCTCGAGGAACCACGTCTCGGGGTCGACGTCCAGCTCGAAGCGGTACGGAGAGCTCGCGGCGTTCCGCCCGCGCACGTACCGCTCGGCCCGACCGTCGCGTAGCACGATCAGCCCGCACGCCTCGTTCGGCGCCTCGTCGCGCGCGTGCTGCTCGAGCTCCGCGCGCACGTCGGCGGGGATCACCACCAGACGGTGTTCTCCATCGCGGTCTCGACGTCGTCCGAGTCCCAGAACCCGGCCGACAGGTACTTCCAGCCGCCGTCGGGGAGCACGCAGACGACGACGCCGTCGTCGCGTTCGGCTGCGAGCTTGCGCGCGACGTGCACGACCGCGCCCGAGGAGACGCCCGCGAAGATCCCGTCCTCGTCGAGCAGGCGGCGGAGTGCGGCGACCGACTCGGCGTTCGAGACGAGCACTTTTCGGTCGAGTTTTGACACGTCCAAGATCGGCGGGACGTAGCCGTCCTCGAGCGAGCGGAGACCCATCACCGGATCGCCGGGAAGCGGCTCCGCTGCGGCGACCGTGATGCCCGGGAACGACTCGCGCAGGCGCGCGCCGGTCCCCATCAGCGTTCCGCCGGTGCCGAGCCCCGCGACGAGCACGTCGACGCGGTCGAGCGCCTCGGCGATCTCCGCGCCGGTCCCGTCGTAGTGCGCGCGCGGGTTCGCCTCGTTCGCGTACTGGAACGGCATGAAGTACCTCGGCTCGCGCTCGGCGAGCTCGAGCGCAAGACGGACGGCGCCGTTCGAGCCCTCCTCGCCCGGCGACTCGATGATCTCCGCGCCGTAGAGGCGAAGCAGCCGGCGACGCTCCTCGGTCGCGTTCGCCGGCATCACGCACGTGAGCCTGTACCCCTTGAGCTTCGCGACGAGCGCGAGCGAGATGCCGGTGTTGCCGCTCGTCGGCTCGAGCAGCTCGCGGCCGGGAGCCAGCTCGCCGGCGGCTTCCGCGGACTCGATCATCGCCTTCGCGATGCGGTCCTTGATCGAGCCCGTCGGGTTCTGCCCTTCGAGCTTCGCGTAGAGCCGGACGTCGCCCTCGGACTTCAGCTCGACCAGCGGGGTGTTGCCGACGAGGTCGAGCAGCGACGCCGCGAGCGTGCGGCTTAACCGGCACCGCCCGCCATCGCCGGCAGGAGGATGACGGTGTCGCCGGCGGAGACCGGTGTCTCGAAGCCGTCGCGCGTGCGGATGTCCTCGCCGCCGACGTAGACGTTCGCGTACTCGAGCTTGCCGTCGAGCGTCGGGAAGCGCGCCATCAGGTCGTCGAGCAGGTCGCGCACGGTGTCGCCCGCGGCGATCACCTCGCGCTCGCCGTCGGTGTCCGCTCGCAACGTGGGTGGGATGCGGACGACGCTCATCGGGCCGCGCAGAACTCCGCGTAGTCGATGTACTCGGTCACGGTCGGGTGCTCGCCGCAGACGGGGCAGTCCGGGTCGCGGCGAAGCGTCACCTCGGTGAAGGTCGCGCTGAGCGCGTCGAAGAGCAGCAGCCGGCCGACGAGCGGCTCGCCGATCCCGGCCAGGAGCTTGATCGTCTCGTTCGCCTGCAGCGAGCCGATCACGCCGGGCAGCACGCCGAGCACGCCGCCCTCGGCGCACGACGGCGCGAGCTCCGGCGGCGGCGGGGTGGGGAAGAGGCAGCGGTAGCACGGGCCCTCGCCCGGCTGGAAGACGGTCGCCTGGCCCTCGAAGCGGTAGATCGACCCGTGCACGACGGGGATGCCGTGCCAGACCGACGCGTCGTTCACGAGGTAGCGCGTCGGGAAGTTGTCGGCGCCGTCGACGATCACGTCCCAGCCCTCGGAGAGGATGCGGTCGATGTTCTCCGAGCTCAGCCGCTCGTTGAACGTCTTCACCTGCACGTCCGGGTTGAGCGCGGTCAGCGTGTCGCGCGCCGACTCGACCTTCGGGTCGCCGAGCCGCTGCGTCGAGTGCGCGATCTGGCGCTGCAGGTTCGACTCGTCGACCACGTCGTCGTCGACGATCCCGAGCGTGCCGACTCCTGCGGCGGCGAGGTAGAGCGAGGCGGGCGAGCCGAGCCCGCCGGCGCCGATCAGGAGCACGCTCGACTCGAGCAGCCGCCGCTGGCCGGCCTCCCCGAACTCGGGGATCAGCAGATGCCGGCTGTAGCGGCGCCGCTGGTCGGGCTCCAGGGTCGACGGGACGACGACGGGGAAGCCGCTCTTCTCCCACTCCTCGAACCCGTCGGAGAGGTGGCGGGAGCGCTCGTACCCGAGCGCCCGGAGCGTCGCGAGCGCTGCGAGCGACCGGCGGCCGTGCGCGCAGTAGACGACGACCTCGCGCTCCCGGTCCGGGAGCTCGTCGGTCACGCGGTCCTCCAGCACGCCGAGCGGGATGTGCAGCGCCTCCGGGACGTGCCCGAGATCCCACTCGCCTTGCTCGCGAACGTCGAGGAACAGCGCGTCCCCGGCGAGCAAGTCGGCGGCTTCACGCAAACTGACGGTCGGAGTCTCGCTCGACGTTGCCATTGCTTTCCAAAGTGTAGCGACCTGTTCGATGTCCCCGCGCGCCCGCATCTGGACGATCGTCGCCACGGTGTGCGCCGTGGCGGTCGCCGCGACGCTCGGCATCGTCGCGCTGACACGCGACGAGCCTGCGGCGTCGGCCGTCGACCCGCCGCCGCTCTTCCTCGACCTCGGCGTGCGCGACGACGCGCAGGCGCGCGACGTCCGTCGCGCCTCGCTGCTCTACGCGGACGGCCGGCTCGACGACGCGCGCCGGATCTTCGAGCGCTACGGCTCCCCGGAGGCGAGGATCGGGGCGGCGTTCGCGTCGTGGCCCGACACGATGCCCGCGCTCGAGGCGCTGCCCCAGTCGAGCTCCGCCGTCCGCCTCCACGAGGGCATCGTCCTCGCGACGACGGGTGCCGAGCGCGCGGCGCGCACCGAGCTCGAGGCGGCGGCCCGGCTCCAGCCGGACACCCCGTACGCCGTGCGGGCGGACGACTTCCTCCATCCGAAGTTCGCGCCGGGGCTCCCGCTCTTCGTGCCGAGCGAGCCGTTCCCCGCGGCGCTCGCGCACCGCTCGCCGAGCAACCAGCTCGCGCTCCTCGCGCACCTGCGGACGAAGCCGGCGAGGCTGCACTACGGCTCGGCCCTTCAGAGGGTCGGCAGGCCGGTGTCGGCGAGGCGGATCTTCGACGACGCGGTGAGGCTCGCTCCCGACGACCCGGAGACGCTCACGGCCGCCGCGGTCTCGCGGTTCGACAAGGACGAGCCGGCGGCCGCCTTCTCGCGCCTCGGCCCGCTGACCCGGCGCTTCCCGCGCGCCCAGACGGTGCGGTTCCACCTCGGCCTGCTGCTCGTGTGGATCGGCGATGCCGAGGGAGCGAAGCGGCAGCTGCGGCAGGTGCGGGCGCTCGGCCCGGAAACCCGCCTGGGGCGGGAAGCGAAGCGCTTTCTCGACCGTCTCTAGGGTATGGGTCCAAGTTAAGAAAAGATGAGCCGAACGGCCTATGGCGGCCGTCCGCAGCCTCAGGCACACTTCCGCCGCCACCGAGGACATTGACTCTGTCCGACGTGGCCGTAAGGTGAGCTTGAGGGTGGGTGTCATGCAGCACGGGCCTTGGAGGGGGAACGTGAGCGAAACGGCGACGGTGATTCCGGGGACGGAGCTGAACGTCGAGGCGATGCTCGCCACCGACGAGGCGAAGGCCCTGCTGGAGGCAGGCAAGGTGGCCGGGTCGCTCACGGCGGAGGAGATCGCGCTCGCGCTCGTCGAGCTCGACCTCGAGCCGGGCGTGCTCGACTCGTTCTTCGAGACGCTCGAGAGCCTCGAGATCTCGGTCGTCGACGGGGCCGCCGTGGAGGAGGAAGAGGTTGCCGCGCCGGTCGAGCGCGAGATCTCGACCGACTCGCTGCAGCTCTTCCTGAAGGACATCGGCAAGGTCGACCTGCTCACCGCCGCGCAGGAAGTCGAGCTCGCGAAGCGCATCGAGCGCGGCGACCATCGCGCGAAGCAGGAGATGGTCGAGGCGAACCTTCGGCTCGTCGTCTCGATCGCGAAGCGCTACCGCAACCAGGGGCTGCCGTTCCTCGATCTGATCCAGGAGGGGACGATCGGCCTCGTGCGCGCCGCCGAGAAGTTCGACTACCGCAAGGGCTTCAAGTTCTCGACGTACGCGACCTGGTGGATTCGCCAGGCCGTCGCGCGGGCGCTCGCCGACAAGGCGCGGACGATCCGCATGCCGGTCCACGTCGTCGAGAAGCTGAACAAGATCGCGCGCGCCGAGCGCAAGCTCCGCGCCGAGCTCGGACGCGAGCCGATGTCGTTCGAGATCGGCAAGGAGCTCGAGCTGACGACCGACGAGGTCGAGCAGATCCGCCGCAGCGCGCAGACGCCGGTCTCCCTCGAGAAGCCGGTCGGCGACGAGGAGGAGTCCGAGTTCGGCCACTTCCTCACCGACGACTCGGCGCCGATGCCCGAGGAGGAGGCCGAGACGACGCTCCGCAAGGAGGCGCTCAAGAAGGTGCTGGAGATGCTCTCGCCGCGCGAGCGCCAGGTGCTCGAGCTTCGCTACGGGCTCGACGGCAAGCCGCCGCGCACGCTCGACGAGGTCGGCCGCACGTTCAACGTCACGCGCGAGCGGATCCGCCAGATCGAGAACCAGAGCCTGAAGAAGCTCCGCGCGCTGTCGGACAGCCAGACGCTCCGCGACGCAGCTGCATAGACTCTCGCGTCCGTGAACGCGACGCACCTCGAAGAGCTCTACGACCTGCTCCGGATCCCGAGCGTCAGCGCCGACCCGAACCACGCCGCGGACGTCCGGCGGGCGGGGGAGTGGGTGCGCGACCTGGTCCGCTCCGCCAAGGGTGGCGAGGCCGAGCTCGTCGACACGGACGCTCAGCCGATGGTGATCGGCGAGATCCCGGCGTCGAACGACCCCGGCAACGCGCCGACGGTGCTCGTCTACGGCCACTTCGACGTGCAGCCGCCGGCGCCGATCGACCTCTGGGACAGCGACCCCTTCGAGCCGACGGTCAAGGACGACTGGCTCTTCGCGCGCGGCGTCGCGGACGACAAGGGTCAGCTCTACTCGATCCTGCGAGCGGCGGTCGACCTCGCGGACGAAGGCGCGCTGCCCGTGAACATCCGCGTCGCCTCGGACGGCGAGGAGGAGATCGGCGGCACGTCGATCGTCGACTGGGTCAACGCCGACGAGCGTGGCGCCGACGTGTGCGTGATCTTCGACGGCGGGATGGAGCGCCGCGACGTCCCGCAGTTCTGCACCGGCACGCGCGGGCTCGTCGCGTTCGACATGACGGTGAAGACCGGCGCGCGCGACCTGCACTCGGGCATGTACGGCAACGCGGCGCTGAACGCGATCCACGCGCTCATGCAGGCGCTCGGCGGGATCATGCCCCGCGACGGGCGGCTCCCCGAGCCGCTGCGGCAGGGGATCATCCCCGCCTCGCCCGAGGAGCAGGAGAGCTGGAACTCGATCCCGAGCGGCAAGGAGATGCTCGGCGAGGCGGGCGCGAGCCCGTACGACGAGCGTGCCGCCGACGAGTTCTGGCTGCGCACGACGGCCGAGTCGTCCGTCGACGTGAACGGCATCCTCGGCGGCAAGCCCGGGTTGAAGAACACGACCACCGTCACGTCGGCGCAGGCGAACTTCACGGTTCGACTCGCGCCCGGCCAGGACGTCGAGACGATTCGCAAGGCCGTCGAGCAGCTCGTCACCGACGCCGCGCCCGAGGGCGCCGAGGTCGACATCCGTTTCGACAAGGGGACGCCGGCGTCGGTCGTCGACCCGAAGTCGGCGGCGATCCAGCTCGGCTCGAAGGCGTTCGAGAAGGTCTTCGGCCGCGAGCCGCTGCTCGTGCGCGGCGGCGGAACGCTGCCGATCATGGCCGCGGTGACCGAGCGCGGGATGCCCGTCGTGCTGACCGGCGTCGCGCTGCCGGAGTCGAGCGTCCACTCGCCGAACGAGAAGCTCCCGGTCGAGTACCTGACGAAGGCGTACGACGCGGCGCGCGAGCTCTACCTCGCGTTCGCCGACCTTCCGCGCTCGGCTAGCTAGCTCAGCAGTCGACGAGCCACTGGTGCCCGTAGCGGCGCATCTCGTCGATCACCGGGAGCAGGCCTCGGCCCTTCTCGGTGAGCTCGTACTCGACGCGCGGCGGGCGCTCCGGATAGCTCGTGCGGAGCAGGATCCCGCCCTCCTCGAGCGCCCGCAGCCGCTCCGAGAGCGTCCGCGGGGAGATGCCCGGGCAGGCCGCCTCGAGCTCGGTGAACCGGCGCGCGCCCTCCGAGAGGTCGTGCACGAGGAGCGCCGTCCACTTCGCGCCGAGGATCTCCGTGCAGGCCGCCACAGCGCACGAGCTCGTCTCGTGGATCGGGTTCATCGTGCGCATCGCTACACGATATAGCGAAGTAGTAGCGGACCGTGCCCGGAAACGGCCGTTCCGCGCTCGCAGCTCGTCGCGATGTGCGAGGCGTCCGTGAACTCGCGGAACTCGCCGGAGACGAGGTAGGCCGTCCGCTCGCCGATGTCGACCGCGTGGTCGCCGATCCGCTCGAAGCACCGCGAGACGATGATCATCCGCAGGCCCCACTCGTGGAGCTTCGGGTCGCGCCCGAACGAGAGCACCTGCTGGACGAAGCGCCGGTTCGCCCGGTCGATCAGCTCGTCGAGGTCGACGAGCGTCTCGGCCTGCTCGAGGTTCCGTGAGGCGAACGAGTCGAGCGCGACGCGGATCATCTCCTCGGCGCGCGTCCCCATCTCCTGGAAGACGTCGACGAACATCCGGTCGGGCGCGACGGGTGGCGCGAGCTTCACGAGCTTCGCGATCGTCACGCAGTAGTCGCCGATCCGCTCGAGGTGCAGGTTGACGTGGAGCATCGAGAGCACGAGCCGGAGGTCGGACGCGACGGGGGTCTGCCGTGCGAGCAGCTCCTGGACGCCCTCCTCGACCGCGAGGTAGCGCGCGTCGATCTCGTCGTCGAACGCGATCACCTCGTCGGCGAGCTCCTCGTCCTGCTGCACGAGCGCGTTCAGCGCGCCGCGCAGAGAGCGAAGCACGAGCGTGCCCTCCTCGTGCAGCGACGACTCGAGGTGATCGAGATCCTCTTGAAAGCCGACCCTCATCCGAACCTCCCCGTGACGTAGTCCTCGGTCCGCTTGTCGCTCGGCTGAGTGAAGATCTTCGAGGTCTCGTCGTACTCGACGAGGATGCCGGTGCGATCACCCTCCGGAGCGACGTTGACGGAGAAGAACGCCGTCATGTCGGCGACGCGGGCGGCCTGCTGCATGTTGTGCGTGACGATCAGGATCGTGTAGTCGCGCTTGAGCTCGTGCATCAGGTCCTCGATCCGCGTCGTCGCGATCGGGTCGAGCGCGGACGCCGGCTCGTCCATCAGGATCACGTCGGGCTCGGTGGCGAGCGCGCGCGCGATGCAGAGGCGCTGCTGCTGGCCGCCCGACAGGCCGAGCGCGTTCTTCTTCAGCCGGTCCTTGACCTCGTCCCAGAGCGCCGCTCGCTTCAGCGCCTCCTCGACGCGCTCGTCCAGCCCGTTCCTCCACCCGAGCACGCGCGGTCCGAACGCGACGTTGTCGTAGATCGACTTCGGGAAGGGGTTCGGCTTCTGGAAGACCATCCCGATCTGCTTCCGCACCTCGACGGAGTCGACGTCCTTCCCGTAGAGATCCTCGCCGTGGTACAGCACCTTTCCATGGACCTTGGCGTTGGGGATCAGGTCGTTCATCCGGTTGAAGACGCGGATGAACGTGCTCTTGCCGCACCCTGACGGCCCGATGATCGCCGTCACCTGCTTCTCGTAGATCGGGAGCGTCACCTCGTGCACGGCGAGGTTCCCGTCGTACGAAACGCCGACGTTCTGCACGTCGAACACCGCGGCGCCTCGCGGCGTGGACTCGCGCTGCAGGTCGCCGGCGATCTTGACGGGCGCATCGGTCACGCTCATCACCACCTCCTCTGGTAGCGGTTCCGGAGCCAGATCGCGACGGCGTTGAGGCTCAGCAAGATGCCGAGCAGCACGATGATCGCGGCCGCCGCGAGCGAGCGGAACTCCTCCTGAGGGAGCCGCACCCACTGGTAGATCTGGATCGGCAGGGCCGTGAACGGCCCGAGGACCGTCGGGTCGAACGCGACGTAGGTCACCGCGCCGACCATGATCAGGGGCGCGGTCTCGCCGATGCCACGCGAGACCGAGAGGATCGAGCCCGTCGCGATCCCGGGGAGCGCGGCGGGGAGCACCTGTCGAGACGTCACCTGCCACTGGGTCGCGCCGAGCGCGTAGCCACCCTGTCGGATCGTGTCGGGGACGGCACGGAGTGCTTCGCGCGACGCGATGATCATGTTCGGCAGGACGAGCAGGGTGAGGATCAGCGCGCCTGCGAGCAGCACCTGGCCGAGCCCCATCCCTCGCACCACGAACGCGAGGCCGAGGATCCCGTAGACGATCGACGGGACCGCGGCGAGGTTCTGGATGTTCAGCTCGAGCAGTCGGTTGTACCAGCGCTTTCGATCCGCGTACTCCTCGAGATAGATCGCCGTGCCGACGCCGATCGGCACCGTGAAGACGATCACCATGAGGCCGAGGTAGATCGTCGCCAGGATCGCGGGCCTCGCGCCGGCGATCGCCGGGTCGATCGACGGTGGGTTCGTGAAGAGGGTCTTGTCGACGTACGCCCATCCCGTTCGGAACGACGTCGACGAGCAGCGTCACCAGCGTGACGAAGCCGACGATCAGCGAGAAGAGCAGGACCCCCTTGAACGCTGCGCCCTTGATGTCCCGCCCGCGGCGCTTCAGGTTCACGGTTCGTCACTCGTACTCCTCCCGGAAGCGCTCCACGAGCCTGATCGCGATCACGTTCAGGATCAGCGTCATCACGAACAACGTCGCGCCGACCGCGAAGATCGTCTTGTACTCCACCGATCCGGTCGGCACGTCGCCCGCCCCGGTCGCCGCGATGAACGCGGACATCGTCTCGACCGCCTCACGCGGGTCGAAGGTGAGATTCGGCTGCTGGCCGGCTGCGACGAGCACGATCATCGTCTCGCCGACCGCTCGCGAGATGCCGAGCACGAATGCCGCGGTGATGCCGGAGACCGCGGCCGGCACCACGATGCGGGTCGCCACCTCGCGCCGGGTCGCGCCGAGCGCGAACGCGCCGTCGCGAAGGTCGCGCGGAACGGCGGACATCGCGTCCTCCGCAGAGCGAGGCAACGGTCGGGAGGATCATCACGCCCATGATCAGCCCGGCGGAGAGCACGTTGAAGATGTCGACCCCGATTCCCAGGTCACGCAGGAGCGGCGTGAAGAACGTCAGCGCGAAGTACCCGTAGACGATCGTCGGGATTCCGGCGAGCAGTTCGAGCATGGGCTTCAAGATGCTGCGCATGCGCGCACCGGCGTACTCGCTGAGGTAGATCGCCGACCCGAGCCCGAGCGGAATCGCGACCAGCACCGCCCAGAACGTCACCGAGAGCGTCCCGACGACGAGCGGGACGACGCCGAACAGCGCCGGCTCGAAGAGCGGTGCCCACTCCGTCCCGGTCAGGAAGTCGACGATCGAGACGTCCTGGAAGAACTCGAACGCGGGGATGAAGAGCGCGGCGATGATCCCGACGGTCGTCAGGACGGAGATGAGGGCGCAGAGCCCGAGCAGCCCCTTGACCACGAGCTCGCCGTAGCGAGTGCGGCTGGAGCGGAGGCGGAGAGGCGCCGTCTCTGCGCGGACGGCCACTACGAGCCCAGTGCGTCCTTCGCCTGCTGCAGCTGCTCGTCGGTCAGCGGCACGAACTGCGCCTGCTGCGCGATCTCGCGCTCGTTGTCCAGCACGTACTGGAGGAATGCCTCGACCTCGGGCCGCGTCAGCGCCTCCGCGTTCGCGTACATGAAGAGCGGGCGCGAGAGCGGGACGTACGTGCCGGACTGCGCGGTGTCGATGGACGGCTCGACGCAGCCGTCGCCGCCGTCGATCGCGACCGCCTTGAGCTTGTCCTTGTTCTGCTCGTAGTACGAGAGCCCGAAGTAGCCGAGCGCGCCCTTGTCACCGCTGACGCCCTGGACGATCACGTTGTCGTCCTCGCTCGCGGCGTAGTCGGAGCGGCTCTGGCCTTCCTCGCCGTTGATCTCCTTGGTGAAGTAGTCGAACGTTCCGGAGTCGGTCCCCGGCCCGTAGAGCTTCAACTCGACGTCGGGAAACGACGGGTCGACGTCCTTCCAGCTCTTCACCTTGGAGCCGCTGTCCCAGATCGTCTTCAGCTGCGCGACGGTGAGGCAGTCGGCCCAGTCGTTCTCGGGGTTCACGACGACCGTGAGGGCGTCGTTCGCGACCTGGATCTCGACGTCGTCGATCCCCTTCTCCTTGCAGGCCGCCGCCTCGTCGTCCTCGATCGTCCGCGAGGCGTCGGAGATGTCCGTCTCGCCGCGGCAGAAGCGCTCGAACCCGCCGCCCGTGCCGGAGACGCCGACGGTGATGTCCACTCCGGGGTTGCCGCCCCGGAAGCCCTCGGCGGCCGCCGTCGCGTACGGGGCGACAGTGCTCGACCCGTCGATCTGGATCCGGCCGGAGAGGCCCGAGTCGGTGCCTCCCGGTGTCGGCGGAACCACCGCGGTCACCGCCGCAACCGGCGAGGAGCACAGCAAGCGAGAGCAGGGCGAGACGCCGCATCGCGGCCAGTGTTCCCGCCCGAGCCGGCGGCGTGGGTCGCAGGGCCGTGAAGGTCTGGTGACGTTCTGGTGAACGGCTAGAAGAGCGCTTCGATCGGCCAGAACAGGAGGCCGGCGACGATCGCCGCGGCCGGGATCGTCAGCACCCAGGCGACGACGATGTTGCCTGCAACGCCCCAGCGGACGGCCGAGAAGCGCTTCGTCGCGCCGGCTCCGATCACGGCCCCGGAGATGCACTGCGTCGTCGAGACCGGGAAGCCGGCGTGCGTGGCGGCGTAGAGCACCGTGCCGGCCGAGACCTGCGAGGCGAACCCGTCCACGGGCTCCATGTTGAACACGCGCTGGCCGAGCGTGCGCATGATCCTCCAGCCACCGACATACGTTCCCGCCGCGATCGCCAGCCCCGCAGCGACCTTCACCCAGTTCGGGATGTAGAACTCGTCGATCGAGCCGTTCACGAAGAGCGCGAGCGCGATCACGCCCATGGTCTTCTGCGCGTCGTTCGCGCCGTGGGTGAACGCGAACCACGTCCCCGAGAGCATCTGCCCGTAGCGGAAGCCCCGGTTGGCCGCCCCCGGCGTGATCCACACGAACATCCAGTACAGGACGAGCAGCAGCATGAACGCGCCGAGGAACCCGAGGATCGGTGATGCGATCCCCGGGATCACGACCTTCTCCAGGAGCCCGTGCCACTCCACGCCCGCGACACCCGACTGCACGAGCGCTGCGCCGATCAGCCCGCCGAACAGCGCGTGCGACGAGCTCGACGGCAGTCCGAGGTACCACGTGAACAGGTTCCAGGTGATCGCGCCGAGCAGCGCGGCGAGGATCGTCTGCTGCGTTGCGAGCCCGGTGTCGATGATCCCCTGGCCGACCGTCTTCGCGACGGCGGTCGTGACGAAAGCGCCGGCGAGGTTTGCGAGCGCAGCGACCGTGACCGCCTGCCGCGGCGTGAGCGCGCGCGTCGAGACCGAGGTCGCGACCGCGTTCGCGGTGTCGTGGAAGCCGTTCGTGAAGTCGAAGGCGAGCGCCGTCAAGATGACGACGACGAGGAGCAGGTCCTCCACGACTACCGGTTCTTGACGAGGATGGCCTCGAGCACGTCGCCGGCGGTCTGGAACGCGTCGACCGCCTCCTCGAGCTGCTCGTGGATGTCCTTCCAGCGGATGATCGAGATCGGGTCCTGGCCGGAGCGGAACAGCTCGGCGACTGCCTGGCGCACGAGCCGGTCGCCCTCGTCCTCGAGCTCCCGCAGCGCGCGGAGCTCGCCGTTCGCGTCCTTGAACCCGTCGAGGCAGCGCACGCTCGCCTCGAGCTTCGTCGCCGCGCGGTTGATCACGTCGCCCTGCTCGCGCGCCCGTTCGGGGACGCGGCGGACGTCGTACAGCTCGAGGTTCGTGGCGGCGTCGTCGACGTGGTCGCAGATGTCGTCGAGCGCGGTCGCGAGCCGGAAGATGTCGTCGCGGTCGAACGGCGTCACGAACGTCCGGTTGACGAGCCCGACCAGCTCGGTCGTCAACTGGTCGCCGTCGTGCTCGCGCTCCTTGATCTTGGCGATCAGCTCGCGGCTGTCCTCGGGGTACTGCGCGAGCAGCTCGGCGAGGAGTCGGGTGATCTCGACGATGTTGCTCGCGGCATCCGTGAACAGCTCGAAGAACCGCCGCTTCTGGGGCTTCAGACCTAGGCGCACCGCGCGGCTTCTACCAGATGTGACCGGATGGTGAACGCCCTAGGGGAACCGCGAGCGCACCGTGAGGCCGCCTCCGGGCGAGCCGGCGGCCTCGACCGTGCCGCCCGCCGAGGTGACGACGTGCTTCACGATCGAGAGCCCGAGCCCGGTTCCGCGCGACGAGCGCGCCCGGTCGGCGCGGTAGAAGCGCTCGAAGAGGCGGGGGAGGTCCTCGTCGGCGACGCCCTGCCCGTCGTCGGCCACCGTGAGCACGACGGCTCCGTCGCGCCGCTCCGCGGACACCCGGCAGCGCGCACCCGGGCCGGCGTAGCGGATCGCGTTCGTGACGAGGTTCTCGAGCACGACCCGGAGCATGCGCGGCCGGAGCGGCACCTCGAGCCCGTCCGGGACGTCGACTCGGAGCGCGACGTCCGCCCGGGCGGCGGAGTCCGCCTGGTCTGCGACGACCTCCTCCGCGGTCTCGCGGATCGGGGTCGCCCCGAGCGCGACGACCTCACGACCCGTCTCGAGCTCGGAGAGGAAGAGGACGTCGTCGATCAGCCCCCCGATCTCCTCGACCTCGAGCTTCGCGCGCTCGACGAGCAGCGCCGGGTCCTCTCCCGGGAGCGTCGCCGTCTCGAGCAGCGACATCAGCCGTGCGAGCGGCGTGCGGAGCTCGTGCGACACCGCGGCCGTGAACCCGGAGCGCAGCTCGTCGTACGCGGCGTTGCTCTCCGGCTCGCTCAGGTAGACGAGCGTCTCGCGGGAGCCGTTCACGTCGTAGGGCACCTCGACCGCGCGGAGCGTCGACTCGGGCAGCAGCCTCCCGACGGCGAGCTCGGGCAGCGCCTCGCGCGCGCGCAGGCTGGCCGCGACGACGCGGCCCTCACGGTCGAGCGCGACGACGATCTCGCGGCTCTCCTCGATCACCGCGCGACCACGCGCGGCGTCGACGGAATCGGTGCCCGCCGGGGCCTTGCCTCCGAAGAGCCTCTTTACCACCTCGTCACCAGTTTCTCACCGCGCATGAACCCTGCCGGACCCGGACGGCCACGATCATCGGAGCTGCATGGCCAAGGTGCTCATCGTCGAGGATGACGAGGTCATCGGTCGCGGGATCTCGGGCCATCTGGCGAACGCCGGGTTCGAGCCCTTGCTCGTCGCGCGGGGCGAGACCGGGCTCGCGCGGCTTCGCTTCGAGCGCCCGGACGTCGTGGTGCTCGACCTGATGCTCCCCGGCATCGACGGCTGGGAGCTGATCCGGACGGCGCGCGCGGAGGGGATCGGCACGCCGATCCTCGTCGTCAGCGCGCGCGGCACCGAGCAGGACCGCGTGAAGACGCTCGAGCTCGGCGCCGACGACTACCTCGTCAAGCCGTTCTCGATGCAGGAGCTCGTCGCGCGTGTCCGTGCGGCTGCGCGCCGCGGCGTGCGCGCGCAGGAGGAGACGCGCGGCGATGCGATCGAGCTCGAGGAGCTGCTGATCGACCCGCGCGAGGTGCAGGCCTACGTCGACGGCGTCAACGCGAACCTGACGCCGACGGAGTTCCGGCTGCTCTACGCGCTCGCGCAGGAGCACGGCCGGGTCGTCACGCGGGAAGAGCTGATGCAGCGGATCTGGGGGAGGCGCCAGCGTCCTCGCGACCGCACCGTCGACGTCTTCGTCAGGAAGCTGCGCGACAAGATCGACCGGCAGGCACCGCACCACGTGTTCCTGCACACGACGGCACGGGGTCGGCTACAAGCTGCAGCCGATGCCAGAAGTAGTGGCCCGCGGCCGATCGACGCGGGCAACGCGGTACATCAACCGCGAGCTCTCCTGGCTCGACTTCAACGCGCGCGTGCTCGAGCTCGCGGCCGATCCGGCGGTGCCGCTGCTCGAGCGGGTCAAGTTCTGCGCGATCTTCTCGTCGAACCTCGACGAGTTCTTCATGGTCCGCGTCGCCGGCCTCGATGGGCCAGGCAGTCGTCCGGGCATTCCCGTGCGCTCGCCCGACGGGCGGACGCCGCAGCAGGCGCTCGCCGAGATCCGCGAGCGCGTCGGCGAGCTCGTCGCGCGCCAGGCGCGGCTCTGGGCGCGCGAGCTCCGGCCGGCGCTCGCCGAGCGAGGGCATCCTCGTCGGCGGCGTCGAGGACTGCACCGACGAAGGAGCTCGACGGAGCTCGACCGCGCGGTTCGAGCGGGAGATCTATCCCGATCCTGACGCCGCTCGCGCGTCGGCCCGGGCCAGCCGTTCCCGTACATCTCGGCGCTCTCGCTCAGCGCTCGGCGTCTTCGTGCGCGACCCGGACACCGGCGAGGAGCGCTTCGCCCGCGTGAAGGTGCCGGAGGGCCTGCCGCGCTTCGTCGACGGTCGGCGCGGCGCGGGCTGCTCGTCCCGCTCGAGCGACGTGATCGCGCCACTTCCTCCCGGCGCTCTTCCCGCAGATGGAGATCGCCGAGCGCGCCGTCTTCCGCGTCACGCGCGACGCCGACTTCGAGGTCTCCGACGAGGCCGACGACCTGCTCGAGGCGGTCCAGCTCGAGCTGCGCCGGCGCCGCTTCGGCGACGTCGTGCGCCTCGAGGTCTCGTCGTCAGATGTCGACGCGCGATGCTCGAGCGGCTGAAGCGCGGGCCTCGACGTCGACGACGACGCAGGTGTACCAGGTCGCGCGGGCTGCTCGACCTGTCCGAGCTCGATGCAGCTCGCCGCGCTCGACCGGCCCGAGCTGAAGGACGAGCCCTGGGTCGGCCGTCACGCCGCCGCGCTTCGCGGCCGCGGTCGCCGACGGCGACATCTTCTCCGAGATCAGCCGCAGCCGACCTGCTCGTCCACCACCCGTACGAGTCGTTCGCGACGACGCTTCGAGGCGTTCGTCCGCGCGGCGGCGACGGACCCGGACGTGATCGGCGCTCAAGGCGACCGTGTATCGCACGAGCGACGAGTCGCCGCTCGTGCCGGCGCTGATCGAGGCGGCCGAGGACGGCAAGCAGAGCGTGTGCCTCGTCGAGCTCAAGGCGCGCTTCGACGAGCGGCGGAACATCGAGTGGTCGCGGGCGCTCGAGCGCGCCGGCGTCCACGTCGTCTACGGCTTCCCGAACCTGAAGATCCACGCTGAAGGCGACGCTCGTCGTCCGGCGCGAAGGCGGCGGGCTCCGCCGCTACGTCCACATCGGCACCGGCAACTACCACGCGGTCAACGCGCGGATCTACGAGGACTTCGGCCTCTTCACCGCCGACGAGGAGATCGCCGCCGACGTCGCCGACCTCTTCAACTACCTCACCGGGCTTCGGCAAGCCGCAGGAGTTCCGCAAGATCCTCGTCGCGCCGTTCAACCTGCGCGAGCGCCTCGATCGAGCGAGATCCGAAGCGTCGCGCAGGCCGCGGCGGCCGGGCAAGCCGGCGCGGATCCGGATCAAGGTCAACGCGCTCACCGATCCCGGCGATCATCGACGAGCTCTACGACGCCTCGCAGGCGGGGCGCGAAGATCGACGCTGATCGTGCGCGCGATCTGCTCGCTGCGGCCGGGCGTCAAGGGGCTGAGCGAGAACATCCGCGTCCGGTCGCGTCGCTCGGCCGCTTCCTCGAGCACAGCCGCGTCTTCAACTTCGACCGCGGCGACGACGACGTCGCTGGCTGATCGGCAGCGCCGACCTGATGCCGCGGAACCTCGACAACCGGCTCGAGCTCGTCGTGCCCGTCGAGAACGAGCGTCTGCGCACGCGCCTCGCGTCGGTGTTCGACGCGCTGCTGGCGGACAACACGGAACGCCTGGGAGCTCGACGCGGACGGTGCGCTGGAAGCGCTTGCGGCCCGAGAAGGGCGAGCGCGCGCGCCCGACGCAGGACGTGCTGATCCGGAGCGCCTCGCGCGCGCCGCGGCGCCGCACGGCCGAAGCGGCGGTGATGTCCGACGACGGGCTGCCACGATCCGCCCGCGTGCGTGTCGGCGTCATCGACGTGGGCTCGAACACCGTGCGGCTGCTCGTCGCCAGCGCGCAACGCTCCGGCTCTCGAGCCGCTCGCACGAGGCGCGCGCGTACCTTCGGCTCGGCGAGGAGATCGAGCGGCTACGGCTGGATCTCCGACGCGAAGCTGCGCGAGACGGTCGAGTGCGTGCGCCGCTTACGCGCGAGGAGGCCGTCGCGCACGGCGCGCACCATGCTCGAGGTCGTCGTCACCGCTCCCGGCCGGCTCGCCGCGAACGCCGACGAGCTCGTCGGAGCGCTCGCTCGACGGTGCGAACGCGCGCGTGCGCGTGCTGGGCGCCGAGGAGGAGGGGCTGTTCGCGTTCGACGGTACGATCGCGGGCGTGGAGCGATCCGCCGGAGTCGGTCGCCGTCTGCGACAGCGGCGGCGGCTCGACCGAGCTCGTCGTCGGCAGGCCGGTCTCGCCGCACTGGGTCCGCTCCGATCGACGTCGGCTCGCTGACGGTGCGGTCGACTGCTCGCCTGACGATCCGCCTGGCTCGGCGGCGGTCGAGGAGGCTCGCGCGTACGTTCGCGAGCGCCTCGACGGCTCGCGTCCGCCGATGCCGAAGGCCGCCTACGCCACCGGCGGCACCGCCCGCGCACTCCGCGCATGGTCGGCCGCACGCTCGACGCACAGGTCTCGACGAGACGATCAGCCGGCTCGCGAAGCGACGCGCGGCGAGGTCGCGCGCAAGTACGGCCTCGACGCGAGCAGCGCGCTGGACGCTCCTCGGCGGGCGATCGTGCTCGCCGAGTGCAGCTCCGGCTCGGGATCCCGTTCGAGGTCGCGCGAACGGGGTGCGCGAAGGCGTCGCAGCCGTCGCGTTCAGCGAGCTCGCAGCCGCCGTAACGCCGCTCGAGCACTTCGCTCGATCGCCGTCTGGTCGAAAGTCAGCTCGGTCGCCCGCCTCGTAGATCGGCACCCATGCGATCTCGTCGATCTCGTCGCTCGGCCTCGAACTCGCCGTCGAGCGCCGCATCAGGTACCAGCGCACGACCTTCGGTCCTCGCGAGCGCGCGGTAGCGCGATTCGCCGAGCTCTCGCTCGATCTCGCAGTCGCAGGCCGGTCTCCTCTTCGATCTCGCGGAGCGCGCAGGCCTCGTCGCTCTCGCCCGTCTTGCACTTCCCCTTCGGCAGCGACCAGTCGTCGTACTTCGGCCGGTGGACGAGCAGGACCTCGCCGTCGCGCACGATCACGCCGCCGGCGGCGCGGATCACTCCGTCGTCTTCTCGAGCCGCTTCCACGCCTTCGGCACGTCCGCCCGCGCGGCGCCGTCGAGACGCTGCGCTCGATCAGCCGGCCGACGAGCAGCGCGGTCGAGGGCTTCGCGAGCGCACGCAGGCGCTCCTCCGCGACGACCGCGTCCTGGTGCTCGCCGACGACGTCCTGGAACTCCCTCGCGCGCTCGACGACGTCTTTCGTGCCGACGACCTCCGCCGCGTAGCGCAGCCGCTTCGCGTTCACGCGCGCGTGTGCAGCGCCTCGTCGCTCTCGATGTCGCGCATCGCCTTGCGCAGCTTCTGCTCTTCCGTGTGCACGAGCCCGTTCAGTGACGCGTCGCGAGCCGACGCTCGACGCGAACGTCTCGAGCTCCCGCAGCAGCCGCTCGAACGACTCGGCGTCGAGCACCTGGCGAACGGCGGCGTACGCCTCGCGTCGCTCGTGCCGGCGCGCGCCAGCAGCTGCGCGGCGCGTCGGGTGCTTCGTCGAGGTCGATCGTCGGCCTCGCGGAGGTGCGCGACGAAGACGTCGGCGTCGCGGGCGGGGCCGATCCAGCCCCGAGCTCGCCGAGCTCTCGGCGGATCGACTCCGCACGCTCGTCCTCGATGAGCGGGCGCGCCGCGCGCAGGAGCGCTCGCATTCGTCTGATCGCGACGCGCAGCTTGTGCAGCTCCTCCGGTCCGCGTCGGCACGACCTCGGGCGCGTGGCGGATCCCCCACCTGCGCCTGAACGCTTCCGAGCTCATCCCCCACGTAAGAGCCGCGGGAGCGAATGTTCCCCGCGAAGCCCCGCTAGCCGACCTGGCGCAGGACCGTGCTGTAGTGGAAGCGCGAGCGCTTCGCCTGCGCGGGGGTGAGCGCGACGAAGTCGGCGCGCTTCGCGATCGCGGCCTGGTTGTTCAACGCGTAGCCGATGAACCCACGCACCGGGGATCGTTCGAACGACGCCCGCTTCGCGTAGATGTAGAGCGCCGCGGGAGAGCGGCTTGTACGAGCGGCTCTGCACCGTCTTGACGCTGGGAGCCGACGCAGCCTGCGCCCGCGTCGACCTTGATCAGCTTGAGCTTGCTCTGGTTCTCGAGGTAGTAGGAGAGACCGAAGTAGCCGAGCCCGCCGCGCGTCCCTGAGACGCCCTGCACGAGGATGTTGTCGTCCTCGCTCGCGGTGTAGTCCGAGCGGCTGGCCTTCGCCTTGCCGTTGATGAACTCGGTGAAGAAGTCGAACGTGCCCGAGTCCGTGCCCGGGCCGAACAGCTTCAGCGGCACGTCGGGAAAGCCGGCGCGGACGTCCTTCCAGTTGTCGACCTTCGAGCCGGTGTTCCAGATCTTCTTCAGCTCGGCCGTCGTCAGGCAGTCGGCCCAGGTGTTCTGCCGGCTCGTGACGAGCGAGATCCCGTCGTTCGCGACCGTGAACGCGACCCACTTGATCCCGTTGCTCCGGCAGGTTGCGTACTCGGACGACTTGATCGCCCGCGACGCGTTCGCGAGGTCGATCTCGCCGCGGCAGAACTTCTCGAAGCCGCCGCCGGTGCCGGAGATGCCGACCGTGACGCGGACCCCGGGCTGGACCTTGCGATAGCCCTCGGCCGCCGCCGTCGTCCAGGGCCCGACCGTGCTCGAGCCGTCCGCGGTGACGCTGCCTTTCAGTTGCGGTGCCTTGGCACCGGCCGCCACGGCCGTTCCCAGCGCAACCAGCCCGATCGCAAGAAGCAGTGCTGCTTTCCTCATTCGTCTCTCCCCCTCTGGTGGGTGTCGCCCGCATCGTGGAAGCCGCCGGGACCCGCGTGGGCACCGGCCTGGTGAACGTCGGGTGACGGGACGGAGAAGCCCGTATCGTTCGCCCGGATGGCGAAGGTGCTGATCGTCGAGGACGACGACGTCATCGCGGCGGGCATCTCGCGCCACCTCGAGGACGCCGGCTACTCGCCGGTCTGGGTGGCCGACGGGAAGCAGGCGCTCGCGCGGTTCCGGTTCGAGCAGCCGGACGTCTGCGTGCTCGACCTGATGCTGCCCGGGCTCGACGGCTGGGCGTTCATCGAGACGGCGCGCGCGGAGGGAATCGGCACGCCGATCGTCGTCGTCAGCGCCCGCGGCACCGAGCACGACCGCGTGCACGCGCTCGAGATCGGCGCGGACGACTACCTCGTGAAGCCGTTCTCGATGAAGGAGCTCGTCGCGCGCGTCCAGGCGGCTGCGCGCCGCGGCTCTCAGCCTGCCCAGGTCCAGCGAGGGGACACGATCGAGCTCGAGGAGCTACGGATCGACCCGCGCGAGGTGCAGGCCTACGTCGACGGGGAGAGCGCGGGGCTGACGCCGACCGAGTTCAAGCTGCTCTACACGCTCGCGCAGGAGCCCGGCCGCGTCGCGACGCGCGACGAGCTGCTGCAGAAGATCTGGGGCCGCCGCGAGACGCACCGTGACCGCACGGTCGACGTCTTCGTCGGCAGGCTTCGCGACAAGATCGACAAGCGCGCGTCGAAGCACACGTTCGTTCAGACGCGCTACGGCGTCGGCTACAAGCTCGAAGCCGTCCCGAAGTAGAGCGAGCGCTCAGTCCCACGGCGGCGGGTTGTGAACCCACCTGCCGTTGACCATCGTGGCGACGACCTGCACGTCGGGCAGCGCGTCGGGCTCGACCTCGTACGGGTCGCGGTCGAGCACGACGAGGTCGGCCGCGAGGCCGGGGAGGAGCCGCCCGCGGCGGCGCTCGTCGCGAGAGAGAAAGGTCGGGTTGACGCACGTTGCGAGCAGCGCCTCGTCGAGCGTGACGGCTTCCTCCGGGTGCCACGGCTCGCGGTCGTCCCACGTCTTGCGCACGCCTGCCGCGACGCCCGCCCAGGGGTCGAGCTCTTCGATCGGCGCGTCCGAGCCGTTCGCGACGAGCGTGCCGGCGTCCCAGAGCGCGCGCCAGCGATACGCGCGGTGCGACTCGCCGGCCCAGAAGCGGTCGGCGAGGTCGCGGTCGGAGACGGCGTGCGTGAACTGCACCGACGCGGCGACCCCGAGCTGCGCGAAGCGGGGGACGTCCTCGTCCGCGAGCAGCTGCGCGTGCTCGATCCGGTGCCGGAGCCCGAGCGGGCGCCAGACGTCCTGCGTCGCCTCGAACGCGTCCAGCGCCTCGCGGTTCGCGAGGTCGCCGATCGCGTGCACCGCGACGGGGAAGCCGGCGAGTGCGCCGCGGCGCACGATCTCCTCCAGCTCCTCGCGCGAGGTGATCTGCACGCCCGAGCCGTCGAGGAGACGAGCGGTCTGCGAGCCGAGCGTCCCGTCCATGAACGCCTTCAGGTAGCCGACGCGCAGGAACTCGTCGCCGAGGCCCGACCGCACGTCCACCGACTCGAGCTCGCCGACCTTCTCGTGCGGGAGCGACTGCCAGACGCGAAGCGTCAGGGTCTCGCGCTCGCGAAGCGCCTGCCAGAAGCGCAGCGCGCCGAGCCAGCCGTCCTTGTCGTGCACGGCGACGACGCCTCGGCTGTTCGCGAGCTTCATCCCGACGCGCATCGCCTCGACGTACTCGTCGTCGGAGATCTCGACGTGGCGATCGCGGAACGTCCAGCACGACTCCTCGCGCAGCACGCCTGTCGGCTCGCCGCGCTCGTCGCGCTCGACGACGCCGCCCGGCACCTCGAGGTCCCCGTTCGCGCGGGCGAGCGCGGCCGAGTTGAGCCAGAGGGAGTGCGAGTCGCGAGCCATCAGCGCGATCGGGACGTCGCTCGTCAGCTCGTCCAGCTCGCGCTTCGTCGGCTCGACGTTCGGCGACCAGTCCCCGCTTCGCCAGCCGCGGCCGCGCAGCCATGCGCCCGGCCGTACCCCTGCGAGCGCGTCGCGCACGCGCGCGACCGCTTCTTCGAGCGTCTTCGTGTCCTCGAGACGGAGCTCTTGCTGCGCAACGGCCCACGTGGCGAAGTGGACGTGCGAGTCCGTGAAGCCGGGGAGCACGCAGCGCCCGCCGAGGTCGACGACCTCGGGCGAGGCGAGCGACGTCTCGTGCGTCCCGATTCCGCCGGCGATCCGGCCGCCCGCGACGGCGAGCGCCCTCGCGACCGGCAGCGAGGGATCGAGGGTGCGAACGACGCCGTTCTCCAGGATCACGGCGCGGACTCTAGACCCGGGCAGCCGGCTTCGTTTAGCCTGGACCGGCAGTTCTGCGAGGAAAGGGGAGAGTGTGAAGCGACTTCTGACACTCGCCGTGGCGGCGGCGGCGGCTTTGGTGCTGGCGCTGCCTGGCGCGGCGATCACGAATGGGCAGCCCGACGGCGAGCTTCATCGAAGCGTGGGCGGGTTCATGGTGTTCGCGAGCGGACACTGGCAGCTGCTCTGCACGGGCACGCTCGTCAGCCCGCGCGTGTTCCTGACGGCGAGCCACTGCACGTCGTATGCCGAGGCGAACGGGTGGCCGGTTGCGGTGTCGTTCGACTCGACCGATGTCGAGAACACGGCCGACATTCGTCCGGCGACGTCCGTGACGAACCCGAACTACCGACGCGCCGTACGCGAACGACGTCTCGTTGCTCCTGTTTAACGCATCCGGTGACGGATCGAGTCAGCGATGGCACTCGCGCCGGTGGGCTATCTCGACGGCCTCAAGGCGAGCGGCGCGATCAAGACCGTCTCGTTCACGAACGTCGGCTACGGAACGCAAGAGAAGGGGAAGAGCAAGGCGGAGGACTTCGCGTTCACAGGGGACCGCTGGTACTCGACCTCGTCGTACAGCTCGCTGAACAAGGAGGTCATCCACCTCCACCAGAAGGAAAACGCCGCGGAGGGCGGCACCTGCTACGGCGACTCGGGTGGCCCGACGCTGTCCGGCAACCTCGTGATCGCTGTCGTGAGCACGGGGGACGTCCCCTGCTGGTCGACGAGCGTGAACACACGCGTCGACACGCCTGCGGCGCGCGCCTTCCTGGCTCCGTACCTGGCGCTTCCGTAAGCCTCGACGGCACCCCCGCGCCCGCGCTACGTTGGCGGGTGCGGGGGTGCCGTCACGGAAAGGGGAGGACCATGCTCGACCACGTCTCGGCCAAGGTCAGCGATGTCCCGGCCGCCAAGGGCTTCTACGAGCAGCTGTTCGCCCCGCTCGGCGTGCAGCTGATGATGGACGGCGCGGAGGAGGGCTGGTGCGGGTTCGGCACGGGCTCGGGGATCCCGCAGTTCTGGATCACCAACACCGAGGGTCGCGGCGCGGCCCACTTCGCGTTCACGGCTTCGGATCGCGCGACCGTCGACGCGTTCTACGAAGCCGCGATCGCCGCGGGTGGCAAGGACAACGGGCCGCCCGGGCTTCGCTCCCACTACCACGCCAACTACTACGGCGCCTTCGTCCACGACGCCGACGGCAACAACATCGAGGCGGTCTGCCACAAGCCTGAGTAACCTTCGAGCGTGTCGTACCTGCTGAACGACGAGCAGCGCGAGATCCGCGACCTGGTCCGGCAGCTCGCGCGCGACCGCATCGCGCCGCGCGCGGCCGAGATCGACGAGTCGCACGAGTTCCCGTGGGACATCGTCGAGCTCTACCGCGAGCACGGCCTCTTCGGGCTCTTCTTCGACGAGGCCTACGGCGGCCTCGGCACCGGAGTGCTGCTCGTGCTGACCGTGATCGAGGAGGTCTCGAAGGTCTGCGCGACGAGCGGGGTGATCCTCGCGGTGCAGGAGCTCGGGTCGCTCGGGCTGAAGCTCGCCGGCAACGACGAGCAGAAGCAGCGCTACCTGCCGCGGCTCGCCTCGGGTGAGTTCCTCGCGGCGTATGCGCTGACCGAGGCGGGCTCGGGCTCGGACTCCGCCGCGATGCGCAGCACCGCGCGGCGCGACGGCGACGAGTACGTCCTGAACGGCTCGAAGCGCTTCATCACGAACGCGGGCGTCGCGAGCCTCTACACCGTCTTCGCGAAGACCGACCCCGACGCCGGCCACTCCGGGATCTCCGCGTTCGTCGTCGAGGCCGACACGCCGGGGTTCGAGGTGACGCGGCTCGAGCCGAAGCTCGGGATCACGGGGTCGACGACGGGCGAGCTCGCGTTCGAGGACGTGCGCATCCCCGCGGAGAACCTCCTCGGCGAGGAGGGCGACGGCTTCAAGATCGCGATGCGGATCCTCGACCGCTCGCGGCCGGGGATCGGAGCGCAAGGTCTCGGGATCGCGCAGGGCGCGACCGACTACGCGCTCGAGTACGCCAAGAACCGCGAGACGATGGGCAAGCCGATCGCGGAGCACCAGCTGATCGCCGGCAAGCTCGCCGACATGGAGACCGCGTGCGAGGCCGCGCGCGGGCTGCTCTACAAGTTCGGCGAGATGGTCGACCAGGGCGTCGACGGCGGCGAGCTGACGAAGGCGTCCGCGCAGGCGAAGCTCTTCTGCACCGACACCGCGATGTGGGTGACGACCGAGGCCGTGCAGATCCTCGGCGGCTACGGCTACATCAAGGAGTATCCGGTCGAGCGCATGATGCGCGACGCGAAGATCACGCAGATCTACGAAGGCACGAACGAGATCCAGCGCCTGGTGATCGCGCGCGAGATGCTGAAGGAGAACCGGGCGTTCCTGCTCGCGGGCGTCACGTAAAGCTCAGCTCGGCGGACCGCGTCCTCTTTCCGGACGACGGGGTCACGAAGGGCGACCTCTTCGAGTACTACGGCGAGGTCGCGCCGGCGATCGTGCCGCACCTGAAGGACCGGCCCTTCACGCTTGAAGCGACAACCGCACGGGATCAACGAGCAGGCCTACTTCCAGAAGCAGGCCCCGAAGGGGTTACCCGACTGGATCCCGACGCGGCAGTTCACGACGCACCCGCGCGAAGGCGGGTCGCGGCTCGTCGACTTCGTCCTCGTGAACTCGCGCGAGGCGCTGCTCTGGATGGTGCAGATGAACTGCATCGACATGAACGCGTGGTACTCGCGCGTCGACAAGCCGGAGCGCCCGGACTACGTCGTCTTCGACCTCGACCCGCCCGACGACGGGTTCGCGAACGCGATCAAGGTCGCGCACCTCGTGCGCGAGGCGCTCGAGGAGCTCGACCTGCGCTCGTACGTGAAGACGAGCGGCGCGTCGGGGATCCACGTGCTCGTGCCGATCACGCGCCGCTCGAGCTTCCAGGAGACGTACGAGTTCGCCGAGCTCGTCTCGCGCGGGGTCGAGGAGCGGAACCCCGGCCTCGCGACGACCGAGTGGCTGAAGAAGAAGCGCCCGGAGGGCTCGGTGCTCGTCGACCACCGGCAGAACGGCCACGGCAAGACGATCGCGTCCGCGTACTCGGTGCGGCCGCGTCCCGGCGCGCCCGTGTCGACGCCGCTGCGCTGGGAGGAGCTGACGCCGAAGGTTCGCCCGCGCGACTTCGGGATGCGCGAGGCGCTCGAGCGAATCGAGCAGCACGGCGATCTCTACGAGCCCGTGCTCCGCGGTGGCCAGTCGCTCGGGCCTGCGCTCCGCAGCCTGCGGTGAAAGCGGTCGTCGTCGGGTCGGGCCCGAACGGCCTCGCCGGAGCACTCGAGCTGGCGCGCGCGGGGCTCGACGTCGAGGTCTACGAGGCGGAGGAGACGCTCGGCGGCGGCGTCCGCTCGCGCGAGCTGACCCTGCCCGGGTTCGTGCACGACGTGTGCTCGGCGATCCAGCCGCTCGGCGCGAACTCGCCGTTCTTCCGCTCGCTCGACCTCGACGTCGAATGGGTGCTGCCGGACGCGCAGGCCGCGCACCCGCTCGACGACGGCACTGCGGTCCTGCTCGAGCGCGACCTCGATGCGACGGCGGAAGGGCTCGGCGAAGACGGTGACGCCTACCGCGCGCTGGTCGGGCCGCTCGCCGAGCACTGGCGGCTCGTCGAGCCGGTGCTGATCGGCCCGCTCCCGCCGTCGGCGCGCTCGCTCGCACGCCTCGCGTTGGAGCTCGGGCCGCGGCCGGCACTGCACGCGCTCGCGGCTGCGCGATCGCTGGCGGAGTCCACGTTCGCGACCGAGCGGGCGCGCGCCTTCTTCGCCGGCGCCTCCGCGCACTCGATGCTCCCGCTCGAGCGGCGGCCGAGCGCCGGCTTCGGGCTCTCGCTGCTCGTCCTCGGGCACGTCTTCGGCTGGAGCTTCCCGCGCGGCGGCGCGCAACGAGCTGGCCGACGCGCTCGTCGCACGGCTCGGCGAGCACGGCGTCCGGGTTCACCCGTCGAGCCCGGTCGACGAGCTTCCCGAAGCCGACGTCGTGCTCGCCGACGTTGCGCCGCGCGAGCTGCTCCGCCTCGCGCACGGCCGCTTCCCCGAGCGCTACGAGCGTGCGCTGCGCCGCTACCGCCACGGCCCGGGCGCGTTCAAGCTCGACTGGGCGCTCTCCGAGCCGATCCCGTGGCGCGCGCCCGAGGTCGGCCGAGCCGCGACGGTGCACCTCGGCGGCACGCTCGACGAGCTCTCGGCGTCGGAGTGGGCTGCGTGGACGGGGAGGAAGGGGCCGGCCCCGTTCGTCCTCCTCGCGCAGCACACGCGCTTCGACCCGTCGCGCGCGCCCGAGGGCAAGCACACCGCCTGGGCGTACTGCCACGTTCCGAACGGCTCGGGCGAGGACTACACCGACGCGATCGAGTCGCAGGTGGAGCGCTTCGCCCCGGGCTTCAGGGAGACGATCCTCGCCCGCAGCGCCTGGGGCCCCGCGGAGATCGAGGGCCACAACCGCAACCTCGTCGGCGGAGACATCAACTGCGGGGCCATGGACCTCGGGCAGCTCTTCACGCGCCCGGTGCGCTCCCGCGTTCCCTACCGCACTCCGCTCGAGGGCGTGTACATCTGCAGCGCCGCAACCCCGCCGGGCGGCGGCGTCCACGGGATGTGCGGCGTGTCGGCCGCCCGGGTCGCCCTGGAAGACCTCTCGAAGCGCACGTAACATCCCGCGCTGTGAGCCAGATGACCGTCCACGTCCGGAGCGCGCACGAGGGGTCGTTCTCCGTGGGGTGGTCGGGCCAGCACTCGCTCGTCGTCGACCGCGGCCCTGACGACGGCGGTCAGGGGATGGGCTTCAACGGCGGCCAGCTGCTGCTGCTCGCGCTCGGTGCGTGTTTCACGAACGACGTCTTCCGCGAAGCGGCGAAGCGCGACCTCGACGTGCACGGCGTTCGCGTCGTCGTCGAGTGCGACTGGGAGGGCGAGCCGCCGCGCGCAGCGAACGTCCGCTACTCCACGCGCGTCGAGGCCGAGGCGGGCGAGGACGAGATCATGGAGCTGATCCAGCACGTCGACGAGATCGCCGAGGTGCACGGAACGCTCCGCGACGGAATCGGCATCGAGCTCGCCGAGGCCGAGGCCGTCTCGATGCAGGTCGAAACGCGCGCGCTCTAAGCTGATTTGGAGTCGCGGTAGCGGCCGCGGAGCGGCCGCCTTTAGGGCTTCGCGCGTCGCGGATCCGCGTGAGCGGATTCGCGACTTGCGCAGCCAGCTAGAGCCGCGCGAGCACCGGGTCGGACCGCGCCAGAGCTCCGGGTGGGCTCGAGCGGAACCCAGCGGTAGAGGAACACGAGCCCGGCGTCGTCTCCGTCTCCGCCGACGACGTGCTCCCACGCGTCGGGCGCGTCGGGCGCCTCGACCTCGAACGCGTGGTTCGTGTACCTGCGCCCGTGCGGGAGCTCGTGCGGCGCGAACGTCCCGAACTTGCGGACGATGCGCGCGTTCGCGAGCCCCGCCTCCTCCTCGAGCTCGCGCAGGAGGCCGGCCTCGACGTCCTCGCCGGGCTCGAGCCGTCCGGCCGGAACCTGCGTGCCCGCGTCGGGTTGGTCGCGGTGGTCGAAGACGAGCAGCTCCTTGCGCCCGTCGCGCTCGCGCGTGACGTACGCGAGCACGCGGTCGGTGTACCTCAAGCTTGCGCGGCGCGGAGCTTGGCCTTGTGCGCGCGCTTCGCTTCCTGGTAGCGCGCGAGCGCCTCGGCGGAGTCGACGTCTCCGAGCGTCGGGTGGTTCGGCACGAGCGGCTCGGCGGCGCTCACGCCGAATCGCTTCGCCAGCACCGCACCGAGCGACGTCGTCTTCATCTCGCCGAACCCGGGCAGGGCGCCGATCCGCTTCTGCAGGTCGTCGCCGTCGGCCGCCTCGGTCCACACGCGCTCGGCGCGGCCGCCGTACTCGTCGACGAGCGTCGCGCAGAGCTCCTGGACGCGCCTCGCCATGTTCCCGGGAAAGCGGTGCACGGCGGGCTTCTCGCGGAAGGCCGCCTCGAGCTCCGCCGGGTCCATCTCGCGCGATCGCCGCCGCGTCGAGCTTCCCGAGCCGCTCCTTCAGCTTCTGCGGCCCGAGGAACGCCGTCGGGACGGTCACCTGCTGGTCGAGCGCGAACCCGATCAGGAGCGCGAGCGGCTCCTCGGCCAGCAGCCGGTCGGCGTCGTCGTTGCCGGTGAAATGGAGCCGATCCGGGTTCACGGGCCAAGCTTACGGGTACGCGGGCGGCATGACAGAGCCGATCAAGGAAGAGATCAGGAAGACCGAAGAGGGGCGCGACGCGGCGACGCCCGCCCGCCTGCTGTTCGGCGTCGCGATCACCGTCTGGGTCGCCGCCGGCAATCCTCACCGCGGTGCTCGCGCTCGTCTACTGGCTGGTCGCGCGCTAGCCCCGAAGCAGGAACCGCAGCGCGTCGGGTAGCCGGCGCGCCCAGTCCGTCTCGTGGTGCGCACCGCCCTTCGTCGAGCACCGTGCGCAGCGAGCGGTCGTCGAAGCCCTGCCGCCGGAGCAGCGCGGACATCCGCTCGAAGCCGTCGACGTACCTGCGGCGCGTCTGCTCGTCCTCCGGCATCTCGGCGTCGCCGACGTCGAGGTAGATCCGCGCGTCGGGCGCGGGCGTCCGCTCGACGAGCTCGAACCACCGATCGTCGCCCGTCCACCAGAACGCCGGGCTGAAGACACCGGCGAAGCCGAACGTCTCCGGCCTCGTGTAGACGGCGTGCAGGCTCGCGACTCCGCCGAGCGAGGAGCCGGCGATGCCCGTCGCCTCGCGGCGCGCGTCGACGTCGAACGACGCCTCCACGAGCGGTCGCACGGTGTCCGCGATGAACGAGAGGTGCTGCTGGGCTTTCGCGCCCGAGTACTCCGCGCCGCGCTCCTCGCCCGGCGCAGCCGGGATGCCGACGACGATCGCCTCGATTCCCTCGCGCGCAAGTTCCTCCATCGTCTCGTCGACGCGCCACTCGACCCCGCTGTGGGCCGTGGCGTCGTCGAAGAGGTTCTGGCCGTCGAGCATGTAGACGACCGGAAACCGCGCGCCGGCGCCGTGGGACGGCGGGACGTAGGCGAAGAGGTCGCGTTCGTCGCCACCGCGCAGCACGCGCACGTCGCCGACGACGGTGGCGCCGCGGAAGGGCTCCCAGTCCAACGCTAGCCGGAGGCGTAGTCGAAGTCGGAGGCGAACGCGCAGTTGCCCGAGAGCTCCCACGCGAACGGCTCGTCGTCGACCACCAGCTCGTCGGCGTACAGCTCGAACCCGGCGCGCTCGTAGCCGGGGATCCCGCAGGCGACCGGCTCGTCGGTCGGCACGAGCCGCGTCGCGCGCACGCGTGCCGCCCGTCCCACGCGCAGCGAGCGGCCCGGCGCCGTCCGCCACGAGCTCGATCGGGCTGACGCGAACGTCGATCAGGTTGCGTTCCTTCCGCACCCACGGCAGCACGGCGACGTGACCGCCGCCCACCGCGCCGAGGAAGACGTCCTCGAGCGCCGCGCGCTGGAGCGAATCGCCGCGCTCGTCGACGTGCAGCACGATGCTCCACGGCGAGCCGGGCTCGTCGTCGTCGTAGCGGACGACGAGCGCCGTCGCGAGGCCCGAGACGTCGACGTCCTCGATGCGCCCGTCCTCGATCGCCCACGAGAGGACGCCGAAGCAGATGCCGTACGTCGAGCGCCCGCCCTTCACCCCGCCGACCATCCGGCACGGGCAGATCGCCTCGCAGTTGCACGATTCGAAGTACGAGCCGCGGACTCGATAGGCCATCGGCAGGACTTTACCCAGGGCGTACACTTGTTCGTGTGGACGCGCTCGCGCCGTTCAGCCCGACGACACGTGCCTGGTTCGAGAACGCGTTCCGGGAGCCGACCCCTGCCCAGGCGATCGGCTGGCCGGCGATCGCCTCCGGCGAGCACGTTCTGATCCAGGCTCCGACGGGCTCGGGCAAGACGCTCGCCGCGTTTCTCTACGGGATCGACCGGCTGAACGCGACGCCGGGCGAGGGCCTGCGCCTGATCTACGTCTCGCCGCTGAAGGCGCTGAACTACGACATCGAGCGCAACCTGCGCGGCCCGCTCGCGGGTCTTCAGTCGAAGCTTCGCGTCGGCGTGCGCACCGGCGACACGCCGCAGAAGGAGCGCCTGGCGATGGTCAAGGACCCGCCGGACATCCTGATCACGACGCCGGAGTCGCTCTTCCTGATGCTGACGTCGGCCGCGCGCGAGATCCTGCGCGACGTCGACACGCTGATCCTCGACGAGGTGCACGCCGTCGCCGGCACGAAGCGCGGCGCGCACATGGCGCTGACGGTCGAGCGGCTCGAGGCGCTGAACGAAACGCCGTTCCAGCGGATCGGCCTGTCGGCGACGCAGCGCCCGATGGACGAGATCGGCCGCTTCGTCTCCGGCGCGCGCCCGATCCGGCTCGTCGACGCGGGCACGCGCAAGGAGCTCGACCTGCAGGTGATCGTGCCGCTCGACGACATGCGCGAACCGGGGCAGGGCGCCGACGTGCAGGACATCCTCGGCACCGGCGAGCGAGCCGTCGCAGCCGTCGATCTGGCCGTCGATCTACCCGAAGATCCTGGAGCTCGTCCGCGAGCACCGCTCGACGATCGTCTTCGTCAACAACCGACGCCTCGCCGAGCGCCTCGCGCTACGCCTGAACGACCTCGCGAACGCGGACAAGGACGACGGCGACCCGCACGAGGAGATCGCACGCTCGCACCACGGCTCGCTCGCGCGCGAGCAGCGGCTGATCGTCGAGGAAGAGCTGAAGGCCGGACGCATCCCGTGTCTGGTCGCGACCTCGTCGCTCGAGCTCGGCATCGACATGGGCGCGGTCGACCTCGTGATCCAGGTCGAGTCGCCGAAGTCGGTCGCGCGCGGGCTGCAGCGCATCGGTCGCGCCGGCCACGAGCTCGGCGCCGTCTCGCGCGGGCGCATCTTCCCGAAGTTCCGCGCCGACCTGCTCGAGTCGGCCGTCGTCGCGCGCCGCGTGCTCGACGGCGAGATCGAGGAGACGGTCATCCCGCGCAACCCGCTCGACGTGCTCGCGCAGCAGATCGTCGCGATCACCGCCGACGAGGAGATCGCCGTCGACGACCTGCACCGGCTCGTGCGCCGCGCCTACCCGTTCGCCGAGCTCTCGCGCGCGCAGCTCGAGAACGTGCTCGACATGCTCGCGGGCCGCTACCCGTCCGACGAGTTCGCCGAGCTTCGGCCGCGCATCGTCTGGGACCGCACGGCAGGCGTGATCCGCGGCCGCACCGGCGCGCGCAAGCTCGCGGTCACGAACGCGGGCACGATCCCCGACCGCGGCCTGTTCGGCGTCCACCTCGTGAACGGCGGCGGTCGAGTCGGCGAGCTCGACGAGGAGATGGTCTACGAGGCGCGCGCGGGCCAGACGTTCCTGCTCGGCGCCTCGACGTGGCGGATCGAGGAGATCACCCGCGACCGCGTGCTCGTCTCGCCCGCACCGGGCGTGCCCGGCGCTCGTGCCGTTCTGGAAGGGCGAGGGCGTCGGCCGCCCGTACGAGCTCGGCGCCGCGATCGGGAAGTTCTCGCGCGAGCTCGTCGCGCTGCCCGAGGAGAAGGCGCTCGCGAAGCTGCGCGACGAGCACACGCTCGACGAGAAGGCCGCGCGCAACCTGCTCACGTTCCTGAACGAGCAGGCGGCCGCGACGGGCGTCGTCCCGTCCGACCGCACCGTCGTGATCGAGCGCTTCCGCGACGAGATCGGCGACTGGCGCGTCTGCCTGCTGACGCCGTTCGGCGGACGCGTGCACGCGCCGTGGGCGCTCGCGCTCGCCGCTCGTCTGCGCGAGTCGCTCGGCCTGGAGGTGCACTCGATCTGGTCGGACGACGGGATCGCGCTGCACCTGCCCGACGCCGACGCGCGCGCCGTCGACCGAGGATCTGATGATCGACCCCGAGGAGATCGAGGAGCTCGTCGTCGGCGAGCTGTCCGGCTCGGCGCTCTTCGGCGCGCGCTTCCGCGAGAACGCCTCCCGCGCGCTGCTGATCCCGCGCCGGCGTCCCGGACAGCGCACGCCGCTCTGGCAGCAGCGCCTGAAGGCGCAGTCGCTCCTGCAGGTCGCGCGGAAGTACGGCTCGTTCCCGATCATCCTCGAGACGTACCGCGAGTGTCTGCAGGACGTGTTCGACCTGCCTGCGCTGCGCGGGATCCTGCGCGGCATCAAGCTGCGTGAGCTCGACCTCGTCGACGTCGAGTCGCAGTCCGCGTCGCCGTTCTCGTCGTCGCTGCTCTTCGACTACATCGCGACCTACATGTACGAGGACGACACGCCGCCCGCCGAGCGTCGCGCGCAGGCGCTGTCGCTCGACCGCGATCTGCTGCGCGAGCTGCTCGGGCAGGAGGAGCTTCGCGAGCTGATCGACCCCGGCGCGCTCGAAGAGGTCGAGGCGCAGCTCCGCGGCAACGCGCGCAACCCCGACGAGCTGCACGACGTCCTGCGCCGGCGCGGCGACCTGCGCGAGGGTGAGTACGACGCCGGGTTCGCGGAGACGCTGATCCGCGAGCGGCGTGCGTTCCGCGCGCGGGTCGCCGGCGACGAGCGCCTGATCGCCGCCGAGGACGCGGGCCGCTACCGCGACGCGCTCGGCGTGATGCCGCCCGGCGGGCTGCCCGACGCGTTCCTGACGGAGTCGGACCCCGCAACGGCGCTGGAGCAGCTCGTCCTCAGGTTCGCGAAGGGACGCGGGCCGTTCACGACCGGCCAGGCGAACGAGCACTTCGGCCGCGACGTCGAGCAGCAACTGCGCGAGCTCGAGCGCGAGGAGAAGCTGATCCGCGGCGAGCTGCGGCCGGGCGGCACCGAGCGCGAGTGGTGCGATCCCGACGTGCTGCGCCGTCTGCGGCGGGCGTCGCTGGCCGCGCTGCGCAAGGAGATCGAGCCCGCAGAGCAGGCGACGCTCGGGCGCTTCCTGCCGAGCTGGCACGGGATCGACCGCCGCGCGACGCTTCGCGAGGCGCTCGTCCCGCTCCAGGGGCTCGCGCTGCCGGTGAAGCTCTGGGAGTCCGAGGTGCTGCCGCGGCGCGTGCCGAACTACCAGCCGCTGCAGCTCGACCAGCTCTGCGCGTCGGGCGAGCTCGTCTGGGTCGGCGCCGGTCTCGACCGCGTCGCGCTCTTCTTCCGAGAGGACGCAGGCGTGCTCGGTCGCCCGGCCGCGGCCGCGCCTCCCGAGACCGAGGCCGCGCAGAAGATCCGCGACGCGCTCGCGGGCGGAGCGAAGTTCTGGTTCGACCTCGTCGAGGCGACGGGGCTCGAGCACGCGGAGGCGCTGCCCGCGCTCTGGGATCTCGTCTGGTCCGGCGAGGTGCGCAACGACGCCTGGACGCCGCTGCGCGCGGGGAAGCGCTACGAGGCACCGAGGCCGCAGCGCCTTCGTGCGCGTCGCTTCTCGCGACAGCGCGCGAACACGAACACGGCGACGCAGGGCCGCTGGTCGCTCACCGACAACCTCTTCGCGGAAGCACCCGACCGCCGGGCGCTCGCGGAGCTGCTCCTCGAGCGGCAGGGGATCGTCACGCGAGACGGCGTGCGCGCCGAGGGGATCCCCGGCGGCTACGGCGCGGTGTACGGCGAGCTTCGCGCGCTCGAGACGCTCGGCGTCTGCCGCCGCGGCTACTTCGTCGAGGGGCTCGGCGGTGCGCAGTTCGCGCTCGCCGGCGGTGTCGAACGACTGCGCGAGCTGCGGCCGCGCGACGACGACGAGCCCGAAGCGCTCGTGCTCGCCGCGGCCGACCCGGCGCAGCCCTACGGCGCCGCGATCGCGTGGCCGAAGCGCGCGGGCGGTCGCGCCGCGCGCGTCGCGGGCGCATACGTCGTGCTGCTCGGAGGAGAGCCGGCGCTCTACGTCGAGCGTGGGGGCAAGTCGCTCGTCGCGCTCCGCGAGCCCGAGGAGGACTGGTTGCGCGAGGCGCTCGCCGCGCTCGTCGACGCACGTGAAGCGTCGAGGTCGCAAGCGCCTCGCGGTCGAGCGGTTCGACGGCGAGCCGGTCGGCGAGACGGAGATCATGCCGCTCCTGCTCGAGGCAGGCTTTCTGCCCGGCCCGCGCCGCGCCGTCCTGCGACCGTGAAAGCAGTCGCGGCTGCTCGCCGCGGTCGTCGTGCTCGCCGGTTGTGGCGCCGGGGCCGCCGGAGCAGGAAGCGGCGGAGCTGGCGCTCGCTCGGATGACGAACGCGGACGAGGCGAAGTGCACTGCGCGCGCAAGCATCTGGTTCCGCGACGGCGAGCCCGCGAACGTCTTCGTCTGCGCGGTCGAGGTCGGAGACGGGTTCTGCGACCGCTACCGCGTCGACCGCAACGGCCTGCAGTTCCGGGCGAGCGTGCTCGAGCGGCACGGCGGCTGCGTCCTGCCGGTCGGCTGATAACCCGCACGGGGGATACGTCGGGCCCATCGCCGCGCCGATTTCGACCGTGTAGGCGTAGACGGAGGGCACGATGGACCCCGCGCAGGTCAAACTCTTTCTGCTGATGACGCTCGTCAGCCTGCTCTTCGCGTCGCAGGCGATGGCGCAGGCCGGCGCCTTCGAGGCGCTGCCGTAGCGTCAGGCGAGCCGGCCGAGCGCCGCGCCGAAGACGGCGTGTCGCACGGTCGCCTGGGCGAACACGCGCGGCGTCAAGAGCTTCGGGATGCCCGCACTGCCGCGCGCCGGATGGCGGCGGTCGACCAGTGCCGAGAGCGGATAGAGCGCGAGGTGCTCGAGCATCGCGAGCCGGAGCGCTGACCACCCGCGCCGGCGCTTCGCCTCGCGGTAGGCAAGGCCGAACGCCGCGCCGTTCGCCGCGTGCAGCACGAGGCCGATCGGTCGCCAGCCGCGGCCCGTCGTCACGAACTTGCCGAGCACGGCGACGTCCGAGTAGTCGGAGCGAAAGAGGCGGCGGTCGACGGGCTCGGCCAGCGCCCACACGATCGCCGCGACCGCGCCCGCCGTCGCGAAACGCGCTGGCTCGTTCACCTCGACAAGCTACCCTCGAGACGTGCCCGAAGGGGACTCGCTGCGACGTGCAGCGGCGCGCTTGCAGCCGCTCGTCGGTGAGCGCGTCGACGTCGAGACCCCGCACCCGCGCGCAGCCGTGAAGGGAATCGCGGAGCGGCTCGACGGTCGCCGGCTGGAGTCGGTCGAGGCGGTCGGCAAGAACCTGCTGCTGCGCTTCGAGGGAGGCGCGGTGCTGCGCAGCCACCTGCGCATGACGGGCCGCTGGCGGCTCGAGCCACGTGGCGCGAAGCGCGTCGGTCGGCCCTGGCTCGTCCTGCGCGGGGCGACGCACGAAGGGGTGCTCTGGAACGGTCCGATCCTCGAGCTCGGCACGGGCGACGTGGCGCGACGGCTCGGCCCCGACGTGCTCGACGAGCCGTTGGAGCTCGACGCGATCGTTCGCAACCTGCGCGCGACCGACCAGACGCGCGAGCTCGGCGTCGCGCTGCTCGACCAGCGGCTCGTCGCGGGGATCGGGAACATGTGGAAGGCGGAAGCGCTGTGGGACGTGAAGCTGTCGCCGTGGTCGCGCCTGCGCGAGCTCTCGGACGACGAGCTTCGCAACGGGGTCGAGGCCGCGGCGCGGCTGATGCGCGGGGGCGTCGAGACGGGGCGACCGGGGCGGAACGTCTATCGCCGCCAGGTGTGCCCGCGCTGCGGAGGGCGGATCTCGTCCCGCGGGCAGGGCGACGAGAACCGCACGACCTACTGGTGTCCGGCGTGCCAGGCAGGAAACGTGATGCCGAGCGCGTAGGCGGAGGGTCCATGGCCGCCGTCCGCGCCCCACACCTGTACCGCTCGCTGCGCTGCTTCTGCCTCGGCGCGTTCCACGTCCTCTCCGCCGAGGACGTCGACCTGCCGTTCGCGTTCGAGCAGCACGAGTCGCGCGGCCGACCCGTCCTGTACGAGTACCGGCCGCTCGTGCGCGACTTCGTCGAGGCTCGCGCGCGGAAGCTCGAGGGTCGTCAGGACGCGCAGCTCGCGGTGCAGGACCTGCGCGCCGAGCCTGCCGCCGCGATCTTCGGCGAGGAGCCGTTCAAGAGCGTGCTGCTGCCGCTGATCCTTCGCGTCTCGGAGTCGTGCGGCGGCTTCGACTGGGACGACGCGGCGTTCGACCGCGCCTACGAGGAGCTCGAGCAGACGATCTTCAGCGGCCGCCGAGCGTACGCCGCGGTCGCGCCGGTCATCGGGCTGTCACTCGGCGGAGAGCAAGCGCTCGCGGAAGGGCTGTGCGTGCGCCACGCGGCGACCGGCGAGCTGGCGAAGCACTGGCCGGAGGCACAGGCGCTGCTTCCGCCCGAGTTCGGCCGCGACACCGACCGCCTCTGCGTGATCGAGCTGCAGCGCGAGCTCGCCGCGGGGGAGACCGTCCCCGATGCGCGCAGGGGAGATCGGCGACGCCGTGACCGCGGTGCGGCTCGCGACCTCCGGCGCGATCGCCGCTGGCCCCGTGCTCTTCGAGCGCGTCGACTGGAGACCGTTCGGGATCAAGCCGATGCTTCCGATCGCCGCCGCGCAGCCCGGGGGAGAGGCGACCCGCCTCGACCCGTTCCGCGGCCGGCTCGCGTCCGAGCTGCTCGAGCGGCTGCCGCTCGCCGACGAGGATCCCGAGCTCGGCGAGGCGCTCGACCGCTGGGAGCTCTCGCTCTTCCAGTCGGGCCCGTCGCGCGAGGAGCAGCTGCGCGAGGCGCTGACGGCGTTGCTCGGCGGGATGGACGGCGTCTGGGCGGCGACGATGCGGGCGTCGGTGCTGCTCGGCGACCGGCTCGACGAGCCGCGGCCGGACACGGTGCGCCGCGCGATCGTCGAGACGCTCATGCACGGCGACCGACCCGGGCTCGTGCGCGTGCTCGACGACGCGATGCTCGGGCTGCGCGAGGCGCCCGCGGGCTACTTCGCCCGCGCCACCGCCTGACGCGCTGTGACCCGCGCGCTCGGCTAGAGGTCGGCGAGCTCGCGCCGGAGGACCGACGCCGTTGCGCGCAGTGCGACCTGCGTCTCGTCGAGCCGCGGCTCGCGCGTCGTGAGCCGCTGCAGGAGCAACCCGGGAACGAGGAACGCCCGCGCGACGCGGTGCGTGCGTCCTTCGATCGCGACCCAGAGCTCCATCGTCAGCGACAGGGAGAGAATTGCGACCGCCGCAGCCGGCAGCGACCACGCGATGCGGTCGAAGACGACGGCGACCGGAAGCACGAGCGCGGCGAAGTTCGTGCCGCAGCGGGCAGCGAACCGCGAGGGGCGCGTGAGGCCCGACCACGTCGAGACGAGGCGTCCCTGCTCGACGGCCGCGATCGCGCGGTGCTCGGCGCCGTGGAGGCGCAGCGTGCGCCCGCGCAGGAGCCACGCCAGCATCACGACGCGACAACAGCACGCCGACGACGGACTGAAGCAGCGAAGGCAGGAGGAAGAGCGCGAGCGGTGCGAGCAGCACGGCGATCAGCAGCCACCGCTCACCCGTGCGAACGACACCGTCGCGCCGCACGATCGGCGAGATCGCCGAGCCGAGGCGAAGCAGCCCGCGGACGAGCGGAACCCGGTGCAGCGCCTTCGGCGCGCTCGGCATCTCGCCCTCGCGGAGCGACCCGTCGACGCCCGCGAACGCCCAGAAGCGCTCGCCGACGATCACGACGCCGTTCGGCCGGGCCATCCCTCCGAGGCGCGGCAGCCGCGGCAGCGCGTCGGCGCGGGCGAAGAGGTCGAGGAGAGGACGGTCCACCCCCTCAGCATCGTCAAAAGAAGGCCTCCCGGCAACCCGCCGGGAGGCCTATTGATTCGGTGTCTGGGTCCTAGGCTGCGGTTACCAGCGGCCGCGGCCGAAAAAGCCGAGCAGCGCCAGCACGAGAACCACGATCAGAACGATCCAGAGAATTGACACAAACTCCCCCTTCGTCGATTGCTCGTATTCGGGGTGATCACCTCTACAACGGAGAAGTGCCGTGCGAGGATGCGGGTGTGATCTCCCGCTGGGATAAACCGGAAACCGGCCGCACGACGTGATCGCCCACTGGGACGACCTCGAGCCGTCGCACGAGGCCGAGGGCACGATCGAGTTCGACGGCTACGACCTCGGCGAGGCGGCCGGAACGCGCGACGTGGGCGTGACCCGAGCGCGGGTGCGTCCGGGCAAGCAGTCGTCGCCGGTGCACGTCGAGGTCGCGGAGGAGGAGATCTTCTTCGTGCTCGACGGGTCCGGTCTCTCGTGGCAGGACGGCGAGACGTTCGAGGTCCGCACGGGCGACTGCATCGTCCACCGCGTCGGCGAGGAGGCGCACACCCTGATCGGCGGGCCCGACGGTCTCGACGTGCTCGCGTTCGGCGAGCGCTCGACGCCGGCGATCACGTGGCTGCCGCGACCTCGCGTCGTGCGAACCGGCATCTCGCTCGAAGTGCCGACGATCGACCCGTGGGCGCTCGAGGCCGCGCAGGGCGAGCTCGAGCTTCCCGCTCCGAGCCCCCGGCGCGCGAACATCGTCAACCTCGACGACGTCGAAGCGGATTCGGGCTGGCGGAACCTCGGCCGAGCGGCCGGCTCGGTCCGCACCGGCCTCAAGCACGTCACCGTGCCGGCCGGCCAGCTGCACTGTCCTCCGCACTGTCACGCCGCAGAGGAGGAGATCTTCGTCGTCCTCGCGGGCGACGGCCTCCTCGAGCTCACTCCCGTCCCGGACGCGGTCGACGAAGGCGCGACCGCCGAGCAGCACGAGGTCCGAGCCGGTCACATCGTCTCGCGCCTACCGGGCAGCGGAATGGCCCACGCCTTCAGGGCGGGGCAGTCCGGCATGACCCTGCTGGCCTACGGGCAGAAGATTCGCAACGAGATCCTCTACTACCCCCGCTCGAACAAGATCTACTTCCGCGGCGTCGGCGTCATGGCGCGGCTGGACCACCTGGCCTACGAGGTCGGGGAAGAGTCCACTGTCTGACGCAGGAACGAGGCCGCTACCATCGAACCGAGGGTGGTCATGGCCCTTGCACGGCTACTTCCACGACCCAATACGCGGACCAAACCCGCGAAAGGACCGACCTTGGTACGGGTGATCGCACTCGCCAACCAGAAGGGCGGCGTGGCGAAGACCACGACCACCCTGAACCTGGCCGTCGCCTTGAAAGAGAAGGGGATGAAGGTCCTCTGCATCGACCTGGACCCGCAGGGCAACCTGACCATGAGCCAGGGCCTGAACCCGGACGAGATCGACCGCTCGATGTACGACGTCCTCGTCCACAAGCTGCCGATCGAGCAGGTGATCCACGAGCGCGAGATCGACCTCGCCGTCTCCTCGATCGACCTCGCCGGCGCCGAGCTCGCCCTCTCCTCGATGATCGGCCGCGAGCGGGCGCTCGAGAAGGCGCTCGTCTCGGTGCGCGACCGCTACGACTACATCCTCATCGACACCCCGCCCTCGCTCGGGCTCCTGACGATCAACGCGTTCACCGCCTCCGACGGCGTGATCGTCCCCGTCCAGACCGAGTACCTCGCGCTCCGCGGCCTCGTCCAGCTCGAGAACACGCTCGCGATGGTGCGCGAGAACCTGAACCCGAACGTGCAGATCATGGGGATCCTCCCGACCATGTACGACAAGCGGCTGCTCAACTCCAAGGAGGCGGTGGACATCCTCGTCGAGAACTTCGGCGACCTCGTCTACGAGACGCGGATCCGGAAGCTCGTCCGCTACGCGGAGGCGCCGGTGAAGGGACAGTCCGTTCTCGCGTACGATCCGACCGGCGAGGCGGCGAAGATGTACCGCGACTTGGCGAAGGAGGTGCTCAATGGCGCGAAGGCGCGCGAGCATGCGTGAGGGCCCGCTCGCGGAGCTCTTCCGTGCGACCGAGGCTGCACAGCGCCAGGCCGAGCGCGAGGCGGCGGGGGAGACCTCGCCGCAGACGCCTGAGGAGAGCGCACCCGTCGAGCCCCACGAGGAGACGGTCGAGCACGTCCCGACCTTCGAGCGGAGCGCACCTGCGCCGCCGCCGGTCACGCCTCCCCCGGTGACGCCAGAGCCCGAGCCCGAGCCCGAGCGGCCGCCGCTCGCGGCCGTGCCCGCGCCGGAGCCCGAGCCCGTCCCGCGCTACGAGCCGCCGGTCACGCGCCTCGAGCCGCTGCCCGAGCCCGCGCCGCGCCTGCACCGCGTGCCCCGCGACCGACTCCGGCGCGTACCTCGCTGTCATTCGCGTCGTCGGCGTCGGCGGCGCCGGGCTGAACGCGATCCACCGGATGATGGACGCCGGGATCAGCCAGGTCGAGTTCGTCGCGGTCAACACCGACCTGCAGCAGCTGCAGATGTCGGACGCCGAGGTGAAGCTCCACATCGGCCGCGACCTGACGAAGGGTCTCGGCTCCGGGTCCGACCCGAGGATCGGCAAGGCCGCGGCGGAAGAGTCGCACGACCAGATCAAGCACGCGCTCCGCGGCTCCGACATGGTCTTCGTGACCGCGGGCGAAGGCGGCGGCACCGGCTCCGGTGCGGCGCCGGTCGTCGCGCGGATCGCGCGCGAGCTCGGCGCGCTGACGGTCGGCATCGTGACGACGCCGTTCCCGTTCGAGGGCACGAAGCGCAAGGCGCAGGCCGATGCCGGCGTCGACGAGCTGCGCCGGAACTGCGACACCGCGATCGTGATCCCGAACGCGAGGCTGCTCGAGGTGCTCGACAAGTCGACCTCGATGCTCGACGCGTTCAAGATCGCCGACGACGTCCTCCGCCAGGGCGTCCAGGGAATCACCGACCTGATCACGCTCCCCGGCCTGATCAACCTCGACTTCGCCGACGTCCGCACGATCATGAAGGACGCCGGCACGGCGCTGATGGGCATCGGCTTCGCGACGGGCGACAACCGCGCCGCCGAGGCGGCCGAGCGCGCGCTGCGCTCACCGCTGATCGACACCGAGCTGATCGGCGCGAAGGGGATCCTGCTCTCGATCGCCGGCGGCAGCGACCTCTCGCTGCTCGAGGTGAACGAGGCGGCCGAGGTGATCCGACGCGGCGCGACGGACGACACGAACATCATCTTCGGCGCGACGATCGACGAGCGCCTTGCCGGTCAGATGTGGGTCACCGTCGTCGCGACGGGCCTACGGGACAAGAGCTTCAGCCGCGAGCGCCCGGCGCGCGAGCGTCCGCTGTTCGGCCGCGGCACGGACGACGAGCTGCTGCCGCCGAGCTTCCTGACCGACTAGACGACGAAAACCATCGAGCCGACGAAGGCCGCCGCGACGACCGCCGTCGCGCCGCCCACGGCCCAGCGCGGGACCGGCACACGCGAGAGGTACAGCGTGCCCGCGGACCCGAACGTGATCCCGACGAGCGTCTCGACCGCGTGGAACGCGATCCCCGTCGAGAGCGCGGTCGTCATGTCGACGCCCTGCGCCTGGAGCGCGATCGCGATCGCGCCGCTCTTCAGGCCGATGTTGCCGGGCGTGATCGCAAAGAGTCCCGCGAGGTCGATCGCCGGAACGACGAGCAGCGCGGTCAGCACGGGCGCGGGAACGCCGACCGCCGCCGCGACCGCTGCTGCCGCCGCGACTCGCGCGACGGTCGCCGCGGCGACCCACATCGGCACGCGGCCGAGGACCGGCGCGAGCAGGAGCAGGACGAGCGCGATCGGCTTCATCGTCGCGAGCAGGAGGACGCCGACGCAGGCGAGCCGCGCGACGGCGACGCCCGCGAGCGCCTTGCCGGCGGTCAGGCACTTGTGGTCGCCCGGCGAGGCCTTCGCGAAGAGCGCAAGGCGCACCGCGTCACCGGCATGCGCCGGCGCAAACGAGTTGACGAGCGAGCCGACCCCGTAGCGCGCGTACGCGTCGAGCCGGTCGGGCAGCTTCGTGGCGGCGCGCCAGGCCGAAGCCGAGCAGAAGAGCGCCGCGATGAACGCCGCGGCTGAAACCCACAGCCAGCCGGTGCTGGCGTCTTCGAGCGCGACGAACGCCTCGCCCAGCTGATCGCGAAAGAGCTGCGGCATCAGCGCGAGCACGGCCACGCCGGCCAGCCCTGCGGCTGAGAGCAGGATCGTTCGCTTGTCGAGGATGTCTCGGAGCATCAGTGAGTGAAACGGGCGAGCGTCCCGGCCGGCTACGGGAGTGAGGTAGAGGAGGGACGGACCGGAAGCGTCGGGGGCAACAGAGGCGCTGAGGGCGCCGGTGCCGTCGCGGGAGCTTCCACACTGTGCCTACCCGATGTAAGGGGTTCTGAAGCGCGCGGCAGCTCGAAGTCGGGTCCGAACGCCTGCATCAGCAGAAACGACGCTGCGAACAGCACCGCACCCGCGACTGCGAGCCGCGCATCGTCGCGGTGCTGACCAAGGAGACTCCCCACATCGCTCCTATCGGCGCGTAGGCTCAAAACCATGAAGGGCGCAGTCGCCGCCGGTCACCCCCTCACGGCCGAGGTGGGGGCAAGAACCCTGGAGCGTGGCGGGAACGCGGTCGACGCCTGCGTCGCTGCGGGGTTCGCCTCATGGGTGACCGAGAGTCCCTTGACCGGGCCAGGTGGGGGCGGGTTCATGCTCGTCCACACCGCCCGCGACCGCCGGACACGCGTCTTCGACTTCTTCGTGGCCGTGCCGAGCGGCCCGCGCGCCGAGCCTCAGCCGGTCACGGTGATCTTCGAGGGCTCGCAGATCGCAGCTCTTCCGCATCGGCCCCGAGACGTGCGCGGTCCCCGGCACCGTGGCCGGTCTCGAGACCGCGCACCGCGCCCACGGCTCGCTGCCCTGGTCGGAGCTGCTGGAGCCGGCGATCGAGCTCGCCGACGGCGGGTTCGAGGTGACCGAGCGGCAGGCGTACCTCCACCGGATCCTCGCGCCGATGCTCGAGGCGACGCCGTGCTCATGGACTGGAGACCGGCGACCGGCTGGTCTGGCCCGAGCTCGCCCGAACGCTCGAGCGAATCGCGCAGAGACGGCGCGGCGACGATCTACTCCGGCGAGGTCGCGCAAGGAGCTGGTGCGCGCCGTTCCCGCGATCACGGCCGCCGACCTCGAGAGCTACCGCGTGATCCGGCGCAGGCCGCTGCGCGCGCCCTACCGCGGCGCGGAGTTCGTCTCGAACCCGCCGCCGTCCTCGGGCGGTGTGCTGATCGCGTACGGGCTGCGGCGGCTCGAGGAGCCGGGGCTCGCCGGCTCGCCCGAGGCGGTCGCGCTGCTCGCCGACGTGATGGAGGACCAGGCGCGCGCCCGCGAACGCGGCGTGACCCGCGCGCTCGGCGAGGTCGGCGGCACGACGCACATCAGCGCGCTCGACTCGGCAGGGAACGCAGCGGCGCTGTCCGCGTCCACGGGCAGCGGCTCGAACGTCGTCATCCCGGGCACCGGCATCCACATGAACAACATGCTCGGCGAGTTCGACCTCGCCGGCACGCTGCCGAAGCCGGGCGAGCGGATGATGAGCATGATGTCCCCGTCCGTCGTGCTCGTGGACGGCAGGCCGCGCCTCGTCGTCGGCAGCGCCGGCTCGAGCCGGCTCCGCGGGGCGGTCATGCAGATCGTCGTCAACGTGCTCGGCCACGACCTCGAAGTCGCGAACGCGATCGCCGCGCCGCGCGTGCACCTCGAGGGCGACGTGCTCCACCTCGAGCCGCCGCTCGAGGCCGGCGACGTCCCGTACGAGGTCGCGCGCTGGAACGAGCGCAACCTCTTCTTCGGCGGCGTCTCCGCCGTCGAGCAGCTGCCGGACGGCACCCTGGGCGCCGCCGGCGACCCCCGCCGCGGCGGCGCGGGGCTCGTCGTCCTGTAGACCCTGAAATCCCCCGAACCGGGACTGGGCCGGACGGCCGCGAGCGCCGATTCTGAGAGCGTGTCGTACCACGTCGACTCAACGCCGGGTGCGTACTCGGCCCCTGTCGAGCGCTCGGTCAACGCTCGCTCGGTGCTCCTCGTCGCCGTGTTCGCGGGGGTCGGCCTCCTCCCGTTCGTGCTCGCTCGAGCCTTCGACGTCTCGTACGCGGTGTCCGCTCCGATCGTCGTCCTGCTCGCGGTCATCTACTGGGCCGCGGAGTCGGACAGCGTCCTCATGGAGCGCGGGCTCAAGGGACGAAACGGCGAGGCCGTCGTCGGCGAGGCTCTCGAGAGCCTCCGCTGGGAGCGGTACATCGTGCTCCACGACGTCCCGTTCGCCGGCGAGGGCAACATCGACCACCTCGTCTCCGGGCCGAACGGCGTCTATCTCGTCGAGACGAAGTTCGGGAGCTACCTCCCCGTGCACCTGAAGAAGGCGAAGCGGCAGGCCGCGAAGCTCGGCGAGGAGCTGGGCGTGCTCGTGACGCCGGTGCTCTGCGTCAGCTCCAGCGAGGGCGGCCCGTACCGGCACGTCGGCGTGCAGGTGGTCGGCTTCGACGCGCTGCTCGCGTGGATTCAGGCACAGAGCAACCCGCCCGTCGAGTTCGAGCGCCTCGCGCGCTTCTCGGCGGAGCTCTGACCGTGCGGCTGCGGTACGCCGCGATCCTGTTCGCGCTGGCGGCCGTGCTCGTGCTGGTGATCGTTCGCACCGGTGAGGTGCAGCTCGTGACGGTCGCGCTGATCGTCGCGCTCGCCGCCGCGCTGCTCCGCGCCGGGCCGCAGCGGGTCTAGCCTAGGGCGGCGTGAGCCGCGAGTTCACCATCCGCCCCGCCGAGCCCGGCGACGCCGCCGCGCTCGTCGCGCTCGCGAACGAGGTCGGCGCCGAGCCGGGCGGCTGGCTGATCACGACGACGAACTGGCGGACCGTGAGCGACGAGCGCCGGTACCTGCGCTCGCTCCGCCGCTACCCGCACGCCGCCGTCTACGTCGCCGAAGCCGAGGAGGGGGTCGTGGGGCGGCTCTCGGTCGGCCGTGACCCGCACCCCGCGAGCCACCACGTCGCCGATCTCGGCCTGATGGTCGCGCAGAGCCATCGCCGCCTGGGCGTCGGGCAGGCGCTGCTCGAGGCTGCGGTCGCGTGGGCCCGCTCGCGGGGCGTCACGAAGCTCGAGCTCCACGTCTTCCCGCACAACGAGGGCGCGATCGCGCTCTACGACCGGTTCGGCTTCGAGCGGGAGGGCTACCGGAAGCGGCACTACCGCCGACCGGACGGCTACGTAGATGCGATCCTGATGGCCTACGAGGTGACCTGATGCAGACGACGATCCCGATGCTCACCTACGAGGACGCCGGCGCCATGGCCGACTGGCTCTGTGAGGCGTTCGGCTTCCGCGAGAGCGGCGAGCGCTTCCACGACGAGGAGGGCCGCGTGAACCACGCCGAGCTCTCCTACGGGGACGGGGAGGTCATGCTCGGCTACGCAGGCCCGCACTACCGCGGGCCGCGCCGCCACGCGGAGGAGTGCGAGCAGGCCAGGCGCTGGCTCGACAACCCGTTCGCGGTCGACGGGGTGCTCGTCCACATCGAGGACCTCGATGCCCACCTGGCGCAGGCCCGTGCCGCCGGAGCCGAGATCCTGCGCGGCCCCGAAGACCAGCCGTTCGGCCGCCTCTACACCGCGGCCGACCCGGAGGGCCATCGGTGGATGTTCGTCCAGCCTTCCTGAACGATCCCCGCAAAGAGCGCACGATTTCGTTCGGCGCCCCTCTTGTACGGCCCCTTGCACTCGGCTACTTTCCCCGATGCGCCGAGCACGGCACGCGAGTAGGACGAAACTGATCCGGTCGGCTGTACCTGCAAGGGGAACGTCAGCCGGATGAGTGGACGAAAGCGTGACCGGCTCGGCGAATTTTTTTGGTCCAAGGTCGCCTCGCCGCAAATAGCGACAAGTTCTGTTCGCGAGGCACTTGTGGGACACGGCGAGACCGGATACGTTTGTCGAGCGCCAAGCACGGAGCGTGACTAGGTCGAAGTTGATCCGGGTGGCTGTACCTGCAAGGGGAAAGTCAGCCGGATGAACGGACGAAAGCGCAACCGGCTTGGCGAATTCTTTGGTCCAGAGCGCGCCCGAGAGGGCGCGCTCGGCGTTTCTAGGCCGCCTCGGGGGCGGGCCGGCGGGCACGCCGCTTCCGCGGCCACCAGCTCAGGTCGCCGAAGAGCGAGATGAGCGCGGGGATCAGGAGCGCGCGGATCACGAACGCGTCGAGCAGCACGCCGACCGACATCGCGAACGCGAACTCCCGGAACTGGCGGAGGTCGATCAGCGCCAACGCGGCGAACGACAGCGCGAGCGCGAGCCCGGCCACCCCGATCGCCCGTGACGCCCGGGGCGCAGCCGTCGCGATCGCCTCGCGGAGCGGCAGTTCCTCCGCCTCCCGCCAGATCCGGCCGACGACGAAGACGTTGTAGTCCGACCCCAGCGAGAGCAGGAGGACCGCGACCGCGAACGGCACGAAGTAGGTCAGCTCGTCGTGGCCGAGGAAGCCCTGGAAGACGAGCGTCGTCAGCCCGAGGCTCGCCGCCAGCGCCAGGCCGGACGAGAGCACGAGGTAGAGCGGCGCCACGATCGCGCGCAGGAAGAGCGCCAGCAGCAGGAAGTTGACGAGGAACGCGGCGATCCCGATCCGGACGAGGTCGCGCTTGATCGTCTCGACGGTCTCCGCAGCGAGCGCGGTGTCTCCCGCCAGCCGTACCTGCGCGTCCTCGAGGCCCGCTTCCTCGACGAGCGCCGGCAGGCGGTCGCGCAGCGCTTCCACCGAGTCGATCGCGGGGCCGCCGACGGGGTCGTGGTCGAGGACGAGCAGGAAGCGCGCGGCGTCTGCTTCGCCGGCGAGGACCAGGCCGGGGATCTCGCGTGCCGCGGGCGTCGCGGGGCCGATCGAGGCCGCAACGCCCGGCTCGTCGTCGAGCGAGCGCTGGAGCCGCACGAGCCCCGGCAGGTCGAGCCGCTCGTCGACGCCCTCGAGCAGCACGACCGTGGGGGAGAGGATCCCCGGCGCGAACCCCTGCGCGGCCGCGTCCTGGGCGCGGCGCGGCTCGGACTCGGGCGGCAAGCCCTGGATCTGCGTCAGCCCGAGGTTCGTCTCGAGCAGGCCGCGACAGGCGAACACGAGCCCGACGAGCGCGACGGCGGCGATCACGAACGCCACGGGTCGCGCCGTCGTGAAGTACGCGAGCCGGCTCGGGCCCGTTCGACGCCTGCTCGCGCGCACGGCGGGACGGCCAGAAGAGCCGCTGGCCGAGGATCGCCATCAACGCGGGCACGAGCGTGATCGCGACCGCGAGCGAGATCAGCACGGTCATCGCCATCCCGGGGCCGAACGCGCGGAAGAACCCGAGCTCCCCGGCCATCAGCGAGGCCGTGCCCCCGGCGACGATCAACCCCGCGGTGACGACGATCGGCAGGTACTCGGCGGTCGCGGCTCTGCCGCCTCCAGCCGGGCCTCGCCGGCGTCGAGCCGCTCGCGCAGCCCGTGCAGGAAGAAGACCGCGTAGTCGGTCACGACCCCGAGCAGCAGCACGATCAGGATCGGCTCCGCTTCTCGTGGGATCGACACGTCGAGCCAGTCGCCGATGAACGCGACCGCCCGCATCGCCACGAGATAGGCGACCCCGGCGGCGAGCAGCGTCACGAGCGGCGCGACCGGCGAGCGGAAGTGGATCCCGAGCACGAGCGCGATCAGCGCGACCGTCGCGAACGTGACCCAGGGCAAGCCCTTTTCGATCTGCCGCCACTCCTCGATCCGCGCCGGAACCGCGCCCGTGATGCCGACCAGGTTGTCGTCCTCGAAGCGCACGTACTTCTCGGCGAAGCGCGCGGTCAGCTCCTCCTGGTCGTCGAGGTCGGTCTCCGTCGGGTCGAAGAAGAGATAGGTGATCGCCGTCGTGCCGCTCTCGCGCGAGCCCGGGACCAGGCCGCGGGCGTTGAGGAGCGGGAGCGCGAAGCGGATCTCGCTGAGCTCGGGGTCTTGCGCGTCCGCGATCCGCTTCGCGCGGCGTGCGACCCGGCGGGCCGCCGCCGGCGAGAGGCCGTCCGGGTTCCGCTGCACGACCTGCGTGTGCGTGATCACCGGGACGTCGAACAGCTCCGCGCTCCGCAGGCCGGTCTCGATCGCCTCGGCATTCTCGGGGACGAGCCCGAGCAACGAGGTCTCGTCGCCGGCGTCCTGGAGGCTCGGCAGGTAGACGATCCCCGCGATCGTCGCGAGCGACCCACGCGAGCACGATCGGCCAGCGCAGCCGGACGATCAGCCAGGCCGCGCCGCGCGAGAACGCCCTCACGCTCTCTGCAGTTCCTGTGCGATCAACCGTCGCAGCAGCAGGTAGAACGCGACGATCGGCACCGTCGGGACGAGCGCGATCGCGAGCCCGAGGACGATCGCGAGCGTGCGCGCGCTCTCCTGCGCGTCCTCGCCGGCCACGCGGGCGTCGCGCGCGGTCACGCGCACGCGCACGCCGAACCGTTCGACGTCGTCGGCAGTTCGATCGACCGCGTCGCCGGGGTTGCCGGGCACGAACGGCAGGTCTGTCGAGCGCGCCGAGCGCATCGGCCGTCTCGTGCAGCCCCTGTGCGGCGCGGTGGAGGCCCGCGCTCGTCTCCTGGAGCCCGTCGCCGGCCGTCACGACCGCCGCGCCGCCGTCCTCGAGCTGCTTGATCGAGACGGCGACGACGACGGCCGCGACCAGCCAGACGAGCACCCAGACCCCGAGCGCGACGTCGAGCGTCCGGATCGTCAGTCGCATGACGGGTTCAACGTGGCCCGCGCGGGCGGGCCGGAAACCTCAGTGCGCGGCGGCGACGGGGTTCGCCAGCACGCCGATCCGCTCGACCTCGACCTCGACGCGGTCGCCGGGCTGCATCGCGACCGGCGGGTCGCGGTAGACGCCGACGCCCGACGGCGTCCCGGTCAGGATCAGGTCGCCCGGCTCGAGCGTGAACGCCGCGGACGCGTGCGCGATCAGGGTCGGCACGTCGAAGAGGAAGTCGTCCGTGTTCGCGTCCTGGAGGAGTCTCGCCGTTCAGCCGCTGCGTGACCCGCAGGCCGGAGGCGTCGCCGAGCTCCTCGGTGCCGACGAGCGTGGGGAGGACGGGGCAGAACGTGTCGAAGCTCTTGGCCCGGAGCCACTGCCCGTCCTTGCGCTGCAGCGTTCGCGCGCTGACGTCGTTCGCGACCGTGTAGCCGGCGACGTGGTCGAGCGCGGCCTCCCGGCGAATCCGACGACCCGCGACGCCGATCACGACCGCGAGCTCGGCCTCGGAGTCGACGTGGTCGTCCTCGGGTGGGAGGACGATCGCCTCGCCGGGCTCGATCAGCGCGGTCGGGAGCTTCGCGAAGAGGAGCGGCTCGGCGGGCGCCTCGCGCCCGCCCTCGGCCGCGTGGTCGCGGTAGTTCAGCCCGACGCAGATGATCTTGCGCGGCGCCCCGAGCCCGAAGCGCTCGCCCCAGAGCTCTCGGATCGTCAACTAGCGGTGCCCGAGGCGTCTGACGTTGAGGGAGAGCTGCCAGGTCAGCGTCGTCTCGGTCTCGCTGTGCCTCCCTTGGGCGTTGACGCTGAACGTCGTCTTCCCGAGTGCGCCCGCGGCCAGGGTGACCGTCGTGGAGGGCTGGTTGGCCGCGAAGTAGAGGAGCGCGTTGTTCGTCGGGGGTCGACACTCGTGCGCGACGTAGCCGGCGCGCCGCTGTGGATTCAGCCCCCACGTGAACCTGACCCTCGAGCCCACCTGGCGCGCGGACGCCGTGCCCCGGCTCGCCGGCGTGAGCGCGAAGGTTTCCCTGCAGGTGCCGCTCTCCTCTTCGTCGTAGTCGTACGTGTACGTGCCTCGCACGGGGAACCGCAGCTGGAAGCTCCTCAGGCCGCCAGAGCCGTCCGCCGTCGGGAAGCCCGGCGCCGGCCGTGTCCCGCGGACATGCGGCGCGACCGACCAGGTGAGCCGCTCGAACCCGGTGTTCTCGCCGGTCTCGCGGGTCTCGATCGTCATCGAGCCGCCGGTGACGCGGTAGTAGTACGTCGGAGCCTTCTCCAGCCGCGACGAAGCCGGCGCGGCGAGGAGGAGGGCGAGCGCAAAAGCCGCAGTGGTGACCCGGACCACGGCTCCAGGGTAGAAGTTCATCGGAAGAGCGCGCAAGAGCCGTTCGAGGCCGAGCTCGACGGCGTCGTCGGTCGCCGCGAGCGAGATCCGAGCCCAGCCCGCCCCGGCCGGGCCGAAGCCTTCGCCCGGCGCGAGCGCGAGGCGGTGCTCGGTCAGGAGCCGCTCGGCGGTCAGGCCCTCCGGGAGCTCGACCCAGACGTAGAAGGTTCCCTCGCTGACCGCGCGGACCGGCAGCGCCTCGAGCACGCGGTCGCGGCGGGCCTCGTAGCGCGCGCGGCGCTCCTCGACCGAGTCCTGCGGCCCGGTCAGCGCGGCGATCCCCGCCTCCTGGACGGCCCGGAAGACGCCGGCGCGGTTGTGGTCCTGCAGCAGGTTGATCCGCTCGACGATCTCCGCGTTGCCGACGACGAAGCCGAGCCGCCAGCCCGCCATCCCGTACGACTTCGACATCGAGAAGAGCTCGACCCCGGCCTCCTTCGCGCCGGGGGTGGCGAGGAAGCTCTCCGGGGCGCGCCCGTCGAAGACGAGGTCGCCGTAGGCGAAGTCGTGGACGACGTAGGCGCCGTGGTCGACCGCCGCGGCGAAGACGCCTTCCGGCGCGACGACCGCGCAGGGGTTCGAGGGGTAGTTCAGGTAGAGGACGTCGGCCGCGCCGAACTCCGGGTCGGTCGGCGAGAACGTGGCGAGCGTCGCGTCCGCGAGCGCGACCGCGGAGAAGTAGTCCGGGTAGCCGGGGTCGGGGAGCAGGACGGTGTCGCCGCGCTCCGCGAGCACGAGGCAGAGCTCGACGAGCGCGGTCTTCGTGCCCGGGACGACGGCGACCTCGCGGGCGGGGTCGAGCTCCACGCCGTAGACGTCGCGGTAGCGCGCGGCGACCGCCTCCTTCAGCTCGGGCATCCCGCGGAACTCGGGGTACCCGTGCGAGCGGTCGTCCGCGGCCGCGCGCTGAGCCGCCTCGATCACGTGCGCGGGCGGCCCGACCTCGGGGTTCCCGCGGCCGAAGTTGACGAGCGGCTCGCCGTCCTTCGCCGCCTCCGCGGCGACGCGCGCGAGCAGCGCGGTGAAGTACTGCTGCGGCAGACGCTCGAGGCGCGCGGGTCGCTTTGACTTCGGCACAGGGACGTGTCATATTCGCCGAGCGCCGAGACCGGCGCGGCGAAGAGCTCGGCCAGCAGGCGAAACCCGCAAGGGGGACGTCAGCCGGCAGAGCACGCCGCCGCGACGCCTCGGCGCTTTTCTTTTCACGAAGTCGGCACACGGCGTTCGGTCGGCGTCGGCTTCCATGACGTGGAGATCCGCCCGGCTCGGCCGACCGTCCGCCAGGTCTACGCCCTGGCCGCGGCGCTCTGCGAGCGACTGGGGGAGGAGTTCCCGCCCTCGGGCGCGGCCGCGTCGGAGCTGATCGAGCGCCTCCGGCGCGAGAACGGCCACCCGGCGCCCGCGCTCGAGGACACGCCGCCGAGGCGGCGAGGATTCTCCCGGCGCTGAGCGGGCACACGCTTCGTGTGCGAGTCGCCCTCGTCACCGGAGCGAACAAAGGCATCGGCCGGGCCATCGCCGAGCGGCTGCTCCGCGACGGCTTCGCCCTCGGCTTCGCGACGCGCGAGCCCGACGAGGAGACGGCGAACGAGCTGCGCGCGCTCGGCGAGCGTGCACGAGGTCTCGGGCGACCTCACCGACGCGGAGGTGCCGGTGCGCCTCGTGCGCGAGGTCGCCGAGCACTTCGGCCGCATCGACGTGCTCGTCAACAACGCGGGCCTGTCGACGGCGAAGCCCGCGCTCGAGCTGACGGTCGAGGACTTCGACCAGACGTTCGACGTCGACGTGCGCGCCGCGTTCCTCGCCTCGCAGGAAGCCGCGCGCCGCATGACCGACGGCGGCGTGATCGTGAACATCACGTCGGTGCACGAGCACGTCCCGCGCCCCGGCTTCGCCGTGTACGCGCCGGCGAAGGCCGCGCTCGGGATGATGACGCGAAGCCTCGCGCTCGAGCTCGCGCCGAAGGTGCGCGTCGTCGCCGTCGCGCCGGGCGCGATCGCGACGGAGCGGAACGTCGAGGCGCTCGGAGCTCGACCCGGAGATCCCGCTCGGCCGTCCGGGCACCACGGACGAGGTCGCCGCCGCGGTCGCGTGGCTCGTCTCGGACGAGGCGAGCTACGTCACGGGCGCGAGCTTCCTGATCGACGGCGGGATGGCCCAGCAGGTCGTCGAGCGGCCCGCCTAGGCATCGCGAGTCCATCGGAACCCTCGACCCGCCGCAGTTCGACCGTCCCGGTGATCGGGATCAGCTTCGCGGCCGGCGAGGAGCTCTACGACCTGGTTCGCGGCGGCGCAGACCGTCAACGTGCGCGTCGCGGTGACGGCGCGCGTCGTGCGGACGCAGTCGGCCAACGTGATCGCCGACACGCCCGGCGGCCGTGCCGACCGCGTGGTCGTCGTCGGAGCGCATCTCGACTCCGTGACCGACGGGCCGGGCATGAACGACAACGGCAGCGGCTCGGCGATGGATCTCGAGATCGCCAAGCAGATGCAGGCGCTCGGGGTCAAGCCGACGAACAAGGTGCGGTTCGCGTGGTGGGGCGGCGAGGAGTTCGGTCTCCTCGGTGCCGAGCACTACGTGAGCACGCTCCCGAAGGCTGAGCTCAAGAACATCGCGGTCAACCTGAACTTCGACATGGTCGCGTCGCCGAACTTCGTCCGCTTCGTCTACGACGGCGACGGCTCCGCGACCGGGACGAAGGGGCAGCCGTCGTTGTAGGCTCGACCGGGTCGAGCGAAGGAGGCGCGATGCGCATCGAGTCGGCGGTGACCTCGGTCACGTGGATCCCGTCGGAGGCGGTCGAGGGCATGCCGAAGCTGCCGTTCGAGCTCGGCGTCGCCCACTACGACGAGCCGCCGCCGGACGTGCTCGGCGATCTCGACAAGCTCCAAGCGAAGGACGCCTTCCGCGAGGCGAACGAGCTCCGCGGCTGGATCGAGGTCCAGAAAGGGCGGATCGTCGACCACGGCAGCGAGGGTCGCGGTCTGCTCGGCGTCACGCGCATGCGACTCGGGCCGGCCCGGATGGCCTTCCCGGCCGTGGCCTTTCCGCTCATCCAGCCCGAGCCGGAGGTCGGCGACGGCTGGGTCCGGTTCGTGCAGACCGCAGGCGGGAGGATGGGCCTCCCCGCGCCCCGGCGCGTGCGGGGGAAGCCGTACTTCCAGCTCGCGTCGGCCTCGGCGTGGACGACGCTCGAGCTGGTCATCCATGCCGACGGGCGCTCGACAGGGCTCGCTCGTCGGCGCGAGCCCGTTCCCCCGGCACTGGGTGTACGACGACCAGGGGCAGCTCGTCGAGAAGTCGGGGACGATCGACTTCGAGAAGTGGTACCGCGAGTCCTACGGCGAGAACACGCCGTGGGGAGGCGAGGACACGCCGGCCTTCGTCACTGCGGTCGAGACGCAGCTCGAGCGGGAGCTCTCCGACTCGGTGATGAAGCTCGACGACAAGCTGCCGCGGCGCCGCCTCGCAGCCCGGGGACACGCTCGTCGAGCAGGGCGCTGAGGGCGACGACCTCTTCGTTCTCCTCGACGGCGTCCTCCAGGTCGAGGTCGACGGCGAGATCGTCGCCGAGGTCGGCCCCGGCGCGATCCTCGGTGAGCGGGCGGCCGTCGAGGGCGGGGCTCGCACCGCGACTCTGCGCGCGGTGACGCCGGGCCGGGTGGTCGTGCTCGAGTCGGAGCGGATCAGCAAGTACGAGCTGACCGAGCTCGCGCTCTCGCGGCGTCGGGAGGAGGAGGGCTAGGGCTCGTTGTAACCGCGGACACGCGGTGCGACAATCGTCGTGGCGGCAGGAAGAACACAAGCCGGTCGCCCGTCTTGACAGGCGTGGTGCCCATTTGGGCGCCCGCACGAAAGGAGTCCGCATGGAGATGACGAGCAGGCAGGCTGCGCTCGTCGACATCCGTGACTTCTCCGACGGCATCACAGCAACGATCCCCCGCGCGGAGTTTGCTGCGGCGTTGACGTCGGAGGAGCCTGCGGAGCTGTTCCTCGAGCTCACACGGCCGGAGAGCGACGACAAGGCAGACGTCGCCGTCACCTGGAGCCGCGACGAGCTCGAGCGGCTACTGGCGGCCACGGCGGGACCGACGGTCACGCTCGCGTTCAAGCGGGACGAGCTCGAGACCGCTCTCGACGAGTCCGACGTGGAGATGCACGGCCTCCGCGACAAGGCGCTCGTCCTGTCGGTCGCAGCGGCAGCGGCGGTAGGCGGCGCGTCGAGCGCCGCGGCCGCGACGCACGACGAGGCCGGTTCGACGGCACGCGGGATCACGCCGTCGTACCTGGCCGTCCACGACGAGGCGACGCTCGCCGCTCGTGGGATCGAGGCCCCGGTCGTGGCTTCGCATGACGAGGCGACGCTGGCGGCTCGTGGGATCGAGACCCCGGTCGCGGCTTCGCACGACGAGGCGACGCTCGCGGCGCGTGGGATCGAGCCCACGGTCGTGGCTTCGCATGACGAGGCGACGTTGGCGGCTCGCGTGGGATCGAGCCGACGGTTGTGGCTTCGCATGACGAGGCGACGTTGGCGTCGCGTGGGATCGAGCCGACGGTTGTGGCTTCGCATGACGAGGCGACGTTGGCGTCGCGTGGGATCGAGCCGACGGTTGTGGCTTCGCATGACGAGGCGACGTTGGCGGCGCGTGGGATCGGGCCGGCGGTCGTGGCCTCGCACGACGAGGCGACGCTCGCGGCACGAGGGATCGCACCCGCCCCGGTCGCCTCGGCCGGCACGACGGCGGCATCTCGATCGACGTGCCGACGATCGACGCGACGACCGCGGCGGTCGCCGGCGGCCTGGCAGGTCTCGGCCTGCTGATCACTGCAGCCGGCTTCGCAACGCGGCGGGAGCGCGGCGGCGGCGGGCCTCAGCCCGCCTGACCAGCACCGAGCGGGGCCGCCGCGGTTCGGCGGCGGCCCCGCAAGTAGGCGCTAGGCCGCCTCGAGCGCCGGAACCGCGTCGACGCTCTCCTCGACGAGGTCCTCGCGGCGCACCACGAAGAGCGCGACGAGGACGCCGACGAGGGCGACGGCCGCGGCGCCGTAGAACGCCGCGTGGAACCCGTCGGTGAGCGCGACGGGCAGCGACGAGCCGGACGCGAGCGCGTCGTTCGTCGACGAGCTCGCGACCGCTGACAGCACCGCGATCCCGAGCGCGCCGCCGATCTGCTGCGACGTGTTGATCAGCCCCGACGCGAGACCCGCCTCCGCCGGTTGCACTCCCGCGAGCGCCGCGATCGAGATCGGCACGAACGAGAAGCCCATCCCGATCGAGATCAGCAGGAACCCGGGGAGGAGGTCGCCGACGATACGAGCCGCCGACCGACACCTGCGTGAAGTACAGGAGCCCCGCGGACATGAACGCCATCCCCGCGACGAGCACCGGCTTCACGCCGACCCGATTCACGAGCTGTGCCGCGACGCCCGACCAGAGGATCGCCGTGCCGGCCACCGCGAGGTACCCGATGCCGGTTCGCATGGGGGAGTACCCGAGCACCTGCTGCATGTACAGCGTGAGCACGAGGAACATCGCGAAGAGCGCCGTCCCGAGGATCAGCCCGGCGACGTTCGCGCCGGCGACCGTGCGCAGGCGCCAGATCGAGAACGGCATCAGCGGCTCGGCCGTCCGCGACTCCCACAGGAGGAAGGAGCCGAGCAGCGCCGCCGAGGCGGTGAAGAGTCCGATCGTCTCGATCGAGCCCCAGCCGTAGTGGTTGCCGCGCGTGAGTGCGTAGACGAGCACGACGAGCCCGCTCGTGACGAGCACCGCGCCCGGCACGTCGAAGCTCTTGACGCGCGCGTCGCGGCTCTCGTTCAGCAGGATCGGCGCGAGCACCAACCCGGCCAGTCCCGACGGGAACGTTGACGAAGAAGATCCACTCCCAGCTGAGCGCGTCGGTGAGGACGCCCCCGAGCAGCACGCCGGCGACGGCGCCGAACGCGCCGACCGCGCCCCACGCGCCGAGTGCGGCGTTCCGCTCCTTGCCCTCCGCGAAGGTCGTGCTGAGGATCGAGAGCGCTGCGGGCGTGATCATCGCGGCGCCGAGCCCCTGCAGCGCGCGCGCGCCGATCAGCGCGCCCTCGCTCCAGGCGAGCCCGGACAGGAGCGACGCCCCGGTGAAGACGATCAGCCCGGCGACGAACACGCGCCGACGGCCGACGATGTCGGAGACCCGCCCGCCGAGCAGGAGGAAGCCTCCGAAGAAGAGCGCGTAGGCGCTCACGACCCACTGGAGGCTCTCCCTCGAGAACCCGAGGTCGGTCTGGATGGACGGAAGGGCGACGTTCACGATCGCGATGTCGAGCACGACCATGAACTGCACGCCGAGGAGCAGTCCGAGTGCGAACCACTTCCGTCGAGCCGATGCGATCATGGTGCGTCCTTTCGTTTGGTCAGAAGAGGCTTGCCAACTTACAGGACGCGCTTGCAAAAAGCAATCTTCCCCTTGCGGAAAGAAAGTTTCGGCGCTACAATCGGCACGTGTCCAAGCACTACGACCAGTACTGCCCCATGGCCCATGCGCTCTCGCTGGTCGGGGAGCGGTGGTCGCTGCTGATCGTCAGGGAGCTCCTGCGGGGCCCCAAGCGGTACACAGACCTGGCCGGGGGCCTGCCGGGGATCGGGACGAACATCCTGGCCAGCCGCCTCAAGGACCTCGAGGAGGGCGGGATCGTCGAGAAGCGAAAGCTCCCGCCGCCGGCGGCCTCGACGGTCTACGAGCTGACGGAGTACGGCGCCGGCCTCCAGGAGGCGCTCTATGCGCTGGCCCGCTGGGGCGCGCGCTCGCTCGGCCCGCCGACGAAGAAGGACGACCTCTACGAGGACTGGGGCCTGAACGCGCTGCCGGCGGTGTTCAACGCCGACGAGGCGCGCGGCCTGACGGAGACGTACGTGCTGAAGATCGGCGAGGACGTCTTCACCGCGCGGATCGTCGACGGCGTGCTCGAGCCGTCGTGCGGCGCCGCGGCGGACGCCGACCTGGTCGTCGAGACCGACGCGGAGACGTTCTTCCTGCTCTGCGCCGGCCAGCTCGAGCCGAAGGCCGCCGTGAAGAGCGGCCGCGCGCGCGTGCAGGGCGATCGTGAACTGCTCGAGCGGTGCTTCCGAGTGCTGACGTTCGCACCGCGCGCACGCGCAGCCGCGTAGCTCTCGCTAGGCGGGCGTGCTCGCCATCGCCTCGCGGGAGCGCCGTTCCATCTCCTCCGGCTCGATGTCTTCGACGTGCGTCGCGATCTGCCAGCTGTGCCCGTACGGATCGGTCACGCGCGCGAACCGGTCGCCCCAGAACATGTCCTCGGGCTCCTGCGTCGACGTCGCGCCGGCGTCGAGCGCCTGCTTGTACGTCTCGTCGACGTCCTCGGAGTAGAGGAAGATGCCCGACGGTCGTGGCGCCGAGCTCCTTCGGCGTCTTGGTCCGTCGCCTGGTCGAACGGATCCGAGAGCATGATCAGCGAGTCGCCGATCTCGAGCTCGGCGTGCGCCACCTTGCCGTCGGGCGTCGGCATGCGGAGGCGCTCCTTCGCGCCGAACGCCTTCTTGTAGAACTCGATCGCACCCGACGCGTCATCGACGGCGAGGTACGGGGTGATCGAGTGATACCCCTCGGGTATCGCTTTCGCCGGCATGTGAATCCTCCTTCCGGCGGTTGTCGAATCGCCCTCGATGCTACGCCTACCCGCTAGGGTCGTGACGGATGGCTGGCGTCCTCGCGGAGCGGCTCGAGGAACTGCGCAGCGACCGCTCTCACGGCGGCAGCTGGATGGCGCGCCGCGCGGTCGAGGCGCTCGCCGAGCTGGCGGGCGAACCCGCCGAATCCTCGCAAGAGCTGCTGGAACGTCTCGACGCGGCGGGCCGCGAGCTGGCGGCGAGCCGGCGCGCGATGGGCGCGATCGCCGGCGCGGTCGGGCGCGTGCTCGCGGCCGCGCACCACGGCGCCCACCTCGCGCCGGAGGAGCTGCGCCGCCTCGTGGAGGAGGAGGTGCGCGGCCTCATCGACGGCCGCGACCGCGCGGCGGCGGCGATCGCGATCCAGCTGGCGCCGTCGCTGACCGACGCGTTCGTCCTCACCCATTCGGCGTCGGCGACCGTGCGCGAGGCGGTCCTGCACACGCCTCCGGAGCGCGTCTTCTGCACCGTCTCCGCGCCGTTCGAAGAGGGCCGTGCGTTCGCCGAGGATCTGCGCTCCTCCGGGCTCGACGTCGAGCTCGTCGACGACGCGGACGCCGAGCAGGCACTCGCGCGCGCGTCGCTCTTGCTCGTCGGCGCGGACACGGTCTTCCGCGACGGCGCCGTCTGCAACAAGGTCGGCACGCTTCCGCTCGCCGAGGCGGCGACGCGGCTGGGCGTTCGAACCGTCGTCGCGTGCGAGGTGATCAAGCTCGCACCGATCGACGCACCGGAGCGAATCGACGACGAGCACTTCGACATCACCCCGCCGGAGCACGTCGACGAGATCGTGACCGAGGAGGGCTCCTACTCGAGCGACGACGTGCGGACGCTCATCGACCGCACGCCGTTTCTCTCCGAGGGCTACGCGCTGCTGGCGGCCGGCTAGGCCGGCGACCGAGAACTGCGGCCGCCGGCCTTGGTGTTCCGGTGCTATTGGCGACCGGTGTCGCCGAAGCCGCTTGGCTGCGGCGCGCTGCCGACGGCGCTCGGCTGCCGCCCGGAGCGCTGCGCGAGCTGCTCCGAGGCCCGCTTGACCTCTTCGAGCGTGTGCTGTTCCTGCTCGAGGTTCTGCTGGAGCAGCGACACGACCTGCTGCTCACCCATCGCCCGTGCCTGGGTGATCAGATCCTCGTAGAGCGCGATCTCGACGTGCTCGGTCTCGGCCGCGCCACCGAGGAGGACCGTGTCGAGGATCTCGTCGTCGGTCTTGTCGTAGAGGACGTCGGCCTGCTCCGCGAGCCCCATGACCACGGGGTTCGTGCGGCCGGTCGCCTTCTCGCCGAGGACGTTGAAGGCCTGCTCGATGTTCTTGATCTGGCCCTCGGTCTCCTCGCGGTGATGCCGAAACTGCCGCTTCAACTCTTCCCGCTGCGCCCGCTTCTCCTGCTTCTTCAGCATCGTGAGGATCTTCTTCTCACCCGAGAGCGCGGTGCCGAGCTTGTACGCGAACAGCTTGCGCGGATCGTTGATCAGCGCCATGTACGACCCCCTTCTGTCGTGATCGTGTTGCAGGTACCCGCGCGCAGTTCGGGCTAACGGGCCTGGCGGCGGGATTCCCGCTCTGTGCGAGATTCGGCCGCGCGGCGGCTCTTCCGACTCAGAACACTCCGGCGTAGGCGTTCAGCGCAGGCTGACCGCCCAGATGCGCGTAGAGCACTCGCGACCCCGGCGCGATCCGCCCCGATCGAACGAGGTCGATCAGCGCAGCCATCGACTTGCCCTCGTACACGGGATCGGTGAGCACCCCTTCGAGGCGGGCGCACAGACGAATGGCGTCGATCGTCTTCTCGTCCGGGATGCCGTACGTGCCTGCGTGCCACTCATCGAGGAGGACGATCTCCGAGTCGTCGAGCTCGCGTCCGAGCTCGATCGCCTCGGCCGTGGCCCTCGCGATGCGTGCGATCTGAGCCCACGTCTGCGCGACGGTCGCGGAGCCGTCGATCCCGAGCACGGCACGGTCGGTCTCCTGCGCTGCGAACCCCGCGATCATCCCGGCCTGCGTCGATCCGGTCACGGAGCAGACGACGACGGTGTCGAAGAAGACGCTGAGCTCGCGCTCCTGCTCGGCCACCTCGTCCGCCCAGCGCGCGAACCCGAGCCCGCCGAGCGGGTGGTCGGAGGCGCCGGCCGGAATCGCGTATGGCTTGCCGCCGCTCTCCTCGACCGACGCGAGTGCGTCCTCCCAGCTCCTCCGGATCCCGATGTCGAAGCCGGACGGGTCGAGCCGCACGTCCGCACCCATGATCCGCGAGAGGAGGATGTTGCCGACCTTGTCGTAGACGACGTCCGGCCAATCCACCCAGCGCTCCTGCACGAGGACGCAACGAAGGCCAAGTCGTGCCGCGACGGCCGCGACCTGGCGGGTGTGGTTCGACTGCACGCCGCCGATCGAGACGAGCGTGTCGCACCCCTGCGCGAGGGCGTCCGCGGCGAGGTACTCGAGCTTGCGCACCTTGTTGCCGCCGTACGCCAGGCCCGAGTTGCAGTCCTCCCGCTTCGCCCAGATGTCGACCGCGCCACCGAGATGCTCGCTCAGCCGCTCGAGTCGATGGACTGGCGACGGTCCGAAGAGGAGCGGGACGCGATCGAAGCGCTCGATGCCCACCGT
>CAWFVN010000009.1:0-119153 GCA_963819225.1 uncultured Actinomycetes bacterium | reverse complement strand
AGATCGAAAGAGGGGGAACCTCAGGTTCCCCCTCTTGGACTGACATAGCGGGGGCAGGATTTGAACCTGCGACCTCCGGGTTATGAGCCCGGCGAGCTACCTGACTGCTCCACCCCGCGTCGCTGGGGGCATGATAGCAGCGTCGTGTCGCTCGTCACGCTCGCGCTCGTCGTCGGATTCGTGGCCATAGCAGGCGTCTTTGGTCCTCGTCGGCGTGCGTTCGTACGAGCTCTGGCGGACGAGCCGCGCGTTCTTCGGCGCGCTCGGTCAGGCGAACGACGCGCTCACCGCCTCGCTCGATCAGCTCTCCGCGTTCGAGCCGCGCGGCCTCGACCGCCTCTCGACCGCGACGGCCCGACTGGAGGCCTCGCGCGCGCGGCTCACCGTCCTCACCGGCGCGCTCGGGCGCGTCCGCGGGCAGTGGGCCGGGCTGGTCGGCCTCTACCCGAAGAAGTAATGCGCGTCGCAGCGATCGACCAGGGCACGAACACGACGCGCCTGCTCGTCGCCGACGTCGACGACGGCGGGTTGCGCGAGCTCGTCCGCCGCACCGAGATCACCCGGCTCGGCGAAGGCGTCGACGAGCGCCACCGCCTCCTCCCCCTTCCCGTCGCACGCGTCCGCAACGTCCTGACCGACTACCGGCGCGAGGCGGAGCGGCTCGGCGCGGAGCGGACGCTGCTCGTCGCGACGAGCGCGGTGCGGGACGCCGAGAACGGCGAGGCGTTCCTCGGCGAGGTCGAGTGGTCGTACGGGTTCGCCACGCAGCTGCTGACCGGCGACGAAGAGGCGGAGCTGATGCTGCGCGGCGTCGGCGAGATCGAGCCGGGAACGCTCGTGCTCGACATCGGCGGCGGCTCGACCGAGCTCGTCACGCTCGACTCGCCGCACGAGCCTCGACGTCGGCGCGGTGCGGCTGACCGAGCGCTACCTGCACTCGGATCCGCCGACCGGCGACGAGCTCGAGGCCTGCGCGCAGTACGTGCGCACCGTCCTCCCCCCGCTCGACGCGACGAGCGCCGTCGGCGTCGCCGGAACGATCACGACGCTGGCGGCGCTCGACCTCGGGCTCGACGAGTACGACCGGGAGCGTGTGCACGGACACGAGCTCTCGCTCGCAGGCGTCGAGCGGCAGCTCGAGCGCCTCGCAGCGCTGCCGCTCGCGCAGCGGCGCGAGGTACCCGCGCTCGAACCCGAGCGCGCGCCGGTGATCGTCGCCGGCGCGGTGATCGCCCGAGAGGTGCTCGCCGCCTACGGGCTCGACGCGTATCGCGTGAGCGAGCACGACATCCTGGACGGGATCGCGCTCGCCGCCGCCGAATTGCCGGAGCCGGTCGAGGGCGATGCGCCTCCCGGCGCCTACACCTGCTGCTGAGAAGTCACTCGTCCGAGTGATACGAAAGAACCACGTTCCGTGACACGCTGAGCGCGTGACTGCGGCTCACCTCCATCGCCGCGCGGTCCTGGTCGCTGCCGGGGTCGCGTATGCCCTCATCTTCCTCGGGCTCGTGTTCCTGGAGTCGCCGGGCCTCGGGCTCGGGCACTTCTTCTACCTGCCGATCGCGGTGATCGCGATCGTCCGCGGCGCGCGTGGCGGCCTCGCGGCCGGGGTCGTCGCCACGGCCCTCTACACGATCGCGGTGATCATCAACTCCGATCTCCCGACGATCGACCTGCTCACCGTGAGCACGCCGATCCGCCTCGTCGGCTACACGCTCACCGGCGCGCTCATCGGCTGGTTCGCACAGCAGAACCGCGAGCTGATCGACCAGCTCGAGGTGCTCGCGAACCGCGACCGGCTGACCGGCTTGCCGAACGCGCGCGCCTTCGAGATCGAGGTCGACAAGCGGTTCGCGGCTCAGCAGCCGTTCGCGATCCTGCTCGGCGATCTCGACGGGCTACGCGAGCTGAACTCGGAGGACGGACACGGCGAGGGCGACCTCGTGCTCGTGCGACTGGGCGACACGCTCGGCCGGCTGCTCGGCCCCGAGGAGCGGATCGCCAGAGTCGGCGGCGACGAGTTCGCGATCCTCGCGACCCTCCGCGGCAAGGACGCCGCCCGGGACCACGCGAACCGGCTCGAGCAGCGCTTGACCGAGCACGGCCTCAAGGTCACGTTCGGCTGGGCCGCGTACCCCGACGAGGGCTCGAACGCGCTGGGCCTGATCCGCATCGCCGACGAGCGGCTCTACGCGCGCAAGCTCGTCCGCGGCCGCCGCACCGGCGCGCCGCAGCTGCCGCGCGCCGTCTCCGCCTAGTCCGCTTCCTCGGCGGGCGGCTCGTCTTCGGCGAGCCGGCGCTGAACGACCGCGCGCGAGAGCACGCCGACGAGGCGCCCGTCCTCGACGACCGGGACGCGCTCGAAGTCGCGCTCCTCGAGCTCGCGGAACGCCTCGTCGAGCTCCGCGTCGGCGTCGATCGTGAACAGCGGTTCCTCAGCGATGTCGCGGAGCAGCGTCGCGCTCGGGTCCGACCCCGTCGCGACCACTTCGCGGACGAGCGTCTTGCGCGTGACGATCCCGGTCAGGCGACCGCTCTCGCAGACGAGCACGTTCCGCACTTCCGGCCGCAGGAAGAGCTGCCCCGCCTCCTGCGCGCTCGCGGACCCCTCGAGCGCGGGCGGGTCGACGATCATCGCGTCGCGGACTCTCGAGCTCACGGGTAGATGCCGCGCGCCTCGAGTGCCGCCGCGACCTCGCGAATCCCGCCGACGAGCGCGGCGTTGCGGAGGGTCAGGTCGCGCTGCTCGGAGAGGTTCCAGACGCGGTCGAACGCATCGCCGAGCTTCTCGGCGAGCCGCGCGCGAATCTCGTCGCGCGTCCAGAACAGCCGGCCGAGGTCCTGCACCCACTCGAAATAGGAAACCGTGACGCCGCCGGCGTTCGTGAGCACGTCGGGAAGCACCGGGATTCCGCGCTCGGCGAGGATCGCGTCCGCGTCGTTGTCGGTCGGGCCGTTCGCGCCCTCCGCGACGAGCTTCGTGTCGATGCGGTGCGCGTTCTCGGCGGTCAGCTGGTCCTCGAGCGCGGCGAGGACGAGGATGTCGTTCGGGAGCTCGAGCAGCTCGGCGTTCGTGACGCGCTCGACGTTCGGGAAGTCGGCGAGCGATCCGTGCTCGGCGACCCAGGCGTGCGCGCTCGCGACGTCGATGCCGCTCGGCGAGTAGATCCCGCCGGAGATGTCCGCGACCGCGATCACGACCGCGCCACGGTCGGCGAGCTCCTGCGCCGCGACTCCGCCGACGTTCCCGAAGCCCTGCACGACGCAGCGCTGGCCGGCGAGGTTCCAACCGAGCCGCGCGCACGCGCGCTCGATCACCATCACGACGCCGGCACCCGTCGCCTCGCGGCGGAAGACGGAGCCGCCGAGCGGGATCGGCTTGCCCGTCACGACCTCGGGAACCGCGAAGCCGTGCTGCATGGAATAGGTGTCCATCATCCAGGCCATCGTCTGCTCGTTCGTCGCCATGTCGGGCGCCGGGATGTCCTCCTGCGGGCCGATGAAGTCGCGCAGCTCGATCGTGTAGCGCCGCGTCAGCCGCTGCAGCTCGGCCTGGCTGAGCGCGCGCGGGTTGCAGCGCACGCCGCCTTTCGCGCCGCCGTACGGAAGCTTGAGCAGCGAGCACTTCCAGGTCATCCACATCGCGAGCGCCGCGCACTCGCCGAGCGAGACGTTCTCGTCGTAGCGGATCCCGCCCTTCGTCGGCCCGAGCACGCTCGAGTGCTGGACCCGGTAGCCGGCGAAGACGCTGAGGCTGCCGTCGTCGCGCCGCACGGGCACGCTCGAGACGAGCGAGCGCTCCGGGTAGCGGAGCCGCTCGGCCACCTCATCGGGGACGTCGGCATACGGAAGCGCCTCCTCGAACTGCGTCAGCGCCTGCCGGAAGAGCGGCGTGTCCCACTCGAAGGTCTGCTCCGGCGCGTGCGTCGGCGGGCTGGCCACGCGGCTGAGTCTACGTTTGGCAGGTCCGACCCGTTGCGACCGTGCGGATCTGCGAGAGCTGCACGCCGACCTCCCGAAAGCGGTCGCTGTACGGCGGCGCGATCGGGATCCCACGGACGGCGGTCGAGCCCTCGACCTCGATCGGCACGTCGGCGTAACCGCCCTCCGGGACGCAGACCTCGAACGCGAGCTCGCGCGTCTCCGTCGAGCCGAGCGCGAACGCCTGCGGCCCCGACCCGAACCGGGCGAGGCGCCTCCACGTCGGGTGCGCCCACCGTCAGGCTGACGGTCGCCGCGCCGGCCGGCGGGTAGATCCGGAGCACGGCGGCACGACTCGGGACGCGTCCACCCGTCAGGGTCGAGACCGAGCGTGAGCCACTGCGCACGGAGTGGGACTTCGAGGTCGACGAGCTCGAGCTGCGGCCCCGCCGCGACCGCGGTTCCCGCAGGGCCGAAGCGCGCGTCGAGCGGCGTGCGGACGATGAAGTCCGGCGTGCCGGCGCCCACGAAGAGACCGGTGCGCGGGTCGATGCGCACGCTCGGCGTCGGGAAGGTCTCGGGCGTGTACGTGAAGTACCCGTCGAGGCGATAGGCGCGGTCGACGCGGGCGTTCCAGAACTCGACGTCCCAGAAGGCGACCGCGCTCGGGTACCAGTCCTGACCGAAGGAGTAGGCGAACATCGCCACCGAGCCGTCCTCGACGGCGTTGTCGATCCAGGAGAGCTGGTCCGCCTGCGCCGCGGTGAGCTGCACGGCCGCTCGGGCCCGAGCTTTCGAGCAGCCGGTTCCACGTGTACGCGGTCTCGGCGAAGACGAACGCGACGAGCGCGACGAGCACGGTCGCGGCGAGCTGCCGGCGTGGCAGCCGGCGCAGCGCGAAGACGAGCGCAAGCCCCAGCAAGCCGCCCACGATCGCGAGCAGCTCCGCAGGCTCGAGCCCCACGTCGTTGCCGAAGCTCGTCAGCGCCTCGTGCGTCGACGACGCGGGCGAGTCGACGTTCACGCCGAAGACCGGCTCGAAGTCCTCCAGGCCGACGGTGAGCACGAACAACGCCGTCAGCCCGAGCACGCCGGCGATGCGGGGACGAGGATCTTCGAGCGCGCACGCGGTCGCGAGGAACAGGATCGGCGCGATGTAGAAGAGGTAGCGATCCTTGACGTCGAGCCCGAGGCCGAAGCGCACGACGACCGACCCCGACTCGACGGCGAGCACGGTGACCGCCGCGACGACGAGCCCGGCGAACGCGGACCGTTCCGGATCGGCCGGCGGACGCACGAGCGCGGCGATCGCCCAGCCGCCGCCGAGGATGAGCGGCACGATCCCGAGCGCGACCGCCGTCACGTTCACGTGCACGAGCGCCGACCGGAACGCGTCGACCGAGAGCACGTCACCCTCGATCGCCGGCGAATAGCTCCCGAGCAGCCCCGCGCCGCCGAGCAGCAGCACGGGCACGGCGAGCGCTGCGACGCCGAACGCGACGGCGTGCGCGCGCCAGCGACGGAGCCGCGCCTCGTGCACCGCCGCGGCGGCGACGAGCACGACACCGAGCGCGGCGAGCTGCGGCCGAGCGAGCGTCGCGACGAGGATCGCGCCGAGCGCGACGACGTCACGCCGCGGAGAGGGCAGCACGACCGCCCGGTGGATCGCGAGCAGCGCCCAGAGCGCGGCCGGATACGCGGCCGACTCGGTCATCACGAAGCCGCCGATCACCGACCACGGAAGCGCGACCGCGAAGAGCGCGGAGCCCAGCGCAGCCAGACGCGAGAGCGCGAGCTCGCGCGCAAGCAGCCACGTCGGGATCGCAGCGCTCGCGAAGAGCACGCCGTTCAGCCCGTGCACCGCACGGATGGCATCGGGAAGGTCGACGACCGCGAAGACCGGCATGAGCAGGAACGGGTAGAGCACGCCGTAGACGTCGACGTGCTCGCCGTGCAGCGTCGGCAGAAACGCCCCGTCGACGAACGAGAGCGCGAGCCGTTCGTAGAGCAGCTCGTCGGTCATCACCGCCCAGTCGGAGACGCGCCAGCAGAGGACGGCGAGCGCGACCGCCGAGACGACGAACAGCGCGATCTCGGAACGCGAAGTGCTTGAGCCTGTCCGCCGGCGATGCCGGCTCTGCCGGCGTCGCCTCAGAGACCATCGAGAGCGAGACGATGCCAGGAAAGATTGAGCCGCGCAGTGGCGATCTTCCGGCGAGTGCCGGGGGCGGGACTCGAACCCGCACGCCCGCGAGCGGGCACCCGATTTTAAGTCGGGCGCGTCTGACCAGTTCCGCCACCCCGGCGGGACCAGGCTAACTGCCGGGCTGGAGGCTCTCGGGCGGAATCCGCTCCGGGCCCTGGAACCGGTACGCGTCGCGGAACGACTCGAACGCGTTCTCGTCGAACTGCGTGCACTCCGCGAGGATCCCCTGCGACTCGTCGATCGACCGGCTGACCGTCCTTCGTCGGCGCGTACCACGCCGTGAGCGGCGATCTTGTCGCCGAGCTGGGGCAGCGGCGACAGCAGCATCGCGGTCGGGTCGGAGCGGTAGAAGCTCCGGAGCTTCGTGATCTCCTCGTCCGGCACGTCGCTGCCGTAGTACATGACGATCCCACCGTGCTCGAGGTTGTGCACCGCCTGCGCCAGGCGGACGGGCTCGTCGTACTCGCCCCAGATCACCCACTGCCCGTAGTGCGGCCCGCTCGTCGGCGGGAAGGAGTTCCACTCCTTCGGCGTGGCGGCCGGGTTCGCGATGTGGACGCCCGAGGGCACGCCCTTGAACGTCTTGTAGGTGCAGCCCGCGTCGCCCATCGCCTGGGCGACCGACTCCGTCTTCGAGTCGTCCCCGCCGAGCAGGAAGAACGCCGCGGCGCCGGCGACCGCCGCCAGGACGAGCACGGCGGCGAGAATCACCCAGAGGCCGCGCCGGTCACGCTGGTCCTTCCGCGTCTTCGGGGCCTGTACGCGCCGCGGCGGAGGCGGCGTCCGGGCTTTCCTGGCCAAAGCGGCGGCGATGGTACCAGCGCGGCTCCGTCCGACCGGCGCTCTACCGTTCGTCGGCCCGATGGTCATTCAACTCCTCATCGCGCTCGTGCTGGCGGTTGCCGCCCTCGCCGGGGGCGCGTCTCATCGTCAAGGAGCTACGGGCGTTCCGCGCCGACACCGGCGAGGAGCTCACGTCGCGAAGCGCCGAGGTCGACCGCCGGCTGCTCGCGATCGACGAGAAGCTCGACCGCCGGCTCGCGGATCTCGACACGAAGGTCGACCGCAGGCTCGAGAGCGCGTCGAAGCAGTCGGTCGCGATCCACGAGCAATTGACGAAGGTCGGCGAGACGACGGCCCAGGTGCTGGAGCAGGCCAAGGCGTTCGGCCGGCTCGAGCAGGCGCTCCGCCCGCCCAAGGCACGCGGCGGCTTCGGCGAGCTGCTGCTCGAGAACCTGCTGCGCGACCGGCTGCCGCGCGACTCGTACCAGCTCCAGTACAGCTTCGCGAGCGGCGAGCGCGTCGACGCGATCCTGCGTGTCGACCGGCTCGTCCCGATCGACGCGAAGTTCCCGCTCGACAACTTCGAGCGGCTCGCCGCCGCCGAGAGCGACGAGGAGCGCCTCTTGTTCGAGAAGGCCTTCGCGCGCGATCTCAAGGGCCACGTCGACGCGATCTCGAGCAAGTACATCCGGCCGGACGAAGGCACCTACGACTTCGCGCTCATGTACCTCCCGGCGGAGTCGGTCTACTACGAGCTCGTGTGCGGCAAGACCGGCTCGCTGCTGCAGTACGCGCACGAGAAGCGCGTCTTCCCGGTCTCCCCCACGACGTTCACCGCGCAGCTCCAGGTGATCGCGCTCGGGCTCAAGGGGCTGCAGATCGAGCAGCACGCCCACGAGGTGATGGCGTACGTCGCGCAGCTCGGGAACGACTTCGACCGCTTCAAGGCCGACTTCGACGTCGTCGGCAAGCACATCGGCAACGCCCAGAGCAAGTACAGCGAGGCCGAGAGGCGGCTCGACCGCTTCGAGGCCAAGCTGGAACGCGCCAGCGACCAGGAGGAGCTCGAGGCAGAGCAGCTCGACCTCCCGCGGGCGCTGGACGCCGCCTAGCCCCGCGTCGTACGATTCCGGGCGATGCCCCTGCGCGACCTCTTTCGGTGGCGTCGGCGTGACCGCCGCGCGGTCTCGGACGAGCAGACGGCGCTGACCGAGCAGGACGTTCAGCGCCTCCAGCGGGTGCAGCGCTCCGCGGCGTCGTCCGTGCGCGTCGTGCGCGGGCGGCGCAGCTAGAAGCGCAGCAGCGCGCCGACGCCGTCGGCCGGCCCGAGGTCGACCTGGTGGCGGACCTCGAGCAGCGAGCCGCCGTGCAGCAACGGTCTGGCGGAGGGCGAGGTCGAAGCCCGAGTCCCGCGGCTCGAGCGGCGTGCCGTCGAGCGGGCACTCGCCCGCCTCGAGCGACGCGCGCCCGCACTGCGGGCACTCGTGCGCCGGCTTGATCCGCTCCCTCCTGGTGCAGGAGCAGCTCGACGCGCGAGTCGGAGGCGGCGGTCAGCGTGTCGGCCCAGCCCGACGCGCGCACGGCCGTTCGTGCCGGCCCCCTCCCGCCAGCGCTCGAGCGCGTCGTGCTCGTCGGCGGCCTCAGCTTCCTCGAGCAGCGGCTGGACGAGCTCGAGCAGCTCGCTCGGGCCGGTGTGCGCCTCCGCCTCGGTCGTGCCGACGACGACGCTCTTGACCTCGTGCGGAAGCGCGTCGAGGAACTCCGACCGTGTCTCCTCGGAGCCGACGACGACGACCTTCGGCGTGTGCAGCGCGGCGGACGGCGCGGTCGAGCTCCGAGGCGACGTCCTTCAGGTGGTCGGCGACGAGCTTCTCGAGGTGCCGCTGGTGCCGCGACTGCGAAATGCCGCCCTGGTCGTGGCGGCCCGGCTGGTCCTCGCGTCCGGTCGACGATCTCGTCGAGGCGCCCCGCCCGCAGGCGGAAGACCTGACCGCGCTCGCGGCCGATGAACGCGACGATCGCGCCGTCGTCGCGGCCGACGAGCTGCGCGAGCGGCGCGAGGTGGAAGCTGCGGCCGACGTGCACGTCGTCCGGGACCGACCCTGCGACCGGAACCGGCCGGAAGAAGTCGCCGGACACGAACACGGCGAGCCCGCGGGCACCGTTCACGGCTGAACTCGTTGTCGAAGAACTCGCGGATCCGGGCGAAGTCCCGCTTCAGCCCCTCCCGCTCGGTGTGTGAGAGCTCGTCGTGACGGGCCTCGACCCGCTTCTCGGCCTCTGAGAGGAGCGAGTTGACCCGGGTGTCGACCGCCGTCGGGGTCGGGCTGTCCGCCGGGATCGAGGTCGAGGTAGAGGCTGATCGCGCAGCCTCCCTCCGACCGGAAGCCGGCGAGCTCGCGGAGGGTTGTCCAGGTCAGCTGTTCGGCCATGGAAAACGGGGTCTGCCCCGGGCTGCAGCGATTGTAGTCGTCCCGCTCGTGGAACACCCATCCGGTCGGTACCGTTGAATACAGCAGATGGAAGTCCGTGATCTGATCGTCATCGGCGGCGGGCCTGCCGGCTACACGGCAGCGCTTTACGCTGCCCGCGCCAACCTGCAGCCGCTCGTGATCGAGGGGTTTCAGTGGGGCGGCCAGCTGATGATCACCAGCGACGTCGAGAACTACCCCGGGTACCCGGAGGGGATCCTGGGCCCGCAGATGATGGTCGAGTTCCGCCGGCAGGCCGAGCGGTTCGGAACCGAGTTCATCACCGACGACGTGACGAAGGTCGACTTCTCCGAGCGCCCGTTCCGGGTCTGGGTCGGCGACGAGGAGCACCAGGCCCGCACGGTGATCGTCGCGACCGGCGCGAGCGCGCGCCAGCTCGGGCTCGAGTCGGAGGTCGCGCTCCAGGGACGCGGCGTGACGTACTGCGCGACCTGTGACGGCGCCTTCTATCGCGACCGTGAAGTCGTGGTCGTCGGTGGCGGCGACTCGGCGATGGAGGAGGCGCTCTTCCTGACGCGCTTCGCCTCGAAGGTGACGATCGTCCACCGCCGCAACGAGTTCCGCGCGTCGCAGATCATGACCGACCGCGCCCGCGCACACGAGAAGATCGAGTTCCTCACGCCGTACGTCGTCGCCGACGTCCTCGGCGTCGACGAGGGCAAGCTCACCGGCGATGCGGCTCGAGCACGTCGAGACGGGCGAGGTGATCGACTACGCGACCGACGGCCTCTTCGTCGCGATCGGCCACGACCCGAACACGAAACTGTTCCTCGACCGAGCTCGAGCACGACGACGCGGGCTACCTGATCACGGCGCCGCGCTCGACCGAGACCAACGTGCCCGGCGTGTTCGCGGTCGGCGACGTCCAGGACCACACGTATCGCCAGGCGGTCACGGCCGCCGGCTCCGGCTGCATGGGCGCGCTCGACGCCGAGCGCTTCCTCGCAGCCGAAGAGGGACACCTGCACGACGCGCTCGCCGTGCCCCGCGTCGAGTCCTGACCGCCGCGTGCCGTACTTCATCTGCCCGAACTGCCAGAGCCGGTCGATCGACCACGACGGCCGCGAGGGCCTGCTCGACCAGGCGGCCTCGTGCCAGCGCTGCGGGTTCGGCTTCCTGTTCGAGCTGATGGACGACTACTACCCCGCCCCGGGCTCGGGCTTCGTCGTCTGCGACCGCGATGCGCGCGTGCTCGCCACCGGCAAGGGCGTCTTCGAGCTGACCGGCTACCAGGAGCCCGAGCTGATCGGGCGGAATCTCGTCGACGCGCTCGGGCTCCACGGCAGCGAGGGCGTCGAGAACCCGGTCGCCGTCGCGCTCGAGTGGGGCGTGCGGCGACTCGGCGAGCGGCTCGCGCTCCGCACGCGGGCCGGGATCGACAAGACCGTCACCGCCGACGTGTTCCCCGCCTACGACGAGGACGGCGGGCTGCTCGTGGCGCTCTCGCCGCGCTAGACGCGGCTCGACGGGCAGAGGTCGTTCAGCACGCAGAGCTCGCAGCGCGGGTTGCGCGCGAGACACACGCGCCGCCCGTGCCAGATCAGCAGGTGCGGGAAGCGCCCCCAGTCCTCGCGCGGCACGAGCTTGATCAGGTCGCGCTCGATCTTGACCGGGTCCTCCTCCTTCGTCAGCCCGAGTCGCTGCGAGAGCCGGCGCACGTGCGTGTCGACGACGACGCCCTGCGGGCTCCCGAGCTCGGCGGCGACGACGTTCGCCGTCTTGCGGGCGACGCCGGGCAGCCGCGTCAGCTCCTCGAGCGTGCGCGGAACCTCGCCGTCGAACTCCTCGAGCAGCATGCGCATCGTCCCGCGGATCGCCTTGGCCTTCTGCCGGTAGAAGCCCGTCGCGAAGATGTCCCGCTCGAGCTCCTCCTGCGGCACCGCCAGGTAGTCCTCCGGCCGGTGGTACTTCTCGAACAGCGTCGCCGTCACGCGGTTCACGTTCACGTCGGTCGTCTGCGCGGAGAGCATCACCGAGACGAGGAGCTCGAGCGGTGAGCGGAACGTGAGCGCGATCGTCGCGTCCTGGTGCTCGTGCGCGAGGCGGTCGACGATCTCCCTGACCCGGTCGCGCTTCCGGCCGGGGACGCGGCGACGCGCCTCCGCGACGAAGCTGCGCACTACGCGAACGCCGCGGCGGCGTCGCTCGCGACCGGCTGGTACGGCAGCCGCGGCCCGGCGCAGACGACGTCGAGCGCCGGGCAGCCGGCGCACGCGTACTCGCTCGGCGTCGGCCGGAACTCCCCGGCGCGCAGGCGGGCGATCGCCGCAGAGAGCTGAGCCTCGAGCTCGGCGACCTGGGCGCGCGTGAAGGTCGTGGTCACCGGCTCGTCCGGCCGTTCGAGGAAGAGGTACGCGACCTCGACCTCCTCGGCGCCCGCACGGAAGCACGCGAGCGCGTAGACGAGCCGCTGGAGCTCGTACGAGCGCGCGACGATCTCGGACGGCTCCTGCCCGTCGAGCAGGTTCGACTTGTAGTCGACGACGAGTGCGCGCTCGCCGGCGCGGTGGTACGTGTCGAGGAAGCCGTGCAGGAGCACGCCGTCGTGCTCGAACGTGAAGTGCCGCTCCTTCGCGACGCCGTCGAGAGCGGCCACGCGGGCAGCGAGCTCCGACGTGCAGTACGCCTCGATCAGGGTTCGGATGCGCTCGACCTCGTCGTCGGTCGCGCGCGGGTACGCGCCGCGGACGCGCTCCTCCCAGCCGGTCGCGAGCGCAGGCGCCGCGAGGTCGACGTGCTCGAGCTCCGCGTGCACGGCGCTGCCGATCGCCGTGCCCGACAGGCCCTCGTGACCGACGGGCGCGACGTCGAGCGAGCGCATGCCGGCGACGCGCTCGGCGAAGTAGCGGTACGAGCACGTCTCGAACAGCGAAAGAGCAGTGAACGAGAGACGGCGCACGTGGTGGAGCGCGGGCTCGGGGATCGCGTGGAGCTCGGGCAGCGTCGGTGCCGGCGGCGGCAGCGGCTCGACCGCGCCCTCCGTGAACAGCTCGAGCTGGCCGGGCTCACCTGCCTCCTCGACCGCCTCGGGCTCTTCGCGATACCGGTCGAAGCGGACCTGCACGAGCGCGTCGGCGCGGACGAGCTCGAGTGGAGCGCCGTTCGCGGCTGCGAGCTCCTCGGCGGCATCGAGTCGTTGGAGCACCCAGCCCATCGGCGTCGAGCGGTCGGCCGTGCTCTCGCGGTCGATCGCGCCGGAGACGATCAGGCGGTCGACGGCGCGCGTCATCGCGACGTAGTAGAGGCGGAGTCGCTCCGCGCGGTCTTCCTCCTCCCGCGCCCGCCGCACCTCTTCGTAGTCGAACGCAGGGCGCCGCTTGCTCGTCGCGGGGTCGGCGACCTTGAAGCCGAACCGGCCGTCCGACAGCGCGAGGATCTCGTCGCTGTCGGGCGCGCGCTTGTCCCGCCCCGCGTCGGCGACCACGACGACCTTGAACTCGAGCCCCTTCGCCGCGTGGATGGTGAGCAGCCGCACCGAGTCCGAGCCCTCCTCCTCCGCAACCGCCTCGAGCTCCTTGGCGCCGACGGCTTCCTGGTCGCGGACGAAGCGGACGAAGCCCTCGAGGTTCGGGCCGCGCAGCTCCTCGTAGGAGCGCGCGAGCCGCGCGAGCTTGCGCAGGTTCGCGTAGCGGCGTCGGCCGTCCCATTGCGTGAGCACGGCGAGGTCGTAGTCGTGCTCGGACACGATCTGCTCGCAGAGACGCTCGAGCGGCAGTCGCGGCAGCGCGCGGACGAGCCGCTCGTAGCGCTGGAGGAACGCGCGGATCAGCTGCGCGTCGCGTTCGTCGAGCTCGGGCGGCAGGCCCTTCTCGATCCCCGTGAAGAGCGGCCGCTTCGACGCGGCGCGTCGGATCAGCACGAGCGCGTCGTTCGAGACGCCGACGAACGGCGACGCGAGCACGGCGACGAGCGCCTGGTCGTCGTAGCGGTTCTGCAGCAGCAGCAGGTACGAGAGCAGGTCCACGACCTGCTGCTGGCCGAAGTACCCGCGGCCGGTCGCGCGATACGTCGGCAGGCCTGCCTGCCGCAGCTCTTCCTCGTACGCGTCCGCGTCGGTGCCCGCAGCGAAGAGCAGCACGATCTCGCCCGGTGTCGCCGCTCCCTCGTCGACGAGCTCGCGAACGCGGCGCGCGATGTGCTTCGCCTCCGCGCGCCGCCAGTGCACGCCCGTGTCCGCGTACGTCTCCTTCTCGGTGATCAGCAGCTCGACGGGGTGGCCGAAGACGGGGTCCGGGAACTCGCCGGACGCAGCGAGCGGCTGGAAGCCGTCGCCGAACTCGTCGTGGAACAGGTGGTTGACCGCGGCGAGCACCTCGGGGCGCGAGCGGTAGTTGCGGACGAGCGCGAGCCCGCCGCCCTCGGCCTCCCGTCGCTCGCGGAAGACCTGCACGTCCGCGTGCCGGAACCCGTAGATCGACTGGAACTCGTCGCCGACGAAGAAGAGCTCCGGCCTGGCCGGACCTTCGGCGACCAGGTCGATCAGCTCGCACTGGAGCCTGTTCGTGTCCTGGAACTCGTCGACCATGATCGCCGCGAAGCGCAGGTGCTCGCGCTCGCGGATCCGCTCGTTCGAGCGGAGGAGATCGCGCGCGTTGAGCTGCAGGTCCTCGAAGTCGAGCACTCCCTCGCGGCGCTTCGCCGCGTCGTACGCGCGTGCGAAGCCTTCGAGCAGCGCCTGGAGCAGGTCTCGGTCGCGAACCGCGAGCTCGTCGAGCGCAGACTGCTCGACCACCTTGCGCGCCTCCTCGTACGACGCGGTGCGCTCGCTGCCGCGCACCTTGTGCGCGGAGAGGTCGAGCAGCCGGTCGGGGGACGGCGAGCCTGCGAGGAGGTCGAGCATCCCCGCGGCGTTCGCGCGCTGGAGCTCGGTCGCGCTCGTGTCGGCGGCGAGGCAGCGCGACGCCTCGCGGAGCGAGTCGACCCGCTCGGAGAGCGGCGCCCGCTCGCCGAGCTCGAGCACGAGCTCGCGGCCGGCCGAGCGCAGCGTCTCGTAGACGCCGATCAGCATCCGGCGCAGCGCGGCGGTCCCGTACGTCGCGAGCAGCTGCAGGCGCTCCGGCTCCTCGCGGGCGCAGAACTCGTCGAGCGCCTCCGCGAACGCCTCGCCGGCGAGCACGGACGCCTGCGCGCCGTCGAGCTCGCGGAAGCGCGGGTCGAGCCCCGCCTCGAACGGGTAGGCGCGCAGCAGGCGCGCGCAGAAGCCGTGGATCGTCGCGATCCAGGCGCCGTCGAGCTCGCGCGCGAGGTCGTGGCGGCCGCGCTCGCGCAGCTCGCGCCGGATGCGCACGCGCAGCTCGCCCGCGGCCTTGCGCGTGTACGTGATCACGAGGATCGAGCCGACGTCGATCCCGCGGTCGCAGACCGCGCGGACGAACCGCTCGACGAGCACGGCGGTCTTGCCCGTGCCCGCGCCGGCAGAGAGGAAGACGCGGCCTTCGGCCTCGATCGCCGTCTGCTGCTCCGGGTTCGGGGCGAGCGTGCTCACGGGCGGCGGATCCTGCACATCGGCCAGAGCTGGCACCACTGCGGACACTCGCCGCCGCGCGGGTCGTGCCGCACGTCGCCGGCGCGGATGCGCTGCGCCAGCCCGCGCGCGTTGTCGCGGGCGGTCTCGACCTGGCGCCAGAACGCGTCGTCCTCGACGTAGTCCCTCGACGAGTAGCCGGCGAGCACCTCGTCCTTCGCGTCGGCACGAAGCAGGCCGCGCGGCTTCCGGTCGCCGGCGAGCGGCCGGTAGACGCCGCCGAGCGGCTCGATCCCGACCAGGTCGCGGAGCACGAGCATGTAGAGCGGGATCTGGAGGCGGAGCTCCTTCTCGATCTGGCTCGCCGAGTGCGCGGTCTTGCCCGCCTTGTAGTCCTGCACGATCCCGCGCGCGCTGAACGGGTCGGTGTCGATGCGGTCGATCTTTCCGCTCAACGTGAGTCCCTCGCCGAGGTCGAGCCCGCGCTGAAGCTCCTGCGGCGAGCGCTCCATGCCGAACGAGACCTCGAAGCGCTTCGGCACGAGCTGCGCGTCTGCGTCGGCCTCGAAGTGGACGAGCGCCTCCAGGTCGCGCCAGAGCGAGGCGTCGAGCTCGCGGCGCTGCATCGTCGTCATCTCCATGCGCACGCCCTCGAGCGCCTTGTCGAGGCACTGCCGCATCAGGCGGACGGCGTCGTCGACGCGCTCGGGCGGCACGCGGTCGGTGCCGAGCTCCTTCGGAAGCGCCGCGAAGAACTTGTGCAGCGCGTTGTGCGCGACCGAGCCGCGCAGCTTCGGGTCGACCTCGGCGTCGATCGTCTTCGGGTCGAGCAGCCGGTCGACGAACCACGCGGACGAGCAGTCGGCCATGCGCTCGAGCTCGGTGACCGGGAAGGTCGTGCGCGCGCCGAGCGTCTCGAGCACGAGTGGGTGGCGCAGACGCGTCGGCCGGTTCTCCGCGCGCCGCGCGCGGTCGAGCCTGCGCTCCCAGCCGTTCGCGCGGGCGATCCCGTCGGCCTCGGCCGCGTGGTCGCGCGAGATCGAGGCGAGCGCGCGCAGCCGCTCGCGGTCGGTCGGCGCATCCTCGAGGCGCCACGTCAGCTCGGAGAGCCGCCGCCGCGTCGTCGCGCGCTCGACTTCCTCGCGCGGGAAGAGTGCGCGCACCTCGTCCCAGAACGGGCTCGCTTCCTTCGGGCTCCCCTCGTCGGTCGCGGACTCGCGCACGAGGTACAGGCGGCGCGTCGGACGCGAGCACGCGGTGTAGAAGAGGTAGCGGTCGCGGCTCACCTGGTCCGCGCGCTGCAGTCGGCCGCCGAGCCGCTCGCGAGCCTCGTCGTCGAGGAACGGCGATCCGCCGCCGCGTCGCGGCAGGCTTCCCTCCTCGAGCCCGAGCACGAAGACGACCTCGAAGCGTCCGGTGCGCGCGCGCTCGAGATCGAGCACGGTGACCTTGCCCGGCTCGGCGCGCTCGCCGCGCATCCGCGCGCGCTCGAGCGTCGCGATCACGTCGTCCGCGGAGACGGGCTCTTCGACGCGACGCTCCCACGAGCCGAGCTCGTCGAGCAGGCGCAGGCAGGCGTCGAGTGCGCGGAGATCGCCCGCGGGGCTCTCGCCGACCGGCGGGTGCTCGAGCCCGTGAGCCGCGCGCAGCATCGACTGCGCGAGCGCGCGAACGGCGTCGACCGCCGGCGTGCCGGACCGCAGCGCGTCGAGCTGGCGGAGCGGCGAGCCGCGAAGCTCCTGCAGGACCGCCTCGATCCGCTCGGGCTCGGCCACCGCCCGGCCGCGCAGCCGCCCCTCGACGAAGTCGACGTGCGCGCGGGTCAACCCGGAGTACGGCGAGCGGAGAAACGCGAAGAGGTCGGCGCGCGTGCCGTCGGCCCACGCGTAGCGAAGCAGCGCGAGCAGCGCATGCCCGAACGGCGTTTCGGCAAGCCGCCCGCGGCCGTCGAACGCGTAGGGGATGCCGAGCGTCCGGAAGGCGGTCTCGAGCGGCGCGCGCCAGCGGCCGAGCGACGGGCAGACGACGCCGATCGCGTCCGGGCGCGGTCCCGCCGCGCACGAGACGGAGCAGCTCGTCGCCGACGAGCTCGAGCGCACCGCGCACGCCGGCGCCCTCGAGGAACGAGACCGCGCCTTCGAGCGGCGGCGCGCCCGGGCCCGGCTCCTCGAAGAGCGCGCGCTCCAGATACGCGAGAGCGGGCGGCGCCACCTCGCCGTACGCCGGTGGAAGCTCCTCGATGCGCCCGCTCGCGAGCTCGGCGAGGTCCTCGGCGGTCCGCTGAAGCGACGCGAACGCCGTGCGGCCTTGCTCGTACGGCAGCGAGACGGTGACGTCGGTGCGGCCGGCGAGCGCCTCGAGGAGCGACCACTCGGCGGCGGTGAGGTCCTCGAAGCCGTAGGCGAAGACCGGCTCGCCGTGCCACGCGTCGAGCGCGTCCCGCAACCGCGCGACCGCCTCGGCCCTCAGGAGCTCGCGGTCCCAGACGCCGAGCGTGTCGAGCTCGGCGCGGTACGACGCGTACAGGTGCGCGAGATCGCCCTCGACGCGGTCGGGCTCGAGCAGCGCGCTCTGGAGCTCGCGGATCGCCTCCCGCAGCGTGTCGGCGAACCCCGCGGAGTGCGCCGAGGCCGAAAGACCGTTGAGCGACGCCCGCGCAACGGCCCGCCGAAGCGCGAGCTGCTGCTGGGCGTCGGTGGCGAGCGGCCTCGTCGCGCCGGCGTAGGCGATCCGCTCGAAGACGTCGTCGAACGTGCCGATCGAGCCGCCGAAGACGCACCCGTGGCGGGCGACGAGCTCCCGCTCGACCCGGTCGACGTCCGACCGGCCCGGCACGATCAATGTCGGTTCCTGCCCTTCCGCGAGCGCGGCGAGATACCGCTCCAGGAGCAGCGAAACCTTCCCCGCGTTCGCGGGGCCGACGAGCAGGCTCAGACCCACAACCCACCCATCGTAGAGCGCGGTCCCGACGGCTCCGGACACGGCTCCCCGCAAAGTGCGCCAAACGCCGGGCGGTTCGCGGCCCGCCCGTCGGCTCAGCCTGCCGAGACCGCCTTCGGCCTACGGCCGCGCCTGGCGGCGGCCTGGCCCGGCATCTTTCCGGCGCAGGTGTCGCACAGGTCGGCCTGCTTCGAGCCGCGGCGCGCGTCGTTGAAGTTGATGCGCATCACGGCGCCCTTCGACTCGTCGATTTCGTTGCTGCAGTTGTCGCAAACGAGCACGGTCTTTCTCGCCAAGTTTTCCTCCTCGATCAGCGGGTTCCATTCGACTCTAGCCGACAAAGCCCGGTGGAACTACGCGGCCGCTCGAGGCCTGACTGAATTCGCCACGAGCGAAGCAAGCTGAGGAGCGCCTGCTCTTCGAGATCGAGCCCGGTATCCCGCGCGGAGACGACGCGCAAATGCCGAGGCCGGAAATCGGCGATCGTGCGGCCGTCGAGATACTGCTCGATCACGGGCGGGCTGATGTAGGAGGCGCGACACACGGCGGGCGTGTTTCCGAGCTTCTCCGCGACGCTACGACACACCGCAGTGACGTTCTTCTTCGCCTGCGTCTCTGCCTCCGCGGTGCCGTGCTCGGCGAGGCCGATCGCCGCGAGGAGCGTGCCGCCCCACGTGCGGAAGTCCTTGACCGTGAAGTCGTCTCCCATGTGCTCCTGCACGTACTGGTTGAGGTGCCGATCGGTCAGGCTTACGAGCTCGCCGTCCTCGCCCCGGTAGCGGAAGAGCCCACGCCCGCCGCGCAGCTCGATCAGCTCCTTCAGCGCGTCGGCCAGCTCTGCGTCGAGCACCGCGGTCCGAACCCACACCTTGTGCTTGCCGCGGAAGTTGAGCGCGATCCTGCTCCCGCGCACGGTGACATGGCGCTTGCGCAGCGTCGTGATCCCGTACGTGCGCGACTCCTTCGCGTAGCGCTCCGAGCCGGGGCGAAACCACCCGAGGTTGATCAGGCGCAGGGCGATCGCGCAGACGCGTGCGCGGTCGAGATGCTCGCGATCCATGTCGTCGGCCATCGCGGTACGGATCGCCGGCAGCCGCTCGCCGAAGCGCACGAGCTTGTCGTACTTCGCCTGCTCCTGCTGCGCGCGGAAGGCGGCCGAGTAGAGGTACTGCTTGCGCCCCGCTCGGTCGAGCCCGACCGCCTGCAGCTTCGCGGTCGGCCCGGGCGCGATCCAGACGTCGCGCCAGGCCGGCGGGATCCGCAGCTCGTCGATCCGCTCGAGCTTCGCGGGATCGGTGATCTCCCGACCCTTGGCGTCGTAGTAACGAAAGCCGCGGCTCTTCGAGCCGCGGCGGCGCAGACCCCCTTTGCGTGCCACGCCTGCTTCCTTGCCCGCGAGTGCGCACGGTAATCTCGACCGCCGTGGACACGAACACGATCGTCGTGCTCGAGGGCGACCAGACGGGCCAGGAGCTCCTCGAGGAGTCGCTCCGCGTCCTGCAGCCCGATGTGATCGGGCTCGAGCTCGAGTTCCCCCGGTTCGACCTGTCGCTCGAGAACCGTCGCGCCACGAAGAACGCCGTCGTCTACGAGGCCGCCGCGGCGATCCGGGAGCACGGGTGGGGCCTGAAGGCGGCGACGATCACTCCGGAGGAGCGCGACGACGTGGGCTCGCCGAACCGGATTCTCCGCGAGGAGATCGGCGGGCGCGTGATCGTCCGCACGGGTCGACGGATCCCGGGCGTCGTGCCGATCGGCGGCGTCTTCGCGCCGATCTCCGTCGTGCGCATGGCGGTCGGCGACGCCTACGGCGCGAAGGAGTGGCGCGAGGGCGAGGGTGAGGACGAGGTCGCCTACCGCACGGAGAAGATCGAACGGCGAATCTGCCGCTCGGTTGCCGAGTACGCGTTCCGGCTCGCGGAGCGGACGAACGGAAAGGTCTTCGGAGGCCCGAAGTACACGGTCTCCCCGACGTACGAGGGGATGCTCAAGGAGGAGATGGACGCGGCGTCCGAACGGCACGCCGACGTGCCCTATGAGCCGCAGTTGATCGACGCAACCTTCGCGCTGCTGATGGCGCGCGCGTCGGACCCGCTCGTGATCCCGTCGCTGAACCGCGACGGCGACATCCTGAGCGACTTCGTGCTGCCGCTCTTCGGCTCGATCGCTGGCTCCGAGTCGCTGCTCGTCGCCTTCGACGAGATCGACACTCCGAGCGCGCTGATGGCCGAGGCCGCGCACGGAACGGCGCCGGCGCTTCAGGGCAAGAACATCGCGAACCCGATGGCGATGATCCTCGCCGCCGCTGCGCTGCTCATGCACGGCGACGAGCGGGAGCAAGAGGCCGCACGCGCGATCCGCGAGTCGGCTCTCGAAGCGGTGGCGGAGGGCGAGCGCACGGCCGATCTCGGTGGCCACCTCGGCACGTCCGAGTACACCGACGCCGTCATCCGCCGGATCAAGACGAAGCTCGAAGTCTGGGCTGCGCTCTAGCTGATTGCGCAAGTCGCGAATCCGCTTGCGCGGATGCGCGACGCGCGACGATCCCTAAAGGCGGCCGCTTCGCGGCCGCTGCCGCAGCAACTCCCCGATCGCTAGACCGCGAGCAGGAGGCGCGTCGACCAGATGTCGACGCAGGCGTCCGTGAGGACGGGGTCGAACTGCGTCCCGGCACAGCGCACGAGCTCTTCGAGCGCGGCGTCGGGGGTCAGAGCCGCACGGTACGGGCGCGTCGAGGTCATCGCGTCGAACGCGTCCGCGAGGCCGATCAGGCGCGCCTCGATCGGGATCAACGGGCCGTCGAGCCTCGCGGGGTATCCGAGCCCGTCCCACCGCTCGTGGTGGTAGAGCACGCAGCCGATCGCCTCGCGCGCTTCAGGTGCGCCTGCGATCAGCCGTGCCCCCGCTGCCGGGTGCGTGCGCATCTCGTCGAGCTCGTCCTCCGTGAACGCGCCGGGCTTTCCGAGCAGTTCCGTCGGGAGCAGGAGCTTGCCGACATCGTGCAGGAGGCTGCCCGTGCGCACGGCCTGAAGGCGTTCTCCTCCCCACTCGAGCGTCTCCGCGACCGCGAGCGCGAGACCCGCGACGCGGCGCGCGTGACCACGCGTCCACGGGTGCGACTCCTCGACCGCTTCCGTCAGGTCTGCGACCACGGACGCCAGAGTTCGCGGTTGCCTCCCTCGTCCCTTCTCGGCGAGCGCAAATAGGATCGTCCCGGTGAGAGTCGGGGTTACACGGGAGACCGCTGCCGGGGAGCGGCGCGTCGCGCTCGTCCCAGACTCCGTCGGGCGGCTCGCCCAGACCGGGATCGGTGTCGTCGTCGAGCCGGGCGCCGGAGTCGAGGCGTCCTACCCCGACGAGGAGTACCGCGAGGCAGGCGCAGAGCTCGGGCCGGCCTGGGACGCCGACGTCGTCGCCAAGGTCCAGGCACCGACGGCCGAAGAGGTCGGGCGGCTGCGCGAGGGTCAGGTGCTGATCGGGTTCCTCCAGCCTTTGACCGATCGCGAGGGGATCGACCGGCTCGCCGCCCGCGGCGTCGTCGCCTTCGCGATGGAGTCGATCCCGCGGATCACGCGCGCGCAGGCGATGGACGCGCTCTCGTCGCAGGCGACCGTCTCGGGCTACAAGTCTGCGCTGATCGCCGCCGACCGGCTCCCGCGCTTCCTGCCGATGCTGATGACGGCCGCGGGCACCGTGCCCCCGGCAAAGGTGCTCGTGCTCGGCGCCGGCGTCGCCGGCCTTCAGGCGATCGCGACGGCGAGGCGGCTCGGCGCCGTGGTCTCGGGCTTCGACGTGCGGCCGGCGGTGCGAGAGCAGGTCGAGTCGCTCGGCGCGGCGTTCCTCGACCTCGGGGTCGTCGGCGAGGAGACCGAGGGCGGGTACGCGCGCGAGTTGACCGAGGACGAGCAGCGGACGCAGCAGGAGGAGCTCGCGCGGCGGATCCCGGAGTTCGACGCCGTGATCACGACGGCCGCGATCCCCGGGCGCGCGGCGCCGAGGCTGATCCCCGCGAGCGCGGTGCGGGCGATGCGTCCCGGCTCGGTGATCGTCGACCTCGCGGCGGAGACCGGCGGCAACTGTGAGCTGACGCGTCCGGGCGAAGAGTTCTCCGAGGGCGGCGTGACGATCGTCGGGCTGACGAACCTGCCGAGCACGATGGCCTACGACGCGTCGCGGCTGTACTCGCGCAACGTCACCTCTCTGTTGCAACACCTGGCGCCCGAAGGTGACCTGCGGCTGGACTTCGAGGACGAGATCGTCGCCGGCGCGTGCGTGACGCGTCGCGAGGAGGTGCCGGCGTGAACGAGCTGCTCGTGCTCGAGCTGACGATCTTCGCGCTCGCGATCTTCGTCGGGTTCGAGATCATCTCGAAGGTCCCGGCGATGCTGCACACGCCGTTGATGTCCGGCACCAACGCGATCCACGGCATCGTCCTGATCGGGGCGATGCTGATCGTCGGCACCGCGGACTCGACGATCGAGCAGGTGCTCGGCTTCGTCGCGGTCGTCTTCGGGACGATCAACGTCGTCGGCGGGTTCCTCGTGACCGACCGGATGCTCGAGATGTTCAAGCAGCGTCGCCCGGACGAGCCGGACGGCGAATGAGCCGCACCTGGATCGACGTCGCCTACCTCGTCGCCGCGATCCTGCTGATCGTCGGCGTCAAGCGGCTCGCGCACCCTCGCACCGCTCGCTCGGGGAACTGGATCGCCGCGGTCGGGATGGCGATCGCCATCGGCTTCACGTTCCTGATCGAGGAGATCGACTCGTACTGGCTGATGCTCGTCGGCATCGCGGTTGGCTCCGTGGTGGGCGTGCTGTCGGCACGCGCGGTGAAGATGACGCAGATCCCGCAGATGGTCGCGCTGTTCAACGGCGTGGGCGGCGGCGCGGCGGCGCTGATCGCGGCGTCCGAGTTCCACCGGCACGCGCCGGAGTCCGGCGGGCTCGAGGGAGAGCTGCTCGTGGGGATTCTCTTCTCCGCCGTGATCGGGTCGGTCAGCTTCTGGGGCTCGCTCGTCGCGTTCGGGAAGCTGCAGGAGCTGATCACGGGGCGACCGCTCGTCTTCCGCGGACAGAACCTCTTCAACGCAGCGCTCGGCGTTGCGCTCGTCGCGCTCGTCACCCTGACGGCAGTGACCGAGAACGGGCTCTGGCTCGTTCTGCTGATGCTCGTCGCCGCGGTGCTCGGCGTGCTGTTCGTGCTCCCGATCGGCGGCGCGGACATGCCGGTCGTGATCTCGCTGCTGAACGCCTGCACGGGCCTCGCCGCTGCCTCGACCGGGTTCGTCCTGCACAACACCGCGCTGATCATCGGCGGCACGATCGTCGGGGCGTCGGGCACGCTCCTCACCGTGATGATGGGCCGCGCGATGGGCCGGCCGCTCGTGCAGACGCTCTTCGGCGCGTTCGGCGCGGCGCCGACGGGCGGCCCTGCGGCCGCTGGTGCGCCGGCGGACGGCGCGAGCGTGCGCACGGCGTCGCCGGAGGACATCGGGTTCATGCTCGCGTACGCGCGCCGCGTCGTGTTCGTCCCGGGCTACGGGCTCGCGGTCGCGCAGGCGCAGCACGACGTGCGGAGCCTCGGCGAGCTACTCGAGAGCAAGGGCGTCGACGTCCGTTACGCGATCCATCCCGTCGCGGGTCGGATGCCCGGCCACATGAACGTGCTGCTCGCGGAAGCGAACGTTCCGTACGACGAGCTCTTCGAGATGGACGAGATCAACCCGGAGTTTCCGCAGACCGACGTCGTGGTCGTCGTCGGCGCGAACGACGTCGTCAACCCTGCGGCGCGGAGCTCGCCCGGGAGCCCGATCTACGGCATGCCGATCCTCGACGTCGACAAGGCGCACAACGTGGTCGTGATCAAGCGGTCGCTCGCGACGGGGTTCGCGGGCGTCGACAACCCGCTCTTCTACGACCCGAAGACGACGATGCTCTTCGACGACGCGAAGACCGCGCTCGAGCGGCTCGTCGCCGCCGTCAAGGCGGTTTGAGCCTTCCCGACGTCCCGTTCTTCGACGGCGCCGCCGTCGAGGAGGCCGTCGCGCCGGAGCGCGCGCTCGAGGCGGTTCGCGATGCGTTCATCGCGTACGCGCGCGGCGAGTGGACGATGCCGCCGAAGGTGTACGTGCACGCCTACCCCGCGGGCGACTTCCGCGCGATGCCTGCGCTCGGCGGTGGCCACGCGCTCCTGAAGTGGGTGACGTCGTTTCCGGGGAACCCTGCTGCGGGGCTCCCGACGGTGATGGGGCTCGTCCTCGTCTCCGACGCCTCGAACGGCGTGCTGCGCGCCGTGCTCGACGCGGGCGCGGTGACGGCGCTTCGGACCGGCGCGGCTGCGGTGCTCGCGGCCGAGACGATCGGTCGGCCCGATGCGGGCCGTGCCGCCGTGATCGGCGCCGGCGTCAACGGCCGGGCCGCGGCGCGGACGTTTCTCGCGCGCGGTCGGGACGTCGCGCTGTGGGACGTCGACGCAGAGCGGGCGCGGGCCGTCGCAGCCGAGCTCGGCGCAGAGGTCGCGGCCTCACGCGAAGAGGCGCTTGCCGCCGACCTCGTCGTCACCGTCACGCCGGGTCGCGAGGTGCTTCTGGCCGAGGGAGCGCTCGCGCCGGGCCAGCACGCGTCGCTGATGGGCGCCGACGGGCCTGGCAAGCAGGAGATCGCGGTCGAGGAGCTCGCGCGCGTGCGGGTCTTCTCCGACGAGTGGGAGCAGGCGAGCCACGGCGGCGACATCGCCCACGCGGTGGAGGCCGGCGTGCTGGAACGCGCGGACGTGACCGAGCTCGGAGCGGTGCTGGCCGGCGCGGCCGAAGGACGGCGCTCCGCCGAGGAGGCGACGGTCTTCGACTCGACCGGCCTCGCGATTCAGGACCTCGCGATTGCGCTCGCTGCGCTCGAGCGCGTCGACGAGCTCGACCTGCCGCGCTTCAGCCTCTAGGCCGCGGCGACGGCGCGCGCGGGGTCGAGCACGTCGAGGATCGGGTCGCGGTCGCCGCCGAGCGCGCGCGCGACGAGCTCGCCCGACGCGAACCCGAGCACGTTCCCGTGGCCCGAGTACCCCGCGGCCACCCAGACGCGTTCGTTCCCGGGAATCTGACCGACGAGCGGGAGCAGGTCCTCGGTGGTGCCCCAGATCCCGGCCCAGCGGTGCGTGACGCGCGGAGGTCGCCCGAGCAGCTCGAGGGCGAGCGCCTCGATCCCCGACTGCACGGCGTCGGTGACGGTCTCGTCGTCGGTCCACTCGCGATCACCTCCCGGCGTCGCGCGATCCGCCGATCACGAGGCGGCGGTCACGCGTCTGGTGCCAGTAGTCGAGCCCGTAGCGCGCGTAGTGCGGCCGCTCGAAGATCAGCTTCGGCAGCGACTCGGTGACCAGCACCTGGCCTCTCGTCGCTCGCACGCGAGCGTCGAGCTCGGGCACGAGCCCGTGGCCGAGCCCGTCGGTGGCGACGACCACGCGCTCCGCCTCGAGGTCGTCCAGCGAGCCCACACGGCTGTTCTCGCGCAGCTCGGCTCCCGCCTCCGCCGCACGCCGGGCCAGGCTGCGGACCCAGCGCGCAGGCTGGATCGCCCCGTCGGCCGGGTGCAAGCAGCGCTGCGGCGAACCTCGCCCGCAGCGGCTGGGCGAGCTCGGGCGCGTCGAGCCACTCGGCCGCGAACCCGTCCTCGACGAGCGCGTCGTACTCCGCGCGCAGCGCCGACCGCTCCGCGTCGTCGACCGCGAGCCGAAGGCTGCCGAGCGCACGGAACGCGTCGCCCGCGAGCGCCGCGAGCCGCGCCTGCGCCTGCTCTGTCAGTTGCCAGTACGCGCGTGCCGCGTCGTTGCCGAGCTGCGTCCGTGCGGCGTCGTACGCCATCGCGCCGCCGCGCAGCGCGAAGCCGCCGTTGCGTCCGCTCGCACCGCCGGCGATCTCGCGCGCCTCGTGCAGCCGCACGCGGACCCCCGCTTGCGCGAGCGCGAGCGCGCACGAGCAGCCTGTGACGCCGCCGCCGACGATCTCGACTTCGGGCACGCCCGCGAGGGCGGTCCGCGGCAACGGCTCCTCCCGCTCCTCGAGCCAGTACGACGCCATGCGGCGATCGTACTCACCGCCTGGTCCGCCGGTAGACGCCGTCGCTCGTCGCTACGAGACCCGCGAGCTCGAGCTCGGAGAGCGCGGCCGCCGCAACGCCGGCTTCGAGGCCCGCGATCCGGACGAGCTCGTCGGTGCTCATCGGACCGTCGAGCCGCTCGAGAATCGCTCGAGCCGCGTCGCCGAGATCGACTTCGCGCCTCGACGGGTGCTTCGAGGCCGAACAGCTCGAGCACGTCGCCGGACGAGGTCAGCGGCGTGGCTCCGAGCCGAAGGAGCGCGTTCGTTCCCGCGCTCAAGCGCAGACGTGATCTCCCCCGGGCACGCAAGAGACCTCGCGTCCCTCCTCGAGCGCGAAGTCCGCGGTGATCAGCGCGCCGCTTCGCTCGCGAGCCTCGACGACAACGGTGGCCTGCGCGAGCCCGGCGACGATTCGGTTCCGGGCGGGGAAACGCCACGGTGCCGGCTCGACCCCAGGTGCGTACTCGGAGACGACAAGCCCCGTAGCGGCGATCCGGCCGGCCAGCTCCGCGTGCGCCGCCGGATAGTCGCGGTCGACGCCGCAGCCGAGCACTGCGACCGTTGCGCCGCCGCCCTCGAGCGCGCCGCGGTGAGCCTCGCCGTCGACGCCGCGCGCGAGACCGCTGACCACCACGAGCCCGGCCGCCGCAAGCTCGCGCCCGAGCATGCGCGCGACCTGGGCCCCGTACCCCGAGCAGGCCCGCGCGCCGACGATCGCGACCGCGGGCTTCGCCAGGAGCTCGGGCGGCGCTTCGCCACGGAGGAACACCCCCGACGGCGAGTCGCTGATCGCGCGCAGGAGCGGTGGGAATCGGCGATCGGACCGGCCGAGCCATCGCAGCCCACGGTGTTCGAGCGCCTCGACGTACGCGCGCGCGTCGAACGTCTTCGCGAAGGCGGCGAAGCGGGCAGTTCGGGCCTCGGTGCGCGGGTGGATCCCGCGTTCCGCCGCGAACGCGGCGAGGGCGAGCTCCTTCACGGGCCCTTCAGCTCCTTCGGAGCACGGTACGAGAGTGCCTCCGCCACGTGCGCCGCCTCGACCGCGTCGGCTCCGGCGAGCGCGGCGATCGTCACCGCGACGCGCGCGACACGCGCACGTCCGCGTCCCGAGAGCGGCAGCTGCTCGACGGCCCGCGTGAGCAGCGCATCGGCCTTCTCGTCTCGGCGAGGAGTCCGCGCGGCGAGTCGCGAGCGCGCCGCTGCGACACGCTCGCGGACGGCAGCGGAAGCCTCGCTCCTCCCTGCGGCGAGCTCGACCGCGCGCGGGCGAGGGACGACGACCACGAGGTCGAATCGATCGAGCAGCGCTCGCGAGAGCTTGTTGCCGTACGCGGTGAGCCGCTGGGCGGAACACGTGCACGCGACCGCCGGATCTCCGCGCGCGCCGCACGGGCACAGATTCATCGTCCCGACGAGCTGGAACGACGCCGGGTAGAGCGCCGTCCCTTCGGCGCGGGCGACGCTGATCTCGCCGTCCTCGAGCGGCTGTCGCAATGCCTCCAGCGCCGGGCCGGACGAACTCGGGCAGCTCGTCGAGGAGCAACACGCCGTGATGCGCGAGGCTTGCCTCACCCGGCCTCGGCCCGCGGCCTCCGCCGACGATCGCCGCAGCCGACGCGGTGTGGTGCGGCGCGCGAAACGGCGGCGTCGTGACGAGCGGGTGCTCGATGCGGAGGATTCCCGCGACCGAGTGGATGCGCGTGACCTCGAGCGACGCGGGCTCGTCCAGCTGCGGCAGGAGCCCGGGAAGCCGGCGCGCGAGCATCGTCTTGCCGGTGCCCGGTGGCCCGCCGAACAGGAGGTTGTGGCGTCCGGCCGCGGCGATCTCGAGCGCGCGGCGGGCTCGCTCCTGACCGTGGACGTCGGCGAGATCGGGCCCGGCGGGGGGAGCGACGCCGTTTCGAGGCGGGATGGGCTCCGGCACGAACTCGCCGCGGAGATAGGCGACCGCCTCGGCCAGGTGCCAGACCGGCACCGGCTCGATCCCGGCAAGGGCGGCTTCGGGCGCCGTCTGGGCTGCGCAGATGATCCGCGGGAGGCCGGCCCGCTTCGCGCCCTCCGCGACCGCGAAGACGCCGGCGACCGGGCGGACCCTCCCGTCGAGGGCGAGCTCGCCGTGGACGGCGTGCCGCTCGAGCTCGGCGCGGGGAATCTGACCCGACGCCGCGAGCACGGCGAGCGCGATCGGCAGATCGAAGCCCGAGCCCTCCTTGCGCAGCGCGGCGGGCGCGAGGTTGACGGTGATCCTGCCGTCGGGCCACTTGCACTCGGCGGAACGGACGCCGCTGCGCACACGCTCCTTCGCCTCCTGGCAGGCGCGGTCGGCGAGCCCGACGATCGTGAACGCGGGCAGCGCACCCTGGAGATGCGCCTCGACCTCGACGCGACGTGCTTCGAGACCGACGAGAGCATGCGTGACTGCGCGCGCGAGCACGCCGCCACGCTAGGTCGCCGCTCGCGCGGCTTTGTGTCAGCCGTGTGTCAACTTCGTGCCGACTGTGCGCGCCTAGCTTCGACCGAGGAGGAGGTCGAGCTCGGCACCCTTCATCAGCCACGACGCGGCGAACCCCCAGACCGCGACTGCCTCGGCGATCAGCAGTCCCTTGTCGGGCTCGCCGGTGATGCCCGCGAACAGGGCGAGGGCGGCGGCGGCCGCGATCACGCCGGTGCACGTCCAGTGGTAGGTCCTCCAGAAGCGACCCGAGCGTCGGCCCGGGCGATCCGGTCTCTTGCCTTCCTCCCTCCCGAAGAAGTAGGTGATGGGCGCGAGCGAGCCGATGAAGACCGCGGCAGCGAAGAAGTGGATCCGTTCCACTGACGCCTCACCGAGGAGATTCTGGAGCGGCGTCAAGCTCACGCCGTCGCCCGGCCGGCCGGTGGGGAACAGCGCGACGAGCACGACGGCGAAACCGGCGAGGGTGCTCAGCCTGCTTTCCCACGAGAACTCGGTCGAGCTTGTAGAGGACGAGGAACACACCGATCGCCCACAGCACGCCGACGAACAGCTCGCGCATGCCCGAGTAGTAGTACGCACTCAACGAGCCCCGAGGGAACGGCTGGCCGTCGAACAGGATCGGCTCGACGAGCACCAGCACGAACGGGAGCGCGAGGCCGAGCACGCCGATCGCGAACCGCACGGTGACATACGAGCGAACGTAGCGCTCGCTTCCCGGCCCCGTCTCCCGCGGTTGCACCGCGACGTCCGGCAAGACCCGCATTGCCGTCGGTGACGTTAGTCGACCTCAGCTCGTGCTTCAAGGAGCCTCGCGCGTCGCGAAGTGTCTCAGCTGTGTGTCAACTTCGTGCCGACTTGCGCGCGACGAGCACGTCTTCGAAGTATTCGCCCGCTCGCCGTCCGGTGCGTCGGTTTACGTGGCGACGAACGCGATGCTCGAGACGCAAACCCGCACGCTCGAAGATCTCCGGGTAGAGATCCCGACGGTCGTTCACGACGACGACCACACGCGCGCCGCGACGCAGCGACGCCGCGGAGCGCTCGAGCACGCGAGCAACGCCTTCCGTGTACTCCGCGATCGCGCGCTTCGTCGCACCGCGTCCCAGCTCGAACGTTCCGCGGTCTTCGAGGTCGAGCAGCTCGTACGCGTAGCGGTGCTGCTCGTGGTAGTCGATCAGGCCGGGATACGGCGGCGACGTCACCACTCCGGCGTAGGGACCGCCGAGCTCGAGCTCGCGCGCGTCGCCGTGCAGCACGCTCGCGGTCCGCCCGCGCGCGCGGACCCGGGCAAAGGCATGGACGCGTGCGAGCGTGTCGAGCGCGTAGCGGCGCAGGAAGTGGTCTGCGCGCTGCACCGGGCGGCACTCGCGCTTGTGCTTGTAGCACCAGTACGGCTCGGTCTGAGGCGTGCGCGGGAAGTCGAGGTCGAAGTGCGTCGTCAGGCGCGCCGAGCGCGCTGCGCGCGCCAGCACGACCTTCAAGACGTCCGCGTGCTCGTAGTCCGGGATCCACGAACGAAAACCGAGTAGCTGGGCGGCCGCCTCCGGCGCGAACCAGCGCCGGACGTACGGCCGGCGTCCCGCGCGCCGCTCGCTTCGGCTCGAGCGCCTCGAGGCGTGCGCAGGCATCGCGGAGCTCGTGCTCGAGCGTGAAGAGGTTGTAGCGCTCGGTCTTGACCCGCATCAGCAGCGCGTTGAACGCGGCGATGTCGACGCCGGTCGCGTCGTGGCCGCTCTCGAGCGCCTGCACGAGCGTCGTCCCGGAGCCCGCGAACGGGTCGAGCACACGGCCGCCGGCCGGCACGTAGCGCTGGAGGAGCGTCTCGACGAGCTGCGGGATGAACTTGCCGAGGTACGGGTGCAGCCGGTTGACGTGCTTCGTGCGCTCGCGCTCGGGCAGGTCCCGCTCGGACCAGGAGAGCTCGAGGTCGATGCCGTCGTAGAGGGCTGCCTGCGTCTGTGCCACGCCGGGCACGGACTTCGGGGCTCAGAGAGGATCTCCTAGGGGGAGCCGGCGAAGGACGCCCTCGTCCACGGCGACGACGTCGAACGAGATGCGGAGCTCACGCAGGCTCGGATTGCGTACGAGCCAGGCTTCGGCCGCCCGGAAGAGCCGCCGCTGCTTCTCGCGGTCGACCATCTCGACGGCGCTGCCGAACCGCGCTCCCGACTTCGACTTGACCTCGCAGAACACGAGCCGTCGCCCGCGTCGGACGATCAGGTCGAGCTCGTAGCCGGCGCTCCAGACGTTGACGCCGAGGATGCGATAGCCGCGGAGCCGGTAGTGCCGGACCGCGCGGCGTTCAGCTTGCTGCCCCGACCCCCGTCTCGGCACGGTCGCCGTAGCAGAGCGCCTGGAACGAGCGCCGGTGGATGTGCGACGGCCCGCGCGCACGAACGGCCGCGGAGTGGTTCGGCGTGATGTAGCCCACGTGCGACGAGAACCCGTAGTGCGGGAAGACGGCGTCCATCCGGCGCATCGCGCGATCGCGCACGACCTTCGCGACGATCGAGGCTGCCGCGATCGCGGCGCTCTTCGTGTCGCCGTCGACGATCGCGCGGTGCGGCGGCGCGCTCGGGCCGAGGCGGAAGCCGTCGACCACGCACACCTCCGCCGGCGGTGAGAGCGCCGCGAGGCACGAACGCATGCCGGCGAGGTTCGAGCGGTGCAGCCCGTTGCGGTCGATCTCGCGCGCGGAGTACATCCGCACGGCGATCTTCGTCGCGCACCCGACGACCGCGCGAAACAGCTCCTGCCGCTCCTCCTGGCTCAGCTGCTTCGAGTCGTTCAGCAGCGCGAGCGGACGAACGCGGTGGTCGCGCAGGCACTCGTAGTCGAGCAGCACGCCGGCGACGACGAGCGGCCCCGCCAGCGAACCGCGGCCGGCCTCGTCGACTCCCGCCACGAAGCGTGCGCCGAGCCGTCGGTCGAAGCGAAGAAGGCGCTGGCCGCTGCTCAGAGGCACGCGTCGAGGATAGCCCCGGCCTCAGCCGGAGCGACCTCCTGTGGAAAAGGTCTTACGCTTCGGCCTTGGCGGGCTCGGGCTCGCCGTCTGCGGCGCCCTCAGCCTCGGCCTCGACCGGCTCGGCCTCCGCCTCCGCGGCGACGGCCTCCTGCTCGACCTCGGCAGGCTCCGCGGCGTCCAGCGGCGTCTCGATCTCCACGACGCCCCCGGCGCCGGGCCTCGCCGACTGCTTCTCGCGCACGCGGGCCTTCTTGCCGACGCGCCCGCGCAGGTAGTACAGCTTCGCGCGCCGCACGTCGCCGATCGCCATCACCTCGAGCCGCTCGATCTTCGGCGAGTGGAGCGGGAACGTCCGCTCGACGCCGACGCCGAACGACTGCTTGCGCACGGTGAACGTCTCGCGGACACCGGCGCCCTGGCGCTTGATCACGATCCCCTCGAAGACCTGGACACGGCGGCGCTGGCCCTCGATCACCTGGAAGTGGACCCGCACGGTGTCGCCCGCCTTGAACTGCGGGATTCCGCTCCGCAACTGGGCGCGCTCGATGGAATCGATCACGTTGCTCATAAGAAAAGGAGGCCGGGAAAGGCCGAGGCGGAATGTTAGCGGAAGGAAATCCGGTTCGGCGGCCAGTAGGTCGCGAAGACCTTGCCGATCATGTTCTCGCGCGGCACCGTCCCCCAGCGCCGGGAATCGCACGACTGGGTGCGGTTGTCGCCCATCACGAAATAGGCGTCGTCGGGGATCTGCTGCGGCTCGTACGTCTCGAAGTCGCTTGCGGCCGGGCGGGATGTAGGGCTCGTTCAGCTTCCTCCCGTTGATGTACACCACGCCGTCACGCTGCTCCCAGGTCTCCCCAGGGAGGGCGACGATCCGCTTGACGAACGTGCCTGCCGGCGGGCACTGCTGCTCCGCGCGCGGCGGCGTGTTGAAGACCACGATGTCGCCCCGCTGCGGGGTCGGTGAAGTGGTAGATGAAGCGGTTGGCGAGCACGCGGTCGGAGAACCGGGCGAGGCAGCCCGGGCCCGGCGCGGCGCAGTGCAGCCGCGGCTCCATCGACGAGGTCGGGATCCGGTACGGGTTGACGACCCAGGCCTTGATCGCGAGCACGATCGCGACCGCTCCGACGATCGTCACGAACCAGTCGAGTGCGACCGTCCACGCGTGCGGCAGCCCGAGCCGCTCGATCGGGTTCCTCATCCGGGGATGCTCCGGAGCCGGCTCTGCTCGAGCCGCCACTCGTCGACCTTCCGGTGGTCACCCGAGAGCAGCACGTCGGGCACGGTCCAGCCGCGGAACTCCGCGGGGCGCGTGTAGTGCGGGTACTCGACTCCGCGCTCGAGCTCCGCGGAGAAGCTCTCGTGCACGTTCGACTCCGCGCTCCCGAGCGCGCCCGGGCAGCAACCGGACGACGCCGTCGACCAGCACCATCGCCGGCAGGTCGCCGTTCGAGAGCACGTACGGGCCGATCGAGATCGCGTCGGACGCGAGGTTGGCGACGATCCGCTCGTCGAACCCCTCGAAGCGTGCGGACAGGATCGTCAGCCGCTCCTCGCCGGCGAGCTCCTCGACCACTTCCTGCGTCAGCTGCCGTTCCGCCCGGCGTCATCGCGACGACTCGATGGTCGGGCGCGCCGCCGTAGACGGCATCGAGCGCCGCCGCGACGACGTCGACGCGCAGCACCATGCCCGCGCCGCCGCCGTACGGCTCGTCGTCGACCTGCCGCGCGCTGAGCGGCGACGTGTCGCGGTAGTTGAAGAGCCGCAGCTCGAGGCCGTCACCGAGCACCGCGGCCAGCGGCCGCTGCTCCGTCAACCAGGCGTAGGCATGCGGGACGAGCGTGAAGACGTCGATCTGCACGGGCCGTGAGGTTACTCAGGGTCGGCGAAGCCCCGCGAAACAACGATTCGCCGGCCCTCCAGGTCGATCTCCTGGACACAGGCTTCGACGAGCGGCAGCAGCGTGCCCGAATCGAGCTCGAGCACGTCGTTCGCGGCGTAGTTCGCGACGTCTTTGACCTTCCCGAGCGCCCGCCCGCCCTCCTCGACGACCTCGAGCCCGACGAGCTGGAAGACGTAGAACGAGTCCGGCTCGGGAGGCGGCAGCGACGAGCTCGGCACGCGAAGCTCGGTGCCTCGCTCGACGGGCCGGTCGAGCTTGATCACCAACCGGCCGCCCGAGCGCTTCGATTCCTCGACGCGGACCGCAGCGTCGCCCGCGAACAGCTCGGCGCCGACGGCGAAGCGCGCCGCGTCGTCGCTCGGATGCTCGACGACGAACGCGCCGCCGATCCCGTGGGGCTTCCCCACACGCCCGACGACGACGTGCTCGGTCATCGCTCACCGCGGTCGATCGCGACCTGCTCGAAGAAGGCGGTGACGTCTTGGCGCTCCACGGCAGCGCGCAGGTTCTTCTCGACGAACGCCTCGGCGTCAGGCCAGCCGGACTCGAGCACCTCGCGCACGCTTCGCTCGACGTCGAACGGTGTCCGCCGCAGCTCGACGTCGGGCCCGAGCAGCGCCCAGAACGCAGCGACCTCGCCCTCGTACGGCATGCCGACGGAGCCGGCGTTGACCCAGCGGGTGCCGTCGACGCGCCTGTCGAGCTGCATGTGCGTGTGGCCCGCGACGACGACCGACTCCATCGATGCGGGCCAGGACCTTCTGCAGGTGGCGGTCGGGGGTCGCCTGGGTGACGATCTCCTCGTCGCTCCGCGGCGTCGCGTGGCAGAAGCACACGTCACCGAGCCCGTCCACGTCCAGGACCACGGTTTCCGCCAGCGAGCCGAGGAAGCCCCGCTGCTCGTCGGAGAGCCGCTCCGCCGTCCAGCGATCGACGCCAGGACGCCCGCGGTGGTCCCCGGTGCCGCCGTCGCGAGCTCGCGGTCGCCGTTCCCGCGCACCCAGCTGACGCGGTCCCCGAGCCCTCGGAGCAGCTCGAGCGTCTCGCTCGGCTGCGGGCCGCTCGCGACGTCGCCGCCGACCACGATCACGTCCGCGTCCGTCGACCTCGTCGAGCACCGCCTGCAGCGGCGTCAGCATCCCGTGGATGTCGTAGAGCGCCGCGACGCGCAACGCTAGCCGGCGATCTCGAGCAGCACGCGGCGGTTCTCTCGCACCCCGCCCGCACGGACGACCGCGCGGAGCGCGCGGGCGATCCGTCCCTGACGGCCGATCACCTTGCCGACGTCGTCGGGAGCGACGTGCAGGTGCAGCACGAGCGCGTCGTCGCGCTCCTCGCGCTCGACCCGAACTGCATCCGGGTCGTCGACCAGGCTGCGAGCGAGGAACTCGACGAGCTCGTCCACGTCAGGCGTTCAGGTTCTTGATCTTCAGGAGCCGCGCGACGGTGCCCGAGGGCTGCACGCCCTTGCCGAGCCACTCCTTCACCTTCTCCTCGTTGAACTCGATCGTCGACGGGTCGGTCTGCGGGTTGTAACGACCGACGATCTCGATGAACTTGCCGTCGCGCGGTGAGCGCGAGTCGGCGACCACGACGCGGTAGATCGGGTTCTTCTTCGACCCGACGCGCGCCAATCTCATGCGAGCTGCCATTTCACCTCCGGTTCTTGGGACGCTTCTTCTTCTTGGACTTGCGCGGCACGGCGCGGGCCGGTGCTCCGTTGCCGGCCTCGGGTGTGAGGCCCGCGAACTGCGGCATCTTGCCCTTGCTCATGCCCTTCATCATCTTCTCCATCTGCTTGCGCGCCTCGAGCAGCCGGTTGACCTGCTGCACCGAGGTGCCGCTGCCCTTCGCGATGCGAAGCCTGCGCTTGCCGTCGATCACGTGCGGCGTGTTCCGCTCGTGCGGCGTCATCGAGAGCACGATCGCCTCGACCTTCTTCAGCTCGCGCTCGTCGATGTCGACGTCCTTCAGCTGAGAGCCGATCCCCGGGATCAGCTTCAGCACACCCTGGAGCGGGCCCATCCTGCGCAACATGCGCTGCGCCGAGAGGAAGTCGTCGAACGTGAACTTCCCCTTGCGGATCCGGTCCTCCATCGCCTGCTGCTCGTCTTCCTCGAACGCCTGCTCGGCCTTCTCGACGAGCGACAGCACGTCGCCCATGCCGAGGATCCGCGACGCCATCCGGTCGGGGTGGAAGTACTCGAGCTGGTCGAGCTTCTCGCCGACGGAGACGAGCTTGATCGGGCGGCCGGTGACCGCCTTGACCGAGAGCGCGGCGCCTCCGCGCGCGTCTCCGTCGAGCTTCGTGAGGACGACGCCGTCGAACGCGACGCGCTCCTGGAAGCTCTGCGCGACGCGCACGGCTTCCTGGCCCGTCATCGCGTCGAGGACGAGCAGCACGTTGTGCGGCCGCGCCTCCTTGCGCACGCGGGCGAGCTCGTCCATCAGGTCCTCGTCGACGTGCAGGCGGCCTGCGGTGTCGAGGATGATCGTGTCGCGACCGTCGGCCTGCGCGCGCGCGAGGCCGTCGCGGACCGCCGCGACCGGGTCGCTTCGCTCGTCGCTGTACACCGGCACCTGGATCTGCTTCCCGAGCTGCTCGAGCTGCTCGATCGCGGCCGGGCGCTGCAGGTCCGCCGCGACGAGCGCCGGCTGCTTGCCGTCCTTGCGGAGGAGCAGCGCGAGCTTCGCGGCGGCCGTCGTCTTGCCCGAGCCCTGGAGGCCGGCGAGCAGGATCACGGTCGGCTGCTTGGACGTGTAGACGAGGCGCGAGCTGCCCGTGCCCATCAGCGCGGTCAGCTCGTCGTGGACGATCTTGACGACCTGCTGGCCCGGCGTGACCGACTTGACCACGTCCTGGCCCATCGCGCGCTCGCGGACCTTCGCCGTGAAGTCCTTCACGACGTCGAGGTTCACATCGGCCTCGAGCAGCGCAAGGCGGATCTCGCGCATCGCGCGGGAAATCGACTCCTCGTCGAGTGTCCCGCGCTTCCTGAGATCGCCGAGTGCGCCCTGAAGGCGGTCGGAGAGCGTGTCGAACACGGCGGCAGAAGTGTACTGGCGCCCTTACGATCCCCCGGCCTACAGCCAGGAAAGGAGCGGCATGGCCCAGGTTGCGAAGGTGGTCACGATCATCGGCTCGTCGCCGGAGAGCTTCGCGAAGGCGGCCGACGCGGCCGTTCAGGAGGCGGCGAAGACCCTGCGCGGGATCTCGGGCGCGCAGGTCGTCTCGATGAGCGCGGAGGTCGAGGGCGATCGGATCAGCCAGTACCGCACGACGGTGAACATCGCGTTCGGCGTCGAACACTCGTAGGACGAATCAGCCGGAGACCAGCGCCCGGGCGAAGTCCCTCGGGTCGAACGGGCGCAGGTCTTCGAGCCCCTCCCCCACGCCGACGAGCTTCACGGGCAGGCCCAGCTCGTGGGCGATCGCGACCGCGATCCCGCCCTTCGCCGAGCCGTCGAGCTTCGTCAGGGCGACGCCGGTCACCGCCGACCGCCTCGCCGAAGAGGCGCGCCTGCTGCAGGCCGTTCTGCCCGGTCGTCGCGTCGACGACGAGCAGCACCTCGTGCGGCGCTCCTGCCCGCTTGCGCTCGATCACGCGCCGGACCTTCGCGAGCTCCTCCATCAGGTTGGACTGCGTGTGCAGGCGGCCGGCGGTGTCCACGATCACGACGTCCGCGCCGTCGCGCTCGGCGCGCTCGATCGCGTCGTAGGCGACGGCGGCGGGGTCGCCTCCTCGCTCGCCGCCGACGAAGTCGGCACCGGCGCGCTCCGCCCAGATCTCGAGCTGCTCCTCCGCCGCGGCCCGGAACGTGTCCGCTGCCCCGACGACGACGCGTGCGCCCGTGGTCGCGCAGCCGCATGGCGAGCTTGCCGATCGTCGTCGTCTTCCCGGTTCCGTTGACGCCGACGACGAGGATCACCGTCGGCCGCTCGCTCACGTCGAGCCGCGCGGGCTCGCCGAGCACCTCGGCCAGCTCGTCGACGAGCGCGCCCTGCAGGTCGGGCAGCTCGCCGCGCTGCTCCAGGCGCCGCACGATCTCGGCGGTCGCGGGCACGCCGACGTCGGCGGTGATCAGCGCTTCCTCCAGTCGCTCCCACGCGGCCTCGTCGCTCGGGTCGAACACCGCGACCTCGAGCTGCTCGGTCAGCGCGCGGCGAGAACGGCCGAGCGAGTCGCGCAGCCGACCGAGAAAGCCCTGCTGCTCTTCGTCCGACTCTGCGGGCGCACCTTCCTCGCCCAGCAGCTCGGCCCACGACCTCGGCATCGCGCCGTGTGCCTACGCCGCGCCGGCGACGGCCGCGTCTTCGCGCGGCAGCCGGCGCGACACGATCTGCGACACGCCGTCGGGGCCCATCGTCACGCCGTAGAGCGTGTCGGCCGCTTCCATCGTTCGCTTCTGATGCGTGATCACGATGAACTGCGCGCGGTCCGCGTAGCGACGGAGCAGCTCGACGAAGCGCCCGATGTTCGTGTCGTCGAGCGCCGCCTCGACCTCGTCGAGGAGGTAGAACGGGCACGGGCGCGCGAGGAAGAGCGCGAACAGGAACGAGATCGCGCCGAGCGCCTTCTCGCCGCCCGACAGGAGCGACAGCCGCGTCACGCGCTTGCCCGCCGGGCGCAGCTCGACCTCGATGCCGGGCTGCTCCTCCTCGTCCTCGGGCTCGACGAGCCGGAGCCGTCCTTCGCCGCCGGGGAAGAGCGTCGTCGCGACCTCGTGGAAGTGCTACTCGACGGCGGCGTACGTCTCGGCGAAGCGGCTGCGCACGGTCTCGTCGAGCTCGGCGCGCAGCTTCTCGAGCTCGGTGAGGCTCGCCTCGAGATCGGCGCGCTGCGTCGAGAGCTCGTCCAGCCGCGCCTTCTCGGCGTCGTACTCCTCCTTCGCGAGCGGGTTCACCTGGCCGAGCGAGAGCCGGCGCTTCTCGAGCCGTTCGACGCGTTCGGCGAGCGCGTCGCGGTCGTCGCCCTCGGCAGGCACTGCGTCGGCGGCCTCGAGCCGGCGCCGCGCCTCGGCCGCGTCGGCCTCGATCCGCGCGAGCTCGACCTCGACGGCGCTCGCGCGCTCCGCCGCTTCTGCGGCCTCGCGGCGAAGCTCGACCTCCTGGGCGCCGAGCGTGCGCAGCGCCTCGCCGAGCTCCTGCGCGCGATGCGAGCCTGCGTCGACGCGTGCGCGCATCGGCGTCTCGAGCCGCGCGCTCGACTCGACCGCGCCCTCGAGCGTTGCCACGGCGCGGTCTGCGAGGCGCGCGAGGCGCGCGGCGACGACGGGATCGAGCCTTCCCGACGGCAGCGAGTCGAGCGCCGCGCGGGCCTCCGCGGCCTTCGTCTGCGTCTCGGCCGCGCGCGCCGCGGCGCGCGCGAGCGACGCGTCGAGCTCGTCGATCTCCCGGCGGAGCTCACGGCCGCGCGCTTCGAGCTCGAGCAGCACGGCCTCTGCGGCCTCGCCCGAGAACCACAGCTCGCCGCTCGCGGGGTCGTAGCCGAAGCCCTCGCGCGTGACGGCGCGCTCGCTCTGCGCGAGCAGGTCTTCCTTCGCGACGACGCGCGCCTCGCGGAACGGCTCGGGCACGCGCGTCACGACCGTGAGGCTGCCGAGCCCCGCGGCGCGTGCGCGCTCGAGCAGCGCAAGCGCGGCCGCGGCGTCCGGCGCGACGACTGCCGACGCGCGTGACCGCAGCGCCGCGGCCACGGCACGCTCGTCGCCGGGCGCGACGTCGAGCTGCGAGAGCGCGATGCGCTCGCCCTCCTCGGCGAGCGCGCGCGCGGCGGGAGGTAGACCTTCGCGCTCGGCGAGCGTGCGCTCGAGCGCGGCGAGCCGCGTGCGCGCGAGCGACAGCGTCTCGGCGAGCTCCTCGCGCTCCTTCGACGCCGCCGACGAGCTCGCGGCCGCATCGGCGGCGGCGCGCCGCAGCTCGGCGCCGTCGGTGAACGTCTCCTGCGCGGTCGGCAGCCCCGCGCGCAGTCCGGCGATCGACTCGAGCCGGAGCGTCAGCCGCTCCCCGGCGCTGCGCAGGCGGTAGAGCGTGGCGGTCGACTCCTCGCGCCTGCCCGCCGCGTCGGTCAGCTCCTCCTCGACCGCGTTCCGCTGCGTCGAGCAGCGCCTCGAGCCGCTCGTTGACGTGGCGTCGTGCGAGACCCGGCCGCCGTGCGCCGCTCCTCGCCCTCGGCCAGCCGGCCGCCCAGCGCGTCGAGGTCGAGCTGCGCGATGCGCGCGCGCAGCGAGGCGATCTCGCCGACGAGCTTCTCCGCGCGCTCGGCCGCCGTCGCCTGCAGCGCGAGCGGACGCAGCCGCTTCTTGACCTCGGCCTCCACGTCGCGCGCGCGCTCCGCCTGGATCGCGACGCGCTGCAGCTTCAGCTCGGCGCGGTGGCGCTGGCGCTTGAAGCGCCCGAGCCCCGCGGCCTCCTCGATCATCTCGCGCCGCCGCTCGGGCGACGACGACAGCACCTCTTCCACCTTGCCCTGCCCGATGATCGAGTGCATCCCGCCGCCGAGCCCGAGATCCGCGAGCAGCTCGACGAGGTCGATCCGCCGCACGCCGGTGCGGTTGACGAGGTACTGGCCCTCGCCGCCGCGGTGCAGGCGTCGCGAGATCGAGAGCTCCGAGAACTCGACCGGCCCGTCGCCGTCCGAGTTGTCGAACAGCAGCTCGACCTCGCAGTAGTCGGTCGCCTTCCGCCCGGCCGCGCCGGCGAAGAGCACGTCGTCGGGCTTCTCCGCGCGCAGCTCGGACGGCGCGAGCGAGCCGGCCGCCCAGACGATCCCGTCCGAGACGTTCGACTTCCCTGAGCCGTTCGGCCCGACGACCACGGCCACGCCGGGCTCCAGCCGGATTTCCACCGGATCGGGGAACGACTTGAAGCCACGCAGTTTGATCGCGCTCAGGTGCACGCGAGGGGGAGGCTAGCGGGCGCTACGGATGCTGCACGGGCCGCTAGCCAGACCAAGCCGAGCCGGTCGAGCGCCATTCGCGCGGCCTCCTGCTCGGCGTCCTTCTTCGTCCGGCCGGTGCCCGTGCCGACCTGCTCGCCGTCGACGAGCGCGGCGCACTCGAAGGTGCGGTCGTGCGGCGGGCCGTCGGTCGCGAGCGTGACGTACTCGACGCGCTGGCCCCGCTTCGCGAGCTCCTCCTGGAGCGTCGTCTTCTGGTCGACCGACTCGGTCAGCGCCTCCTCGATCCGCGGCTCGAACGCCTCGATCACCGGGCCTGCGAGCTCGTCGAGGCCGCGCTCGAGGTACAGCGCCGCGAGCACCGCCTCCATGAGCGCGGCGAGCACGTTCGAGGAGCGGCGCAGGTCGTCGGGGATCTCGCCGCTCTCCTCGAGCCGCCGGTCGAGCCCGAGCTCGGCGGCGACGACCGCGCACGAGCGCCGCGAGACGACGTGCGCTCGGATCTTCGACAGCTGCCCCTCGGAGAACTCGGGGAAGCGGTCGTAGAGAGCGCGCGCGACCACGAAGCCGAGCACGCTGTCGCCGAGGAACTCGAGCCGCTCGTACGACTCGACCCGGTCCTCGGTCTGGGAGGGATGGCGGAAGACCTGTTCGAGCCGCCCGGCCGGCAGCGAGTCGATCAGCCGCGCGAGCGCGGCTGCCTCGCTACTGGTGTGTCGAGACGTAGTCGACGGCCTGCCCGACGGTCGTGATCTTCTGCGCGTCGTCGTCCGAGATCTTGATCCCGAACTGGTCCTCCAGCTCCATGATGAGCTCGACGAGGTCGAGGGAGTCCGCGTCGAGGTCCTCCGTGAAGGACGCCTCCTCGGTGACCTCGCCTTCGTCGATGCCGAGCTGCTCCGTCAGGACTTCCTTGACTCGCTCGAAGACTTCTTCGCGCGACGCTGCCATCTCACCTCGTTTGGTCGGGGACGTCGGGGCGCGCGGAATCTACCACCATCCGCTCCGAAAGACGATCCACGACGCCGTTTTCGACCCCTCTCGCGGCCAGCCGGATCGCGTTCGCGATCGCCGTCCGGGACGAGTTTCCGTGCGCGATCACCGAGAGACCCCGGAGCCCGAGGAGGTACGCGCCGCCGTAGGTGTCCGGGTCGAGCCGGCTCCGCAGCCCCCGCGCGGCGGGCCGGATGAGCAGCCCGCCGAGCTTCCCGCGCGTCGTCGCGGAGATCTCCTCGCGGAGCGCGTCGAGGAGCTCCTTGATCGTCCCCTCGAGCAGCTTCAGGGCGACGTTCCCGGTGAAGCCGTCGGCGACGACGACGTCGGCGGCGAAGCGCAGCAGCTCGCGCGCCTCGGTGTTCCCCTTGAAGTTGAGCCCGCTCTCGCGCGAGGAGCGCGTGCGCTTCGAGGACGAGGTGGTTGCCCTTCTCCGGCTCCTCGCCGATCGAGAGCAGGCGCACCTCGGGGTTCGGCCGCTCGAGGATCTCCTCGGCGAAGATCGAGCCCATGTGCGCGAACTGGACGAGGTGCTCGGGCCGCGAGTCGGCGTTCGCCCCGGCGTCGATCAGCACCGACGCCCCGTAGCGCGCCGGGAGCACGACGGCGATCGCCGGCCGGTGCACGCCCTTCAGCCGCCGGATCTCGAGCAGCCCCGCCGCGAGCATCGCGCCGGTGTTCCCCGCCGAGACGACGGCGTCGGCACGGCCCTCGCCGACGGCGCGGTTCGCCATGACGAGCGAGCTCCCCGGCTTCGAGCGGACGGCCTCGGCGGGCTTGTCGTCCATCGTGATCAGCTCGGGCGCCTCGACGAGCTCGAGACCGCCGGTGTCGAGCCCGGGCGGGCCGAAGAGGATCGGCTCGATCGTGTCGCTCCGCGCCTCGAGGGCGCCGGCGACGACCTCCTCCGGGGCGCGGTCGCCCCCCATCGCGTCGACCGCGACGCGGGCAGCCACGGCCTACGGGGCCTGGATGTGGAGCGGCTCGACCTCGCGACCGTTGTAGGTCTTGCAGATCGGGCACATGCGGTGCGGCTGCTTCGGGTTGCCGCACTGCGGGCAGAGGTTGACCCGCGGCGCTTCGATCCGGTGCGTCGCGCGGCGCTTGTCTCTCCGTGCCTTGGAGGTCTTCTTCTTGGGGACGGCCATGAGCCGGGGAAGAGTAGCGGATCTTTCCTGGGCCGCGCTAGAGCTGCTCGCGGAGCTGCTCGAGCGCCGCCCAGCGCGGGTCGGAGTGCTCCTCCTCGTGCTCGTGCGGCTCCTCGTTCAGGTCCTTGCCGCAGGTCGGGCAGAGGCCGGCGCAGTCGGGGTCGTGGAGGATCTGGGCCGGCAGGTCGAGGACGAGCGCGTCGCGCGCCCAGCCGGAGAGGTCGAGCTTGTCGTCCGCGACGTACTCCGAGCGCAGCTCCTCGTCCGCGTCGGCGCTCGACGCGTGGTACTCGCGGGCGGAGATGTCGTGGTCGATCGCCGTGTCGCGGAGGCAGCGCTGGCACGGGCCGTGCAGCCGGCCGACGAACGAGAGCTCGAAGACGCGTGCCGGTGGAAGCTTGCGTGGCGCGAAACTCCGTGGGGACCTGCTTCGGGGACGGGGAGGTAGCGCTGGCCGCCGAACTCGAGCGGCGCGAGCTGCACCTCGACCTCGTCCTGAAACTGCTCGCCCGACCGGAGCTTCAACGCCCGAAGGTCGAAGCTGGTCATGCGGCCAGCGTAGCAGCGTCCTCCTCGACCTCCGGCTCCGCCGACAGGCGCGCTCTGCGCCCTGACGATCAGCACGACGGACGTGACGATCGCGGCGCCTGCGAGCAGCACCCACGCGGTGATCGCCTCGTTCGAGGAAGACGGCGCCGAGCAGCACGGCGATCACGGGGTTGACGTACGCGTACGTGCTGACGAGCTCGGTCGGCGCGACCGTGAGCAGCCAGACGTAACACGAGTACGCGACGATCGAGCCGAAGAGGACGAGCCCGGCGAGTCGCGAGCCACGAGCGGCCCGAGACCTCGCTCGACGTCGAGCCGCTCACCCGACGCGAAGCCGATCGACCGCGAGCACCGCGCCGCCCGCGAGCATCTCCATCCCCGAGCCGAGCAGCAGGTTGTCCGGCAGCCGCGCCCCGCGGGCGTAGAGGGAGCCGATCGTCCAGGAGATCGGTGCGAAGAGGCAGATGAGCGCGCCGAGGAGGTCGATGTCGCCGCCCGGCCGGATCAGCAGCGCGATGCCGGCGAAGCCGACGATCACGCCGACGACGGCAATCGGCCTGAGCCGCCGGCCGTTCGCGGCGAAGTCGAAGGTCGCGATCCAGAGCGGGAAGGTCGCGACGATCAGCGCCGCGACGCCCGTGTCGATCCGCTGCTGCGCAACCGCGACGAGCGCGTTGCCGCCGACGAGCAGGAAGGTGCCGACGATCGCCGTCGCGACCCAGTGCTGGAGGGTCGGCCGCTCTGCGCGGCCGGAAGATCGCGAAGAGGATCGCCCCGGCGACGAGGAACCGGAGCGAGGCCATCAGGAACGGCGGGATCGACTCGATCGCGATCTCCATCCCGAGGTACGTCGCACCCCAGATGACGTAGATCGCCCCGAGGGCGGCCCAGACCGCTGCGGTCGGTGCGCCTAGCCGATGCGCCACGGGCCGCGTCGTTCGCGAGTGTCAGTCACACGCGAGTCCGCGCCGTAGCGAACGGCCAGCGGGCCGATCAGCAGGAGGAAGGCGAGGATCACTAGCTCCATGACACCCAGTATCGGCATGGGCTTCCATTAGCACAAATCGAGTTTTGGTATCTTTCCATCATGGATCCTGATCGTTGGCTCGGCGTCGAGCTTCGCCACTTGATCGCGCTGGAGGCCGTCTCCCGTGAGGCGTCGTTCGGCCGCGCCGCCGTCTCGCTCGGGTATACGCAGTCGGCGATCAGCCAGCAGATCGCGACCCTCGAGCGGATCGTCGGCGAGAAGCTCGTCGAGCGGCCGGGAGGGCCCCGCAAGGTCTCGCTGACCGAGGCGGGCGAGCTGCTGCTCCGCCACGCCGAGGCGATCGTCTCCCGCCTCTCGGCGGCCCGGGCGGACATGGACGCTCTCGGCACCGGCCAGGCCGGCACGCTCCGCGTGGGCGTCTACCAGAGCGTCGGCCAGCACATCCTCCCCACGCTGATGTCGCGCTTCGTCGAGGGCTGGCCCCGCGTCGAGGTCTCGCTCGAGGAGGCGGCGAACGACGTCGAGCTGCTCGGCCAGATCGAGCGCGGCGAGCTCGACCTGACGTTCGCGGACCTGCCGCTCCCCGACGGCCCGTTCGAGCACGCGGAGGTGCTGCGCGATCCCTACGTGCTCGTCCTCCCCGCCGACGCGGACGACCCCGACACGACGACGCTCGCCGCTGCGTCGGGGCTCGACCTGATCGGCTTCCGCCACTGCCGCGGGCTGAACCAGCTCGAGACCTTCTCGCCCGAGCCGCTCCGCTTCGTCTTCCGCTCCGACCACAACGGGACCGTGCAGGGCATGGTCGCGGCCGGCCTGGGCGCCGCCGTCGTCCCGCGGCTGACGGTCGACGAGGAGGACGAGCGCGTGCGCGTCGTCGAGCTCGACGACGTCCCGCCGCGCACGATCGCCGTCGTCTGGCACCGCGACCGCCACCGCGGCCCGTCCGCGCGCGCGTTCGTCGAGCTCGCGCAGCAGGTCTGCGCCGAGCTCGGCTCCGTTCCGCTAGCCGGCTAGCCGCGCTAGGGCGACTGCGCACGCGGCCGCGAAGCGGCCGCCTTCAAGGGTCTTCGCGCGGCGCGGATCCGCGGAAGCGGATCCGCGACTTGCGCAGCGCCGTCTGGGCGGCAGATCCGGATTGAGTAGCCGGTCTAGCGCTACTGGAACGGGTCTTCGTTCGTGGCGGCGTCGGAGACGCCGGCCATCACGTGCTCCTGCGAGCGCTCGTGCAGCCGCTCGCGACCGCGCTTGACCGCGGTGAGGAACTTCTCGAGGTTGACCTCGAGCGTCGAGAGGATCCCGTCCGCCCAGTCCTCCATCTCGAGCCGCGTCTCGCGGGCCTGCCGGCGCGCCTCGTCGACGATGTCCTGCGCCTGCCGCTCGGCGAGCTTGACGATCTCGGTCTGCGAGGCCTCGCGCACCGCCTGCTCGCGCGCCTCCGCCAGCAGCCGGTCGACCTCCCGCTTCGCCTCGGCCAGCATGTCCTGGCGCTCCTTGACGATCCAGCGCGCCTGCTTGATCTCCTCGGGGATCGTCGCCCGCATCTGGTCGAGGATGTCGTAGATCTCCTCGCGGTCGATCCGCACCTGGTCGGTGAGGGGAACGGCCTTCGCGTTGTGCACGAGGTCGTCCAGCTTGTCGATCAGAACCAGTACGTCCATGGGCGGGAAGTCTACTCCTGGGGGTTTTCGGGGGTACCGGGTCTGCCTTGCGGGTACAGCTCGACGAACCGTCGCGCAACCGACTCGGGGACGAGTTGGTCAACCTTTCCCCCGAAGGCGGCGATCTCCTTCACGCCGCTCGAGGAGACGAAGCTGACCTGGGGGCTGGCCATCACGTAGACGGTCTCGATCTCGGGGGCGAGCATCCGGTTCAGCTGGTTCATCTGGAACTCCCACTCGAAGTCCGAGATCACGCGGAGGCCCTTGACGATCGCCTTCGCCTCCCACTTGCGGGCGAACTCGACCACGAGCTCCGAGAAGACGTCGACCTCGACGTTCGACAGGTCGCCGAGCGCCTCGCGCAGGAACTCCGACGCGCTCCTCGAGCGAGAAGAGCGGCGTCTTGTGGCGCGGCGCGCCGACGACGCCGACGACGACGCGGTCGAAGATCGCGGCCGCTCGGCCGATCACGTCGACGTGGCCGAACGTCACCGGGTCGTACGACCCTGGGCAGATCGCCGTGATCATTCGAAGAGGGTCACGCGTGCCGACCCGTACCTGCGAGACGTGCGCTGCTCGAGCGGGAGCTGCGGCTCGACGCGCGCGCCGGTCTCGACGACCAGGAGGCCGCCGTCGGCGAGGACGTGTGGGAGATAGCGCGCGAGCATCGGCTCGAGTTCCGGGTAGAGGTCGTACGGGGGGTCGACCAGCACGAGATCGTACTTCCTGCCCGCGGAGGCCTCGGCGGCGAGCGCTCGGACCGCGTCGTCGCGCACGATCCGCGCGCCCGTGAGCCGCAGCTTCGCGAGGTTCTCGTCGATCGTCTCCGCAGCGCGTCGGTCGGCCTCGACGAAGGTCGCGTGCTCGGCGCCGCGGGAGAGCGCCTCGAGCCCCATCGCGCCCGAGCCGGCGAAGAGGTCGAGCACCGAGGCGCCGTCGACGGGGCCGATCAGGTTGAACGCGCTCTCGCGCACGCGGTCGCTCGTGGGTCGGGTGTCGAGCCCCTTGGGCGCGGCGATCCGATGGCCCCGGTGCGTTCCCGCGATGATCCGCACGACGGGCTACGCGGTCGCGAAGCGCTTCTTCGCGCGCTCGCGCGCCCGCTCGGCCTCGACCTCGCGGTCCTTCGGCGCGGCGTTCGTCACGAGCGCGTCGATCAGCCTGCGCGTCGCGTCGGCGACCTCGTCGACCGCTGCGTCGAACACGGCCTCGTTCGCCTGCGACGGCTTCGTGAAGCCGCTGACCTTGCGGACGTACTGGAGCGCGGCGCCGCGGATCTCGTCCTCGGTCGCCGGGGGCTCGAAGTTGTAGAGCGTGTGGATGTTTCGGCACATGCCGGTATTCAAGCTGGCAACGAGGGAGGCTCTGCGCGCGACCTCGTCCTGGAGCAGCCCTTCGCCGCCCGCCAGGGCCTCGGCCTCGCGCCGGGCGAGCTCCAGCAGGTCGCGGTCGCCCCGGAGCGACGCGAACCGCAGGCCGAACGCGCCCGACTGCCGCGTGCCGAGCAGCTCGCCCTCGCCGCGGATCTCGAGGTCGCGCTCGGCGAGCTCGAAGCCGTCGGTCGTCTCGACCATCGCCTCGAGGCGAGCGCGTGCGGAATCGGTCAGCTCGTCCTTCGCGCGCGAGACGAGCAGGCAGTACGACTGCTCTCCCCCGCGCCCGACGCGGCCGCGGAGCTGGTGCAGCTGCGCGAGCCCGAAGCGGTCGGCCTCCTGCACGATCATCACCGTCGAGTTCGCGACGTCGACGCCGACCTCGATCACCGTCGTCGCGACGAGCACGTCGAGCTCGTGCGCCTTGAACTGCGCCATCAGCGAGCGGCGGTCGGCCGGCTTGAGCCGCCCGTGGAGGCAGCCGACGCGGAACCCCTTCAGCTCGCCGTGCCGGAGCCGCTCGGCCTCCACCTCTGCCGCCTTCGCCTGCCTCGTCTCGGACTCCTCGATCACCGGGCAGACGACGTACGCCTGCCGTCCCTCCTCGAGCAGCCGGCGCAGTCGCGTGTACGCCTCGGAGCTTCGCTCCTGCGGGATCCAGCGCGTGACGATCGGCTTGCGGTTCGCCGGCGGCTTCGCGATCTCGCTGACCGAGAGGTCGCCGTAGAGCGTCAGCGCGAGCGTGCGCGGGATCGGCGTCGCGGTCATGTGCAGGACGTGCGGCGAGCGTCCCTCCGAGAGCGCCTTGCGCTGCTCGACGCCGAAGCGGTGCTGCTCGTCGACGACGGCGACTCCGAGGTCGTCGAGCTCCGCGCCTTCCTGGATCAGCGCGTGCGTGCCGACGACGATCTGCGCGTCGCCGACTCCGGCCCTCGCGTGGCTCGTCAGCAGCGCAGCGCGGACGCCGAGCGCGACGCAGATCGGGTCGATCGTCAGGAAGTGCTGCTCGGCCAGCGTCTCGGTCGGCGCCATCAGCGCGCCGCGGTACCCGTGCTCGACCGCGCGCAGAAGCGCGTAGAGCGCGACCACCGTCTTGCCCGAGCCGACGTCGCCCTGCAGCAGGCGCTGCATCGGCACGCTGCGGGCGAGGTCGTGGTCGAGCTCGGCGATCGCGCGCTCCTGATGCTCGGTGAACGTGAAGGGAAGCGCGCCGCGGTAGCGCTCGATCAGCTCGCCGGGCGCGCCGAGCTCGGGCGCCTTCGCGTCCTCGCGGTCGCGACGTGCAAGCGCAAGCGCGAGCTGCAGCTCGAGGAGCTCGTCGAACGCGAGGCGTCTGCCGTCCGCGCTCGGCGTCCTCCTCCGACTGCGGCCGGTGGATCGCGACGAGCGCGTCGCGCACGATCGGGAGCTCGAGCCGCGCGCGCAGCACCGCGGGGAGCAGGTCCCCGACGTCGTTCGCGTACGGCAGCGCCGACTCGACGAACGCGCGCAGCCGCTTCGTGGTCACGTCCTCGCTCGCCGGATAGACCGGCGCGAAGTCGGCGGTCTGCGCCGTCTCGCCGAGGTCGTAGCTCTTGACGACGAAGTCGTTCCGTCGCCGCTGGCCGCGGAGGCGCACGTGCGTGCCCGGTTGCAGCTTGTCGGCGAGCCACTCCTGGTTGAACCAGACGGCGTCGATGTGCACCGCTCTCGTCCTCGACGCGGGCGGTGACGATCGTCAGCTTGCGCGCGCGCCGCTTCCGCACGCTGCGCACGACGCCCGAGATCGCTGCCTCCTCCTCGCCGAACAGCTCCGCGATCCTGAGCTCGGGCGCCGCAGGCTCGTAGCGGAACGGCGCGTGCCGGAGCAGGTCGCCGACGGTCGCGAGCCCGAGCTTGGCGAGCCGCTTCGCGACGGTGACGCCGATCCCGGGCAAGCACGTCGAGCGCGCGCTCCAGGCGTTCGGGCCGAGGCGTCGACCGAGAGGGTGGCCAATGCCCGGGCGGGTCCACGCCCGTGAAACCCGCTGCGGTGCGGATCGGTGTCGCCATGACGACCAGAGCCGGTCCGAGTATAGGAACGCGGTCCGGATGGACTACGCGTCGTCGGTGAACCAGAAGAAGCCGACGGTGCCGGGACCTGCGTGCGTCCCGACGACCGCACCGAGCGTCGTCACGATCTCGATCTGCGCCTTCGGCCGCTCGCCCGCAACCATCTTGCGCAGCTGCTCCGCCTTGGTCGGGCGCGTCGGCGTGCGCGATGCCGACGCGGAGGTGGTCGGTGTCGATCGTCGAGTCGATGAACTGCTGCTGAAACTCGGCGAACGCCTTGGCCGCACCCCGCACGCGCTTCAGCGGGATGACCTCTCCGTCCTCGATCGTGAGGATCGGCTTCACGTGCAGCAGCTGCCCTGCGAACTTCGCTGCGCGCCCGATCCGCCCGCCTCGCTGCAGAAACTCGAGCGTGTCGACGGTGAAGAGAATCGCGGCGCTCTCCTTGAAGCGCGTGACGAGCGCGTCGACCTCCTCGTCGGTCGTGCCGCGCTCGAGCCGGCGCTGGATCGCGAAGCCGAGCATCGCCTCCGCCGCCGACGCCGTGCCCGAGTCGATCGTGCGCACCTTGTCGCCGAAGTCCTCGGCCGCGACGCGCGCGCTCTGGATCGTCCCGGAGAGCGACTCCGGGATGTGGATCGAGAGGATGCGGTCGTAGCCCGAGAGCTCCGTGTAGGTCGCCGCGAAGTCGCCCGGCGTCGGCTGGGAGGTCGCCGGAGTCGTCGGCGACGTGCGCAACCGCTCGTAGAACTCGTGCGGCCCGAGCTCGATGTAGTCGCGATAGCGTCTCGTCACCGAACCGGACGTAGAGCGGGACCATCCGCCAGTTCGGGAAGCGCTCCGCGGCCTCAGGGAAGTCGGCGGTCGAATCGAGAACGACCGCGGTGTTCTGCGCGGTCAGGTTCACGACAGCTCTCGGCCGCCGGCGCTGAGGATCGCCCCGACGATCTCGTCGAGGTCCTGGTCTTTCGTCAGGCAGGCGACAGCGCCGGCCTCCTCGAGCGCCTTCATCTCGCGGAGGTTCGCAGATGCGGTCAGCGCGACGACGTTCGTACCGGGGCAGCTCGCAACGACGGCCCGCGTGGCCTGCACGCCGTCCAGCCCCGGGAGCCGGTAGTCCATCACGACGACGTCGGGCTTGTGCTCGACGCAGGCGGGCACGGCGAGCGTCCCCTCGGCGACCGACGCGACGACCTCGATGTCGTCGCGCAGCCCGAGCAGCAGCTCGAGCGCCTCGCGGAAGACCTGGTTGTCCTCGACGAGGACGACGCGGACCGGGTCGTCGGTCACTCGGCGGAGAGCAGGAGCGGGTAGTGCGGCTGGCCGCCGTCCTGCACGTCGACCTCGACGTCGGGGTGCTGCTCCGCGAGCGAGGCGACGAGCGCGTCGAGGTCGGGCGCCTCCTCGCCGCGCAGGAGCGTCAGCATCCCGCGGGGCTCGGCGAGCAGCCGGTCGACCACCTGGCGCGCGACCTCGTCGAAGCTCTCGCCGACCGCGATCGCTTCGCCGTCGGCGAGGCCGAGGAACGAGCCCTTCGGCACGGCGAGGCCGTTGAGCTGCGCGTCGCGCGAGGCGACGGTCACCTCGCCGGTCGCGATCGCCGTCGAGCACGTCGCGCATCTCGGCGGCATTTTCTTCTGCATTTCGCTGCGGGTCGAACGAGACGATCGCGGCGAGTCCCGCCGGGATCGACTCGCTCGCGACGACCTGCACCGGCTTGGTCGCGAGCTGGGCCGCCTGCTCCGCGCTCATGATCACGTTCGAGTTGTTCGGGAGCAGGACGACCTCCGCCCCGCCTGTGCGCTCGATCGCGGCGACGAGGTCGGCCGTGGAGGGGTTCATCGTCTGCCCGCCCTCGACGAAGCTCGTCGCGCCGAGCGTCTCGAACAGCCGGCGGTTCCCCTCGCCCACGACGACCGCGACGACGTCGGTCTGCACCTCATCCGGAACGGCCTCGAGCAGCCGCGCCGAGCGGTGCTGCGTCTGCGCGTGCATGTTCGCGATCTCGACTCCCTCGATCGTGCCGCGCGTCGTGCCGATCGCGAGCGCCTTGCCGGGCTCGTCGGTGTGCACGTGCACCTTCATCGCCGTGGGATCGCCGACGACGAGCAGCGAGTCGCCGAGCTTCTCGAACTCGCCCTCGAGCTCCTCGCGCTCCAGGCCTTCGCCCTCGATCACGAACGTCGTGCAGTAGCGGAACTCCGAGAGCTCCTGGTGGATCGCGTCGAACCCGAGCGACTCGCGGGCCGGCGCTTCCGGGATCGCCTCGCCGGTCGCGGTCGCCGCGAGCCCGCGCACGATCTCGACGAGACCCGCGCCGCCCGCGTCCACGACGCCGGCGTCGCGCAGGACGTCGAGCATGTCCTGCGTGCGCGCGAGCGACTCCTCGCCGGCGTGCACGAGCTCGACGAGGAGCTCCGCGGCGGACTGCGAGTGGTCGGCGCGCTCCGCTGCCTCGGCGAGCTCGCGGATCACGGTCAGCATCGTCCCCTCGACCGGGCGGCGAACGGCGCGGTACGCCGCGTCGCTCGCTCCTCGGAACGCTCGCGCGAGCGCGCCGGCGTCGAGGGGCTCCGCGTCGCCCGCCACGTCGGCGAAGCCGCGCACGATCTGGGAGAGGATCACGCCGGAGTTGCCGCGCGCGCCCATCAGCGCGGCGCGGGTCACCTCCTTGGCGAGCGTCGGCCGGTCGGTCGACTCCGTCGTCTCGAGCGCGTCGACGATCGCGCGCGCGGTCAAGGTCAGGTTCGTGCCGGTGTCGCCGTCGGGCACCGGGTACACGTTGAGGTCGTCGATCCGCTGGCGGTTCGCTTCGAGCGAGGCGAGCGCGCCGCGCGCGAGCTCGAGCGGCGTCATCCGGTCTTCACGTCCTGGATGTGCACCTCGACGGACGCCACCTTCAGGCCGGTCAGCCGCTCGAGGTCGTACGTGACCCGGTTGCGAAGACCCGACGCGACCTCGGCGAGGTTGAGCCCGTACTCGACGACGACGTAGAGGTCGACGGTCACGCCCTCGCCGTTTCCGCCGACGACGATGCCCTGCCCGACGCGGTCGCGCGACAGCAGCCGCCCGACGCGCCCTCGGGCGGACATGCCGACGACTCCGTACGACTCGAGCGCTGCTTGGCCGGCGATGCGCGCCAGCACCTCCGGCGCGATCGTGATCCTCCCGAGCGGTGCGGAGAGGGAGTGAGCCGCCTCCACGCCGGGATTAGACCGGATCCTGGGGCTCGGGGTTGCTCGGAGGCTCTACAGAGCCTTCGTGACCTTGCCGGCCTTGAGGCAGCGGGTGCAGACGTACGCGCGCTGGGCCTTGCCGCCCAGGTTGACGCGGACGCGCTGGAGGTTCGGGTCGAACCGGCGCTTCGTGGCCACCATCGAGTGGCTCCGGCTGTTCCCGAACGACGGCTTCTTCCCGCAGACTGCGCAGATCTTCGGCATGGCCGCGGCAGTGTAGCGAAGAGCTTGTGACGGATCTGTTACGTGGCCGCCGCGGCGCTCGCGCGGAGCTGGGCGAAGAGGTCGGCCATCTCGAGCGCCGTCCGCACGGCCTCCGCCCCCTTGTCCACCCGGGCCTCGGCCTGCTCGACCGTGTCGGTCGTGAGCACGCCGAAGGCGACCGGGATGCCGGTCTCGATCGCGGCCAGCTGGAGCCCGGAAGCCGCCTCGCCCGCGACGAAGTCGAAGTGCGAGGTCTCGCCGCGGATCACGCAGCCGAGCGCGACGAGGCACGAGAAGCGCCGGGTCTTCGCGAGCGCGAGCGCGGCGAGCGGAAGCTCGAACGCTCCGGGTACCGGGACGACGGTCACGGACTCCCTCGAGACGCCCGCCCGTTCGAGCTCCTCGAGGGCCGACGCGAGCAGGCGGGTCGTGATCTCGCCGTTGAACTTCGCGACGAGCACGGCGACGCCGCGGCGCCCGCCGATCGGCGAGCCCTCGAGCACCTGCACGCCGTCGGGCAGGTCGAGCGCGCCCTCGGCGTGCTCCTCCGGCGGGCGGAGCTGCGGGAGCTCGGCAGGCTCCGTCATTCCGCGTCCTCCTCGAAGCGCCGGTCCTGATGGTGCAGCCGGTGACCGAGCTTCTCGCGCTTCGCGGCGAGGTACCGCTCGTTCTCCGGGTTGGGCTCGACCTCGATCGGCACCTGCTCGGTGACGGTCAGACCGTAGCCCTCCAGGCCGGTCAGCTTCTTGGGGTTGTTCGTCAGGATCCGGATCGTCGTCAGGCCGAGGTCGGCCAGGATCTGGTTGCCGATCCCCCACTCTCTCGCATCCGCCGGATAGCCGAGCTCGAGGTTCGCCTCGACCGTGTCGAGCCCCGCCTCCTGCAGCTCGTAGGCCTGCAGCTTCGAGAGCAGCCCGATCCCGCGTCCCTCCTGCGACATGTAGAGCAGGACGCCGCGACCCTCGTCCTCGATGCGATGCAGCGCGAGCTCGAGCTGGTCGCCGCAGTCGCAGCGCAGCGAGTGGAAGACGTCGCCGGTGAGACACTCGGAGTGCACGCGCACGAGCACGTCCTCGCCGCCGTCGACCTCGCCCTTGACGAGCGCGACGTGCGGCTTGCCGGTCAGCGTCTCGCGGAAGGCGACCGCGGTGAACTCGCCGTACGCGGTCGGGAGCCGCACCTGCGCGACGCGCTCGACGAGCTTCTCCGTCCCGCGGCGGTACTCGATCAGGTCGGCGATCGTCAGCAGCTTGATCCCGTGCTGCTCGCAGAACGCGGTCAGGTCCGGGACGCGGGCCATCGTCCCGTCCTCGTTCATGATCTCGCAGACGACGCCCGCGGGGTTCAGCCCCGCGAGGCGAGAGAGGTCGACGGCCGCCTCGGTCTGGCCCGAGCGCTCGAGCACCCCGCCGGGCCGCGCGCGAAGCGGAAAAACGTGGCCGGGACGGACGAGGTCGTGCGAGCCCTTCGACGGGTCGATCGCGACCTGGATCGTGTGCGAGCGGTCCGGTGCAGAGATGCCGGTGGTGACGCCCTCGCGCGCCTCGACCGAGACGGTGAAGGCGGTGCCGAGCGGCGTCTCGTTCTCGCGCGCCATCTGCTCGAGGCCCGAGCTCGTCGCAGCGCTCCTCGGTCAGGCAGAGGCAGATCAGTCCGCGCGCGTGCGTCGCCATGAAGTTGATCGCCTCCGGCGTCGCGAACTGCGCGGCGATCGTCAGGTCGCCCTCGTTCTCGCGGTCCTCGGCGTCGACGACGACGACGAAGCGACCCTGGCGGATGTCCTCGATCGCCTCTTCGACGGTCGCGAACGGCGCGCGGGTCTCGACCGTGGTGCTCACGACGAGAGCCTAGCCCCGAGCAGGCGCTCCACGTACTTCGCAAGGACGTCGACCTCGAGGTTGACCTCGTCGCCCGGCCGCTTTCCTCCAAGCGTCGTGATCTCGAGCGTGTGCGGGACGAGCGCGACCTCGAAGCTCTCGTCGTCGAGCGCGGCGATCGTGAGCGCGACGCCGTCGACCGCGATCGAGCCCTTCTCGACGCAGTAGCGCAGGAGCTCGGGCGGCGCCTCGACGACGAGCCGCTCGCCGTCGAACGAGCGCACGCGACCGACGGAGTCGACGTGGCCCTGGACGTAGTGGCCGCCGAGCGGGTCGCCGGCGCGCGTCGCGGGCTCGAGGTTCGCCTCGGCGCCGAACGGCTTGACGCGCGAGCTCGTCTCGCCGACGACGTCGAACGCGAGCGTGCCGCCGTTCGCCTCGACGACCGTCAGGCAGACGCCGTCGACCGAGACCGAGTCGCCGATCTCGGGCTCGAGCGTCGACTCGACGACGAGCCTGCCGTTGACGAACGAGGCGACCCGTCCGCGCTCCCTGACGATCCCGGTGAACACACCGAAAGGCTACGGGCCGGCCTCGACCCGCGCGAGGACGGTGTCGAGGTCGCCGCGGCCGTCGTGGACCTGCTCGATCCACCAGGTCGCGCCCGCCTCGGCGTAGGCGTCGTGCAGCTCGCGCTTGCCGGGCTCGGAGTAGCCCATCACCGCGACGTCGCCGAAGGAGTAGCCGTCGAGCATCGCCGCGAGACTCGCCGGGCGTCGTCGTCATCGCGCTCGGGCTCGCGGTGTCCGCGAACCACCCGTCGAAGCGCGCGGCGCGCGCGCGGGCCTTCGCGCTCATCCCGCCGATCCAGATCGGCACGCGCTCCGGCGCCGGCGCGAGCGTGACGCCGTCGACCGTGAAGTGCTCACCCTGATGGTCGACGCGCTCGCCGGAGAGCAGCGCGCGGATCACGTCGAGCCCCTCGTCGAGCCGCTCGGCGCGCGAGTGCGGGTCCTCGTCCTCGCCGAAGCGCTCGAACTCGCCGTGGCCGCCGCCGAGACCCGCGCCGAAGACGACGCGGCCGGGAGCGAGCCGGTCGAGCGTCGCCAGCTCGTGCGCGACCACCTGCGGCCGCCGGCGCGCGACCGGCGTGACGCCGGTCCCGATCAGGATCCGCTCGGTGGACGCGGCCACCGCTCCGAGCGTCACCCACGGGTCGGCCGCGGGCTTCTCCCAGACGAACGCGAGGTGGTCCCAGATCAGGTACGCGTCCCACCCGGCGCGCTCGGCGGCCTGCGCGACGCGGACGGCGGTGCGCGGCTCGGAGTACGAGCCGATGTTCGAGCTGAGGATCCCGAACTTCACGGCTCCCGAAGGTATCCCTCGAAGAGCACGTCGTCGCCGACCTGCCGCACCGACGTGCGGGTCAGCTCGCGCAAGCCCGTGAAGTCGTTGAAGAGGTGCGGCCCCTCGCCCGAGAGCTTCGGCGCCACGAAGAGCAGCAGCTTGTCGATCAACCCGCGCTCGAGGAACGCCGTCGCGATCGTCGGCCCGCCCTCGAGCAGGAGCGACTGCACGCCCTCGGCCGCCAGCGCGCGCAGCTCCTCGACCGGCTCGCCCGAGCGGAGCTCCAGCTCGGAGCCGGCCGGGAGCGGGCCGAGCCCGAACGCGATCCGCCGCGGCTGACGCTCGACCGCGACGTCGCGCGCGTCGAGCCGCGGGTCGTCGGCGCGCACGGTGCCCATGCCCACCCCGACCGCGTCCGACTGCGCGCGCAGCTCGTGCACGAGCCGCCGCGACTCCTCGCCCGAGATCCACTGCGAGCCGGGAATCGTCACGCGGCCGTCGAGCGTGACCGCCGCCTTGTACGTCACGAACGGACGCTCGAGCGTCTTCCACGTGCGCCACGCCTCGTTCTGTCTTGCGCGCGGTCCAGAGATCGAGGACCTCGACCTCCACCCCGAGCTCGCGGAGGCGCTCGACTCCCTCCTGCGACGGGTCGTCGGAGCCGACGACGACCTTCGCGATGCCGGAGCCGACGACCGCGTCGACGCACGGCGGCGTGCGCCCGAAGCGCGAGCACGGCTCGAGCGTCGCGTAGAGCGTTGCCCCTGTCGCCCGCCCACCGGCGGCGCGGAGCGCGATCAGCTCCGCGTGCGGGCCGCCCGCGTGCTCGTGCCAGCCCTCGCCGACGACCGTCCCTCCCGGCGTCACGACGACCGCGCCGACGACGGGGTTCGGGTGCGTTGTCCCACGCCCTCGCTCAGCGAGCTCGAGCGCCCTCTCCATGTGGCTCACGCCAACGCTTGTACCAAGCGGCGGTAGGTCCGGGCGAGATCCTCTCGCCCGAAGATCGCGCTCGCGGAGACGAGCAGCGTCGCGCCCGCATCGTACGCCGCGCGCACGTTCTCCTCGTTGATGCCGCCGTCGACCTGCACGTGCACCTCCGGCGGCAGCAGCTGCCGCGTCAGCTCGATCCGCTCGAGCGACCCCGGCATGAACTCCTGGCCGGAGTAGCCGGGCTCGATGCTCATGCAGAGCACGACGTCGACGTTCTCCGCCGTCGCGACGGCCTCCGCGACCGGCGTGCCCGGGTTGAACGCCAGCCCGACCTCGAGGTCGTGCTCGCGCGCGGCCTGCACGCAGCCGCGCACGTCGCGTACCGCCTCGTAGTGGAACGTCACGCTGTCGGCGCCCGCCTGCGCGAACGCGCCGAAGTGCTTCGACGGGTTCTCGACCATCAGGTGGCAGTCGATCTTCCCGTCCATCGCGTGGATCTGCTCCGAGATCGACGCGAGCACGATCGGCCCCATCGTGATCGGCTCGACGAAGTGACCGTCACCGCAGTCGAAGTGGAAGATCCGCGCGCCCGCGTGCAGCAGCACCTCGATCTGGTCCGCGAGGTGGCCGAAGTCCGCCGCGTAGAGCGATGGCTCGATCTCGACCGTGCGGACCCACTCGCGCCAGGGCATCGGCGGATCTTACGAAGCCCTCAGGCGGGCAATGAAGAACCCCGACGTCCCGTGCAGGTCGGGGCGGGTCAGCAGGAACTCGGGGCGCTTCGGATGGGCGAACTGCGGCCACTCCTCGCCGAGCGGCTCGACCTCGAGCCCTGAGGCTTCGACGACGGCCTCGTTCTCGTCCGCGTTGATCGTGCAGACCGAGTAGACGACGGTGCCGCCGGGCTTCGTGCGCGCGGCCGCCTCCTGCAGCAGCGCGAGCTGGAGGTCGGGCAGAGGGCGGGACCGCCAGCGCAGGTCGGGGCGCGCGGCGAGCACGCCGAGCCCCGAGCAGGGCGCGTCGACGAGCGCGCGGTCGAAGTCCTTCAGCTCGGGCGGCAGGGCGGTGGCGTCGGCCTCGACGACGTGCACGTTCGTCGCGCCGAGCCGGGCGGCGTTGTCGCGCAGCTCGCGCGCGCGCCCCGGGTTCAGCTCGACCGCCGTCACCTCGCCGGCGAGCATCGTCGCCTTGCCTCCGGGCGCCGCGCACGAGTCGAGGATCCGCTCCCCCTCGCGCGCGCCGACGACGAGACCCGCGAGTTGCGAGCCCGCGGCTCTGCGGCCAGACGCGGCCTTCCGCGAGCGCCTGCTCGTCGACCCGGTCGACGCGATACGCGCCGGGGACGTCCGTCGGCTCGCCGGGCGGGTCACCGCGCACGAGCCGGACGACGGTCTCGGGCGGCTCGTTCTGCGCGCGCATCAGCGCGAGCGACGCCTCCTCGCCGAGGTCGCGCCGCCACGTGTCGTGGATCCAGTCGGGGTACGAGTGCTTGAGCGGTCCCTCCGGGAGCGAGCCGAGCAGGCCGCGAAGGCGCTCCGTCAGCCGGCGCATGACGGCGTTCGTGAACGGCACCGCGCGTTCGACGCCGGCGCGCCGCACGAGCTCGACCGTGTCGTCCACGACCGCGTGCGGCGCCTGGTCCGTGTAGCCGAGCTGGTACGCGCCGAGCCTGAGCGCCGCGAGCACGGGCGGGTCGAGCTTGCGAACCGGGCGGCGGCCGATCGCCTCGATCGCGTGGTCGAGCGTGCGGATTCGCTGCACCGTGCCGTAGGCGAGCCGCTGCGCAAGCGCGCGGTCGCGGTCGTCGAGGTCGGCCGCGAGCGTGCGGAACGAGCGGTCGGCGTACGACTCGTCCTCGAACACGCGCCGCACGACGGAGTACGCGACGCTTCGCGCCGGCGCGATCACCGCAGGCCTCTGCGGAACTCCTCGTACGTCATGCGCCGGCCGCTGTCGGGCTGCACCTCGAGCGGGACGAGCTCGCCGTCTTCGATGCGCGCCCGCCAGATCGTCATCGGCCGGCCGTCGAGCTCCGCGCGCGCGCCGATGTGCGGCGAGAGCGCGCGGATCCGCCGCAGCGCGTCTTCGGGATCGGCGAGGTCGAGCTGCCGGTCTGCGGCCTCGAGCTTGTGGGCGTACGTCGGCTCGCCCTCCTGCTCGTGGAACGCCGGCGCCGGCAGCACCTCGTCGAGCAGATCGACCGCGAGCTCGGCCGAGCGGTCGTAGACCGCGCCCGCGTCGTCGTCCTCGCCGACGCGAAACGCGCGCTGCGCCGCGATCGGGCCGGCGTCCAGCTCCTTCACGAGCTTGATGATCGAGACGCCGGTCTCCTCGTCGCCCGCGAGCAGCGCACGCTCGACCGGAGCGGCGCCGCGCCAGCGCGGGAGGAGCGACGGGTGGACGTTCAGCCAGAGCGCCGCGGCGAGCAGGTCGTCCGGGATCAGCACGCCGTACGCGACGAGGACGATCGTGTCGACGCCGGCGACGTCGTCCGGCGTCGGCCGCTCGGGCTGCCGCACCTCCAGGCCCAGCTGCTCCGCGGCGACCTTCGCTGCCGGCGCGCGCTCCTTGCGCCCGCGGCCCGCCGGCCGGTCGGGCCGCGTGAGCACCCACGCGACGTCGTGCCGCGCGGCGAGGCGTTCGAGCACGTCTGCTCCGAAGGGCGCCGTTGCGGCGACGCCGAGTCGGCTCAAGCGAGGGAAAGCTGCGCGCGCAGCGTCGCCATCGCCTCGCGCCGTGCGTCGTCGGTGGTCCTGTCGAGGATCAGCACCCCGTCGAGATGGTCGAGCTCGTGCTGCGCGACGCGCGCGGGCAGCTCGTCGAGCTCGAGGCGCACGTCGTCGCCGTCGAGGTCCTGCGCCTCGATCGTGACCTTCACGCTGCGCTCGACCGGCACGAGCACGCGCTGGAGCGAGAGGCAACCCTCTTCGTCCATCTCCAGCTCGTCGCTCTGCTTGACGATGCGCGGGTTGACGAGCACGCGCGGCTCGTCGTCGCCGGACTGGAACACGAACAACCGCTGGAGCACGCCGACCTGCGTCGCCGCGAGCCCGACGCCGTACGCGTCGGCCATCAGCGCGGTCATCCGCTCGGCGAGCTGCCGCAGCGAGTCGTCGAAGTGCTCGACCTCGTTCGCGCGCATCCGCAGCGCGGGGTCCGGGTACTGGCGGATCTGCGAAAGCGCCATTCGCCGGCGCGCAAGAGCCTCGGCGTCGAGATCGCCGGTGTCACGCAGTTCGCCCGCCTCGTCCGCCACGGCGAGGAGTCTAGTCCGGTCGCCTCTAGAGGCTCTGCGGGTCGACGTCGACGACCGCGGTGAGCCCGGCGCGGCGCATCGCCGGAGCCGCCTCGGCGAGCAGGCGGCCCGCGCGCGCGGCAACGCGTCGCGGCTCGGCCGTCTTCGCGATCAGCTGCGCGCGATAGCGCCCGCGCAGGCGAAGGAGCGGCGCCGGCCCGAGCAGCTCGCCCTCCTGGAACCTCGACGCGAGCTCGCGAAGCGCGGTGAGCGGCTGCTCCGGGTCGGCGCCCGCGACGACGATCCGGACGAGGTGGCAGAACGGCGGGTAGCCGAGCTCGCGCCGGCGCTCGAGCTCGCCCTCCAGGAACCCTGCGACGTCGTGCCGCGCGGCGAACGCGACCGCGCGCGCGTCCGGCTGGAAGGTCTGCACGATCACCCGCCCCGGCGCGTCGCGGCCGGAACGACCGGCGAGCTGCGTGAGCAGCGCGAACGTTCGCTCCTCGGCGCGGAAGTCCGGCAGTCCGAGCTGCGTGTCCGCGTCGACGACCGCCGCGAGCGACACGCCGGCGAAGTGGTGGCCCTTCGCGACCATCTGCGTGCCGAGCAGCACCGAACTGTCGGTCTCGGCGAAGCGGCGGAGCGCCTCGGGCACGGCGCCGCGCTCCGCGACGACGTCCGCGTCGAGCCGGATCCGCTCGAGCTCCGGCACCGCCTTGGCAAGCTCCTGCTCGAGCTTCTCCGTGCCGGCGCCGATCCGCGCGAGCTCGGGCGACGCGCAGGCCGGGCACGTCTCCGGCGAGGGGACGGAGTGGCCGCAGTGGTGGCAGTGCAAGACGTCGTCGCGGTGCAGGACGAGCGCGACGTCGCAGTTCGGGCAGCGCAGCGTCGTCCCGCACGCCCGGCAGTGGATCGCCGGCGCGATGCCGCGCCGGTTGAGGAGCAGGATCGCCTTGCCGCCCTCCGCGGCGACGCGGCCGAGCGCGGCGAGCAGCGGCGCGGAGAGCGGGTAGCCGGCCTCGCGCCGGAGGTCGACGACGCGCACCGGCGGGAGCGACCCGACGAGCCGCCCGCCGAGGTCGAGCCGCTCGAGCCGCTCCCAGCTCTCCGGCCGCGGCGTCGCGCTGCCGTAGACCGCGACGGCGCCCTCGAGCGCTGCGCGCTTCGCCGCGACGGTGCGTGCGTCGTAGCGCGGGTCGGAGTCCTGCTTGTACGACTGGTCGTGCTCCTCGTCGACGCAGATCAGCCCGAGGTCGCGGACCGGCGCGAAGATCGCCGACCGCGCACCGACGACGATGCGCGCCTCGCCCTCGCGCGATCCGCTCGCGCTCGTCGCGGCGCTCGGCGTCGGTCAGACCCGAGTGCAGGATCGCGAGCCCGTCGCCGAAGCGCGCCGCGAAGCGGCCGGCTGCCTGCGGCGTCAGCGCGATCTCCGGCACCAGCACGATCGCGCCGAGCCCGCGCTCGAGCGCCGCCGCGCACGCCTGGAGGTAGACCTCGGTCTTGCCGCTGCCGGTCGCCCCCGCGAGCAGGAAGTTTCCGCCGCTCCCGAACGCGCCGACGATGCGGTCGATCGCGGCGCGCTGCTCGTCGGTCAGCTGCTCCGGCTCGGCCTCGCCCGCGAGCCCTTCGCGCGACAGCGGCGCCGGTCGCTCGCCTCGCCGCTTCCGCACGCGCGGCGCGACGAGTGCGAGCGTGCGCGCCGGGGTCGAGCCGTAGTACTCGGCGAGCCAGAGCGCGAGGTCGACGAGGGTCGGCGGGAGCTCCTCCACCACCCGCTCGATCGGCGACGACCGTCGATCCCCTCGGGCGCGCCGCCGTCGACGTCCACGACCACGCCGCGCGCCTTGGACCGGGCGAAGCGCACCTCGACGACCGCGCCCTTCCCGACCCCGTCGGGAACCTCGTAGGTGAAGATGCGCGCGAGCGAGCGCGCGGTGACGAGGGGGTAGACGGACGCGAACCGCTCGATCTCCCCAGCGTAGAGCCGCGGCCCGCTGTGCAAGCCGCTGTAAGGTTCACCTTGCAATGGCTCCACCACGGGCGACGCGGCTCTGTAAGGTCTCCCTTACACAGCATGTAAGGCAACCCTTACCGGAGGTTCGATGCGCACGTTCGTCCTGGCTCTGCTCGCTCTCACCCTGGTCGGCGCTCGGCGCCGGCTGCGGCTCCGACGACGCCGATGAGGCGGACGTCACCCCGGCAGCTGCTGCTGCCGAGATCGACACGATCAAGTCCATGCTCGACGACGCGCTCGCCAAGTACGAGGACGGCGACGCGGAGGCCGCCGAGGAGCTCGTCGGCGACGCCTACCTCGAGCACTTCGAGGAGGTCGAGCACCCCCTCGAGGAGGCGGACGAGGAGCTGATGGAAGACCTCGAGCACACGATCTCGACCGAGATCCGCGACGAAGATGAAGGACGGCGCTCCGGCCGCCGAGGTGGCGCAGCTGATCGCGGCCGACGAAGGCCGACCTCGACCGGGCGAAGGCCGCGCTCCAGGGCTAGCGTGAGACGGGCCGTCACCTTCCTCCTGCTGCTGGCCGCGCTCGTCGCGCCCGCGGCGGCCCGCGCCGACGACGGCCAGGTGGAGCGCGCGCGAACCGAGGTCGCACGCGCGCGCGAGCTCGTCGACGAGTCGCTCGCCGCGGCGCAGGCCGGCGACCGCGAGCGCGCCTACGACCTCGCGCGGGAGGCGTACCTCGACCACTTCGAGTACGCGGAGATCCCGCTTCGCCTTCGCGATCCGAACCTCGTGCTCGACGTCGAGTTCGCGTTCGCGAAGTTGCGGAACGGCATCCGGGACGGCGCCCCGCTGTCGGAGCTCGACGACGTCGCGCGAGCGAGCTCGCGATCGGGCTCCGGAAGGTGGACGTCGCGCTGGCCGATCCCGGGATCGCCGCGCCGATCATCGCCTTCTTCTTCTCGTTCACGATCCTCTTCCGCGAGGGGCTGGAAGCCGTGCTCCTGCTCGCGATCCTCCTCGGCTCGCTCGAGGCGGGCCGGGCGAGGGGGTTCCGGCGGCCGCTCGCGCTCGGCGTCCTCGCCGCGGTCGGCGCGTCCGATCCTGACGTGGGTGCTCGCGAGCGTCGTGATCGACATCGCTCCGCTCCAGCGCGAGCTGCTCGAGGGCGTGACGGCGCGTCGCTCGCGGTCGCGGTGCTGTTCTTCGTGTCGTTCTGGCTCGTCGCGCAGCTGGAGCAACGGCGGCGCATGGAGTTCATGCGCGCGCGCACGGCGGGCGCGATCGCGGCGGGGAGCGCGCTCGCGTTCGTCGGTCTCGGCTTCACCGCCGTCTTCCGCGAGGGCTTCGAGACGGCGCTCTTCTACCAGGCGCTCCTCCTCTTCGCGCAGGGCCTGCTCGAGTGGGTCGTGCTCGGCGCGCTCGCGGCGGCGGTCGCGCTCGTCGTCGTCGGCTGGGCGGTGCTCAAGCTCGGCAAGCGGCTGCCGGTGAAGCAGCTGCTGCTCGCAGGCGCCTCGACGCTCCTGGTGCTCTCGGTCGCGTTCGCGGGGAACGCGGTTCGCTCGCTGCAGGAGGGCGACTGGATCTCGGTGACGCCGATCGACGGCGGCTGGGCGCGACTGCCCGTTCTTCTCGCGGAGCTGACCGGCATCCACCCGACGCGCGAGGGCATCTTCGTGCAGCTCCTGCTGCTCGGGGTCTACGTCGTCGGGCGCGGCCTACATGTTCGCGTGGCGGCCGCTCGCGGCGGCGCGCGCTGCGAGGCGGCCGCGAGCGCATGACCGGCGGGCTGCGCATCGGCGATCGACGTCGGCGGCACGTTCACGAAGGCCGTCGCGATCGAGGCGCACGCCGCTCGAGCTGCGCGCGAGCGCCGCGTGCCGACGACGCACGAGGCGGCCGAAGGCGTCGCCGACGGCATCGCCGCAGGCGCTCGACGAGCTGCTCGCGCAGCTCGGCGACGACCGCGCGCGCGTCGAGTTCGTCGCCTTCTCGACGACGCAGGCGATGAACGCGCTGCTCGAGGGCGACGTCGCGCGGGTCGGCGTCGTCGGCCTCGCCGCCGCAGCCCGAGCTCCGGCTGCGCGCGCAAGCGCACGAAGGTCGGCGACGATCGCGCTCGCCCCCGGCCGCGCGCTCGAGACCGAGCACGAGTTCGCTCGACGCCACCGCGGCCTGAACGGCGACCTCGACGCCGCGCTCGAGCGGCTCGCGCGCGCCGGGTGCACGGCGATCGCCGTCAGCGGCGCGTTCGCCGTCGACGACCCCGCGCTCGAGGAGACGGTCGCCGAGCGTGCGCGCGCGCGCGGGCTGCCGGTCTGCGCGGGCCACGAGCTGACCGGCGACCTACGGCCTCGAGACGCGCACCGTCAGCGCCGCGATCAACGCGAGCATCCTCCCGGTCGTCGAGCGGACGGCGGCGCACGTCGAGGAGGCGCTCGCGCGACGCCGACCTCGCGTGCCGCTGCTCGTGCTGCGCGGCGACGGCGGCGCGATGAGCGTCGCCGAGTTCCGGCGCGCGGCCGTCGCTCACCGTCGGCTCCGGGCCCGGCCGCGGGCGTCGCCGCGGCGCTGCACCAGCTCGCGGTCCGCGACGCGATCGTGATCGAGTGCGGCGGCACGAGCTCGAACGTCTCGCGTCGTCAAGAGCGGCCGGCCGGTGCTGCGGACGCTTCGCGTGATGGGCCGCCCGACCTGCATCCGCGCGATCGACAGCTGGGTCGTCGGCGCCGCCGGCGGCAGCCTCGCGCGGCTGCAGGGCCGCAAGATCGCCGAGGTCGGGCCGCGGAGCGCGCACGTCGCGGGGCTGCCCTACGCGTGCTTCGCAGAGCCGCAGCGAGCTGCAGGACGCCGAGCTCGAGCTCGTCGCGCCGCGCGCGGGCGATCCCGAGCGCGTACGCGATCGTCCGCACGCCGCACGGCCGCTTCGCGCTGACGACGACGTGCGCGGCGAACGCGCTCGGTCTCGTCGCCGACGACGCGCTACGCGAAGGGCTCGCAGGAGGCGGCGCTGCTCGCGTTCGCCCCGCTGGCCGCGCGCCTGCGGACGACGACCGAGGAGGCCGCGCGGCGCGTGCTCGAGGACGCGGCGAAGAAGATCGCGCACGCCGTCGCGCGAGGCGGCGCGCCAGCACGAGCTCGGCGACGACGTGCCGCTCGTCGCGCTGGGCGGCGCCGGCGAGGCGCTCGTCGGCGAGGTCGCTCGCCTCCTCGGCGCCGCGACGTTCTGCGCCCGCGGCATCCGGAGGTCCTCTCGTCGATCGGCGCCGCGCTCTCGCTCGTGCGCGCCGAGGCCGACGCGGAGCGCTGTCGACTCCGCCGCCGCCGCTGAGCTCGCGCGCGAGGCCGAGCTCGCCTGCGTCGCCGCGGGTGCCGCTCCGGCGACCATCGCGGTCGAGACGGCGTACGACGCGAAGCACCGGCTGCTGCGCGCCGTCGCGACCGGCGCCGTCGCGCTCGAGACGGGCGCCGCCACGCGCGCGCCGGTCGCCGACCGCCGAGCGGCACGCCGCGGCGGCCGACGCGCTCGGCGTCGAGGAGCGACGACGTGACGCTCCTCGCCGCGAACGACTTCTACCGCGTCTACTCCGAGAACGGCTCGGGCCGCGTCGCCGTCGTCGACGAGCTCGGCGTCGTGCCCGTCGCCGAGGACGCGCGGCGGATCTTCGCCGGCACGGGCTCGGCCTTCGTCGAGAGGCTCGCCGACGAGCTGCGCGAGGGCTCGCGCAACCTCGGCGTCGCCACGATGCTTCCGCGCGTCCTGCTCGTGTGCGGCTCGCGCATCCTCGACCTCTCCGACGCGCGCCGCGCCGAGGAGATCGTCGCTGCCGCCGAGCGGGTGATCGCCGAGCACGACCCGAGCGCGGTCGCAGTCATCAGCCGCTGATGTCCCTCTACCGGGTCGCCTCGCGGCGCAGGCGGCTGGGCGGGCTCCTCGCTGCCTGCCGTCGTGCTCGTCGTCGGACTGCTGGTGGGCTTCCTCGTCGGGCGCGCGAGCGTCGAGCGAGCCGTCGCTCGCGGACGCACTCGACGCGCCCGTCGCACACGTCGCCGACGCGCGAAACGCTCTCGACGTACTGACGATCGAGTACCCGCAGGCGGTCTCGGGCGGCGAGGTGAAGGAGCGACCGAGTACGAGGCCGCCCTCGCGGACGTGCGCCGTGCGCAGGACGCGCTCGGCGAGGCCGACGACCTCGCGGAGCTCGACCCGGAGGGCTACCGGCGCGCGACCGCGCTCTTGACCGAGGTCGCGGCGCTCGTCGCGCGGAAGGCGGCGCCCGCTGCGGTCGCAGCTCGCAGTGCGCGCAGCCGATCGGGCGCTGTCGGAGCTTCCGGGAGTCGATTCCGGCAGCCGGCTAGAGTGGCCGCCGTGGCGCCGCAAGGACACTCGGTCGACGAGTACCTCGAGACGATCTACTTCCTGGCCTTCCCGATCGGCGAGTACCGGCCGATGGCCGAGGGGCTGCCGACGGTCGCGGTGCGCGTCGCGGAGATGCTCGGCGTCTCGCGCGCGTCCGCCGGCGAGATGCTCAAGCGGCTCGAGTCGGAAGGCCTGATCGAGCGCGGCGAGCACAAGGAGGCGCTGCTCACGAAGACCGGGCGCGCGCGCGCCGAGAAGGTCGTGCGCAAGCACCGCCTGATCGAGCGGCTGCTCACCGACTTCATGGGCTACACGGCGGCGGAGGCGCACGTCCACGCCGACGAGCTCGGCGACACGTTCAGCGACGACATGGTCGACCGCATCGCCGAGAAGCTCGGACAGCCGGAGCGCTGCCCGCACGGCTGGCCGGTCGATCCCGAGTTCGAGCAGCGAGAGAACGACGAGCTCGCGCCGCTTGCGCACCTCACCCCCGGCACGAAGGCGACGATCGTCCGGCTCGCGGAGCACGACGGCGACCTGCTGCACTGGTTCTACGACCAGGGCCTCGAGCCCGGCCGGGAGCTCGAGGTTCGCTCGACCGAGCCCTTCGCGGTGCAGCTGAACGGCGGCGAGCTCGCCCTGACGCGACAAGGCCGCCGAAGGCCTGTTCGTCCGGCCCGCCGCTTAGGGCGTTACGTCGACGAACTCGATCGAGACGTTCGTGAAGCCGAGCGCCTCGAGCAGCCCGACCAGCATCAGGCGCGTGTTCCGCTCCGCGCGGGCGACCACGTCCGGGCTCTCCTCGGCCGCCGTCCCTCAGCTTGTCCTGCGCGAGCACGTAGAGCTCCTGCTCGCTCGTCGGGTTGTCCTGGAAGACCGAGGCGACGCGGTCGATCAGGCCGCGGTCGCGGTCGTAGACGTAGCTGCGCGTCGGGTCGACGCGTGCCGAGAAGATCTCCGCATGCGGCAGCTCGAGGCGGACTGTGCGCCGGTTGTTCGAGACCTGCACGGCGTCACCCTCGAGCCCGGTGAAGTCGACGCCCGCCTCGACGTCGCCCACCGCGACGAACAGCACGCGCTCGCCGCGAATCGGCGACGGAACGAAGCGCGTGTCCTTCTCGAGGTCGACGATCACCTCGTAGTGACCCGTTGCGGCCTGGAAGCGCCGCAGGTTCTGGATCGACTTCAGGACGACCGGGCTGCTGCGGTCGACCGTCTCGGTGCGGAACGGGTTGCCGAACGACGGGAAGCACCCGCCGAGGCCGCCGAAGGCGACCCAGAGCGCGAGCACGAGGAGCGCCGCGCCCGAGAGCAGGCGAGGCAGGTCGGTGCGAGGCCGGGTCGGGTTCGGTGGCGGCGGTTCGGTCAGGCGTCGCGCTCGCCGGCGCCGACGGGTTCGCCCGCATTCACCGGAAAGGGCGGTTCGCCGTTGAGGCCGGCGGCCTCGCGGAGCTCGGCGGCCTTGTCGACGCGCTCCCACGAGAAGTCGTGGTCGTCGCGCCCGAAGTGCCCGTAGGCCGCGGTCTTGGTGTAGATCGGCCGCCGCAGGTCGAGATCGCGGAGAATCGCGGCCGGCCGCAGGTCGAAGTACTCCTTGACGAGCTCCTCGATCTTCGGCACCGGGATGTGCTCGGTGCCGAACGTGCGCACCGTCACCGAAACGGGATGCGCGACGCCGATCGCGTAGGCGACGTTGATCTCGCAGCGCTCGGCGAGCCCGGCCGCGACGATGTTCTTCGCGACGTACCTCGCGGCATACGCCGCCGAGCGGTCGACCTTCGTCGGATCCTTGCCGGAGAACGCCCCGCCGCCGTGGCGTGCGGCGCCGCCGTACGTGTCGACGATGATCTTGCGGCCGGTCAGCCCGGTGTCGCCCATCGGCCCGCCGATCACGAACTTGCCGGTCGGGTTGACGTAGACGAAGTCGCGCTCCTGGAAGCGCTTCTCGTCGAAGAGGTCGCGAGGGAGGATCGGCCGCAGCACGTACTCGATGATGTCGGGCTTGATCATCGCGTCGGCGTCGAGCCCGTCGGCGTGCTGCGTCGAGACGAGCAGCCGCTCGATCGCGACCGGCCGCTGCACGTCGTGCTCGTCGGTCTCGTAGCGCACGGTCACCTGCGCCTTCCCGTCGGGTCGCAGGTACGGGAGGATCCCCGCCTTGCGCACCTCGGCGAGCCGCTTGCAGATCTTGTGCGCGAGCATGATCGGCAGCGGCATCAGCTCGGGCGTCTCGCTCGACGCGTAGCCGAACATCATCCCCTGGTCGCCGGCGCCGACCTTGTCGAGCGGATCGTCGTCGCCCGGGTCGTGCTGGATCTCGTACGCGCTGTCGACGCCCTGCGCGATGTCGGGCGACTGCTCGTCGATCGCGACGACGACGCCGCACGTGTTCGCGTCGAAGCCCCACTCGGAGTGCGTGTAGCCGATCTGCGCGATCCGCTCGCGCACGAGCTTGGGGATGTCGACGTAGATCTCGGTCGTGATCTCGCCGGCGACGACGACGAGGCCGGTCGTGATCAGCGTCTCGCAGGCGACGCGCCCGCCCGGATCGTCGCGGAGGACGGCGTCGAGGACGCTGTCCGAGACCTGGTCGGCGATCTTGTCCGGGTGTCCTTCGGTGACCGACTCGGACGTGAAGAGGAACTCGCGGCCCGCCATCGGCGGCAGACTACCTACTGGATGTGGACGAAAAGCGTCTGAGCCGAGGTGGTGCCGTCCGCCTGGCTCCAGGCGATCACCGAGCTGATCGGGCGCAGGTTCTCGAGCAGCTCCTTCGGCACGTCGACGCCCGCGTACCCGGCCAGCGAGAGCAGCGGGAGCGCGTCCGCGACGTCGACGTAGAGGAAGCCGCCGGTCTCGTCGGGCATGCCCGCGGCGTCCTTCGCCTCCTTGAAGTCCTCGTCGTCGGCGAGCGACCCGCCGACCTGCGCCCGCTCGAGCGCGTCGCGCGGGGCTCGTCGCGGTCGTCGCGACGACCTGGTCGTCCACGACCGCGATGTGGAGCGGCAGCGGCGTCCCCTGGAGCAGCTGGCGTAGCTGCGACTCCGTCCTCGCGGGCGAGGACGTGGTGAGCACGAGGGTCACCTCCGGGAAGCCCGGTGCGGGCAGGACCCAGAGCGCGGCCTCGCCCTCGATGTCTGCGAGGAGCTGGTCGACGCGGATCCCGAACATGCTCGCGAGCGGCGCGAGCGACGAGGTCTGACTGCGGAGGCTCTTCGTGTCGAAGGAGAGGAACGCGAGCGTGTCGGCGGGCGCCTGCTCGATGCGGCGCGACGTGTAGTTCGCCGCGTCGCCCGTCAGCCGTTCGACGAACGTCGCCGACGGCGCCGTCGTCCCGCGCCTCGATCGAACCGGCGAGCCAGTCGAACTGGAGCTTCGGGAAGTTCGAGGGCAGCGCCCGCTTGCTCACCCAGCCGAAGGCGAGCCGCTCGTCCGGCAGCTGGTCGAGCGCGGCCTGGTAGCCGTCGTCGTCCGCGAGCTCACCGTCGCCCGACGTCAGCGCGTCGATCGTGGACTGCTGCTCGGCGACGACCGTCCAGCCGTCGACCTCGGCGGTCACGTACTCCGTGTTCGCCTCGTCGGCGAGCTTGTCGAGGAGCGAGTCGAGCTTCGCGTCGTCGTCGGGCTGCGTCGCGACGACGACCTCGTCGGCCGTGTTGCCCAGCCAGATCGCGGCGACGGTGTCCCCGAGCGCGGGCTCGACGTCGCGATCCCATTGCAGCTGCTCCTCGGAGAGCTGCTTGTCGAGCTCGACGACGAGCTGCGGCTTGCTCGGGAAGCGGTCGAGCAGCGCCTGCACCTTTTTCCACTGGTCGGAGTCGAGGCTCGAGTCGAGCTCCACGTAGCCGTTCGCGCCCGCCGGCGCGAGCCCGATCGCGGACGCGCCGCCGGTGTCGTTCCCGCCGCAGCCCGCGAGCGCGAACGCCCCGAGCGCCGCTGCGAGCCAGACCTTCACTCTTCGGTGGGCCGCCGACCCATCAGGCTCGCGAGCAGATCGGAGAGAGGCATGCCGCTGAGAACGGTACATACGCCCTCGGTGATCGGCAGCTCGACGCCGAGTCGTTGAGAAAGATCCCTCAGAACGGGCGCGGTCGTGAGACCCTCGACCGTCTGGCCGATCTCCGCGGCCGCCTCGTCGGGCGACTTTCCCCGCGCGATCAGCTCCCCGGCCCTGCGGTTGCGGCCGCTCGGGTGCCAGCACGTGACGATCAGGTCGCCCATGCCGGCGAGGCCCGCGAAGGTGTCCGGGTCGCCGCCGGCCGCCTCCCCCAGCCTCCCCATCTCGGCCAGCCCTCGCGTCATCAGCGCGGCTTTCGCGTTGTCGCCGAGGCCGAGTCCGTCGACGCCGCCGGCAGCGAGCCCGATCACGTTCTTCGCCGCCGCGCACAGCTCGACGCCGACGAGGTCGGGGTTCGAGTAGACGCGAAAGGCGAGCGAGTTGATCTCGGACTGGAGCCGCTCGGCGAGCTGGACGTCCTCGGAGGCGATCACCGCCGCCGTCGGCAGGCCCGCCGCGATCTCCTCCGCCATGTTGGGGCCGGAGAGCACGGCGACCGGCCGGTCGCGGACGAGCGTGGAGAGACGCTCGCCGGTCGAGGGGTCGAGCCCCTTCGTCAGGCTCAGCACCGGCGCGTTGCCCGGGCAGGTTCGGCACGACCGAGCCGTAGACGCGGCTCGGGACCGCCGCGACGACGAGCTCCGCGTCGTCGAACGGCGCGTCGTCGATCGTCGACGCGCGGATCCCCTCGAGGTCGACGTTCGTCAGGTAGCGCGGGTTCCGTCCGGTCTGCTCGATCGCGGCGACCTGCTCGGCGTCGCGCGCGGCGAGGGTCACCTCGTGCCCGCGGTCGGCCAGCAGACGCGCGAACGCCGTCCCCCACGAGCCCGCTCCGACGACGACGGTGTTCACTTCGGCGTGAAGTCGATCACGACCGGGACGCCCGTGAGGTTGAACCGCTCTCGAAGGTTGTTCTCGACCCAGTAGCCGTAGTCGCGCGTGACGAGCGCGGGGTCGTTGACGAAGAGCTTGAACCGAGGCGGGCGCGTCTCGACCTGCGTGCCGTAGAGAAGATTGAGGCTTCGGCCGTTCCGCGACGGGGGCTGCCGCGCCTCGCGGAGCTCGCCGAGGAACCGGTTCAGCTCGGGCGTCGGGACGCGCGAGGTGTGCTTCTCGAAGAGCTTCTCGACCTCGTCGAGCAGGCGGTTGATGCCGCGGCCGGTCTTCGGCGGAGACCGCGATGATCGGCGGCCGCTGGCGCAGGCGCCGGATCATCTGCTTGCGCGTGTCCTCGACGTCGATCGTCGTCTCGTCCCACTTCGAGAGCACGACGAGGGTCGAGTTGTTCGCCTTTCGCGCCACGTCTGCCACGGAAACGTCCTGCTCGACGATCCCCTCGCTCGAGTCGATCAGGACGAGCGCGACGTCGGCACGCTCGGCGGCCTCGATCGCGCGAAGCTCCGAGTAGTACTCGATCCCCTGCCGGTGGCGGCGCTTGCGCCTGAGGCCCGCGGTGTCGACGAGCACGAACGTGCGGCCGTCGCGCTCGAGCACGGTGTCGATCGAGTCGCGCGTCGTGCCGGGGACCTCGGAGACGATCACGCGCTCGCGTCCGAGCAGCGCGTTCAGGAGCGACGACTTGCCGACGTTCGGGCGGCCGAGAATCGCGACGCGGATCGCGTCCTCGGGCAGCTCGGGCCGCACACCGCCCAGCCTCCTCGAGGCGATCGACGAGATCGTCGAGCAGGTCGCCGGTGCCGTGGCCGTGCATCGCGGAGAGCGGGATCGGGTCGCCGAGGCCGAGCCGGTGGAACTCGAGCGCGTTCGCCTCCTGCGAGGGGTCGTCGATCTTGTTCGCCAGGACGAGCACGGGCTTGTGCGAGAGGCGGAGGATCTCCGCGACCTCCTCGTCGCCCGGCGTCGTGCCGATGCGCGCGTCGACGACGAAGAGCACGAGGTCGGCCTCCTCGACCGCCTCGCGCGCCTGGTCCGCGATCGAGCGCGTGATCTCGGCGTCGTCCGCGATGTCGATCCCGCCGGTGTCGATCACGAGGAAGCGGCGGCCGTTCCACTCGACCTCGAGCTCCTTGCGGTCGCGCGTCACGCCCGGCGTCTCGTGCACGACCGCTGCGCGCGTCTCGGTCAGCCGGTTGACGAGCGTGGACTTGCCGACGTTCGGGAAGCCGACGATCGCGACGGTGCCGATCAGCTCGTCGGCCCGCGTGCTCACGGGAGCTCGACCTGCGTCGGGCGGCCCGCCTCGTGCACCTCGACGAGCCAGCGCCAGAGCCGGTGGATCTCGCGCTCGACCTCGATCGACGCCTCGCGGTAGCCCTTGCCGTTCTTCGGCAGCCCGTCGAAGCGCATCGGTGCGCCCCAGACGACCGAGACGGGCTTCCAGTTGCCCGGTCGCCACTCGTGCGTCCCGTGGATCGCGGCCGGGACGACGGGGACGTCCTCCTGGAGCGCGACCATCGCGGCGCCCGGCTGGACCTTGCCCGGCACGCCGTTGCGCTGCCGCGTGCCCTCGGCGAAGAGCCCGAGCGCGCTGCCCGTCGCGCACGACCTGGCGCATCAGGCGCACCGCTTCGCGGTCGGACTCGCCCCGGCGCACGGAGATCGTCCCGAAGAGGCGGATCAGCTGCCCGAGCCCCGGCATGCGGTGCGCCTCGATCTTCGCGAGGAAGCGCATGGTGCGCGGCGAGGCGTTTCCGAACACCGGCGGGTCGATCCAGGAGAAGTGGTTGAACGCCATCACGATCCCGCCCTCGAGCGGGACGCGCTCCTTGCCGTAGACGCGGAGCGGAACGAACGCGCGCACGAGCGACCCGAGCGTGAGCTGCCCGATCTTCCACGTGACGTCGACGCGGTTCATGCGGGCTGCCTCGAGCGCACGAGCGCCTCGATGCGCGCGACCACGTCGTCGATCGTGAGGTCGGTCGTGTCGATCTGCTCGGCGTCGTCCGCCGGCGCGCATCTGCGCCGAGTCGCGCTCGTCGCGCAGCCGCAGGTCGGTCGCGAGCGCATCGGCCGCGAGTCCCGGCCGCTCGGCGATGCGCCGGCGCGCGCGCTCCGACTCGTTGGCGTTCAAGTACACCTTTACTTCTGCGCGCGGCGCGACGACCGTCCCGATGTCGCGGCCCTCGATCACGACGTTGCCGTGCTCGCCGAGCTCGCGCTGCCGTTCGCGCATCACCTCGCGCACCTGCGGGTGGCGCGCGACCGACGAGACGACCTTGTCGATGCGCGGCTCGCGGATCTCGGTCGACACGTCGCGGCCGTCGATCAGGACGTGCTGCTCGTCCTCGAAGCTGATCGGGTGCTCGCGGGCGAGGGCGCCAAGCCCTTCCGCGTCGTCGAGGTCGGCGGCGCGCTCGAGCGCGAGCCAGGTCAGCGCGCGGTACATCGCGCCGGTGTCGAGGTAGCGAAAGCCGAGCCGCGCGGCGAGCTGCCTCGCCACCGTGCTCTTGCCTGCCCCAGCGGGGCCGTCGATGGCGACGATCATCGCTTGCTCACCGAGTCGAGGAGCTCGAAGAAACCGGGGAAGCTTACCGCCGCGGCTTCTGCCCCTTCGAGCCGCAACCCTTCGCGCGACACGAGCCCGGCAACCGCCCCGAGCATCGCGATCCGGTGGTCGCCCTGGGAATCAGCGCTGCCACCCCCCTTTGGGCGGGTGGGGACACCCACCACCCTCAGTTCATCTTCGCCCGCGGAGACACGGATGCCAAGTGGCTTGAGCAGATCTTTCACGGTCTCGACACGGTCTGTTTCCTTTACGCGCAGTTCCTGGACGCCTGCGATGACCGTCTCGCCGCGCGCGAGCCCCGCGAGGAGCGCGACGAGCGGGAGCTCGTCGACCATGCGCGGCACCTCGGCCGGAGCGACGCGGGTCGCGACGAGCGACGGGGAGGAGCGCACCTCGATGTCTGCGACCGTCTCGGCCCCGAGCTTGCGCTTGTTGAACAGCGTGACGCGCGCGCGCATGCGCTCGAGCACGTCGAGCAGCCCCGTGCGCGTCGGGTTGATCCCCGACGCCGTGGAGGTAGAGCTCGGAGCCGGGCAGGAGCGTCGCCGCGACGATCAGCGGCGCGGCGGACGAGAAGTCGCCGGGCACCTCGACGCGGTCGAGCTCGAGCCGGTCGACGCCCGTGACGCTGACCGTGAACCCCTTCCGCTCGACCTCGACTCCCGCGTGCTGCAGCAGCAGCTCTGTGTGATCGCGCGTGGCCGCGGGCTCGACCACGGTCGTTCGGCCCTTCGCGTAGAGCCCCGCGAGCAGCACGGCCGACTTCACCTGTGCGCTCGCGACCGGCAGCTCGTACGTGATCCCGCGCAGCTTCCCGCCCTCGACGACGAGCGGCGCGTGGCCGTCGGTCGTCTCCACGTGCGCGCCGAGCTCGCGAAGCGGCGCCGCGACGCGTTCCATCGGCCGGGTCGAGAGCGACTCGTCGCCGACCAGCTCGAAGCGCCCCTCCTGCCCGGCGAGCAGTCCGGCGAGCAGCCGCATCAGCGTTCCCGCGTTGCCCGCGTCGATCGGCCCGTCCGCCGCGGTGAGCCCACGAAGCCCGCGGCCGCGCACGCGCACGACGTCGATGTCGGGCTCCTCGACCTCGGCGCCGAGCGCGCGCACCGCCTGCAGCGTCGACTCGGTGTCGCCCGAGCGGCCGAAGCCGGTGATCTCGGTCTCCCCCTCGCCGACCGCCGCGAGCAGCACCGCTCGGTGCGAGATCGACTTGTCGCCCGGCACGACCGCGTGCCCGACGAGCGCGCGGGCGGGCTCGATCTTCACTCGTCGACCACCGGCGAGACGACGACCCCGTAGCCCTGCGCCTCGAGCAGCTCGGCCGCACGGCGCGCGGGCTCCTCGCCCGTGACGAGCACGGTGAGCACTCCGCCGCGCTCCGGCGACATGTGGTGCAGCTCGAAGTCCTCGATGTTGATCCGCTCCGCGCCGAGCGCCTGCGTGATCCCGGCGAGCACGCCCGGACGATCCGGCACGTGCACGCGCAGGCGTTGAAGCGCGCCGGGGTCCTCGTAGGCATCCGCGAGCATGCGCCGCCGGTTGCCCGAAGCCTCGGCGATCCAGCGCGCGAGGAAGCCCGCGTCGCCCGAGTCGAGCGCGGCTTCGAGCTGCTCGATCCGCCGGCGGTGCTCGCCGAGCGACTCGCGAACCGCGTCGGCGTTGTCGAGGAAGATGTCGATCCAGATGCGCGGGTTCGCGCCCGCGACGCGCGTCATGTCGCGCAGCGATCCGCCGGCCGCGGCGAGCGGCTCGTGTCCGTCGATCCGCGTCGCCCCCGCCTGGTTGACGAGCAGGTTGGCGAGCGCGTGCGGAAGATGGCTCGTCAGCGCGACGAGCCGATCGTGCGCGTCGGGATCGACCGCGACGGGGACGGCACCGACCGCGGCCACGAACGCGTGCAGCGTGCGGTAGCGCTCCGGGTCGGTCTGCGCGACCGGCGTGAGGAACCAGGTCGCGCCGTCGAACAGCTCCGCGCGCGCGTTCTCGGGCCCGCGCGCCTCGGAGCCGCAGACCGGATGGCCCCCGATGAAACGCGCATCGGAGCGGGCGGCGCGCACGACCGCGCCCTTCGTCGAGCCGACGTCGGTGACCGTGCCGCTCGACGCCTCGAGCACCTCTGCGACCGACGCGGCGAGCCGCGCGACGGGAGCCGCGACGACCGTCAGCTCCGCGTCGCCGACCGCCTGCGCGAGCGAGCCGGCAGCCTCGACGGCGCCGCGCTCGACCGCGCCCGCGAGCGCCTCCTCGTCGGGGTCGTAGCCGCGCACGTCCTCCACTCCCGCGCGCCGGGCGGCGAGAGCGACGGAGGCGCCGATCAGGCCGGTGCCGACGACTGCGAGTGAACGGACCGGCATGTCAACCCGCGGTCTTGCCCATCAGCTCGACGAGCGCGAACACCTCGCGCGCGAACTCGGGGAACTCGCCGGTCGGGATCTGCTGCGGCCCGTCCGAGAGCGCCTGCTCCGGGATCGGGGTGCACCTCGACGATCACGCCGTCCGCGCCGGCGGCGACGGCGGCGAGCGTCAGCGGCAGCACGAGGTCGCGGCGACCGGCCGGGTGCGACGGGTCGACGACGACGGGGAGATGCGTCTCCTGCTTGAGCACCGGCACCGCGGCGATGTCGAGCGTGTACCGCGTCGAGGTCTCGAAGGTCTTGATCCCGCGCTCGCAGAGCATCACCTGGTCGTTCCCCTCGCGCACGACGTACTCGGCCGCCATCAGGAGCTCTTCGATCGACGCCGACGGCGAGCGCTTCAGGAGCACGGGCTTCTCCGCGCGACCCACCTCCGAGAGCAGCGTGAAGTTCTGCATGTTCCGCGCGCCGATCTGGATCACGTCGGCCCACGTCACGACCGCCTCGACGTCGCGCACGTCCATCAGCTCGGTGACGATCGGCAGGCCGGTCACCTCGCGGGCCTCGGCGAGGATCTCGAGCCCCGCCTGCCCGAGCCCCTGGAAGGAGTACGGCGACGAGCGCGGCTTGAACGCGCCGCCTCGGAGCATCGTCGCGCCGGCCGCGGCGACGACGCGGGCGGTCTCGAGCGTCTGCTCGCGGGTCTCGACGGAGCACGGGCCCGCGATCAGCCCGAAGTACGAGTCGCCGAGGCGCCGGCCGAGCGAGTCGATCATCGTCAGGTCGGCGGCGAGCTCCCGCGAGACCAGCTTGTACGGCTTCACGATCGGCAGCACCTGGTGGACGCCGGGGTAGGCCTCGAGCGGGAGCGAGGCGAGCAGGTCGCGGTCGCCGATCGCGCCGATCACCGTCGCCTCGCGGCCGGTCGAGACGCGCGCCGACACGCCGACCTCGGCGAGGCGGGCGACGACGTGCTCGGTCTGGTCGGGCGTCGCACCCGGACCCATGACGATCAGCAGCTCGGGCGCCGCCTGCGTGGCCATTTGCCAAGTCTACGGGCGGTAGTCTCAGCGGCCTGATGAGCGAGGAGAACACCGACCGGGTGATCCAGGAGTTGCGCGGCGCGATCTCCGACAACGACCGCGCGATCGTGCGCGCGCTGAACAAGCGGATCGAGCTCGTCGGTCGGCTGAAGCGCCACAAGGAGGAGCAGGGGATCGCGTTCGTCGACCCGCAGCAGGAAGAGTCGGTCCTGCGCGATCTCTCGCGCGCGAATCGCGGGCCGCTCTCGCAGGACGGCCTGCGCGGCCTCTATCGCGAGATCCTCGACCTGACGAAGCGCGAGCTCGGCCGATGAGGGTCTTCTCGGGCATCCGCGCCTCGGGCGACAAGACGCTCGGCAACTACAGCGGCGGCTTCCGGCAGTACCTCCAGACGCAGGACGAGGCGCTCGCGGCCGGCGGCGAGGCGTTCTTCTGCGTCGTCGACCTGCACTCGATCACGACGCCGTTCGAGCCCGAGGTGCTGCGCGAGTCGACGCTCTCCGTCTTCGCCTGGCTGATCGCGACCGGGTCGACCCCGACAGGTCGACGGTCTTCGCGCAGAGCCACGTGCCCGCGCACCCCGAGGGTGCGTGGCTGCTCGGCGCGGTCACGTCGATGGGCGAGCTCCGCCGGATGACGCAGTTCAAGGACCGCGCGAAGGAGCAGGACTTCGTCTCGGCCGGCCTCTTCACCTATCCGGTGCTGATGGCGGCCGACATCCTGCTCTACAACACCGACGTCGTCCCGGTCGGCGACGACCAGCGCCAGCACGTCGAGCTGACGCGCGACATCGCGGAGCGCTTCAACCAGCGCTTCGGCGAGACGCTCGTCGTTCCGCGCGGCGTCTACCCGGAGGAGGGCTCGCGGATCAAGAACCTCCAGGAGCCCGACCGGCTGATGTCGACGACGCGCGGCGCGCCGCAGGGCGTCGTGCGGCTGATCGACGACTCCGGACGTGATCAGGAAGAAGTTCAAGACCGCGGTCACCGACTCCGGGCGCGAGGTCAAGCACGACCCGGAGGAGAAGGCGGGCGTCTCGAACCTGATCGAGATCATGGCGGTGGCGACCGGCGCGTCGATCGCCGAGGTCGAGTCGCGCTACGACGGCGCCGGCTACGGCCAGTTCAAGGAGGACGTCGGCGAGGCGGTCGTCGACGTTGCTGACGCCGTTCAGGGAGCGCTACGACGAGCTGCGCTCGGACGAGGCGGCGCTGCTCGGGCTGATGAAGCAGGGAGCCGAGAAGGCCGCGGCGCGTCGCGAACCCGACGCTCGATCGCATGTACGAACGAATGGGCTTCGTCCCGCGCTAGTGCGCCGCGCGGCGACCCTCGGCGCGCCGTTCGTCGTGGCCGCCATCGCCGGCGTCCTCCACTTCGCGGACGCCGACGCGGTCGTCGCGCTTCGTCGTCTCCGGGCTCGCGCTCTCCGGGCTCGCGTACGTCGTCGGCGTCGTCGACCGAGTCGGTCGGCGCGCGTTTCGGGCCGGCCGACGACGGGCGTGCTCCAGTCGACGCTCGGCAACCTGCCCGAGCTCTTCATCGTCCTCTTCGCGCTCGCCGCGGGCGAGGTCGTCGTCGCGACGACGGCCGTGCTCGGCTCGCTCTTCGCGAACGCGCTGCTCGTGCTCGGGCTCGCGATCGTCGCCGGGCGCGTGGCGCGCGGAGGACGGGATCATGCGCTTCAGCCCGCGCCTGCCGAACGACACCGCGACGCTCCTCCTGCTCGCGGTGTTCATCATCGTGCTCGTCGGGATCTCGCACGAGGTGGACGACCCGGCGAGTGAGCCACGCGGTCGCGATCTCGTCGTTCGGCGCGGTCGCGCTGCTCAGCGTGTACGCGGTGTGGCTCTGGGGCTACCTGCGCACGGGCGAGCCGGCGCGAGCCCGCGCTCGAGCAGCGCCGCAGGCCTGCGCTCCCGTTCCGCGTCGCGGTTGGGCTCCTCGCGGCGGCCGGGGTCGGCGCGGCGTTCGTCTCCGACTGGTTCGTCGACGCGCTCGGCCCTGCGATCGAGACGCTCGGGATCTCCGCGGCCTTCACGGGCTCGTGATCGTCGGGATCGCCGGCAACGCCGTCGAGAACGTCGTCGGCGATCACGCTCGCGGCGAAGGGCCAGAGCGATCTCGCGATCTCGGTGATCAAGAACTCGGTCGCGCAGATCGCGGTCTTCCTCTTCCCCGCGCTCGTGCTGCTCTCGCTCTTCTTCGAGCACCGGCTGACCTTCGTCATCGGCCCGGTCGCGATCGGCGCGCTCGTGCTGATGGCGCTCTCGGTCTGGCAGATCACGGGCGACGGCGAGGCGGCCGCGTTCGAGGGCTGGGCGCTCGTCGCGCTCTACCTCATCCTCGCCGTCATCGCGTGGTACGAGTAGCCGCGCGGGAGCCGCGCTCAGATCCAGCCGCGGCGTCTGAACAGCAAATAGAGGCCGACCGAGACGGTGAGCATCATCCCGAGCGCCATCGGGTAGCCGAACCTCGTAGTGGAGCTCGGGCATGTGGTCGAAGTTCATCCCGTAGACCGTCCCGACGATCGTCGGTGCGAAGAGGATCGCCGCCCAAGCGGAGATCTTCTTCACCTCTTCGTTCTGCTTGTTGCCCGCCTCGCTCAACGCCTTCGTCTCGAGTGTGAGGTTGACGCTGAGGATGCTGCGAAGCAGCTCGTGGAAGGAGTCGACTTGTTCCTGAATTCGCAGCGCGTGGTCGTGCACGTCGCGTAGGTAGCGCTTCTCCTCGTCCCCGATGTCGCGGTCGCGCATGAGGTGCACGAGAATGTCCGGCAGCGGGTGAATCGCCCGCCTGAACTCGATCACCTCGCGGATCAGCTCGTACGTGCGCCGCGAGACGTTTCGAGCCCCGCCGAAGACTTCGGACTCGATCTCGTCGACGTCGTTCTCGACCCCGTCGACGACGGGTGCGTAGTCGTCGACGACCCTGTCCACGACCGCATGGACGATCGCCATCGGGCCGCGGCGCAACAGGTCCGGCCGAGACTCCAGCGATTGTCGAAGCCGGCCGAGCTCGGACGCCTCACCGTGCCGGATCGTGATCACGAAGTTCGGCCCGACGAACACGTGGATCTCGCCGAACTCGACTGTCTCCGTCTCGTCGATGTAGCGAGCCGGCCGCAAGACCAGGAACAGGACCTCGCCGTACCACTCGAGCTTGGGCCGCTGGTGGGCGTGAACCGCGTCCTCGACTGCCAACTCGTGGAGCTCGAACTCACGAGCGACCGCGGTCAGCTCTTCCTCCGTGGGCTCGTGGAGCCCAAGCCACGCCACTCCCTTGCCCTCCCGGGCCGCGGCGGCGAGCTCCGCGAAGCTCGCGGGCTCGGCGATGCGCTTGCCGTCCCTGTACACGGCGGAGTCGACGATCACGCCGGGACGCTACCTCCGGTCGCCTCACGCAGCTGCCGCACCTCCTCATCCGTGAGGTCGCGCCACTGCCCTGCGGGCAGATCGCCGAGCTCGAGCCCGGCGTACCGCGGCCGGTGCAGGCGCGTGACCGGCAGCCCGACCGCGGCGCACATCCGCTTGACCTGATGCTTGCGCCCCTCGTGGAGCGCGAGCTCGAGCCGGTTCGGCCCGAGCCGCTTCGCGCGCGCCGGTGCGGTGCGACCGTCGTCGAGCTCGACGCCTTCGCGGAGCTTGCCGGAGTTGCTCGTCGCTCGGGTCGCCCTCGACCTCGACCTCGTAGACCTTCTCGACGCCGTAGCGAGGGTGCGCGAGCCGGTGCGCGAGCGGCCCGTCGTTCGTCAGCACGAGCGCGCCGGTCGTGTCGGCGTCGAGGCGCCCGACCGGGACGACGCGCGCGTCGTGGCGGACGAGGTCGACGACGGTCGGCCGCCGCTGCGGGTCGCGCGCGGTCGTCACGACGCCGGCGGGCTTGTGCAGCAGCACGTAGGCGAGCGGCTGCGGCGCGACCGCGCGGCCGTCGACCTCGACGCGGTCCGCCTGCTCGACGAACGTGTTCAGCTGGCCCGGCTCGCCGTTCACCGTGACCCGGCCGGCCTTGATCAGCTCGTCGGCGCTGCGCCGCGAGGCGACGCCCGCGCGCGCGAGGTACGCGTTCAGGCGCACAGCTCGAGCACCTTGCGCAGTCGCAGGGGCAGACCGTCGTCGAAGCCGTCGCGTGTCTTGTCGGGCACGAGGTTGCGCACCTCGTGCCACTTCAGCGTTCCCGAGACGTAGCCGAGGCGGAACGCCGCGTCCAGCTGCTCGGAGGACGGCAGACGACCGACCACGCGTCGACGTACGCGGCACGCACGGGCTCGACCGCGTCGGCGCCGAGGCGGTGCTCGACCACGGCGAGAGCGACGGCGAGGCTGTGGAACGGATGCGCCACGCACGAGTCGCCCCAGTCGATGATCCGGTACTCGTCGCCGCGGACGAAGATGTTGTGGTCGTGGAGGTCGTCGTGCTGGATCGAGTCCGGCAGGCCGAGCTCGGCCAGACGTTCCGCGTCCGCCTCGAGCTTCGGGCGGAGCGCACGGAGCCGCGCGAGCTCGTCCGGCTCGAGCCCGTAGTCGTAGTCGAGGAGCGCGTCGAACTGGTCGAACAGCAGCGGCCCGCGCCGGTCGATCGTCCCCGCGGCCGCGAAGGCGTCGGCGTCCGGCGCCGCGGCCCGCTGGAGCTCGGCGTAGCGCGCGAGCGCGTTCGCCCAGCGCTCGACGTGGCCCGGCGACGACTCCAGCTCGCGCAGCCGCTCGCCGGCATCGTCGAGCAGGAGCCACGACGCGCTCGGCGTCGGCTGCGACGACGCGCGGCACGAGGTCGGGGCGCCGCGCCGCGAGCAGCGCGAGCACCTCCCGCTCGAACGCCGAGCTCGGGCAGGCACGCCTTGAACCAGGCCACGCCGTCGCTCGTGGGGACGCGGAGCGCCGTCGCCCACTGCATGAGGTGCGGCTGCTCGAGCTCGCCCGTGATCTCCCGGCCGTCGGCGGCGAGCTGCTCCTCGATCCAGGCGCGCGCCTCGGCGAGCCAGGACGGCTCGCCCCAGAGGGTTTCGTAGGTTTGCGCGAAGGCCACGCTTAAGATTGCCCCATGCCGCACTACATCTCGCTGATGCGCTGGACCTCCCAGGGGATGGCAGGGCTCCCGGCGTGGCGTGAGCGGGTCGAGGAGGGCGAGCGGATCATCGAGGAGGCGGGCGGCAGCCTGATCGGCGTCTACGTCACGCTCGGGCGCTACGACGTGGTCGAGATCTTCGAGTGCCCCGACGACGACAAGGCGGCCGAGATCCTGATGAAGCTCCAGCGGCACGGCGCCGAGCACACGGAGACCCTGCGCGGCTTCACGCGCGAGGAAGCGGAAGCGATCATCCGCCGGCTCTAGCGCGTCAAGTCGGCGCAGCGGCACCGCCGATACCCGGGAGGTGGAGCGCTCCTCCTCGGTTCTCCTCTGGATCGCGATCGGCATCGTCACGACGGTGCTGCTCGTCGGCGCGTACTTCGGCACGAAGCTCTCGCTCCAGCGGCCGGAGCTCGCACAGACGCCGTCGCAGCTGCAGTCCTCGGGCAAGTGGTCCCGCTACGTCGCCCCCGAGACCTCGTGCCCGCGCGCCGACGACCTCGGCGCGAGCGTCCGGGTCGAGGAGCAGGTCGAGCTCTGTCTCCTCAACTACGCGCGCGGCGTCGCAGGCGTCGGCCCGCTGAACATCTCCCCCGCGCTTGATGAACTCCGCGAAGTTCAAGGCGGACGACATCGTTCGCTGCAACCAGTTCGCGCACGACGCGTGCGGCTTCGACGTCCGCCAGCGCTTCGCCGACTCGGGCTACTTCCGCAGCGACATCAAGACCCGCTTCGGCGAGAACCTCGCGTGGGGCGCCGTCCAGGCGGGAAGCCCGCGCGGCGCGCTGCTCGGCTGGCTCGACTCGCCCGAGCACCGGGCGAACCTCTTCAAGCCGGAGTGGACGGAGCAGGGGATCGCGCTCGTCTACGTGCCGAGCTTCCGCGGCGTTGCGAACAGCCGCATCTGGGTCTCGCACTTCGGCCACCAGGGCTAGAGTCTGCCGCGGCCGTGCGGGTCGCGTTGATGATCGAGGGCCAGGAGGGCGTCACCTGGGAGCAGTGGGTCGCCCTGGCGGAGACGTGCGAGCGCGCCGGGATCGAGACGCTCTTCCGCTCCGACCACTACCTCTCGTTCTCGTTCCCGCACGAGCGCGCCGCGCACGACGCGTGGACGACGATCGCCGGCCTCGCCGCGCTCACGACCAAGCTCCGCTTCGGGACGCTCGTCTCGCCGGTCACCTTCCGTCACCCGTCGCTGCTCACGAACGCCGTCGCGACCGTCGACCACATCTCGGGCGGCCGGGTCGAGCTGGGGATGGGCGCCGGCTGGAACGAGCTCGAGCACGAGGCTTTCGGGTTTGCGTTTCCACCGCTGCGCGAGCGGCTCGAGCACCTCGCCGAGCAGATCGAGATCGTGCACCGGCTCTGGACCGAGGAGCACGTCACGTTCGAGGGCAAGCACTACCACCTCGTCGATTGCCCGGCGCTCCCGAAGCCGGTGCAGAACCCGCACCCGCCGCTCCTCGTCGGCGGCCGCGCGAAGCCCGGCACCGCGATCCCCGCCGCGCGCTTCGCCGACGAGTACAACGTGATCGGCTCGTCGCTCGAGGACTACGTCGCCGCACGCAAGGCGCTCGACGAGGCGTGCGAGCGCGAAGGTCGCGACCCGAAGACCCGCCGCATGTCGGTCATGACCGGCTTCCTGCTCGGCCTGCCGACGAGGACACCGACTACCAGCGCGAGGCTGCGCGCGCTCGATGGAGCGTCGGGTTCGGACGCTGCTCAGCGAGGCCGAGCTCGAGCTCACGCAGGCCCTCAAGCTCCCGACGTTCACGGTCGCGGGGGAGACGCTGCTCGAAGCGCTTGACGCTCGTCGTTCGCAACGGAGTCATCGAGCACGTGCTTCTATCCCGTCTTCCCACGCAGACACTCGAGCCGACGCCGTGCTGGCCTGGTCGCGAGAGACGTCGCGAAGCTAGGCCGGGCGCTTCTCGGCGACCGACACGAGCCGGTCGCGGATCTCGTCGACGTCGCCGCCGAGATCGTCCAGGCGCGGCAGCTCCGACAGCGACTCGAGCCCGAACACGCGCTCGAAGAGCGGCGTCGTCCGGTAGCGGATCGCGCCGCCCACGCCGTCGTCGCGCCCAGCCTCCGAGATCAACCCGCGTTCGACCAGGTTCGCGACCGCAGAGTCCGCCGACACGCCGCGGATCCGCGCCACGTCGGGCCGAGTGCACGGCCCGAGGTACGCGACGATCGCGAGCGTCTCGAGCGACGCCTGCGACAGCGACCGCTGCACGGGCCGCTCGAACAGCCGGCCGCACGCCTCCGCCGCCTCGCGGGCCGCGCGAAAGGCCCAGCCGCCCGCGACCTGCTCGAGCACGATCCCGCTTCGCCCCTCGCTGTAGCGCTCGCGGAGCAAACCGAGCGCGGTCTCCACCCGCTCCTGCTCGTCCGCGGCCGCCTCCACGAGCTCCGCGACGGTCAGCGGCTGCGAGGCCACGACGAGGAGTGCCTCGATCGTCCGGGCGAGCTGGTCGACCGGGCTGGCGGTGATCAGGCGGAGCGGACGGTCCACGATTCGTTCCTTTCGACGTCGGGATGGGAAATCCTGATCGGCGCGAACGGCGCCGCCTGCTCGATCGCGATCTCGTTCGAGCGTCGCAGATCCAGCAGGGCGAGGAAGGCGACGGCGACCTCGATCCGCGAGAGCCCGTCGACCGCCTCCTCGAAGTCGAACCGCGTCCGCCGCGCCAGCAGCGCGCGAAAGCGCTCGATGAACTGCGAGACCGGCGGGAAGCGAAGCGCCATGTGCGCGAGCGAGACGTTCGGCGGCTCCTGGGCGAGCAGCCGCAGCACCGCCGCGAGCGACTCCGGCTCCTGCGGGGCGAGCTTCCGCTCCGTCTTCGGCGCGAGCGGCGCCGGCCCGAGCCGGAAGAACCGATCGCGCTCGGCGGCGAGCCGCTCGGTCAGCCACCCGGCGGCCTCCTTCATGCGGCGGTACTCCTCGAGCCGCCGCGCGAGCTCCTCCGCGGCCTCCTCGGGCTCGAGCTCGGCGAGGTCGGCGTCCTCCTCGAACAGCCCGCGCGCCTTCAGCTCCAGCAGCGCGGAGACCAGCACGAGGAACTCGCCGCAGACCTCCAGATCGAGCTGCTCGCGCTCGGCGAGCCGCTCGATGAAGGCGACGATGATCCCCGCCACGTCGACCTCGGCCAGGTCGAGCTCCTCGCGGAGCACCAGGGTCAGGAGGAGGTCGAAGGGGCCCTCGAAGGCGTCCAGATCCAGCTCGAGCTCGCGCACGACCACGGGCGTCACCCTAGCGCCCTCCCCGGCTAGCGGCGGCCGCGCGGGACGGCCATCGCGGGCCGCTTCGTCTCGGCGCGCCCGCGCCGGAACCGGGGCTTCGGCAGCTTCCCGTCGTACAGCTGCCAGTAGATGAAGAAGAGCGACGACGCGATGAACAGCACGAGCGAGACCCACGCGTTCGTGCGCATCCCCCAGAACATCCCCGAGGGGTCGACCCGCAGCTGCTCGAGCAGGAAGCGGCCGAACGTGTACCAGGCGACGTAGAGCGAGAAGAGCGCGGGAGGGCGAATCCGCCACCGCCGGTCGACGAGCAGCAGCACGCCGACGCCGACGAGGTTCCAGAGCGCCTCGTACGCGAACGTCGGGTGGAAGGTCGTTCCCGGCGCGAAGTCCTGATTGTGCGCGTCGTCGATCTCGAGCCCCCAGGGCAGGTCGGTCGACCTCCCGTAGAGCTCCTGGTTCCACCAGTTGCCGAGGCGGCCGATCGCCTGCGCGAGCAGGAGCGCGGGCGCGACCGCGTCCATCGCGCGCAGCACGCTCTGGCCCGCGCGGCGGAAGACCCAGGCGCCGACGAGGACGCCGAAGAGGATCCCGCCCCAGACCCCGAGGCCGCCCTCCCAGACCTGGAAGACGCCCTTCCACTTCGGGTCGGGCACGTCGCTCCACGACGTGATGACGTGGTAGAGCCGCGCGCCGACGATGCCCGCGGCGACGCCCCAGACCGCCGCGCGGAGGACGAGGTCGGTGTCCTTCGTCCCGTCCTCGTTCCGCCAACGCCAGCGCATCAGCAGGACGGCGGCGACGATCGCGATGAGGAGCGTCAGCCCGTAGGCGTGAACGGCCGGCAGCGGGCCGGGCAGATCGAACTGGCCCGACGTCGGCGAGGGGATGCTGGCGAGCACGGCGGCATTCTGCACGCCGCGCCAGACTCAGGCGCGGAGGAGCGCTAGATCAGGATCTGGAGGGCCAGCTCTTCCGAGCAGCCCGCCGCGAGCAGGTCGCTCGCGAGGTGCAGGTCGATGTCGAGACGGCCCGCGAGCTCGCCGGCCGCGCCGGGGCTGTAGCCCGCGCGCTCGAGCGCTTCGGCGCGCCAGCGCTCGATTCGCTCGATTTCTGTCCCAACCCTGGTATCAGTCTCAGCCGCAGTCATCTCTCGCTCCCTTTATCTACCACTTCACCCTTCGTCAAAACGATGGGAGCGGATGTCCCCTTACAGGGGGATTCGACCCGTTAACGAGAAATTCAACGGGCGGCCGCTCCGAGCGACCGCCCGCCGAACCTAGGGCTGCGCGACCGGTGCCGTCGCCGGGCGAGACCGGCGTGCGACCAGCAAGAGGACGATGAGCCCCGCAGCGGCTGCCACGAGCGCCCACGTCCAGTCCGGGATCGAGAAGCCGCCGTCGCCGCTGCCGGCCCCGATCTGGACCGCCGCGAACGAGTGGGTCTGGCCGAAGCCGTCCCAGACCTGGTACGTCCAGCTGCCTTCGCTCGGGAACTTCACCTTCGCCAGGTACACCCCGGCCTCACCCGTCGGAGCGGCCGCGAACTCGTGCGTCTCGCCGCCCTTCGAGATCTTGACCACGGGTGCGACGCCGACGAGCGGGGTCACGCCGTGCTGGAGGATCGTCACCTGGGCGTTCCAGGTGTCCCCGGCGCCGAGCCCGCTGTCGGGCGGACCGAGCCCTGCCGTCGCCCAGCCACCTGCCGCCGCCGGCGCGGCGAGCAGGAGCGCCGCGGAGACGGCGAGGAGAAATGCGCGCATCGAGAGCTCTCCTTTCATTTCGCTACCCCCCATACACCGCTAAGGGGCTTTGAGGTTCCGGGCGACGGCCCGGGCATCGGCGACCGTCCTCGCGCCCTCGAGCCGGTAGGTGACGTCGCCGTCCTCCCAGATCAGGACGTTGCCCGCGAGCCGGCGCGATTTCGCCACGATCTGGTCGGTCGCCGGGTCGCGGTAGATGATCTCGTGGCGCGCGCCGGTGATCCAGAGGCCCGTCGCACCGCGAACCTCGACGCCGACGGTCTGCGAGTCCGGGCCGAGCTGCTTCTGGGCGAACGGCAGCTGCTCGCCGTGCCACTGGGAGAGCACGTACCGCTTCCAGCGCAGGTTGACCATCGGCCCGTCGACGTACGCGGTGAACGGATCGCGCGGCACGAGCAGCGGGAAGTCGACCGTGCTCTGCGCGGTCGCGAGCGAGACCTCTCGGCCGAGCAGCGGGCGCACGCACCGGCGCGCGCGGCTGCGTCTCCACGCGCCGCACCTCGACGCCGCCGATCCGGAACAGGTCGAGGATCGCCGCGCGCGTCTGCGGGATCGCGAACAGCGCACCTGCGACCGCGAGCGCGGCCAGCGCGGGCACGAGCCACCACCTGCGCGCGGGACGCTCGAGCCGTGCCAGCACTCGCGGCGCGAGGTCGGGCTCGTCCGGGAACGCGATCGGGAGCGCGCGAAGCTCGTGCTCGAGGTTCACCGCTCCACCTCCTGACGTAGTTGCGCGAGCGCGCGCGACGGTGCGCGACTTGACCGTGCCGAGCTTGAGCCCGAGCGTCTGTGCGGTCTCGTCCTCGCTGAGCCCGAGGAAGAACCGGCACGAGACGACGAGCCGCTCCTCCTCGCGCAGCCCTTCGACCGCGGCGAGCAGCTCCGCGCGCCGGTCGCCCGAGAGCAGTTCCGCCTCGGGGGACGGGACCGCGTCCCCCGGGCGGGCCTCGTCGGCCAGGCGCAGCGCGAGGTTCGCGCGCCGCCCCGCCGATCTCCGTCGGTTGCGAGCCTCGTTCGCGACGATCTGGAGCAGCCACGGCCGGAACGGCGCGCCGCGCCGGAAGCGCCCGAGCGCGCGGTAGGCCTTGACGAACCCGTCCTGCGCGGCCTCCTCCGCGTCCGAGGGATCCCGGGCGATCAGGAACGCGGTTCGAAACGCGATTCCCTGGTGCGCTCTCACGAGCGCCTCGTATGCCGAAGCGTCTCCACGTTTGGCCCGTTCGATCAGCTCGTGTTCGTCGAGTGGTCGGTCCACCACTACGGCTTCTACACCGCCGGGCGCAAGAGCCGTTCCCGGCCTATTGATGATCGCGGACGGAGTGTGAAACCATTGACGCGGCGTTCAAACAGCCGTCCGCGAAGGACGGCAACAGAGGAGAGGGCACATTTTGCAGCCGACTCGTACAGGACTCGGCGCGGCGGCGACCGTGCTGGCATTTCGTCACAATCGGACTTCTCGGCGGAGCCGCCCAGGCCTCGACGAGCTCCGACTGCAACGACTCAGGCCGGGCGATCTGCATCGAGATCACCGATCAGGACTTCGTCACGCACTCGACGGCGAGCGTGAGCCGGTACACGAAGTACACGACACAGGTGTCCAACGGCGGTGGCTCGGCTCTGACGAACGGCAGTGCGACGGTCACCCTGAAGGACGTCGTCGGCGGGAACCCCGTGGCGACGACCGGCGAAGTTCGTGGCCACCCCGGCAGGCTGCACGACGGTGTCGACGACGTCGTTCACCTGCCCTCTGCCGAACCTCGCCGCGTTCACGGCGGCTCCGACGATCGGCCCGTTCTTCGCGTCGACGTCGACGGACACTGCGGCGACGGCGACCCGGCTCGTCGTGACCGCGACCTTCAAGGAGAAGGCGAACGACAACGGATCGTCCGACCCCAATCCCGACCTCTTCAGCTGGAGCGAGGACACGATCCTCGAGCCCGGGCCGGACTTCTCGCAGTCGGTCGCCTTCCTCGGCGGCTCGACGCTGCTCGAAACGCTTCCCGGCCACCGCGGCCAGTCGAGCGTGTTCCGAGTGCCGGTGGTCGCTGCGGTACCCGGCGGGTTCGAGCTCACCACGCTCGAGGAGTTCAGCAGCGGCGACACCGGCTACTTCTGCCCGACGGGCTTCGCCTGCTTCGGGCAGAGCGTCGCGACGTCGGCGCCCGGCATCTTCTCGGCGTCGAACCTGGCGAACCTCATCACGACGATGGACCTGGCGCTGCTCCCGAAGGGCGTGACCGAGAAGTCGCTCCGCGTCCACCACGACGGCAGCGCGTCGTTCACGACCGCGTGCGGCGGAGCCCTCTTCACCACAGCCGAGCGTCCGTGCTCCCGTGCCGGCGCGTCGTGATCGACCGCAAGGCCGGCCTGGTCACCATCGACACCTGGGACAACCACCAGGGGGACTGGGGCTTCAGTTAGATCGTCGGCAGCGGCTGGCCGAGCGCGCCGAGTGCGGCGCGCGCGGCCGCCGCCGCCACCACGTTTCCCTTCAGGTCGTAGAGCGCGATCGCCTCCTCGAGCGACCGTTCGGCGGCGTCCCTGCGACCCGCTCGGCCGAGCACCTCGCTCAGCACCAGGAGCGCGTCGGCCTGCTGGCCGATCCCGTCGCTTCCCGCGAGCAGCTCGACGGCGCCGTCCGCCAGCTCGACAGCCTCGTCGACCTTCCCCTCTCGCACGAGCACGCGCGCGCGGACCGACCGCCACATCGCCTGTGAGGTGACGTCGTCCTCGCTCGCGAGCTCCGCGGCGAGCGCCGCGAACCGGTCGGCCTCCTCGTAGCGGCCTTGGTTGGCCACCGCAGCGGCGAGGTAGGCCGCGACCGTCGGTCGCAGGTAGGTCTCGCCCATCGCCTCGAGCAGGTCGAGCTCGCGGCGCAGCCGCTCTTCGGCTGCGGGCGCGTCGCCGGCGAGCATGTCGACCGTCGACGCGTTGAACGTCGTCGACGCCGCGATCAGCTTGCCCCCGATGTCCTCGAGCAGGGCTCGCCCGCGCGCATAGTGCTCGCGCGCGACCTCGAAGTCGCCCTGCATCGCTCGCAACGGGGCCAGCAGGCAGAGCACCAGGCCTTCGAGCCGCTTGTCGCCGCGCGACTCCACGAGCGCCTGTTCGCACCGTGCGATCGCCTCGGCGACCGGGGTCGGGCCGTAGAGCGCAGCCATCGCGTACCCGGACGCCGCGCGAGCCTCCTGGCGCACGTCGCCGGAGAGCCTGGCGTGCTCTCCGGCGCGCTCCGCAGCGGCCGCGGCCTCGCCGAAGCGGCGCGCCACGCCGTGCGCGTTCATCACCAGCCGCCAGGCGCGCGCCAGCGCGGCGTGGTCACCCGCTGCCTCGAAGATCACCACGGCGGCCTCCGCCTCCTCGAGCAGCGTCGCCGTCCAGCGATCGAGTCGCTCGGCGTACCGGCGCTGAAGCAGCAGGACGAGCCGCACCTCGGCGGCGAGCCGCTCGTCTCCCAGCTCGGCCGCCGCGTCGGCAGCCTGCGTCAGGAAGAGCTCCGCCCACGCGAGCTCGCCGATCTCGGTCAGCGCCTCACCGAGGTCCGGCAGCATCTGGAGTCGGCGCACGTCGCGTTCCGGCAGGAGCTCGGCCGCTCGCCGAAGCAGGTTCGCCGCTGCCGCCATGTCGTTGCGGCCAAAGGCACGACGACCCGCCGAGCCGAGACTGACCGACGCGCGCTCGCCGAGCGCACGACCGTGTTCGTCGACCGGACCGAGCTCTGCGAGATAGCGGTACGCCTGCTCGAGGTGGTATCCGAAGATCTCCTCGTACTCCATCGCGCGGTCGCGGTCGAGGTTCACGCGCTCCGCCCAGTCGGCGAACTGCTCGTGGAGCGCGGCCCGCGTCCGTTTGAGGAGCCCGTTGTACGCCTCTTCGCGGATCAGGGCGTGCTGGAACTCGTAGGTCTGGTCGTCTCGAGGTTGGAGGGCGATGAGGTGCTTCTTGACGAGCGCGCCGAGCAGGTCGTCGACATCCGCCCGGAGCGCGTCGGGCGCGAGCTCGACGAGCGCCGTCCGCGGGAACACGGCTCCGATCACGGAGGCGGGCTCCAGCAAGGCCCGCTCCTCCCGCGTCAGCAGGTCGAGCCGCGCCGCAAGCAGCGCATGGATCGTCGGCGGCAGCTCGAGCTCCGTCAGGTCGCCGACCGGGACCCAGCTCCCGTTGTCCCGGCGCACACGTCCCTGCTCGATGAGCATCGAGACGAGCTGTCGAACGAAGAGCGGGTTGCCGGCCGCCACCTCGGCGACGCGGTCCTGCACGCCGGCGTCGAGCGTCCCTCCGTCGAGCAGGTCGGCGACGAGGCTGCTGCTCGTCGTCGCGGGCAGCGGCTCGAGCTCGATTCGCGCGAGGTCGGCGCTCGCCCACTCCGGTCTCAGCTCGTCGAGGTCGTGCCGCGCGGCGCAGACGACGAGAACTGCACGGTCCTGCACGGCGGAAACGAGATGGTCGACGAGGTCGAGAAACGTCGTCTCCGCCCAGTGCACGTCCTCGACGATCACCACCACGGGCTGCTCGTCGGCAAGATGCTCGATCAGCTTCCTCACGCCCCAGAACAGCTCGCCGAGCGAGAACGGCGCGCTCGAGAGGCCGACTGCCGCGGTCACCCGCGCTGCGATCCCGTCGTCGCCGCCGACCAGCCCACGAAGACGCTCGGCCGCGAGCTCCGGCGAGTCCTCCTCGAGGATCCCGGCGGCCTCCTTCACCATCTCCAGGACGGGCCAGAACGTGATCCCTCGCCCGTAGGAGAGGCAGCGGCCACGAAGGACGCGCGCATCTGGTGCGACGCGACTCCGAAGCTCCTCGAGCAGTCGCGTCTTCCCCACTCCCGCGTCGCCGAGCACGGTTGCGGCGCGGCAGGTCCTCGCCGTGGCCACGGCATCGAGCTCCGCGAGCAGCCGGCCGAGCTCCGCGTCGCGGCCGACGATCGGGACGGCGGACACGACACGTCCGACGCTCGGCTCCTTGACCCCGAGCAGCCGGTACGCCGCAACTCGCTCACTCTTCCCCTTCAGCTCGAGCGGCTCGACCTCCTCGACGTCGACGTAGTCGCGGACGAGCTGATACGTCGGATCGCCGACCAGCACCTCCAGCGCGGGCGCGGCCTGCTCGAGCCGAGCCGCGACGTTGACCGCGTCGCCGGTGACGAGGCGCTGGCCGGCGACGGGATCTCCCGCGACCACGACTCCCGTGTTGACGCCCGTCCGGTTCGTCAGCCGGACGCCCCAGACGCGTTCGAGCTCCTCGTTCAGCCGCTCGAGCGCGACCTGCATCCCGGCGGCCGCACGCACCGCCCGCAGCGCATCGTCCTCGTGCAGCGTCGGCAGCCCGAACACCGCCATCACCGCGTCGCCGATGTACTTCTCAACCGTGCCGCCGTGCTCCTCGAGCACGGCGCGCATCTCCTCGAAGTACCGGGTCAGGACCTCGCGGAGCGACTCGGAGTCGAGCGCCTCCCCCAGGCTCGTCGAGCCCTTCAGGTCGGAGAAGACGATCGTGACCGTCTTCCGCACTTCCTGGACGGGAAGCGAGACGGCGAGCGGCGTGCCGCAGAACCCGCACAGGCGGAAGCGTGCAGGGTTTTCCTCACCGCAATTCGTACAGACGACCACGGCAACGAGTGTAGGACGCTCGCGAGTCGAGGTGGTAGCCGCAGATCGTATGCTCGCCAGGTCCCCGAACGAAGGAGGCTCCATGGCGCAGGACGTGCAGATTCCAGGCGCGAGCTCGACCGCGAGGATCCGGAACCCGATCGCCGTCGCGATCTTCTCGGTGATCACGCTCGGGATCTACGTGCTCTATTGGTGGTACTCCGCGAACCGGGAGATGGCCGACTACGGGCGCGCGAAGGCCACGGACGAGCTCGGAGACAGCCCGCTGAAGTCGCTGCTCGCGGTGTTCCCGGGCGGCCTGATCATCGTCCCGGCGATCTGGACGACGTTCACGACCTTCCAGCGCGTGCAGAAGGCGCAGAAGCTCGCCGGTCAGACGCCGATCAACGGCTGGCTCGCGTTCGTCCTCTACATCGTGTTCTCGCCCGCGTACGTCGCGTACATGCAGAGCGGGCTGAACAGCGTGTGGGAGTCGACGCTCCGCGGTCTAGCGCGACGACGAGCGGCGCGGCGCCCAGCCGAGCGAGGACCTGCGAAGCAGCAGACCGCCGCCGACGAGGCCGACGCCGAAGAGCACGACGAGCCCGAGCGGCGCTCCGGTGAAGGGCAGCGTGGGACCGGCCGCCGCTGCGCCGAGGACCGCACTCCGCTCCTCGTGTGAGGTCTCCGAAACGCCGCCCGCAGCCGCCTGGGCCGGGATCAGCCGCGGCCGGGGCGGGCGCTCCGGGATCGTTGGTCCTCCGTCCGGCCTCGGCGCCGACCGCAGAGTGGTCCGGGCGTAGGACGCCGGGACCGGACGGAGTCTCGTTCTGGGGAGCTGGCCCCGAAGAGTGAGGGCACGCAGCACGACCCTTTGCGCCCGCCACTGCGTACGTGTCGCCGTGGCCGTCGACGTGCGCCCGTGCAGCGTGGACGTCGACCGTGATCGCGTGCCCCTTGTGACAGATGGTGAGCTTGTGGCGGCCCGAGTTGCCCGGCGCTGAGACGCTCGACTCCGGAGCAGCCTCCGCGGCCGCCGGAACGTTGTGCTTCGGCTTGCCGGCAGCGTTCGAGAAGCGGGGGGACTCGGCGGCGTGCTCGTTCGCCTCCGGCTCAGCCGGCGGCGCGACGACCGCGGTGACGACGACGTCGGGCGCGACCACTTCGGGCTCGACGTGGCCGGGCGGCGTCTGCTGCTCAGACGTTCCGTTGTCCTTGTCCTTCTGGTGCCCCGGCGCATCGCCGCTCTTGCCCGGCGGCTCGCTCGGCGGTGCGGCGAACGCCGATCCGCACGGCAGCATCAGCGCCAGTGCCAGCGCAGCGATCGCAACAAGGTTTCGTCTCGTCAAGTCCATGCCCCCTCCCCTCGCGTCCCACTAAAGGGGCACGCCGAGATTCCGCCTCTGCCCGAGGGGCTAGGTCCGCTCGTCGAAGGTCGAGGGTGCGCTAAACGACCGCTGCGGGGCCGAGCAGCGCCTTGACCTCGGCGAAGAGGTCGGAGTCCGGCGTGACGCGATAGCCCGGCCCGAGCTCGAGCGTCTGCGCGCCCGCTGACGTCGTCATCGCGACGAAGACCGCCGCGTCGCCCGGGTACGCGCGCAGCAGCTCGGCGAGCTCCTTGATGATCCCCGCCCGCGCGGTGCGCGCGTCGAGCTTCAGGTGCAGCGCCTTTCGCTCCGGCACCGCCTCGAACGGCGAGACCTCCATCGCGATCAGCTTCGTCTCGCCTTCCTTGTGGTCGATGCGGCCCTTCACCACGAGCACCCGGTCGGTGATCAGGTGCTGGTGCGTCGACGCGTAGACCGAGTTGAAGACGACGACCTCGACCGAGCCGATCACGTCGTCGAGCGTCAGGAAGACCATCGGCTCGCCGCGCTTCGTCGTCATCTGCTTGAGGTTCGCGACGATCCCGCCGACCGTGACGACGTCGCCGTCGCGCCGGGCGCCGAGCTCGGTCATCGGCGTGTCGATCTTCTTGCGCAGCTGGTCGCGGATCGCCGACAGCGGATGGTCGGAGACGTAGAGGCCGAGCACTTCCTTCTCGAGCTTCAGCAGCTCGTTCCCGTCGAACTCGCCCGGCGGGATCGTCGGGTGGTGCCGCGGCTTCTCCTCGGCCGGCGAGTCGTCGAGGTCGAAGATCGACGACTGGCCCGCCATCTTGTCGGCCTGGCGCGAGCTCCCCCACTGCACCGCCTGGTCGAGCACCGCGAGCATCCCCATCCGCGTCGAGCCGAGCGCGTCGAGCGCGCCGCACTTGACGAGCGACTCGAGCGAGCGCTTGTTCACGCACTGCGCGTCGACCCGCTCGACGAAGTCCCAGATCGACGCGAACTGACCGCCGGACTCGCGCTCCGCGCAGATCGCGCGCGCCGCAGGCCCGCCGACGTTCTTGACCGCGTTCAGCCCGAAGCGGATCTGCCCCTCGACGACCGCGAAGTCGATCTGCGACGTGTTCACGTCGGGCGGCAGCACCTCGATCCCGAGCTCGTGGCACGCGTTCACGTAGAACGGCACGCGGTCCTTCGTGTTCATCACGGAGGAGATGAGCGCCGCCATGTACTCGCGCGGGTGGTTCGCGCGCAGCCACGCGGTGCGATAGGCGATGAGCGCGTAGCAGGCCGCGTGCGACTTGTTGAACGAGTAGTCCTGCGAGGCCTCCATGTCCTTCCAGAGCTGGTGCGCGACCTGCGTGCTCGTGCTCGTCTTCGCGCAGCCCTCGAGGAACTTCTCCTTGAGGGAGGCCATCAGCGTGTGGATCTTCTTGCCGATCGCCTTGCGCAGGTCGTCGGCCTCGGCGGGCGTGAAGCCGGCGATCCGCTTCGCGATCTCGAGGTACTGCTCCTGGTAGATGCAGATCCCGTACGTCTTGCCGGTGATCTCCTTCAGGCGCGGGTCGATGTACGACACCTGCTCCTGGCCGTTCTTGCGCTTCGCGTAGCCGGGGATGTAGCCCATCGGGCCCGGGCGGTAGAGCGCGACGAGCGCGATCAGGTCGTCGAACACCGTCGGCTTCACCTGGCGCAGCGCCTCGCGCATGCCCGACGACTCGAACTGGAAGACGCCGATCGCGTCGCCCTTCCGCAGCATCGTCGTAGGTCTTCGCGTCGTCGAGCGGGATCTTCCCGATGTCGAGGTTGCCGATCAGCGCGCACGCCTTGTCGATCACGTCGAGGTTGCGCAGGCCGAGGAAGTCCATCTTCAGCAGGCCGATCGCCTCGACGTCGCACATCCCGTACTGCGTCACGACCTCCTGGCCGGGCCCCTTCTGCTGCAGCGGCACGACCTCCATCAGCGGCTGCGCGCCGATCACGACGCCGGCGGCGTGGATCGAGTCCTGCCGCGTCAGCCCCTCGAGCGGCCGCGCGAGGTCGACCACCTCGCGCGTGATCGGGTCGGCGTCGTACGACTCCTTGAGCGGCTGGCCGTTCTTCAGCGACGCCTCGAGCGTCTGCCCCGGCCCCTCCGGGATCATCTTCGCGATCCGGTCGACGGTGCCGTACGGGATCTCGAGCACGCGGCCGGCGTCGCGCACCGCCGCGCGCGCCGCCATCGTCCCGAAGGTGATGATCTGCGCGACGCGGTCGCGCCCGTACTTCTCGGCGACGTAGTTGATCACGCGGTCGCGTCCCTCGACGGCGAAGTCGATGTCCATGTCGGGCATCGACTTGCGGCCCGGGTTGAGGAAGCGCTCGAAGAGCAGGTCGTAGCGGATCGGGTCGATGTCGGTGATCTCGAGGCAGTACGCGGCGAGCGAGCCGGCGGCGCTGCCGCGGCCCGGGCCGACGGAGATCCCGTTCTGGTGCGCGAAGCGGATGAAGTCCCAGACGATCAGGAAGTAGTCCGAGAAGCCCATCTCGCGGATCGTCTTGAGCTCGAACTTCAGCCGCTCCTGCAGCTCGGGCGTGACCTTGTCGTAGCGCCGCTGCAGCCCGTTGTCGCAGAGCTCGACCAGATAGTCGAACGAGTCGCGCCCGTCGGGCGTCGGGAACTCGGGCAGCAGGATGTTCCCGAGCTCGATCGTGACGGTGCAGCGCTCGGCGATCTCGAGCGTGCGCGCCATCGCGTGCTCGTAGCCGGGAAAGTCGAGCGCCATCTCGGCGGGCGACTTGAAGAAGAACTGGTCGGTGTCGAACTTCCAGTGGTTCGGGTTCTTGAGCGAGTCGCCGGACTGGATGCAGAGCAGCGCCTCGTGCGCGCGCGCGTCCTCGTGGCGCAGGTAGTGGACGTCGCCGGTCGCGACGAGCGGCAGCCCGGCGGTCTCGGCGGCGCGCGCGAGCACGGGGTTGATCCGCGCCTGCACGTCGAGCCCGGCGTTCTGCATCTCGACGTAGACGGAGTCCTTGCCGAAGATCTGCCCGAGCCGGTCGAGCTCGGCGGCGGCGTCGTTCTCGCGGTTCTCCTCGAGCGCCTTGCAGACCTTCCCCGAGAGGCAGCCGGAGAGCGCGATCAGCCCGGTCGAGTGCTGCTGGAGCAGCTCCCAGTCGACGCGCGGCTTGTAGTAGTAGCCCTCGAGGTAGCCGAGCGAGGAGAGCTTGATCAGGTTCGAGTAGCCCGCGTTGTCGGCGGCGAGCAGCGTCAGGTGCGCGTAGCCCTTCGCCTGCGCCTTCCGGTCTTCCGCGACGTACACCTCGCACCCGATGATCGGCTTGACGCCGACCTTCCCGGTCTCCTTGACGAGCTGAACCGCCCCGGCGAGCGACCCGTGGTCGGTCAGCCCGACCGCGGGCATGTCGAACTCAGCCGCCCGAGCAGCAAGCTCGGGAATGCGGCACGCCCCGTCGAGAATCGAGTACTCGGAGTGGACGTGAAGGTGAACGAACGGGGCCTGACCCATGACGCCGGGTCAGTCTAGGGTGTCCGCCAGACGCCTCCTGTAGGATATCTCGTCGTGGCCAAACAGATATCCAAACCGGACAAGACTTCCCTGGTCATCGACCGAAAGAAGGTGGCCGACGCGAAAAAGATCCTCGGGACACGAAACGCTCGCGGAGACCGTCGACCGTGCGCTCGACGAAGTCATTCGCCTGGCGGCCCGCCGGCGACTCCTCGACCGGATCGAGAAGAGCAAGACCGGCGGAATCGGCCCGACGCCGGAAGAACTCCAGCCGGCTTCGCGAGCCGTAGGTGCCTCCCTACCTCGCGGACACGAGCGCGTGGAATCGCAGCACGGCCACGAGCGACCGCTGGGCCGAGCTCCTCGGAGCCAACCAGCTTGCGATCTGCGCACCGGTCAGGCTCGAGCTTCTCTACTCCGCTCGTAGCCGCGCGGAGTACACGGGCCTTCGAGACGACCTTGGCTGCGCTGCCGGAGCTTCCGCTCGACGGCCACGCGATCGCGCTTGCGGAGCGGACCCAGGTCGCCCTCGCTGCGACCAGTCAGCATCGAGGGCCGAAGGTGATCGACCTGCTCGTCGCCGGAGTCGCCGAGGCTTCCGGAGCGATCCTGCTCCACTACGACCGTCACTTCGACGCGATCGCGCGCGTGACGCGGCCAGCCGACCGAGTGGCTCGCCCGTCGCGGCACCCTCGACTAGCGAGCGCGGCGCCCCGTGGCCGCCCACGACTCTGAACGGCAGCGGTGACATCGACAGCGAGTCCGAGGTGCTCGTCTGCGTTCGCCGATGCAGGCGCCGGGCGGCGCGACCGACGCGGGCGTCGTGCAAGCTGTTCGTCTGCCCGGTGATCAAGCTGTAGTCGCCGACGGCGCGAGCGGAGGCGCCGCGATTTCAGGGTTTCGTAACGTCGCGCGCGCCCCCGCTGCCCCACAATGCGCGGCATGACGACCGTGCTGGTCGTCGACGACGAGCCGATCGTTCGCGACGTCGTCGTCAAGTACCTCGCGGCCGGACGGCTTCCGCACGCTCGAGGCCGGCGACGGCGACACGGCGCTCCGGCTCGTCGATCGACGAGCGATCCCGACCTCGTCGTCCTCGACCTGATGCTGCCCGGCACCGACGGGCTCGACCGTCTGCCGCTGGATCCGCGCGCCGCTCCGAGTTGCCCGTGATCATGCTGACCGCGCGCGGCGAGGAGGCCGACCGGATCGTCGGGCTCGAGCTCGGCGCAGACGACTACGTCGACGAAGCCGTTCTCTCCGCGCGAGCTGGCTGCACGCGTGAAGACCGTGCTTCGCCGCGCGGCGCCGACCGTCGCTCAGCGACGCGCGACTTTCGTTCGGCGACCTCGAGATCGACGCGGCGACGCGCGAGGTCACGAAAGCCGGCGCGCCGCTGCGGTTGACCGCGAAGGAGTTCGACCTGCTCTGGTTCCTCGCGAGCAACCCACGTCACGTCTTTTCCCGCGACCAGCTGATGGACCGCGTCTGGGGCTACGACATCGGCGGTCGACACCGGCACCGTCACCGTCCATGTGCGGCGTCTGCGCTCGAAGATCGAGGACGACCCCTCTCGTCCCGCACGCGCCTCGAGACGGTCTGGGGCGTCGGCTACCGGTTCACGCCGTGATCGAGCTCGCGCGTCATCGTCGCCGTCGGGACGCTCGTGTTCGGCGTCGCGCGTCGCGCTGGGACTCCGCGCTCCTGCCGGCGCGTGCGTCTGCCAGCTCGCGGGTCTCGCGCTCCTCGCCGTCGTGCTCCCGCTCGCCGCCGTCTTCCTGTCCGGGCTGGGTGATGTTCCACATGGGTGACGATGTGAAGATCCTCGCCGTCGCGGTCGCATCGGCGCTCTCGTCGCGGTCGCCGCCGCGCTCGTCGTCGCTCGCGTCGACTCGACAAGCGCGATCCGGCGTCTGCGCGACGCCTCGACAGACGGTTCGCGGGCGGCGACTTCAGCGCGCGCGCGCCGAGGAGGAAGGGCCGCGCGAGCTCGCGGAGCTCGCCCGGTCGTTCAATGCGATGGCTGCCGAGCTTCGAGCGGCTCTTCGACGCTCGCCGCGAGCTCGTCGCGTGGGCGAGCCACGACCTGCGCACGCCGATCGCGTCGCTCCAGGCGATGGTCGAGGCGCTCGAGGACGGCCTCGCGGAGCCTCAGAGAGTACCTTCCGTCGCTGCGGCTAGCAGGTGCAGACGCTCTCGACGCGCGTCGACGACCTCTTCGAGCTCGCGCGCATCGATGCAGGCGCGCTCACACTCGAGTCAGCCCGAGGCCTTCACCGCCCCGTTGCCGTTCCGGCTCGCCGCGATGAAGTCGCGATACCAGTGGTAGCTCGCCTTCGGCACGCGCTCGAGCGTCGGGTAGTCGACATAGACGATCCCGAAGCGCTTCGAGTACCCGTGCGCCCACTCGAAGTTGTCGAGCAGCGACCAGACGAAGTAGCCGGCCATCGGCACGCCCGCCTCGATCGCCCTTCCGATCGCGTCGAGGTGCGCCTCGATGTACGCCTTCCGCTCGGGATCGTTCACCTCCCCGTCATGCGTCGTGTGGTCGCCGTACGCGGCGCCGTTCTCCGTGATGTAGATCGGCGGCGGGTCGTAGTCGTCCTTCACCCGCACGAGCAGGTCGTAGAGGCCGTTCGGGTAGATCTCCCAGTCCATCGCCGTGTACGACGAGTCCGGATTGCGCACGACGATCGGGCGGCCGCCGTTCGGGTTCGCCCGCAGGACCTGGCGCGAGTAGTAGTTGACGCCGAGAAAGTCGAGCGGCGCCGAGATCGCTTCGAGATCGCCGTCCTCGACCGGCGGGGCCGACGGGGACGACGGGGCGAAGTACTCGAGGATGTCCGCCGGATAGCTCCCGCGAAAGAGGGGATCGAGGAACCAGCGGTTGAAGAACCCGTCGCCGTGCTGGGCGGCCAGGCGGTCCGCGTCGCTGTCGCTTGCCGGGTACGCGGGGTTGAGGACGAGCGTGATGCCGACCTTCGAGCCGGGCGCGACTCGCCGAATCGCTTCTGCCGCCCAGCCGTGCGAGAGGAGCATGTGGTGCGCGGCCGCGAGCGCGTCGTCCGGGTTCGAGCGTCCCGGCGCGTGTTCGCCCGACCCGTACCCGAGCCACGCGGCGACCCACGGCTCGTTGTGGGTGATCCAGTGGGAGACCCGGTCGCCGAGCCGCTCCGCGACCGCTTCGGCATAGCCGACGAACGCCTCCGCGGTCGAGCGCGCCGCCCAGCCGCCCTCGTCCTCGAGCGTCTGCGGCAGATCCCAGTGGTAGAGGGTCGGGAACGGCGTCACGCCCTGCTCGAGCAGCTCGTCGACGAGCCGGTCGTAGAAGTCGAGCCCCGCCTGGTTCACCTTGCCCCGCCCCTCCGGGAGGATGCGCGGCCACGCGATCGACAGGCGGAAGGCGTCGAGCCCCAGCTCGCGCATCAGCCGCACGTCGTCGGGGAACCGGTGGTAGAAGTCGCACGCGATCGCGCCGCTCTCACCGTTCCGCACCTTCCCCGGCGTCGCACAGAACCGATCCCAGATGCTCTCGCCGCGACCGTCCTCGTGCACGGCGCCTTCGATCTGGTACGCCGCGGTCGCGGCACCCCACGCGAACTCGGCCGGAAACGCGCTCTTCTCGGTCATGCTGCTTGCCTCCTCACGAAGTGGTCGGGACGTTCTTCAACGAGCGCCGTTCCCGCGCCGAGGTCGCCGACGTTGCGGCCGGCGCGGGCGCCGAGCGGCGCGTGCGAGAGCCCCCGCTCCGGGTGCGGCACGGCGGAGAGCAGGAGCCTCGTATAGGCGTGGAGCGGCTCGAGCAGGACGGAATCGGTCGGGCCCTGCTCGACGATCTGGCCGGCGTACATCACCAGTACCTCGTCCGCGATGTAGCGGGCGCTTGCGATGTCGTGCGTGATGTAGAGGAACGCGATCCCGAGCTCGCGCTTCAGCCCCAGCATCAGGTTGAGGATCCCGATCCGGATCGAGACGTCGAGCATCGAGATCGGCTCGTCGGCGAGGATCACCGACGGGTTGACGGCGAGCGCGCGCGCGATCGCGACGCGCTGCCGCTGCCCGCCGGAGAGCTCGTGCGGGTACTTCGCCGCGTACTTCTCGGCCGGGACGAGACCCACCGTGCGCAGAAGCTCGTGCACGCGAGGCGTGACGTCGCGCCTCGGGACGACGCTGTGGATCCGCACCGGACGCTCGAGATGGTGCTCGATCGTGCGCACGGGGTTCAGCGAGTCGAAGGGGTCCTGGAAGATCATCTGCACGCGCGAGCGGTAGAGCTTGACGTCGCAGCGGCCGAGGACGTCCTTCCCGTCGTAGATCACCGAGCCCGCGGTCGCGTCGTGCAACCGGGCGAGGATGCGCGCGACGGTGCTCTTGCCGCTGCCGCTCTCGCCGACGAGCGCCGTGATCGTGCCCTGCCGGAGCGTGAAGCTCACGTCGTCGACGGCGCGGAGCTTCTTGAAGTCCTTCGTCAGCCCGCGGACTTCCAGCTCGGTGGTGCTCACGAACGCGACTCCTCGACGAGATGACAGGCGACCTCGTGGCCGGGAGCAACCGGCTTGAGCACGGGTCGCTCGGCGGTCTGGCGCGTGAACAACGCGGCGTCGCCGGGTTGGCAGTGCGGGCACCGGGGATGGAAGCGGCACCCGGTGGGCGGGTCGGCGAGGTCGGGCGGGCTGCCGGGGATGCCCGCCAGCGGCTCGATCGGCCCCGTGAGCGGTGGGAACGAGCCGAGCAGCCCGAGGGAGTACGGGTGCAGCGAGTTGGCGAAGAGCTCCTGGGACTCGGCCAGCTCGACGATCTCGCCCGCGTACATGATCGCGACCCGGTCCGCGAACTCGAGCAGCAGCGACAGGTCGTGCGTGATGAACAGCACCGCGAAGCCGAGCTCGCGCTGCAGCTGCTGGAGCTCCTGCAGGATCTCGCGCTGGACGACGACGTCGAGCGCGGTCGTCGGCTCGTCCATGATCACGAGCTCCGGCTCGAGCGCGAGCGCCATCGCGATGATCACGCGCTGACGCATGCCGCCGGAGAGCTCGTGCGGGTACGCGCGCACGCGGCCGCGGTCGATCCCGACGAGGTTCAGGAGGTCGCCGGCCCGCTGCAGCGCGTCGCGCTTGCTCACGCGCTCGTGCGCTTTCATCATGTCCACGAACTGGTCGCCGACGCGCATGACCGGGTTGAGCGCGCTCATCGCGCTCTGGAAGACCATCGAGACGTTGCGCCAGCGGTAGCGGCGACTCTCCTGCGTCGACAGGCCTGCGACGTCGACTCCGCGGAACCGGATGTGCCCGCCGGTCACTTCCGCCGGCGGCTGCAGGATGCTCAGGATCGCGTTCGCCGTCGTGGTCTTGCCGCACCCCGACTCGCCGGCGAGGCCGACGATCTCGCCCGCCCGGATCGTCAGGTTGACGTGGTCGACGGCGCGCAGCGGACCGTCCGCCTCGAGGTAGTCCACGACGAGGTCCTCGAGCTCCAGCAGCACCTCGGTCTCGACGTCGGGAGCGATCGCGGGCGGCAGCGTCCTGCACGAGACCGGTCACCGCGCTGCCTTCCGCCGCCGCCGCAGCCGCGGGTTCGCGAGCTCGTCGACGCCGAAGTTGATGAACACGAGCGCCGCGACCGAGAGTGCGAGCGCGAGGCCCGGGAAAACGAAGTGCCACCATGCGCCCTGGAGCAAGGAGGAGTTGTTCTGCGCCCAGTAGAGCGTCGTCCCCCAGGTGATCTTGTTGACGTCGCCGAACCCGAGGAACTCGAGCCCGGCGGCGAAGATGATCGAGAGGTAGAAGACGAGCAGGAAGCCGGCGGCGATCCGGCTGATCATGTTCGGCATGATCTCGCCGAAGACGATCCGCCACGTCCCTTCGCCGGAGACCTTCGCCGCCTGGACGAAGTCGCGGTTCCTGAGCGAGAGCGCCTGGCTGCGGAGGATGCGCGCCTCGACTGCCCACGTCGTCAGGCCGAGGATCAGCACCATCGGTACGGGCCCGCGGGTCGGGAGGAACGAGTAGACGACGATCAGCAGCGGCAGAGCGGGGATGACGATGAAGATGTTGATCACCGTGTTGATCGCATCGTCGACCCACCCGCCGACGAAGGCGGAGAGCATTCCGAGCGTTGCCGCGATCGTCGTCGAGATCACCGCCGCTGCGAAGCCGACGGCGAGCGAGATCCTGGCTCCCCAGATCACCTGCGCGAAGACGTCGTAGCCCTGGTCGGTCGTGCCGAACCAGTAGTCCCTGCTCGGCGACAGGCCGGGGAGCGCGACGATCTCGTCCGGCGGATTCTGCGCGATCACCGGCGCCAGCAGCGCGGCGAGGACGATGCCGCCGAAGACGACGATGCCGAAGCACGACTTCGGATTGGTCAGGAGGAGGCGCACCCACTCCGGCGAGGTAAGCCGGCTGCGCGGCGCGTCGGGGAGGGGGAATGCGATCGGGTCGATGGCCACGGTCAGTTCGCGCGCACGCGCGGGTCGAGGACGACGTAGAACACGTCCATGATGAAGTTGGCGACGAGGACGCAGACGGAGAACACGAGCAGCAAGGCCTGCGTCAGCGGATAGTCGGAGCCGAGCGCTGCCTGCTGCAGCGTCAACCCGACGCCCGGATAGCTGAACACGAACTCGATGAAGACGAGGCCGCCGACCGCGGCGCCGAACTGGGCCGCGAAGCCCGTCAGCGGCGGGAGGATCGCGTTGCGACCCGCGTACATCGTCATCACGCGCCGGTCGCGGAGACCCTTGGCATGCGCCATCGCGACGTAGTCCTCACCGACCGTGTTGATCATCGTGTTGCGCATGCTGAGCAGCCAGCCGCCCGTGAAGACCGCGATGATCACGAGCATCGGAAGCTGCGCGTGGCGGCCGACGGTCTGGAAGAAGTCCAGGCTGAACCCCGGCTCGATGTCCGTGTTGTAGGCGTGCTGGATCGGGAACCAGCCCCACTGCAGTCCGAGGAAGTAGACGGCGACGAGCGACGTGAAGAAGGCGGGGAACGCGCCGAGCGCGATCAGCAGCGGCGTGAAGACGCTGTCGACGACTCCGCCCCGACGCCACGCCGCGAGCATCCCGAGGAACGTGCCGATCACGAACGCGAAGAGGAACGCCACACCGACGAGGAAGATCGAGTACGGAAGCGTGCGGCCGATCACCTCGCTCACCGGGGACGGGAAGTTCGAGGTCGAGATCCCGAAGTCGCCGTGCAGGAGCTGCCCCAGGTACGTGATGTACCCCTGGAGCAGCGGCTCCTTCTGGAACCCGAGCGAGTCGCGGAGGTTCTGGATGGCATTCGGGTTGGCCGCGAGCTGGGCGGGCGAGAGCCGCGCGAGCATCCCGTCGATCGGCTCGCCGGGCATCAGCCGCGGCAGCAGGTAGTTCAGCGTGATCGCTCCCCAGAGGGCAATCGCGTAGAAGCCGAGGCGACGAAGGAGAAATCTCACACGCGTTCCCGAGTATTGCCCGGCGGGCGCCCCGTGGGCCAGGGCGCCCGCCGGCTGGGGGAGGGTTAACGGAGCCCGGTCCTCATCTTCTTGCCGCCCCGACAGATCGTCGTGAGCAGCACCGAGTTCTCGGGGTAGGTGTTGTAGATCGGTCGCACGTAGTGGTTCTGGGGCGTCGGGAAGCAGTGGAAGTACTTCGTGCTGTAGGTCGACCACTGCGGCCCGATGAACAGCGGGATCACGGGCAGCTTCTGCAGCCAGAGCGACTGCAGCTGCGTCGCGATCTTCTTCTGGCCCGCCACCTTGAGGTTCGCCTTCCACGAGTCGAGAAGCCGCGTGGCGCTCGTGTCCTGGAAGTGCGCGAAGTTCCCCGTGTTGACGGCGTCCTCGCCCGACGGGACGTACGTGTTCCTGTGCATGTTGTTGAAGAAGAAGCCGTACGGCGAGCCCGTCGCGGCGGTCTGCCACAGGAGCGTGACGAACTTCGTGCTCGTCGCGTTCGGGAACCACTCGCCCCAGCCCGGCTCGAGCTTGACGCGTGCGTCGATGCCGATGTCCTGGAGGTTCTTCGTGATGATCTGGAGCGAGGCGACCCAGTCAGACCAGCCCGAGATGACGTGGATCGTGAAGCTGACCTTGTCGCCCCTCGGGTCGACCAGGTCGTTGCCGCTGTACTTGAAGCCGTTCGACGTCAGCATTCGCTTCGCGGCGGTCGGGTTGTAGGCAGCGAGCGCCTTCGCGTCGGCCTTGACCTTCTTGTTGGTCACCCAGCTGGGGAACAGCTGCGAGAGGCCGATCGCGTCGGTCGGCGGCGCGTAGCCGTACTCGCCGAGCTTCGACACCTTCTGGCGGTCGATCGCCATGCTGACCGCCTTGCGGAACGCGATGAGGCTGTACGGGTACTTGCCCGTGTCGAACATCAACGAGATCGGGTACGCGGTCGTGTCGTAGAACGCGTGGTAGTAGAGCGGGCTCTTCGCGATGTACGCCTTCTCGACGTTCGGGACGAAGTTGTGCGTCCAGTCGGCCTTGCCGCTCACGATCTGGAGCAGCGCGGCGTCGTTCGACGTCGCCTGGATGTACTCGACGCAGTTGAACTTCGGCTTGCCCTTCTGCCAGTAGCGCGCGTTGCGCTCGAGGACGTAGTCCTGGGCGTTGAACCGCGAGACGCGAACGAACGGGCCTGAACCGACCGGGTTCGAGTTCACGAACTTGTCGATGTCAGCCACCTTCGAGAAGATGTGCTTCGGGACGACGAAGATCGCGTTCAGGTTGACCGAGACGAACTGCGAGTCCTTCGTCTTGAGCCTGATCACGACGCCGTGGCTCCCCTTCTGGCTCACCGAGGCGACGTTCGTGTCCTTGCGGAACATGCCGAGGATGTCCATCGTCGGGCTCTGCTTCCCGGCGGTCAGGCTGTAGACGACGTCGGCCGCGGTGAGCGGCTTGCCGTCGGACCAGCGGACGTTCCGCCGGATGTTCAGCGTGATCGTCCGGGCGTCCTTGCTCCACGTGTAGCTCTGCGCGAGCCACTTGTACTCGCGCCCGCCGCCGGCGGGGGTCGTGATCACGAGCGGCTCGTACATGCCGCCGCGCACGAAGCTCGACGACGGGAGGCCCTGGACGTAGGGGTTGAAGTTGCGGACGAACGCCGGGTCGCCCGAGCCTGTCGCGACGAGGCAGCGGTGAGCGGCGGCAGATGCGGCTGATGGACGATGCCATCGCGTCCGTCCGCGCGGCCGAGCTCGCGGCGAGGGTGCCGACGAGCGCGGCCCCCACGACGAGGCTCGCCAGTGCCGGCGCCCGAAAGCGCGCTGGAAGGAGCATTTCCCATTCCTTTCTTCCGCGCTCGCGGGGAGTGCGAGCGGAGGGTCCACGGGGTGCGTGCTCTGGAACTTTCCCGGTAACGGTACACCAGTCGTTTCCGGAAAGTCAAGGTGGTGGAAAGCCATATTTGCTATTGACCTCCGACCGGTCGAGCGCGTAAGGTATGGCTCTATGCGGAACCGTTACCGGGACGGGAATGGCGGAAACGGCGGAACCGAGGGCCAGAACGGGCCTCCGACGATCCGCGATATCGCCGACGCCGCGGGCGTCTCGATCGCGACCGTCTCCCGCGTCCTGAACGGCCGGCCGGACGTCTCGCCGAGCACCCGCGAGTCCGTGCTCCGGGTCGTCCGCGAGCAGGGGTTCAGCATGAACCGAAGCGCGCGCGCGCTCTCCGGAGGGCGCACCGGCCTGATCGGCGTCACCCTCCCGATGGTCCACCTCGAGTACTTCAGCCGGATTCTCTGGGGCGCCTCGGAGGCGCTCTACGAGCACGACATGCGAGCCGTCCTCTGCCCCACGATGCACGAGCGCGAGCGCGAGGTCACGCTCCTCGACAGGCTCCTCCAGGGGACGACGGACGGTGCCCTGCTGATGCTGACCAGAGAGTCGACCGATGCGCTCACGGCGCTCGAACGACAGGGCTATCCGTTCGTCGTCCTCGATCCGCGCCAGCCCGTCGACGAGCGGACGCCGGTCGTCTCGGCCGCCCACCTGGCCGGCGCGAAGGCAGCGACCGAGCATCTGCTCTCACTCGGACACCGCCGGATCGGAGCGATCATGGGCGCGCACGGCTGGGTCGCGACCGTGGACCGCCTCGCCGGCTACCAGGTGTCGCTCGCCGCCGCCGGCCTGTCAGCCGATCCAGAGCTGATCGCCAAGGGCAACTTCACGAACGAGAGCGGCTACGCGGGGGCGTCGGAGCTGCTGAGCCTCCGGAAGCCGCCGACCGCGATCTTCGCCTTCAACGACGAGATGGCGGTGGGTGCGATGCGAGCCGCGGAGGAACGCGGGCTCGAGATCCCGCGCGACCTCTCGATCGTCGGCTTCGACGACGTCGAGAAGACGCAGATCGTCACGCCGGCGCTGACGACGGTGCGTCAGCCGCTCGCCGAGATGGGGCGAATGGCGGTCAGCCTGCTCACGCGCCTGATCGAGGGTCAGCCGATCGAAGCGATGCGCGTCGAGCTCGCGACGAAGCTGATCGTGCGGGAGTCGACGGCGCCGCCGCGCGGCTGACCGCGGCGTCCGCCAAACTGTCCGGCTCACACGCCGCTTGGCGGGTACCTACCTAGTGTGGAGACGAGTCGCCTTCGTACCTTGGCCGCAGGGCTGCTGACTGCTTCGCTGGCGACCTCCGCGGCCACTGCAGCGCCCTTGGACGTCCGGATCGACAACGTCGCCGGGTCGCCCGATCCCCCTCGGGCCGGCGCCCCGTTCGAGCTCACCGGACGCGTCCTCTTCACGGGCGGCGGCCCGTCCCTCCATTGCCGCGTGTTCGTGGGCGCCAAGCGCTACCGGAACGTCCGCCTCGTCTGGGACGGCTCCGCCGCCAGGTGCTCGTTCACCGTCCCTGCAGCGGCGCGTGGCAAGGGCCTTTCTGTGGCGCTTGTCGCCAGCCAGGGCGGCTCGCGGGCGCGGACGACGCTCAGGTTCCGCGTTTCGTAGCGGAGAAGGACGATCTGCGGGCGCAGTAGCCTTCGGCCGTGGACCTGCCGACGGGCACGGTTACCCTCCTCTTCACGGACATCGAGGGCTCCACCGCCCTCGCGGAGCGGCTCGGAGACGGTTGGCCCGCGCTCTTGGCGGATCATCACCGGCTGCTCCGGGAGGCGTTCAACGGGAACGGCGGCCTCGAGTTCGGGACCGAGGGCGACGCGTTCTTCGTCGTCTTCCGCCACGCACCGGACGCCGTCGCGGCGGCAGCCGCAGCACAGCGGTCGCTGGCCGCGCACCGGTGGCCGCACGGAGCGGAGCTGCGCGTTCGGATCGGAGTGCACACGGGCGCGCCGACCCCGACCGCCGAGGGCTATGTCGGAATCGACCTCCATCGCGCCGCACGCGTCGCGGCCGCTGCGCACGGCGGCCAGGTGCTCGTCTCGGAGACGACGCGAGAGCTCGTTCCCGAGCTTGCGGACGGCCTGACCTTCCGCGACCTCGGCGAGCACAGGCTCAAGGACTTGAGCCGGCCGCAGCGCCTGCACCAGCTCTGCGTCCCCGGCCTTCCGACGGAGTTCCCCCGCCTGCGGACGCTCGAGGGCAGACGCACGAACCTGCCGGCGCAGCCGACGCCGCTCATCGGCCGGGACGAGGAGCTCGACGCGGTCCGCCGGCTCGTGCGCGACGAGGACGTGCGGCTCGTGACCCTCACCGGCCCCGGCGGCACGGGCAAGACACGCCTTGCGATGCAGGTCGCAGCGGACCTCGTCGACGAGTTCGACGACGGCACGTTCGCGGTCGAGCTCGCGATGGTCACCGACGCCGACCTCGTCCTGCCCGAGATCGCGCGCACGGTCGACGTGGAAGAGGCACCACCGGTGCCGCTCGCGGAGACGTTGAAGGCGGAGCTCGGCGCACGAAAGACCCTGCTCCTGCTGGACAACTTCGAGCACGTCTCGGCCGCCTCCGGCTCGATCCTCGAGCTCGTGACGGCCTGCCCGCGCCTGACGCTCCTCGTCACGAGCCGCGAGCCGCTCCATGTCCCGGGCGAGCGCCAGTATCCCGTCCCGCCGCTGCGGCTTCCCGACCGGGCGACGACACCGGAGGCGCTCCTGGAGTCGGACTCGGCGAGGTTGTTCGTCGAGCGTGCGCGTTCCGTCCGGCCCGACTTCGAGGTGACGAACGCGAATGTTCGTGCGATCGCAGAGATCTGCATGCGGCTCGACGGGCTCCCGCTCGCGATCGAGCTCGCGGCCGCCTGGAGCAAAGTGCTTCCGCCGCAGGCGCTCCTCGAGCGGTTGGAGCGCGGGTTCGACCTGGCGGCGCGGCCCGGTGCGCCGCTCCCGCAACGGCAGAGCACGCTCCGCAACACGATCGCGTGGAGCTACGACCTCCTCTCGGAGGGTGAGCGGCGGCTGCACGCTCGACTGTCCGTCTTCGCGGGCGGGTGCACACTGGACGCCGCGGAGAGCGTCTGCACGCCGGCCGCCGACCTCGGGCTCGATGCGCTCGAAGGGCTCGCGTCGCTCGTCGACCGCAGCCTGCTCCAGGAGATGGACGACCCGCGCGGCGAACCCCGGTTCACGATGCTCGCCACCATCCGCGACTACGCCCGCGAGCAGCTCGCGGAGGCCGGCGAGGAGAGCGACGTTCTCCGCCGCCACGCGCTCGAGTTCGCGCGCTTTGCGGAGGAGGCCGACGAGGCGCTCCGCGGCAGCGACCAGCTCCTCTGGCTCGCGCGCCTCGAGACAGAGCACGACAACGTGCGGGCGGCGCTCGACGCGTCGCTCGAGAACGGCGACGCGGAGACGGCGCTGCGGCTCGGCGGAGCGCTCGGCTGGTTCTGGTACGCGCACGGCCACGCCCTCGAGGGCTGTCGCCGGCTGAACGAGCTCCTCGACGCGACGCGGCACGCGCCCGAGCAGCTCCGCGCCCCGTCGGTGTACGCGCTCGGCGTCCTCCGCGACGTCCGCGGCGAGTCCGGGGCCGCAGCAGAGCTCGTGGAGCGAAGCCTCGGCGTCTTCCGCGAGCGGGGCGACGAAGTGCGCATGGCCCGTGCGCTGAACAGCCTCGGCGTGATCGAATGGAGGCGCGGCGACCTCGTCCGAGCGCGTTCTCTCCTCGAGGAGAGCATCGCCGTACGCCGCAGGCTTGGTGACGAGGCGCGGATCTCGAGCGCCCTGTCGAACCTCGGGCTCGTCGCGTTCGAGCACGGCGACCTCGCGACGGCCGAGCTGCACTTCGCCGAATGCCTCGCGCTCGACCGTGAGCACGGGAACGACTGGGGCGTCGCGGCGGACCTCGAGAACCTCGCCACCGTCGCGCTCGAGCAGGGCGAGCACGAGCGAGCTCGCGCGCTCGTCCGCGAGACGATTCAGGCGGTGCGGCAGGTCGGTGACAAGGAACTGATCGCGCTCGCGCTCGAGCTCGCGGCGACACTCGCCGCGGTCGACGGTGCCGCCGGCGGCGCCGGTCGGCTCGAAGGCGCAGCCGAGTCCCTGCGCGAGCGGGTCGGCGCACCGCGGCAGGCCTTCGAGGCCGGCTGGCTCGAACGCCACCTCTCGACCGTCGCCGGCCCTCTCCTCGACGCCGGCCGAGAAGCGGGGCGCCTACTCGACGAAGACCAGGCCCTCGACGAGGCGGCCACTTCCGTCGAGCGACAGTAGCTCTGCCCACCCTAGGCACGAGCGACGAGCCTCGCTAGCCTCCGAGCCGCGATGTCAGAGGTCTCCACGACAGCCTCCGATCCCACCGCACGGGCCGACAACCGCGTCGTCGTCTCCGCAAACGACCTCTCCCGTGTCTACGGAGAGGGCGAAACCGCCGTCCACGCGCTCCGCGGCGTGACGCTCGACGTCGAACGCGGGCAAGCTCACGGCCGTCATGGGGCCGTCCGGCTCGGGCAAGTCCACGCTCATGCACCTGCTCGCCGCGCTCGACCGCCCGAGCAGCGGGTACGTCACGATCGCCGGCACGCGCCTCGGCCAACTCAGCGACACAGAGGTCACGTTGCTTCGGCGCAACCACATCGGCTTCGTCTTCCAGTTCTTCAACCTGCTGCCGATGCTGACCGCCGAGGAGAACATCACCCTCCCGCTCGCGCTCTCCGGTACGCAGCCGGACGAGGACTTCTTCGAGGACCTGCTCGACAAGGTCGGGTTGAAGGACCGGCGCTCGCACCGCCCTGCCGAGCTCTCCGGCGGTCAGCAGCAGCGCGTCGCGATCGCCCGCGCGCTCGTGAGCAGGCCGACCGTCGTCTTCGCGGACGAGCCGACCGGCAACCTCGACTCGAAGACCGGCCTCGAGATCCTCGAGTTGCTGCGCTCGTCGGTGCAGGACTACGGCCAAACGCTCGTCATGGTCACGCACGATTCGCGTGCGGCCGCCACCGCCGACCGCATCCTCTTCCTCGCCGACGGCGAGATCGTCAAGGAGCTCCCGCGGGCCGACGAGCACGAGGTGCTCGACGGCGCTCGAAGAGATCACCCGCACGTGATCAAGGTCGCCCTCCGCGGCATGGCGGGGCGGAAGCTCCGCGCCATCCTCACCGCGCTCGCGATCGTCCTCGGCGTCGCGATGATGAGCGGCGCCTACGTTCTCACGGACACGATCGACAAGGCGTTCGACACGATCTTCGTCGAGTCGTACGCCGGCACGGATGCCGTCGTCACCGGGAAGGAAGCCGGCATCAGCTTCGAGGGCGAGAGCGCCCAGGCGCCGCCGATCCCGGAGGAGACGCTCGACCGCGTCCGATCCGTCGACGGCGTCGAGGTCGCCGCCGGCTCGCTGCTGGACTTTCAGACCAAGCTGCTGAGGCCCGACGGGGAGGCGATCGGGACCGGCGGCGCACCGGCCTTCGCCTTCGGAATCGAGACCGATTCCGAGTACGACCGCTTCAACCCGCTCAATCTCGTCGAGGGGCGCTGGCCGTCCGGCGACGGTGAGGTCGTGATCGACGAGGGTGTGGCCGAGAACGAGAACCTGCAGATCGGCGACCAGATCGGCGTCGCCGCAGTAGGCCCTGCCGAGCAGTTCCAGATCGTCGGGATCGCCAAGTACGGCGACCTGAGCTCGATCGGCGGCGCCACGTTCGCGATCCTCGACGTGCCGACAGCCCAGAAGCTGCTGGACAAGGAAGGACAGCTCGACTCGGTCCAGGTCGCCGCCGAGGACGGCGTCACGCCCGAAGAGCTGACGCGGAGGATCCAGACCGAGCTCGGCTCCGACGTCACCGTGCGCACCGGAGTCGAGCAGGCGGACGAGGAGTCGGGCGAGATCGCGACCTTCACCAAGATCATTCGCTACTTCCTGCTCTCGTTCGCGGGTATCGCGCTCTTCGTCGGCGCGTTCGTCATCTTCAACACCCTCTCGATCACGGTCGCGCAGCGCACTCGCGAGTTCGCGACGCTGCGGACGATCGGCGCGTCGCGCCGGCAGGTGCTCACGACCGTGATCGTGGAGGCGTTCGTGATCGGCCTCCTCGCTTCGGTCATCGGGCTCTTCGCCGGCCTCGGGCTCGCCGTCGGCCTGAGCGAGCTCTTCGTCGCCCTCAACCTCGACTTGCCGAAGACGACGACCGTCTTCGCCACTCGCACGGTGGTCGTGTCCCTTGCTCGTCGGCACGCTCGTGACGGTGTTCGCCGGGCTCTTCCCGGCCGTGCGCGCCACCCGCGTGCCGCCGATCGCCGCCGTGCGCGAGGGCGCGACGCTGCCGCGCAGCAGGCTGGCCCGCTTCACGCCCTACATCGCCGGCGTGATCGTGGCGGTCGCGGTGATCGCGCTCTCGTACGGCACGCTCGCCGACGACATCGCTACGGGCAACCGCTTCGCGCTGCTCGGCATCGGCGTGCTGTCGCTCTTCATCGGCGTCGCGATGCTCTCGTCACGGCTCGTCGTCCCGCTCGCGAAGGTCGTCGGCATCCCCGCGCGCCGGATCGGCGGCGTCGCCGGAACGCTCGCGGACGGCAACGCGCAGCGCAACCCCGGACGCACGGCTGCGACTGCGGCCGCGCTGATGATCGGGATCGCGCTCGTCACCTTCGTCGCGGTGCTCGCGCAGGGCCTGCGTGTCTCGAACAGCGACGCGATCGAGCGCCAGATCCAGGCTGACCTGATCATCACGTCGCAGGACGGCTACTCGGAGTTCCCCGCCGCGGTCGGTGACGCCGTCGAGGACGTGCGCGGGGTCGAGACGATCAGCAACGTTCGCCAGGACATCGCCGAGATCGACGGCAACGCGGGCAACCTGACCGGGCTCGACGAGCACGATCGACGACGTCTACGACTTCCGCTGGGAGCAGGGCTCGGACGAGCTGCTCACGAGCCTCGGCGACGACGGCGCCGTGCTTCCGGACAACGTCGCCGAAGACAACGACCTCGCCGTCGGCGACACCGTCATTGTGCTCTCGACGGACAACAAGACGAAGGAGTTCGTCGTGCGCGGCATCTACGACGGCAGCCCGTTCTATCCGCTGCTCGGCAGCGCGAGCGTCTCGCAAGAGGCGTTCGACAACCTCTACGACCGACCGCGCAACCGGTTCACGCTCATCAACGTGCCGGGCGACCCGGCAGCGGCGAAGGCCGACGTCGAGCAGGCCGTCGAGGGCTTCCCCGACACGCGCATCCAGACGCGGCAGGAGTGGATCGACAAGGAGGATCGCGAGATCGGCCAGTTCCTGCTGCTGCTCTACGTCCTGCTCGCGCTCTCGGTGATCATCAGCCTGTTCGGCATGGTGAACACGCTCGTGCTCTCGGTCTTCGAACGTACCCGTGAGATCGGGATGCTGCGTGCGGTCGGGATGACGCGGCGCCAGGTGCGCCGGATGATCCGACACGAGAGCGTGATCACAGCGCTGATCGGCGCCGCGCTCGGGCTGCCCCTCGGCATCTTCCTCGCGCTGCTCGTGACCCGGGCGCTGTCGCAGTACGACCTCCAGTTCGCGCTCCCCGCCGTGTCGCTGATCGTGTTCGTGGTCGTGTCGATCTTTGCGGGACTGCTCGCCGCGATCCTCCCGGCCCGGCGCGCAGCGCGGCTGCGCGTGCTCGAAGCGCTGCAGTACGAGTAACCCGAAGCCCTTAGGGTCTTGCCTCCGTGAATCCCGCGGCTGCGAAGTCGCCGTCGAACGCGAGCGCGCGGGCGATTCCCCAGGTCCGCATCACCGCGAAGCTCGTCGCGTCGACGAACGAGTATTCGCGGTCGTCGCGCCGCCGTAGCCACGCGAGCGCATCCACCTCGAGCTCGTGCTCGACGAACACGACCTCGACGCGCTCGGACGACTCGGCGCGGTCGAGGAACGACACCGCGGCCGCGTGGCCGTAGCGGCGGTTGAGGAACGTCCAGGTCTCGCCGACGACGTGGTTCGACGTCACGAGCGTCTCGTCGTCGAGCCTGCGCAGGAGCGCGAGCGCGTCGTCGTGGTGTTCGTCCCTCCGCGCGGCCAGCGCGACCCACGCCGACGTGTCGACGAAGATCACGCTCGTGCGCTTCGGGCCGTAGACGACGTCGTCGACGCTGCGTCGAGTCGCGCGGCGCGCCCTCGACGGCACCGACGAAGCCCCAAAGCGGGTCGTCCTCCAGCTTCGGGAGGGGCTTCAGCTCCTCGGCGACGAATCGCCGCACGAGCGCGGCCTTCGAGACGCCCTGCGCTCGCGCGGCGCGACCCAGCGCGGCGTCGAGCTCGGGCTCGATCGAGATCTGGAGCCGCTTCATGCGGGCCATGTTACATCACTTTACTAGAGTGATGTAATGGCCGCAAGAGGCGTGTCCGCGCTCCCTCCGTCGTCATGCTCGGCGACCTCGACCAGCCGGCAGAGCGCGTTCACCAGACGCATCTGGTCGACCGACCGTGTGCGCGCGTCGAGCAGCCGCGGGCTCGCCGACGAGCACTGCGAGGCACTGCGCGCGCGAGATCGCGACGTTCAGCCGGTTGCGCGAGAACAGGAACTCGAGGCCGCGCGGAACCTCCTCGCCGCTCGAGCTCGTCGTCGAGTAGAAGACGACCGGCGCCTCCTGGCCCTGGAACTTGTCGACGGTGCCGACCCTCACTCCCGCCGGCAGCGCCGCACGCAGCGCATTACGCTCGGGAATGCGGCATGTCCCGTCGAGAATCCGTGTACAGGCCGATTTCAGGATTCGGCTGCGACCGCGTACGAGGTGGCGTCGTCGAAGCCGAACGTCCAGGCGACGGCCTGCTCGCGCCGTGCGCGTGTCGGGTGGGACGCGCAGGAAGTAGCGGCGGTGGCTGCCGTCCGGCTCGGGTGTCGAGTTGACGACCTCGACGACGCTGAGTTGCTCGCCGTCGACGGAGAGCGTGGTTCGCCAGAGCTTGCCGTAGTCGTCCTGCTGGACGAGCTCGGCGTCGGTGATGTCGAGGAAGCGTTCGTAGCCGATCCGGTCGAGCAGTAGCCGTCGGCGTTCGAGGTTCGGGGTGCGGACGAGCACTTGCAGGCGGGCGCGTTCGCTGTTCTTGGCGGCGATGCGGCGTGGGATGTGGAGTCCTTCCCAGAACCAGTAGGAGAGGCCGCTTCGGCCACTCGACGGCCGGCCCGTCGGGGCGGTGGAGGCGACCGTCGGCGGCGTGGAGGGCGGGGCGGGGGACGAGTATGCAGTGGCGCTGCCGCCACCTCGGTGACTCGGTGACCCAGAAGCAGAAGAGCCCGTCGATCCAGGCGCGGGCGAGCGGTTCGAGCACGGGGGCGCGGTAGCGGGCCGACTCGAACGTGCGCAGCTCCTGCTTCCACTGGTGACTCCGCCCTCATCTTGGCCGACCAGTCGCTGCCCGTCGTCGGGCTGCTCGGGGAACTGCTCGCGCGTGCGGCCTGCCGGCGCGCACGATCGCCTGCTCGTCGGCGGCGGCGAGCGCGAGCCGGTAGACGCTGACCGGGTCGGGCACCTGCCCGTAGCTCTGCCGCCAGCGGCGATAGGTGCGGCTCGTGCGGTGCACCCGCCAGCGGCGCCCGAGCGAGGCCCGCGCGACCCGCACCGCCGGGGCGACGAACGGGTCCTCGCGACGCTCCAGGCGCCGATCCGGATAGGAGACGTCCGCGTCCGGGCGTCCACAACGAGAACCGCCCCCAGGACTGCGGGGACTGCGACGGTGCCCAGACGAGGTGGTCGCGCTGCAGCTCGCTCGCGCACGCGCTCGAACCCGTCCTCGAGATCGGACGCCCACTCGAAGTTGTCCGTCTCGGCGCCGACCGCAGACAGGTGCTGCCAGAGCGCCTCCTCGACCGCGCTCGCGCCGCAGCCTGCGGCCGTGCGAGCCGCACTCGCTCCAACCGCTCGCGCAGCGTCGGCCTGGCCGCCATCAGTCGGCCACCCAGACCGAGCGGTCGCGGCCGGTACTCGCGCTGGCGGCGCACCTCGTACACACCCGGTCCAGGCGATCGGCAGATGCTCCTCATGCGACAGCAGCGCGGGCTGCTCGACGACGAGGAAGCGCCGCGTCAGCAGGCGCCGCATACCGGCGCCGGCGCCGCCACTCCACCAGCCGCGACCTTCCCGCCACGACATGCGCGTGCCCGGTCGCCTCCCCCTCCGCAAGCACATGCCGGTCGGCCGTCTCTTCCGACACCACGAGGACTCTCGCCCGGGATCTCCTCGACCCGAACCAGCAACACATCACCCTGCCGCAAGAACCCGGCACGCGCCGAAGCGTCTTCTCACTCATCGTCACTTCTTCCTTCGCGGTTTCCCGGCCGATGCCGGGCACATCTTTTGACCACCGCGCCGCGAGGTCGGGCCGGTTGGTACGGAGCGCTCGCCCCGGTTCTGGATGCACCACAATCTTACCGACGCCCGCCATCGCGTCGCATGACGCACTTGGGTCATTGGTGTAAGCGTCAAGCTGGGCCGGGGAGGTGTGACCTGCAAGCGCTCCGGCGGGATCACTGGCCACTGACACATCCGGCGTCGCCACGGCGACCCAAGAGGGTGATCGCGGGCATGCGCCGCGCGGTCAGTCCTCCTGTTCCGGGTGCGAGGCCCCATCGTCCCTCTCGCGCCATGACGGTAGTGCATCCGTGAGGGCGGTGCGGCTGAGCGACCTGAACGCACGGCGGGAGGTCCGCTTGGGCGGCTGCGGCTTGGGAAGATAGTCGCGCTCTGACTGGCCGGCGTCGGCGAAGAAGTTGTCGGAGCGCCGTGCGGCGGGGACTGGCTCTCCTACCTCGAGCACGCGGTCGAGCAGGCGCAGGAGGCCCGCGAGATCGACGACTCGATCAGCGCGCGCGACCTCGCGTTCCAGCTGGACGCGTTCGCCCAGGCCTCGAACGCGCAGTTCCAGCTCTTCCGCGACCCCGTCGTGTTCGACGAGGCGCGGCGCGCGATCCGGGAGCGGATCGAGAGCCTCCGCCCGAGCTTGGCCAAGTCTTAACACACCCTCCGCTGACGCATCAGCTCGGGTCCGCGTTCTCAGACGATCCGCCTCCGAGTTGGGCCTCTTCGATGCGAGCGAGCATCTCGAGATACCCCAGGATTCCTGGAAGGTGCTCTGCACCCGAATCTTCGCCTGCTCTTCGTGGATCCGAAGGATTCGCCGCCGCCTCTCGGCGATGCTCAGCGTGTCGTCATACGCGATCTCTGCCGCAGCCTTCGCTGCTGAGCCTGACGTCGTTTCCCTTGCGATCCTGACTGTGTCTCGGCGTCAGGCGTGTCCGCGAGAGAGTTTCCTGGATCGCTCGACGAGGGCTCGAATGTACGGCTCGTCATCAACGCCGGGCGCATGACCGTAAGTGGTGGAAGCGCCGGCTTTCGAAGAAGAGGCACCCCCGGAGCGCGCTTAGGGGGAGATCCGGGAGCACGGCGGTCTGATGAAAGAGGTCCCGCGCGGTGTTCGCGACAGTTCCCAGCTCTTCGACGCTGCCGAACTCGCTGTATCCGTCAAAACTCTCGGCGAAGGAGGCGATCTCGAACCAGTCGGCGCACGGGCCGGGAACGTGAAGGGCTTGAAGGTCACGGTCAGCAATCGGTGCCGCGCGAAAGTTGAGGTGCGCGCCGGCGTCCGCCGACCATTCCTGGCGCCGCGTCAGGTACGGGCCACTCTGTTATTGGCCAGCCCTCGTAGAGGTCGTACCACTCTCCCTCGGGATGGACGCCTGCGACGCGGATCAGCCAGTTGCCAGCGGTGAGCGTAACCCTCGCCTCTGCAATGCGATTCGTCGCAATCCGCGCTGGAAGCCGCGTCGGACGTGACTTTGCACTTCCCTTGAGGAGCCAGGCCCACCGAGCTTGCGATACCGGAACAGCAGGTCGCGTGTGTCATGCATCTAGCATCTTCGAAGAGCTGCGCGCCAGCAGTTCCCTTCTCCCAAAGTGCTTCAGGCGCTCCCGTGATCAGGAATCCGCTGAGCTCGTGCGCCGCAACGGCGTGCGCAAGTTTGAACGCATCCCAGAAGACCTCCCCGAGCTTGTCGTAGTTTGCGGTACACCACTTGAGCTCGGCAACCTCTTGCCACTTATCGGCACCACCCTGTCGCAGCGCGAGGTCGAAGCCACCCAGTTTGCTCAAGCCGACGTTCGGCCAGTCGGGCATTGTAGACTTGCACTTCACTCTTGTGCTCGAGATCGGGCTTGTCGTCAAGCGCTGCGATCACGGCACGGCGCATCCGTTCCTCGGGCTTGACGACCTCTCGGGCGAACTCCCCTTCCAGCAAGCCTGCCGCGGTGGCTACCGCACGTGCGAGAGGCGTCTCGTCTCCTTCAGTCATGACCCCGCTTCGTTTCTCCAATCCGGAAGCAATGGAGGCCATTGTCACAGCAGGCTCCAGGGCACCGCGCCAGTGCACCGCCTGCCTACCTCTCCAACGCGTTCTTTCCAGCGCTTCCGCGACAGATCGTGATCCTCGAAGGACGGCGACG
>CAWFVN010000008.1:0-7032 GCA_963819225.1 uncultured Actinomycetes bacterium | reverse complement strand
GCGTCCGCGTCGCCACGCTCAACGTGAGCGAGGTGCAGCCCGGCAGCCCGGCGGACCTCGCGGGCCTTCGCGCAGGCGACCGCATCGTCGGCGTCGACGGGCAGCGCGTCGGCGAGTTCAACGAGGTCTACGACGCGGTGCAGCAGGCGGAAGCGACCCCGTGACGCTCGTCGTCGATCGCGGCGGCCGCACGCGGGTGATCCACGTCACGCCGACGCACTACTTCGGCCAGAACTGGGCGGTCGGCTTCCGGCCGGGAGCGCGGTGGGAGCGCTACTCGCCCGGCGAGGCGATCGCACTTTCGTTCGGCAGGACGTGGGAAGTGACGAAGGCGATCGGCCACGGGTTCTCGCGCCTGGTCACGCAGGAAGGACGGCGAGACATCTCGAGCCCGGTCGGGATCACCCGCGTGTCGAGCCAGGCGGTCGACACGGACTTCCGCGTCTACCTGCAGCTGCTCGCGTTCATCAGCCTGTCGCTCGCTCTGCTGAACCTGCTTCCGCTGCTTCCGCTCGACGGCGGGCACATCGCCTTCTCGATCGTCGAGGGCCTCCGCGGCCGCGCCGTTGGACGCGAGGTCTACGAGCGTGTCTCCGTGATCGGCATCGCGCTCGTCCTGATGCTGTTCTTCATCGGCCTGTCGAACGATCTGGGCGGCAGTCCGCCCGGCTAGCCGCCGGCATTGGGCGAACCGATCTCACCCGAGCTGGTCAGCGTCGATCCCGAGCTGGCCGCGACCGCACGCGCCGCACTCCCCGAGGAGCCGTGGCAGATGTTCATCCCGGCGCCGCGCAGCCTGCGCCGTGGAGCCTGCGCCGCCTGCGCCTGCGCCGCGCCGCCGGTCGCGACGGAACCGCTCGTCGCTCCGCGTCGGTCGCTGCGCGGGGCGGGTATCGCGCTCGCGTTCGTCGCCGCCGCTGTGGCGGGGATCGTGGTCGGGGAGCACCGACGTGTTCAAGCGAGCGAACGACCGCCCGTCGTTCGCGGCCGAGCCGCCGACGGCTGCCCCCTCCGTTGCGGCCACGACAGGGTGACGACGACGGTCGCCCCGCCGAGCGTGACGGCCACGCCCACGCCTGACGCCTGCGCCCACGCCGACGACTCCCACGCGTCGTCCGGCTCCCACCACCAAGAGCACGGCCGAGGGCACGTTCGTGCCGTCCCGGATCTTCGCCTGGGCGCCCGTCGCCGGCGCCGACCACTATCGGGTCCGCTTCTACCGCGACGGCGACGTCGTGCTCGAGGGTCGCCCCAAGCAGGCGCGGTTCGTGCTGCCGCCGCGGTTCGAGTTCAGCCGCGGCACGTACCGCTGGACGGTCGAGCCGCGGCAGGGCGACGCGTACGGCGCGCCGCTCGTGGACTCGCGCTTCAAAGTGTCAGGGTAGAGCGGGGCCGCAGCTACCCTTCGGTCCATGGCCAGCGAGCGAGGCATCCGCGTGGGCCAGGTGGCCATCGGCGGCGGGGCTCCCGTCGTGCTGCAGTCGATGACGCTCACGCCGACGCGCGACGTCCAGGCGACGATCGCGCAGATCGCGGCGCTCGCCGACGCGGGTTGCGAGGTCGTCCGCTGCGCCGTGCCGAAGACGGAGGATGCCGAGGCGCTTCGGATGATCGTCCGGCTGAGCCCGCTGCCGGTGATCGCTGACATCCATTTCAACGCGAGCCTCGCACTGAAGGCGATCGATGCAGGGGTCGCGGCCGTCCGGATCAACCCCGGCAACATCGGCGGCCCCGAGCGAGTCGCCGAGGTCGTGACCGCCGCGAAGGCGGCGGGCATCCCGATGCGGATCGGCGCGAACTCCGGCTCGCTCCCGAAGCACCTGCAGGAGCTGGCGCAGACCGACCAGGCGGAAGCGCTCGTCGCCGCGGCGCTCGAGGAGGTCGAGCTGCTCGAGAAGCTCGACTACTTCGACTTCAAGATCTCGGTCAAGTCGACGCACGTGCCGACGATGATCCGCGCGTACCGGATGCTCTCCGCGAAGGTGCCGTATCCGCTGCACCTCGGCGTCACGGAAGCAGGCACGCCGTTCTCGGGCTCGATCCGCAGCGCGATCGGGATCGGGTCGCTGCTCGCGGACGGGATCGGCGACACCTTGCGGGTCAGCCTCACCGCCGACCCCGTGAAGGAGATCGAGGTCGCCTGGGAGATCCTCAAGGCGCTCGGCCTGCGCGAGCGCGGTCCGATCATGATCGCGTGCCCGAGCTGCGGGCGCGACAACGTCGGCGTCTGGAATCTCGCCGAGAAGGTCGAGGAGCGCCTGAAGGAGTACCCGCAGCACTTCGAGGTCGCGGTGATGGGCTGCGCCGTGAACGGACCGGGGGAGGCGGGCGACGCCGACTTCGGGATCGCCGGCGGCCGCGACACCGGCTTCCTCTACGCGCACGGCCGCGTGCTGAAGAAGGTGAGCTCCGACATCCTCGTCGACGAGCTCTTCTTCGAGATCGACCGGTGGATCGAGGGCGGCATGCACCGTCCGAAGCGGCTGAAGATGGCGAAGCCTGCAGCGCTCGCGATGGCCGAAGCGTCGCTGATTCCGCTCGATTAGCCTGCCGAGGCAACGTGCGCGCCTCACAACTCTTCCTACCGACCCTGCGCGACGCTCCCGCCGACGCGGAGGCCGCGAGCCACAAGCTGCTGGTGCGCGGCGGGTTCATCCGACAGGTGAGCGCCGGCTTCTGGTCGTTCCTCCCGCTCGGTTGGCGGGTTCACGAGAAGATCGTCCGGATCGTCCGCGAGGAGATGAACGCGATCGGCGGGCAGGAGATGTTCATGCCGGTCATCACGCCTGCGGAGCTCTGGCAGGCGACGGGGCGCTACGACATTCCCGAGCTCTGGAAGGTCGAGGACCGCAACGGCCGCCCGTTCGTCCTCGCGCTGACGCACGAGGAGACGATGGCGTTCCACGCGCGCGAGCTCCAGTCGTACAAGCAGTTGCCGCAGATCCTCTACCACGTCCAGACGAAGGTGCGCGACGAGCCGCGTCCGCGCGGAGCGCTCCTCCGCGTGCGCGAGTTCGTGATGAAGGACGCCTACTCGTTCGACCGTGACGACGAGGGTCTCGACGTCAGCTTTCGCAAGCACTTCGACGCGTACAACCGGATCTTCGAGCGCTGCGGGCTCGAGACGTATGCCGTGCAGGCGGAGTCGGGGATGATGGGCGGCGACGAGTCGATCGACTACCTCGCACCGGCGGGGTCGGGCGAGAACGTGCTCGTCACGTGCGAACGGGGGGACTACGCCGCCGACCTCGAGATCGCGCGCGGCATTCCGCGGGCGCCGGAGTTTCCGGAGACGCTCGCCGCTCCCGCCGAAGTCGAGACACCGGGCGTCGGCACGATCGAGGGCCTTGCGGAGTTCCTCGGCATCGATGCTGCGGCAACGTCGAAGGCGATGCCCGTCGTCCGCGACGGCGCGGTCGTCCTCGCACTCGTGCGCGGCGACGACCGGCTCGAGGAGGCGAAGCTCGCGTCCGTGCTCGGCGGCGACATCCGGCTCGCGACGGAAGACGAGATCCGCTCGGCCTTCGGCGCCGACCCGGGCTCGCTCGGCCCGGTCGGCTGGAGCGGGGAGGTCGTCGCCGACGAGACGCTCCGCGAAGGCCAGTTCGTCGCCGGTGCAAACCGGACGGGATGGCACCTCCGCGGTGTCGAGCACGGGCGCGACTTCGAGGCCCGCTTCGCGGACATCCGACAGTCCCAGGAGGGCGACGCGTGTCCGAACTGCGGCGGGCGACTCGGCTTTCAGACGGCGATCGAGGTTGGCCACATCTTCAAGTTGGGCACCAAGTACTCGGTGGGGCTCGAGGCGACCTACCTCGACGAAAACGGCAAGGAGCAGACCATCGTCATGGGCTCGTACGGCATCGGTCCCGGTCGCGTGATGGCGGCCGCGGTCGAGCAGCACCACGACGAGCACGGGATCATCTGGCCGAAGGCGATCGCACCGTACGACGTGCACATCGTCACGCTGCCGGGGCTGGACGAGCAGGGCGAGGCCGTGGCCTCAGCGCTCGAGGCCCACGGGCGCGAGGTGCTCTACGACGACCGCGCGCAGCGCGCGGGGGAGAAGTTCGCGGACGCCGACCTGCTCGGGTGTCCGATTCGCATCACCGTCGGCAAGAAGACGCTCGAGGACGGTGCGGTCGACGTGCGCGACCGCGCGACCGGCGACGAGCGCCGTGTCCCGATGGCCGAGCTCGGAGCGCTGCCCTAGTGGCCCGGCGTCGTCGGTTTTCCACCGAGCCGTTCGGCGCGACGATCGAGCGCCTGATGGACGAAACCGGCACGACGTACCGCGGCCTCGCGGACAAGACCGGATTGTCGGCCGGCTACCTCAACCACCTCGTGCACGGCAACCGGCCCGTCCCCTCGAACGACGTGATGAAGGCGCTCGCGGGTGCACTCGGCGTCGACGCCGAGCACTTCCGCGAGTACCGCCTTCGTGTGATCACCGATCGGCTCGAAGCGATGCCCGAGATGATCGACCGGCTCTACAAGCGCTTCAGCTAACCCAGGACTCGCTTTGCCTTCTGCACGGAGGGCAGCGCGCCCTTCGCCTTCGTGAGCGCACGCGCCTTCACGTCGACGGACTCGGGCTTCGCGGAGATCGTGATCTCCTCGCCCGTGGCGGGGTTGCGGCCGGGCCGCGCAGGGCGGGCAGGCTTGAGGCGAACGGTCAGCTGGACGACGCCGCCGATCTTGACCTTCTCCGCCTCGCCGATCTGCTCGAGGATGACTTCCTCGAGGGCGGTGAGGGCCTTCTTCGCGTCCGCGCGCGTGAGATCAGCCTTTTCGGCGATGGCGTCGGCGAGCTGCGTCTGAGTCAGAGCCATGTGGGTTCTCCTGTTCGGTGGGGCACTGGGCGGAATTGAACTTATCGCGGCGGACGGCGCGGGGAGGTAAGGAACGGCTCCTCCGGCCGCACTAAGCCCTCAGACACCCGAAATGAGGAGGGCTTTTGTGCCGTACGGAGACTGGATCAACGAGTTCCCGACCGGGTTCTTCCTGGTCGTCCACATCGCCGCTTTTGCGCTCGGAGCGGGATTTGCGTGGCTGGCCTACAAGCGCGACCTGAGCGTCCTCGGCGCCGCGTTCTCGCTGTTCGCCCTGGCAGAGCTGGTCTACATGACGTACCACCTCGACTGGACCGTCTTCCTGTTCGCCCACACGATCGCGGAGGTCCTCGACCTCGCAGCGTTCGTCCTCGTCTTCGCGGCTGCCGTCCACTCGGTGGTTCGCCGGCCCGCACTCGAGGCGTCGAGCTGATGCGGTTCCTCCTGCTCGCACTGATCCTGTTCGCGGCGGGTTGCGGCAGCTCCGAGAGCACCGAGCCTGTGGCGACGACCGAGGTGCAGATGGCGAAGAGCTATCGCTTCGATCCGAAGACGATCGAGATCGAGGCCGGCGACACCGTCACGTGGACGAACGCCGACAACTTCACGCACACCGTCCAGGTCGACGGTCAGGAGGATCACAAGGTCGAGCGGGGGGAGAGCGTGTCGATCTCCTTCGACACACCCGGGACGTACCACTACGTCTGCACGCTGCACAAGCGGGACATGGACGGCGAGGTGATCGTCAAGTGAGGCTCGCCGAGCTCAGGGGGGACGTCGTCATCCTCGTGTGTGCCGTCAGCGCCGGGATCCACGGTGCGCTCGTGCCCGACCACTTCGACGAGGGGACGGGCGCGGGCGTCGGCTTCGTGCTCGCCACCGTCCTGCTCGTCGCTCTCGTCATCGGGCTCACGCGCCACGCGGAAAGCGAGTGGCTGCTCGCCTGCGCAATGGTCACGCTCCTCGGGTTGCTTGCGAGCTACCTGCTCGCCGTGACCACCGGTCTGCCCGTCTTCCATCCGAACCCCGAGCCCGTCGAGGGCCTCGCGCTTGCGACGAAGGCGATCGAGGCCGTCGGCGTGCTCGCAGCGTGGAGCCTGCTCCGGCGGCCGCAGGCCTCGCTCGCCCTCCACCAACCGAAAGGAACACTCACATGAGCCCGACCCGAACCTCGCGCCCGATCCCGATCGCGCTGACTGCGCTCGTCGCGTTCTTCAGCGCGCTCGCCGCACTGGCAGTGTCGAGCGGCCACGCGCATGCCCACGGCAACGCGCCCCACGAGGCGCATGCGATCACTCAAAACGAGCTGGTGCTCCGACGTGACATGCGGCAGCTCTGGGAAGACCACATCGTCTGGACGCGGCTGGCGATCATCAGCCTGATCACCGACGCTCCCGACACAGAGGCCACGGTCGGCCGGCTGCTCTCGAATCAGACCGACATCGGCAACGCCGTCAAGCCGTTCTACGGCAAGGCTGCCGGCGACAAGCTGACCGCTGAGCTGCGGCAACACATCCTGATCGCCGCCGACCTGGTCGCTGCGGCCAAGGCCGGTGACCAGGCCAAGCTCGCCGACGCGCAGTCGCGGTGGGAGCAGAATGCCGACGGCATCGCCACCGTCCTGAACAGCGTCAACCCGCGCTTCTGGAAGCTCGCGACGATGAAGGCGGAGATGCACATGCATCTGGCCCTCACGACCGAAGAGGCGGTCGCGCGGTTGAACGGCGACTGGAAGGCCGACGTCGCCGCGTACGACCAGATCCACCGTCACATCCTCCACATGTCGGACCTCTTGTCCGCCGGCCTCGTCAAGCAGTTCCCGAAGCGGTTCCGCTAGCCGGGCGATGCGGACCGAGCTGCGCCAAGCGCGAGAGGTGGACGAGTTCGTCGCGTGGCGGCGAGCCCAGCTGGTGGCGACGGGTTTCTCGTCGCCGCTGGCCGTGCGCGTCGCCCGCGACCACCGCTACGACCTGCACGCGCTGATCGAGCTCGCGGAGGCGGGTTGCCCTCCGGAGCTCGCCGTCCGCATCCTGGCTCCGCTCGACGGGGATCCGGCGTGACCGCATCGCGGGTGGCTACCGTTGGCGTTGTGGAATCCGCCGTTCCTCTGACCGCGCCTCCGTCTGCAGGTCCGCACCTCGACGCGGACTCGCAGGAGTGGCTCCGCTGTCTTCGCGCCGACGGGACAACCAGAGACGAC
>CAWFVN010000007.1:0-11827 GCA_963819225.1 uncultured Actinomycetes bacterium | reverse complement strand
GACGCGAGCGTCGTCTTCGCGTTCTTCAGCGCCTCCAGCGTTTCTCGTTCCACCTTGTCGGGTGAAGTCGCTAGGCCTAACAGTCTCGTTCCACGCGTGTCGGCGAGTTCGCGGATGAACTCACTCGAATTGCTCTGCTTTGCCTGTGCGAGGTGCTTGCCGAGCACACCCGCCTCCTTGAACGTGTCGAAGAAGCTCCGGTCGCTCAGCGAAACGAGCAAACCCGCCCCCGCCAGCACCCTTCTGCATCGACTCCCACTCCTGCTCCGTGAAGTCGGACTTCTTGGCCATGACCCCTCCTTGTCGAGGACAGCAGCTGTCGAGGTTCCCAAAATCGAGGAGCCTGGAACCTCCGCCCACTGGCTGGCCGGCCAATGCTTGTCGCGTTCCGCCGTTAGCTGCTGGCCTCGTCTCCTGCCGTCAGCGCACGCTCGGCCACGGCTGGGGTGGGGGCGAGTGTCTCTTCGCTGGGTGCATGATCTTGGGTGTCAGGCAGATACGTTCGAGGACGACGGCCTCTTTCACGATAGATGTCGAGCAGCGCGAGCTGCTGGCCGCTCGGAAGGTCAGGCCGCTGCCTCAACGTCGCGGCCGCGCCGACGATCGTCTGGAGTGGGTTGGCCATCCGATGCCTCACGAGTGCCGTGTAGTCGAACAGAGCGCGCTGATACTCCTCGCTGTCGCTGGTTGCTTCCGCGAGTTTGGCGGCAGCGACGACGAGCTGTTCGTCGGCGAAGCTCATGAGACGCTCGGCGTCCTCGGTTCGATGATCAGCGGCAGCGGTTTGCGTTTCGGCTGCGACGAGGTGCTCCTTTGCTGCCTGCATATGCACGTTGGCCTCTGCCAACCGGAGCTCAGCGGCGATGGCGCGCTCGTCTGCTGTCCGCATCAGCTCCTCGACGTGGCGAGCTTGGTTGACAGCATCCGCCTGCCGCACGTCAGCGAGTAGCTCGCGAACGTTGGCAGCGGCACTTCGCGCATCGGCGGACGATTCCCGTGCCACGGCGTCCGCTTCACGGGCATGGCCGCGACAGTGCGGGCATCGGCTACCACCTCGCGCAAGTCGGCTTCGACGCCACGCGCATCCGCCACAACTTCGCGGACATCCGCGCTCGCGGCTCGCCTGTCCGCAGTCGCATCGCGCGCGTCGGCGTCCGCTTCGCGAGCATCGGCATCGGCGTCCCGGTCGTCGGCATCGAGGCTGCGCGCTTCGCGCGTCGACCGCCGGCTCGGACTCACCGCGACCTTCCTCGAGAACAGAGTCCATCGATGCAGTATGGGGCGTACCGCATGATCAGTCGCAGATCGGTCGCCCGGCAGCGGGTAGCGATGGTGTTCCCTGGGTAGCGCGTGAGTTGATGGATGTTGCCCTGCCGGACGCACTGGCCCGCCTCAGAGACGACCTGAGGGCCGTACGGCTGTCGCTCGAGCTGGCAGGCGCGCCTGACTGCGCGGCGACTGCGCGACGATACCGTCGCCCAGATCGACGACTATCTCTTGCCTCGGCTCAGGCAGATGGATGCGCCTGTCTTGATGGTCGTGGGCGGCTCGACCGGAGCCGGCAAGTCGACGATCCTGAACAGCCTCGTCGGTACCGAGGTCAGCCCGGCCGGGGTCTTGCGCCCGACGACGCGGGGGCCGGTGCTTGCCTGCCACCCTGACGACGTGCGCTGGTTCGAGGATCAACGGATCCTGCCCAAGCTCGCGCGCACAACCGGAGCCTCGGGCGGGTCGGAGGGATCGTTGAGGCTCGTGCCCACCGCCGCGCTGCAGCCGGGGCTCGCGCTGCTCGACTCGCCCGATATCGACTCCGTGCTCGCGGAGAATCGAGCTCTCGCCAACCAACTGCTTGCGGCCGCGGACGCGTGGCTGTTCGTGACGACCGCCGCGCGGTACGCGGACGCGGTGCCTTGGGAGTTCCTGCGGAGCGCCCGCGAGCGTGGAACGTCGCTTTCGATCGTGTTGAACCGCGTGCCCGAGGATGCGCGAGAAGTCGCGGCTCACCTCCGCGAGATGCTGGGCGAGCAAGATCTCGCGGAGGCGGAGCTCCTCGTCGTGCCGGAGACCGAACTCGTCGACGGGCTATTGCCGGCGCGCGCGCTTGCGCCGGTGCGCCACTGGCTCGACGCACTCGCTGCCGACGCGGCGGCGCGCTCGGACCTGATCAGACGAACACTCAAAGGCGCGCTGGCCAGTCTTCCCGCGCGTGCAGGCGGGGTTGCGACCGCTGCCGCCGAGCAGCTGGCTGCGGCGTCCGAGCTTCGGTCCGAGGTCGACGCTGCCTACGCCGGCGCGCAGCGCGAGGTCGAGGAGGCGATGCGGAGTGGCTCGCTCCTCCGCGGTGAAGTTCTCGCGCGCTGGCATGAGGTGATCGGTACGGGCGATGTGATGCGCGCGCTCGAGTCGAGAGTCGGATGGGTGCGTGACCGGGTAAAGAGCGTGCTCACGGGAAAGCCGGCGGCAGACGAAGAGCTGCGAGTTGCAGTCGAGAACCGGATCGAGGCAGTGATCCGGGCCGCAGCGGAGCGGGCATCGGAACGCGCATCGCGGGCCTGGCGGGAACACGCGTCGGGTCGAGCGCTGCTCGCCGATTCGACGACGTTCGACCGCGCCTCGCGTGAGCTCGAGGCCCGCACCGAAGACGAGGTCCGGGCCTGGCAAGGATTCGTGTTCGAGCTCGTGAGCCGCGAGGGCGAGTCGAAGCGGACGACCGCGCGGCTCGCCTCGCTGGGTGTGAACGGCGCGGGGCTCACCGTGATGCTGGCCGTCTTCGCGCACACGGGCGGACTGACGGGCGCTGAGGTCGTCGTCGCGGGCGGCACTTCGGCGATCAGTCAGAAGGTCCTCGAGGCGATCTTCGGCGACCAGGCGGTGAGGACGCTCGCCGCACGCGCGCGAGAGGATCTGCTCGAGCGGGCCGAGCAGCTCCTGCGAGCCGACGCAGAGCGTTTCGACGAGTTGCTCGACGCGACTGCCCCGGACGCAGAGAGCGTCGCGAGGCTGCACGGATCGCTCGACGCAGTTCGACGCGCTGCGTGAGCAACGACCTCGACAGACGCCTGGCCGCACTCGCCGAAGCAGCGAGGCTGGCCGAGGGACGACTCGACGAGGACTCTGTGGCTCGTGCGAACGTCGTCGTCGCGAAGGCCGGCGCGCGACTCGGCTTCGGGATCGAGAACACGGTCGTCGCACTCGCAGGCTCGACAGGCGTTGGGAAGTCGCAGCTCTTCAATGCGTTGTCGAGCTCCGAGCTTGCGGCGGTCAGTCGTCGCCGGCCGACGACGTCCGTCACCCAGGCGGCGGTCTGGGGAGACGGCGCCGATCCGCTTCTCGACTGGCTCGAGGTCGCACGGCGCCACCGGCTCGAGCCAGCTGAGCTCGGGGGCCTGGTGTTGCTCGACCTTCCGGACTTCGACTCGATCGAGCGCCACCACCGCGACGAGGTCGATCGGGTCGTTGCGCTCGCGGATCTCGTCCTGTGGGTCGTCGAGCCGCAGAAGTACGCCGACGCCGCCTTGCACGAGCGTTACCTGCGCCCGCTCGCATCGCACGCAGCTGCGATGGCGGTCGCCCTCAACCAGTCGGATCTGCTTGTCGCCGGCGGACGTCGATGCCTGGCGCGACGACATGGCGCGACTCTTGGCTGAAGACGGCCTTCACGACGTCCCGATCGTGGTCGTCTCGGCCCGCACGGGGACGGGCCTCGAAGACGTACGGCAGCTGCTCCGCGGACGTGTCGCCACGCGCAGGGCGGCCGTCGAGCGCCTCGAGGCCGACGTCGCCGATGCTGCCGGAGCGTTGGCGAGCGCGAGCGGGAGCGGTACGCCCGCCGGCATCCGCAGCGACGATCGAGCCCGCCTGCTCGCGGCGCTCGAGGACGCCGCGGGCGTGCCGGTCATCGTGCAGGCTGTGGACGCCGCGCACAGGCGTCGCGGCTCGCTTGCCACGGGGTGGCCGTTCGTGCGCTGGATCCGGCGCTTCCGGCCCGACCCGCTGCGTCGGCTGCGACTTCCCGAAACGCCACAACCTTCGGTGCGGACGTCCCGCCCGGAGCCGACCGACGTGCAGCGCGCGCAGGTCGCGACCGCCGCACGCGCGCTCGCCGACCGTGCTGCCGAAGGGCTTCCTGCGCCGTGGCCGCGGCTCGTGCGCGACGCCGCGACCCAGGCCGAAGACGAGCTCCCCGATCGACTCGACCGCGCCGTCTCCGGCACCGACCTGCACGTCAGGCCGTCCCCGCTGGTGGCGCGCAGCCGCCTTTCTTCAGCGCGTGTTCGCGGCCGCCACGGTCGTCGGGATGCTCTGGCTGCTGGCCCTCGCCGTGCTCGGCTACCTCCACATCGACGAGGTCGTACCGCTGCCCGAGCTCTGGAACGTTCCGATTCCGACGTTGCTCCTGCTCGGCGGGATCGCAGCCGGCGTCGTCTTCGCCTTCGTCTTCAGGCTCGTGAATGCGGCAAGCGGCCGGCGCCGCGGTCGATCCGCGGCCCGATCGCTGCGCAGACAGATCGAGGAAGTGGCCGAGGAGCTCGTGCTCGGCCCGGTCGAAGCAGAGCTCGAGAACTACGCACAGCTGCGCAAGGCGATCGAATTGGCCGACCCGGACGAACCCGCTCCCGTCCCGGCGCTAGGCGCGGACGTTTGCGGTGCGGGCAGACCGGCGCCGCCACGCTGCGAACGCGATGTTCCATGCCTTGCGCGCCAGCCAGAGAAGGATCAGGTTGCGGATCCGGAACATCTGAAGCGTTCTGGGCGCTGGCGCCGAGTCCCAAACCAGAACGATCGGCCGTGCCCGGCTCGCTCCTTCGACGAGAACGCGTCCTCGTGGCTCGCTAGGCCGCGGCTTTGAGCGAGCGGTCGACCGCGTCCGGCGCGAGGACGTGCTCGATCGCCATGATCGCCGCTCCGATCACGCCGGCACGGTCGCCGAGCCGGCACGGGACGATGCGGAGGTCGCGCGTCGCGAGCGGGAGGGAGCGGCTGATGATTCCCTCGCGCACGCCGGCCAGGAGATGCTCGTGCGCTTCGGCGATGTCCCCGCCGATGACGATCACCGCGGGGTTGAAGAAGTTGACGGTGCCCGCGAGGACCTCGCCGAGCGTGCGCCCGGCGTCCCGCACCATCCTGATCGCGCCGGCGTGGCCGCTCCGCACGAGGCGGACGACGTCGCGGCTGCGTGACGCGCTCTCGCCTTCAGCGGCGAGCCGTTCCGCGAGCGCCTGACCGCCGGCGATCGCTTCGAGGCAGCCGACGTTTCCGCAGCGGCACACGACGTCCGTTCGGTCGGTGGCGCGGATGTGGCCGATGTCCCCGGCCGCGCCGCGCGCGCCGCGGTGGATGTGGCCGTCCGCCACGATGCCGCAGCCGATGCCCGTGCCCACCTTGATCAGCAGCAGATGCTCCGTCTCGGCGTGGTGTGTCCGGTGCTCGCCGAGCGCCATGATGTTGACGTCGTTGTCGACGAGCACCGGCGCCCGGTAGCGGCTCTCGAACCACTCCGGGATGGGGAAGTCGTCCCAGCCGGGCATGATCGGCGGATTCACGGGTCGCCCGCTGTCGAACTCGACGGGGCCCGGCACGCCGATTCCGATTCCGTACACGTCGTCGGGAGCGCGACCCGACCTCCGCGAGGAGCTCGTCGAAGCGCTCGGCCACCCAGCCGAGCGCCGCTTCCGGGCCGGCGGCGATGTCCAGGTCCGATGCCCGCTCGGCGAGCGGCGTGCCGCCGAGATCGCTCACCGCCACTCGGGCATGCGTCGCGCCGAGGTCGGCGACGAGGACGACCCCCGCCTCGCGGTTGAACGCGAGCACGGTGGCCGGGCGGCCACCGGTCGAGGCGCTGCCGCCGGCCTCGTAGACGAGCCCCTGCTCGAGCAGTGCGTCGACGCGCTGGGCGACGGTCGAGCGGGCGAGGCCGGTCTCCCGCGCGAGATCGGCGCGCGTGACCGCGACCCCCTCGCGGATCAGGCGCAGGAGTGCGCCGGCGCTGGTCTGGGAGGACTGCGTCGGAGCACGTTTTGTCGCCATAGTGCGCCAAATTACAGCATGGGTTGGACGAAGTACGCAAACTTATGATTGACAGCTGGACTAAGTTCGGTTTAGGCTCCCGCACGGATGACGCTCCTCCGCGCGGCGATTGCAGGAACCGGGTTCATCGGCAAGGTGCACGCCCGGTCGGCTCGACTCGCGGGAGCACGGCTGGTCGGCGTCGCCGCCTCGACGCCGGAGTCGGCTCAGGCGGCGGCCGCCGAGCTCGGCGCCGAGCGGCACTTCGCATCGGCCGAAGAGCTGGTCGGCGATCCGGACGTCGACGTCGTCCACGTCTGCACGCCGAACCACCTTCACCTGCCGCTCGCCGAGGCTGCGCTGGCAGCGGGGAAGCACGTGATCTGCGAGAAGCCGCTCGCGCTCGACGCCGCCGGAGCGCAACGGCTCGTCGACGTCGCGGCGGAGTCGGGACGGCAGGCGGCCGTGCCGTTCGTCTACCGCTACTACCCGACGGTGCGCGAGGCGCGCGAGCGCGTCGCGAGCGGGCAGACCGGTGCGCTTCGCCTGCTGCACGGCACGTACCTCCAGGACTGGCTTCTGCGCGCCGACGACGCCAACTGGCGCGTGGACGAGCAGCTGGGCGGCGCCTCGCGCGCGTTCGCCGACATCGGCTCGCACTGGTGTGACCTCGCCGAGTTCGTTTCCGGCCATCGCATCGAGCGCGTCTCTGCGCGGCTGCTGACCGCCGTGCCGGAGCGAGTCAGCGAGGCAGGTCACGCGTTCGCGACAGCAGCGGGCGGCAGCGAGCTGCGCCAGGTGACGACCGAAGACGCCGCCCTCGTCCAGTTCGAGACCGACGCGGGCGCGATCGGGTCGGTCGTCGATCAGCCAGATCTCCGCCGGACGCAAGAACCGGCTCTGGATCGAGCTCGACGGGGCCGAGGAGGCGCTCGCCTTCGACCAGGAGCATCCGGAGGAGCTCTGGTGCGGGCGGCGCGAGGCGCTGACGATCGTGCGCCGGGATCCGACCACGCTGTCCCCTGCTGCGGCGCGCTTCGCGACGCTGCCCGCCGGTCACCCGCAGGGCTACGCCGACTGCTTCGACGCGTTCGTGGCGGACGTCTACGAGGGAATCGGCGCCGGCTCGACGATCGCAGGAACGCCGACGTTCGCCGACGGGCTGCGTGCCGCGCTGATCACCGAAGCCGTGCTGACCTCCGCTCGTGAAGAGCGCTGGGTCGACGTGGCTGCGAGTCCCGCGGCGGTGGCAACGTGAAGCTCGGCTTCCTCACCTCGTGCATGCCGGAGCGCAGCCTCGAGGACATCGCCGCCTGGGCGGCGAGCAACGGCTACGAGGCGCTCGAGCTCGCCGCCTGGCCCCAGCTCGGCGATCGGCCGTTCACGGCGAGCCACGTCAGGGCGGACGCCTTCGACGAGGGCGAGGCCGAGCGCGTCCGCAAGGCGCTCGACGATCAACGGTCTCGTGCTCTCCGCGCTCGCGTACTACGACAACAACCTCGCGCCCGACGCTGCCGAGCGCGAGGGCGTACCACGCGCACCTGCGCGCGTGTGTCGACGCGGCAGCCGCGCTCGGCGGCGTCCCCGTCGGCACGTTCATCGGCCGCGACCCCGGACGCACCGTCGCCGAGAACCTTCGCGAGGCCGAACGCGTCTTTCCGCCGCTCGTCGACTACGCCGGCGAGCGCGGCGTGCGTCTGATGATCGAGAACTGCGTGATGGAGGGCTGGCATCCGGACGGGTACCCCGGCAACCTCGCGTACTCGCCCGAGCTCTGGGAGTGGATGTTCGAGCTCGGCCTCTATCTGAACTTCGACCCGTCGCATCTGCTCTGGCTCGGGATCGACCCCGTCGAAGCGCTGCGGCCGTACGTCGACCGGGTCGCGCACGCGCACGCGAAGGACGCCGAGACGTTTCCGATCGAGCGCAACCGGTACGGCTTCTTCGGCCGGCTCTCGACGCGCGAAGCAGATCCGTGGGACATGGGCTGGTGGCGGTATCGGATCCCCGGCCTCGGGCACGTCGACTTCTACGGGTACGTCGACACGCTCCGCGAAGGCGGGTTCGACGGTGTGCTCTCGGTGGAGCACGAGGATCCGGTCCTGGCCGGCACGCCGGAGCTGGTCGAGCAGGGCCTCCAGGTCGCCCGCGACAACCTTCGTCCCCTGGTCGTCCGATGACGAAGGTTCTCGAGGTTCGCAACCTGGTCAAGGAGTACCCGGGCGTCAAGGCGCTCCAGGGCGTCGACCTCGACGTGCTCGAGGCCGAGGTTCACTGCCTGCTCGGCCCGAACGGCGCAGGCAAGTCGACGCTCATCAAGTGTGTTTCCGGCGCGGTGGAGCCCACCAGCGGCGAGATCCTGTTCATGGGCGAGCCGCTGCCGCCGGGAGACCCCGCCGGGATCGCTCAAGCGCGGCGTGGCGACGATCTACCAGGAGCTCGACCTCGTCCCGGACCTGAGCGTCGCGGAGAGCATCTTCCTCGCGCACGAGCCTCGCCGCGGCCCGCTGCTCGACCTCGACAAGATGTACCGCGATTCGGCGGCGCTGCTCGCTCGGCTCGGGCACGAGTCGATCCCCGTGCGCGCCAAGGTGGGGAAGCTCCGGCCGGCGGCGCAGCAGATCGTGTCGATCGCCCGCGCGCTCTCGGGCAACGTGAAGTTGCTCGTCATGGACGAGCCGTCGGCGATCCTCGACGACGCCGAGATCAGCACGCTCTTCGACGTCGTTCGCCGACTGACTGCGGAGGGCGTCGGCGTCGTCTACATCTCGCACCGTCTCGACGAGATCCGGCGCATCGGCGACCGCGTCACCGTCCTGGCCGACGGCCGCACGACGGCGAGCGGTCTCCCTGCGACGACGCCGACCGGCGAGCTGGTCGAGCTCATGGTCGGGCGAAAGGTCGATCAGCTCTATCCGGACCGGCCGGTCGGCACGGACCGTGTCCTGCTCGAGGTCCGGGGCGCCAGGCGGCTGCCCGCCGTTCGCGGGGTCAGCCTGAAGGTGCACGCGGGTGAGGTCGTGGGTCTCGGCGGGCTCGTCGGCTCCGGCCGCACGGAGCTGCTCTGGCTGATCTACGGCCTCGACCAGCTCGAGGAGGGCGAGATCCTCGTCGAGGGCAAGCGGTTGCGATCCGGCGCGCGCAACGCGATTCGGCGCGGTCTCGGGATGGCTCCGGAAGACCGCAAGTCGCAGGCGCTCGTTCTCGACTGGAGCGAGACGAAGAACGTGACGATCACCGACCTCGCGCGCTTCTCCCGCGTGCTGCTCGACGTCCGCAAGGAGCGCGAGAGCGCCCGCAAGGAGCTGAGGGCGCTGAACACGGTGCCCGACGACCCGGACCGCGATCGTTCGACTGCTCTCGGGCGGCAACCAGCAGAAGGTCGTGCTCGCGCGCTGGTTGCTCCACGAGTGCCGCGTCCTGCTGCTGGACGAACCGACGCGCGGAGTCGACATCGCGACGAAGGCGGAGATCTATCGGATCATCGCGGAGCTCGCGCAGTCGGGCCTCGGTGTGCTCGTCGTCTCGTCCGAGCTCGAAGAGCTCGCGCACATCTGCACACGCGTCCTCGTCATGCGCGACGGCGAGATCGTCGCCGAAGTCGATGGAAAGGACGCCTCGGAGCGCGAGCTCCTTCGCCATGCCGTCGCCCCAACGGATGCTCCCGTTCTCGTCGAGGAGGTTGTATGAACGCTCCCGCTCAATCGTCCGAACCCGGTCGCGGTGCCGCGCTCACGCAGCGGGTGAAGACGCTCGAGCTGCAGGAATACGCGCTGGCCATCGTGGTCGTCCTGCTGTTCGTCGCCGGCGCGATCCTGAAGCCCGACACGTTCCCGACCTGGGACAACGTCCGCAACATGCTGACGCAGGCGAGCGTCGTCGGCGTGCTCGCGATCGGCATGACCTTCGTGATCGCAACCGCGGGCATCGACCTGTCGGTCGGCTCGATGGTCGCGGCCGCCGGCGTCTTCGGGGGAATCCTCGTGGGCTCGGACGGCACGAGCAGCCTCATCTTCATCCTCGGCGCGATCGCGTTCGCGACGTTCCTCGGCACCGTCAACGCGACGGCCGTCGCCTACGGGCGGGTCGTTCCGTTCATCGCCACGCTCGCGATGTTCTCGGTCGCCAGGGGCTTGGCGCTGCTCCTGAACGACCAGCTACCCGTGAGCCTGCTCGACCTCAACGGCGGCTCGTTCGGCCACCCGCGCGCGTTCTCGCTGCTCTGGTTCGGGAACGGCCGGATCGGCGGGATCCCGGTGTCGGTCTACGTGTTCCTCGCGATCACGGTGATCGGCTGGATCGTCCTGAACCGCACCCGGTACGGCCGCTACGTGGTGGCGGTCGGCGGCAACCGCGAGGCTGCACGCATCGCCGGCGTCCCCGTCAGGCGGATCATCTTCAGCGTCTACGTCCTGTCCGGGTTCCTCGCCGGCATCTCCGCCGTGCTCCTGTGCGCGCGGCTCGGAAGCGCCTCGCCGGTGAGCGGAAACCTCTACGAGCTCGACGCGATCGGTGCGGTCGTGATCGGCGGGACCGCCCTCGCGGGCGGGCGCGCGACGATCGTCGGCACGTTCCTCGGCGTGCTCACGTTCGCACTGATCTTCAGCCTCATGACCCAGCTCAATCTGTCGACCGAGATCCAGCAGGTGACGAAGGGCTTGATCGTCCTCGGAGCCGTCCTGCTGCAGCGCCCGGAGGCGCGTTACTAATGCCCGACACGGCCGGGCGAAGCAGTCAACACCACAACGGGAGGTATGCAATGTCGCGCAAGCGACTCCTCATCTCCATCGCATCGGCCTTGCTGCTGGCGATCGGTGCGACGGCCTGCATGAGCGACAGCGAGACGGTGACGCAGACGGTCACCGTCGGCGAGACCACCGGCGGAACAACGTCGGGCAAGACGGTGAAGATCATCGCGAGCGTTCCGCCGACGGACCACGGCTGGCTCGGCGCAATCTCGAAGAACGCCCAGGCGGCAGCCGATCAGTACGACGACGTCGACTTCGAGCTGCTCCAGGCAGCGGACGCGGACTCGCAGGCGCAGCAGATCGAGCAGGCGATCGCGCAGAAGCCGGACGTCATCGTCGTTCTGCCCCAGGACGGTGCCGCGCTGACGCCGGTCGCCCAGAAGGCCGAGCGTGCCGGCATCCGGGTCGTCAACATCGACCGGCTCTTCACTGCACCGGACGCCGCGACGGCGACCATCCTCGGCGACAACTACCAGATCGGCGTTCTGGCAGCGACCTACATCAGCGAGCAGTTGAAGTGCCAGGGCAACGTCGTCGAGATCCAGGGTCTGGCCGGCATCTCGGTCACGACCGACCGGACGAAGGGCTTCACCGACACGCTCAAGCAGAAGTGCCCGGGCGGCGGCATCAAGATCGTCGCGTCGCAGCCGGGCGACTTCAACCCCGACAAGGGGCTGACGGTGATGGAGAACATCCTGCAGGCCCAGAAGAGCATCGACGCCGTGTACACGCACGACGACGACATGGCGCAGGGCGTCGTCCAGGCGATCCGCAACGCGGGCCGCGAGGACGAGATGTTCCTGACCGGCGTCGGCGGCTCGCAGGACGCGATGAAGCAGATCAAGGAGGGCGGCCTCTACCGGGCCACGTTCCTCTACAACCCGAACATGGCGGCAACCGCCGTGAACATGGCGCGCCTGCTCGGCCTCGGCCTGGGCTTCAGCGAGCTCGTTCCGCCGGAGGTTCCGCGCACGCTGGTCGTGCCCGCCGCCGTTGTCACCAAGGACAACGTCGCGGAGTACGAGAAGTACGCGTTCAACTAGCCCGATCGACCCCACCAGCGGCCCGCCGGA
>CAWFVN010000006.1:0-10179 GCA_963819225.1 uncultured Actinomycetes bacterium | reverse complement strand
AGACCCGCCGCTCGAGGTGGATCCCCGGGATCCGGTCGAACAGATCTGCGACCCCGCTCCGCGCACCGGGCGAGAGCGCGAGCACCGCACCGGCGACGAGCGCGAGCGCCACGGCGAACGCGAGCGCGAGGCGCGTGCGCGAGCGAGGACGGCGCTCGGGCAGGCGCGCGCGAGCTACGCCCGCCAGGTCCGGTGTGGCCGGGAACTCGTAGTACGGCGCGGCAGCCTCGAGGCGCTGTTCGAGCTCACGCATCGGCGACCCCCAGCTCTTGACGCAGGTGCTCGAGCGCGCGGTGAACTCGCATCTTCACGGCGCCGCGGCGAACGCCGAGCGCGGCGGCCGTCTCCTCGTCCGAGAGCCCGATGAAGTAGCGCGCGACGATCGCGGTGCGCTCGTCGTCCTTCAGGCGTGCGAGCGCGGCGAAGAGCTCGTCGCGGCGCTCGGCGTCGACGAGCTCCGCCTCGGGCGACCGGGCCGGGTCACCCGAGGCGGCCTCGTCCGCAGCTCGGCTGAGCAGGTGCGCACGGCGTCCGAGGGTGCGCCGTCGGTTGCGGGCCTCGTTCGCCACGATCCGGAGCAGCCAGGGCCGAAAGGGGGAGCCCGTCCGGAAGCGCGGCAGCGCGTTGTACGCCTTCACGAAGGCCTCCTGCGTCACCTCCTCGGCGTCCGCCGCGGACCCGACGATCGCGTAGGCAGTTCGAAAGGCGATGTGTTCGTGCATGCGTAGCAGTGCCTCGTAGGCGTCTGCGTCTCCCCGCTTGGCGCGGATGACGATCTCGGACTCCGGCGGTCGGCCCACCACCGACGCGTATACACCGCGGCGGCGCCGAGGGTCACCGGGGCTGCTGGGGGTTACGTAAAGTCGACCCGACGTGGCCCTCGAGCGACCGCAGATCGAGAAACCCGAGGGCGACATCCCCTTCGACCTCGGGATCGAGGACCTCACCGTCGGCGACGGAGCCGAGGCGACCAAGGGCAAGAAGGTGTCGGTGCACTACGTCGGGGTCGCCTTCTCGAACGGCGAGGAGTTCGACGCGTCGTGGAACCGCGGTCAGCCGTTCGAGTTCAAGCTCGGCAGCGGCCAGGTGATCCCCGGCTGGGACGCAGGGCGTCCAGGGCATGAAGGTCGGCGGGCGGCGCAAGCTCACGATCCCGTCCGCGATGGCGTACGGCGCGAGAGGAGCGGGCGGCGGCGTGATCAAGCCGCACGAGCCGCTGGTGTTCGTGGTCGATCTGCTGGCCGTCGACTGAGGCGCCTCGCGCGGCTGACGTACAGTAGTTCCTGGGTGGAGTCGCTAGGCTTGACGCGTCCTAGCAGGCCCTCGAGGCCCCTCCGCCCGAGCTTGACTCACGACGAAACGAGACGCCGATGACCGTCGCGGCTCAACTACGAGTCGCTATTGCGCTGCTCGTCGCCCTGCTGGTGGCGATCCTGCTGGCTGCCTTCTACGTGCCCTCGCAGCTGCAGCGCAGCGCGAACGAGAAGTACGTCGAGGACGCGATCCCGTTGCGGTCCTACGTTCAGGACCTCGCGCTCCAGACCGCGCGCCAACAGGCTGCCGTCGAGGCTTATCTACGGACGCGTGCGAGCCCGCGCTGCTCAGAGCGCTACTCCGTCACCGCGGCCGACGCCTCCAACGCCGACCTCGCGCGGATGCAGCCGCTGCTCCCCAACCACCCGCGGATGTTCGCGCTCTCGCCGCAAGGCGACGATCCAGATCGCCGAGCTACAGGGCGCGTTCGAGCAGCAGATCGCTGCAGTTCAGTCCGGGAGCGGTCGTGACCGCGAAGTGGCGAGCGCGTGCCGACCGTCGCTCTGCAGCAGTTCGCGGTCGACCGTGGACGACATGATCGACGAGACGGACGCGTTCGTCGCCGACGCCGAGCGACGAGCAGCGCGACCGTGTATCGACAGCTGCTCTTCGTGCTCGCCTCGCTCGGCGTGCTCGCGCTCGGCATCGGGGTCGCGCTCTTCCTGCTCGTCCCGCGCAGGCTGGGCCAGCTGTACGAAGCCGAGCAGCGGTCTCGGCAGGAGGCGGAGTCGCGCGCGGAAGCTGCGCGCGCGCTCGCCCACGTCAGCGACGGTGTCATCCTCACCGACTCCGGTGGCCGTGTGCGCTTCTGGAACCCCGCCGCGGAGAAGCTGACCGGGCGTCGACGAGGACGGCGCGATCGGTCGCGAGCTCTCGCGGCTTCTGCCGGGATGGGAACGGCTCGCGCGGCAGCCGGAGGCACAGTCCGGGTTCGGTGGAGCGGCGGTGCTCCCGATCCAGCTCGACCGCGAGCGGTGGCTGTCGGTGATGAGCGTCGACTTCGGCGACGGCGTCGTCTACGCAGTGCGCGACGTGACGGAGGAACGCGCGCTGGAGACGCTGCGCAGCGACTTCGTCGCGACCGCCTCCCACGAGCTCAGAACGCCGATGACGTCGATCTCCGGGGCGGCGCGGACGCTGCTCCGCCACGGCGACCAGCTGCCCCCGCAGCGACACCTGGACTTCCTCGAGATGATCGTCGCCGAGTCGGACCGGCTCGCCCGCATCGTCGACCAGATCCTCGTCGCGAGCAGGATCGAGGCAGGCAAGATCGACGTGTCCTTCGAGCGCTGCGACGCGACGGGAATCGCACGTTCGGTCGTCGATTCGGCGAAGCATCGAGCGCCGCCGGGGATCGAGCTGCACCTCGACGCGCCCGACGAGCTGGAGGTCGACTGCGACCCGGACCGGCTGCGGCAGATCCTCGGCAACATCGTCGACAACGCGATCAAGTATTCGCCCGACGGAGGCGACGTTCGCGTCGAGCTGCACGGCGAGGACAACACGGTGCGGTTCGTCGTCCAGGACGAGGGCATGGGCTTCGAGCCGTCGGCGGCCGAGGCGATCTTCGAGCGGTTCCACCGACTCGACCCCCAGCAGACCCGAGGGATCGGCGGCACCGGCTTGGGCCTCTACATCGCGCGCGAGCTCGTCCGGCGCATGGGAGGACGGATCTGGGCCGAGTCGGAGCGCGGCCGCGGCGCGGCGTTCTCCTTCGAGCTACCGCGCGTGCGTGAGGAGGTTCCGTCGACCTAGCGGCACTTCGGGATCGCCGGGTACGCGATCGCCGAGTTCTTCCCCGTTTCGAGCCCGAGCCTGACAACCGCGAACGAGAGCTCATCGTCGAAGACCATCGTCAGGTTCGCGAGCAGACGCGCCGTCGGGATGAAGACGGAGCCCACGACGTTGCCGTTGACCACGGAGCGCTCGGTGATCACGCCGTTGACGGTCGAGCGCATCCGCACAGTGCGGGCACTGTCGCGGATCGTCAGCGTGCCGGTCGCGACGCCGGTCGTGCCACCCGGGTGGAGTGCGATCCGCGCGGTGTACGTGACGGAGCCGGCGAGCCGCGCATCAGGGCTCGACGAGCGTCCGGTGTAGGTCCCGGTCGTGATCGTGTAGCCGCCGCAGCGCTTCATGGTGAGCTTGCCCTGCTTGAGCAACGAGAACGCGGCGTAGATCGGCTGCGGGCTCTGCTCCGTCCGCGCCACCGCCGCGCTCAGCCCGGCGGGCAGCGCAAGGACCAGCACGGATGCCGCTGCAATGGGAACGTGCTTCATCCTCAAACCTCCATCCTCCCGGAGGCAGGGCCCTGGACGACCACGTCGAGAGTCTATGGAGTCCGGTCGATCCGAGCCAGTTGGCGAGCGGTAACGCGCAGCTGCGCTCGTCGGCATCCTTGCCGCTGTGTACGACGTGATCGTGGTGGGAGCGCGATGTGCTGGGTCCCCATTGGCAATGCTTCTTGCCCGCCGCGGGTACCGAGTCCTGCTCCTCGACCGGGTGCGCTTCCCGAGCGACACGGTGTCCACCCACTACATCCACCAGCCCGGCGTGGCGCACCTGAAGGAATGGGGACTCCTCGACCGGGTCCGCGCCACCGGCTGCCCACCGATCGAGGAAGTGGGTTGGGACATCGAGGGCATCACGTTCGCCGGTCATCCCCCTGCTCCGGATGGTGTCCCGGAGGCGTTCGGTCCTCGCCGGTCGGTCCTGGACGCGATCCTCGTGCAGGCAGCCGTGGAGGCCGGCGCGGAATTCCGCGAGACCTTCACCGTCAAGGAGCTCCTCCGAGACGAGGGGCGTGTCGTCGGCATAACGGGCCGGTCGCACCGAGGTCCGATGGTCACCGAGCGAGCCGCGCGTGGTGATCGGTGCGGACGGGCTCCGCTCGAGCGTCGCCCGGGCCGTGGAGGCAACACCGTACGAGGAGCACTCGCCGAGAACCCACACGTACTACACGTACTGGGCCGGAGTCCCGATCGACCGGCTGGAGTACCACAAGGTCCCGGGGCTCGGGGCAGCCGCCTTCCCCACGAACGACGGCCTGGTGATGGTCAGCCTCGCGTGGTCTGCCTACGACTACCCGCAAGGTGTGCGCTCCGACGTCGAGGGCAACTACCTGGCCGCATTGCGACAGTTCCCGGGCCTGGCCGAGCGGGTCCTGGCAGGCGAGCGCGTCGAGCGGTTCGCGGGGATGGCAAGCATCCCGAACCTGTTCCGGCAGTCGGCAGGCCCCGGTTGGGCGCTCGTGGGTGACGCCGGCTACCACAAGGACCCGGCCGCGGCCCAGGGGATCACGGACGCGTTTCGGGACGCCGACATGCTGTCCGGCATTCTCGACCAGGCCTTCACACACTCCCGTCCGTTGGACGAAGCGCTCGCCGACTATGCGCGCAGCCGGGACGCGGCAGCCATGCCTTGGTTCCGATGGGCGCTCCGGTTCGCCCGCTTCGACGCGCTCACGCCACCGATGCGCGACTTCCTGATCGCGATGGCCGCGGATCAGGAATGGGTCGACCGCTACTGCGGGCTGAACGCCGAGACGGTGAACCCCGACGAGTTTTTCCCTGCGCCGGCCTAAGCGGTCTTCGGCGAACGGCTCCAGCGGCCCGGCAACCGCAGCCGACGGCGGCGCCCGCCGTCGCCGATCACCGAGACCACCGTCTGCGCGAGGTGTGGGCAGCCGGTCGAGGGAAACGCGTCCCGCCGGTGCCGGTGGAGCAGAAGGAACAGGTCCCCGGGGGGCGCGTCCCGGTAGAGGCGGCCGAGGTTCAGGCGGTCGATCGCGGCGAGCGTCGGCGTGTAGATCGCGTCGTACCAGTCCGCCGCGATCTCCGCGTTCTCGAGCACGCGTTTGCGTCCTCGCATCATGTGGTAGCCGTGCACCTGGACGTTCTCGAGGAGCTCGAGGTAGTGCGCGGGCCGACTGACCGAGACGCGCACGCCGGGGCGCGCCTCGGCAAGGCCGCTGTCCTCGAGGAAGATCCGCTCGAGCTCGCGGAGGACGACTTCGAGCATGTCCGCCCCGGCCGGCAGAGGGACGCGCGCGATGAGCTCGGTGACGTCGGCGTCGATCATCTCTGCGCCTCGGCGCCGCGCGAGGGCGGCGCGGTGGTGACCGTCGATCACGAAGTACGCCTCACCGAGCTTGACCGTGACGATCGGCGGAAAGGCGCTGTCGGCGAACGCATCCGCGAGCGAGCGCAGCCGGTCGCGGCTGAAGTCGTGAAGCGGGCGGAAGTCGCGGGTGAACGCGCCGGCACGGCTATCGGTGCCGACGAGCGCGTCGAGCGGAATCTCGCGGACGCCGACATACCGGCGCCCGAACGGCTTCAGTCGCCGCTCGACCTCGTCGAGCTCGAGCAGGCGGTCGCTGCGGCCGGCCCTCCGTCCCTTCATCATGAGAAGCCGACGCCCGGACTCGAACCGGGGACCCCTTCATTACGAGTGAAGTGCTCTACCAGCTGAGCTACGTCGGCACGGTCGGCCCAGTGTAGCCCGCCGTTTTCGGCCGACTGCTACTTCTTCGAGCCCTTGGCGTGCTCCGCGCCGTTGTCCGCGGCCTCGGCCGCCGGTGGCTCAACAGGCGGTGCAGGAGCGAGCGCGAGCTTCTCCGGCTTGGCTGGTGCGACCTCTTTCGGCTTCGCTAGTGCCGGCGGTTCTGGCGTGCTCGCGTTCTCGCGCTCCTTCTTGCGGGCGAGCGGGGCGTGCGCCTTGGCCGCCGGTACCTGCTTCCTTGCTTGCCCCTTCGGTTCGGTCTTCGTGGCCTTGTGCGAAGCGTGCACGGCGGCGGGTTTCGGAGCGGAGCGTCCAGGCTCACCGCTGACGGCAGGAGCCTGCGTCACGAGCGGCGCTGCGAGTGCAGCGACCTTCTGCTGACGCGGAGTCGCCGTCAAGGGCGTTACGCGCGAGGCGGTCGGCTCGAGCTGCGACGCCGCCGGCCCGGCGGGCGCAACCGATGCGAGCGAGGTCGCGGCATGCGCGCTCGGAGCGTCCTTCGCGAGCGGGCCTGCAGGCGCGGTCGCGAGCAGTGCTGCACCCGACGTTGCGACCGCCACGGCGGCGACCTTCGCGGCTGCGCCCCACCTCCGAGCAGCCCCTTGAGGGCCATGAGCAGCGCGCTGGCGTCGAAGGCCTTGCGCACACGGCCGAGCAGCCCCGGCCGGCGATCGCTCTCGGACTGGAGATTCGCGGCGAGCGTGCGGCGTGCGCGAAAGATCAGCGTCTCGACCGCGGACTGCGACAACTCCATCGCGTCGGCGATCTCGGCATACGAGAGCCCTTGCCACTCGCGGAGCAGAATCGCGTGTCGCTGACTGTCCGGCATCTCCGCCAGGGCATCGGTCAGGCGCACCAAGTCGTCGGAAGACTCGCGCGACGGCGCCGGCACGATGTCCTGCACGGCCGCGAAGTCGCTCGGCGACTCGACGCGGCCGCGACGACGCGTCGAACGGTGTCGCGTAAGGCAGACGTTGTGCGCGATCGTGAACAACCACGCGAGCTCGGACTCAGGAGTGATGCCACGCTGCAGAGCGCGATGCGCGTTCAGGAACGTCGACTGCAGCGCGTCCTCGGCCTCGTCGCGCGAGCCGAGCTTGTTGACGCAGAACCCGAAGATCTGGCCCGAGTAGCGCTCGTAGAGATCCTGGGTCGCGTCGGCCTCGCGGGCGGCGCGCTCGACGTGTGCTGCACGACCGATTGAGGGGACTGCGGCTATCGCCGACCTCGGCAGGACTCGTTGACCGGGGCGGAGCCGCAATCCACCCTGGAGGACCGTCGCAGTGTGGTGCAGGCATCAAGCTGCTGCAAGCGCACTGAAAGTCGTCTTTCTACGACTCGTAAACCAGATTCGCCCCCAGCTCGCGCCGCAGGCGGACGAACAGCGCCTCGAGCGCGAGCTCGGGATTCAGGTTGAACTCCTCCAGCTCCCGCCAGACCTGGCGGACGACCTCGCACGCCCGCTCCGCGCCGGCGAGCCGCTCGAGTGTCGCGTCCTCGCCGAGCTCGACGAGCCGGTCGGAGTGGATCGCAGCGCTCTGGGCGCCCGTCGCGACGACGACGAGGTCGCGGTACCACGCCGCCAGCTCCTCGAGCGAGGCGAGGAGCTCCTCGCGCTCGGCGCCGCGCTGCGCGCGGCGAAGCCGCTGGTCGGCGTCGCGCTGCGTCAGGTCGAGGCGCTCGAGATCGCTCTCGGCTCTCGAGCGCGCCTCTGCGCCGCACTCGGCCGCGGCCTCGAGGATCCGCGCCGCGGCGTCGGCGGGCTCGAACGCCGGGTCGCGGTAGACGTCGCGCGCGAGCTCGAGCAGCGCGTCGCGGCGACTCGACGACGCGGGGTCGAGCAGGCGGTCTACGCGGTCGAGCCGGCCACCGGCGACGCGCGCGAGCGCCGTCACCTTGGACGGGGCGAGCTCGGAGTCGCGCGACTCGATCACGTCGCGCACCGCGCGCTCCGACAGGCGCCGGAACGGCACGTGCTGGCAGCGCGAGCGGATCGTCTCGGGCAGTGGGCCGAGCTCGTCCGCGACGAGGACGATCACGGCGTACGGCGGCGGTTCCTCGAGGTCCTTGAGCAGCGCGTCCGCGGCGTCCTCGTTCATCGTGTCGGCGGACTGCAGGATGTAGACGCGGCGCGGCGCCTCGAACGGGCGCATGTGCAGGTCGCGGTGCAGCGTGCGGATGTCGCCGATCCGGATCTGGTCGCCGACCGGCTCGAGCTCGTAGACATCCGGGTGCGCGTGGCGGAGCACGCGATCGGGCTCGCCGATCAGCTCTGCGGCGAACGCCAGCGCCGCGGCGCGCTTGCCCACTCCACGCGGGCCGTGGAAGAGGTACGCGTGCGATGGCCCTTCCGCGAGTGAGGCTCGGAGGAGGCGCTTCGCCTCGGGTTGCTCAGGAAAGGTCTCGAAGCTGTCCATAGATCGTGCGCGCGAGCTCCTCCGGCTCTTGGGTTCCGTCCACGGCGAGAATACGGCTCGGGAAGAGCTCCGCGAGCTCGCGGTAGGCGCGATCGACCTTGGCCACGAACTCGTCGTTCTCGCGCTCGATCCGGTCGGGGCTCTCGGTGTAGCGCTGCCGGGACTTGGCTGGGTCGACAAGCAGGAGGACAGTCTTGTCGGGAAGCAGGCCGCGCGTGGCCTGGAGGTTCAGCTCGAGAACGGGATCCACGCCGAGGCCGCGCGCGATCCCCTGGTAGGCGAGCGACGAGTCGATGTAGCGGTCGCAGAGCACGGTGGCGCCGCGAGCGAGGGCCGGTGCGATCACCCGCTCGACCAGCTGCGCGCGTGCCGCGGCGAACAGCGCGGCCTCGGCCCAGGGGACGATCTCCTCGTGGCGGTGGAGAACGACGTCCCGCACGGCTTCGCCGAGCTCCGTGCCGCCAGGCTCGCGCGTGGCCACGACCTCGCGGCCGTCGGCCTCGAGCGCCTGTTTCAGGAGCCCGACCTGGGTCGTCTTGCCCGAGCCGTCGAGGCCCTCGAAGGTGATGAACACTCGGGCCAGCATAGGGAGGAGCTGCGTCGTGTGGGGCGAACGTGGACGGCCCGTGGACTACCCCCTTCAGACCAACCGCTGGCGGACGCGCGCGCTGCTCTTCGCCGCGATCGCGACGCTCGAGCTGCTCGCGCTCGTCGGGCTCGGCTCGATGGCCGCCGCCCGGGTGCTGGCGGGAGAGGTCGAGACAGTGGCGCGGGCGCGCGAGACGCTTCCGACGAAGCGGGACACCCCGGCACCGACCTCACCGAAGCGCCCGTTGCTCGAGCGCACCGAGACCTCCGTCGTCGTCCTGAACGGCAACGGCATCTCCGGCGCCGCCGGCCAGGCCGCAGGACGGCTCCGCACGCTCACCTACGTCGTCGCAGGCGCGGGCAACGCGCCGCGCACCGACTACGCGAAGACGATCGTCGAGTACCGCGCCGGCTACGAGCGAGAGGCCCGCCGGCTCGCCGCCGATGTCGGCGTCAAGCTCGTCGGGCCCCTCGATGGACTCCGCGCGAAAGACCTGATGGGCGCGCACGTCGCGCTCGTGCTCGGCCGCTAAGACGCCAGCAGCTCCTCCAGCACGTCGTAGCTCTCCGCGACTCCGGTCGCCATGCCGGACTCGAGGACGGCGTCGCGGATCTGCTGCGACTCGTAGAGCACCGTCGTCGTGACCGTCGTCCTGCCGTCCTCTTCCTCGAAGGCCAGCGTGTCGAGCGCTTCGCCCTCGTACCACGGGTCGTCGAACTTCTCGGTCGAGACGAGCCGCTCGGGCGCCACGATCTCGCGGTAGACGCCGCCCATCCCCATCTCCGCGCCGTCCGGCCCACGCCACACGAAGCGATACGCGCCGCCCACCTTCAGGTCGACCTCGCACTCCGCGAGCTCCCAGCCGTTGCGGACGCCGAGCCAACGCTTGAGCAGCTCGGGCTTCGTCCACGCGTCGAAGACGAGCTCGCGCGGAGCGTCGAACACGCGCGACATCACGATCTCGCGCTCGGTCGGCGTCGTCACCTGCAGTGTTTCCGTGTTCGTCATCGCTGCACTCCCTTCTCGTCCTGCAGCTCCTCGAGCAGCTCGTCGAGTTGCTCGAAGCTGCCCTCCCAGAAGCGCCGGTAGCCGCCCAGCCACTCGGTGGCCTCCGCGAGCGGCGACGCCTCGAGCCGGCACGGCCGGCGCTGCGCGTCGCGGCCGCGCGAGATCAGCCCGGCGCGCTCGAGCACCTTGAGGTGCTTCGAGATCGCCGGCTGGCTCATGGCGAACGGCTCGGCCAGCTCGCTCACCGACGCTTCGCCCGAAGCGAGCCGGGCGAGGATCGCGCGCCGGGTGGGATCGGCCAGCGCGGCGAAGGTGGCGTCGAGTGTCGCTGCGGCTTCCATAACCGATCGG
>CAWFVN010000005.1:0-126176 GCA_963819225.1 uncultured Actinomycetes bacterium | reverse complement strand
TCGGAGGGCTGCCGTTCCAGCACGTGCTACGTCGCTAGCACGGGAGTGACGCCGGAGGGCACGGACCTGTGATCGTCCAGCCGTAGGGAGCGCTGGCCTGGAAGACCGTGACACCGGCCACCGTGCATTTCAGCTCGGCGACGACTCCAAGCCCGTACGTGCACGAAGAGCCGGACCCGGACTTCGCGATCCCTGCGACTCCGGTGACTTTCGCGCTGCACGAAGCGCAGACGGTTATGCCGACGATGCTGGCGCAGACCTGCGCGTACGCGGCACCCGACGCGGTTGCGCCGCAACACGTGATCCGATAGTTGACCTCGAGCCCGACGCTGAAGGTGACGCTCGCGATCGTGAAGGTCTTGGTGCACGTACGGAACGGATTCGTCCACGTCGGGCACCACACCGTGATCCGGACCGACAGGCTGAACGACGCACTGAAGTGCTTCGTGTACCTGCCTTGAATCGGCCGCTCGCAGAGGTTCGGGGGTGTTGGAACCACCACCACGTCGAAGAAGTCCGCGAGGCGGTCTGTCACGGTGACGAAGTTGCCGTAGGCGAGCCTCGGTCCGCCGGAGGCCGCCACGTCGGTCGCCGAGTTGGCGATGTCGACGACGGCGTTGAAGTTCGCGCGGCTGCGCGAGAGTTCCTTGGCCATCCTGTCGACGCCGGCCTCCGTGAGGTTCTTCAGACCACCCGCAGCGAAGACGTCTCGTGCCTCGTCGACGATCTTGGCCCATTGGGCGTCGACGCGGGCACGGTCTTCGCCTTTCTTCAGTCGTCGCTGCCGCTCGGCCTTGAGCTTCGTGTACTCGAGGGCGGCAATCGCGGAGTACATGACGCCGAGCGTCTGATCGGGATGGAGCTTCTGGGCCACCAGCTCGGCCGTGGCGGCCGGGCTGTCGTGCACCGCTCGGAGCTTGGTCAGTTGCGCGGTCGTGAGGCGGACTGCCTCCACCCGCTTCGGTCGTGGCTGGGTGACGGTGGGCGGCGGGGCCGACTTGATGAACCGTTTCTGGCGAGATCGCAGCTCAGCAGCACTGACGGCTCGCTTCGGAAACTTGTCCGAGTGCTTCCTGATCGTCGCGAAGCCCGGCACACTCGAGAGTTCGTCGGGGCTGACGGGGACGAGATCGTGTGGCGCGGCCATTCTGTCCTCCTTACCTCGAACGTTCTGACGACGATGAGTGTCGATCGTCAGAGGAGCGGAGGCGCTCGCGCCCGAGCGTTGCTCCAAGCCGGAAAGCCGTGTGCTCGGTGCGGCCGGGCGGCGGCCGTTTCCCATGATGCACCTCCAGACCTCGGCCGCAAAGGTCGTCGAAGTCGGAGAGCGTAGGGTAAGGCTTCGCGACAGCTCGCACAACCGTCAACGTCCCTTCCGCTTTCCTCGCCGGCGCTTGACTTCGAGCGTCCTGAGGAGGACGCTCGAGAGGTGCGTCTCCGGGCTCTGGCATTCGCGTTCCTGGCAGCCCTCGCCGCCGGTCTCGTGAACGGTTCCGCCGCCGTTGTCTCGGATTCGACCATTTGCTCGATCGACCTCCACAGCCGGAACGGCAACTCCGACTGCGCCGTTGCGCTCCTCCCCGGCATCGAGCTGACCCTGTCCGGCTCGCTCACGTCGACCGTCTCCGTCAACGGCGGGGAGCCGACGTCGTTCGCGTACGACTCGCTCGGGCGGCTCGTCCGAGCAGAGGCCGGCGGGAGCACGACATCGTACGAGTACGACGCTGCGGGCCGGCTCGTCCGACGCGTCGACCCGAGCGGAGGCGTGACGCGGTACGAGTACGACACGTTTGGGAGGCTCGTCTCCGCCGGCGACACGCGCCTCGAGTACTCCGACGTGGGCCTGGTGGCCGCGAATCTCCCCGACTCCCAGGTCGTCCGGTACAGCTACGACGCGCGTGGAAACCTCGTCGCGGCCGACGACGGCACGACCGTCACACGGTACACCTACGACGAGCACCGGCGACTCGCAGCCGCCGCGACCACGGGTTCGACCGTCGAGTACACATACGACAGCAGCGGTCGCGTCGTGCGCCGCGTCCTGAACGGTCAGACGACGACCTACAGCTACGACAAGCGCGCGATCGTGGCGGCCGGCGTCCCGGACGGCCGCGCCCTGGAGTACACGTACGACAACGACGGGTCGCTTCTGAGCGCGCTGACAGCAGGCGCGGCCACGACCAGCTTCGGCTACGACGGGACGGGCCGCTTCGTCGAGGTGCGCGGGCTCGATAGCGAGCGCACGGTGATCCAGTACGACGCGGACGGCCTACCCGTTTTCGTGCTCCCCGAGGTCGGAGACGAGGTCCTCGTCAGCTTCGAGCACGGAGACGTCAGGGAGCCGATCGTGATTGGCTTCCTGTGGACCGACGACAACGGCGACTCGTACGAGCTGACGCCCCGGGGGCGGCTCATCACCTGCAAGGTGTGTCCCTGAGAACACTCACTGAAGCGTCGCCGCCAACACGCGATGTCCACACTGGAACTCATTTGGTAGACGCCTGGTGGACGGTGTCGAGGAACGTCGTCCTGCGCACGGCTGGGAGTAAGTGCCCCCGGCCGGAATCGAACCAGCGCACGCGGTTTAGGAAACCGCTGCTCTATCCACTGAGCTACGGGGGCTCTTTGGCTCAACCAAGCCGCTTTCGCGGCTCGGCGATCGAGTCACTGTAGCCCGACCGGATCGTCCTGACGGCATGAAGACTTGCTGCGGCCTCGTCGGCTACCGTCGGGGACGTGCGCACAGCAATCGTCGTGCTCGGGAACGGTGGCCATCGTCGCGGCAGTCCGTCGATCACGCCGGCTTGCCTCGAGCTCGTCCGCGAGACCGAGCGGATCGTGGCGAGCCGACCGGTCGACGTCGTCGTGCTCACCGGCGGCTCGCGCGGAGCCGGACCCTCCGAGGCCGAGCAGATGCGCGCCGTCTGGGAAGGCACAGGACGTCGAGCTCGTCGTGGAGCCGACTGCGTCGATCACCGCCGAGAACGCCGCTCGTACGCTCCCCCTTCTCGTCGAGCGCGGCGTCGACAACGCCGTCGTCGTCTGCGCTCCGCTGCACGTCTACCGCACGCGGTTCTTCTTCTCGCGGCTCTTCGAACCGCTCGGGGTCCAGACCTCGTTCCACGTCGCCGCCATCGGGCAGGGCGTGCGCGCGTTCGCGTGGGAGCTCGCGGCTGCTCCGCTCTGCCGGCGGCAGCTGCGAGCTGCGCGGGCCGAGCTCGCCCAGAAGGGATACGCATGAGTGCCGACGTGCTCGTGTTCATCCCGGCCTGGAACGAAGAGGAGAATCTGCCTGCCGTCCTCGACGATCTCGCGCGCGTGCTTCCCGGCGCGGACGTTCTCGTCGTCGACGATGGCTCGACCGACGGGTCCGCCGACGTGTCGCGTGAGCACGGCGCGGAGGTGCTGTCGCTCGGACGAAACCGCGGACTACCCGTCGGGATCGCGGCGGGCTATCGCTGGGCGCTCGAGCACGGCTATGCGTACTGCGGCAGGGTCGACGCCGACGGCCAGCACTCGGCGGCGGAGCTCTTGCGGCTGCTCGACCTGGTCCGCTCGGACCATTGCGACGTCGCGGTCGGGTCGCGCTTCGTGTCGGGGGACGGGTACGCGCCGTACCGGTACCGCCCCGACCGCGTTCGCAGCTTCGGCACAGCCGTGCTGCGGCGGGCGATGGCGCTCGTCCTGCAGCGCCCGTTCGGCGATGCGACGAGCGGTCTCTACGCGGTCAACGCGAAGGCGCTCCCGCTGCTCGCCGAGGAGTTCACGACGGAGGCGCCCGAGGTCGAGGCCTTGATCCGGATCGTGGACGCCGGACTCCGCCTCGAGGAGGTGCCGGTCAACATGGCGGAGCGCGCGGGCGGCGAGTCGAAGCTCCGGGGGGGAAAGCGGTCAAGGTCGTGCTGACCGTCGCCGCGACGCTCGCCGCGGCGAAGTGGATCCAGGCGCGTCGGTCGCGCTGATCTCAGCCGTGCAACGAGCGGTAATGCTCGAGGTACTGCGCCGCCAGCTCGTCCGCGGTGTGGCCCACGTCGTAGGCCGGCGAGGTCAGCGGCTCGGCGCGCTCGACGCGGATCAGGACGATCAGGCGCAGCCGCTCCTCGTAGTCGCCGTAGTCGCGCTCGCGCAGCAGCTCGAGCGCGCGGCGGTGGACGTCGTCGCCGTCGTGCAGCGTCGCGGTGCCCTTGAACCGGTAGCCCTTGCGCACGATCGGGTCGACGACGTTGACCTCGATCGCGGGGTTCGCGCGCAGGTTCTCGATCGTGCGCGGCGAGCGGATCTCGGCGAAGAAGAGGTGCTCGTCGTCGTAGACGCTCGTCGTGCCTTTCGGCGAGAGGTTCGGCGTGCCGTCGGGGCAGACGGTCGCGTGGAACCCGAGCCGCTGCTCCAGCACGACGCGCTGCATGTCGTCGGTCAGCTTCATCGCTTCGGCGGCGGCCACTCGATGTCGCCGAACGTGCGAGAGAACGCTTTCGCCACGTCGCTCCAGCCCACGTGCTCGTAGAAGGCGTGCGAGGACTCGCGCCAGTTCGCGGACTCGAGCGCCATCCCCCAGGTGTCCCGTTCGATCGCGCGCCGCTCGACCTCCTCGAGCAGCGCCCGGCCCGCGCCCGTGCCGCGCGCCGCCTCCGCGACGACGAGGTCCGGGACCCAGGCCTCCGGTTGCAGGAAGTTCAGCCGCTGACGGAACTCGACGTCGACGAACCCGACGACCGCGCCGTCGTGCTCGGCGACGAGCGCGAGCGCGTCGTCGCGCGCGAGGTACTGCTCGAAGCGTGCGCGGTGCTGCGGCTCGTCGGGATCGTCGCGCACGTCGGGGCGCCCGAGCTCGGCGAGCAGCTCCTTCACGTCCTCCCAGTCCTCCAGGTCTCGCCTCGCGCACCTGCACGCGGGCATTGTGGCTCAGCCCGTGTGGCAGCTGCAGCGTGCGCTCCGCCGCGCAGGCGTTGGCCCACTGCTCGACGATCTCGACCAGGCGGCCGCGGAACTCGACGTCGATCGGCTTCTCGACCTCGATCTTCACCTGGTGGACGGCGGCCTCGACGTCGCCGGCGAACTCGTAGCGCTGCTCGGCAGACGATCGAGAAGGTGTCGACCCGCGTGCTCAACTCCCGCGCCAGCTCGTCGACCTCCGCCGCGGTCACCTCCCGGCCCGTGATCACGCCGAAGTTGACGCGGATCTCGCGGTCGCCGCTCGAGAACACCATCGTGGGCTCGTCCATGCTCATGGGGTACCCGGCCTCGCCGGGCCTCTAACGCTCCCTCGGCTCCCAGGCGAAATACCGCACAGCTATGAGGGTTCCGGCCAATCCCCAGGCGAGGAGCACGGCCACCGCCGTCGGCTGCTCCCAGATCGGCGTCCCGTCGTAGACGACACCCTGGACGATGTCCACGAGGTACGTGAGCGGCAGCACGTCCGCGATCGCCTGCAGCACGCTCGGGTAGTCCGTCGTCGGGCCGAAGCCGCCCGAGAGGAAGGTCATCGGGAGAATCACCACGTTCACGACCGCCGAGGCCCCCTCGCCGGAGCGGATCAGCGACGCGGCGCCGAACCCCATCCCCGCGAAGCAGAGTGCGCCGAGCAGGAACCCCGCGAAGAGCGACGGCCACTGCTCCGGCAGGTGCCAGTCGTAGAACAGCCGGCCGAGCACCATGATCGTCGTCGCCTGGAGCACGAACACGAGGAGGATCGAGCAAAGCGCTGCGGCGAGGTACATCGCAGCGGGAAGCGGCGTCGCGCGGATCCGCTTCAGGATCCCGAGCTCGCGCCTCATCACGAGGATGATCGCGAGCCCACCGAACGCCGTGTTCGCGACCCCGTACGCGATCAGCGACGACGTCAGGTAGTCGGTGTTCGGCCGGCCGCGGTACTCGCCGGAGTACACCGTCGACAGGAGCAGGTACAGGAGCACCGGGAAGAGGAAGACGAAGATCGCGCTCTCGCGGCCGCGCCAGAAGACGAGCTGGTCCGCCCGGACCTGATGGAGCGAAGAGGCTCACGTCGTCGTCCTCGCGGAGCAGCTCGAGGTACACGTCCTCGAGCGAGCGCCGCCGCACCTCGAGCTCCTCGAGCTCGCGTCCCTGCGCGACCGCGCGCGACGTGAGCTCGTGCAGCGCACGCGTCGGCTCGTCCGTCTCGACGACCTTCACCTCGCCGTTCTCGCGGTAGCGGATCTCCGTGCGGGACGACGCGACGAGCTCTGCGGGCGTTCCCTCGGTGACGATCACGCCGTCGCGGAGCACGGCGACTCGGTCGGCGAGCTGCTGCGCCTCGTCGAGGTAGTGCGTCGTGAGCAGGATCGTCTTGCCGAGCGCGCGCAGGCCGCGGATCATCTCCCACGCGTTCCGCCGCGCCTGCGGGTCGAACCCGGTCGTCGGCTCGTCGAGAAAGACGAGGTCGGGGTTGCCGACGAGCGCGAGGCCGAGGTCGAGGCGGCGCTTCTGGCCGCCGGAAAGCGTCTTGATCCGGGCGTCGCGCTTCTCGACGAGCCCGACCAGCTCGATCACCTCGTCGACGTCGCGTGGGTTCTTGTAGTAGCCCGCGTAGATGCGGAGCGTCTCGGCGACCGTCACCTGCGGCCACGTCTCCGAGTGCTGGAGGACGACGCCCATCCGCTCCCGGAGCGTTCGCTCCCGGCGACCGGGGTCGAAGCCGAGCACCGTGACCTCTCCCGCGTCGCGCGCGCGGTAGCCCTCGAGGATCTCGACGGTCGTCGTCTTGCCGGCGCCGTTCGGGCCGAGCAGGCAGAAGACCTCGCCCTCCTCGATCCGGAAGGTGATCCCCCGCACGGCCTCGTGGTCTCCGTAGGACTTGCGCAGTCCGCTGACGTCGACCGCCGCGGCCATCAGACCTCGACCGCGACCACGGCGCCCGGCGGGAACGCGGGCTCCGGCCCGCCGCTGAGCGCGGCGACCGTTCGTCCGCAATCGGGCTGGTGGCCGACCACGACGACGGTCTCCCCACGGCCCGAGGCCGCGGCGCGCACGTCGTCGGGGTCTGCACCCGGCGCGAGCCGCTCGTCGGCTTCGGCGTCGACCCCCACGGCCTTCGCGATCTCGGCGGCCGTCTCCCGCGCGCGCAGGAGCGGGCTCGACAGCACGGCGTCCGGCTGGATGCCGTCCTCCGCGAAGCGCTGCCCGAGCAGGCGGGCGTGCTCTCGCCCGGCTTCGGTGAGGGGGCGCAGGTCGTCGGGCTCGCCGAGAGCCGCCTCCGCATGACGCACGATGAAGAGCCGCACGCTCGCAAGGATACGACCGGTGCCGTCGGGACCTCCTTGTAGGGTCCGGCGCCGTGATCCGAACTGTCCCCGGAAGCGGCGGCTGGCTCGAGGTGGTCTGCGGGCCGATGTTCAGCGGCAAGAGCGAGGAGCTCATCCGCCGCCTTCGCCGGGCGGAGATCGCCGGGCAGCGCGTCCTGATCGTGAAGCCCCGGATCGACGACCGCTTCGACGTCTCGCACGTCGTCAGCCACGCCGGCGCGAAGATGCGCGCGGTCGCCGTCGACGGCGTGCAGGAGACGCTGCGCCGCGCCGACGGCTACGACGTCGTCGGCGTGGACGAGGCGCAGTTCTTCGAGCCCGCGATCGTCGACGCGGTGCAGGAGCTCGTCGCGCGCGGCAAGCGCGTCGTCGCGGCGGGGCTCGACCGCGACTTCCGCGGCGAGCCGTTCGGGCCGATGCCGCTGCTGCTCTGCCTCGCGGAGTTCGTCGACAAGCTGCAGGCCGTCTGCCACCAGTGCGGCGGCGCGGCGACTCGCACGCAGCGGCTCGTCGACGGCGAGCCCGCTCCGTTCGACGGCGCGACGATCCAGATCGGCGCGCTCGACTCGTACGAGGCGCGCTGCAGCGCGTGCTACCGAGCCGGCGTCGTCGTCGCGCTTACGTGCTACCGCGCAGGCGTGGTCGTGCTCGACGCAGCGGTCGGCTGATCGACCGAACGATCAGTCAAGCGGACGATCGTGCGACGCGCGCTCTAGCCGGGCGCCTCGAGGACGGCAACGTGAATGAAGCGCTCGATCATCGACGTCACCTGCTCCGGCACCTCGATCTGGTGGAAGTGTCCCGCGCCGACGGTCACGCCGAATTGGAGGTCGGCCTTGACGGGAAGCAGCCGTGCCGCCTCGCTTGCTCCCTCACCCCGTCGCTGAAAGCAACACGAGCAACGGCTGTTCGTCCACAGCGCCAGCGCCTCGACGCCGTTCCACTCGTTGGCACCTCGGATGCAGGCGGCTGCCACGCTCAGAGGCACGGCGCACATCGTTTCGACGATCCTAACGCCTCGTGTCGGCGTCCACCGTCGTTCCCGCGGTCGCCTCGACCCACGTACGTCGAAACGCTCTCGCCGCTGGGGCCGTCGAGATCGCGCGCGAAGTACCTCGTAGATCCGCCGTGTCTCCGGCAGCCAGTCTGATCGGGCCAGGATCGTCGGCGACGATGGCCCAGCGACTATCCGACGGGTGCCTCGCCGCGAGCTCGATCGCGACCATCGCTCCGGAGGCTGTGGCCGACGACGATTCGGCCGAGAGATCGCCGATCGTCGCTCGCGATGCCACGCGACGTCGTCAGCGAAGCGGTCGGGATGTCGATATCGCGGTCTCGGGCCGGTCGCTGCGGCCGCAGCTCGCGCAAGTCCATTGCGACGACGGTGTGAGACGACCTTGAATGTGGTTGATACTGCGGCTCGAAGAACGTGTGATCACAGCACCAGCCGTGGACGAACAGAAGCGGCGGCTCTGCGTCTCCCGTCTCGTTCGTAATACAGCTTGAGGCCGTCACGCGTTGCGTATGGCAAAGCCCTGCGCATTCGTCTCACCTAGCCCCATAGAGTCACCGGCGATGCCGACCTTTCGCTACGTCGTCGCCGACGTCTTCACCGACACGCCGCTCGCGGGCAACCAGCTCGCGGTGTTCACCGACGCACGCGACATCCCCGAGGAGCTTCTTCAGCCGCTGGCGAAGGAGATGGCGTTCAGCGAGACCGTCTTCGTCTACCCGACCGACGCCGAAGCCCACGTCCGGATCCGGATCTTCACCCCGGCGACCGAGATCCCGTTCGCCGGACACCCGACGCTCGGGACCGCGTTCGTGCTCGCGCAGCCGATGCAGCTCGAGGTGATCGCGATCGAGACGGGCTCGGGCGTCGTTCCGGTCTGGCTCGAGCGCGAAGGCCCGAAGATCGTGTTCGGCCGGATGCACCAGCCGATCCCGACGGTCGAGCCGTTCGACGAGGCGCCGCTGCTCGAGGCGCTCGGCGTCGAGCGGTCGGAGCTCCCCGTCGAGCTCTACGACAACGGGATGCGCTTCGTCTACGTCGCGCTTGAGCAGCGAGGACGAGGTCGCGGCGCTCGATCCCGATTCCCGGGCGCTCAACCGCGTGCCCGGCTTCGGAGGCGTCAACTGCTTCGCGGGCTCCGGCGACCGCTGGAAGAACCGCATGTTCGCGCCCGGCAAGGGCGTGTCCGAGGACCCGGCGACAGGCTCGGCGGCGGGGCCGCTCGCGGTCCACCTCGCGCGCCACGGCCGGATCGGCTGGGGCGACGAGATCCGCATCTCGCAGGGCGCGGAGGTCGGCCGCCCGTCGACGCTGTACGCGCGCGCGGACGGCTCGGCCGACGCGATCGAGCGCGTCGAGGTCGGCGGCTCGGCCGTCGTCGTCGCGCGCGGCGAGTTCCGCCTCTAGCGGCGGCGCTTGCGGTTCGTCAGGAGGAGCGCGACGAGCGCGGTCGCCCGCCGAGCTGCTGCGACCGGCCCGAGCCCGTCGCTTCGAGCCGCGAGATAGCCGACGCCGAACACGTCGCCGCAGCCCGTCAGGTCGACGCCCTGGATCGGGTGGCAGGGGACGGGCGTCGTGTCGCCGCCCGCGTAGACGACCGAGCCCCGTGAGCCGTAGGTGACGACGACCTCCGGGACGCCGAGCCGCTTGATCGACTCCTCGTTCACGTTGCGCAGGATCACGCTCGCCTCTTCCTCGGCGAGCTTGAGGAACGTGATGTTGCGGAGGATGTCGCGGTCGAACTGGTCGTCGAAGCGAACCGGCCCGACGTCGGCGCAGCGCACGAGCCCCTGGCCGTCGTACGAGACCTTGCGCCCGACCGCGAGCGCCTCCATCGTCTCGGCGGGGAAGTCGGTCTGGACGAGCGGGGCGACGTGCACCCATTGCGCGTCGCCGATCGCCGCGAGGTCGTCCGGTGTCCACGGGTCGCCGACGGCCCGCAGCTCGGTGGTCCTCACCTCGCCTTCGTAGCGCAGTGCGAAGGCGGATGTGTGCTCCGCGTCGACCATCGTGAGCTGCAAGCCGAGCGCGGCGAGCGGCGGGACGACGAGCGCGCGATCCTCCGGCGCGCACTTCGCGACGATGTGCGCGCGCCGCTCGAGCAGGCGCAGTCCCTGGCCGCAGTGGTACGGGCCGCCGCCGACCTGCGGGCGTCCGTCGTCGATCACGTCGATCGCCACGTTTCCGAGGGCCGCGAGGTTGCTCACGCTGTGGATCTTCGCGTTATTCGACGCCGATGCGAGCGGCAAGCTCGCGGGCGATCGCGTGGTCGGCCCCGCCGGCACGCACGACGACCGGGCCCCCGAACGGCGCCTGGTTCGTCACCGCGACGCGCGCCCCGGGAATCAGGCCGAGCTCGCCGAGGTACCGAAGCAGCTCGCGGTCGGTGTCGGGGACCCGCCGCACGGTCGCGGAGGCTCCGGCATCGACGTCGGCGAGGGAGCGCTCCGGCGTGGGGTCGAGCTCGAGCTCCGCGCTCGGGATCGGGTCGCCGTGCGGGTCGTGCGTCGGGAAGCCGAGCGAGGCGTCGATCAGCGCCTCGAGCTCCTCCGAGAGCGCGTGCTCGAGCCGGTCTGCTTCGGCGTGCACGGCCTCGAGGGGCAGGCCGAGCTGCGTCGAGAGGTACTGCTCGAGCAGCCTGTGGTGGCGGATCATCTCGATCGCGACGAGCTCGCCCCTTCTGGTCAGGCGCGCTCCGCGGTAGGGCTCGTGCTCGGCCAGGCCGAGCTGGGCGAGCTTCTTCAGCATCGCCGTCGCCGAGGCCGGCGCGACCCCCATGCGGCCGGCGAGCGCGGAGGTCGAGGCACGGCCGCCGGCCTGGAGCTTGTACAGCTCCTTCACGTAGTCCTGGACGGACGTGGAGAGGCTTGCGGTCTCGCTCAAGGTCTATCTAATATACAGTTTAGTCATGACAAAATTCAGCCGGAAGAGGCTTCTCGGGGCCGCAGTGCCCCTCCTCGCCGCCGGCCCGCTGGCCCGGGTCGCCTTCGCCGAGACCGAGCACTCCGCGACCCACGAGGGCCACGACCACGTGCACGCCCCCGAGGGCCACGCCGCGATGATCGGGAACGAGGCGCCCTCGATCGCGCGCGACCCCGCGATCGACGCGCTGCTGGTTCCTCCGCCCGCGCTGCCGCACAAGCCCGGCCGCGTCCGTGAGTACGAGCTCGTCGCGCGCGACGTCGAGATCGAGGTCGCGCAGGGCGTGCACTACGCGGCGTGGACGTACAACGGCACCGCGCCGGGGCCCGTGATCCGCGCGACGGAAGACGACCTCCTGCGCGTGCACTTTCGCAACGAGGGAGCGCACCCGCACACGATCCACTTTCACGGCATCCACCCCGCGAACATGGACGGCGTCTTCGAGATCGTGCCGCCCGGCGGCGCGTTCACGTACGAGTTCCCGGCGAAGCCGTGGGGGATGCAGCTCTACCACTGCCACTCCACGCCGCTGAAGAAGCACATCCACAAGGGGCTCTACGGCGCGTTCATCATCGACCCGCCGAAGCTGCGCAAGCCGGCGCAGGAGCTGGTGATGGTGATGAACGGCTTCGACACCGACGGTGACGGCGAGAACAACTTCTACGCCGTGAACGGCCCGGCGTTCTACTACGCGCGCTACCCGATCCGCGTCTCGCGCTCGCAGACGGTTCGCATCTATCTCGTGAACATCACCGAGTTCGACCTGATCAACTCGTTCCACCTGCACGGCGACTTCTTCCGCTACTACCGCACCGGTCGCGACGAGGTCGTCGAGTACACCGACAACGTCGTGCTCGGCCAGGGCGAGCGGGGGATCATCGAGATCGACTTCGCGAACACGGGGCGGTTCATGTTCCACGCGCACCAGTCGGAGTTCGCGGAGCTCGGGTGGATGGGCTTCTTCGACGTGGTCGAATGACGACGGTCGCAGCGCGCGGATCCGGGGCGTGGCGCCTGTGGGCGCTCGTTCCGCTGCTCGTGCTCATCGCGATCGTCGCGCTGTTCGCGGCGACCGGAAGCTCGCTGACCGATCTCCTCGGGCGAACTCCGCCGCCGGCCGACCAGTTCGACGTGCGCCGCGTCGAGCTCGAGCCCGGGGAGATCCGCGTGCTGGTGACGAACCCTCAGGCGGACGACCTGACGATCGCCACGGTGACGGTCGACGACGCGATCGTGCCGTTCACCGTCGACGGCGACCTCACGCTCGGGCGCCTGCGCTCCGCGACGATCCGGATCCCGTACGACTGGGTCCCCGACGAGCCGCTCCTGATCGGCGTCACGAGCTCGTCCGGCATCCAGACGACGCACGAGGTGGCCGCCGCGGTGGAGACGCCGAAGCCGTCGCCCAAGGGATTTCTCGGCTTCGGCCTCGTCGGGCTGCTCGTCGGCGTTGTCCCGGTCGCGCTCGGGATGCTCTGGCTGCCCTCGCTGCGGCGGGCGAGGCCCGAGTGGCTCGCAGCGTTCATGGCGCTGACCGCCGGGCTGCTCTCGTTCCTCGCGCTCGAGGCGCTGTCCGAGGCGTTCGCGCTGCAAGCGGCGCTGCCCTCGGCGCTCGGCGGGGCGGGCGTCGTGCTGCTCGGGTTCGTCGTCTCGTACCTCACCCTCACGTATCTCTCGCACAAGCTCGCCGCGCTGGCGACGCTCGTCGCGATCGGCATCGGCCTGCACAACTTCGGGGAGGGGCTCGCGATCGGGACGTCGTTCGCGTTCGGCGAGCTCGCGCTCGGGTCGTTCCTGATCATCGGCTTCATGATCCACAACGTCACCGAAGGCCTCGGGATCGCAACAGCCGCGACCGACGAGCGCCGGGTGTCGTTCGGCCGGCTCGCGCTGCTCGTCCTGATCGCCGGCGCGCCCGCGATCCTCGGCACCTGGCTCGGCGGCTACGTGCGCAACGACGTGCTCGGCGTGCTGTTCTTCGCCGCGGCCGCGGGCGCGGCCTTCGAGGTCGTGATCGAGGTCGGGCGCTGGCTGCGCACGCGCGCTCCCGGCGGGTTGACCAGCGGGTGGGTCCTGGGCGGCTTCCTCGCCGGTGTCTCGATCATGTACGTGACGGGCGTGCTCGCCGGCTGAGCCAGCCCGCAGCCGCGGCGAGCGCAAACGCCGCGAGGAAGCTCGGGATCGAGACGCCGATCGCGTCGAGGCCGCCGGTCGGCGGACGCACCGACTCCACGGCATCGACCCACCAGCCGGGGCCGGTGGGATGGAGCCACTGGTAGACCGCGAAGCCGATCAGCCAGGCGGCGAGCAGCGCCGGCCGAACCGCCGGCGCGTCGAAGACGTCGCTGCGCGAGTAGCGAGCACCGTTCAGCAGCCAGTGCGCAAGCAGGACGCCGAGCAGCGGCACGAAGAACGCGCCGAGGAGAAAGAGGAAGTCCTGGTAGCGACGCAGGTCGAACGCGAGCGCCCCGATCGTCGCGGCGACCGAGACGAGCACGACCAGCGCCCGCTGTGGAACGCGCGGGACGAGGTTCTGGAGCGAGACCGCGCGTCGAGTAGATGTTCGCGAACGCCTCGTCGGTCTCGTCGACGGTGATCGCGAGCACGGCGAGCGCAGCCGCCAGGCCCGCGCCCACGACCGCGGCGGGCAGCTCCGCAGGATCGGAGAGCCCCCGCGTCAGGACGAGCAGCACGCCGAGCACGAGCATCCAGGTCGCCGCCACGAAGTAGCCGAGCCCGGCGCCCCACCATGCCGCGCGCCGGTCGCGCGAGAAGCGCGTGTAGTCGGGGATGAGCGGCACCCACGAAACGGTGATCGCGATCACGAGGTCCATCCCGATCCAGAGCGTGAGGCCGCCCTCGGGCTCCGCGTGCCAGAGTTGTGAGAGGTCTGCCTCCGAGAGCGACCACCAGCTCAGGTACGCGAGCGACGCGAGCACGACGTACACCGCGTAGCGGCGGATGAAGCGGCGAACGACGGACACGGGCCCCATCAGCGCGAGCGTAGCGGCAACCGCGCCGAAGACGAGCGTCCAGAACCACTGTGCGCCGACCCCGATCAGCTCCTCGGAGAGCGCGGCCGCGGCGGCCGCGATGATGATCAGCTCGAACGTCGCCCAGCCCCAGCACTGCAGCGTGTTCAGCACCGTCGGCGCGTACGAGCCGACGCGGCCGAGCGGCGCGCGCATCTCCGGCGCGGGGTCGAGCTCGAGCTCCGCGCTCGGGATCGGGTCGCCGTGCGGGTCGTGCGTCGGGAAGCCGAGCGAGGCGTCGATCAGCGCCTCGAGCTCCTCCGAGAGCGCGTGCTCGAGCCGGTCTGCTTCGGCGTGCACGGCCTCGAGGGGCAGGCCGAGCTGCGTCGAGAGGTACTGCTCGAGCAGCCTGTGGTGGCGGATCATCTCGATCGCGACGAGCTCGCCCCTTCTGGTCAGGCGCGCTCCGCGGTAGGGCTCGTGCTCGGCCAGGCCGAGCTGGGCGAGCTTCTTCAGCATCGCGGTCGCCGAGGCCGGCGCGACCCCCATGCGGCCGGCGAGGGCGGAGGTCGAGGCACGGCCGCCGGCCTGGAGCTTGTACAGCTCCTTCACGTAGTCCTGGACGGACGTGGAGAGGCTTGCGGTCTCGCTCAAGGTCTATCTAATATACAGTTTAGTCATGACAAAATTCAGCCGGAAGAGGCTTCTGGGGGCCGCAGTGCCCCTCCTCGCCGCCGGCCCGCTGGCCCGGGTTGCCTTCGCCGAGACCGAGCACTCCGCGACCCACGAGGGCCACGACCACATGCACGCGCCCGAGGGTCACGCCGCGATGATCGGGAACGAGGCGCCCTCGATCGCGCGCGACCCCGCGATCGACGCGCTGCTGGTTCCTCCGCCCGCGCTGCCGCACAAGCCCGGCCGCCTCCGTGAGTACGAGCTCGTCGCGCGCGACGTCGAGATCGAGGTCGCGCAGGGCGTGCACTACGCGGCGTGGACGTACAACGGCACCGCGCCGGGGCCCGTGATCCGCGCGACGGAAGACGACCTCCTGCGCGTGCACTTTCGCAACGAGGGAGCGCACCCGCACACGATCCACTTTCACGGCATCCACCCCGCGAACATGGACGGCGTCTTCGAGATCGTGCCGCCCGGCGGCGCGTTCACGTACGAGTTCCCGGCGAAGCCGTGGGGGATGCAGCTCTACCACTGCCACTCCACGCCGCTGAAGAAGCACATCCACAAGGGGCTCTACGGCGCGTTCATCATCGACCCGCCGAAGCTGCGCAAGCCGGCGCAGGAGCTGGTGATGGTGATGAACGGCTTCGACACCGACGGTGACGGCGAGAACAACTTCTACGCCGTGAACGGCCCGGCGTTCTACTACGCGCGCTACCCGATCCGCGTCTCGCGCTCGCAGACGGTTCGCATCTATCTCGTGAACATGACCGAGTTCGACCTGATCAACTCGTTCCACCTGCACGGCGACTTCTTCCGCTACTACCGCACCGGTCGCGACGAGGTCGTCGAGTACACCGACAACGTCGTGCTCGGCCAGGGCGAGCGGGGGATCATCGAGATCGACTTCGCGAACACGGGGCGCTTCATGTTCCACGCGCACCAGTCGGAGTTCGCGGAGCTCGGGTGGATGGGCTTCTTCGACGTGGTCGAATGACGTCGGTCGCAGCGCGCGCATCCGGGGCCTGGCGCCTGTGGGCGCTCGTTCCGCTGCTCGTGCTCATCGCGATCGTCGCGCTGTTCGCGGCGACCGGAAGCTCGCTGACCGATCTCCTCGGGCGAACTCCGCCGCCGGCCGACCAGTTCGACGTGCGCCGCGTCGAGCTCGAGCCCGGGGAGATCCGCGTGCTGGTGACGAACCCTCAGGCGGACGACCTGACGATCGCCACCGTGACGGTCGACGACGCGATCGTGCCGTTCACCGTCGACGGCGACCCCACGCTCGGGCGCCTGCGCTCCGCGACGATCCGGATCCCGTACGACTGGGTCCCCGACGAGCCGCTCCTGATCGGCGTCACGAGCTCGTCCGGCATCCAGACGACGCACGAGGTTGCCGCCGCCGTCGAGACGCCGAAACCGTCGCCCAAGGGATTTCTCGGCTTCGGCCTCGTCGGGCTGCTCGTCGGCGTTGTCCCGGTCGCGCTCGGGATGCTCTGGCTGCCCTCGCTGCGGCGGGCGAGGCCCGAGTGGCTCGCAGCGTTCATGGCGCTGACCGCCGGGCTGCTCTCGTTCCTCGCGCTCGAGGCGCTGTCCGAGGCGTTCGCGCTGCAAGCGGCGCTGCCCTCGGCGCTCGGCGGGGCGGGCGTCGTGCTGCTCGGGTTCGTCGTCTCGTACCTCACGCTCACGTATCTCTCGCACAAGCTCGCCGCGCTGGCGACGCTCGTCGCGATCGGCATCGGCCTGCACAACTTCGGGGAGGGGCTCGCGATCGGGACGTCGTTCGCGTTCGGCGAGCTCGCGCTCGGCTCGTTCCTGATCATCGGCTTCATGATCCACAACGTCACCGAAGGTCTCGGGATCGCAACAGCCGCGACCGACGAGCGCCGGGTGTCGTTCGGCCGGCTTGCGCTGCTCGTCCTGATCGCCGGCGCGCCCGCGATCCTCGGCACCTGGCTCGGCGGCTACGTGCGCAACGACGTGCTCGGCGTGCTGTTCTTCGCCGCGGCCGCGGGCGCGGCCTTCGAGGTCGTGATCGAGGTCGGGCGCTGGCTGCGCACGCGCGCTCCCGGCGGGTTGACCAGCGGGTGGGTCCTGGGCGGCTTCCTCGCCGGCGTCTCGATCATGTACGTGACGGGCGTGCTCGCCGGCTGAGCCAGCCCGCAGCCGCGGCGAGCGCAAACGCCGCGAGGAAGCTCGGGATCGAGACGCCGATCGCGTCGAGGCCGCCGGTCGGCGGACGCACCGACTCCACGGCATCGACCCACCAGCCGGGGCCGGTGGGATGGAGCCACTGGTAGACCGCGAAGCCGATCAGCCAGGCGGCGAGCAGCGCCGGCCGAACCGCCGGCGCGTCGAAGACGTCGCTGCGCGAGTACCGAGCACCGTTCAGCAGCCAGTGCGCAAGCAGGACGCCGAGCAGCGGCACGAAGAACGCGCCGAGGAGAAAGAGGAAGTCCTGGTAGCGGCGCAGGTCGAACGCGAGCGCGCCGATCGTCGCGGCGACCGAGACGAGCACGACGAGCGCGCGCTGCGGAACGCGGGGGACGAGGTTCTGGAGCGAGACCGCGCGTCGAGTAGATGTTCGCGAACGCCTCGTCGGCCTCGTCGACGGTGATCGCGAGCACGGCGAGCGCGGCCGCCAGGCCCGCGCCCACGACCGCGGCGGGCAGCTCCGCGGGATCGGAGAGCCCCCGCGTCAGCACGAGCAGCACGCCGAGCACGAGCATCCAGGTCGCCGCCACGAAGTAGCCGAGCCCGGCGCCCCACCACGCCGCGCGCTCGGTCGCGCGAGAAGCGCGTGTAGTCGGGGATCAGCGGCACCCACGAGACGGTGATCGCGATCACGAGGTCCATCCCGATCCAGAGCGTGAGGCCGCCCTCGGGCTCCGCGTGCCAGAGTTGTGAGAGGTCTGCCTCCGAGAGCGACCACCAGCTCAGGTACGCGAGCGACGCGAGCACGACGTACACCGCGTAGCGGCGGATGAAGCGGCGCACGACGGAGACAGGCCCCATCAGCGCGAGCGAAGCGGCAACCGCGCCGAAGACGAGCGTCCAGAACCACTGTGCGCCGACGCCGATCAGCTCGTCGGAGAGCGCGGCTGCGGCGGCCGCGATGATGATCAGCTCGAACGTCGCCCAGCCCCAGCACTGGAGCGTGTTCAGCACCGTCGGCGCGTACGAGCCGACGCGGCCGAGCGGCGCGCGCATCAGCACCATCCCGGGAACGCGCGCGTCCGCACCGATCAGTCCCGCGCTCGCGAGCATCGCGTTGCCGATCAGCCCGCCGAGCACGATCGCGAGCAGTGCGTCGCGGAGCGAGAGCGCCGGCACGAGGAGCGCGCCGACCACGATCACGAGCAGCGAGACGCCGAGCGATCCCCAGAGCAGCGCCTGGTCGACCAGGCCGAGGACCCGAAGGCGCTCCGGCACCGGCTCGATGCCCCAACTCGTCGTGTGGTCGTCCATGGCTCCCTTCGCCGGCATGACCCGGATCAGGTTCGACGGGTGTGATCTCAGCCTCTCGTCGAGGCACCCCGGTGCGTGGACTGTAATCGAGGTGGGTACGGAGCCTCGCGTGAAGGTCGTCCTGAGAGTCGCCCGCATCGCGCGCTGGCTTGCCTACGCCGCCGCGTTCGCCGACGGCGTTCCTCGTGCTCGCGCTCTACGACGAGGACTGGAAGGTCGGCGTCGCCGTGCTGGCCGCGGTGCCGGCAGTCGTGCTCTTCCTGTTTTCGACTGCGCTCAAGGAAGCGGCCGCGCTGCCCGCAGCGCCTGCGCAACGCGCCGGCGGAGGCGGCGCGAGCTCCAGGCGTCGCTCGCCCAGCTCTCGCGCGCCCGAACGCGGGCGCTGGCTCCGGCCGCTCTGGCGCACCGGACGGGCGGCGGCCGGCGCGCGCGATCTCGTCACGCCGTGGGCGCCGCTCCTGCCGCTCGTGAACGTTCCGTTCCTCGTCGCCACGCTCGCCTCCGCACTGGCCACGCCGTTCCTCGTGTTAGGTGCGCTTGCCATGCTCGCCGTCTACGGCTGAGCCGATACTCCGCGCGTGGAGGTGACCGTCTGGACGGTCTTCGTGGCCGCGTCCCTCACCGCGCTCGCCACCGGCCTCGGTGCGCTGCCGTTCTTCGTCTTCCCGCAGATGAGCCGGTCGTGGCTCGGGATCTCGAACTCGATCGCGGCAGGGTTCATGCTCGGGGCGAGTGCCGCCCTGTTCTGGGAGGGCGCGGACATCGACGTCGCGCGGACGGCGCTCGGCGCGCTCGTCGGGGTCGGGTTCATCGAAGTCACGCGCCGCCGGCTTGGTCACCAGCACGAGCACCTGCACCTCGGTGTCCTCCGCGGAGCCGACGCGCGCGCCGGGTTGCTCATCGTCACCGTGATGACCGTTCACTCGTTCACCGAGGGCGTCGGCGTTGGCGTCTCGTTCGGCGGCGGCGAAGCGCTCGGCGTGTTCATCACCGCGGCGATCGCCGTGCACAACATCCCCGAGGGCCTCGCGATCAGCCTCGTGCTCGTGCCGCGCGGTGTCACCGCGTGGCGCGCCGCGGGGTGGAGCGTCTTCACGAGCCTGCCTCAGCCGCTGATGGCCGTGCCTGCGTTCCTGCTCGTCGAGTGGTTCGCGCCGCTGCTTCCGGCCGGCCTCGGCTTCGCCGGCGGCGCGATGGTCTGGATGGTCGCGGTCGAGCTGGTTCCCGAGGCGCGCGAGGACCTCTCCGACCGCTTCGTCGCAGCGGCGATCGCGGCCTCGATGGCCGTGATGGTCGCGTTCCAGGTGCTCGTGCTCGCCTAGCGGGCGTACGCAGCGCGCGCGCTCAAGGCGGCGCGCGCCCCCCGGAAGCCCCACCACAACGCGAGGCCGAGCACGACCGCGATCGCGAGGTGCACGAAGAACCCGACGAGCCCCACGAGCAGCGCGAGCGCCCAGCTCGGCGCCCCCTCGAGGTCGCGGAGCAGGCCGATGTGCAACAGCCCCGCGCCCGCGAGCAGTGCCGCCAGGATCGGGAGCGGGAACGCTGTCAGGAGCCCGGCCAAGCCGGCGCCCACACCGAGCGCCAGGGTGAGCAGCGTGACGCCCATCGCCACCGGTGCCGCGCCCGTTCGCGCGCCGAAGGCGACGTGCGCTGTCATCCCGCCGGCGCCGTGGCAGACCGGCATCCCGCTGATCGCGCCTGCGAGGAGGTCGGCGGAGCCGAACGTCGTCGCCAGCCGGCTCGGTGTCACCTTCTCTGCGCGGTCGGCGAAGTACGTACGTGCCGCGTCGGCGGTGGCGAGACAGGAGTTCGCGAACGAGAGCGGCAACTGGGGAAGCACGAGCACCGTGAAGGCTGTCACGAAGGTCGCGGTGTCGAAGCTCGGGAGCACGAGCGTCGAGGGGCCGAGCTCGACTCCGCCGCTCTCTTTCGCGATCACGACCGCGATACCGATCGCGACGAGGACGAGCGAGATCGAATAGCGCTTGAAGGCGAGCGCCGCGAGCAGCGCGACTCCGGCGAGCACGACGGCCACGTTCGTCGACAGCGCGTCACCCGCAAACGCCGCGGGCGGATCGGTGACGAGGCCCCAGGCGATCTTCAGGAACAACAGGCCGACGACGAGTTGCACGCCCCGGATGACCGGCCGGGGAAAGGCCCGCGCCGCAAGGTCGAGGAGCCGTGAGCCTCCGAGCACGACGAAGATTGCACCCATCAGGAGCGCGCCCGCCGCGATCTCGTCGGTGCTGAGGCCTTGCGCAATCGCGATCGCACCGAACGCCTTCAGCGGTTGAACCGGGACAGGCAGCCGATACACGAGTCCTGCCGCGATGTACAGCAGCCCGGCGGGAAGCAGCACGGCGGTGGGCGAGAGCCCGTTCTTGACGATCAGAGCGACGGCGATCGGCACCAGGACGCCGAGATCGGCGACCGCGCCGGCCAGCTCACGCCGGTCGAGCCTCACGCTGGGAGACTAGTGCTAGCCGGAGGCCGCGCCGCCGACGCCGCCGGCGCCGACGGAGATCGAGCCGCTGCCGCGCTCGCAGACGACCCCGCCCTCGACGCGGCAGGAGAAGCCGCCGTGCCACCAGCTCTCCGTGCGCTGGAGCACCGGCGTGGCCTCGTTCCAGGTCACCGCCTTGGGCGCGGGGTGCGAGCTGCCGTCTGCCTCGAGCACGACGCCCCTGCCCTCGGCCGTCGCACACGCCAGGCGGGAGCCGTCGAAGGCGCAGCCGGCCGACCCGTCCGAGAGCCGGAACGCCGCCGGTGCGGGCGTGCCGCCGAGGCCCGCCGAGTCCGGGCGCCGCTCGAAACGGCGAGCGCGCCGAGGACCACGGCAGCGAGAAGCGCGATGAGGAGACCCCTGCCCATCACAGGCACAACGGCCGAGCGTCGGATTCGGTTACGGGCCGAGCAGGCGCCGCAGCACGTAGGGGAGGATCCCCCCGTGCTGCAGGTATTCGCGCTCGCGGGGCGTGTCCAGCCGCACCCGGGCCCGGAACTCCTTGCCGTCCGCCCGGACGGTCACCTCGCGGGCCTCGCCGTTCTCGACGCCCTCGATCGAGAACTCCTCGCGGCCGGTCAGCCCGAGCGACTCGCGGCCCTCGCCGTCCAGGAACTGGAGCGGCAGGATGCCCATCATCAGGAGGTTCGAGCGATGGATTCGCTCGTAGCTCTCGGCGATCACCGCGCGCACGCCGAGCAGGTTCGGGCCCTTCGCGGCCCAGTCGCGCGACGAGCCTGAGCCGTACTCACGGCCGGCGATCACGATCAGCGGCGTCCCCTCGGAGAGGTAGCGCTCCGAGGCCTCGAAGATCGTCGTCTCCTCGCCGCTCGGAACGTGGATCGTCACGGTGCCCTCGCTGCCCGGCACGAGCAGGTTCTTCAGGCGGACGTTCGCGAACGTGCCGCGCACCATCACCTCGTGGTTGCCGCGCCGCGACCCGTACGAGTTGAACTGCTTGCGCTCGACGCCGTGCTCGACGAGGTACTTGCCGGCCGGGGACTCGGGCTTGATCGCACCGGCGGGCGAGATGTGGTCGGTGGTCACCGAGTCGCCGAGCATCACGAGGCAGCGCGCTCCGACGACGTCCTCGACGCGACCGGGCTCGCGGGACATCCCGTCGAAGTAGGGCGGTCGCTTGACGTAGGTCGACGCGTCGTCCCAGGCGAACAGCTCGCCCTCGGGCGTCTCGAGCGAGCGCCAGTTGTCATCCCCCGCGAAGACGTCGCCGTAGGTGCTGCGGAACATCTCGCCGTGCACCGACGCGGTGATCGCGGTCTGGATCTCAGCCGAGGTCGGCCAGATGTCGCGGAGGAAGACGTCGTCGCCGTTCTGGTCCTGCCCGAGCGGCTCGGTCGTCAGGTCGACGTCCATGCGCCCGACGAGCGCGTACGCGACGACGAGCGGCGGCGAGGCGAGGTAGTTCGCCTTCACCTCGGGGTGGATGCGCGCCTCGAAGTTGCGGTTGCCCGAAAGCACCGACGCCACGACCAGCTCTCCGTCGGTGACTGCCGTGGAGATCACCTCCGGCAGCGGACCGGAGTTTCCGATGCACGTCGTGCAGCCGTAGCCGACGGTGTGGAAGCCGAGCTGCTCCAGGTACGGCGTCAGGCCCGCGCGCTCGTAGTACTCCGTCACGACCTTCGAGCCCGGCGCGAGGCTCGACTTCACCCACGGCTTGCGCATCAGCCCCTTCTCGATCGCCTTCTTCGCGAGCAGGCCGGCGCCGAGCATCACCTGCGGGTTCGAGGTGTTCGTGCAGCTCGTGATCGCGGCGATCACGACCGCGCCGTGCTCGAGGTCGAAGCGGTCGCCGTTCATCGTCACCGGCACGGGCTTGGCCCGTTCCGCGACGACGCTCTCCGGGACGTCCACCGGCGCCTCGGTCTCGTCGATGCCGTTGTGCGCCGGGTGCTGCTCCGCGGTCGGGTCGCTCGCGGGGAACGTCTCGGCCACCTGCTCGTCGTGCGCGTCGCCGTACGGGATCCCGAACGACTCGAGCGCTCCGAGGAACGAGTTCTTCGCGTCGGAGAGCGCGACGCGGTCCTGCGGCCGCCGCGGTCCCGCGATCGACGGGACGACCTCGCTCAGGTCGAGCTCGACGATCTCCGTGTACGTCGGCTCGTGCGCGGGGTCGTGCCAGAGCAGGTTCTCCTTGCAGTACGCCTCGACGAGCGCGATCTGCTCCTCGCGCCGACCGGTCAGCCGGAGGTAGCTGAGCGTCACGTCGTCGACCGGGAAGAACCCGCACGTCGCGCCGTACTCCGGCGACATGTTCCCGATCGTCGCGCGGTCGGCGAGCGGCAGCGACGTCAGGCCTTCGCCGAAGTACTCGACGAACCGCCCGACGACGCCGACGCGCCGCAGGATCTCGGTCACGGTGAGCACGAGGTCGGTCGCGGTCGCGCCTTCCGGCAGCTTTCCCTTCAGCTTGAAGCCGACGACCTGCGGCACGAGCATCGAGACCGGCTCGCCGAGCATCGCCGCCTCGGCCTCGATCCCGCCGACGCCCCAGCCGAGCACGCCGAGGCCGTTGATCATCGTCGTGTGCGAGTCGGTCCCGACGAGCGTGTCGGGGAACGCCTGGCCGTCGCGCGTCTCGACGACGCGCGCGAGGTACTCGAGGTTGACCTGGTGGACGATGCCCGTGTTCGGCGGGACGACCTTGAAGTTGCGAAACGCCGACTGCCCCCAGCGCAGGAACGCGTAGCGCTCCTTGTTCCGCTCGAACTCGAGCTCGGTGTTGTGGCGCATCGCGACGCGCGTCGCGTACTCGTCCACCTGCACCGAGTGGTCGATCACGAGCTCGGCGGGCAGCAGCGGGTTGATCTTCTCCGCGTCGCCGCCGAGGTCGCGCATCGCGTCGCGCATCGCGGCGAGGTCGACGATCGCGGGCACGCCGGTGAAGTCCTGGAGCAGCACGCGCGCCGGCGTGAAGGCGATCTCCTGGCTCGGGTCGGCGCTGGGCGTCCCAGCCCGCGACGGCCTCGACGTCGCGCTCGTCTCCGGTCCGGAGCGCGTTCTCGAGCAGGATCTTGAGGGTGTAGGGGAGCCGTTCGACGTCGAAGCGGTCCTGCAGGGCGTCGAGGCGGAAGATCTCGTGCTCCCCGCCTCCGACGCGCAACGTCGAGCGTGCGGCGAAGGGGTCGGTCACGGACTCGACTCTACCGGCCGAGCCCGTGACCAGGATTCGTCGTTAGTTCACAAGCACGTAGAACGCGCGGTCGGCTGCGACGCCGGCCGAGTCCGACGTGTGGATCTCGACTTCCTTGCCCGACGGGCAGTCGGTGAGCAGCGTCGAGCCGCGGATCTCGCCCGAGGCGCCAGCGGCGTCGAGCGTGGCGACGACGTTGACCGCGCCGCCCTCGATGTCGATGCAGTAGACGCCGGCCGCCGGCTTCGAGACGCCGGCGTCGGTGATCCCGCGCGCACGCGGGTCGTCGACGTCGCCGCCCGAGAGCACGCGGGCGTACGCCTTCGCCGCACCGGCCGGGCCGGTCGGACCGGCGGGGCCTGCAGGACCGGCAGGGCCGGCAGCGCCGGCGGGGCCGGCGGGGCCGCGCGGGATCTGACCGGACTTGAAGTCCTTGGCGAGCAGCGAGCGATCCTTCACGTGGATCGACGTGATGCTGTTGCGCTTGATGACGTGCTGCGCAGCCGCGTACCCGGTCCCGCTGAACGCGACGAACAAGGCGATCATCGCGACGACAAGCGCAGGTGTCGGCAGTTTCTTGAAGCGTGACAAGTCGAACCTCCTCGTTGGCCGTGGTGCTTCTACCCGCAGAACTCACGCCCCTAGGCCCCTGTGCTGAGTCCTTACGAAATGCGTATGTGGCGCTAACGCGTCAATTCGCGGGCGAAACTGCCTCCGCCGATCACGCGCTCTGCGTTTGGCCCGGCCCGCTCTCGGAGCTCACGGTCCGAGGTGACCAGCCAGTACGGCGCGTAGGAGGGCGCCTCGCGGGCGATCCAGTCGTCGGCGATCTCTCCCCCCGTGCCGACGACGTCGTCGGCCTCGACAGGCGCGCGCCCGTCGAAGACGACGAGCGGCTGCAGGTCGTGCTGCTTCGCCCAGTCCCGGACGAGCTCGACGAGCCGCTCGGAGGGGATGTTCGGCCAGAGCGAGCGCTGGACGTTGCGGCCGTCGACGATCAGGGTCGTGGCCATCGACCGAAGTTAACGGAGCCTCAATACCACGTCCACGCGCCGGCGCTATAACCGGATCGTGGGGGACAGGCGCTTCCCGCTCCGTGTCGGCGCGCTCCTGGCCGCCGGCCTCGTCGGCGGCCTCGCCTCGCTCGCGGTGGCCTCGGCAGTCGGCGTGCTCGGAGGCTCGACGACGATCCGCGAGGTCGCGCCGGAGCCCGACCGGACACCGGTGGTCTTCGCGCAGGGCGGCGGCCTGACGTACGGCGACATCTACGCGGCCTACGCGAGCGGCGTGGTGCAGGTCGAGGCGACCGGACCGCTCGCATCCGATCCGTTCGATCCGTTTCCGCGGAGGACACGCTCGCTCGGCTCCGGCTTCGTGATCGAGAAGTCGGGCCACATCGTGACGAACTTCCACGTCGTCGAGGGCGCCGAGACCGTCACGGTCAGCTTCTCGAACGACGAGTCGGTCCGCGCGAAGGTCGTGGGCATCGATCCGACGACCGACCTCGCCGTGCTGAAGGTGAACACGCCGCCGCGCGGACTGACGCCGCTCCGGCTCGGCAAGTCGAGCTCGGTCCGGGTCGGGGACGAGGTGGTCGCGATCGGCAACCCGTTCGGCTACGAGCGTTCGATGACCGCCGGGATCGTCAGCGCGATCGGGCGCGTGCTCGAGGCGCCGAACGACCTCGCGATCGACAACGCGATCCAGACGGACGCGCCGATCAACCCGGGCAGCTCGGGCGGTCCGCTTCTGAACGCGCTCGGTCAGGTGATCGGCGTGAACACGCAGATCGCAACCGGCAGCTCGTCGGACCGCAGCGTCGGTGTCGGGTTCGCGATCCCGGTGGACACGGTGCGCAGCGTGACCGCGCAGATCATTCGCGTCGGCAAGGTCGAGCACGCGTTCTTCGGCATCGAGGCGACGCCGCTGACCGACGACATCGCGCGGCTGTTCCGGCTTCCGGAGCAAGCGCGGCGAGGGCTCGTGATCGACTCGGTCGTCCCGGACAGCGCCGCAGACAAGGCCGGGCTTCGCGCCGGCAGCCGCACCGTGATCGTCGGCGGCGAGAGCTGGCGGCTGGGCGGCGACATCATCGTCGCCGTCGAGGGCGAACCCGTCTCGACGCCGGAGCGGCTGCGCTCGATCCTCGCGCGCAAGCGCCCGGGGGACAAGATCGAGGTCGAGGTCTATCGCGCCGACCGCCGCCTCACGTTGACCGTCAAGCTCGGCCGCGCACCCGCCGCCGAATAGCCTTCCGGCATCGAGCACTCGTTCGGCCAGAGCGCGCCCTTCTCCGTGGGCGTCGAGGAGGAGTTGCTGCTCGTCGACGAGCGGACGCTGCTGCCCGTCGCCGCGTCGGCGCGCGTGCTCGAGCGGGCGGGCGAGGGCGTCAAGCACGAGCTGCTCGCATCGTTCGTCGAGACCGCGACCGACGTCTGCGAGTCGCCCCGCGAGGCTGCCGAGCAGATCTGGGCGCTTCGCCGGCGCGTCTTCGACGCCTGCGAGGCCGAGGGCCTGCGCGCGCTCGCGATCGGGTCGCACCCCTTCGCGACGCCGGAGGACACGCCTGTCGTCGAGAACCCCGACTACCTCGAGTTCGCTGCCGCGGCCGGGCCGGTCGCACGCCGCCAGGGTGTGTGCGGCCTTCACGTCCACGTCGGGATGCCCGACCCGGAGACGTGCATGCGCGCACATGAAGCCGTGCTTCCGTGGCTGCCCGTCGTGCTCGCCGTCTCCGCGAACTCGCCGTGGTTCCGCGGCGAGGCGACCGGGCTGCTCTCGACCCGCGCCGAGGTGCTCGCGACGCTGCCGCGCTCAGGCGTGCCGCCCGCTGTTCGGGTCGTGGGACGGCTGGGTGCAGACGATGGAGCGCTGGCAACGTGCGGGTGTCCTGAGGAAGCCGACGCAGACCTGGTGGGACGTGCGGATGCATCCTGCGCTCGGGACGCTCGAGCTGCGCGCGCCCGACCAGCCCACCGATCCGCGACGTGCGGGCGCGTTCGTCGCGCTCCTGCACGCGCTCGGGGTGTGGGCCGCGAACGGCGACGGCCGCCCTGCATCGCGGGCCGACGCCCACACGAACCGCTTCTTCGCCTCGCGCTTCGGCCCGCGGGCGCAGTTGATCCACCCGAACGAGGACCGGCTCGTGTCGGCGACCGAGCTCTTCGCCGAGCTTCGCGAGCTCGTGGCGCCCCATGCCGACCTCGAGCTGCTGGAGCCGCTCGACGGGGCCTCCTGCGAGGCCGACCTCCAGCTCGCGGCGGGCGATCCGCACGCGGCCTGCCGCGACGCCGTCGAGCGCTCGCTAGCATCGCCCGGGTGACGACCGAGACGATCCAGGTCGCAGGCGTTCGCTGCGAGCGCTGCGTGATGCGCCTCGGCGAGGCCCTCCAGGGCCACGACGGCCTCGAGGCCGCCAACGCGAACCTGCTCGGCGAGGTGACGCTGACCTGGGACGAGTCGCGCACGTCGCGCGACGACCTCGTCGCGGTGCTGAGTGGGGCAGGGTTCGCTCCGCGCGACGCCTGATGTCCGAGACCGACACCGAGGGGCGTCGCATCGCCAACGAGGCGCGCGACCGCGTGCGCTTCGAGGAGGAGGCGCTCGGCCTCTCCGACCAGGTCTTCCGGGTCGCCCGCGGCCTCGTCAACTCGCGCGAGGAGGCCGAGGACCTCGTCCAGCAGACCTACGAGCGGGCCTTCCGGAGCTGGCGCTCCTTCACGCCCGGCACGAACCTCCGAGCCTGGCTGCTCCGGATCCTCACGAACCTGAACATCGACCGGGCCCGCCGCGTCCAGCGCCGGCCGCAGACCCAGCCGATGGAGGAAGGCGACTACTTCCTCTACAACAAGCTGGAGGAGTCGGCCGGGCGGCCCCTGGAAGAAGAACGCGTGGTCGAGCGTTTATCCCAAGATGACGTTGTCGGAGCCCTCTCCGCAGTCCCGCACGATTTCCGTGACGTCCTGGTGCTCGTCGACATCGGCGACTTCTCGTACCAGGACGCCGCGCAGATCCTCGACATCCCGATCGGTACAGTGATGTCACGCTTGCATCGAGCACGGCGCGTGCTGAAGCAAGAGCTTGCGGACCGCGCCGTCGAGGACACGTGATGGATCCCTGCGATCACTGCGAAGAGGTCATGCAACCGTTCCTCGACCGGTCGCTCTCGCTCGAGGAGCAGGTCTCGGTCGAGACGCACCTCGAGTCGTGTCCGTGGTGCACCAACCGCTTCCGCTTCGAGCAAGAGCTCCGCGGCTACGTTCGCGTCGCGTGCACCGAAGAGATGCCGCCGAGCCTCAAGGAGAAGCTCGCGGCACTCCGGACTCCGCTTCTCTAGGACGCCCGTTGTTACCACTGCGCGAGCGGCCGCGAAGCGGCCGCCTTTAGGGATCGGGCGCGTCGCGGATCCGCGCGAGCGGATCCGGGACTTGCGCAGTCTACGCGGGGCCGCGGTGCGGCCCGACGATCACGACGAGCCGTCTCCGGTTGTCGCCGCCCGGGAGCGGGCGAGTCCCGACGCCGAGCTGGCGTGCGAGCCGTGCGGCGACGTCGTAGCCGCCGCGCTCGTAGTACACGGAGGTCTCCGGATAGTCGAACCGGTTCGCGCGACGCACGCGGGCGATGTGGTACCCGAGCGCACCGACGCGTGACGCGACCTGACGGGTGAAGACGATGTCGCCGTTGCCGTTGAGCACGTCGACGTCGATCTGCCAAGGCTTGGGCAGCGCCGCCTCGGCAGCGAGTCGGGAGGCCTGTGCTTCGCGCGCCCGCTGCTCCGCGTGACCGGGGATGACGAAAGCGGCAGTGAGCGCCACCGCAGCTGCGGCCACTCCCGCAAGCACGGCGAGACGAGTGCGTGGGTTGGCCCTGAACGGGCGCGGCCCGACGCGGAGCCCGGCGATCTCGCGTGCCTCGTGGTGGTCGATCTCGAGCGCGGTCGCGTACAGCATCAGCGCGAGCAGCGCGTCGTCGGGGGAGCGGAAGCGATAGACGCGGCCCTCCTCGAGCCAGGAGACCTCGTCCTCCGTCAAGCCGGCCTTGGCCGCGGCTTCGCGGACCGGCAGTTGTCGCTGCAACCGTGCTTGCGCGAGCGGCGAGCGCTTGTGGTCGAGTGCGGTTGCGAGCTCCATGCGGGTGTCTCGTTTCGTCGGCTAGCGGGGATCCTCCTCCCATTCATCGGCCAAATCGACGTCTCCTGGAGTCCCGAGGTCGTCGCAGGGGACGAGCACGGGCTCGAGCGCGCGGGCGCCCTCGTCCGGCACGCGGCTCCACGCGGCGCGCGCGAGCAGGACCGGGTGGCCGCGGTCGCCGCCGTAGCTCGCGGCCAGGATCTCGGCGCCGGTCTCCCGCCAGGCCGCGATCACGCGGTCGATCGCGGCCGGCGCGAGGTGAGGCCCGTCGGCGAGGACGACGACGGCCGCCTCGATCGTCCGGCGCGAGCGCCTCGAGGCCGCAGCGAAGCGATGCGCCTGGGCCTCGCTCCCAGTCGTCGCAATCGACGACGCGGGCGTCGGTCTCGAGGGCGTGTGCCCCGGCGACGACGACGATCTCGTCGACACCGCTCGCGCGCACGCGCTCGAGCACGTGCGGCAGGAGCAGTCGTTGCTTGGGCGCGCCGAACCTGCTCGCGGCGCCGGCCGCCAGGACGACGGCCGCGACCATCAGCCGCCTCGAGAGATCTTGATGGACTCGACGACGACGGTGATGGTCGGTACCCCGGCGGCGTCGCCGTAGCCTCCGATGCGCGCGACGGTCTCGAACCCGGAGGTGACCTCGCCGATCACGGCGTAGTCGCCCGGGAGCTGGAGCTCGTCGGTGGTGACGACGAAGAACTGGCTGCCCGCGGCGCCGCGCGGCTCCGCCGCCGTCTTGGCCATCGCGACCGTCCCGAGCGTGTACTGCGTGTCCTTCGCGGGTGTGTCGACGGTGGTGTAGCCGGGACCGCCCGTGCCGGTCGCCGTCGGGTCGCCGCCCTGGATCACGAACTCCGGCACGATCCGATGGAACGTCGTGTCGTCGTAGTAGCCCGCGTTCGCCAAGGTCGCGAAGGAGGCGACCGCGTTCGGCGAGCGACGCGGGTCGAGCGTGATCGTGAACTCGCCGCAGTTCGTCTTCGAACGACCGCGCGCTGCGTGAGCTCGGGATTCGACCTCGACCGTCGGTGCCTGGCGCGGCTCCGGCTCGCGAGGTTCCGGCGCCTCGACCGCGGTGCAGCCCGGGCACGCTCTGGCTCGACGCCTCGTCGTCCCCGCCGCCGCAGCCGCCGGCGAGGAGCGCGACCGCGAGCAGTGCTACGAGCCTCAGGTGCAACCGGCCAGCGAGCGCCAGATCGAGGTCACGTCGGCAACGTACGTGAGCGTCTCGCCGCTCGGCGCGCCGCCCGCGTTCGCGACCGCCGTCGGGCCGGCGTTGTACGCGGCGAGCGCGAGGTCGCTCGAGGGAAAGTGGTCGAACTGGAGACGGAGGTACCTCGCGCCGGCGAGGACGTTCTGCGTCGGATGCTCGACGTCGAGCTCGAGCTCGGCGGCCGTCGTCGGCATCACCTGGAGCAGGCCGCGCGCGCCCGCGCTCGACGTCGCTCCGGGCTGGAACTCGGACTCCACCCGCGCGACGGCGGTCAGCAGCGAGAGGGGGAGGCGTGTCTCGCGGGCCGCGTCGACGAACGCCCTCCGGAATCGCGTGGGGATCGGGCAGCGGGGGCCGGTCGCGGCGGTCACCGGGATCGCGGGGATGTGCGCGACCGGCGCCGACGGTTTGCCCGCCCTCGCGTTGGAGACCGTCACCGCACCCAGGCCGCAGGCGAGCGCGATGACGAGAAGGGAAGCCAGCCGCCGCGCCACGAGGCCGGGATGCTAGCGGGTGATCGAGGCGATCGCCCGGCGCCCGAGGGCCTGGGCGAGCTCGACCTTGTACGCGTTCCCGGGCAGGGGCTCGGCGGCCTCGAGGGCGTCGAGCGAGTCGAGCGCCCACGGGATCGGGGCCACCCCGGCGAGGGCGAGGCGCACGCCGTCGTCGTAGCGAGCGGCGGCGAAGCCGACGAGCGCGAAGGCCCACCGCTTTCGGTCCATCGCCTTCAGGTACGTGCTTGCGAGCGGCGTTTCGAACTCGAGCTCGAGGATCAGCTCGCCGTCCTCGAGCGTCGTCAGGCTCCGGTCGTCCGCCGTCGGGAGCCGGTAGAGCAGGTCGAGCGGGAGCTCGCGGCGATCCGTGCGGACGCGTGCGCCGAGCGCGAGGAGCGCGGCGGCAGGGTCCGAGGGATGTGCCGAGGCGCAGAAGTCGTTCGCGAAGATCGCGTGCTCGCGATGCTGTCCGGCGCGCGCGTGGCAGACGTCGCCGCCGTGCAATCGGCACGGAAACTGCAGGCGCCAGTACCAGCAGCGCGTCGACTGCAGCAGGTTGCCGCCGATCGTCCCCATGTTCCGAAGCTGCGGCGAGGCTGCGAGCCGACAGGCCTCGCGCAGTGCGTCGGGGATGGTCGTGTCGTGCTCGAGCTCCGTGAGCGTCGTGCCGGCGCCGATCGTCGTTCCCCGCACGCCGCGCGGCACGACGTCCGAGATCTGGACGAGCCGTTCGGCGTGCACGAGCCCGTCGCGCAGCTGCGGCACGAGCTCCGTGCCTCCCGCCAGCGCCTGGTCCCCCGGTTCGCGGCCGAGCGCCGCGAACTCCTCGAGCGAGCTAGGCCGAACCAGCTGCAACGCGTTCTCGCTCTCGTGCTTCCCGGAGGGCCTGGAGGATCTCCTCGCGCGTGATCGGCAGCGACGTCACGTCGGCGCCGGTCGCGTCGCGGATCGCGTTCGCGATCGCCGCGGCAGTCGGGATGATCGGCGGCTCGCCGAGCCCCTTCGACCCGAGGTTCGTCAGGTGCTCGTCCGGAACGTCGACGAGCTCGCAGATGATCTCCGGAACGTCGGCGATCGTCGGCAGCTTGTACGCGTCGAGCGTGCGCGTGAGGATCGCCCCCGTCCGCGGGTCGTCGAGCCGCACCTCCGAGAACGTGTGGCCCATCGCCTGGATGATCCCGCCCTCGATCTGGCTGCGCGCGCCGAGTGGGTTGATCACGCGGCCGACGTCGTGGACGGCGTAGATCTGCTCGACCACGACCTCTCCGGTCTCGACGTCGACCGCGACCTCCGCGACCTGCACGCCGAACGTCAGCACGCGCATGCCCGTGGGGTTGGGGCCGCGCGCGCCCTTGCCGAGGATCTGACCGTCCTGGAGCAGCCCCGTGATCTCCTCGAGCGGCCACGAGCCGCCGTCGGACGAGACGATGTTGCCGCCGGCGAGCGAGAGCACGCGCTGCTCGACGTCGAAGCGCTGGGCCGCGATCTCGAGGATCTGGCGCCCGGCGTCTGCCGCGGCCGCGCGAACGGCGGGGCCCATCGAGGGCAGCGTCGAGGAGCCCCCGGAGATGACTGCGTACGGCCCGCGCGCGGAGTCGCCGACCTGCACCTCGACGCGGTCGAGCGGTAGCCCGAGCTCCTCGGCGGCGATCTGCGCCATCGCCGTGCGCGTGCCCGTGCCGATGTCCTGCATCGCGGTGACCACGTTCACGCGGCCGTCCGAGCCGACGCGCACCCACGCATACGAGGGTGGTCCGCCGCCGCCGTACCAGATCTGGCTCGCGAGCCCGACGCCGCGCTTCCACGTGTCGTCGGAGCGTGCGCGCACGTCGGTCCGGCGTTCCCAGTACGGCTCGGCGCGGCGGTAGCACTCCATCAGGTTCTTCCCCGAGTACGGACGGCCGTCCAACGGGTCCGCGTTCGCGTAGTTGAGGCGGCGCACCTCGAGCGGGTCGATGTCGAGCTCGGCCGCGAGCTTGTCGAGCAGGCACTCGAGCGACCACGTCCCCTCGACGAAGCCGGGCGCGCGAAAGGCGGCCATCGGCGGAAGGTTCAGCTTCGCGCCGTACTCGACGGTGCGCACGTTCTCGCACGCGTGGAGCATCTGCATCGGCCCCGCGGTGGACGGCAACCAGCCACTCCAGCCGAGCGCGCAGAAGTACTCGCCTCCGAGCACGGTGAGCGTGCCGTCCGAACGCGCACCTGCAGTGACGCGTTGAATCGTCGCGTTGCGGTTGCCGGCGACCATGTTCTCCTCGCGCCGGTTCATCGCGTAGCGCACCGGTCGACCCGTGCGGCGCGCGAGCTCCGCAGCGATGAGCGTGTAGCCGCCCGCCGAGGCTTTCGCGCCGAAGCCTCCGCCCATGTACTCGCAGACGACGCGCACCTTGTCGGCGGCCAGGTCGAACGCTTCGGCGACCTCGTCGCGGACGCCCCAGATGTACTGCGTCGAGATGTAGACGTCGAGGCCGTCGCCGCGCCAGTCGCAGACGCACTGGTGGGTCTCCAGCGAGTTGTGGTTGAGCGTCTGCGTTCGGAACTCGGCCTCGACGACGACGTCCGCCTCGGCGAGGCCGCGCTCGTAGTCGCCCCGCTCGTAGTGGCGCGCCTCACCGATCAGCGATCCGCGCCGTACGGCCTCTTCCGGATCGAGCAGCGGCTCCAGGACGTCCCACTCCACGTCGATCAGGTCGAGCGCCGCGCGGGCCTGCGCGGGGGTGTCGGCGGCGAGCGCCGCGACGGGCTGCCCCTCGTACGACATCTCGTCGGAGAGCCACTCGACCTCGCCCGCGACCAGCACGCCGCGGACGCCCGGCGCCTCCTTCGCACGAGTTGCGTCGATTCGCTTCAGCTTCGCGTGTGCGTGCGGGCTGCGGAGGTAGGCCGCTTCCAGCATCCCGGGCAGGCGGACGTCGGAGGTGAACCGCGCCTCGCCGCGGGCGCGCTCGTAGCCGTCGACCTTCGCCGCCGGCCGGCCGACGACCTCGCGCGGCCCCGCCGGCCACAGGTCGAGCGCGTCCTCCTCGACGACGACCCACGTCTCGGTGTAGCGGCCTTCGACCTCCTTCTCGGTCTTGATCAGGCGCGCCACGACTGGATCGCCTCCTCGATCCGCGGGTACGTCCCGCAGCGGCAGAGGTTCCCGGCCATCTGATGCCGGATCTCGTCGACCGTCGGGTCGGGGTTCGCCGCGACGAGCGCCGACGCGCTGACGATCTGGCCCGGCGTGCAGAAGCCGCACTGGAGCGCGTCCGTGCGCACGAACGCGTCGACGAGCGGATGGTCGCGCAGTCCCTCGATCGTCGTCACGTCGCGCTCGCCGACGGTGTGCACGAGCGTGATGCACGAGAGGTGCGGCACGCCGTCGAGCAGGACCGTGCACGCGCCGCAGTGTCCTTCGCCGCACGCGACCTTCGTGCCCGTCATGCCGAGGTCCTCGCGCAGCGTCTCGGCGAGCGTTCGCCCGACCTCCGGTTCGAGGTCGTGCGCCGCCCCGTTAACCGTGAGGCGCATCGGTCGTGATCGAGAGGATGTCGGCGAGGTGCACGAGCCTGAAGACGGCGCGCGACGCCTCGACGCGGTCGTCCTCGGTCTCCGACTCGGGCAGCCCGCGCCAGAGCTCGCGCGCCGTGACCAGGAGGTCACGGATCTGGTCGACCTCCGGGATGTGCCCGTTGCGCTCCTCGGTCGCGTTCAGCGCGAGCCCGAGCACGCCGATCGTGTCCGGCTGGCGCGTCCAGAGCAGCGGCGTCGCCATCGAGAGGTACTGGTGGATCCGCGCGAGCACCATCGGCTGCGAGAACGTCGCGCGGCCGCGCGGCTCCGACGGCTCGAGCGGCTCCTCGCCGTCCGCGATCCGGTGCGCGTTGCCGGCGAGCATGTTGCGGACCTCCTCCTCGCTGAACCCGGCGATCCGCGCGGTGCGGAGCGCGAGCAGGAGCGAGTTCGGCTGGCGACCGTACGGGTAGTCCGAGGCGTAGACGACCTGCTCGGGCGGGACGAGGTGCAGGAAGTCGAGCAGGTCGACCGCGCTCCAGACGGAGGTGTCGAAGAAGACGCCGCGCTTCCCCGCGAAGCACGCCGCGAGGTTGCCGAGGTCGGCGATCCCGGCGTGGGCGATGATCAGCTGCGAGCCGGGGTGCGCCTCGACGAGCCTCCGCAGCTCTGCGGCGATCGGCGGGAGCCCGCGCCCGCCGTGGATGAGGATCGGCACGTTGCGCTCGGCCGCGATCGCGAAGATCGGCGACAGCCGCTCGTCGTTCAGCTGGAAGCGCTGCGCGCGAGGGTGGAGCTTGATCCCGCGGGCGCCGAGGTCGAGGCACCGTCGCGCCTCCTCGAGCGGCTCCTCCGTCAGGTCGAGCCGGACGAAGGGGACGAGCCGCCCGCTCGACCGCTCGGCGAACGCGAGCGTGCGGTCGTTCGCCGCGCGGAACCCGGGATGCCGGTCGGGCTCATCCAGGCAGAACATGTTCGCGCGGGACACGCCGTAGCGCTCCATCCCGGTCATCAGCTCGTCGAAACGGCCCGCCATCCCGTCGATGTCGTCGCCGAGGTGGACGTGCGCGTCGTAGATGTCGGCCCCTTCGGGAAGCTCGCCTCGAAGCTCGCCCTCGTAGAGCGCGAGCAACTCCTGGGCCCGTTGGAGCGCGTCCTCCACGGGGCTGAGTCTATGCGGGCGCTAGCGCCGTGCGGCGACTGCGACCGGCAGCTTCAGGCGCACGATCGCGCCGCGCGGGCTCGCGGGCTTGTCGCCCGGCCGCCGTGCGATCACGACCACCGTGACGGCCTTGATCACGGCCCGCAGCTTCGTGCCGCGCTTGAACTCGAGCGTGACGAGCCCGTCTGCGCCCGTGGTGAACTCGGCCGGCCGAGCGAGCGCATTGCCCGGCAGCGTGCTCGCGGAGACGAGGGCGCCTTCGACGAGGAAGCCACGTGAGTCCTTGACGCGGAGCGTGACGCGCATCGCCTTGCCGGTGAATCGCGCGGGCGCCTTGACCTGGTCGATCACGAGCCTGTGCGGCGCGGTCACCTTCGCGACGGCGATGCTCGGGTTCTGCTCGGTCGGCATCAGCGCGCTGACGACGGCGGTGGGATCGGAGACCGCGCCGCGCGCGCCGGCGAGGTTCGCCGCCGTGATCTTCACGCGGATCGTCTTGCCGACGTCCACGGAGCCGACCGTGTAGGTGTTCGCGGTGATGCCGAGGCCCTGGCAGTTCTCACCCTCCGGGTCGCAGCGAAGCCACTCGAGCCCGATCGTCAGCGGGTGCGGAGCCGCTCCACGTTCCGCAGCGTCGCGGTCAACGGTCTGCTCGACCATCGCGAACGCCGGCTGATCGTCGGCGCCGCGGTCGCCGCGGGAGCGAGCGGCGCCTGCGGCTTCGGGCCGGTCGGGAGCTGGAGGCGCAGTCGGTGCGCGTCGGCGACGTGGGCGCGCCGCCGGGAACGACGGCGGTCGTGCCCGACGGCGCGCTTCGCGTCGATGCCGACGACACTCCATGCGCGCCCGTCGACGTGTTGTACGCACCGCAGTCGTAGCATGGCTCATCGGTCTCCATCGACCCGCGAAGTCGTGAGCCCGGCGTCAGCGGACTGGACGGTGTAGAAGCGGCGCGGTGGCGCCGCCGATGTCCGCGCACGTCGTACCGCCTGCATTGCACCGCTGCCACTGGTAGCTCATCGTCGCACTCGGACTGGCAGGAGCGTTCCGTCTGTCGTAGAGCCAGGTGCCGTTGTGCGCCGTCAGCTGCTGCGCCGACCGCGGCGGTGCCGGTGATCGATCGCCGGTGTGTTCGATCTGCGGCGCCTCGGCCGCGCGGCGCCCGCGAAGAGCAGCGTGAGGGTCAGCGGCGAGGACGACAGCGAAGAGGCTCGGGCGAGACACGCACGAGCGGAGTTGCTCCTTTGCGATGGGTCCGCGCCTTCCTGCCCGGAGGGCAGGAAGGGGCGCATTTCCAGGTTCTCAGACGGTGTTTCGGCAGAAACCCGCCGACCACTAAAGGGCCTAGCGGACCCGGACCCTGAACAGGTTCGAGGTCGAGATGCCGCTCTGCGGCTTCTCGCCCTTCCGGCGGGCCTCGACGAACACGTAGGTCGTGCCCGGTGCCGGTCGCGCGGAAGGTGAACGTCGCCCAGCCGTTCGGCCGGCTCGTCTTCGGCGCGGACGAGCCCGCGAGCAGGCCGGTCGGCGTGGCCCGAACCTGGACGCCGCCGACCCGGAAGCCGCGGTCGTCGGAGACCTTGACCCGGAGCGTCACGGTTGTCGCCCTTCTGCTTGCGCGACCACCTCGTTCGAGCACGAGGCGGTGGGGCAGCGCGACCTTCGTGACGGGGCAACCGTCGGCCGGCTCGCCGTCGGCATGCAGCTCGTCGACGACGGCGGTCACGCGTCGACACCGCCTGAGCGGTCCCGCCTTCGTTCGACGCGGTCTCGACCACGCGGATCCGCGTGCCGACGTCGCCGGCGGTGAGGCGGTACGTCGCGCCGGTCGCGCCGGCGACCGTCGAAGCAGCCCTCACCGGCCGTGTTGCAGCGCTGCCAGAAGAACGTCTTCGTGATCGTCCCCGGGCCGGTCCACGTCGCCCCGGTCGCGCGCAGGACCTCATCCTCCATCGGCGATGCCCTGCACGGTCGGGCGTGCCGGTTGCCGTGCGCGGTCGTGATCGGCTTCGGCTGACGACTGTGGCGGTGAGCGCCGACGCGCCGTTCTTCGTGACGTCGTGGCACTCCTGCGTGCCTGTGGAGTAGTTCCACTCGCCGCAGTCGCGCTTGAAGATCCACTCGACGAAGCGGATCCGCCTGCCCGACGTCGGCGGCGCCGAGCATGTACGTGTAGCCGGTGGCGCCGGGAATGTCGGCGCAGCCGCTGATGTCCGACGTTGCAGCGCTGCCAGGTGTAGCTCATCTTGCAGTCGGTGCAGGGCAGACCGTTGCGCATCGAGCCACTGGCCGGTCAGGCCGTTCAGCGTTTGGCCCTCCTGCGGCGGTGCCTCGAGACGGACGGATCGCTCCGCTTGGTCGGGAACTCGGCGCTCGCAGCGCCGACGACGGCGAGGGCGAGGGCGCTGGTCAGCGCCAGGACGAGAACGCGCAACGCCGACGCGCTTTGACAGATAGGACATCGAAAACCTCATTTCAGGCGAAGACCTCAAAAAGACCCGGTATCTGCCGGCGTGGGGTCCGGCAGCGGGCGGCAGGATAGCACCAGTTTCAGCCAGGTATAGGATCTTCGCGGCCGTGCCGGACGTCTTGATCTACGCCGATACCGTTCGCTCGCCCGAGCTCAGGCACGAGATCCCGCTCTCCGTCCCGGATCCCTTCCTCTACGTCGAGCGGAACGGCACGAGGCACGTGGTCACGCACTCGCTGGAGCTCCCGCGGCTCCGCGCGCTCGCCGGGTCTCGAGGTGCACCCCCGCGAGGACTACGGCCTCGACGAGCTGATGCGGAGCGGGAGCGACCAGTACGAGATCCGCGACGAGATCATCGCCCGCGCCTGCCGCGAGCTCGGGATCTCCCAGGTCGTCGTGCCCGGCGTCCTTCCCGCTCGACGTCGCCGACGCGCTGCGGGCGAACGGCATCGACGTCGGCGTCGACCGCGAGCTCTTCGACCGGCGCCGGCGCGTGAAGAGCGGCGCCGAGCTCGAGGGGATGCGGCGCGCGCAACGCGCCGCGGAGGCGGGGATGGAGACGGCGCGGACGATGCTCGCCGACGCGCTCGCGGGCGGCAAGACCATCACCGTCGAGGAGATCAAGGCGGCGATCCTGCGCCGCTTCCTCGACCTCGGCGCGAGCGCTGACGAGCTGATCGTCTCGCATGGCCCGCAGTCGGCGATCGGCCACGAGGCCGGGTTCGGCGAGATCCTGCGCGACGAGCCGATCGTGATCGACCTCTTCCCGTACGACAACGAGTCCGGCGTCTACGCCGACATGACGCGCACGTTCGTCTTCGGCGAGCCGAGCGACGAGCTCAACGAGTGGTACGGCCTCTGCAAGCAGGCGCTCGACCGCGCGCTCGGCGAGATCCGGGCCGGCGTCACCGGCCGCTCGGTCTTCGAGGGAACGTGCGAGATCTTCGAGGCGGCGGGCTATCGCGACGCCTCGGAAGAAAGAAGAAGGCGTCCCGCTCGAGAACGGGTTCATCCACTCGCTCGGCCACGGCGTCGGGCTCGAGGTGCACGAGGCGCCGTCGCTCGGGCTGCTCGGCACCGACCCGCTCGTCGCGGGCGACGCCGTCAGCGTCGAGCCGGGGCTCTACCGGCCCGGCTACGGCGGCCTGCGCCTGGAGGACCTCGTGATCGTGACGGACGACGGCTGCGAGAACCTGACCGACTTTCCCTACGAGCTGACGCTGTGACGACGCCCGCGATCGAGACGATCCTCACCGAGGATCGTCGCTACCCGCCGCCCGAGGACTTCGCCGCGCAGGCGAACGCGCAGCCGGACATCTACGACGAGGACTTCGACACGTTCTGGGAGCGCGAGGGGCGCGAGCGCATCTCGTGGTTCGAGCCGTTCACGCAGCTCTACGAGTGGAAGCCGCCGTACGCGAAGTGGTTCCTCGGCGGCAAGACGAACGTCACCTACAACTGCGTCGACCGCCACGTCGAGGCCGGGCTCGGCGACAAGGTCGCGTACTACTGGGAAGGCGAGCCGGTCGACGACCGTCGCGAGATCACCTTCGCGGACCTCCAGCGCGAGACGACGAAGCTCGCGAACGCCCTGAAGGCGATGGGCGTCCGCAAGGGCACGCCGGTCGGCATCTACATGGGGATGGTTCCCGAGACGCCGGTCGCGATGCTCGCCTGCGCGCGCATCGGCGCGCCGCACACCGTCGTCTTCGGAGGCTTCTCCGCCGACTCGCTGTCGGATCGCCTGCAGGACATGGAGTGCGAGGTCCTGATCACGCAGGACGAGGCGTGGAGGCGCGGGACGACCGTGCCGCTGAAGCGCACGGCCGACGAGGCGGTCGCGGCGTCGCCGACGGTGAAGAACGTCGTCGTCCTGCGCCGCACCGGCAACGACGTGCCGATGCAGGAGGGCCGCGATCACTGGTGGCACGACGTCGCAACGGACGAGACCGCGTATCCGTGCGAGCCGATGGACGCCGAGGATCTCCTCTATCTCCTCTACACGAGCGGCACGACTGCCAAGCCGAAGGGGATCGTCCACACCACCGCGGGGTACCTCGTCGGCGTCGCGTCGACGCACCACTACATCTTCGACGTGAAGCCCGACTCGGTGTACTGGTGCGCCGCCGACGTCGGCTGGGTCACCGGCCACAGCTACATCGTCTACGGGCCGCTCACGAACGGCACGACCGGCGTGCTCTACGAGGGCACGCCCGACTTCCCGGACAAGGACCGCTGGTGGGAGATCGTCGAGCGCTACAAGGTCGACATCCTCTACACGGCGCCGACCGCGATCCGCGCGCACATGAAGTGGGGCACCGAGCACGCGGAGAAGCACGACCTCTCGTCGCTGCGCCTGCTCGGCTCGGTCGGCGAGCCGATCAACCCCGAAGCGTGGGAGTGGTACCGCCGCCACATCGGCGGCAGCCGCACGCCGGTCGTCGACACGTGGTGGCAGACGGAGACCGGGATGATCCTGATCACTCCGCTTCCCGGGCGTGACGACGACGAAGCCCGGCTCCGCGACGAAGCCGTTCCCCGGCGTCGACGCGGCGGTGTACGACGAGCAGGGGAACGAGGTCGGGCCGGGCGGCGGGGGCTACCTCGTGCTGCGTCGACCGTGGCCGGCGATGCTCCGCGGGATCCACAAGGCGGACGACCGCTACCGCGAGACGTACTGGTCGAAGTACGACGACGTGTACTTCGCGGGCGACGGCGCGCGCATCGACCGCGACGGCGACTTCTGGCTGCTCGGCCGCGTCGACGACGTGATGAACGTGTCCGGGCACCGCATCTCGACGATCGAGGTCGAGTCGGCGCTCGTCGACCACCCGAGCGTCGCCGAGGCCGCGGTCTGCGGGCGCACCGACGCGCAGACGGGGCAGGCGATCGTCGCGTACGTCACGCTGAAGGGAACCGAGGAGCCGTCGGTCGAGATGCTCGAGGAGCTCCGGAACCACGTCGCGCACAAGATCGGCCCGATCGCCAAGCCGGCGAACATCGTCTTCACGCCGGAGCTGCCGAAGACCCGCAGCGGAAAGATCATGCGCCGTCTCCTGCGCGACGTCGCGGAGGAGCGGACGCTCGGCGACACGACGACGCTCGCCGATCCTGCGGTGGTCGAGGAGATCCGCGACCGCGCGGCTAGCGAGAAGACCGAGGACTGACCTTGTCCCGGTGCCGCCTCACCTTGAGGCGGTTGCCGCAGAGCTGCATCGAGCACCAGGCCGCCGAGCGGTTGCGCGACTCGTCCCAGAACGCCCAGCCGCAGTTCCGGCACGCCTTGAAGCGCTCCCAGCTTCCGTCGTGCAGCGCGTCGTAGACCGCGGCGAGGATCGTGCCGAGCGCTCCGTCGACTCCCGCCGCGCGCGGCACGCAGCTCGCCCGCCTCGAGGTCGAGGGTCAGCCTGGCGCGGTCGGCTGCCGTCGTCGAGCGCCTCGCCGGCCGTGCCGGTGACGACGAGCTCGCGGAGCCCGTCCCTCACGGCATGCGCTCGGCGCAGTGCGGCGGGGCCGACCGACCGGACCTCGAAACCCTCGGCCGCAAGCCAGCCTTGCGAGCGCGGCGGGCGTCGCGAGCAGCTCCCGGCTGTGCTCGTGGTCGGTCGTGTTCACGAACTGCTGCACGAGGCGCAGCCTGCCCGGGGCCGCCTTCGGCAGGTCGTAGCGCGGGGCGCGCTGTTTCATGAAACCGGTGTCTCCATGACGGTGGTTTCAAGAGTCTAGACTGTCCAGCGGATGCGTCGCGTTGTGAGCACCGTCGCCTTCGGCCTGCACCGCGTGCGTGCCGACGGCGCGCGGAGCGCCCTCGTCGCCGCCGGCGTCGCGGCCGCCGGCCTCCTGCTGGCCGCGGTGCTGCTCGGGTCGCTCGTCGCGCAGGAGCGGGCGCTCGCCGACTCGGTCGACGCGCTCGCGCCGCCGGTCCGCACCGTGCGCGCTGCCTGGTTCGGCGTCCCGGGACAGGGCGACGTCTACGAGGACCTCGACTCGCGGTCGCGAGCCGCACTCGGCTCGGTCACGTCGGGAACGCCGACCGCGACGGTGCTCTTCCGTGAGAGCAGCGTCGAAGGGCGGTACGTATCGCTCGGCGCGGTCGACGGTCTCGCGCCGTGGGTGCGCGTGACGAGCGGGCGTCTGCCCAGAACGTGCACGAGAGATCTGTGCGAGGTGCTGCAGCTCCGCGGACGGGGCGCACCGCCCAAGGGGTTCGTCGTCGTCGGGCGCGGGGTGCTCCGTTCGACGGCGTTGTTCGGCGACGCAGTGCCCGCGGAGCGCAACCAGCTCGACCGTGCGCGGCTTGCTCCTCGCCTCCAGCGCGTCGTCCGCTACCACCAGCCCGCGCCGCCGCCGCTGTTGCTCGCAGAAGGCGTGCGGGGTCTGGCGGCGCGCGACGTGCTCGCCGCGACCTACCGAAGCTACGGCTGGGTGACGCCGCTTCGAGGCGCCGACGCGCGGCCCTGGCTGATCGACGACCTCGTCGCGAACGCTGCGCGTGCGCGCACCGAGCTCCAGGGCCGGTCCGTGGGCTACGACCTCGTGGCTCCGGCGGAGGAGCTGCGTGCTGCGCGCGAACGCACCGAGATCGGGGCGCGGCGCCTGCTTCTGCTCGGCGGGCAAGGCGCTGCGCTGCTCCTCGGGTTCGCAGCCTTCGCCGCGACGCGGCTGCGGCGGCCGTCACAGGCTTCGGACCGGCGGCTGACGCTGCTCGGCGTGCCGTTGTGGCAGCGCGGTCTCGTCGTGACGACGCAGGCCGTCCTCCTGACGGTGGTCGGCGTCGCGCTCGCGTGGGTCGCAGCGACGCTCGCGGCTGCGGCGATCGGCGAAGGAGAGCTCGCACGACATGCGCTCCTCGCGCCCAGCGGCGTGCTCGCGATGGCGTTGCTCGCCGCTTGCCTCGACCGTGGCGGTCGTCTGCGCGCTCGTGGCCAACGCCGACGAGCCCGGCCGTGTTCGGCGCGCTCGACGTGATCGCCGCGGGTCTTGCGTTGGCGGTCGCCGCGGCGCTCGTGCGCGGAGCGGCCGACACCGAGGAGGTGCTGCGCGGCGGTGGCAGCGGCGCGCTCCTGATCGCCCTCCCCGTCGCCGTCGTCGCGATCGTGGGGATCGTCGCCGCGCGTGTGCTTCCGCGGCTCGTCCTGCTCGTCGCGCGCGCCTTGCCCGATCGCCGGCTGACCGCTCGGCTCGCGCTGCTCTCGATCGCGCGACGGCCGGGCGCCGGGGCAACGGCGGTGGCGTTTCTCGTCGTCAGCATCGGTCTCGCGGTGTTCGCGGGCACCTACCGCGCGACGCTCGAGCAGGGCCGGCGCGACCAGGCGGCGTTCGCGCTCGGCGCCGACCTCGTGCTGCGCGAGGATCTCTCCCGGCTCGTCCCGGTCCGCGAGGTCGCGACGCCGGAGCGGCTGCAACGGCTCGGCCCGCGGGTCGCCGCAGCGCCGGTGCTCCGCGCGACGGGGAACGTCGCAGGGCTTTCCGACGTCACCGGCGTCGCGGTGCTGGGGGTCGAGCCTGCGCTGCTTCGAACGCTTCGCGGTTCCGACCTCGAGCTGCCGAGCCTCGCCGTCCCTGCCGAGCTCGACGGCCCGAGGCTCGGCGACACGCTGCCGTCGCGCGTGCGCTCGTCGATACCGGGCGTGAGCGTCGAGGCCGCGCTTCGCCTCCGGGACGGCACGCTTCGAGCGAGTCCTGCTCGGCAGCTCCGCTCCCTGCCCGAGCGCGCGGCTCGACGCTCCTCGGGCTGCGGATCGTCCCGCCGCCGCGGCTCCAGGAGCGCGGCGCCGATGCGGGCGTTCCCACGGTCGGCACGATCGAGCTGCCGGCACTCCCCGGTGTCGACTACCGCACGTGGGTCGGCGTCGGCGGCGCGACGTTCCGCGACGGTCGTCTCGACGTCACGCTGTCGGGCCAGGTCGACACGTGGTTCCGTCCGCGGCAGGCGCTCGACGGCCGGGCTCTACCGGCCGTCGTTTCGAGCTCGCTGGCCGAGCTCGCCGACGAGGACGGCCGGCTCGTGCTGCAGATCGGCGGTCGACCGGTGGCGCTGCGCGTCGTGCGCACCGCCGAGCGGTTCCCCTCGACGCGAGGAGACTTCGCGATTGCCGATCGGGCCGGGCTCGAGGCGGCGCTGAACCTCGCCGACCCTGGGAGCGGGTTTCCGACGGAGGTCTGGGCGAACGCCGCCGACGCCGAGGCGGAGCGCGCTGCCCGCTCGACGCTTCGCCGGGCGCCGTTCGACGCGCTCGTCCTGGACTCGCGCGTCGAGCGCGAGCAAGCGCTTCGCGACGACCCGATCTCGAGCGGCTCCCTCGCGATGCTGGCCATCGCCGCCGCGGCGGCGTTCCTGCTCGCGCTCTTCGCGCTCGCGCTCACCACGCTCGCCGACCTTCGCGACGACCGCGACGCGCTGCTCGACCTCGAGTCGCAGGGTGCGTCTCCGGGCACGCTTCGTCGAGTCGTTCGCATCCGGCAGCTCGTCGTCGGCCTGGCCGGGCTGGTCGGCGGCGTCGTCGCCGGCGCGATCCTCGCCGGGATCGTCACCGACGTCGTCGCGGTCTCCGCGTCGGGGACGTCGCCGGTGCCTCCGCTCGAGCCGTCGACGGACCCGGGTCTCGTGCTCGCCGGCCTGGTGCTGCTCGGGCTCGTCGGCGCCGCGATCGTCGTGTCGGCGACGCGCTCGGCGTTTCGCGAAGGCGAGGCCGGCCGGCCGAAGGAGGCGGACGCGTGAGCGCGGTCGAGCTTCGCGACGTCTTTCGGGTGCACTCGACGCCGGAAGGAGACGCCGCCGCGCTGCAGGGGTTGACGCTGACCGTGGCGGAAGGCGAGCTGCTCGCGGTGCTCGGGCCGAGCGGCTCCGGCAAGACGAGCATGCTGCGGCTCCTCGCAGGCGTCGACCGGGCGTCGGCGGGGACCGCGCGGGTGTTCGGGAGCGACCTCGGGCGGCTCGGCGCGCGTGCGCTCGCGCGCTATCGCGCGAAGACGATCGGCTACGTCGACCAGCGCTACGCGGAGGCGCTCGACCCAGAGCTCACGATCGCCGACTCGATCGCGCTCCGCCTCCGGCTCGAGGGCGACGCCGGCGCGGACCGGCGCGCGCGCGAGCTGCTCGACGCGGTCGGCCTCGCGGACCGACGGCGCGCCTATCCCTCTGAGCTGTCGGGTGGGGAGCAGCAGCGCGTCGCGGTCTGCGCGGCACTCGCGCACCGGCCCGCGGCTCCTGCTCGCCGACGAGCCCACCGGAGAGCTCGACAGCGGCTTCGGCAGACGTCGTCTTCCAGCTCGTGGCCGACCTCGCCCGAGCCCACGGCACGACCGTGGTCGTCGTCAGCCACGACGCGCGCGCCGCGGAGTTCGCAGACCGGGCGGTTCGGATCCGCGACGGTCGGGTCAGCGAAGAGCGCCGCGACGGTGCCGACCAGATCGTCGTCGCGCGGGGAGGCTGGATCCGGCTGCCCGAGGAAGCGCTTCGCGGCGCGGGCGTCGGCGAGCGCGCGGCGGTCCGAATCCGCGGACGTGAGATCGTCGTCACGGCAGCGGAGACGAACGGCGCCGAACCGCTTGCGTCGGCGCCCTTCCGCAGCGCGCATCGCGCGTTCGCGCGTCGTCGAGGTTCGTGGCCTCACCAAGCGCTACCCCGGCAGGGTCGTGCTCGACGGCTTCGACGCGGACTTCGACCGGGGAGCGCTCACGGCGGTCACCGGCCCCTCGGGCTCCGGCAAGACGACCCTGCTCGACCTCGTCGCGGGCCTCGAGCTTCCCGACTCGGGCTCGGTCGAGCTGCTGGGCACCGACGTTGCGTCGCTCGATCGAGCAGGACGCGCGGCTCTTCGCCGCCGGCACGTCGGGTACGTCGCGCAGCAGCCCGAGCTGATCCCGTTCCTGAGCGCGCGCGAGAACGTCGAGCTGGGCCTGCGGCTCCACGGCCGCCCCGTGGCAGGAGCGCTGCCGGCGCTCGACGCCGTCGGGCTCGCCGAGCGTGCCGAGCAGCGCGTCGAGCGGCTGTCCGGAGGCGAGCGCTTCCGCGTCGCGATCGCACGTGCGCTCGCGCCGCGGCCGGACGTCCTGATCGCCGACGAGCCCACGTCGCGTCTCGACGAGGCGAACGCGCTCGCGGTCGCGTCGCTGCTCTCCCGGCTCGCACGCGAGTGGGGGGCAGCAGTCGTCGTGGCCTCGCACGACCCGCTCGTCGTGGAACTGGCGGACGATCGGATCGAGCTGGGTGCGACACTTCCGGCGTGAAGCTGCTGGCGCTCGCCGCACTCGCGCTCCTCACCACCGCTCCCGACCCGGCCGTTCTCCAGGCTCGCTACGACTCCGCGCGCGATCGGGAGGAACGAGCGCTGCGCGCGGGCGATCGGGCGGGCGCCGCGCGTGCGCACGCCGACGTGCTCGCCGCGGAGCGGTACGACCACCGTCCCGCCTCGTGGCGCGGCGGTCACGACGCGCCGGGGTTCGTAGTGCCGCCGGTCGCGCGCGGCGAGCGCGAGCAGGACGCGCGTCTCGCCGCACGGCTCGCCGAGCTCGGCACGTCCTACCGGGGCTGGGCCGCGTTCTGGGTGCACGACCTCGGCACGGGGGCGTGGGCGGGCTGGAACTCCGACGCGAGCTTCCCGGCCGCGTCGACCGTCAAGCTCGGTGTGCTCGCCGAGGCACTCCGCCGCGGCAACGCTCCGGGCTCGCCGCTCTGGTACGACCTGCGCCAGCTCACCGGCTGGTCGTCGAACCTCGCCGCGAACCGTCTCACGCGCCGGCTCGGCGGCGAGGCGGTGGTCGCGGCGTCGCTCAGGCGCCTCGGTGCGCGCTCGAGCACGTACCCCGGCCCGTATCGCGCCGGAACCTCGGCGGCCGCGGACGCGCCGAGACCGCCGGCGCACGGCCACTCGCGCGTGACGACGGCGCACGATCTCGGCAGGCTGCTGTACGCGCTCCAGGCCGCGGCCGCCGGCAACCGCTCCGTCGCGCGAAGGACGGGCCTCTCGCGAACGGAGGCGGGCCGCGGGATCGCGCTGCTCGTCCACTCGACGCGCGGCGGGCTGCTCGAGCCGTTCTTCTCCGCGCCGGTCGCCCACAAGGAGGGCTGGATCTCCGATCTGCGCGCGAGCGCCGCGATCGTCTACGGGCGGACGCCGCGCATCGTCGTCGTGCTCGCGTACCGTCCCGGCATCACCGAAGCGGAGGCCCGTGCGCTCGGTCGCCGGCTCGCCGCCTTGACTCTCGACTGAGGAGGAGCTGATGGCTGAGGCAACGAGCGACGTCGACCACCGGCAACTCGGCGTCGATCTCTACAACTACACGTGGACGCTGCTCGAGAACGAGAACCGCACGCGCGACGACGACGACGAGCTGCTGAACGCGACGCACGCATCGGCGTACCACTGGAGCCGCGCCGCCGGGGCCGGCCCGCAGAACGCGGCCCGCAGCCAGTGGCAGATCTCGCGCGTGAACGCGGTGCTCGGCCGCGGCGAAGCGGCGCTGTACCACGCGGAGCGCTGCCTCGAGCTCTGCACCGAGAACGGGATCGGCGACTGGGACCTCGCGGCCGCCTACGAGGCGGTTGCGCGCGCGCACAAGGTGGCGGGGAACGACGCCGAGTTCCGGCGCAACCTCGAGCTCGGACGCGAGGCGCTCGCGCAGATCGCCGACGAGGAGGATCGCGAGCACATCGCGGAGGACCTCGAGGCGCTGGCCTCCTAGGCGGTTGCGCAGTCGGTGATGGCTGCGCGAAGCTTGTCGAGCGACGCCGCGTCGGGCTCCTGGTTCTCCTTCAGCGCCTTGTCGGCGCGCGCGAACTCGTCGTACGGCATCGTCTCCTGCAGGCGCTCGACCACGCAACTGCACTGGCGCTCGGTCGTGTTCGGCTGCGCTCTGCACTCGCGGACGAACGCGTCGACCGACTCCTGCGGGTAGCCGTCCTCGCCGCCCCCGCCGCAGGCGGCGAGGCCGACGACCGCGAAGGAGAGGGCGACCCCGCTACGCAAGCAGGCGCTCGAAGCGCTCGGCGTCCTCGAACGGCCCGATCACCGCGAGGTTCAGCGCGTTCCGGCCGATCACGTCCTGTGCGACGCGCTGCAGGTCCTGGACGGTGACGGCGTCGAGGCCCTCGAGCACCTCGGTCGGCTCCGTCGCGTGCCCCTCGAGCACCTCGCGCCGAAGCCCGAACATGATCGTCCCGTGCGGGCTCTCGAGCTGCAGCACGAAGCGGCCCTTCGCGAAGTTCCTCGCCTTCTCGAGCTCGTCTTCCGGCACCGGCTCCTCGGCGATCCGCCTGATCTCGCGCACGATCGTCTCGACGGCCTCGTCGATTCGGTTGATGTCGACGCCCGCCTGCGAGTAGAGCGAGCCGGCGTCCGTGTAGCTGTTGTTGACGCCGTACACGTAGTAGGCGAGCCCGCGCCGCTCTCTCACCTCGGTGAACAGCCGCGACGACATCCCGCCGCCGAGCACCGTCGACAGCAGCTGCAGCGCATAGCGGTCGGGGTGCACGATCGGGTAGCTGCGCACGCCGAGCGACACGTGCGCCTGGTCCGACGCCTTCGTGTGCACGATCACGCGCGGTCCGCCGTTCGAGTCGAGTCGGACGGGGTCCGGGCCCGGCATCTCGCCGAGGGGGAAGTCCGACACGAGCTCCTCGAGCTTCGCGAGCAGGCTCCGGCTCGAACTTCCCACCGACGCCGATGACGAGGCGCGTCGGCTGGTACCAGCGGTCGAGATACTCGAGGAACGTCTCGCGGGTCGCACCGCGCACCGTTTCCTTGCGGCCGATGATGTCCCAGCCGAGCGGCTGGTCGCCGTAGAGGAGCTGCTCGTAGAGCCCGCCGAGGTAGTCGCGCGGCGTGTCGAAGTACATGTTCATCTCCTCGACGATCACGCCCTTCTCGCGCTCGATCTCCTCCGGCTCGAAGCGGGAGTGCCGGATCATGTCGATGAGCACGTCGAAGGCGACGGGCGCATGCTCCGCCGCGCAGCGAACGTAGTAGCCCGTGTACTCCTTGCCGGTGAACGCGTTGAACTCGCCGCCGATCGAGTCGATCTCTCCCGAGATGTCCTTCGACGAGGGCCTCCGCTCCGTCCCCTTGAAGAACATGTGCTCGGCGAAGTGGGCGATCCCGTTCGACTCCTTCGTCTCGTAGCGGGAGCCCGCTGCGAACATCAGGAAGCACGAGGTGGACTGCACGTTCGGCATCGGCGCGGTCAGGATCCGCACGCCGTTCGCCAGGCTCGTTCGCTCGTAGGTCATGCCGCCAGCCGTCGTCGCCATTCGTCCGGAATCTCCTTGCTCGATTTGCTCTCGTAGTCGTAGGCGACGAGCACGGTCGTGGCGTTCGCGACGACCTCCTCGCCGCGTCGCAGCTCGTACTCGAGGTCGAAGCTCTTCGTCCCGAGCCTCGCCGTGCGCACACCGACCTCGATCTCGTCGCCGAAGCCGGCCGGCGCGCGGAAGTCGAGCTCGACCCGGGCGAGGATCATCGCCATTTCGCTGGTGTCGGGCTTGTCGAAGGCGCCCAGCCGCCGCAGGAACTCGATCCGTGCGTTCTCGATCCAGGTCAGATACACGGCGTTGTTCACGTGGCCCATCGGGTCGAGATCGCTGAAACGCGCGATCTCGCGGTGCACGAACGGGAAGCCGGCCACCCGAAGGATGGTATAGACGCGTGTATGGCCGGAGACCTGACGCGCGCAGCCATCCAGGCGCAGCCCGACTGGCTGCGACAGGTGCCGACCGACCGCCGTCTGCCGGACGGCGTGCGCGTCGCCTACACGGGCTGCGGCACCTCGTTTCACGCGGCCCAGACCGGCGGGGAGGCGATCCAGGCGCTCGAGGCCGTGCTGCGGCCTCCCGACGCGGACCTGCTCGTCGTGGTCAGCCACGAGGGCGACACGGCGGTCACGCTCGAGGCGGCACGCGCGTTCCGCGGCCCGAAGTGGCTCGTCACGGGCAAGCCGGACAGCCCGCTCGGCGAGCTCTGCGACGAGGTCGTCGTCGCGACGCCCGAGATCGAGCAGAGCTGGTGCCACACCGCGAGCTACACCTGCGCGGTCGCGACGCTCGCCGCGCTCCGTGGCGAGGACGTGTCGTGGCTCCCGGACGCGGTCGAGGACGCGCTCGGCGAGCGCGAGCCGGTGTCGGAGCACGCGCGCTGGCTGATCGCGGGGGCCGGGCGCGACTGGCCGACCGCGCAGGAGGCGGAGCTCAAGCTTCGCGAGGGCGCGTACGTGCCGGCCGAGTCGCACCACACCGAACAGCTGCTGCACGGCTACCTCGCGGCCGTCGACGAGGGCGTTCGCTGCTTCGTGCTCGAGGGTGAAGGCCGGGCCGCGGAGCGCGCGCACGCAGCGGTGGAGGCGTTGCGCGTGCTCGGCTGCGAGACGACGCTCGTTCCGACCCGGCACCCGGTCGTGGACATCGTGCGCTTCCAGCTCCTCACGCTCGACCTCTCCGAGGCTCGGGGCGTCGAACCCGACCGCATCAGACGAGACGACGAGCGCTGGGCGCGCGCCGCCGACGCGGCGACGCCGTCCTAGCTAGCGGTCGCTGAGCCGGTACACGAAGCGCAGCGCCTGCCAGTCGGCGTCGATCGAGGCGCTCTTGTTGTCGACGAGCCCGGCCGCGAGGCCGGTCTCTTGCACGGTGTCGAAGTCGAGGTCGGTCTCGAGACGTCGACGCTTTCTTCGGCCAGGCGACCCACAGCCCCTCGGAGGCGCCGAGCGTCCGCTTCAGCGCTGGAAAGCGCTTCGCGAGGTCGTCCGCCGAGGTCGTGAAGAGGACGACGACGTTCGCGCCAGGCTTCGCCCCGAGCTTCTTCGAGAGCAGGGTCGCGGAGTAGTCACGCTCAGGCATCGGCGAGCAGCTCCTGCTCCCGCTCGGGCGTCAGGCCAACGCCCTCCGCACGAGGAATCTCGCGCTCGGCGTCCCACGCGAGCGTGTCCGCGATCGTCTCGGCCAGCGGCCTGAAGCGGAGCCCCGCCCGCTTCGCCTTCGACACGTCGGTGCGGTGCGTCGCCGAGTACTCCGGCGTGACGATCCAGAGCGGGAGCTCCATCCACTCGCCGACGCCGGCGGCCACGAGCCGCTCGGACGGCACCCAGACGATCTCCGCGTCGCCCGAGACCCGTCGGCACTCGTCGAGCAGCTGCTCGAACGAGATCGTGTCGCCGGTCGCGTTGTAGACGCCGTCGAGCTGCGCCTCGGTCGCCGAGACGATCCAGTCGGCGAGGTCGCGCACGTCGATGAACTGCACCGGCTGGTCGGGCGGGGCAGGCGCGAGCACGCGGCCCCCCTCGGCCACGCGTCGCGGCCAGTACGTGAAGCGGTCGGTCGGATCGTGCGGCCCGACGATCAGCCCCGGTCGGACGACGAGCGCGCGCTCGCCGAAGGCGTCCACGACGATCTGCTCGCAGGCCGCCTTCAGCGCGCCGTAGTGCTCGACGTCCTCGGCGTCGCGGTCGTCGAGCTCCGCCACCGGTGCGCCCTCGACCGGCGGCGTGCTCTGGTCGGCGTAGGCGGAGATGCTCGAGACGTAGACGTAGCGCCCGACGCGGCCCGCGAGTGCCTCGACCGAGCGGCGAACCGACGCGAGGGAGGAAGGTGGCGACGTCGAGCACCGCGTCCCACTCGCGGCCGTCGAGCGGTGACAGGTCGAGCGTCCGGTCGCCTCGGATCTTCTCGGTCTCCGGGAAGAGCTCCGCGTTCGTCTGGCCGCGGTTGAAGAGGGTGAGCTCGTGCCCGCGCGCGAGCGCGGACTCCACGAGCGCGCGACCGAGGAAGCGTGTGCCGCCGAGGACGAGGAGGCGCATGCATTCATCCTGCATGAAGCGCGACGTAAGCATTCGATGGTCGGGGGTTTCGGCCGCTGCGCGGACCACCTACGGTCGGCCTATGGCCGAGAAGCTCGTCGTGATCTTGTGGGCGTTTGCCACCGCGTGGCTGGTCGCGCGCGTCAGCTCGCTGGTCGCGCGGCGCGTCCTGCTCTGGAACGACGATCGGCACTGGGCGGGCGGCGCCGATCTCGCCGACCAGATGGCGAACATCAAGCGGCGCGAGACGCTCGTCTCGGTGATCCGCGGCGCTGTCGCCTACCTGGCGTTCGCGGCGGCCGCAGTCGTGACCGTGGCGCAGCTCTCGGGTGGCGTGGATCGCCTGGCCGCGATCGCCGGCGCCTCGTTCGTGCTGATCCTCGTCGGCTTCTCGATCCAGCGCCTGCTCACCGACATCATCGCCGGGCTGACCATGTTCGTCGAGCGGTGGTACTCGGTCGGCGACTCGATCGCGATCCCCGGGCTCGAGCTCCAGGGTGTCGTGGAAGACCTCTCCTTGCGGCGGACGAAGCTCCGCGCGCTGACCGGCGAGGTGATCCACGTGCACAACTCGCAGATCCAGGCCGTCCGCGTGCTGCCGAGCGGCGTGCGCGAGCTGACGATGCACGTCTTCGTGACGGAGCCCGAGGTCGCCGAGCAGCTCGTCAATCGCGTCGCCCGCCTGATGCCGGAAGGGCCGATGACCTTCGTGAAGCGTCCGTGGGTCTCCGGCTCCGAAGAGCTCGGCGACGGCATGCACCGGCTCGACCTGCGCGCGACGGTCGCTCGCGGCAGCGAGTGGCTCGCCGAAGGGCACTTCGCCAGCGTGCTCAAGGAGCGCGCTCCCGACGGCGTGATCATGCACGGCCCGGTGTCGTTCGCCGGCGACGAGGGTGCGACCCGCACGTTCGCGCGCACGACTGCCGGCACGCGCTGGCAGCGCTCGGCCGCCTGAGCCCTCCTAAAGCTCGCGCAGCGCTTCGAGCAGCCGGTCGACCTCGCCCGCGGTGTTGTAGTGGGCGATCCCGATGCGCACGGCTCCGTCCGGGAGCCCGAGCCGGTCCATCACCTCGACGGCGTAGTAGTTGCCGGCCCACACCGCGATCTTCCGCTCGGCGAGTCGTGAGGCAACGGCGTCCGGCGTCAGCGCGGCGTGCGTGACCGCGAACGTCGGAACCCGGCCCTCCATCGTTGGGAGGCCGTGCAGGCGCAAGTCGTCGGGGAGCCCCGCGAGGAACTGCTCGCCGAGCGCCCGCTCGTGCGCGCGGATCGCGTCCCAGCCGACGTCGCCGACGTAGTCGACCGCGGCGACGAAGCCCGCGAGCAGCTCGTGCGCGAGCGTGCCCGTCTCGAAGCGGCTGCCGACCGGCTCGTCGCCTGCGGGGCGCACCTTGTACGGCCGCCAGCGCTCGAGCACCTCGGCTCGGCCGAACGCCATTCCGAGGTGCGGCCCGAAGAACTTGTAGGGCGAGCAGACCAGGACGTCGACGCCGAGCTCGGCGACGTCGATCGGTGCGTGCGGCGCGAAGTGCACGGCGTCCGCCCACGCGAGCGCGCCCACCTCGTGCGCCAGCTCGGAGACCAGTCGCGCATCGACGAGTCGTTCCGACGGCGTTCGAGGCGAGCGGGAACGCGACGACCCGCGTTCGCTCCGAGAGCTTCGACCTGAGGTCGTCGAGGTCGAGCGTGGTGTCGTCGCGGAGCTCGACGAGCCGAACGTTGAGCTCGAGGTCGTGCGCGAGCTCGAGCCACGGTGCGACGTTTGCGTCGTGGTCGAGCTTCGTGGCCAGGATCTCGTCGCCGGCCCGCAGCTCCCGGCCGACCGTGCGGGAGAGCGCGAAGTTGAGCGTCGTCATGTTCTGTCCGAACACGACCTCCTCGGGCGCGCAGCCGAGGAAGCCCGCGCCGGCGAGCCGGGCTTCGGCGACGAGCGCGTCGCTCCGCACGCTCGCCTCGAACGACCCGCCGAGGTTCGCGTTCGACTCCCGCAGGTAGCCGGCGATCGCGTCGATCACCGAGTCCGGCACCTGGGTGCCGCCCGGCCCGTCGAAGAGCGCCCAGCCGCGGCCGAGGGCGGAGAAGCGCGCCCTGACGGCGTCGACGTCGAGGGCGAGCGCGGCCACGAAAACGAGGCTATCGTGAGAGCTGATGGCCACGCTGACGCCCCCGAGGGAGCGCGAGCGGACACGGGGTCCCGGAAACGGGACCGGCGACGCGAGTCGCGTGATCGTGCTCAACGACGACCACAACACGTTCGACGGCGTCGCCTTCGCGCTCGCCGCCGTGCTGCCGGGCGTCGACTTCGAGCGCGGCATGTCCTTCGCGAACAGGATCCACAACAGCGGCCAGGCGCTCGTCTGGAGCGGGCACCGCGAGCTGGCCGAGCTCTACTGGGAGCAGCTCAACGGCCACGGCCTCACGATGGCGCCGCTCGAGCGCTGACCGGTCTCCCGTTCACGTTCCAGCGGTACTCGGGCTCGACGGTCAGCGAGGCGCCGACGAAGCAGTCGCGCTCGGCCTTGGCCAGTAGCTCCGCAACCCCTTCGTCGCCCGGGTCCGACTCGAGCGCGATGTCGTAGGACACGACGATCTCGACCACGGCGTAGCGCTCGTCCTCTGCGCGCTTCGTGACGAGCGCGCGCCCTTCGCCGCGCCCGGACGCTTCGAGGCCGGCGCGATCGGCGTGGTAGCGGAGGCTCTGGAGCGTGCAGCGCAGCAGCGCCGCGACGAGGAAGTGATCGGGCTTCCAGGCTTCCGGCGCGTCGATCGCTCCCGTACCGTCCGCGAGCATGACGCCGCCGTCTTCGAGCAGCACGTCGTAGGTGAACTCCTTCGCCTCCATCTCCATCGTCGTATCCTCGGCACGTGAGCGCTGAACGCCCGCTCGCGGTGCTGGGGGCGACCGGGTACACCGGCCGACTCGTCGTCGAGCAGGCCCGCGAGCTCGGCCTGCCGCTTCGGCTCGTCGGCCGGCGGCGCGAGGAGCTCGAGCGGCTGGCGCGCGACGGAGAGGAGATCCGCGTCGCGGACGCGCGCCACGAGGCCGAGCTGATCGAGGCGTTCGACGGGGCCTTCGCGGTCGCGTCGATGGCCGGCCCGTTCCTCGACGTGGGCACCAAGCCGGTCGGTGCGGCGATCGCGGTCGGCGCCCACTACCTCGACGTCAGCGGGGAGCAGGCGTTCGCGCGGGTGGTGTACGAAGGCTTCGGCGAGTCCGCAGAGGAACGCGACGTCGTCCTGCTGACCTCGTTCGGCTTCGACTACGTGCCCGGCGACCTCGCGGCGCGGCTCGCGGCCGAGGGTCTCGACGAGCCGCTCGACGAGATCGTCGTCGCGTACGCGACGACGGGTCAGGGCACCTCCGCGGGGACGCGCAGGACGATCGGGCACGTGATGGGACAGCCGCAGGTGGCCTGGGAGGGCCGCCTCGTTCCGTCCCGGTTCGGAAAGACGTCCCGCAGCGTGCGCTTTCCGTCCGGCGACCGCTCCGTGATCGAGTGGGCCGGAACCGAGCCTCTGACGGTTCCGCGACACACCCGCGTGCAGAGCGTCCGCTCCTACTTCGCAGCGCCGCGCGCTGCGGCGCTCGCCGGGCTCGTGGGGCCGCTCGTCGCGCCGTTCGTGCGTCAGAGCGGCCGAGTCGGCGGGAACCCGTCAGCGGACCGTCGGGCGGGCAACACGTGGACGGTGGTCGCAGAGGCGCGCCGCGGCAGCGAAGGGCGGCGCGCGACGCTGGTCGGCCGGGACACGTACGGACTGGCCGCGCTCCTCGTCGCCCAAGGCGCACGTGCGCTTCGGGACGGTGAGGCGCGCGGGGTGGGCGCGCTCGCGCCCGCCGAGGCCTTCGACGTCCACACGTTCGCGCCGAGGCTCGCGCCGCTGCTGGAAGTCCGGGCTGTCGAGGGCTTTTGACGTCCGACCGCCGTTCTAGCGTGCGGTTCACATGCGACGCCTCAGGCCACTGACGGAGGCCGAGTGCTACGCCCGCTGCTACGGCGGGGGAGGCGACGACGTGAGGGTGCTGCGGATCGAGCCCCGCCGCTCGCGGATCGTCGTCCGCCTCTCGGGCGAAGAGCTCCGCCGCCGGTTCGAGGAGCGCCTCGACCGCCGCGAGCCCGAGGTCGAAGCCGCCTAGACCGCGCCCCGTCGCCCGGAACGCCGGGACGAATCGGCACACATCCGGCACGATCGCGGCACCCATGCGTCACAGGAACCCGCGTACCGTTGGTCATGGGGCGCTCGATCGTCCCCCCAAGGGGCTGCATTGAGGCGCTGCGTTGACGGCTGGAGCGAGTGCCACGCCGAGCGCGATCCCCGACGTCCTCGGCCGGCATCTCCGCGTGCTCTTCTGCGGGATCAACCCGGGTCGCGTCTCCGCGGCGGCGAAGGCGCACTTCGCGAATCCGCGCAACGACTTCTGGCGGCTGCTGCACGAGGCGGGCTTCACGCGTCGGCTGCTGGCGCCGGCCGAGCAGTGGCAGGCGCTCGACGACGGGGTCGGCGTGACGAACGCCGCGCACCGCACGACGCCGGGCTCGTCGGACCTCCGCGGCGCGGACTTCGCAGGCAGCGCGGAGCGGCTCGAGCGACTCGCGCGGGACTTCGAGCCGGTGTGGCTCGCGTTCGTCGGCAAGGAGGCCTACCGCGGGGCGTTCAAGGAACGCGCGCAGCTCGGTGTGCAAGACCGGACGCTTGGCCCGCACACGCGACTCTTCGTCCTGCCGTCGACCTCACCCGCGAACGCTGCGGTCCCGTGGGCGGAACGGCTCCACTGGTTCGAGGAGCTGGCGCGCGCGAGCCTGCCCGTCGTCCGTCCCGCCGCTCGCGCGATCCTGCTCGACCGTCGCGACCGCGTCTTCCTCCACCGCTTCGTCGTCCCGGGAGACCCGGGCGTCTGGATCACTCCAGGCGGCGCGCTCGAAGGCGGCGAGTCGCTCGAAGACGCGCTTCGCCGCGAGCTCGCAGAAGAGCTGCAGCTCGACGGACGTCGACCTCGGGCCCTGGGTGTGGACGCGCCGCCACGTGTGGTTCTGGCCCGCGCACGGTCAGATCTACGACACGCGTGAGCAGTTCGCGCTCGTCCGGGTCGCCGACGTCCGAACCGTCAAGCCGACCTCGCACGACTCGCTCTTCGCGGGGCCGGGCGCGCGCGAGGAGCATCGCTGGTGGACGATCGACGAGATCGAGCGAAGCGAGGACGAGTTCGCGCCGCGCGCGCTGGCGGCACACCTGCGCGAGCTGATCGCTCACGGTTCGCCGAACGCGCCGGTCGACGTCGGCCGCTAGTCGCGCCAGCGGTTCGTGATCGGCGTGCGCCGGTCGCGACCGAACGCCTTCGGCCGGAGCTTGACCCCCGGCGGCGCCTGACGCCGCTTGTACTCGGCGCGGTCGATCAGCGCGATCGCGCGGTCGACGACATCCTTGTCGAACCCGTCGGCGGAGAGCTCCTCACGCGAACGGTCGAGCTCGACGTACGCCTCGAGCACCTCGTCGAGTGCCGGGTACGGCGGGAGCGAGTCCGCGTCGAGCTGGTCGGCGCGCAGCTCGGCGCTCGGCGCGCGCTCGATGATCGAGACCGGGATCAGCTCTCGCCCGGCCCGCTCGTTCAGGTGCCGCGCGAGCCGGAAGACGTCCGTCTTGTAGACGTCCTTGATCAGCGCGAAGCCGCCGGCCATGTCGCCGTAGAGCGTCGCGTACCCCACCGAGAGCTCGGACTTGTTGCCCGTCGCGAGCACGAGCCAGCCGAACTTGTTCGAGAGCGCCATCAGGAGCACGCCCCGAATCCGCGCCTGCAGGTTCTCCTCGGTGAGATCGGGCTCGCGGCCGGCGAAGACATCCGCGAGCGCCGCCTCGAACGAGTTGTAGATCGAGTCGATCGGCAGCTCGAGGAAGTGCGCGCCGAGCGACTCCGCGAGTGCGCGCGCGTCATGCCGGGTCGCGTCGGACGAGTACCGCGACGGCATCGACACGCAGTGCACGCGCTCCGGGCCGAGCGCCTCGACCGCGAGCGCCGCGACGAGCGCAGAGTCGATCCCACCCGAGACGCCGAGCACGACCTCGCTGAACCCGTTCTTCTCGACGTAGTCGCGCAGCCCGAGCTCGAGCGCGAGGCGCATCTGCTCGAGCGGGTCGAGCATCGGCGCGATCGCACCGCCGAGCCGCGCGCCGTCGCTCGAGTCCCGTGGCGACCCGATGTGCACGACCGAGACCGGCGGCGGCGTCTCGCGCTCCTGCTCGAGCGCGCGTCGGCGAACGTCGCGCAGGCGCCGCCCGATCACGGCCTCCGGGTCGAGGTCGACGACGAGCAGTGCCTCCTCGAACCCCGGCGCCCGCGCGATCACCTCGCCCTGGTCGTCGAGCACGACGGAGTGGCCGTCGAAGATGAGCTCGTCCTGGCCGCCGACCGCGTTGCACAACGCGACGAAGCACGAGTTGTCGCGCGCGCGGGTGACGAGCATCTCCTCGCGCTCGCGGTCCTTGTCGAGGTGGAACGGCGACGCCGAGATGTTCAGCAGCAGCTGCGCACCGGCGAGGGCGAGGTCGGTCGCGGGCGGCCCCGGCTGCCAGACGTCCTCGCAGATCGTCACGCCCGCGAGCGTCTTGCCGTGCTCGAGCAGGAGCAGGTCGCGTCCCTGAGCGAAGTAGCGCGCCTCGTCGAACACGCCGTAGTTGGGAAGGAAGCGCTTGCGGTAGACGGCCTTCACCTCGCCGCCCGAGCACACCGCGCACGCGTTGAACAGGTCGCGGTCGTAGTGCGGGTAGCCGACGAGCGCGGTGATCCCGCGCGCTTCGAGCGCGAGCCGGTGCAGCGAGTCGGCGGCCGCCCGGACGAAGCCGGGCCGGAGGAGCAGATCCTCGGGCGGGTAGCCGGTCACCGCGAGCTCGGGGAACAGGAGCAGCTCGACGCCCTGGCTCTTCGCCTCGGCGATCCGCGCGGCCATCTTCTCGCGGTTCCCGTCGAGGTCGCCGACGACCGTGTTGATCTGTGCGAGTCCGAGCCTCAGAGTTTTAGCCTCACAGTCGAAAACCTAGTCTACCGGTGGTGGAGCTCATCATCGCCTCCCGCTACAACGGTCCGCCCGGCTCCGCGAACGGCGGCTACACGTGCGGTCTGCTCGCGGAGCAGGTCGGAGAGCCTGCCGAGGTGACGCTGCGCTCGCCGCCCCCGCTCGACACGCCGCTGCGCTTCGACGGCACGAGGCTGTGGGACGGGGAGACGCTCGTCGCCGAGGCACACCACGCGCACGTGCACCTGGAGGTTCCGGAGCCCGTCGCGTTCGACGACGCGGAGCGGGCGTCGAAGAACTACCCCGGCTTCGAGAAGCACGAGTACGCGACGTGCTTCGTGTGCGGCCCGAACCGCGACGACGGGCTCGGGCTCTTCGCGGGCGCCGTCGACGGAACGAGCGTCTTCGCTGCGCCGTGGGTCGTACCGGATGACGTCTCGCGCCTGCTCGTCTGGGCTGCGCTCGACTGTCCCGGCGCGATCGGCGTCGGCTGGGACGGCCGCGGCGACTGGCTGCTCGGCCGCATGGCCGGCGAGGTGCACGACGTGCCGGAGGCGGGCGACCGCTGCGTGGTCGTCGCGTGGCCGATCGGCCGCGACGGACAGGAAGGGCTTCGCGGGCACCGCGCTCTACCGCGGCGACGAGCTGCTCGCCCGCGCGCGCCAGACCTGGATCGTGCCGAGCTAGCGCCGCAGCCGAATCGCGTTCAGGTCGTCCGCGAGGATCTGCTCGATCCGCTGCTCGAGCTCCTCGGGCGGGTCGTGCTCCGCGTGCAGGTAGCGGCCGCTCAGCCGGTCGAACTTCCCGGACGCGAGCGCGCGCACGAGCCGCGGCGCGCACTCGGGCGGCGTCCACGGCGCGTCGTCGGGCATCCGGTCCGCGATCAGCTCCGTCTTGACGAGCCCCGGGCTGATCGGGAAGACCGGGATGCGGCCCTCGAGCTGGTTCGCGAGCGTCTCGCCGAAGCGCACGGCGGCCGCCTTGCTCGCGCTGTACGCCGTCTGCTTCGAGCCGGGGAGGTAGGCCGCGCCGCTGCCCGTGATCACGATCCGCCCGCTCCCGCGCTCGAGCATTCCGGGAATCGCGGCCCGGCACGTGAGGTAGACGCCGAGCACGTTCACCTCCTGCACGCGCCACCAGTCCTCGACCGGCACTTCCCACGCGCGCTCCTCCCACAGCGCGATGCCCGCGTTCGCGACGAGGAGCTCGATCGGCCCGAGCTCCCGCTCGGTCTGCTCGACCATCCGCTCGACGTCCGCCTGCTTCGAGACGTCGGCCTCGATCGCGAGCCCGCCGATCTCCTGCGCGACCGCCTCGACCTGCGCGCGTGTTCGCGCCGACACCGCGACGCGCATCCCCGCGCGCGCGAGCTCACGCGCGACGTCGGCGCCGATTCCACGCCCACCGCCCGTGACGAGCGCGACTCCCGTGAGCTCAGATGGCATTCGCGATCTCCTCGAGCGACTTCGGGGTTCTCGACCGACGAGAGATCGCCCGGGTCCTTCCCGAGCACCTTCGCGCGCACCGCGCGGCGAACGATCTTCGCGGAGCGCGTCTTCGGCAGCGAGCCGACGAACACGATCCGCTCCGGCGTGAACGCCTTTCCGAGCACCTCCGCGACCTTAGCCGCGACGTCCTGCTCCGCGGCGTCCGTGTCGGGCGAACGCACGCAGAAGATCCAGGCCACCTCGCCCTTCACCTCGTGCGGCACGCCGACCGCGGCGGCCTCCGCGATCCCGGGGTGCGAGACGGCCGCCGACTCGAGCTCGGCCGGCCCGATGCGCTTGCCCGCGATGTTCAGCGTGTCGTCGGAGCGTCCGTGCAGGTACCAGTACCCGTCCTCGTCGACCGACGCCCAGTCCCCGTGCGTCCAGACGCCGGGGAAGCGGCGCCAGTACGTCTCGAGGTAGCGCTCGGGCGCGCCCCAGAGACCGCGCGTCATCCCGGGGAACGGCCGCTTGCAGACGAGCTCGCCGACCTCGCCGCGCACCGAGCGCCCTTCCGGATCGAAGACGTCCATGTCCTCGCCGAGCGCCGGGAAGCCGAGCGAGATCGGCTTGATCGGGTACGCCACGCACACCGAGAGAAAGCACGCGCCGACCTCGGTGCCGCCGCTGATGTTCACGATCGGCGTCCGCCCGCGGCCGACGTGCTCGTGGAGCCAGAGGTAGGGGTCGGGGTTCCACGGCTCGCCCGTCGTCGTGATCACGCGAAGGGAAGAGGTGTCGGTCTGCGGCTCGCCCTTCGGGAGCAGCGCGCGGATCAGCGTGGGCGAGACGCCCAACATCGTCACGCGCTCCTGCTCGACCATTCGCCAGAGCCTGTCGTCGGGCCAGTCGGGGGCGCCCTCGGCGAAGACGATCGTCGCGCCGAGCGCGCCGGCGCCCGACCACGGTCCACGGCCCCATGATCCAGCCCATGTCCGTGGCGAAGTGGACGACGTCGCCCTCGTTCACGTCCGTCTGGTACGCGACTTCGCGGGCGATCGAGACGAGAAAGCCGCCGTGGACGTGCAGCACGCCCTTCGGCTGACCCGTCGTGCCGGACGTGTACGTGAGGAGGTACGGGTGCTCCGAGTCGACCTGCAGCGCAGGCAGGGTTCCCGGCTGTCGCCGCACGAGCTCGGGCCACTCGGCGCGCTCCCGGTTCCACTCGATCACCGCAACGTCGCCGCCGGCTTCGTCGACCGTCTCGCGCATCGGCAGCCGGCGGCCGCGCCGGAACGAGCCGTCAGCGCAGATCACGACCTTCGCGTCGGAGGCCTCGAGCCGCTGCGCGATCGCGGGCGCGGCGAACCCCGAGAAGATCGGCACCTGCACCGCCCCGACGTGCGCGCACGCATGTGAGGCCACGGCGACCTCGGGGCACATCGGCATGTAGATCGCGACGCGGTCGCCGGGCTCGACGCCGAGCTCGACGAGCGCCTCGGCGAGCTGCGTCGTCTCGCGAGACAGCTCGGCGTACGTGCGCTCGCGCCGCGTGCCGTCTTCGCCGAGGAAGACCGCCGCGACATCGTCCGGGCGGCGCTCCGCATGGCGGTGGACGCAGTTCGTCGCGATGTTCAGACGACCGCCGACGAACCACGTCGCCCACTCGATGCCCGCGGACTCGTCGAGCACGCGCTCCCACGGGGTCGAGAACTCGAGCCCGAGGTCGTCGATCAACGCGGGCCAGAACCGCTCCGGCTCCTCGATCGAGAGGCGGTGCAGCTCGTGGTAGCTCTCGCAGCCCAGCTTTCGCCAGAGCCGCACGACGTTCGCCTGCTCGACCCGCTCGGGCGAGGGCTCCCAGACGAACTCGCTCATCGACGGGCGATCCTACCCTTGACTCCGAAAGCGAGGCCGTGCGCTAACTTGAGAAGTCAAGAGTGAGACAGCGCCTGTACTCAAGCGAGAACCGAAAGTGGTGGACGCTCGGAGCCGTCGCGGTCGGGCTGTTCATGATCATGCTCGACAACACCGTCGTGAACGTCGCGGTTCCCTCGATCCAACGCGACCTCGGCGTCGGCCTCTCGGAGCTCCAGTGGATCGTCACCGGCTACGCGTTGAGCTTCGCCGCGCTGATGCTGACGGGCGGGAAGCTCGCAGACATGCTCGGCCGGCGACGCATCTTCGTGATCGGGATCGTGATCTTCACGATCGCGTCCCTCTTCTGCGGGCTCGCCGACACCGGTCAGTCGCTGATCGCGTGGCGCATCGTCCAGGGCGTCGGCGCCGCGCTGATGAACCCCGCGACGCTCGCGATCATCTCGGCCACGTTCCCTCCGCGGCAGCGCGGGATGGCGATCGGGATCTGGGCCGGCGTCTCGGCGCTCGCGCTGGCGATCGGCCCGCTCGTGGGCGGTCTCCTCACGGAGCACCTCAGCTGGAGCTGGGTCTTCTTCGTCAACGTCCCGGTCGGCGTGGTCGGCGTCGCGGCGAGCTACCTGCTGATCGACGAGTCGCGCGACATGTCGGAGGAACAGCGGCTCGACCTCGCGGGCCTGCGTCACCTCGGGGCTCGGTCTCTTCGCGCTCACGTACGGGCTGATCGAGGCGAACACCTACGGCTGGTCGTCGGCTCGGATCGTCGGCTCGTTCGTCGCGGCGGCCGTGCTGCTCGGCTCGTTCGTGATCCTCGAGCTGCGTCAGCGCGTGCCGATGCTGGACCTGACGCTGTTCCGGAACGGCACCTTCGCCGGCGCGAACGTCGTGATCCTGATGGTCGGCCTGGCGATGTTCGGCGTCTTCTTCTTCGTCTCGCTGTACATGCAGAACATCCTCGGCTTCTCGGCGGTCCAGGCCGGAGCGGCGTTCCTCCCGATGACGGTGTTGATCATCCTGGTCGCACCCATCGCGGGAAAGCTCTCCGACCGCATCGGCTCGCGCTGGCTGATGACCGGCGGGATGACGCTGCTCGGGATCCAGCTCCTCTACTACTCGACGCTCGGCGTCAACGCGAACTTCTGGGATCTGCTCCCCGCCTTGCTGATCGGCGGCGTCGGGATGTCGCTCACGATGACGCCGTCGGCGGCGGCGATCATCGGCTCGGTGCCGACCGACAAGGCCGGCGTCGGCTCGGCGGTCATGAACAGCATGCGCCAGGTCGGCGGCTCGATCGGGGTCGCGCTGATCGGCGCGATCATCGCGGCCAAGGTCGGCGACCAGCGCTCACCCGAGGCGTTCGTCGACGGGTTCTCGACCGCGCTCGTCGTCGCGTCCGGGTTCGCGTTCGTGGGTGCGATCGTCGCAGCCGTGACCGTGCGCAAGGTGCGCCACGAGACGCCGGTTCCGATCGTCGAACCCGCCTGAGCTCGACCTCGTCGACCGCCTGCCGGCAGCCGAGCGCCGGGCGAGACCTCCCGGAAAAACGGCCTGAAAAAAGAGAAACCCCCCGGGCTGCGGCCCCCCGGGGGTTTCTCTTGTCTGCGCCTTGACCCACCTGGGGCGACTAGCCGGTGGTCATGAGTCTGCGGCCCACTCACGGCCACCGGCTTTCTGTGTCGCCTTGGCGCGTCCCCTGCGCCTGGCCTGGCGTCCGGCCTGGCGTCAAGGTTGAACGCACTCTAGGAGCCGTGTCTGGGGTTGTCAAGTACCTCGGTCAAGTGATTTGGAACCACCGTCGTTGACTCGGTTTCCATGGAGACATGCCCCTTTTGGGGGATGCCGGGTCAGGTCAACTTGCACTTTGGTGAAGTATCGAGAAGACTTCTCGAGCCGCCATGAAGAACCCCTGTCCGCACCGAGCCGCAGCGCCTCACGAAGCCCGCAGCACTGGGCCTCGGCGAGCGTCTGCGCAGGCTTCGGGTCGCCGCCGGGCTGACCCAGGGCGAGCTCGCGGGCGACCGGTTCTCGAAGGAGTACGTCAGCCAGATCGAGCGCGGCAAGACGCGTCCCACGACCGAGACGATCGAGTGGCTCGCACAGCAGCTCGGCGTCGACGCGAGCTTCCTCGCGAACGGCGTCTCGACCGACGAGCGCGGCCGCGTCGAAGGGGGCCTCGCACGGGCAGAGGCGCTCATCCGCTCCGACCAGTGCCCGCAGGCGCTCGAGGTCTACGACGCGCTTCGCTCCGCCGTCCTCGCCACCGGCTCGCCCGAGCTGGAAGTTCGCGCGCTGACCGGCGAGGCGCGTGCACGTGGCATCGAAGGCGACGTTCGCAGCGCGATTCCGCTGCTCGAGCGCGCGCGAGGACTTGCGGAGGGCGCGAGCTTCTCCGACGTCGAGCGCGCCGAGGTCGTCTTCGAGCTGGGCGTCGCCCGCTACAAGCTTTCGAGCATCTCGACGGCGCTGGCGCTGTTCAGCGCGGCGCTCGAGCTCGCCGAGCGCTCCGGGTTCCCGTGTGACCTCCTCCGCTCGAAGATCCTCGAGGGGCGCTCGCGGTGCTACCGCCGGCAGCGCGACTTCGAGGCCGCGAAGGAAGACGTCGAGCGCTCGCTCGAGCTCGCCTGCGGCGTCGACGACCGCTCCGCGATGGCGAACGCCTACTTCCAGGCCTCGGTGCTCGCCGAGCGCGAGGGTCACTGGGTGCTCGCGCGCAAGTACGCCGAGCAGGCCAAGTCGATCTACGAGGATCTCGCGGAGCATCGTCACGTCGGCCGGCTGCACAACAACATCGGCGGCCTGACGTTCACGCTCGGGAAGCCCGACGAGGCCATCCCGCACCTGAAGGAAGCGTTCCGCATCGCCCTCGACCTCGGGAACGACGCCGACGCGGCGCAGGCCGTGTCGTCGCTCGCGCAGGTCCATCTGCGCACCGGTCATCTCGAGCAGGCCGAGGAGCAGTCGCGCCACGCGCTGCAGCTGCTCGACGGCCGCGTCGACTTCCTCGACGAGATCGGCAACGCCCAGCTCGTCCTCGGCCGCTCGCTGCTCGAGCAGGGCCGGCTCGACGACGCGGAGGCCCAGTTCCGGGCCGCCGACACGTCGTTCGAACAACTCTCGTCGGTCAGCCATCGCGCAGCCGCCTGGGTCGCCCTCGGCGACCTCGCGACGCGCCGTGGCGACGACCGCGAAGCCGCCCACGTCTATCGCCGCGCCGCAGAGGCGCTGCAGGACTTCCGTTTCTAACGAGAGGAGGTGAACACGCATCACGATGATGAAAGCTCGCATCTCCCACCTCGCTCTCTTCGCCGCTCTCGCTGCGTCGTTCCTGGGCAAGTCGGTTGGCTCGGCTACGCCGACGGCGCCTGGTAACACCCTCGCTACAGTCGAGGCGTGCGCACCGTTGCGGCCCTGGCTCTCGGTCTCTTGCTGAGCGCTCCCGGCTGTGGCTCGAATGACGCCGCCTCGACAGCGGAGGGAGGACCCCGGCCCGGGTCGCTCGAAGCGCTCTGGAAGCGCCCGGGCGAGGACGTCGCACTCGTCATGGGCACGTCCGACTACGCACCCGGTCCCGTGCGGGTCTCCTTTCTCGTGCTCACGCATCGAGCCCGGCCGATCGAACGGCCGACGGCTCGTGTTTGGGTGTCGCTCGCCCTCGACCAGGCGCCGTTCCTCACCGGGACGGCGCGGCTCGAGGACGTCGGCAAGGGCCAGCGGATCTACGTCGCCGACCTCGACATCCCGGGGCCCGGCAAGTACTTCCTGCTCGCCGAGCCCGTCGGCGGCACGAAGATCCAGGGTGTCGGGAACGTCGTCGTCGAGGAGCAGACGAAGACGCCGGCCGTCGGCGACCGCGCGTTTCCCTCCAAGACGCCGACGCTCGCGGACGCTCCGGCCGCGGAGCTGACGACCCGCACTCCGCCGGACACCGAGCTGCTGCGCGTCTCCGTCGCAGACGCGCTCGCGCGCAAGGAGCCGTTCGTCGTCGCCTTCGCGACGCCGAAGTTCTGCGAGAGCCGGACGTGCGGGCCCGTGGTCGACGTCGTCGACGCAGTGCGACGCCGCGTCCCCGGCGTCGGGTTCATCCACGTCGAGATCTACGAGGAGAACAACCCGGCGCTCGGCGTGAACCGGTGGGTCCAGGAGTGGAAGCTCCCGACCGAGCCGTGGGTGTTCCTCGTCGGCCGGGACGGCAGGATCAAGGCGAAGTTCGAGGGCGCGGTCTCCGAGCGGGAGCTCGAAGCTGCCGTCCGCCGGTTTCTGACGTAGCCGAGACAGGAAACACCTCGCCTATGGGAGCCCGCACCCGCCGCTGGAGGCGCGCGCTCGAGGTGACGCGCGTCGCGAGGCGGTCGGGCCTCCTGCGCGTGCTCGCCGAGATCGGCGTCGTCGGCGACAAGCCGGCCACCCGCGAGGGCGCGGTCGAGTTTCGCCGCGCGCTCGAGGAGCTCGGCACGACGTACATCAAGCTCGGGCAGCTGCTCTCCTCGCGCCCCGACCTGCTTCCCGACGTCTACATCGAGGAGCTCGGCAAGCTCGTCGACCAGATCGAGCCGGTGCCCTACGCGCTGATCGAGCCCGTGATCGCGGAGGACCTCGGGCTCGAGCCGTTCGCCGAGATCGACCCGAGCCGCTCGCCACCGCGTCGATCGCCCAGATCCATGCAGCCCTGTTGAAGACGGGTCGTCGCGTCGTCGTCAAGGTGCGCCGGCCCGGGATCGTCGAGCAGGTCGAGCTCGACCTCGAGGTGCTCCGCTCGACGGCGAAGCTGCTCGAGGGCCACTCGCAGACGGCGCAACTGCTCCAGCTCGAGGCGCTCACCGAAGAGCTGGAAGCGCACCTGCGGGACGAGCTCGACCTCGTCGAGGAAGCCCACAACGCGGAGGTGATCAGGCGGCTCGTCGAGGAGCACGAGGAGCTCGTCGTGCCCGAGGTGATCCGGCCGTACGTCACCGAGCGCGTGCTCGTGCTCGAGCGAATCGACGGAGTGAAGGTCGACGAGGCACACGGGCTCGGCCCGGACCGCGCCGCAACAGCTCGCACGCGTGCTCTTCAAGGCGTACGTGCACCACGTGACGGTGGAGGGCGTCTACCACGCCGACCCGCACCGTGGGAACGTCCTCCTGACCGACGACGGGCGGCTGGTGCTGCTCGACTTCGGGCTGCTCGGACGCCTGGACGACGACACGAGGCGGCAGCTCTCGCTGCTCCTGCTCGCGATCGCGCAGAACCGCGCGGACGACGTGGCCGACCTGATCCTCTCGCTCTCGCTGACGACGATGAGCTCGGACGAGGCGGCGTTCGTGCACGAGCTGCGCAGGAAGCTGCCCCGCTACCACTGGCGCTCGCTGAGCGGGATCCGCGCCGGCGAGGCGCTCGCCGACCTCCAGCGGATCTCTCTGCGGCACGGAATCCGGCTGCCGACCGCGTTCGCGCTCGTCGGCAAGACGCTCTCACAGGCCGACTCGATCGCGCGGGTGCTCGATCCGGAGCTGGACCCGATCGCGCTGATGGAGGAGGACGCGCTCGAGGTGATGCTGATCGAAGCCGAGCGGCGGCTCGAGCCCGACCAGCTCCTCGCGTGGGCGTACACGCAGGCGGAGCCGCTCGCGCGGATGCCGCGCCGGCTCGGCCAGCTCGCGTCGCGCCTCGAGGCGGGGACGCTGAAGGTCGGCATCGCGCCGACCGACCTCGGCGACTTCGAGGGCGTCGTGCGGTCCGCCGCGAACCGGATCGGCTCGTCGGTCATCGTCGCGGCGCTCCTCGTCTCGTCTGCGCTGATCGCGCGCGTGCACGACCTGCGCTGGCTCGCCGCCGTCGGGTTCGCGCTCTCGTTCGTCCTCGGCCTCTACATGGTCTGGAAGATCATCCGGACGCCGGGCGAGCTGTAGGAAGAGCCCACGTCAGTCGCGCGTCTAGAGGTAGGCTCAACTTCAAATCGGGAAGTAATGGAGGGAGACCATGGCTGACAACGGGTACGCAAAGCCCGTGCTCGTGACGACCGACTGGTTGGCCGAGCACCTCGGCGACGAAGGTCTCGTCGTCGGCGAAGTCGACGAGAACCCGGACCTCTACGACGAGGGGCACATCCCGGGCGCGATCAAGCTGCACTGGCGCGAGGACCTGCAGGATCCGGTCGAGCGCGACCTCGTCGAGAAGGACGCGTTCGAGCAGCTCATGGGCTCGCGCGGGATCTCGAACGAGACGACGATCGTCCTCTACGGCGACAAGAACAACTGGTTCGCCGCCTACGCGTACTGGTACCTCAAGATCTACGGCCACAGGACGTGCGCATCCTCGACGGCGGACGGCAGAAGTGGATCGACGAGAGCCGCGAGCTGACGACCGACGAGCCGCAGGTCTCGCCGGCGTCGTACTCCGCACGCGATCGCGACGAGACGATCCGCGCGCGGCGCGATGCGGTGCGCGAGACGATCGGTCGCGACGCGCTGGTCGACGTGCGCTCCCCGCAGGAGTACTCGGGCGAGCTGATCGCCGCGCCCGGCTACGAGCAGGAGGGCGCCCAGCGCGCCGGGCACATCCCGACCGCCCAGTCGATTCCGTGGGCGCAGGCCGTCAAGGACGACGGCACCTTCAAGAGCGCGGACGAGCTGCGCGAGCTCTACGGCGCGAAGGGGATCACGCCCGACCGCTCCGTGACGGCCTATTGCCGGATCGGAGAGCGAAGTGCCCACACGTGGTTCGTCCTTCGCGAGCTGCTCGGGTACGAGGACGTGCGAAATTACGACGGCTCGTGGACCGAATGGGGCAACCTGATCGACGTGCCGATCGAGAAGACGGCCTAGTCCGGGACGCGCTCCCGGGCAACGCTGCCAAGATCCGGCTGCTGCTCGACCTCGTCGAGCGGCGGCCGGCTCGCGTGCTCGACGTCGGCTGCGGCGACCTCTCTCTGTGGGCCGCGGTGCGTGAGCGGCCGCAGGTCGTCGGCGTCGACGCGCGGCTGCCGCCGCCGACGGTGTCCGGAATCGAGACGCGCGAGCTCGACGCGCGCGAGCTCGACTACGACGCCGAGTTCGACGCGGTCGTCTCCACGCAGATGCTCGACGACGTCGCCGAGTGGCGCGACGTGCTCCGCGGGATGCGCGACGCGCTCCGGCCGGGCGGCACGCTCTTGCTCACCTGCGACTCCGGCGACGTGGCGCGGCCGTGGCGGGCGCGCCTGCGCGGTGTCCCGCGCGGGCCGCGGCTCGAAGAGCTGGCCGACGCGGCGCGCGAGCTCGGTCTCGAGGTGCAGGCGCTTCGACGCTACGGACGCCGCGACCTGAAGGCGCTCCAGGGAGAGCTCGACGGCGCGGGCCGGCTCGAGACGCTCAGGACGGAGGAATCGCTCGAGCCCGACGACCCGCGCGAGTGGCGGCTGCTCTACCTCAGGGCCGGTCGCCCAGGCGCTCCACCACGACCTGGGGAATCCGCGCAGCAGGGCTGAGCCGGAGCAGCAGCCGGACGATCTCCGCGCAGTCCTCCGGCTGGATCATCTCCTCCGCCGACATGCCGGTCCACGCCGCCATCGGCGTGTCGACGAAACCGGGGCAGAGCGCGCAGATGCGGATGCCGTCGCCTTCGAGCTCCCTGTTCATGGAATGGGTCAGCGAGATCACGCCGGCCTTCGACGCGCCGTACGCGGCCAACATCGGAACGGGAACGGTGCCCGCGATCGAGGCGAGATTCACGACGAGCCCGCGCGACTCACGCAGCATCGGGATCGACTCCCGCGTGACGATGAACGTGCCGCGCAGGTTCACGTCGAGCTGCAGGTCCCACTTCTTGGTGCTCATCTGCTCGATCGGTCCGCCGAGACCGACGCCGGCCGAGTTGACGAGCACGTCGAGCCGGCCGAACCGTTCCGCGTGCTCACGCACGAGCCGCTCGCAGTCTTCCTCGTCCGCGACGTTCGCGATCACCGTGTGCGCGTCGAGCTCGCCTGCGGCTGCCTCGAGCTTCTCCGGCGTGCGTGCGGAGAGCGTGAGCTCGAATCCCTCGTCGCGCAGCATCCGCGCGATCGCGAGCCCGATACCTGACGACCCGCCGGTGACCAGGGCTGCGCGCACGAGGCGATCCTTAGCAGGTTCGGCGTCGCCCATGCCGAAAACACGCGCGGGGGAGCCCAGAACTGCTCCTCCCTCTCCCCTGACGGCGGCCCTGAACAAGGGCCGCCGTCAATTGCTCCAAGCGGGAATACGACCGAACCGACAGACGTCTCTAGACGAAAGGACTGCGGCTGCCTACAGTTGCGGCGTCGAGAGGAGGTCGAATGTCGTCCCAGACTCAGACGATCAAGTTGACGGAGCTTGCGAGCTGCGGCGGCTGCGCGGCGAAGTACTCGGCGGCGAAGCTGGAAGAGCTGCTGCGCGGGTTCGTTCCGGTCGAGGCGGAGAACCTGCTCGTCGGTCTTGCGCCTGCGGACGACGCTGCCGTGTACAAGCTCGACGACGAGCGGGCGATCATCTTCACGCTCGACTTCTTCCCGCCGGTCGTCGACGACCCCGCCGACTACGGAGCGATCGCCGCGACGAACGCGCTCAACGACGTCTTCGCGATGGGCGGCACGCCGCTGCTCGCGCTCTCGATCGCCGCGTTCCCCGAGGAGCTTCCGATCGAGATGCTCGGCGCGATCTTCGCCGCGGCCGACGCGCAGGTGCGCGCGGCCGGCGGTCTGCTCGCGGGCGGGCACACGATCCGCGACGAGGAGCCGAAGTACGGGCTCGCGGTCGTCGGCACGGTGCACCCCGACGGAATCTGGCCGAAGAGCGGCGCGCAACCGGGCGACTCGCTCTTCCTGACGAAGCCGCTCGGAACCGGCCTGATCATGACCGGCTTCAAGAAGCAGGTGACCGGGACGATGCCGCTCGAGCGCGCGGTGCACTGGATGCGGACGCTGAACAAGGACGCAGCCGAGGTCCTGCGCGGCCTGTCGCCGAACGCGGTCACCGACGTGACGGGCTTCGGGTTGTTCGGCCACGCGCACGAGATGGCGTCGCGGAGCGGCGTTGCGTTCGAGCTCGAGTCGGAGCGCTTCCCGGCGATCGACGGTGCGCTGGACTGCGCGCGCAAGGGCGTGCGCACGAGCGGCGACCCGAGGAACCGCGACTTCGCGGCGAGGCACGTGACGCTCGAGCGGGTCGCTCCGACGTTCGACGCGCTCGGCTACGACCCGCAGACCGCGGGCGGGCTGCTCGTGTCGCTCCCGCGCGAGCGCGGGCCCGCGCTCGAGGCCGAGTTCGAGCGGCGCGGGCTGTTCATCCGGCGGATCGGCTCCGTGAAGGAGGGGGCGGGAGTCCTCGTTCGTTGACCGGCCGCGGGATGATCCACGGTCGGTTCCAGCCCTTCCACAACGGCCACCTCGAGTACCTCGCCGGCGCCGCCGAGCGGTCGGGCGAGGTGTTCGTCGGGATCACGAACCCCGACCCGGCGCGGATCAAGCCCGAGCCGTCCGACCCGCTGCGGCACCTGCCCGAGTCGAACCCGTGGTCGTACGCGGAACGGCTGCTGATGGTCAAGGCTGCGGCCGCCGACCTGGGGCTCGACCTCGCACGCGTGCACGTCATCCCCTTCCCGGTCAACGAGCCGGAGCTGTGGGCCGCGTACGTGCCCGACGGCGTCACGCAGTACATCCGGCTCTTCTCGGAGTGGGGCGGAACGAAGCTCGATCGTCTGCGGAGCGCCGGCTACGACGTCGTCGTCCTCGACGAGGGCGCCGAGAAGGGCGTCTCCGGCGCTGATGTCCGCGCGGCACTCCGCGACGGCGGCGACTGGCAGTCGCTCGTGCCGCCGGGCGTCGCGCGCGTGATCCGGTCGCTGGAGCGCGTCCCCGTCTAGATGCATCCGATCGTCGTCGTCCTGCTGGACGGGCTCGGCGACCGCGCGCACGACGTCCTCGGCGGCCGAACGGGGAACGAGGCCGCGCGGACGCCGAACCTGGACGCGCTCTGCGCGCGCGCCTCGTGCGGCGTGCTGTACGCGGTCGGGCCGGGGCGCGCGCCGTCCTCGGAGGTCGCGCACTGGTCGATGCTCGGCTATCGCCCCGACGAGTTCCCGGGCCGCGCCGTCTTCGAGGCGGTCGGACGCGGGCAAGCGGTGGATCCCGCGCACGTGTTCGCGTACGCGGCGCTGCGCCCCGCGGAACACCGCGACGGAGGCTGGTGGCTCACCGGGCGCCCGGATCCCGAGCGCGACGCGGAGACGGCCGAGCGAGCTCGTCGAGCGCTGCGCGGAGATCGAGGTGGACGGGCTCGCGTTCTCGCTCACCCATGTCTGGCGGGGCGAGGCGGTGCTGCGCGTGTCGGGTGGCGCAGACCCCCGCGTGACCGACAGCGACGCCTTCTTTCGCGACCGGCATCCGGTCCTCAGGCCCCAGGCGCTCGTGCCCGAAGCGGAGCGCACGGCGCGCGCGGCCGAGGAGTGGACGCGCGAGGTGATGCGCCGTCTCGAGGGTGAGCAGTTCAACGTGATCACGTTGAAGTGGTGGGGGCGGCCGACCCGCGTGCCGTCGTTCCTCGAACGGCACGGCGTCGGCGGTGCGTTCGTCGGCGAGTCGGCCTTCCTGCGCGGGCTCGGCGCGTACGTCGGCCTCGAGCCGGTCGTCGAGCCCGAGACCGACGACCCGGTCGACGATCTGCGCAGGCGGCTGGAGCACGTGCGCGCGCGGCTCGATCGCGGCGAGACGTTCGTCTTCGTGCACCAGAAGACGACCGACGCCGCCGGGCACACGAAGGACCCGAAGGTGAAGCAGGCGACGATCGAGCAACTGGACGAGGTCTTCTCCGAGCTGCCCGTCGACCGCGCGATCGTCTGCGTGACCGGTGACCACGCGACGCCGGCGTCGCCCGACGTGATCCACTCGGGCGATCCGGTGCCGCTCGTCGTCGCAGGCCCGGGCGTGCGCGCCGACGACGTGAGCGAGTTCGGCGAGGCGACCTGCGCCCGCGGGATCCTCGGCCACCTTAGAGGCCCCGACCTGATGCCGGTGCTCCTGAACGCCGCCGACCGGCCGCTCTTCCTCGGCTCCCGTCCGACGCCCTTCGACGGCGCCGACGGGTACCCGGCCCTATTCGAACCGCTGGACTAGGCTCACGTCATGGACGCCGAGGCGCAGGTCGCTCCGCGCACGCGCTCGCTCGAGGTCTCGGCGCCGTTCTTCCGGAAGCTCGCGCTCGCGTCGGCGATCTCGCTCTACGTGATCATCTGGTCCGGCGCGACGGTGCGGCTCACGGGCTCCGGCCTCGGGTGCGAAGGCTGGCCGGGCTGCTCGCCCGGCGCGGTCTTCCCCGAGCAGAGCTACCACTCGTTCATCGAGTTCGGGAACCGCGTCGTCAGCGTCTTCCCGATCCTCCTCTCGCTCGCCACGGCGGTGACCGCGCACTTCGTGCGCGGGTTGTCCGGGTGGGTGCGGGTGACCGCCTGGGCCGCGGCGCTCGGCACGATCGCCCAGGCGCCGCTCGGGCTGATCACCGTGCGGCTCGACCTCGATCCCGTCGCGGTGATGTCGCACTTCCTGCTCGCGATCGCGGTGCTCGCGGCGGCCGTGGTCGTCGCCGTCGAGGCCTGGCGCGTCGACCGCGGTGCCGGAACGCCGTTCGTGTCGCGACGGATCGCGCTGCTCGGGCTGCTCTTCGCGGCGCTGACGCTGGTCGTCGTCGTCACCGGCACGTTCGTGACCGCGAGCGGTCCGCACGCGGGCGACCCGGACGTCGTCGACCGGCTCGGGAACATCGAGCGCACGATCTGGGTGCACGTGCGGGCGACCGCGGTGTTCGGCGTGCTCCTGCTCGGCCTCGTGCTGTACCTGCGACGCAACGCGCCGGTGATCGCGCAGCGCGTTGCGTACCTCCTGCTCGCGCTCGCCGTGACGCAGGCTGCCGTCGGCGAGCTCCAGTGGAGGAACGCGCTGCCCTGGTGGCTCGTGCTGATCCACGTCGTGCTCGCCGCGGGAATCTGGGCAACGGCTGTGTGGCTCGTGGCGCTCTTCTGGCGCCCAACCGCCTCGCGCGTTCGCCCGTAAACTGAGGAGATGGAGGAGCTCCGCGTCGCGTCGCGGCCGAGCCTGCGCCGCCCCGTCCTCATCACCGCCTTTCGGGGTTGGAACGACGGCGGCCAGGGAGCTTCGCTCGCCGCCGGCTTTCTCGCGCGCAACTGGCAGGCGGCCCGGTTCGCGGACATCGACCCCGAGGAGTTCTTCGACTTCCAGGCGACGAGGCCGCACGTCTCGCTCGTCGACGGCGTCAACCGCCAGGTCGACTGGCCCGACAACGCCTTCTACCACGCGGAGATTCCGGGCACCGACCGCGACGCCATGCTGCTGCTCGGGATCGAGCCGAACGTTCGCTGGCGGACGTTCACGACGCTCGTCGCCGAGCTCGCGACCGACCTCGGCGTCGAGCTCGTCGTCACGCTCGGCTCGCTCCTCGCCGACGTCCCGCACACGCGTCCTTCGCCCGTGACCGGGAGCGCGAGCGACTCAGAGCTCGTGGAGCGCCTCGGGCTGCAGGCGTCGCGCTACGAGGGCCCGACCGGGATCGTCGGTGTCCTGCACGACGCGTGCAAGCAGGCCGGCATCCCGTCGGCGAGCCTCTGGGCGGCCGTTCCGCACTACGTGTCGCTCGCGCCGAGCCCGCGCGCCGCGCTCGCGCTCTGCCGCCGCCTCGGCGAGCTGCTCGACGCGGAGATCGACACCACCGAGCTCGAGGAGGCGAGCGAGGCGTACGCGCAGCAGGTGAGCGAGGCCGTCGCGTCCGACCCCGAGACGGCGGCGTACGTCGAGGAGCTCGAGCAGCGCACCGAGGAGATCGAGGAGGAAGAGGAGAACCTGCCCTCGGGCGACGCGATCGCCGCCGAGCTGACGCGCTACCTGCGCGAGCGCGAGCGCGAGAACGGCGGCCCCGAAGGCCCCGCCGGCTGATTGCTGCGCAAGTCGCGAATCCGCTCACGCGGATCCGCGACGCGCGAAGACCCCTAAAGGCGGCCGCTTCGCGGCCGCTGTCGCAGCGGGCTTACCTCGGCCTCTAGGCCGCCGGCTGCTCGACCGCGGGCGGAGCCTCGGACGGCTTCTCGTCCGCCGGCTTGCCTTGCTGCTGCTGCTGTTCTGCTGCGGCGAGTTCGCGTCCGTCGTCTTCTTCTTGCGGCGCCGCCGGCGGCGCTTGCGCGACGGCTGCGTCTTCGGCTGCGGGAGGTTCTCCGCGAGCGCGAGCGCGACCTCCTGGATCGGGCCGAGCCGCTCGCGTGCGGCGTCGAGCAGCTTCGTCGCCCGCGGGGTGTACGCCTCCGCAGAGGCGAGCAGCGCGGCGCCGACGGGCTTCGGGAGCTCGAGCGCGGTGTTGACGAGCTTCGCGGCGTTCTCCTCGTGGCGGTGCCCGCGGGAGTTCGCGAGCGCGCCGAGCAGTCGCTTCGCCTCGGGGTACTCCTGGCTCGCCTTGCGGTCCAGGACCTTTCGAGCAGCGCGTGCGAGCTTCCACGTCCAGCGCGAGAGGATCTGCTCCGGCGCGTCGGCCTTGCCCTCGCCGATCGCACGGAGCAGCGTGCGGATCCCGCTCAGGCGGTCCTTCTCCCAGGTCGGCGCCGAGCTGACGAGCGTGACGAGGTCGTCGAAGTCGGCGCGCTCGACCGGCATCGAAACGCGGTCGGCGAGCGCCATCATCCGCAGGCGCCGGTTGGGGTTCTCGGCGGCGCACGTGGCGAGGAACTGCTCGAGCGCACCCTTCGTCGCGCGTCCGGCCGTGAGCTTCTCGACGAAGTTCGTGCGCTCCTCGAAGCGAATCTGCCTGCCGGCGATCGAGGCCCAGAAGCGCTGCTCGTCGTCGTCCAGGTACTTCGGGTCGACCCGCTGCCACTCGCGCTGGATCACGCTCAGCCTGCGCCGCACGTCGGGCGTGACCGGAACGAGCCACGGCGCCGGCGTGAGCTTCCGCTTCGCGCGCCGTTGGATCCGCCGGCGCGGCGCCGGTGTGACGCGGGCGCCCTCGCGGTAGAAGTCCGCGTCCAGCAAGGAGTGCAGTGAGACGACGCGCTCGTTGTGCGTCGCCGCCTTCGGCACGAAGTCGACGACGATGCCGGCTTCCTTGCGCGGGTGCATCCGCATGATGCGCCCGATGCGCTGCTGGTAGACGCGCCGCGACGCCGTCGGCGCCAGGTGCATGCAGACGGTCGCGCGCGGGGAGTTCCAGCCTTCGGCGAGCAGCATCGCGTTGATCAGCACGTTGATCTCGCCGCGCTCGTACGCGCCGAGCGTCTCCGCGAGCTTGACCGGCGGCGTTCGTCCGGAGACCGCCTCGGCCTTGATCCCGACCGCGCGGAACTCCTGCGCGAGGTTGTACGCATGTTCGACACCCGCCGCGTAGACGATCCCCGGCGTGTTCTCGAAGCGCTCGCGGTAGAGCGACGCGGCGGCGAGGTTCAAAGCCTGGTGGTCGAGGGCTTTCGCCAGCTCTTCCTGGTCGAAGTCGCCGCCGATGATCGGCACGTTGTTGATCGCCGCGACGGGCGGGACGCGAAGGCTGCGGAGCGGAGCGATCAGGCCGCGACGTGCGGCCTCGGCGAGCGGCAGGTCGTCGACGGACGCCGGGAAGACGTCGGAGACCTGCTTCGCGATCAGCTGCTCGGTCGCGGTCATCCCGATGTAGAGCGGCTCGTGGTACGAGCGGATCGCCTGCGACGTCTTCTCGCCGAGCGCCGTGTGCGCCTCGTCGGCGATCACGAGGTGGTACGCGTCGCGCGAGATCTCGTCGTGGTGCCGCGCGAACCACGCGTACGTCTGGATCGTGATCGGGTTGTCGCGCGGCGGCTTCTGGCCGCGCATGATCGCGTCGGTGAAGCGATCGCTGTAGCCCTCGTCGGTGAGGTCGCGGTTGAACTGCTGCACGAGGAGGCGACGGTGCGTGAGGATCAGCACGCCGAGCGTTCGCGCGGCCTCGACGAAGCCCGCGGCCGCGATCGTCTTGCCGGACGCCGTCGGGTGGCGGAAGCGGAAGCGCCGCGCCGCGCCCGGATCGGGCCCCGCGTAGACGTCCTCGTCGGTGTCCTCGTCGGGCTCGCGCTCGAGCAGGCCGAGCTCGTCCTCCGGCTCCTCCTCGACCGCCTCCGCGACCTCGACGACCGCCGCGTGCCCGTTGCCGTTGCCGTTCTCGGTCTCGCGCTGGTTCGCGTGCAGGAGCTCGGTGAGCATCCCGGCGAGCGCGTCGATCTGATGGCGGCGGAGCTCGGTCTTGCCCGAGGCGAGCTTCGGCCGCGCTTCGACGAGCACGCGCTCGAGGCCGAGCATCAGGCCGTACTTGACCTTCCAGGGGTAGGAGGGGGTGCGCAGCCCCTCGCCGATCTCGGTCAGCGCCTCGTCGAGCGCCTTCCTGCGCGCGGTGCCGGGCGCGAGCACCTCTTCCGCGTCCTCGTCGGTGTGCAGGAACGCTTCGCCCGCCCAGTCCTGGGCCTTGCGCGCTGCTGCAGCGAGCTCCTCGCCCGCCAGCTGCGAATCAATGAGGTGATCGGTCGTCGTTGCCACGGTGGCAGCGCCAGAGTGCGCTGCAGCTTCCATCACAAGGTGCGGCCCGGTTCTGACCCCGACTCGGGCGACGCAAGACACAGCATAGACGAATCTGTGGACGCGCTGGGGGCTAGGCCGCGGCGTGGCCGCGCCTGCGTCCGCCAGGGGCCGCCCCAGCACTCGCTCGGAGACGCCTGTCTGGTCGAGGTGCGGCGTGATCCCGCCGAGGAAGAACGGCCAGCCGGCGCCGAGCAGGAGGCACGTGTCGACGTCCTGCGCCGAGCCGACCACCCCTTCGTCGAGGAGGCGGCCGATCTCGTCGGCGAGCGCCTCGAGCACGGCCTCGGTGATCTCCTCGGTCGAGCGGCGGCGGTCGCCGACGACGACGACCTCGTCCTTCCCGTCCGCGAAGTTCGCGAGCGTCGGCGAGAGCGGAAAGCGGTCGGGATAGGCCTCGTGCATCGTCTCGAGCACGTGGTTCGCGACGCGCGGGCCGACGAGCTGCAGCAGGACGGACGGCGCCATCGGCATCCCGAGCTCGACGATCGCCTCGTCCGTCTCCTCGACGGTGTTGCCGTGCTCGAGCGAGTCCATGAGGACGCTCGTCATTCGCGTCAGCACGCGATTGACGACGAAGCCCGGCGCGTCCCTCGTCACGACGCCGCGCTTGCGAAGCTTCTTGCACACGTCCCACGCCGTCGCGACCGCCTCGTCCGACGTGTCGTCGTGCCTGACGATCTCGACGAGCGGCAGCACGGCGACGGGGTTGAAGAAGTGCAGCCCGACGTCGGCGCCCATCTCCGCGAGCGACAGCGACGACGTGTTCGAGGCGAGGATCGCGTTCGGCGCGAGCTCGCGGAGCGTCGCGAAGACCTCCTGCTTGACCGGGAGCTGCTCGACGACCGCCTCGAGAACGAGGTCGCAGTCCTCGAAGCCGTCCCAGCCCGTCGTGCCGGAGACGAGCGCCGCGCGGGCCTCGCGCCGACCTCCGAGCGGACGTCCGCGAGCGCGGCGTCGACGAGCTCGTCCGTGAGGTCGCGAAGCACGAGCGGGACCTCGAGCCGCTTCACGAACAGCGTCGCGAGCTGCCGCGCCATCAAGCCGCCGCCGACGATGCCGACCTTCTCGACGCTGCGCGGCGGCACGTTCGGCACGCCGACACCCCGTTTCTGACGACGCTCGACGAGGTTGAACGCGTAGATCGAGTTCTGCGCCTGCGGCGCGGGCAGCAGGTCGGCGATCGCATCCTCCTCGGCGCGGTAGCCCTCCTCGAGCGACCACTCCGCCGCACCCTCGATCAGGTCGAGTGCGACCTGAGGAGCGCGCGCAGGGCCGAGCAGCTCGCCGCGCGCGCGCCGGATCACCTCGGCGGTGCTCGACAGGTCGGCCTCGTCGCGCGTCGTCGGGTCCGCTCCGCAGGAACGCGATCGATTCGTCGAGAAACGCCGGCGTCGTCGAGGATCGCGTCCACGAGCCCGAGCTCGAGCGCCTTCTCGGCGTCGAGCATGCGGTTCTGGCGCAGCGCGTTGGTCACGATCACCTTCACCGCGGCCGCGGGCCCGATGAGCCTCGGGAGCAGCTGCGTGCCGCCCCAGGCAGGGAAGAGCCCGAGGAAGACCTCGGGCGTTCCGACGTGACGCACCGAGCGCGCGATCGTGCGGTGGTCGCAGTGGAGTGCGATCTCGAGCCCACCGCCGAGCGCGGCGCCGTTGATCGCCGCGAGCGTCGGGAACGGGAGGTTCCGTAGCCGAAGGAAGAGCTCGTGCCCGGCGCGCGAGCCTGCGCGCGCGAGCTCGGGCGTGACGTTCGGAAACTGGTCGATGTCGGCGCCGACCGCGAAGCCCTGCGGCTTGCCCGTCAGCACGAGGCCGGCCCACTCCTGGGACTCGAGGTCGTCGAGCGTCCGGCCGAGCGACTCGAGCGCAGTGTCGGCCGAACGTGCACGGCTTCGTCCAGTCCTCGCCGTTGTCGATCGTGACGATCGCGAGGTCGCCGTCGCGGCGGAGCTGGAACTCGGTCTCGGACATCTGCGCAAGCCTAGTGGCCCGCTACGCTTGCGCCTGTGGAAGGCTTCGGCCTCTATCTGCTCTTCCTCGTCCCGCCGCTCGTCCTCGGGCTGCTGGTGCAGATGTGGCTCAAGCGCACCTTCGCGCGCTTCTCGAACGTCCCGCTCTCGAGCGGCCTGAGCGGTGCCGCGGTCGCGCGCGAGATCCTCGACCGCAACGGGCTGCAGGACGTCCCGGTCGAGCAGTCGCCCGGCGGCGCGCTCTCCGACCACTACGACCCGCGCAAGCGCGCGCTCTTCCTCTCGCCGCCGGTCTACGAGCCGGCGACGGTTGCCGCCGCGGCGGTCGCCGCCCACGAGACGGGCCACGCGCTCCAGCACGCGTCCGGCTACGTGCCGCTCAAGGTTCGCTCCGCGATGTACCCGGCCGTTGCGTTCGCGTCGAACGCCTGGATCTGGCTCCTCCTCGCGGGCGCGTTCCTGCAGGTGCTGGGGCTCGTCGCGGTCGCGCTCGTCCTGTACGCGGTCGCCGTGCTCTTCCACGTCGTGACGCTGCCGGTCGAGTTCAACGCCTCGCGGCGCGCGTCAGCGCAGCTGCGCACGCTCGGTCTCGTCGGCGCGACCGAGGGCGGCGGCGTGAACAAGGTGCTGAACGCTGCCGCGATGACGTACGTCGCGGGCGCACTCGCCGCGCTCTCACAGCTCTTGTACTACCTCTCGTCTTCTTCGGCGACGACTAGGCTAGCTCGCCGTATGCGGGTGCGAGACGAGCGTGATCACGATCGGTTCCTGTTCGGGATCCTCGAGCTCGTCGACGCGCTCGGAGAGGACCTCCCAGATCTCGCGCACGCGCTCCGGCGCGATCCGCACCGTCACCTGCGCGCTGCGGAACTTTCCCAGCGGGCCGAACTTCGCCCAGCCGGCGTTCACCTCGTCGAGGATCGCCGCATGCACGTCGCTGGTCGCTCCCGGTGACGTGAGCAGCTCGGGCGCGACGCGGATCGTGTTCGCGACCGCCCGGTAGGGCTTCTCGCGGCCGTGGCCGCCTTCGACGCGCTGGATCAGCTCGGCCTTCAGCAGCGTCCGCACGTGAAAGTGGAGGTGGCCGGGGTCGACCTCGAGCCGCTGCGCGAGCTCGCGGTTCGTCAGCAGCTCGTCGTTCTCCCCGAGCAGCTCGAGCACGCGGAGCCGGAGCGGGTGCCCGAGCGCCTTCAGCTGCTCGGGCTTGTCGATCGTCAGAATGCCGAGCGGCTCTCCTCCCGGATCGGCGTCGGCCATGGGGAGTACATATAGGAATCGGGAACGGCTGTCTAGATCCGAAGCTCCTGCGCGGCCGCAGGATCGAGGATTACGACCGTGTCGCCCGTTCCTCGATCGAACGAGGCTCGCCGGTGTTGCCTCGGAAGGCGGCTCCGCGAAGGCGCGTCGCACGGCGTCCGCCCGCTCGGCCCCGGCGACGAAGAAGAGGACGAGCGGCGCCGACTCGAGCACCGGGATCGTCATCGTGACGCGGTCGACGAGCGGCTCGAGCTTCGCCTCGGCGGGAATCGCGCGGCGCTCCCGCTCCGCGAGCCCGGGCGCATGCGGATAGAGCGATGCAACGTGCCCGTCGGAACCCATCCCGAGCAGCACGAGGTCGAGCGTGACGCCTTCGAGCTCGCGGTCGTACTCGTCGGCCGCGCGCTCTGCACCGAGCTCGCCCTGGATGCGGTGCACCGCGGCGGGCTGGGACGGCGATGCGGTCGAGCAGCGTTCGCTTCGCCATCCCGTAGTTCGACCACTCGTGCTCGGGCGGGACGCAGCGGTCGTCGCCCCACCAGAGCTCGGTGGAGCTCCAGTCGGGCCTCAGCTCGGCAGCGAGCTCGTACGCGCGCGCCGGTGTCGTGCCGCCGGTGAGCGTGACGTGGCCGTTCGCTCCGGCGAGCAGCTCGGCGCACATCCTTGAAGCCGTTTCGAAGTCGGGTGCGACGCGGAGGTCTATTGCTCGCCGGCCGCGAGCTCCTGCGACCGCTCCATCGCCGCCTGGATCGCGTCCAGGAACGCGGCGCGCACACCTTTCTGTTCCAGCACGCGGATCGCGCGGATCGTCGTCCCGCCCGGTGAGGTGACGGCCTCGCGCAGATCGACCGGGTGCATCTCCTCGTCGCGGAGCAGCTTCGCCGTGCCGAGCATCGTCTGGACGACGAGCTGCGTCGACACCTCGCGCGACAGGCCGAGCAGGATGCCCGCCTCGATCATCGCCTCTGCGAGCAGCGCGAAGTACGCGGGGCCGGAGCCCGAGACCGCAGTCACCGCATCCATCGCCGACTCCGGCAAGCGCACGACGCGGCCGAGGTTCGAGAGCACGCTCTCGGCGAGATCGAGATGCTCGTCTCCGGCATGCGCGCCCGCGCAGAGCCCTGCGATCCCCTCGTGCACGGTCGAAGGTGCGTTCGGCATCGCGCGCACGACGGGCACGCCGTCCGCGAGTCGCGACTCGATCTGCGCGGTCGGGATCGCAGCGGCGACCGAGAGCACGGTCTGCCCGGCGGAGACCGACGGCGCGATCTCGCCGAGCAGCGCGGGGAAGTCCTGCGGCTTGACGGCGAGCACGACGATGTCCGCGCCGGCGACGGCTTCCGGGTTCGAGAGCGTGGCCTCGACGCCGTAGCGCTCGCGCAGCTCGTCGACTCGAGCCTGCCGGCGGCTGGTGACGACGACGTTGCTCCAGCCGGACGAGAGCAGTCCCGCGAGCAGCGACTCGCCGATCTTCCCGGTGCCGAGGATCGCGAGCCGTTCCGCCATGCGCCGAGTCTAGGCGGCGCGCGAGGAAATGCGATGCGGAGGCTTGCGGATCCGCGCGCCGTCGGGCAGGGGGATCAGGCCGCGGGCGAACCCGGCCATCAAGTAGACGCTCGCGAGCCCGGCCCACTCCTCGTAGGGCTCCAGGAGCTTCGCGGTCTCGTGACCCTCGACCCACCGGCCCTCGAGCGCGATCTGCAGCTTCACCAGCCCGAGGTCGCCGACCAGGCCGTACTCGCTGCGCCCGAGCCCCTCGAGGCACACGACGCCGACCGACCACGCGCCGAGCCCGCGCTCGCGTCCGAGCCGCTCGGCCACGATGCTCGACGGGTGTTCCTTGAGCCGCTCCAGCTCGATCGAGCGGCAGAGGCGCGCGAGCGTCGCGCCGCGTCGGGCATGCAGCCCCAGCGCGCGCAGCTCCGCCGGGGAGCAGCGCGCCAGCGTCGCGCAGTCGGGCGGAGCGTGGAGGTCGCCGACCGGCTGTCCCACCGTTCGGATGATCCGCTTCTCCATCGCGCGTGCTCGCCACGCCTCGATCAGCTGCCCGCAGAGCGCGCGGAGCAGCGACTGCGCGACCGTGCCGACGCGCAGCACGCGCTTGCCCTGGAGGTGCGAGATCGGCCCGCTCAGCAGCTTGTCGCTCTTGAAGCGCCGCAGGAACTCGGAGTGGTCGTCGTCGACGGCGAGGAGCCAGCGCAAGCGCTCGACGCTCGCTTCGCTCGGCCCTTGCACGACGACGGTGCCGTCGCGGAGCTGCGTCGCGGAAGCCTGCTCGTCGCCGACGACCGCGCGCAGCACGCCGTCACGCCAGACGCGCGTCGCGTCGCTTGCGCCTCGCGCCGTCAGCGGGAGTGAGTAGGGGCCGGCCGGACGGATCCGGGCCGTGACCGTCAACGCTCGAGGGGCGAGTGGACGTTCGGTTGGCTGCGGACTGCGTAGTCCGTCGCCCGTTCCAGCGCGTCGAGCGCCTCGGCGTCGCGACCCGCGTCGCGCAGAACCTTCGCCCAGCGGCGGCAACACTGGGCAGCTTCGCGGAAACGCGCGCCGCCGTCCAGCGCGTCGACGGCGTGACGGAACGCGGTGTCGGCCTCGGTCACGTCCCCCTGGAGCGCGAGGCCTTCGGCGAGCGCCCACCAGGCGCTCCCTTGCTCGGCCTCGTACGTGTCGCCGAGCGTGTCGATCGCTTCGCGCGCGCGTGTGACTGCGGTGTCCCCGTCGCCCGCGTGCGCTGCGACCTTCGCCTGCTCGACGCGGAGCTGTGCGAGGTCGGTGGGGTCCGGCGCCGAGCCGAGCAGCGCCTCGGCCTTGTCGAGGTGCGGCACCGCGTCTTCGCTCTTGCCCTTCGAGGCCCATGATCCAGGCGCAGAGCAGATGCGCGCGGGCGAGGTGGTGCGTGTCCTCGGTCGCCTCGAGGAGCGCGACGGCGCGGCGCGCGTAGTCGAGTGCGCGGACCGGGTGGCCGTCGACCTCGGCGAGCCGGGCCGCAGCCCAGTAGAGGCGAACTCGCGTATAGGCATCTGTGCCGTTCTCGCTCTTGCCGAGCGCTTCGCGCAGGACCTTCTCGGCGCGCGTGAGGTCTCCCTGATCCGTCAACGCCGCGCTGAGGTAGCCCGCGAAGCGGATGTAACCGGCGACGTTCCCCGGGTCGTTGCGGTCGAGCTCTTCGAGGCAGTTCTCGAGCAGCTCGATCGCGCGATCGTGGGAGCCGATCAGCGAGTACGAGCGGGCCAGCGTCGCGAAGGCGTCGGGGCGGTCGATCGGCGAGACGCCGGCGTCGACCGCGCTCTGGAGATGCTTGGCGGCCTCCGCGTGTTGATTCAGCTGCGCGGCGACCTGGCCGAGGCCGATCTCGGCGCGGATCGCCGATGTGTTGTCGCCCGCGTCGTGCGCCTCGCGCGCGAGCACGGCGAACGCTTCCTTCGCGGCTTCGGGCTCGCCGCCGATCCTCAGCTGGAGCTCGGCGTCGGCGAGACGCAGCTCGCGCTCGTCGACGTCGCGCAGCTCCGAGCCCGTCTCGAGATATTCGGGCGAGACGCCGAGCGTGCGAGCGAGCGTGCGGAGCGCCTTCACGGACGGACGCCGCGTGCCGGCCTCGATCCTGGAGATGTAGGCGTACGAGACGCCGGGACCCGCCAGCTCGCGCTGAGACAACCCACGCTCGAGGCGAAGACGCCGGAGTCGGACCCCGATTGGCTCTTGCTCACGAGTCGACACGAACCTGCCGGATCATGCCGATCTCTGCGGACCGCGTCAATCGACAAAGAGTTGACAACAAAAGGACACCTGGTCCCGTAATCGGTTGCTCGTCCAAGGCCACCGACCACCCGAACGAGGGGAGGTGTACCTATGCGTCGCTTGCTCACCTGGCGTCCGATCGTCGCCATGCTGATGCTCGCCGCCGTCTGCGGCGACGGCCCCTGGCCGCCGCAGTAGCCCGCGGTAGCGGGCGGGGGCCGCAGACCCCGCCCGCCGCATCGGTAGCCTCACGCCGTGGCCGCGGCCGCCCTCGTCGTCTATGCCGTGGCGCTCGCGGCGGGCGGCCTCGCCGTCTGGAGGCGGCCCGTCTACGCCGTCTACGCCTTCGTCGTCGGCCTCGCGCTGCACAACGCGGTCATGGCCGGGCTCTTCGCGCTCGGCATCGAGGGCACGCCGCTCAGCCTGATCGCCGCGTGGAAGGAGGTGCTGCTCGCCGTGGCGCTCGCCCGGGTCGCGCGCGACGCGATCGCCGCACGCCGCCTCCCGTTCCGGCCGGCGCTCGTCGACGCGCTGGCGCTCGTCTTCGCCGCCTTCGTCCTCCTCTACGCGGTGCTGCCGCAGAGCGCGCTCGGCGGCGGAGCCGACGCGACGACGATCCTCTATGCGCTGCGACACGACCTCGCGTGCGTCGCCGCGTACTTCCTCGGGCGCTCGATCGAGCTGCCGCCTCTGCGGCGGCTCGTGCTCGTCACTGCCGCCGGCGTCGCCGTGCTCGGGGTCGTGGAGATGTACACCGTTCCGATCGAGCGCTGGGAGGACGCCGACGTTCCCGCCTACTTCCACGAGCAGCTCGGCTTCGACCACCACGGCCCGCGGGGCCTGCCGGAGAACTTCGTCTTCAACACCGGCGACGAGAACGACCTGCTGCGCCGCGCGGTGTCGACGTTCCTCAGCCCGCTCGGGACCGCGTACCTGCTCGTCGTCGCGCTCTGCTTCTGGGCGGTGCGGCCTCGAGACGACTGGCCGCTCGCGGCGATCGCGGCGGTCGGGCTGCTCTTCACGTTCACGCGCGCCGCGCTGCTCGTGCTCGCGGGCGCGTTGCTCGTGATCGCGTTCGTGCAGCGAAGGTGGTGGCCGGTCGCTGCAGCCGCCTCTCGCTCGCGGTCGCGGTCGTGTGGACCCAGGTCTATCCGTCGATCGCGCCCGAGACCACGTGGTCGCAGGCCGACCTGCGGTACCAGCGCGAGCAGGCGAAGAAGCTGGGTGTCACGCCCGGCGAGACGGTCGCGCTCGACGAGCCGTCGATTCGCAGCCACCTGCGGGCGCTGCGGGACGGCGCCGAGACGGTGGTCGAGCATCCGCAGGGCTATCGGCCTCGGCAACGCGGGCGCGACGGCGCTCCGCCGGGATGTTCCGCTGAAGGCCGGCGAGTCGACGTACACGGAGCTCGGGGTGGAGACGGGGCTGCTCGGCGCGCTGGCGTTCATCGCGTGGAGCCTCGCCCTGCTCTGGGCGCTCGTCCGCTCGCGTGCGGCGGGTGCCGCGGCGGCGTTCGCGGCCGTGCTCGCGCTCGCGGTGCAGACGGACGTGCTCGGGACGCCGTGGCTCGTCTACGTCGTCTGGATCCTCGCCGGGGCGTGCGTGCTGCCCGGTGCTGGCCGCGAACGCCCCGTGGACGTGCGCTAGCCTGAGTACGAGGAGATGGCGAAGCAGGTCGAGCAGGTCCACGACGTCGTGATCCGGTTCGCCGGCGATTCCGGCGACGGCATGCAGCTCACGGGCGGCCGCTTCACGAGCGAGACCGCGGCGCTCGGCAACGACCTCTCGACCTTTCCCGACTACCCGGCGGAGATCCGCGCGCCTGCGGGCTCGCTCCCGGGCGTCTCGGGCTTCCAGATCCACTTCTCCGACCACGACATCCTCACGCCGGGAGACCGGCCCGATGTGCTCGTGGCGATGAACCCGGCCGCGCTTCGCACGAACCTCAAGGACCTGCCGAGCGGCGGCACGCTGATCCTCAACCGCGACTCGTTCACCGACAAGAACCTGCAGAAGGCCGGCTACTCCGCGAACCCGCTCGAGGACGACTCGCTCGAGGAGTACAAGCTGCACGCGATCCCGCTCACGTCGATGACGGTCGAGGCGCTGAAGGGGATCGACGGCGTCACGTCGCGCGAGGCCGAGCGCTCGAAGAACTTCTTCGCGCTCGGGCTGATGTCGTGGCTCTACGGCCGGCCGACCGAGAACACGCACGAGTTCATCCAGTCGAAGTTCGCGAAGCGTCCCGAGATCGCCGAGGCGAACCGTCGCGCGTTCAACGCGGGCTACAACTACGGCGAGACCTCCGAGGACTTCCTCGTCCAGTACGAGGTGCAGGCGGCGCCGATGGCGCCCGGGCTGTATCGCCAGATCACCGGCAACCAGGCGCTCGCGTACGGCCTGATCGCCGCGTCCGTGAAGTCGGAGCTTCCGCTCTTCCTCGGCGCGTACCCGATCACGCCGGCGTCGGGGATCCTCGAAGAGCTCGCGCACCACAAGGAGTTCGGCGTGCGCACCTTCCAGGCCGAGGACGAGATCGCCGCGGTCGGCGCCGCGCTCGGCGCGAGCTTCGGCGGGTCGCTCGGCGTCTGCACGTCGGCCGGCCCCGGCGTCGTGCTGAAGGCCGAGACGGTCGGGCTCGCGATGATGCTCGAGCTCCCGCTCCTGATCATCGACGTGCAGCGCGCGGGCCCGTCGACCGGGATGCCGACGAAGCCGGAGCAGGCCGACCTCTTGATGGTGCTCTACGGGCGGAACTCCGAGAACCCGGTGCCGGTGATCGCCGCGTCGACGCCCGGTGACTGCTTCGACTGCGCGCTCGAGGCGATCCGGATCGCGGTCAAGTACCGCACGCCGGTCTACCTGCTCTCCGACGCGTACCTCGCGAACGGCTCCGAGCCGTGGTTGATCCCGGACGTCGACTCGATCCCGCCGCTCGACGTCGGCTTCGCGACCGAGCTGCCCGAGGACGGCGTGTTCCTGCCGTACGCGCGCGACCCCGACACGCTCGCGCGGCCGTGGGCGATCCCCGGCACGCCCGGCCTCGAGCACCGCATCGGCGGGCTCGAGAAGCAGGACGGCACGGGCAACGTCTCGTACGACCCCGACAACCACGACAAGATGGTGCGGCTGCGCGCGCAGAAGGTCGCAGGCATCGCCGCGGACATCCCCGAGCTCTTCGTCGACGACCCGGGCGGCGACGCCGAGCTCCTCGTGCTCTCGTGGGGCGGCTCGTACGGGCCGGTGCACGCAGGCGTGATCCGCGCGCGCAAGGCCGGGCCGCAGCGTCGCCCACGCGCACGTTCGCTACCTCAACCCGTTCCCGCGGAACATGGGCGAGGTGCTCGCGCGCTACCCGAAGGTGCTCGTGCCGGAGATGAACCTCGGCCAGCTGCTGAAGCTCGTGCGCGCCGAGTTCCTCGTCGACGCGATCGGCTACAACCGTGTGCGCGGGCTTCCGTTCCGCGCGCAGGAGATCCACGACGCGATCGAGGCGATGCTGTGAGCGAGGGCAACGGCAACCTGATCCAGCTGACCGCGAAGGACTTCAAGTCCGACCAGGAGGTCCGCTGGTGCCCGGGCTGCGGCGACTACGCGATCCTCGCCGCGATGCAGGGCTTCATGCCCGAGCTCGGGCTGGCGCGGGAGAACATCGTCTTCGTCTCCGGCATCGGCTGTGCCGCGCGCTTCCCGTACTACATGCAGTCGTACGGGATGCACTCGATCCACGGCCGCGCGCCGGCGATCGCGACGGGCCTCGCGACGTCGCGGCCCGACCTGTCGGTGTGGGTCGTCACCGGCGACGGCGACGCGCTCTCGATCGGCGGCAACCACCTGATCCACGCGCTCCGCCGCAACGTGAACGTGAAGATCCTGATGTTCAACAACGAGATCTACGGGCTGACCAAGGGCCAGTACTCGCCGACGTCGCCCGTCGGCAAGCGGACGGGCTCGACGCCGATGGGCTCGATCGACAACCCGTTCAACCCGCTGAGCCTCGCGATCGGAACCGACGCGACGTTCGTCGCGCGCGCGATGGACACCGACCGCAAGGAGCTGACCGAGGTGCTCCGCGCGGCGGCCGCGCACAAGGGCGCGTCGTTCGTCGAGATCTTCCAGAACTGCAACATCTACAACGACGGCGCGTTCGACGCGGTGCGCGAGGACAAGACGAACCGGATCTACCTCCGCCACGGCGAGCCCGTTCGCTTCGGCGAGGACGGGACACGCGGCGTGCGGCTGCGCGAGGACGGCTCCGTCGAGATCTTCGAGGGCGAAGGCGACGCGCTCGTCTGGGACGCGCACCATCGCGAGCCGTCGATCGCGTTCGCGATGTCGCGTCTCACCCTCGGGGCAGTGGGTGCGGCGCCGTTCGGCGTCTTCCGCGACGTCGAGCGGCCGGTGTACGACGAGCAGATGGCCGAGCAGCTCGACCAGGCGCGCGCCGCGAAGGGCCCCGGCGATCTCGCCGCGCTCGTCGCCTCGGGCGACACGTGGTCGATCGGCGAGCCGCCGATCGACCGCTCGGAGCCCTAACCGGTCTCGAGCGCGACTTCGCGGCGACCGGGCTGCCGGGCCGTGACGATGAAGAGCGAGACGACTGCGCCGATCGAGCGCGGCGATCGCGCCGAGCGCGAACGCGACCTCGAAGCCGTCGACCGACGGGATCGGCGTGCCGGGGATCGTGTGCGCCGTGAGCAGCGCAGCGCCGACCTGACCGCCGATCACGCCGCCGACGGTGCGCATGACGGTGTTCATGCCGCCCGCGACGCCGGTCTCGGACGGCCGCACGGTCTGCGCGATGATCGTCGCCATCGCGGCGAACGCGAAGCCGATGCCGATGCCGAACACCGGCTGGCTCGCGACGATCTGCCAGGGCTCGTCGTGCCAGATCGCGAGCATCCCGGCGCCGATGCCGGTCAGCGCCATCCCGATCGACATCGGCCACTTGAACCCGATGTGCCGCCCGATCAGCCCGGCGGCCGGTCCGGCGAACAGCAGCACGATCGAGCTGGGCAGCAGGTAGAGCCCGGCCATCGTCGCCGACGCGCCGAAGCCGTAGTCGACGAGGCCCGCCCATTGCTCGGGCACTCCGCGCGGCATCTCGACGAAGTTCGGGACGAGCACGAAGACGCCGAACATCGCGAAGCCGATGATGACCGCAGTGATGTTCGTGAGCAGCACCGTCCGCCTGGCCATCATCCGCATGTCGACCATCGGCTCGGGGACGCGCAGCTCGACGAGCACCCACGCCACGAGCAGCACCGCCGCGACGGCGAAGAGACCGAGGATCCGGCCCGAGGTCCAGCCCCAGCTCTCGCCCTCGGTCAGGGCGAGGAGGAACGCGACCAATCCGCCGGTGAGGAGCGCGGCACCGGGCACGTCGATGCGCGACGGCGTCTTGATCGGCGACTCCGGCACGAAGCGCATCACGAGCAGGATCGCGAACGCGATCCCGATCGAGCCGAAGATGAAGAGCCAGCGCCACGACATGTTGTCGACGATCACGCCGCTCAGCACGATCCCGAACCCGCCGCCGACCCCGAACACGGAGCTGACGAGGCCGATGGCAACGCCGACCTTCTCCGGCGGGAACTCGTCGCGGATGATCGCGAACGAGAGCGGGAACACCGCGGCACCGACGCCGGCAAGGGCGCGGCATGCGATCAGCGACCAGATGTTCCACGCGAGCGCGCAGCCGATGCAGCCGAGGAGGAAGACGCTCAGGCTGATCACCAGCAGCCGCTCCTTGCCGTACTGGTCGCCGAGCTTGCCGATGATCGGCGTCGCGACCGACGCGACGAGCAGGAAGACGGTGAGCACCCACGTCGCCCAGGTCGTCGTCGTGTCGAGCTCGCGCTGGAGCACCGGCAGCGCCGGCACGACCATCGTCTGCTGGAAGGCGAACGCGATACCCGCGAGCGTCAACGCCGCGAGAGTCACGTTGTAGTGCTGCCGCGGCTTCTCCACTACGTGACGAAGAGCGCGACGCCCACGTACTGGCACGCCGCCGCAGCGACGACGAGCGCGTGGAAGATCTCGTGGTACCCGAAGACGGACGGGATGGGATCAGGCCGCTTCAGCGCGTAGATCACCGCGCCGGCCATGTAGAAGACGCCGCCGACCGCGATCAGCGTCAACGGCGCGACCCCGACCGAGTCGAGGATCTGCGGCATCGCGAAGACCCCGACCCAACCGAGCCCCACGGCGAGGACAGCCGCCACCCAGCGCGGGGCGTCGATCCACGCCACCTTGAGGACGATTGCGGCGAAGGCGCCGGTCCAGGCGATCGCGAGCACCGTCACGCGCCACGCACCGTCGAGTGCGACCAGGCCGAACGGCGTGTACGTGCCGGCGATCAACAGGAAGATCGCGGCGTGGTCGAGCCTGCGGATCCAACGGCGCGGGCCGGGGGGCCAGACGATGCGGTGGTAGAGCGCGCTCACGCCGAGCATCACTGCGACGCTCAATGCGAAGACGAACGCGGAGATGCGCGCGATGCCGCCCTCGGCGAACGCGACCAGCAACGCGCCGAACGCGAGCGCTGCAAAGAACGCGTACTGGTGGAGCACGCCGCGGAAGCGTGGCCGGCGCCTCGCGGCGACCAGCCAGTCCGGCTGCTCGAGCATCCCGCTAGGCACTCAGTCGCGGTAGCGGTAGACGATGCGGCCGCGCCCGAGGTCGTAGGCCGAAAGCTCGACCTTGATCCGGTCTCCCGGGAAGATCCGGATCCGGTAGCGGCGCATCTTTCCGGCCGTGTACCCGAGGGTCTCGTGGCCGTTGTCGAGCGCGATGCGGAAGAAGCCGTTCCGGAGGGCCTCGATCACCTCTCCCTCCATCTCGATCTTGTCTTCCTTGTTGCTCTGTTGGGTCGAAATAGGTGGCTCCTGGGCTCGTATCCGCGAGAAAAGGTACCTGCTGCTACCCTGATTGCACGGACGGCGTGGTGTCGTCCAGTGAGATTTCGCTTCTCGTTCCTCCTTCGGGTGTTTCGGGCCGCAGATCTCGAACACCAAACCAAGGAGTCGAACAACCATATGAAGTCATTTCGTCAGCTTGGCGTGGCCGATGCTGTCGTCGAGGCGCTTTCGCGCCGAGGCGTCGAGTCGCCCTTCGCCATCCAGACACTCGTCATCCCGGACGGGCTCAACGGGCAGGACCTGCTCGCCAAGAGCCCGACCGGGTCGGGCAAGACACTCGCCTTCGCAATTCCGATCGTCCAGCGCCTGAACGCCGCCGAGGCGAAGCCCTCCGCGCTGATCCTCGTGCCGACGCGCGAGCTCGCGACCCAGGTCGCGGAGGAGTTCGCACCGCTCGCCAAGGCGCAGGGCCTGCGGGTCGCCGCGGTCTACGGCGGCACGCCGCTCGTGTCCAACGCGAAGAAGGCGAAGGACGCGCACATCGTCGTCGCCACGCCCGGCCGGCTCGAGGACCTGGCCGAGCGGAAGCTGCTCAAGCTCGACGCGATTCGGATCCTCGTCCTCGACGAGGCCGACCGCATGCTCGACATGGGCTTCCAGCCGCAGGTCGACGCGATCGTCAAGCGCCTGCCCCGCAAGCGCCAGACGATGTTCTTCTCGGCCACGCTCGACGGCGAGGTCGGTGAGCTCGCCCGCGCGTACACGTTCAACCCGAGCCGCTACGACGCCGAGCTCCCGTCGCACCTCGAGAGCGGCGAGACCGATCACAAGTTCATCTCGGTCACGCCCGACAACAAGGTCGAGACGCTGGTCGAGCTGCTCAAGGAGGAGCGCGGCCTCGTCCTCGTCTTCACCCGGACGAAGCGCGGCGCCGACCGCCTCGTGCAGAAGCTGAAGCGGCACGAGATCCAGGCCGTCGCGATGCACGGCGACATGAGCCAGAACGCGCGTGAGCGCGCGCTGTCGAGGTTCGAGTCAGGGAAGGTGCAGACGCTCGTCGCAACCGACGTCGCCGCCCGCGGCCTCGACCTCGACGACATCACGCACGTGATCAACTTCGACCCGCCGGAGGACGACAAGGGCTACACGCACCGCGTCGGCCGCACCGCGAGGGCCGGCCGCGACGGCACGGGCATCACGCTCGTCCTGCCGGAGCAGCAGGCGGACGTCTCGCACGTCGCCCGCAAGGTCGGCGAGAGCGCCCAGTTCGAGGCGCAGGGGATGCAGATGGCCCGGCCGCGGCTGGTCTACTCGGGCACCCGGCGCAGCCACAAGTGGGGCGCCAGGCGGCCCCGCCGCAAGATCTAGCCCCACGAGACCCTCAAGCTTTGTGGCCTTTCGAACGATGAAAGGCCTATGGGTCCGCCTGCGGATACCCCTGCCTGGAAGCCGCTCGGCGAGCTCCTCGTCGAGCAGATCCTGGATCACGCCTGCCGATCTCGAGCTGGCGCTCGAGGAGCAGGAGCAAACCGGCCGCAAGCTCGGCCAGATCGTGGTCGAGAACGGCTTCATCTCCGTCGAGGGGCTGACGAAGGTCCTGCTCGAGCAGTGCGGCATCGACATGTCCACCGAGGAGGGGTTCGGGTCGGGCCTCCGCGATGAGCTCGCCAAGCGCGGCGGCCGCCGCGGCAGCGAGCCCGTCCGCTTCGAGTTCAACGTCGAGCCTGCGCCCGAGAAGCGCGGGAAGCGCAAGAAGGAGCCGAAGCAGGAGAAGCCGGCGAAGCAGGAGCAGCCGAAGGAGCAGCATCGCCCCGAGCGGACGTCACGCCGGGTGCGCTTCGGCCGCAACCCGAACCGCGAGCCGCTCAAGCGCCTCGAGAAGCTGGCCAAGGACTTCGAGCGTCAGGAGCGCGAGCTCGTGGAGACGATCACGTCGCTGCGCCAGATGCTCAGGCCCATCGGGGACTGAGCGCGCGCCCTACGCTGCGCGGGAGGCTTCCTCTTCCTCCGCGCTGAACATCGGAACGGCTGGACGGCGGCGGAACTCCACGCCGCTGTTCTTCGCCCAGGCGTACGCGACGACGACGAGCGACATCGAGCCGCCGAGCGACAGCGCGAGCTGCGTGCCGCCGACCTCCATCAGCCAGCCCGCGAAGAGCCCGCCGATCGGGGCGAGGCCCGCGAAGGCGAACATGAAGAGGCTCATCACGCGGCCGCGCAGCGCGTCCGGCGCGCGCAGCTGCAGGATCGCGCTCGTGTTCGAGACCCAGAGCGTGAAGCAGATGCCGACGAAGAAGAGAATTGCGCAGGCCGGCGCGACCGAGCTCACCGGCGCGAGCGCCAGCAGGCCCGCGCTGAAGCCCGTCGCGCCGATCAGCAGCGCCTTCCAGCTCGCCTTGCTGCGCGCGGCCTGAATCAGGGCGCCGAGCAGCGCGCCGCCGCCGAAGAAGGCGCTCAGCACGCCGAACACCTCCGGGCCGGCGTTCAGCGTGTCCGAAGCGAGCACCGGGATGATCACGTGGAAGTTGAAGCCGACCGTGCTCGCGATCGCGAGGACGGTCAGCGCCAGTCGAATCTCCGAGTTGTTCCAGGCGAAGCGAACGCCCTCGGCGATCGCGGCTCCCGCGCGCGTGCGCGGGTTGCGCTTGACCTCGAAGAGCTCGTCCTTGCGCATCAGCGCCAGCGCGGTCAGCACGGCGAGGAACGTGATCGTGTTGACGAGGAAGCAGATGCCCGTGCCGCCGAGGCCGATGATCACGCCTGCGATCGCGGGGCCGATGATCCGCGAGCCGTTGAAGAGGCCGGTGTTCAGCGCGATCGCGTTCGGCAGCTCGTCGCGGCCGACCATCTGGAAGGTCAGTGCCTGACGGCCCGGCGCGTCGAGCACGAGCGCGCTCCCGCCGAGGAAGGCGAGGACGTAGACGATCGGGATGTTCTCCCAGCCCGAGAACGCGAGCACCGTGAGCGCGGCGGACACGCCCATCTGCGCCGCCTGCGTCGCCATCACGAGCTTGCGGTTGTCGAGGCGGTCGGCGATCACGCCGGCGTAGAGGCCGAAGAGCATGAACGGCAGGAAGCGACAGAACGCGAGCCCGCCGACGGCGAGCGGCGAGTCGGTCAGCTCGACGACGAACCAGGCGAGCGCGATGTTCTGCATCCAGGTCCCCGCGAGCGAGATCACCTGGCCCGCGAAGAACAGCCGGTAGTTCCGGTGGATGCGGAGCGACTTGAAGATGCGGTTCGTCACGGCAGGAGCTTCTCGAGCGGCTCGATCGCGGCCTCGACGGCCGCGAGCTCCTGAGCCGAGAGCCCCTTCAACCGCTCGGCGAGCCAGATCGTCCGGCGCGAGCGAACGGAGCGGAGCACCTGGTGCCCCTTCTCGGTCACGTAGAGCCCGACGCGGCGCTTGTCGCCCTCGAGCGGCTTGCGCTCGACGAGCTCCTGCTGCTCGAGCCGCGTGATCGCCTTCGAGATCGCCGCGGGGGAGATCCGCTCCGCGCCTGCGAGCTCGCGGACGCCGATCCCGGGCGTGTACTTGATCGCGACGAGGAGCGAGACCTGGCCGCCGGTGACGCCGAGCGAGTGGATCTCGCGGCGAAGCTCCCGGGTCAGCCTGAAGAGCGCCGGCCTGAGCCGGTTGGCGACCTCGACTTCGTTAACCAGGGAAACGTTCACCTGGTTAACGATAGCTGAACAGGGCTTACTCTTCGCGCCGGGGCGCGAGCTCGATGCTGACCACGGCACCGGGCCGGATCAGCCGGTTGCCGAACTTCGCCCAGACGCCCGGCTCGGGGCGGTTGAGCGCGCGAACGATCTCGATCGCACGCTGCTCGGCGAGCACGTCGGAGTCGAAACGGCCGGCCCAGATCCGCTCACCGCTGCTCAGGTGGACGAACACCGCAACGGACTCGTCTTGCGGGGCGGGCGTCGGCGCAGGCGCGTGCGCTGCCTGGACAGGCTGCTGGGGTGCCGCAACCTGCGGTGCAGCGTGAGGCTCGGGCTGCGGGACCGGCGCGACCTGCGCGACCGGAGCTGCGGGGGCGGCGACGGGCACGGGGGCCTCAGTCGGGACCGCCGCGAACGGACGGGCGACCGGAGGGCTCAGGGGCGGTTCGGTGAAAGCGACCGAAGCCGTTTGGGGCTGGTACGCCACACCGGCCGTGCGAATGCCGTTCACTGGAAGAGTCCTTTCGCCGCAGAATTCGTGGTGCCGGGCATCGCCTCGCCCGTAGAAACAGCATCGCCATTTCCGCGTACCCCCGAATCCCCCGTAGGGGGGAAGCACGCGCCAAGCGGCGCGTCCCTCTCGTCAGGTTCAGCGTTCTTCGCGCGGTGACACTTCGACGCTGACGACAGCGTCGGGGCGGACGAGCTGGTCGCCGAAGCGGGGCCACACGCCGGGCTCCGGACGAACGAGCGACTCGGTCAGGTTCTGCGCGTGCTGCTCGGCCTCTTCGAGGCTGTCGAAGCGGCCCGCCCAGATGCGCGCGCCGTCCTCGAGGTTGAGGAACACGCCGACCGACGTGTCGGTCGCCGGCCGAGACGCGCTCGGCGGGTGCTTCGACGACGGGGGCAGGCGCGGGAGCCGGGGCCTCTGCGACCGGTGCGGGTGCAGGAGCAGGCGCGGGCGGAGGCGCCTGCACGACCGGGGCAGGCGGCGCAGGCGCTTCGTAGACCGGCATGGGGCGGCCGGCGCTTCGACGACCGGCGCAGGGGCCGGGGGCGGCGCATACGCCTCGACGACCGGCGCGGGCGCGGGAGCGGGCGCGGCAGGTGCCTGCGCGACCGGCGCGGGTGCGGGGGCGGGTGCGGGAATGCGGGTGCGCCCGGCGCGTAGCTCTGCTTCGCCGCGCGAAGCGCGTCGAGCTGCGCGGCCGAGAGCCAGCCGCGCGAGAGCGCGATGTCCTCGACCGAGCGCCCCGTCGCGACGTTCTCGCGGAGCGCGTCGGCGAGCTGGTCGAGCGTGATGTGTCCGGCGCGGACGAGCAGGGCCTGGAGCGGGAGGGTCGCGATCTCCTCCTGCGAGAGCTCGCGACGGTTCGCCGCGCCCGCGTCCTCGGGGGCCGAGGCAGCAGGGGTGACAGGGGGATCGACGGGAAACGTGCTCATGTGACCGCTTCGGGCGTTATCGGCCTTTCGTGGTTCTCTGCGTTCACCCTTTCGAGGGACTGAACCATCGCGGAAACCGCCGATTCGTCAGGTGATGGCCTCCGAGCCCACTCCCTGGCTTCCCCTCGGCGAATTGCTCGTCGAACGGCGTCTCCTGAGCCGTCGTCAGCTCGAGCTGGCGCTCCAGGAGCACCAGCGCACGGGTCGCCGCCTCGGAGAGGTGCTCGTCTCGTACGGGTTCGTCTCCGAGCAGGCGCTTGCCTCGACGCTGCTCGAGCAGGTCGGGCTGATGGACGCCAAGCCGCCCGCTCCCGTCGAGGCGCCGGAACCGGAGCCCGAGCCCCTGCTTCGCACGACGAACCACCTCGCAGAGGCCGAGCCCGCGGGCGCGGTCGTCCTGCGGGTCGAGGACATGCTCCTGCAGCCTGGGCCGGGCCACACGGCGTCAGCGCTCGAGGAGAAGGTCGTCGAGTTCGAGCAGCGCAGCGACCAGATTCAGGCGAGCATCGCCGAGATCCGCGACGTGCTCGGCGAGCTGCAGGCCTAGTTAGCTGCGCCCGAAGTCGCGAATCGGCCGCTACGCGGCCGCGCGTCGCGGTCTGACTTCAGCTCCAGCCTAGCGCGGCCTCGGCGAGCGCCAGCGTCTTCTCTTCGCCGGGCGCGCGGTAGTCCGCGCCGAGCGCGTCCTGCAGCTTCTCGACCAGCTCGCCGCTCATCGCCAGCTCCTGGACGATGTCGGCCCCGCCGATCAGCTCGCCCTTCACGAAGACCTGCGGGATCGTCGGCCAGCCCGACAGCGCGCTCAGCTCTTTTCGATACTCGGGGTTCGGGAGGATGTCGACCGCGGCGATCGGCGCCTCGGCCGCGCGGAGCGCCTCGAGCGCACGCATCGAGTTGCCGCACATCGCCCACTGCGGCGTGCCCTTCATGAAGAGGACGACGTCCTCGGTCTCGATGATCTCCTTGATCCGGTTGCGCAGGTCGTCGCTCATGCGGTTCCTCTCGTCGTGATTCTGAGCTCATGGATGGTGCCGTCGGCGAGCGGTGCCGCGAGCGCGTCGTTGACCAGTCGGTGCTGGTCGATCAGGCTCAGGCCGTCGAAGCGGTCGGTCTGGACGATCACGTGAAAGTGGTCGCCGCCGCCGGTCCGGTCGATGATCTCGAGCTCCTCGGCGCCTGGAAATGCCTGTTCGAGCAGCGCACGCAGTGGGTCGGTCGCCATGCTTTGCATCGTAGCCATCGGTTTCGGGCACACGGAGCGTGATGATCGACGACGTCTTGAAGGCAATGCGCGAGCAGGTCCGGCGGGTCGCCGGCGAGCTCGACCTGCCCGAGCCTCTGCGTGGGAGAGTGGAGCCTGCGCGTTCGCTCGAGGAGCTCCAGGCCGAGCTCGACTCGCTCGTCGGCCTCGAGACGGTGAAGGAGCAGGTGCGCGCGCTCGTCGCGTTCCTCCAGGTGCAGTCGCGGCGGCTCGAGCACGGCCTGCCCGAGGTCGCGACCTCGCAGCACCTCGTCTTCCTCGGCAACCCCGGCACGGGCAAGACGACGATCGCGCGACTGCTCGCCGAGATGTACCGCGCGATGGAGCTGCTGCGGCGCGGGCACCTCGTCGAGGTCGACCGCGCGGGGCTCGTCGGGCAGTACGTCGGGACGACGGCGATCAAGACCGACCGCGCGATCAAGCGCGCGCTCGACGGCGTGCTGTTCGTCGACGAGGCCTACGCGCTCGCGCCCGACGCGGTGATGCAGGACTTCGGGCCCGAGGCGGTCGAGACGCTGCTCAAGCGGATGGAGGACTTCCGCCACCGGCTCGTCGTGATCGTCGCGGGCTACCCGCGGCCGATGGAGCGGTTCCTGGACTCGAACCCGGGGCTGCGCTCACGGTTCTCGCGCGAGATCGTCTTCCCCGACTACACGACCGACGAGCTGCTCGCGATCACGCGGCGCTTCGCGGCCGAGAGCGAGTACCTCCTGACGGAGGGAGCCGAGGCGGCGCTGCGACGGACGTTCGACGGAGCGCAGCGCGGCGAGGGCTTCGGCAACGCGCGCTACGCGCGGACGATCTTCGAGCAGGCGCTGAACGCGCAGGCGCTGCGCCTGGCCGGCGTCACCGGGCGGGCGCTCTCCGAGCTCGACGCCGAGGAGCTGATGCGGCTCGAAGCGGACGACGTCCTCGGCGCCGCCCGTGCCCTCGGCGAGGGCGCCGAGCTGCCTCCGCGCGCGACGTGGTTCAGGCGAGCCGGTCGCGGATCTCGCGAGTGAGCGCCGTGTTCGCCTCGAGCGCCTTGCGCAGCTCGTCCGTGTTCCGCTCCAGCGCCGCCTCGACCGCCTCCTGGTGGCGCGTGAACGCTTCGCTCTTCACTCGCTCGCGCTCGGCCTGACGCGTCTGCGCGAGCAGGATCAACGGCGCGGCGTACGCGGCCTGCGTCGAGAACAAGAGGTTCAGCAGGATGAAGGGGTACGGATCCCAGTGGTTCACGATCGCGAGCGTGTTGAGCCCGATCCAGATCACGACGGCGATCGACTGGCCGATGATGTAGCCGGGCGTCCCGAAGAAGCGCGCGGCCTTCTCTGCGCCTCGCCCGAACCGGTCGTGGCCAAAGGCAGTGTGGTCGTCGGTCATCTCAACTCCTTTCCGGCGACAGCGCGTCGCGGACGAGCGCGTCGAAGTGGGCGATCAGCTGCTCGCTCTCGCCCAGCAGCCGGCCCTCCGTGAGCACCCCCGAGCGCACGCCGCGTTGCACGCGCTCGACGAGCGCCGTGTCCTCGCGGCCGACCTGGTCGTCCAGCTCGAGCAGGTCGCGGATCCACGACTCGTCCTCGCCGGGCGCGAAGAAGTAGTCGAGAAATCCGCGCGAGCGCTCCGGGCCTTCCGGCCACACCGGCCCGATCGAGAGGTTCGGGCGGCCCGGGTACACGTTCACCTTCAGGTTCGGCCAGAGGAAGTGGAACTCGCCGCGCGCGCCGTTGCCGCGCGCGTGCAGCAGCTGCGACGAGTGCCAGCGGTGGCGCTCGAGCACGTACTCGCCGGGCGACACGTCGACGACCGCGCTGAAGCCGGGGTGCGCGACCGCGCAGTGGTAGCACTCGAGGTAGTTCTCGCACGCGACCTTCCAGTTCGACTCGAGCGCGTACTCGACGCGGTGGTGGAACTCGAGCCCGTCGAAGCTCAGCGTGTCGCGCAGCTCGCCGAGCGTCTCCTCGAGCGACTCGCCCTCCGGCGACGGGTTGACGAAGACGAACGGCCCCCAGGCCCCGACGCGGAGCGGCAGCAGCCCGAGCTCCTCGCGCGGCGCGGTCTCGTCCGAGCGCGGCGCGGCGCGGAGCGCGCCGTCGAGCCCGTAGGTCCAGGCGTGGTACGGGCACTGGAGCGTCTCGCGCGCCCCTCGCCCTCGACGACCACCGAGCCGCGGTGCCGGCAGACGTTCAGGAACGCGCGAAGCTCGCCGTCGCGCGCCCGGGTGACGACGACCGGGACGTCACCCGCACGGCTCGCGAAGTAGGTCCCGGGCTCGGCCACCTGGCCGAGGTGGCCGACGTACTGCCAGGTCCGCCGGAAGATCGCCTCCTGCTCCCGGTGCAGGATCTCGGGCTCGAAATACCAATTCCAGGGGAGTGTCTGCTCCACTCGACAGACGATATAAGTGTCCAGTGAGACTGCGGCTCCTCCTCGCAGCGGCACTGGCCGCACTGCTCCTCGCGCCCGCCGCGACGGCTGCGCCCTTCAGCTCGATCCGGATCGCCGCCTACTACCCGTGGTTCCCCGAGGGCTGGACCCACGCCCAGCTCGACCCGTTCACCCACTATCGGCCCTCGCTCGGGTTCTACGACGCCGGCCGCCCGGGCGTGATCGACCGGCACATCCGCGCGATGCAGTGGGGCCACATCACCTCGGCGACGTACTCGTGGTGGGGGCGGGGCAGCCAGACCGACGGCCGCTTCGCGGCGCACCTCTCCGCCGGCGCGAAGCGTGGGTTCCAGTGGGCGATCTACCACGAGCTCGAGGGCTACGGCGACCCGTCGGTCGAGTCGATCCGCGCCGACCTCGAGTACATCCGGGACACGCTACGCCGCGAGCCCGGGCTACCTGAAGCTCGGCGGCCGCCCCGTCGTCTTCGTCTACGGCGACGCAGGACGACGGTGTGAACTGCGACGCCGCGACGCGGTGGGCTGCGGCGAACCAGACGGTCGGCGCGTACCTCGTGATGCGTTCGTTCAAGGGGTACCGCGCCTGCGAGGCGAACGTCGACGGCTGGCACCCGTACTCGGCGAACAAGAACGAGTTCGACCTCTTCCCGTTCGCGTACTCGATCTCGCCCGGCTTCTACTTCGCTCCGGACAAGCGCCCCATGCGCCGCCGAAGCGTCCGGTCGTGGTCGCGGATGGTGCACCACATGGTCGACTCGCCGGCGCAGTTCCACTTCGTGATCAGCTTCAACGAGTGGGGCGAGGGAACGTCGATCGAGAGCGCCGTCCAGTGGTCGAGCCCGTCCGGGTACGGCCGCTACCTGGACGTTCTGCACGCGGTTCCGCCGCACTGAGTCGGTAGGTTCCGGGCCGTGCAGGAAGCACCGCTCGAGCAGACCGAGGAAGGCCTCGTCCCGACAGGCGAGGGCTGGTTCGTCGTGAACGCGCGCGACGCGCGCTGGATGCACACGGACGCGATGGGCTCCGCGGTCATGTTCGAGGGCGACCCGAAGTTCGGCGAGCTCGGGATCAACATCGGCGTCATGCAGCCCGGGCAGCCCGCGTGCATGTACCACGGCGAGAACGCGCAGGAGGACTTCCTGATCCTCGCGGGCGAAGGCGTGCTCGTGATCGAGGGCGAGGAGCGGCCGCTCAAGCAGTGGGACTTCGTCCACTGCCCGCCGTGGGCGGCGCACGTGATCGTCGCGACCGGGGACGAGCCGTGCGTCGTGCTCTCGGTCGGCGCCCGGCCGGAAGGGTTCGGCCGCGAGGCGGAGATCGTCTATCCGGCGAACGAGCAGGCAGCCGCGCACGCCGCGAGCGTCGAGACGGAGACGAAAGTGCCGCGCGAGGCCTACGCCGCGTTCGAACGCCCGTCGTTCGGGCGCTACCGGGACGGCGACCTGCCGGACTGAGGAGTTCGCCGGTACCCTCGACAGGTGCCGCTCCGCGAAGACATCCGCAACGTTGCGATCGTCGCCCACGTCGACCACGGGAAGACGACGCTCGTCGACGCCATGCTCTGGCAGGCAGGCTCGTTCCGCGACAACCAGGACGTCAACGAGCGCGTGATGGACTCGATGGACCTCGAGCGCGAGAAGGGGATCACGATCCTCGCCAAGAACACGGCCGTCCGCTACGGCGACGTGAAGGTGAACATCGTCGACACGCCCGGCCACGCCGACTTCGGCGGCGAGGTCGAGCGCGCGCTGACGATGGTCGACGGCGTGCTGCTGCTCGTCGACGCGAGCGAAGGGCCGCTGCCGCAGACGCGCTTCGTCCTGCGCAAGGCGCTCGAGTCGCGGCTGCCCGTCGTCCTCGTCGTCAACAAGGTCGACCGCCCCGACGCCCGCCTCGAAGAGGTCGTGAACGAGGTCTACGAGCTCTTCCTCGACCTCGACGCGGACGAGAGCCAGATCGAGTTCCCGATCGTCTACACGAACGCGCGCGCGGGGCACGCAGGGCTCGAGGCCGACTCGCTTGCGGACGACCTCCGGCCCGCTGTTCGAGACGCTGCTCGAGCGGATCCCGCCGCCGCTCTACGAGGAAGGCCATCCGCTGCAGGCGCACGTGACGAACCTCGACGCGTCGCCCTATCTCGGCCGGCTCGCGCTCTGCCGCGTGCGCGAGGGCACGATCCGCAAGGGCCAGCAGGTCGCGTGGTGCCGCGCCGACGGCCGGATCGAGCGCGTGAAGGTGACGGAGCTCTACGTCACGGACGCGCTCGACCGCGTCGACGCCGAGGAAGCCGGCCCCGGCGAGCTGATCGCCGTGGCGGGCATCCCCGAGGTGACGATCGGCGAGACGCTCGCCGACCCGGACGACCCGCGCCCGCTGCCCGTGATGATGATCGACGAGCCGAGCCTCTCGATGACGATCGGGACGAACACGGCGCCGCTCGCCGGACAGGACGGCACGCGCCTGACCGCGACGATGGTCAAGGCGCGGCTCGACCAGGAGCTGATCGGCAACGTCTCGCTCCGCGTGCTCCCGACCGAACGGCCCGACGCGTGGGAGGTGCAGGGCCGCGGCGAGCTCCAGCTCGCGGTGCTCGTCGAGCTGATGCGCCGCGAGGGCTTCGAGCTCACGGTCGGCAAGCCGCAGGTCGTCACGCGCGAGGTCGACGGCAAGGTGCACGAGCCGATGGAACGGCTCGCGATCGACGCGCCCGAGGACTACGTCGGCGTGATCACGCAGCTGCTCGCGCTGCGGAAGGGCCGCATGGAGCACATGGTCAACCACGGCACGGGCTGGGTGCGCATGGAGTACCTCGTGCCGGCGCGCGGCCTGATCGGGTTCCGCACCGAGTTCCTGACCGAGACGCGCGGCACCGGGATCCTCCACCACGTCTTCGAGGGCTACGAGCCGTGGCACGGCGAGCTGCGCACGCGCCCGACCGGCAGCCTCGTCGCCGACCGGCGCGGTCCGACGACCGCGTTCGCGCTGTTCAACCTTCAGGAGCGCGGACAGCTCTTCGTCGCGCCGGGCGTCGAGGTCTACGAGGGGATGGTCGTCGGCGAGAACGCCCGTGCCGAGGACCTCGACGTGAACCCGACGAAGGAGAAGAAGCTGACGAACATGCGCTCGTCGACGTCCGACGAGCTCGTGCGCCTGATCCCGCCCCGGCCGCTGTCGCTCGAGCAGGCGCTCGAGTTCATCCGCGAGGACGAGTGCGTCGAGGTGACGCCGACGAACGTGCGGCTGCGCAAGGTCGAGCTGACGGCGCAGAAGCGCGCCACCTCCGCGTCGCGCAAGGCGCGCGGCTTGGCCGACCGTTTAGAGGCTCGGCTAGGATCGCCGCATGCGAGTGGGGTCGCTCAGGCTCGTTCTGCGGGTCCTCTTTCTCGCGCTCGCTGCGTCCCTCTTGCTGTCCGCCGGCGCACCGGCCGCGAGCTTGCCCGACTACCGCTGCTGCTTCCGGATCGACGCGCTCATGACGGGGCAGCTCGACACCGTCTACGACGACCTGCCGGGCAAGCCGAGCGACGACGAGCGGGCGAGCTTCACCTTCATGACGAGCGAGCTGCTCGTGTACTCGGTCACCGGAGCCGTCCCCATCTGCGCCGCGCGTTCACGCGGCGCGGGGGGCCCTGGCCGCAGACCGACGGCCCCGGCGTCGCTTTCGGCGTCGGCCGCGTGACGACGCACGACGCGAGTCGAGGCACGTGCGACGTCGAGGACTCGAGCCGCGTCTACACGAGCGCGCCGAACCTGATGAACCGCATGTTCAAGGGCGTGCAGGGACTCCACCTCAGAGTCGAGGTCGGGCAGGGAGTCGCCGACATCGGAGGGAAGGCGGACCGGGCCTGCGACGAGACCCAACACGGCGTGCAGGACGGGCCCTCTCGACGGGCTCAGTGCGGGCGGGCCGACGTCGCACCTGCTCGTCCCGCCCACGCGCGCTCAGTGGGCGACGCTCAAGACGAAGAAGCTTTCGCGCGTGCGCAGGTTCGGCAAGGACGTCAAGCACAACCCGATCCTCAGCACCCTGATCCCGCACAAGACGACGGGCTTCGTGCGCGTCGAGGTCTGCATCAGGTACGTCAGCTCCGCAACGGGTCAAGTCCGAGGCGGCGAAGATCCGCGCTCTCGTCGGCAAGGAGCCGACGCGAGTGAGCACGCTTCGCTGTTCCTAGGTCGGCGGCACGATCCGCACGCCTCGGTTGAAGCCGAGGTAGCGGTGCTGCATGAAGTGTGCGGTCGCCGTCATCCGCAGCTCGATCGGCCGCGCGGTTGCGCGGTCGAACGTGCCGGTGAACCACGACGGCACACCGGGGTCGTACCAGGAGATCGTCACGCGGCGAGGCGTGCTCCGAAGCACGTACGCGTTCGCGACTCTCGCGCCCCACGGTGACACCGGCTGCGGAAGCAGCGTCGACGTCGACTCCTTCCACGCGGCGCCAGGCTTCTCCCGGTCCCAGCGCTTGCCGCCGATCACGATCCCACCGGCGCCGTCGCGGATCGAGTACTCGAGCTTGTTCGGCGCTTCGAGCTTCCAGGTGGTGACGACGCGTGCGCCCGAGACCCGAGGAGAGGCTCTCGACGAAGAGGACGGAGCGCAGCGCGCGGAACGTCCGCGTCGCCCGCGAGAGGAACGCCGCGCCGGGCTTCGGCGCCCAGGGCCCCGGCAGCGGAAACGCAACGGAGCGGAACGCGCCGGCGCCTGTGATGTTGACCGCGAAGCGCGTCGGCGCGCGAACCGGCAGCGTCGCGGTGTAGCAGCCGTGGCCGCACGCGCGGCCGCGGTTGGAAGCGCCGCTCGTCGCTCTGCCCGCGATCAGCTCGACGTCGAGCCCGTCCACTCCTCCGCCTTGCCCGCCGATGATCGTCGCGGTGAGACGCAGCGGCATTCCGGGTCGCACCGCGAGCGCGACCGCGAGCTCGCGCGAACTGCGCGCGAGCACGACCGAACCGCGCGGGGGGAGGACGGCGGGCGGAGCCGCACTCGGCAGCGGGATGGGCGTGATGCGTCGTCGCGGCCGGCGCGCCGTCGTCGTCCTGGAGCGCGAAGAGCGCGATCGGCGCGGCCGCGCCGAGGACCGCGAGCAGCATCAGGAGACGGCGCACGGTTTCATCCTGCCTAGGCTGAGCGGGCCCGCACAGCGTGAGCTGCGCGGGCCCGCCGAAGACCTAGGTGACTTTGAGCGTTCCCTTCATCCCGCCGGCGGCATGGCCGGGGACGGTGCAGAGGTACGCCTTGGAGCCCTTCGTCAGCGTGACGATGAGCAGGCCCGACTTGCCCGGCCCGATCATCTTGGACTTCTTGCCCGCGATCTTGAAGTCGTGCGGGAGCGCGCCCTTGTTGACGAGCTTGAAGGTGACCCTTCCGCGAGGAACGATGCGCTTCGAGAGGGTGAACTTGAACTCCTTCATCGTCACGGTGACGGTTGTTGCGTTCTGTGACGTCGCCTTCGTGGAGGCGACGGGTGCGTAGCTGAGTGCGGCGAGCACTGTCACCAGCGCAAGCGCGAACCAACGTGCTTTCATCGATTGACCTCTCCTCGGATCCGGAACATCTCGCTCCATTGTTACCGGAGTTTGCGGTTTCTGCCTAGCGAGGTAGCCGGAGCCGGAGGAGGCCCTGGGGCGCCTGGGGGCCGGGGGCCGCGGGGTAGAGGCTGGGCGTCACGGCCCGGCCCGGGCCTGCCGGGGCACGGGAGAACACCGGGCCCCGGTCCATCCAGAACGAGACGGCCTTGCCGCGGGCCGAGGCGGGCAGCACGAGCCGGAACCGGCCCTTCGAGTCGGGCCAGGTGGCCGAGACCGGCTGCACGGTGCGGCCGCCGCTCGCGACGCCGATCAGCAGCGCGTCGTAGACGCCGCCGACGTACGAGCCCACGTCGGACGAGGTCATCTGCCCGCCGCCGGTCGGGATCTTGATGTCCAGGGTCGCGCTGCGGAGGCGCTTGAACGAGACGTTCCTGCCGCCGGGGAACGCGTACGAGGTGTCCCCGAGCGTCACCTGCACCTGGAGCGGCACCGGGTCGGCGCCCTCCTCGTCGGACGCGGTGTAGAACGAGCTGTAGTTCCCCTGCGCGTCGCTCGGCTCCGAGAACGTCCAGAAGTCGCGGTCGAGCGTGCGCGTGACGACGACGGCGTTCTGCACGGGGCGCCCGGCCGAGTCCGTGATCTTGCCGGAGAGCATGTAGGTGAAGAGCACGGCCGGAGGCGGCGCGGTCCCGCGCGCGAGCGTCGCGCGTCCGGTGACGAGCACGTTGCCGTTCGCGAGCCGCTTCGCCCGCACTTCTGTGAGGCGGTACGCGACGTTGATCCCGCCTCTCGCCGAGAGCACGGCGTTGCGCTCTGCGCTCGAGAGCCGCCGCCCGCGCACGGTGGCGCGCGATGCGCCGACGACCGTGATCACGTGCCGCTTCGGCGTCGTCACGTCGGCGCGGTAGCGGAAGCGTCCCGCTGAGTCGGTGAGACTGAGGAGCTGGTAGCGATCGACGCGGATCCGTGCGCCGCGGACGGGCGCACCGCGGAGGAGCAGACGCCCGACGACGATCTGCTCGTTCGAGCCGGTCGCCTGCCAGCGTCGGACGAACGGCCGGGCGCCGACCTGGATCGTCGCGCCCGCCGCCGCGGTCGTAACCGCAGGTGCCGCCGCGCGCGCCGGCGTCGCCGTCGACAGCGGCGAGCCCATCAGCGTCGGAGGCGGCGTCGTGACGCCGGCGGTCTGCCGGAGCGCCGGCAGGTTCGTCGGCGGAGGCGACTGCTGCTTCGAGCCGTCGAGCGCGAAGACCTGGATCCTCGTCGCCGGTGCCGCCGTTGGAGGACGTCGGCGTCCCGCCGACGGTGATCGCGATGTACTGCTTGCCGCCGACGCTGTAGACCGACGGGCCCGCCGCGATCTGGAAGCCGGTCTGGAACGTCCAGAGCACCTTCCCCGTGCGCGTGTCGAACCCGCGCAGCAAGCCGTCGCCGCCGCCGGCGAACCCGAGCCCGCTCGCCGTCGTCGTCACGCCTCCTCGTTCAGGTTCGGGCGTGCGGAACTTCCAGACCCGGCGGCCCGTGTTGACGTCGATCGCGCTGATCGAGCCGTGGTTCCGCCAGCCGGGCAGCAGCGTCCCGAACTCGCCGTTCGCGAGGCCGAGGAAGATGTCGCCGACGAGCTTGCGCTGCTTCTGCGTCGGCGTCAGCTTCTTCTGGATCATCACGCCCGCCGTCTCGGCCGCCGCGTTGATGATGTAGTTCGTGGCCGGGTCGTACGAGGCCGGCGAGTAGTTCAGCCCGCCGATCGCCGCGGGGAAGACCGCGACCGGCTGTCCCGGCTTGAGCGACGGATGCTCGACGCGGTCGAGCACCTTGACGCGCTGGTAGATCGGGGTGCCGGTGCGCGCGTCGTACGCGAACCAGACGCCTTCCATCGTCGCCACCGAGACGATGCGGCGACGCTTGCCGCCGACCCTCGCGTTGTAGACGAGCGGCGGCTGCGCGGTGTCGTACGCCCACTCGTTGTGAGCCATCTGCTGCCGCCACCACTTCTGGCGGCCGGTCATCAGGTCGACGGCGATCAGCGAGTCGGTGCGAGGAGCGGGACCGGGGCGGAGGCTCGGCTGGTAGAGCGGCGTCGCCGAGCCGGTGCCGAAGTAGACGGTGTTCGTCGTCGAGTCGACCGTGACCGGCGTCCAGACCGCGCCGCCGCCGACGAGCCGCCCGCGCTTGCGCCACTCGGTCTGCGGCGGCGGGATCGTCCAGTACGGGTTCGCCCAGGCCGGCGTCAGGTTCGTGCGCCACGCCATCACGAAGCCGCGGATCCCGTACTCCGAGCCGGCCGCGCCCATCAGGACCCGGCCCTTCGCGCAGATCGGCGCGCTCGTCTGCCCGTAGCCGTAGTTCGACGACGCACCGGGAACGGCGGAGTCCACGGGCACGCGCGCGAGCAGCCGACCGGTCGCCGCGTTCAGCGCGACGAGGTGCATGTCGAGCGTCGCGAGGAACAGGCGGCCGCCGCAGTACGCGACGCCGCGGTTCGCGCGGATGCCGAAGTTCGCGAACAGCGCGGTGTTCGCAGGCTTGTAGCGCCAGATCACGCGGCCCGTCGTGCCGTCCAGCGCGAAGACGTTGTTGTCGGCGGTCGTCACGTAGATGCGGCCGTTGACGATGAGCGGGTACGCCTGCTGCCCGCGAAGGATCCCGACGTCGATTGCGCGGAAGTCGATGTTGAACACGCGACCGAGGCGGTCGATGTTCGCTTTCGTGATCTGCCTGAGCGGCGAGTGCCGGTTCTGGTCGAGCGAGCGTCCCCAGCTGAGCCAGTTGCCGGACGCGGAAGGAGCTGCGCCGACCGCGGGCGCGGTGCCCGAGGGTGTGATCATCAGCGTCGCGGCGATGGCAGCGACGAGGACAGCCACGACGAACGGTCTCTGCATGCTCTCCTTCACTTACCGGAACGCCGGGGTCGGGTCAGTCTAGAGCCGCTGCGGAGCGGCCTCAAGAGAAATGCCAGCGGCAGCAGGCTAGCCGCGGCCACGTACGGGGCGAGCGGAATCGTGTGCGGCCTGATGCCCTGCGAGGCGGTCTTCCCGCTCCCGAGCTCGCTGCGCGCGCGGGCCGCTGCTGCGGCGAGCTCGTCCTCGCCGAAGCTCGCGCCTCCGGCGGCAGCTGCGAGCCGGTCGAGCTCGCGGCGGCTCTCCTCGTGCGGGAAGTACGCGGCCTCCGGCCGACCCGACGGGCGGTAGACCCGCTCGCCCGGCTTCCAGAAGTGCACGAGGATCAGCGAGACACCGCGTCCCGGCGCGGAGCGCTCGTGCGACCGCGCCGACGTCGTACGAGCGCGTCTCGCCGTCCGTCAGCACGAACAGGAGCTTGCGGCGCGCCGACGTGGAGTAGTAGCCCTGCGTCGTGAGCTCGGTCAGCGGCGCGAAGCGTGGTCGCGTTGACGTTGACCTCCTGCGGAGGCGGGCGCTCGATCCCGACCGCGCGCTCGACGGTCGCGTCGAACGCCGCGGTGTCGGCGATCGGCAGCAGGTTCGGAAGCGCGCGGTCGGTGAGCGTGCCGACGCCTGCGGGGACGTCGGCGATCGCCGCGCGCAGGCGAACGGCGGCCCGTTGCGCGCGGGCCAGGCGACTCGGTTCGCCCGGCCCGGCCGAGGCGAGCATCGACCGCGACGTGTCGAGGACGAACATCGCCTCGGCGTCGGTTCGGACGTTCGCCGTCTTGGGCGCGCGAAGCGCGGGCTGCGCGACGGCGAGCCCGAGCAGCACGGGCACGGCTGCGAGCGCGACGATCGTCGCGCGCGGCGCGCCGCCGGGGGGTCGCGCGAGCCGAAGCAGCGCGCGCGCGGCCGAGACCCGTCGCTCCGCGAGCACGAGCCCGGCGAGCGGCAGCACGACGGCCAGCACGAGCAGGCCGCCGAGCGGGGTCAGGAACGTGAAGCTGGTCGTGCCTGTCAATAGCCCTGCCCCGGCGTACCGGTTCCCGCGCCGCGCCGCCCGCTGCCCCGCGGGCCCGGTGCGGTGTTCGGCCCGCGCCGCTCTCCCTCGGCCTCGAGCAGGCGGAGCAGCAGCTCGAGGTTGTACTTCGCCGCGGTGTTCCCGGGATCGCGGCGGACGGCGTTGTCGAACGCCGCGAGGCTCCGCTCGACCGGCGTCGCGCGCCGCCCGCTCGTCGAGTCGCTGAAGGCGAGGATCCCGAGCAGGTCGAACGCCTGCGAGGCGTGCGCAGGGGCGTCGTTGCTCGCGGCGACGTCCGCGAGCGCGGCCTCGGCCGCTCCGCGCACGCGCGACCGTGCGAAGCCCGCGCGCGCGGTCGGCCGCGCGAAACGCGGCGACGCCTCGCCTGAGCTCTCGGTCGTCGTCGACGTCGAGCACGCGGCGCGCGACGCCCGACGGCAGGAGCGTCGAGGTGTCCCAGTCGGCCTGCGGATCGACGCCGACAGCTGGAAGCGCAGGTCGTCTGCTCGCATCGTGTCGCGCCACGTTCGAACGTCGGCCGCGAGCAGCGCGAGCACGGCTGCGAGCACGAGCGCGAGCGCCGCGGCGATCAGGCGCGAAGCCCTCACGCGGCGCCTTCCGGCTGCGCGGGCGGCTCGCCCAGGTGAGCCGCGCCGACCAGAGCTCGTACGCGCCGAGCAGCAGCGCGACCGCGAGCGCGATCGCACGCGAGGCCGAGCGGGAACGAGCCTCGCGACGAGGCCTCGGTTCGCTCGCTGCGCAACCGCGCCGGTGTGTACGAGCCCCAGCCGCGAACGAGTCGCCGGTAGAGCTGCTCGTCACCGGGTGCCGGGTTGAGCGCGACGACGTCGAGCGGGATCCCTTCGCGTCGGTAGGCGAGCGCGACGCTCGTCACCCTCGGGACGTCGGACGGGTCGTTCTCGAGATCGCTCACGAGCAGCACCGCCGGCTTCTCGGCGGCTGCCTCGTCGATGATCACGCCGCGCGCGAGCTCGAGCCCGGTCGAGATCTTCGTGCCCGCGCTGAACGAGTTCGCCCACGGGTTTGCGGGGAACGTCGGCAGGAAGCCCTCCGTGCTCGCAGGGCGCAACGTGAAGTAGCGCAGGAGCGGGCGCAACGCTTCCGAGGGCGTCCCGGGCGGGATCGCCTCGTACGCGGTGTCCGAGAAGACGACGAGGCCGTACCGGCCGCCCGACTCGGTGAGCTCGCGAAGCGTTGCGCCGATCCGCGCGTACGTGTCGGGGGAGATGCTCGCGGAGAGATCGAGCACGACGATCCCGTTCGAACGCTTCGGCAAGACGGTCGACTCGCGCACCTCCGGGTGTCGCCCGAGCAGCACCGCGGCAACCGCCAGCGCGAGGAGCACGACGGCCGCCGCCGTGCGCACGAGCGTCGTGCGGCGTGCGAGCCGAAGCAGGCTGCGCACGTCTGCGAACGGAATCGCGCTGCGGGGTCATCGGACGCTCACCGTTCTCTCGATCTCGTCGACGAGCGACTCGAGGCCCGTCGCCGACGGCTCCGAGCGACCCCACGCGAGACGCGCAGCAGCAGGCGCGAGGCGACGGCCGCCGTTCGGGTCGAAGGCGAGCACGCGTGCGAGCAGCGCGAGCGCCCTGCGGCGGTCGTCGGGGCCGCGCGCGGCCGAGGCGCGCGCGAGCTCGAGCGCGCGTGCGAGCGCCGACCGGAAGCGCGCCCGCTCGTGCAGCAGCCTGCGGCGTCGCGTGACCTCTCGCACCACGAGCGCGAACGCGCCGAGCACGAGCAGCACGGCGGCGAGCGTGAGCGCCGCGGCGAGCGTCCCGGGTTCCACGCGGTACGAGACCGCGGGGAGCGCGATCTGCTGCCGCCACGGCGGCGGGTCGGTCGCGAGCGCGGCCGGCGCCACGCGCGAGACGACGTCGACGCGCGGCCAGCTGTGGTTGTACGTGACGAGGTTGTCGCTGCTCGGCCTCGTGTGCACCTGAAGCTTCGGGAGCGCGATCCCGCCGGGCTGCGGCAGGCACGCTTCGACCAGGCACTGCAACGTGTAGCGCACGTCGATCGAGGTCGTCTGCCCGCTGTCTGTGCGCGACTCCTGCGGCCGGCCGACGATCGAGAACGGCGCGAAGGCCGCCTCGAGGCGGACGGTGTCCGGATCGAGCTCCCGACGGTTCACGAGCACTTGCGCGCGCGCCGTGACGAGGTCGCCGAAGAAGAGCGGGCTCGGCGCGATCGACGTCGAGATCGCGACGTCGCCCCTGGGCGCCGGCGCGTCGTCGCCGCCACCGCCGAGCGTCGCGACGAGCACGAGTGCGACCACGCACGCGGCCGCGAGACCCCCGACCGCGATCAGGCGCCGGCGGCTCATCGCGCGCGCCTTCGTCCCTGCCGCCGGAGCTCGGCCCACGCGAGGAACTCGCGGTCGATCTCGAGCGGGTCGCTCGTGCCGACGACGAGCGGGTCGAGACCGACGCCGCGAAGCTCGCCGAGCAGCCGCCCGAGGCGCGCCTCGTTCGCGACGCGGCGTGCACGCGCCTCCGATCGTGAGAAGCGGGCGGTGACGACGCGTCCCGTTCCCGGCTCCGCGAACGGCACGGTCACCGACGCGAGCTCGGGGAAGCTCTGCTCCCAGACGGGGTCCTGCACGATCACGGGGACGACGTCCCAGCGGAGCGATCGAGCGTGCAGCCAGGTCTCGAGTCGCGGCGGCGAGAGGAAGTCCGACACGACGAACACGAAGCTCCCTGAAGGCAGGTCTGCGCGCAGGCGCGCGAGCTGGTCGAGCGCGCGCTCGACGTTGTCCTCGGGCGCGTCGAACTCGAGCAGCGCGAGCCGTTCTTCGACCTCCCAGCGGCGACGGCGCCCTCTCGGCGGGAGCCAGAACGGAGCGCCCTCGCGCTGCTCGCTGCCTGCGTAGTCGAGGTACCCGATCTCGCCGCGCGCGGCGAGCGCGCTGACGACGATCGCGTCCGCGACCGCGGAGACCGCAGCGGGCTTGGACAGCCACGGGAACTCGGGCGGGTAGAGCGCCATCGCGGGCCTGCGGTCGCACAGCACGACGACGCGCGGCGCTTCCTCCGCGTACTTCTCGCGGACGACGAACACGTCGCCGCCGCGCGCCGACGACAGGCGGGCGGACGCGTACCAGTCGATCTTCGAGACGGGATCCCCCGGCCCGTACTCGCGCGAGCCCGCCACGTCGGAGCCGGGCCCACGCCGGAGGCTGCGCTGCTCGCCGAACGGGATTCCCGCCACGCGCCAGCGCGGCACGAGCGGAAAGGTTCGGCGCGAAGACTCGCTCACCCGTCGACCGCGCGTGGCGCGGTGCGTTCCTCTTCCCAGTCGGGCTCGGGTCGCGGCGCGAGCGCGAGGCAGCGGTCGCGGATCTGACCCAGCGCTTCGTCGCGGCTCTGCATTCGCGTCTCCGCGAGGAACGTCGGCGTGAGGATCAGCCGATGCCCGAGGACCGGGAGGAACAGCTGCTCGAGGTCCTCCGAGGTGACGAAGTCGCGGCCGTGCAACAGCGCCCACGCGCGCGCCGTCTTGTCGAGCGCGAGCGTGCCGCGGAGCGAGGCGCCGATCTCGACGCCTTCGACCTGTCTCGTCGCGCGAACGAGCTTGACGATCCAGTGCTCGAGGATCTCCGCGAGGTAGACGTCCTCGACCGCGGCGTTGAGCTCGGCGAGATCCGCGGCCGTGATCACGGACCGGAGGTCGGCGAGCGGGTGTCCGCTTCGCTGCTCGCGCATGATCCGGAGCTCCTGCTCCTCGTCGGGGTAGCCGAGCGCCGTCTTCAGGAAGAAGCGGTCGAGCTGTGCTTCCGGGAGCGGGAACGTGCCTTCCTGCTCGATCGGGTTCTCGGTCGCGATCAGCAGGAAGGGCGGCTCGAGCTCGCGCGGCACGCCGTCGACCGTCACCTGACGCTCTGCCATGGCTTCGAGCAGCGCGGACTGCGTCTTCGGCATCGCGCGGTTGATCTCGTCGACGAGCACGACGTTCGCGAAGATCGGCCCGGGCCGGAACTCGAAGTCGCGCGTCTGCTGGTTGTAGACCGAGAGCCCGGTGACGTCGGTCGGCTGCAGGTCCGGCGTGCACTGGATGCGCGTGCCGACCGCGCCTTCGACGCTCTGCGCGATCGCGCGCGCGAGCACGGTCTTCGCCGTGCCGGGGACGTCCTCGAAGAGCACGTGGCCGCCCGACGCGAGCGCGGCGAGCACGAGCCGGATCTCCTCGCGCTTGCCGTGGACGACCGTCTCCACGTTCGCGAGCAGGCGTGCGGCGACGTCGACGGCGCGTTCGAACCGGACGCCGACCGGCTGCTCGTCGATCCCTGGCGCGGTCATTCCCGCCATCCTAGGGCGAGGACGTCCGCGCCGGACCTCAGTTGATGGTGAAGAAGCCCCTCATGCGCGGGTTGCGCTTGTCCGCGGGCGCGATGCTCCGGTACTGCAGCTTCCCGCGGTAGTCGAGGAAGAGCAGGAGGATCCTCGCCCGGCTGCCCGGCCTGATCATGCCCGTGGACAGACCCGCCTTGTGCAGCACGACGACCTTGTCGGCGCCGACCGTGAAGGTGTGCGCCTTCTTCCCCCGGTTGCGCACGATGAAGCGGCTCGCGGTGCCGCGCTCGCCGGCGTTCGGGCTCACCGTGATCCCCGTGTCGCGGAGCGTCACGTTGACGTCGATGATCTCGGTGGGCTCGGTCGTCGTCGGCCGGGCTGCGCCCTGGGCCGCCGGCAGAAGCACGGCGAGCGAGGCGAGCAGCCCGAGAGTGAGGAAGCGAGCGGTCACGCGGCGATAGGGTAGCACCGCTTTTGGCCTCGATCCCGTCACGGATCGCTCCGCTGGCGGCAGCCGCGGCGCTCGTCGCGTGCCTGCTCTTCGGCTGCGGCGGGGGCGACGACGACGCGGTCTGGCAGCTGCCGAACAGCGACCTCGAGGGCACGCGTGCGGCGTCCGGATCGGCGATCGACGCCGGCAACGTCGCTCGCCTGGAGGAGCGTTGGAGCTTCGCCTTGACAGCGCAGCCGACCTTCTCCGGGATCTTCGCCTCGACGCCGGTGGCCGACGCCGACACGGTCTACGTGCAGGACCTGAGGAGCAACGTGTTCGCGCTCGACCGGTCGACGGGCGCGCCCCGGTGGGCGCGGCGCTACCACGCCCGGAACGACGGCCCGAACGGTCTCACCGTCACGAGCGACGGTGTCTACGGCGCGACCGACTCGGACGCTTTTCGCCTGGACGCCGACACCGGAGAGGAGCGCTGGCGCCGGCACATGACGGGTGCGAGCGAGCAGTTCATCGCCATCGCACCGGTGGTGTGGGAGGACCTCGTGTTCGTCAGCACCCTCGGCTTCCCACCGACGGGACGAGGTGCGATCTACGCGCTCGACGCGGAGACGGGCGCGGTGCGGTGGAAGTTCGTGACGGTCAAGGAGCCGTGGCAGTTTCCGCTCGAGGCAGGCGGTGGCGGCGCCTGGAATCCGGTCTCGGTCGACGCGCAGGGTCGGCTCTACGCGGGCAACTCGAACCCTGGGCCGTGGGGCGGCACGCCGGAGCGGCCGAACGGCGGGATCTTTCCCGGGCCCGTGCTGTACACCGACTCGCTCCTCGTGCTCGACGCGCGCACAGGGCGGTTGCTCTGGTACGACCAGGTGACTCCGCACGACGTTCGGGACTACGACTTCCAGGCGACGCCGGTTCTCGCGACGCTCGACGGAGTCGACGTCGTGTTCGGCGCCGGGAAGGCAGGACGGGTGATCGCCTGGGACCGCGAGACGCGCCGCCGGCGCTGGACCGCGGTCGTCGGGCTGCACCGGAACGACGTCGGCCCGCTCCCGCGGCGCAGGGTGACCGTGTGCCCGGGCCTGCTCGGCGGCGTCGAGACGCCGATGGCCTACGCGGACGGCCGGCTCTTCGTGCCGGTCGTCGACCTGTGCGGCTGGGGCAGCGCGATCGATCGCCAGGAGCTCACCGAGCTCGACGCGTCGGAAGGGCGCGGACGTCTCGTCGCGCTCGACGCGGAGACCGGCCGGCGGCTGTGGGAACGTCGCCTGCCGTCCCCGAACTTCGGGTGCGCCACGGTCTCGAACGACGTCGTCTTCACGTCCACCTACGCCGGAACGGTCTACGCGTTCGCGGTCGAGGACGGGGAGCTGCTCTGGCGTGGGCCGGCTGCCGGCCGGCGCTGAACGCCTGCCCGGCGGTCGTCGGGGACCTGCTGCTGATCGGCGCGGGGGTCCGGCTGCCCGGATAGGCCCGACGGGCCAACCCAAACTGGTCGCATTTCGCCTTCGAAACGATTGAAACCACGCGTCCAGAGTGGGATAGTGAAGGTCTCGGTATCTGACCCGAGGGGGCTTAATTTGCGCCGCGCTGTTTTTCCCGTGATTTTCGTCCTGGGGCTCACAGCCCTGGGGCTTCTCGCAGCAGGAGGTGGAGCGACGTCCTCAGCACCGCAGAAGGCGATCGCCGTGTCGCCCGCCTACACAGCTGCGCAGCTGAACGCGTATCCGGGCGACAACTGGATCACCCCCGGCGGTGACCTGAAGAACAGCCGCTACTCGACGCTGACTCAGATCACGCAGGCAAACGTCGGGACACTCAAGGAGGCCTGGAAGATCAGCCTCGGAATCTGTCCGGCCAAGGACACGACCTGTGGCTCCAACGAAGCCAACGCGGTCGTCGTCGACGGCGTGTACTACCTGCCCACGGGCAAGGGCCACGTCTTCGCGCTCGACGCCGTGACGGGCAAGGAGCTCTGGCGGTACACGCCGGTCTACGACGGCGGCGTTCCCGGCGGCGGCCTCGCCACCGGCCCCTACAACATCGGCACCGGCGGCCGGAACTCCGGCGTCGCAGTCGGCGAAGGCAAGGTCTTCCTGGGTCGGCGCGACGGCTACCTGATCGCGCTCGACCAGCAGACCGGCGCCCAGATCTGGAAGTCGGAGGTCATCCCGTGGCGGAAGGGCGGAAGGCTCGTTGCCCATCCGATCTACTTCGACGGGATCATCCTGATCGGCACGAGCGGCGGCGACAGCTATGTCCGCAACGACATGCAGGCGTTCGACGCGACGACCGGTACGCAGGTCTGGCACTGGAACATCGTCCCGTCGCCCGGCCAGCCGGGCGCGAACTCCTGGGCTCCCGGCGAGTACCACTACGGCGGCGGCGCGATGTGGAACAGCGGTGCGGTCGACGTCAAGAACAAGCTGGTCATCATCGGCACCGGCAACCCGGTTCCGTGGAACTCGCGCGGCCCCGGCATGAACCTCTGGACCTCCTCGCTCGTCGGGCTCGACGTCTACACCGGCGTGTTCAAGTGGGGCTTCCAGACCGTGCACCACGACAACTGGGACTCGGATCTTCCCCAGTCGCCGTTGCTCGTCGACGAGGCCTACAGCCTGACCACGTCCAAGGTGGTCAAGGTCAAGGTCAAGGTCCGGGTGAAGGGCAAGCTGGTCACCCGCACCCGCAACAAGACCGTCAAGACGACCTTCAAGAGCAACGAGGCGATCTCGATGCTCTCGAAGTTCGGCTGGAACTTCATCCTCGACCGGAAGACCGGCAAGCCGCTGGTCCCGACCCCCGAGGTGAAGGTCCCGCAGTTGCCGAGCATGCCTGACGTGAACGCGTGGCCGACCCAGCCGATCCCGCAGGGCATGAACATCCTCGACTTCCCGGCGATGCCGAACGGCCAGGGCAGGCTGTGCGCGAACGCGCAGGCGACCTGGCAGGGCAACGCGCCCGAACGGCAAGCCGTTCAAGCTCGGCTGCATGTTCGACCCGTACGGGACGGATGAGTTCGTCGTCGTGCCCTTCGAGAACGTCGAGTGGGGCCCGTCCGCGTACAACCCGACCCTGCACTCGATCGTCGGGTGCGCAGTCGGAACGCGGACCCGTGCGTTCGCTCAGGTCCCGAAGGCCTCGCAGACGCTCGTTCCGGGCGTGAGCGGCATCGGCGTCCTCGGGCGCACCAGCCCGACGACGACGCACACCGGCACGCTGACGGCGTTCGACGTCCGCACGAACAAGCGGATCTGGCACCAGGTGTGGGATGCCCCGTGCATCAGCGGGTCGACCAACACCGCCTCGAACCTGACGTTCGTCGGCACCACCGGCGGCGCGACGGGCAAGGGGAGCCTGCAGGCGCTCAACACGGCAACCGGAGCGCTGCTCTGGGAGTCGCCGAAGATGGACGCGATGGCGACCGCTCCGCCGATGACCTACACGGTCGGCGGCAAGCAGTACGTCACGATCTTCGTCGGCGGACAGGGCCGTGACGATCCGACGGGCGGCGTTTGCGCGCCGGCTCCGTGCGGACGTGGCGACTACATCTACACCTACGCACTGCCGTAACTGACGTCCCGTGGTGGCGGCCGCTCAGCGGCCGCCACCACGGCCTTTACAACTGCTTGCGCGCGCACCAACCGGTGCTAACCTGCCTCCGGCTCGAGTCCGAGCGGAGCGACATTTCGAGAGGGGTTCTTCTTGCAGATGCGACGCGTCATAGGGGTTTGTGTGCTGGCGGTCCTGGCGGTCGCCGGCTTCGCCACAGGGAGCTTCGCCAGGAGCACCGACGCCGCCGCGGCGCCGCAGAGCTCGGAAGCGACCTCCCGGATCACGGTCACGATGACCGAGTTCAAGTTCAGGCTTTCGAAGACGCGGATCCCGGCGACCGGGACCGTGATCTTCACGGTGATCAATCGCGGCAGGATCGCCCACGACTTCAGGATCGCCGGCAAGAAGACGCCGACCATCCTTCCCGGCAAGCGCGCGACGTTGCGTGTCGTGATCAGGAAGAAGGGCCGCTACGCATACCTCTGCACGCTGCTCGGCCACGCGAGGGCCGGCATGAAGGGGACGCTGGCGGTGGGTGTCGCGGCCGTAACGACCACCGCGACGACGACGACCACGACGACGACGACCACCACCACGGCGACGACTGGTACCGGCACGGTGGGGAACACGGCGTCGACGGTCGCGGTCGGCATGTTCGAGTACCGGTTCGACCTGGTGCCGCCTTCCGTGCCGTCGGGTCCGGTCACCTTCGTGATCACGAACCGCGGCCAGGAGATCCACAACTTCAGCATCTCGGGCGTGAAGAACGGGGCGTTCATCAACCCCGGCGGTTCCGAGACCTGGACGGTCGGGCTGCCTGCGGGCCGCTACGACTACGTGTGCGACGTGCCGTTCCACATCGGAGCGGGCATGGTCGGCACGCTGGTCGTCACTCCCTGATCGAACGATCCGAGCTTCGGGCAGGGCCGCCTCGCCGCGGCCCTGCCCGGAAGCGCAGCTAGCGGGCTGACGGGTGCACGAGCGGCACGAGCCGCTCCTCCCAGCCCTTCCGCAGCACGGCGACGAGCGACGGCGGCGTGATCACCGTCGCGCGTCCGCTCGGTCGCGGCGCGCGCGACACGTAGCCGGCCGGGGCTCCAGGTCAGCAGGTGCGCGCCGAGCACGAGCTGCGGCGCGCCGTCGTGCACGACGAACGAGCCGTCGGGAAGCTCGTCGAGCGCGGCTTCGTGGTGACGTTGCGCGCGCGTGCCGGGCTCGACGCGCTCGCCGTGAAGCTGCGCGTCGATCGCGTCCGCGCCGACCTGGCCGGGATGAAGCTCCCGCCAGATCTCGCCGAAGCGGACATAGTCCTCCCGCCGGCAGAGCGCGCAGGGGCGATGCCCGGCGGCGAACGCCGTCGCCTCGTCGAGGAAGAAGAGCTCGGTGAAGCGTCCGGGCTGCAGCAGCGGGCTGCGCTGCCAGCCGCGGAACTCGAGCCGGCACGCGATCCAGCGCCTGCCGTTGTAGCGGCGGCGGATGCGCCCTTCGTCGTCGTGGAGGCAGCCACGGTTTCCGTAGACCAGGCCGCGCGCGGGGTCTGCGACGAGCTCGCTCAGCGGCGTGACCCGGTTCTGCAGCGGCATCCGGAGATCATCGCGAACGGGGAATCGCCGCCGAAACGTGGAACAATTGAGTCGGCCCGCCTCGTCGAGAAGGAAGATGTCGATGTCCCAGCTCGTGGACGTAGTTCAGACCGCCCGCAGCGCCGCGGAGCGCTACGCCTGGCGCGAGGCGTACGAGGCGTACACGAGCGCGGACGCCGAACGAGCTGACGCCTGCCGACCTCGAGCACTTCGCGGAGTCGGCGTGGTGGCGAGGGCGGCCGGACGAGGCGATCAGCCTCCGCGAGCGTTCCTACGGCGGTTTCTCGTCGAGCGGTGACCAGCTGAGCTCCGCCCGGCTCGCCCTCACGCTCGCCGACGATCACATGGGTCGAGGGCTCTTCGCCGTCGCCCACGGGTGGTTCGCCAAGGCCGAGCGACTGCTCGAGGGACAGCCGGAGTCCGCCGAGCACGGTGTCCTGATGCTGATGCGCGGCATCAACGCCCTCTTCGCCGAGGGCGACCTGCCGAGGGCGATCGCGGAGTTCGACCGCGCTGCCGAGATCGGTCTCCGCTTCGGCGACCGCGACACGCACGCGCTGGCGCTCGTCGGAAAGGGCCGAGCGCTCGTCAAGTCGGGAGCGGTCGAGGAGGGTCTCGCGCTCCTCGACGAGGCGACTGCCTCGGCCGTGTGCGGCGAGCTGCGGCCGTTCTCGACCGGGGTCGTCTACTGCATCACGATCAGCTCCTGTCAGGACCTCGGCGACTACCGCCGGGCGGCGGAATGGACGGAGGTCGCGAATCGTTGGTGCGACCGGCTCGAGGTCACGGGCTTCCCCGGCGCGTGCCGCATCCATCGAGCGGAGATCATGCGGCTCCGAGGGGAGTGGCCCCAGGCGGAGGAGCAGGCGATCGCCGCGTGCGAGGAGCTCTACGACTTCGACCGCCACATCACGGCAGGCGGCTACTACGAGATCGGTGAGATCCGCCGCCGCCGCGGCGACTTCGCCGCGGCGATGGAGGCCTACGCGAAGGCCGACGAGCTGGGGCGAGCGCCGCAGCCCGGTCTCGCGCTCCTGCGTCTCGCCGAGGGCAAGGTCGACGGCGCAGTCGCGGCGATCACGCGCGCACTCGAGGACACCCAGGACCCGCTCTCGCGGCTGCGGCGCCTGCCGGCGCAGGTCGAGATCGCGATCGCGGCCGGCGACCTGAAGACGGCCCGCGCGGCGATGGGCGAGCTCGAAGGCATCGTCGACTCGTACACGATCGGCGAGCGCCGAGCGCCGGCGTTCGATGCGACCGTCCACTTCGCCTCGGGGCAGATCAAGCTCGCGGAGGGCGACGCGGATGGAGCTGCGGCCTGCTCTCAAGCGCGCGCGCGACGACTGGCAGGAGGTTGGTGCTCCGTACGAGACGGCGCACGCGCGGATGCTGCTCGGGCTCGCGTTCCGCCGGCAGGGCAACGAGGACGCGGCGACCTCCGAGCTCGAGGCGGCGCTCGCGACGTTCGAGCGCCTCGGCGCGAAGCTGGACGAGGAGAGCGTGAACGAGCGCCTCGGGCGGCTCCAGACGCGCCGGACGTTCGTCTTCACCGACATCGTCGACTCGACCAAGCTGCTCGAGACGCTCGGCAACGAGAAGTGGAAGCGACTGCTCGCGCGCCACGACGAGCTCCTGCGCGAGCGGATCGTCGACAAGGGCGGCGAGGTCGTCAAGCGCACCGGCGACGGCTTCTTCGCAGCCTTCGACAACCCGAAGGCGGCGGTCGAGGCCGCGGTCGCGATCCAGCGCGCGCTCGACGCCGAGGTCGTCGCACCCGACGTGAGGATCGGCCTGCACACGGGGGCGGGTTCCACACGGGCTCCGACGCGAGCGACTACGGCGGCGACGGCGTGCACGTCGCGGCGCGGATCGGCGCCGCTCGCACGCGCGGCCGAGATCCTCGCCAGCCGCGAGACGCTCGACGGCGTCAGCACGGCGTTCCGTCTCTCCGAGCCGCGCACGCAGTCGCTCCAAGGCTTCGACCAGTCGTTCGAGCTCGTCTCGGTCGACTGGCGCTAGACACCGTTGGCCTCTCCGGCTCAGAGTGCAAAACTACGGCCGATGACCGCCGTCGCCGACGAGCTCCAGATCGACGAGGCCGCCTTCCGCGGGTCACGTCGTCCGTCCGGACAGTCCGGACTACGACGTGCACCGCAAGATCTGGAACGGCTCGTTCGACAGGCGCCCGGCGGTGATCGTCCGCTGCGCCGGCGTCTGCGGACGTGATCGCAGCGGTGAAGTTCGGGCGGGCGAGCGGCTTTCCGGTCGCGGTGCGAAGCGGCGGCCACTCGTTCCCCGGCTTCTCGGTCGCGGACGACGCGCTGATGATCGACCTCTCGCCGATGAAGGGCGTGCGCGTCGATCCCGACGCACGCACCGCGCGCGTGCAGGCGGGCGTCCTGCTCGGGGAGCTCGACCGGGAGACGCAGGCGTTCGGGCTCGCCGTGCCGTCGGGCATCGTCACGCACACCGGCGTCGCCGGGCTGACGCTCGGCGGCGGGATCGGCTGGATCATGCGCAAGCACGGGTTGTCGGTCGACCAGCTCGTCTCGGTCGACCTCGTGACCGCCGACGGCGAGTTCGTCAAGGCGAGCGCCGACGAGAACGCCGACCTCTTCTGGGGCCTCAAGGGCGGCGGCGGCAACTTCGGGATCGTCACGGAGTTCGAGTTCCGCTGCGTGCCGCTCGGGACGCAGGTCCTGGCAGGGCCGATCTTCTGGCCGATGGAGCAGTCCGGCGAGGTCCTGCGCTTCTATCGCGACTGGGTCGCGGACGCGCCGGACGAGCTGATGACCATCGTCCTCCACCGCAAGGCGCCGCCGCTCCCGTTCGTGCCCGAGGAGCTGCACGGCAAGCCGGTCGTGATGGTCGTCCCCTGCTGGGTCGGGGACGTGGAGGAGGGGGAGAAGTTCATCAAGCCGCTCCGCGAGTTCGGCCCGCCCGTCGCGGACGTCTGCATGGTGAAGCCGTACCTGGCGCACCAGGCGATGTTCGACCCGAGCTTCGTGCCGGGCCGTTGGTACTACTTCAAGAGCTGCGACGTCGCGGAGCTGACCGACGAGATCATCGACATCACCGTCGAGCGCTCGCTCCAGATCAAGTCGCCGCTGACGTCGTTCCCGATCTGGCAGATGGGCGGAGCGGTGAGCCGCGTGGGCGACGACGAGACCGCGTTCAACGGCCGCACGGCGGCCTTCACCTACAACATCGGCGCGTGCACCGAGACCGGCGAGGGCTTCGACGAGGAGCGCGAGTGGGTCCGAGGCTTCTGGTCGGCTCTGGAGCCGTGGCACCAAGGCGTGTACGTCAACTTCCTCGGCGACGAGGGCGCCGACCGGGTTCGCCAGGCCTACGGCCCCGAGAAGTACGACCGGCTACGCGCGCTGAAGCAGAAGTACGACCCGGACAACTTCTTCCGGATCAACCAGAACATCTCGCCGAGCTAGGCCGTCTAGACCACGCAGCGAGATCGAGGAATCGGGGCTACCCTGCCGCAGCGCGTTCGTCTGGGTTGAGGGGCCGGGGGGTCTGCACCTTTCTTCGAGCTGTCAGTTCTGGCTGAGCGTCTGCACGGGCTCTTTCGAGCCTCTTTGTCCAGTGACACTGAGAGTTGGGGGTTAATTCAATGCGGCATGTTCTTCTCTTGGCGAGCCTTGTTTTCGGGCTCGCTGTGCTTGGCTCGGCGTTCACGGCTTCGGCCAGCGCCGACACGATCGGCCCGATCACGTTCGAGTCGCCGACCTACACAACCGGCGACATCAACGGCCAGGACGGGTGGATGAAGACCGGCCCGTACGACGTGGCCGTGGCGAGCGTCTCGAGCTTCCCGGCTGCTGCCGGGTACGGGTTCGGAGCGCAGTCGCTCCGACTGTCCGACGCGATCACCAGCGGTTCCTTCGGCGACCAGACGTTCTCGCCGGGGCTCCTGAGCCCGGCCGGGAGTCCGGAGCCGCGCACTTCGACGCGAGCTTCCAGATCGGGACGACGTCTGCCGCTGAGCAGTCCGGCCTGCACATGTCCGTCAGCCCGGACGACGGCAACGGCTCGCGGATGAGCTACCTGCGCTTCGAGGACCAGTCCGACGGTGTGCACGTCTTCTTCGACGACGTGACCAATCCGGGGCCCTTCGGCGCGGCGACGAACTTCACCGACACCGACATCGCCACCCTCAATCGGACGAGCGCCCACACGATCAGGTTCTCGATCGACTTCTTCGCAGGTCCGGCCAACGACGTCGTCAAGATCTACGTCGACGGTGTGCTCAAGGCCACCGGCACGACCTGGGAGGACTACTACCGCTACGACCCGGAGCAGCTCGGGAACGGCAACGTGGTCCCGCCTGTCTCGAAGCTGCTGTTCCGCGAGGGCGGCACCGCGAATCCGAGCAACGCGGGCAACGGCTTCCTCGTCGACGACCTGACGCTGGCTTCAAGCGCCACGACGAGCGCTTGCGACTTCAGCGTCAGCGGCACACACGATGACGCTGCTCGCCGACTGCGAGACCGATCACACGATCCTCGTGCCGAACGGCTTCACGCTCGACGGCGCGGGACACAAGATCACCGCAGTCGATCCCGCCGGCGGACACTTCCTCGGCGCGGTCGTCATGAACGCCGGCTCGGTGGCGAACGTGAAGAACGTCGAGATCACGGCGTCCGGCCTCGCCGACGTCTGCGACGGCGGCGACGACCGTCTCCGCGGCATCCTCTTCGACAACGCGGCGGGCACGATCAGCAACGTGAACGTGCACGGCGTCCGCCAGGGGCTCTCGGGCTGCCAGGAAGGGAACGCAATCGAGGTCCGCAACTATCCCGGGCTCGACGCTGCGCTCGGTCACGATCGAGAACAGCACCGTGACCGACTACCAGAAGAACGGGATCACCGTGAACGGCACTGTCAACGGCACGGTCACCGGCAACACCGTGACCGGCGACGGACCGATCACGTACATCGCCCAGAACGGCATCCAGGTCGGCTTCGGTGCTTCCGCGTTCATTCGCGGCAACACCGTCTCCGGCAACTACTACACGCCCACGAGCTACACCGCATGCGGCCTGCTCTTCTTCGAGGCGGCAGGCGTGAAGCAGCAGGCGAACAGCCTGTTCGCGAACGAGGTCAATCTCTGCAACTTCGGGCGCGGCGGCGGGAAGGGCAACCCGTCGAGCTAGAGGTCCTGCGACCGTGGGCGGGCGCCACTCGGCGTCCGCCCGCGGTCTTTGCTCGTCCGCCCGCTACGGCGAGACGCGCTGCAAGCGGTCGCAGACGAGCGTCACGGTCTCCATCACGACCGAGCTCGAGCCGACCCTGAGCGAGCCGATCTCGAGCTTCGCCGGCCACGCGTTCTCGAGGTGGTATCGGGCCACCGGCGTGCCGGTGGCGTCGTACATCACGAGCGAGGCGTTCTTCCGGGCGGCCGACCAGTCGCTCATCGCCAGCTCGTGCCACGCCGCCAACTCCAGGTCGCTGGTCATCCCGCGCTTGAGGGTGACGGTCGGCGGGGGGCGCTTACCGGGGACGGCAAGCTTGCGGCCATCCGACTCGATGAAGTCGATGTCGTAGTCGGAAGTGATGCCCTGCAGCTCGGCGAACGCAGCGATTTCTGCCCGTCGACCACGAGCGAGAACCGAGCCGCGGTCAGGTCGTCGGGCGGGGCGGCTGCACCAAGCGAAGTCGCCGTCCAAGCACCGACCGCGGCGACGGTCAGCAGCGCGCCGACCAGCAGCGCGAAGAGAAGCCTCCGAGATCTCATCGTCTCTCCTTGTCGCGTGGCGGAGAGAAGGGCGGCGCCGCGACTTGGGTCGCAGCCCCTCCGCCGATACGACGACTCTATTCCGGTCGCCGGTACGCGACAACGTCCTTTCGGGATCGACGAGAACATTTCGCCGAGCGCATTTTTCTGACGCTCTTCGCATTCGGTCGTTAGATCTTCGTTTGGAACCCTTGCGCATGTCCGACGCTTGCTCTATCCTGCGACGCGGCAACAACCATCGAACGATGCAGAACACTCCCAACACCAAATTGTTCCGATCCGAAGCGACGCCCGTCGCCTCGGCCATGCCGTGCCCGCGCATCGATGCGAAGCGCCGGCTCGGTTACGTCCTAGCCCTCGCTGGGAGCTCCTCGCGCTAATCCCTTAGCCGCAGAGCGAAGCCAGACGAGGGCGACCCAACCGGGTCGCCTTTTGCGTTTTGAAGGGCGACAGTCAACGTCGGAGACCAAAGGTGATGCTCAGCTTGAAAAGCTCTAGACCAAATTGAGGCCCCGCCTGAGAGAGAAAGACCCTCAGCGCTTGGCGTGAAAAAGAACGCTGGCAATAAGCGTCTGCTTTAGCTTGCTCTTTTCCACGGAGGTGCTCGAGGCTCGGGCTCCAAAGCTCCTCCACGTAGGACGGCGATGCGCCGATCCAGGGTCGAAGAGTAGGCGAGTGGCATGGAAAACATCGTTTGGCCTAGGCCGGACGAGTCAGAGCACACGACCACCCGCCTGCAGGCGTGCGCTGCTGCGTCGATCTCCCGACTCGGGGGATGGACGGAGAGGCGAACGTTCCGGGATCGTCTAACCGGCAGGACACCACGCTCTGAACGTGGAGATCGAGGTTCGACTCCTTGTCCCGGATTCGACACGGGCGAGTAGCTCAATGGGAGAGCGCTTGTCTCACAAACAAGAGGCTGCTGGTTCGAGCCCAGCCT
>CAWFVN010000004.1:0-58102 GCA_963819225.1 uncultured Actinomycetes bacterium | reverse complement strand
TCATCATCGGGGTCAAGTGCGACGCGCCGCCGTTCGGCTACATCAACGTTCGCGGCGAGAATGCGGGCTTCGACGTCGAGGTCGCACGCTGGTTCTCGCGCTACGCATTCGGCCGGCCGAACCGGGTCAGCTTCGTCTGCACGCCGACCCCGGCGCGCGAGCCGTCGTTGACCACGGGCCGCGTGGACATGGTGATCGCAACGTTCACCTACACGCGCGACCGTGACACGCGGATCGACTTCTCGCGTGCGTACTACCAGGCGACGGGCCGGCTGCTCGTCAAGAACAACTCGCCGATCACCGGCCTGGGCAGCCTGGGCGGCCGCACGGTCGTGACCACGAGCGGCTCGATCTACGACCGCTGGGTCCGGAAGTGCTTCACGAGCACGAACCTGATCGTGACGGACAACTTCACGAACGCTGCGATCGCGTTCAACCAGGGCCGCGCGGACACGATCATGTTCGACGACACGGTGCTCGTCGGGATCGCAGCCGCCGACCCGAACTCGAAGCTGACGAACGACCTGTTCCTCTTCCTCCCGTATGGGATCGGGATCAGGCAGGGGAACACCGCGCTCACGAGCTGGGTGAACTCCCGGCTCACGCTCATGAAGCAGAAGGATCAGTTCATGCAGATCCTGCGCAACAACGTGCCGGCGCGCTTCGTGCCTGCATTCTCGAAGAACATCCTGCGCCCGAAGGCGACCTTCGGCTACGCGCCGGCGTCCGCGCCTGCGGTGGAGACGGTCTGCCCGTAGCGAAGACGATGGACGGGAGCGGCCGCGCGGTGCGGCCGCTCCCCTGCTAGATGGTCGTCGGGATCACGTACGACCTCTGGTCGTTCGTCTCCGAGAACTGGGAGCCGCTGCTCAAAGGTCTCGGCCGGACGCTGCTCGTGTCCGCGATCGCGATCGTCGGCGCGTTCGTGATCGGAGTCGTGCTCGGCGCGGCGCGAGCGCACAAGATCCCGCTCCTCAGCCAGATCGCTGCCATCTACGTCGAGGTCGTCCGGAACACGCCGATCCTCGTCCAGATCTTCTTCCTCTACTTCGCGCTGCCGCAGCCGATCGGACCATGGCCGGGCGTGCGGCTCGACGCCTTCACCGTCGCCTGGCTCTCGGTGATGATCTGGGGCGGCGCGTTCAACACCGAGAACTTTCGCGCCGGCTTCGAGGCGGTCCCGCACCGCTTTCGCGAGGCGGGGCTCGCGCTCGGGTTCAGCAAGCTCGCGACGTTCTTCAACGTGACGCTTCCGATCGGCGGCCGGATCGCTCTCCCATCGTCGATCAACACGTACATCGCGGTCGTGAAGAACACCGCGCTGCTCTACGTGATCAGTTACCCGGAGCTGACCACCGTCGCGCTGCAGGTAAACGCCCTGACGCTCGAGACCGCAGAGACGTTCACGGTGCTCGCCGTGGTCTACCTCACGCTCGTCTGGTCGCTCTCCATCGCCATCCGCCAGCTCGAGACACATCTGGCACTGCCCGAGGAGCGCTAGGTGAACCTTCCCGACTGGGTCGAGCCCGTTGCGCGCTACATGTTCCAGGAGGGCCTGAGGGGCACGCTTCGGATCGCGGTGATCTCCGTCGTCGCGAGCACGCTGATCGGCGTCGTGCTCGGCACGTTGCTCACGATCCGCTTCTGGCCGACCCGCATGCTGATCCGCGCCTACATCGAGGTCTGGCGCGGCCTGCCGATCATCGTCACGCTCTTCATGATCTTCTTCCTCGGCCCGCTGATCGCCGAGCAGTTCGAGTTCGACCCGTTCACCGCCGCGACGATCGGCTTGACGCTCTGGGGAAGCGCGCAGGTCGCCGAGGCGACGCGCGGCGCCGTGCAGTCGATCCCGCGGGAGCAGCACGAAGCGGCGTCCGCGCTCGGCTTCGGCTGGGTCGGCAGGCACGCGTACGTGATCCTCCCGCAGGCGCTTCGGCGTCTGATCCCGCCGCTCGTCAGCCTGCTCGTCGGGATCATCCTGAACTCGACGCTCGCGCAGATCATCGGTGCGAACGAGCTGCTCGAGTCGGCTGAGCGCTCGGTCGAGCGGCTCGCGGCGCCTCCGCCGTCGGGCCAGTTCGAGATCCACGCGATCGAGATCTACGGCGCGGTGATGGTCGTGTTCTTCCTGATCTGCTTCCCGCTGACGCGGCTCGCGGCTTACCTCGAACGTAAGCTGGTCGCGTGAGCCTCCCGTACGAGCGCGGCAGCCTCCTGCCCGACACGGCAGCGGACATGGCGAAGCTGCGAGCCGCCTGGCGCATCGTCGAGCGCCGACACGGCGACGGCACGCTCTTCAACTTCTCGGGTCTCGAGCGCTCGCTCGACCTCGGCGGCGCCGATGCCTCGGTGCTCGACGACGACCTCGCGCCTGCGCTGTTCGGCGAGCGGCTGACCGAGCTCGCGCTCGAGCACCTCGGCGGCGATCCCGAGCGCGACGACGTCTTCGTCGCGAACCGCCTGACGGCCGCGATCGTCGCGGCGATGCAGATCCTCGTCAGGCCGGGCGACACGGTGCTCGGCGTCTCCGCGCGGTACTCGCACCCCGTCGTCGTGCGCGCGGTGAAGCTGGCAGGGGGCGAGCTGGTCGACACGACCGGCTACGACGAGTTCGCCGCCCACCTCGAACGCGAGCCGCAGCTCGTCGTGCTGACGCGGCTCGCGGTCTCGTACGAGGCACTCGGCGCCGACGAGCTCGAGGCGATCGTTGCCGAGACGGAGAGCAGCGGGCTTCCGCTGTTCGTCGACGACGCCGGCGGCGCACGCGTCGGCCCTGCGGTGTTCGGCCAGCCGCGCACGCTCGAGCTCGGCGCGGTCGCCGGGGCGACGGGCCTCGACAAGTACGGCACGACAGGCCCGCGGCTCGGACTCCTCGCGGGGCGGGCCGAGCTCGTGGGCCGGATCCGCGCGCGCGGCGTGGAGCTCGGGCTCGAGGCGCGGCCGATGCTCTATCCGGCCGTCGTCCGCTCGCTCGAGCAGTACCGGCCGGAGCGGGTGCGCGAGCTGGTCGACTCGACGATGGCGCTGGCCGACGCGCTCGAGGCGCGCTTTCCGTGGGTCGCCCGGACGCCGGTCGCCGTGAAGCTCGAGGGCGAGGACGTCCTGTCCGAAGCGGCCGCGCGAGCCGGCCTGCAAGTAACAGACTGTTACTTGGTGCCGTACGAGGCGACCGCTGCGCTGGCGATGCTCCTCCTCCGCGACCACGGGATCCTGACCGTCCACTTCGCGGCCCTCCCGCCGGGGACGTCAGCCCTCCTGCTGAAGTTCCTCCCGCCTGAGACCCTGGAGCGGTTCGGCGGCCCGGAGCGCTTCGCGGTCGCGGTCGACGAGTCGCTGGATGCCCTGGCGGCCCTCGTGGCCGACCGGGAGAGCCTCGCCGGCCTGCTGGGCTTACGGGCGCTCTCACCCCAGTCTTAGCTTTTTCTGGTTCCTTTAGGGGCTCATCCTCGACCGAAGGAGCTCCGCCGTGGCCTCAGAGGCACCCGCACCGACCCCCGCCGAGGCGAAGGAGCGGCTCGAGCAGGCCCTGTTCGAGATCCGCCGCGTCATTGCCGGCCAGGACGCGATGCTCGAGCGGGTGCTCGTGTGCCTGCTCTCCCAGGGCCACCTCCTGCTCGAGGGAGTGCCCGGCCTCGCGAAGACGCTGACGATCAAGACCGCCGCGAGCGTGCTCGGCGGGACGTTCTCGCGCGTGCAGTTCACGCCCGACCTCGTCCCCTCCGACCTCGTCGGCACGAGGATCTTCCGACCGGACGCGGGCTCGTTCGACACCGAGCTCGGCCCGGTCTTCTGCAACTTCCTGCTCGCGGACGAGATCAACCGCGCGCCGGCGAAGGTGCAGTCCGCGCTGCTCGAGGTGATGCAGGAGCGCCAGGTGACGATCGGCCACGCGACGTACCCCGTTCCGTCGCCGTTCCTTGTGATGGCGACGCAGAACCCGATCGAGTCCGAAGGCACGTACCCACTGCCCGAGGCGCAGGTCGACCGCTTCATGCTCAAGGTGCTGATCGGCTATCCCGAGCACGACGAGGAGCTGACGATCGTGCAGCGACAGCTCGAAGATGCTCCGGAGCTGCGAGAGGCGCTGACGCTCGACGAGCTCAAGGCGCTCCAGGAGACGGTGCGCCAGGTGTACGTCGACCCGTCGTTGATCAGCTACGCGGTGGACGTCGCCACCGCGACGCGGCAGCCGGTCGACAACCTGCGCGACTACGTTGCGTACGGCGTCAGCCCACGCGGTCCGATCAGCCTGGTGCAATCGGCCCGCGCGCTCGCCGTCGTCCGCGGGCGCGACTACGCGCTCGTCGAGGACGTGCAGGCGCTCACGAAGGACGCGCTTCGGCACCGCCTCGTGCTCACGTACCAGGCACTGGCGGAGGGGGTGACCGCCGACAGCATCCTCGAGAGCGTGCTGGCGACCGTGCCGCTGCCTCAGCTCGACCTCGGGCGGATGAGCGCCGCGTGACGATCCTCCGCGCCCTTCGCGCCGAGCCGACCCCGGATCGCCCGGGGCCCGGCACGATGCCGGACGCGCTGCTGCGTGCGCTCGACGTCACGATCGGCCGTCGGGTCGAGGGGATGCTCGCGGGCGACTATCGCTCGGTGCTGCTCGGCCAGGGCACGGAGCTCGCGCAGATCCGTCCGTACGCGCCGGGCGACGATCCACGGCAGCTCGACTGGAACGTGACCGCGCGGACGGGGCAGGCGCACGTGCGGGTGCAGCTCGCCGAGCGCGTGATGGTGACGTGGCTCGTGCTCGACACCTCCCCATCGATGCAGTTCGGCACCGCCGATCGACGCAAGGCAGACGTCGCGGAAGGCGTTGCGCTCGCGGTCGGCCACGTCGCCACGCGGCGCGGAAACCGCCTCGGGATCGTCACGTTCGGGGGCGCGGACCCGCGGTCCGAGCCGCCCCGGCAGGGGCGCGGCGGGCTGATCGGCCTGCTGCAGACGCTTCGCGTGGACGAGGCGAACGAGGCCAGCGGCGCGACCTCGCTCGGCGAGGCGTTCCTGCGGGCTGGCGCTCTCGCGCGTCAGCGCTCGCTCGTGGTCGTCGTCTCCGACTTCCGTGGCCCTTTCGACTGGCGCAGCCCGCTGCTGCAACTGGCGGGTCGCCACGACGTGATCGCGGTCGAGGTTCGCGATCCGCGGGAGGAGGAGCTGCCGAACGTCGGCGACCTGTGGCTCGTCGATCCCGAGACGGGCGACCAACTGCGCGTCGACACGCGCGACGCCACGCTTCGCTCCCGCTTCGCCGAAGCCGCGGCCCAGGAGCGCAGCGGTCTCGCGCGAACGCTCGCGGCGCTCGGCGTGCGACACGTCGTCGTCTCGACGAAGGGCGATTGGCTGCGTGCGCTCGCGGTGTTCCTGCGCGGAGGGCGCCCGCGGTGACGTTCGAGTGGCCCCTCGCGCTGCTCGCGCTGCTGGTCGTGCCGGCGCTCGTCTTCCTCTACGTTCGGCGCGAGCGTCGTCGCAACGACTTCGCGAAGCGGTTCTCGAACCCGGCATTGCTGCCGAACCTCGTCCCGCGATCCGTCGGGCGCAAGCGCCACCTTCCGCTGGCGCTCCTGCTGCTCGCGCTGTCGACGATGCTCGTCGGCGTCGCGCGACCGCACGCGACGGTGTCGGTCCCACGTGAGGAGGCCACGATCGTGGTCGCGATCGACGTCTCGACCTCGATGACCTCGAAGGACGTTCCGCCGACGAGGCTCGTGGCCGCGCGCCGAGCCGCGCGCGCGTTCGTCCGCGACGTGCCCGAGAAGTTCCGCGTCGGTCTCGTGTCGTTCGCGGGCCGGGCGATCCCCGTCGTGCCCCCGACCGTCGACCGGAACGCGTTCGAGGAAGGGCTCGCCGTGCTGCGACCCGCCGAAGGCACGGCGCTCGGCGACGCGATCCGACTCTCCGTCGACCTGGCGCGGCGAGCCGGCCAGCGGAGCGACAGGCCACCGCCCGCCGCCATCGTCGTCGTGTCCGACGGCGCCCAGACCGTGGGCCGGGTGCAGGCTCCGGCTGCAGCCCGGCGCGCCCGCGCGTTGAACACGCCGGTCTACACCGTCGTGCTCGGGACGCCGAACGGCACGATCGAGCGCACGCTCGTCGGCGGCTTCAAGGAGGTCACGCGCGTTCCCGCCAACCCCCGCGCGCTCGACACGATCGCGCGCGCGTCCGGCGGGAAGTTCTTCTCCGCCGCTGACCCGGACGACCTGAAGCGCGTCTACGAGGAGCTCGGCTCGCAGCTCGGGACGCGCGAGGAAGAGCGCGAGATCACGGACTACTTCTCCGCGGGCGCGGCGATCTTCCTGCTGGTCGGCGCCGCCCTCTCGACGGCGTGGTTCCGGAGGGTCCCGTGAGGCGCGCGATCGTACTCCTTGCGTGCGCCGCCACCGTGCTCGCGGGAGCGGGGGAGGCGCGTGCGACGAACGAGTGCCGCGGCCTGATGGTCTGCGTCCCGGTCGCAGGGCCGTGGGTGATCGTCCCGGCGACGCGCCACGTGCAGTACCAGCTCGCCTGTCCGCGTAGCTACATCATCGGCGGGCTCGACGCCGAGCTCAGCCACCGGGCGATCGACGTGACGTTTCCCGGCCGGCTCGGGAGCCCGGTCAACCCCGGCATCACGACGTCGACCGCCGCCGTCTTCGACGGGTTCTACACCGGCGTCACGCGTCAGGTGACGTCGTTCCGCCCGCACGTCGGGTGTATCCCCGCTTCCGGCGGTGGCGGTAGTCCGCCCACGATGATCTCGCTACGGCCCGCGGTCTTCCCGCCCGGGCGTCCGCTCGTCCGGCGCGTGCGAACGGTGAACGCCTTCGCCGGCCGGACGACGCGCGGTGCGCAGGGCTGCGCGCGCAACGAACGCCTCGTCGGAGCCTCGCACGCTGTCGGCTTCTACACGCAAACCGCGCCTGCTTCGACCGTCGCGACGTCGGTCTCCGTCAGGCGGACCGTCCGCGGCGGCCGCGTTGCGGTGGTCGTCGGGGCAGATGTCTCGCTTCGCGTCAGGGCCGTCGTCCAAGTGCACGCGCTCTGTGCGGGGACGGGCCGTTGACCTTCGAGCGCCCCTGGGCGCTGCTTGGGCTGCTCGCGCTGCCGCTGCTCGCGTGGCTCTACGTCGTGCTGCAGCGCCGGCGCGCGCGGTACGCGGTCAGCTTCACCAACCTCGCGGTTCTCCGGGAGGTCGCACGGCGTCGAGCGTGGCGGCGCTACGTCCCGCCCGTGCTGATTCTGCTCGCGCTCGCGGCGCTCGTCGCCGGTTTCGCGCGACCGCACGTCCGCGGGCTCGTGCCGCAGGACCGCGCCACCGTCGTGCTCGTCCTCGACGTCTCCCGCTCGATGGAGGCGCGCGACGTCAAGCCCACGCGCCTCGGTGCCGCGAAGCGCGCGATCAGGCTCTTCCTCGACCGGGCTCCGGAACGGCTGCGCATCGGGATGGTCGTCTTCGCCGGCGTCCCGCAGGTCGCGTCGCCGCCGACGACCGACCACGAGCAGGTGAGCGTGTCGCTCGACAACCTCGGCGACTACGCGACCTTCGGCGGCACCGCGATCGGCGACGCGCTGAGCATGGCCGTCGACGTCGGCCGCGAGACGCTCGAGCGCGACCGCGGCGATGCGGAGACCGCGCCGGCCAGGCAGCGACGACGAGGGCTCGAAGCTCGTCTCGATCCTGTTCCTCTCCGACGGCGCGCAGCGCGAAGGCGTGCTCCAGCCGCTCGAGGGCGCGCAGCTCGCGAAGGAGGCGTCGATGCCCGTCTACACGGTCGCGCTCGGGACGCCGAGCGGCACGGTCAGCGGCGGAGGCGGCGGCTTCTTCCCGTTCGGCTCGGAACGGATCCCCGTTCCGCCGGACACGGTCACGCTGCGCGCGATCGCGGAGACGACCGGCGGCGAGTTCACCGAGGCGCGCGACGCGGAGACGCTCGACGATGCGTACGAGAAGCTCGGCTCGAACCTCGGCCGCAAGAGCGCGGACAAGGAAGTGACGTACGCGTTCCTGCTCGCGGCGGCCGGTCTGCTCCTCGGCGCGGGCCTCCTTGCTGCGCGCTGGTCGCCGCGCCTTCCGTAGCTCGTGACCGGCGACGTCCTGCTCGTGCTCGGGGCGGCGCTCGCGAGCGGCGTCGAGATGGTCGAGGCGGCGACGATCGTGCTCGCGCTCGGGATGTCTCGCGGCTGGCGTGCTCCGCTGCTCGGCTCCGGCGCTGCGCTCGGCGTGCTCGTTGTTGCGACCCTTGCGGTCGGTCCCGCGCTCGAGCAGATCCCGATCGACACGCTCAGGCTCGTGGTCGGCACGCTCGTGCTGCTCTTCGGGCTGCAGTGGCTGCGCAAGGCGATCCTTCGCGAAGCGGGCGTGCTGAGCAAGCACGACGAAGAAGCGGCGTTCGCGCAGGAAGTGGAGCGGGCGCAGGAAACCGGTCGGGCGCGCGGGGCGCTGGATCGCTACGCGTGGACGCTGTCGTTCAAGAGCGTCCTGCTGGAGGGGCTCGAGGTCGTCTTCATCGTCCTGACGCTCGGCGTGAACCAGGGCTCGATCCCGCTCGCCGCGACGGGCGCCGTGATCGCGGCGGTCATCGTGGGAGCGGCGGCGGTGCTCATGCGCCGACCGCTGAGCCGTGTGCCGGAGAACGCGCTCAAGTTCGGAGTCGGAGTGATGCTGACCGCGTTCGGAACGTTCTGGGCCGCCGAGGGTGCAGGAGCCGTGTGGCCCGGCGGCGACGCAGCGCTGCTCGTGCTCGTTGCGATCACGGCCTGGTGGTCGCTGCTCTTCGTGCGCGTCGTGCGGGTGAGGACGGCGTGAAGCGAGCGCTCGCAGGCATCGTCGACTTCGTCGTTGGCGACGACGTGTGGACCGCGGCCCTGGTCGTCCTCACCGTCGCCGCGACGGTAGTGGTCGTCCACGCGGGATTCGACGTGTGGTGGCTGCTTCCGGTCGTGGTCCCGCTGGCCGTCCTCAGCAGCGTCAAGCGGGCCGCAAGTGCGTGACGGTGAAACCGAACTCGGCTGCAAGTCGGTCGGCGATCAGCGACCGGTGGCACGCCTCTGGATCTCGCTCGACGCACATGAGCGCTGCCGCTCCCGCCGCGGGAAGCCCCTCGACGATCGGCGGTAAGTCGACCTGGCCGAGGATCTCGCGCTCATAGCGCTCGACGTATGCGGGCGCCAGGTCGACGCGCGATCGCTTCCCGACGCCGAGCCGGTCGTCCTCGGCGTACTGGAGCTGCCGGAGCTCGGTCGTCGGTGCGAGCTCCTGGCGGTGCTCGTAGGCGATTCCCGCGTCGGCGAGCACCGCCTGCAGACGCTGCGCGTTCGCCCAGGCGTACTCGCTGCCCCGTACGCCCCGGCGCTGCCGGACGTCGACGACGAGCCGAACGTCTGCGGCTCGCAGCGCGTCGAGCCAGCCGTCCAGCGTCCAGCCGTACACCCCGATGGTTGCGACCGTGGGCACGCCCCGATCATTGTGCCCCGATGAGTTCTGCGTGGGAAGCGGGTCTAGAACGTAAGTTGCAGAACGTGACGGAGCTCGCGATCAGCCTGCGGGGCGTGGTCAAGCGCCACGGCTCGATCACCGCCGTGGACGGGCTCGGAAAGCTCGTCGACTAGCGATGCCGACGGTCGAGGACGTGCGTTCGGTCGCAGCCGGCCTGCCGCGTTCGACGGAGGCGTTCGTTCGCGGCCGGGTGAAGTTCCGCGTCGGGCGGATCGTGTACCTGGCGTTCTCGCGAGACGAGACCGAGCTGGGCTTCGCGTTCCCGAAGGAGTGGCGCGACGCGCTCGTCGAAGCGGAGCCGGACAAGTTCAGGTTGCCGGACGAGTCAGACCTTCGTTACAACTGGGCGGTCGTGCGGATGGCGGCTCTCGACGCGACCGAGTTGCGCGAGCTCGTCGTCGACGCGTGGGCGTTCGTCGTTCCCCAGCGCGTCGCTGCCGAGTACGCCAGACGAGAGGAGCAACGATGTTCAATCTGATCCGACCGGAAGAGCAGCAACGGAGCCCGCGGGGCACGGTCACGTTCGAAGGGGAGCCCCACGGCTCCGACGTCTCGATGTTCCTCGTGAACAACGAGCCGGGAGAAGGGCCGGACCTGCACCGCCACCCCTACTCGGAGACGTGGATCGTTCGCAGCGGCAACGTGCGGATGACGGCGGACGGTGTGGACATCGACGCCGGGCCGGGCGACATCGTCGTCGTCACACCGCTGACGCCGCACAAGTTCAAGAACCTCGGCCCGGGGAAGCTCGACATCATCTGCATCCACGCGTCGGCGCGGATGATCCAGGAGTCGCTCGAGGACTAGAGGACGTTCGGAAGCCAGGCGCGTACCGCCTGCGCGACCGCGTCGAGATCCTTCTTCAAGCCGTGGTCGCCAGGGACCTCGACGACCGTTCGGCGCTTGCCGGCGGGTGGCATCCCGAACGGGTCGCGAGCGCCCTGCACGACGAGCATCGGAACGCGCACCGCGTCGAGCTCCGGCAGCCGGCTCGTCGATCCGCGCGGCGGTTGAAGCGGAAACGCGAGGCAGAGCACAGCGACGGCGCCTGTCGCCTCGATGTTGCGGCAGGCCACGCGCGCTCCCAGCGACCGCCCGCCGACGACGAGCGGCAATCCGCGGAGAGCGCCCGCCGCCAACTCGTCGACCACCGCGATCCACGCAGCGTCGAGCTGCTTCGCCGGAGCGGGAGCGCGCCGCCCCGCGACGCGGTACGGCTGCTCGACGAGCGCGACGCTCAGACCCTCGGAGCGCGCGGCCTCCGTCGCGGCCACGAGGTCGGGCGCCGTCACGCCGCCACCGGCTCCGTGGCCGAGGACGAGCGCCGCGCGAGGCTCGTCGACGGGATGCAGGTGTGCGTTCGCCGTGCCGTGCGGCGTCTCGACTTCGAGAACCGTCAAGCCCGTTTGATCCGGTAGTCGATGAACGTGGCCCACGTCGATTGACGTACGCCGAGGTGCTCCAGGTCCAGCGAGCTCGAGAACCCCTCGAACAGTCGCTTGCCGCCGCCGAGGACGACCGGCGCGACGATGATCGTGAGCTCGTCGACGAGCCCGGCATCGAGGGTTTGTCGGATCACGTCGGCTCCGCCCATGACGCTGACGTCCTTTTCGCCGGCTGCTGCCCGCGCTTGCTCGACAGCCTCCTCCACGCCCGACACGAACGTGAACGCGCCACCCTCCGGCTCCTCCTCCGGGCGGTGCGTGACGATGAAGAACGGGAGCCCCCACGGGTTCTCGTCGCCCCAGTGCCCGGCCGCCTCGTACGTCCCCCGGCCACCGACGACAGCACCGACCCTGGTGATCGCCTCCTCCAACCAGGCGGCATCCTCGCCGGTCGGCTCGCCCTTCGGCTCGGTGTCGTAGGTCCACGGCCCGCCGAACACCCAGTAATGCAGTCGCTCGCCGCCCTCGCCGAGCCCCTTCCCTGGGCCGTCCTCCGGACCTGCGATGTAGCCGTCGACGGACGTTGTGATCGCTGCGACAACCTTGGTCATGAGTCACCTCTTCGTTGGGAGCAGTCTCGTACATCAGACCGTCCGAGACGCCAGGACTCATCGGCGTGGTCGACATCTGGCGGTAGCGTCTTTCGCCGATGGAAAGCGTGAGCGTCAAGCACGAAGACGGGACGATCGACTCGACGCAGCGCGCGCCGGTAGGGGTCGCGCTCGAAGCACTGCGGCTCGAACAGTTGTACTGGGAGGCGATTCGGCGCGTCACGTTGGGTTCGGCGCGGTTTTCGGGAGACGCTGTCCGCCTGCTCGGTCTCTGGCCGGTCTTCTTGCGCTTCGGCCCGCTCGTTCAGGGGCGCCGGGCGATCCTCGGCGGGTTGATCGCAAGCCGGCCGGGCGGGACGATCTCCTGGCGGGCGGACGGTGTCCATGCTGCGATCGAGGTCGAAGGGTTCGCGCCGTTGCTGGCCGGACCGCTCTGGCGGCTCGAAGTCGCACTCCACGACCTGGTGGCGGCGCGGTTCTTGGCGCTGGTCGCCCGTGAGGCGCGCTGATGCGTGTTGTCGTCGTCGGAGCGACCGGCACGATCGGTCGCCCTCTCGTGCGGGCGCTTTCGGCCAAGCACGATGTCGTCGGTGTGGCGAGGAAGCCTCCCGCGACGGTCGAGGACGGGGTCGAGTGGATAGCGGCCGATGCGACCGACACCGCCGCGATGCGTCGCGCGCTCGACGCGGCCGAAGTCGTCTACCACCTCGTCCACTCGCTCGGGCGCAGCGACTTCGAGACGCTCGACCGCGCTGCCGCAACCGCGGTCGTGGAAGGTGCCTCGGCGGGGGGCGCACGGCAGATCGTCTACCTCGGGGGACTCGGCGAAGGCGCGGCCGAGCTCTCGCCGCACCTGCGCAGCAGGGCTGAGACCGCGGCGATCCTGAGCGCTGGTCCGGTCCCCGTGACGACCTTGCGCGCCGCAATGATCGTCGGCGCCGGGAGCGCGGCGTTCGAGACGATCCTCGCCCTCGTCGAGCGCCTGCCCGTGATGATCTGCCCGCGCTGGGTCTCGGTCGAGACCCAACCGATCGCGGTTTCCGACGTGCTCGGCGTCCTCGTCGGCGTGTGTGGCAACGAAGCAGCCGACGGCCAGAGCTTCGATCTCGGCGGCCCCGAGGTGATGACGTACCGAACGATGATGGAGCGCGTCGCAGGCCTACGCGGCAAGCGGCCGATCCTGATCGAGGTCCCGTTCCTGACGCCGTGGCTCTCGTCGTTGTGGCTGCATCTCGTCACGCCCGCGAGCGTGGCGGTGGCGCGCCCGCTCGTGGAGGGTCTTCGCGTCCCGACCATCGCGCACGACGATCGAATCTGGGACCTCGTCTGCGGTGCAGACGGACCAGCTTCGACGACGCGATCCGGTCGGCGCTCGACGAGCGCGGCTGACCCGGCCGTAGCAACCAGCTCGGTCACTCGGCGAACTCGAGAAACCCGATCTCGAGCATCCGGCGGGCGAGGGCAAGGCCCGTCTCGTGCGCGTCGTCGCTGTCCACGACTGCCGCGAGCGCCTCGTGAAGCGTCTTCGAGCCGTCGAGCTCGCGGATCAATCGAGCCGTGGTTGCATCGAGCTCCGCGGAGAAGGGCAGCCCGTTCTCGAGCCGGAGCGTCAAGCTCTCCGCCTGCCAGCGGCCCTCGGCGAAACGCGTGTCCTGCGTGACGACCGCGTCGTCGACGACGCGTAGTCGCCGCTCGAGGAGCACGCTGTCCGAGTCGACCGCGGACATGCGGTCGCGAGTCTCGAAGAGCTTCCTGACGTGCCGCCCCGCGGGGCGAAGCGCCGCGCGCGGCAGCTGCTGCGCCTCCAGCCATCCGTCCCGGCCGTCGCTTCGCTTGCGAAGCACGAGGCAGGCATAGCCGAGCTGTTCGATCCCGAGCTCGCGGTAGTACGCGAGCCAACGATCGAGCGCCTGGGCGTAGTCCTCCGGCCGGTCGAGGAGATCGCGATTCCACACCGTCGCGGTCTCGATCGGGTCGTCCGTCGAGGTGTGGAGCAGGTACGCGTCGCACCCCGAGCCTTCCAGCCAACTTCGCGGACGCTCGGCAGGGTCGTCGGGATCGAGCGCCCACGCGATCAGGAGGCAGGCGAACCCGCCCGGCGCGAGCGCGGCAGGTGTGGCCCGCACGACGTGTTCCGAGACGGCGTCACCTGGCATGCCGCTGTCTCTGAACAGATACGCGCTCTCGGGCGAGACGACGTACGGCGGGTTGGCGACGACGAGGTCGAACTGCTCGCCTTCGACCGGCTCGAAGAAGCTGCCGGGACGCGTCTCGACGTTGTCGGCGCCGTTCAGCGCCGCGTTGAACGCCGCGTAGGCGAGCGCCCGCTCGTTCACATCCGTCGCGACGACGCGCTCGGCGTGCGCTGCGAGCAGGATCGCCTGGATCCCGTTGCCGGTGCAGAGGTCGAGGGCACGCTCGCCTTGGCCGCGAACGGTCAGGTGGGCGAGGGCGACGGACGGGCGATGCACGCCCGGCACATGGTCGGCGTGCGCTTCTGCCGCACCCGCGTGGTCGGACGCGATCAGCAGTTCGTCGTGAGGGACGAGTCGCGCCGCCCCGTGCACGACGTCGGCATCGTGGACGAGCAGCCCGGCTTCCGCGAGGCTCGCCTGCAGCTGCGCGCCGACGAGCTCGTCGAACCGCGCGCGTTCGACGGGAACACCGAGCAGGAAGAGTCGGAGCAGCACGGCGAGCTCATCCGCGTCGCCGAGCCGTCGCAGGTAGGACGGCAACTCGGGCGAGCGGGCGAGCAGCTGGTCCCCGGTTGCGAGCCGCTCCTGGATTCGGTGCGATTCGTAGCCGGCGACCCGTAACAGCCGGGCGAGCTCCACCGTCGCGTGCGCGCTCTCCGCGCGCGGAGGGTCGGGGCGCCCCGGAGGGGGGACGGCGCGGACTGGCTCCACGGCAGGGCGCTCCGGCCGAGTCGCGCTAGAAGGTCTTGTTCGTCTTCAGGTCGTACCTGAACTCGACGGGCGACCCCAGGGAGCCGTCGGCCTTCTGCGGCTTGTACTCGACCTCGATCTTGGCGAAGTTGAACGACACGGAGTCGGTCGGGACGAACGCTTCCTCGGACCCGCTCGTCTGGAACGAGCTGACGAGGACGTCGTGAAACTTGAACGTCAGGTACTCCTGCTGACCCTTGCCGGCCTTGCGGGCCGAGAGCGTGGCCGTCTTGATGTGCTGCCCCGTGGCGCACGCCTTCATGAGACCGACGCTCGCCCGGTTCAGGCCCATCACGAACTGGAAGTCCTGCATCGCGACCTTGCCGGCTCCGCCGCCGCTGCCCCGACGGGCCGCCGGTGGCGTGGGTCTCGCCCCAACTCCACGACTCGACGTCGATCTCATCCTTGTGCTTGGCATCGGCGCTCTCGCCCTTGATGCCGTCGAACTTGATGAAGTAGTCGACCGCTGCCATCGCGCTTTCCTCCGGGCCCGCTCGGCTCGATCCTAGCTGCAGGTCGGCTCGGAGCACTAGGGTGATCGCGTCTCTTGGCTAGCGATGACTGACTACGTCCACGGTTACGGGACGCCGGAGCAGGAGCGGCTCGTGGAGCAGGCCGAGCACTGGCGCCACCGGCTGATCACCCATGGCACCAGGCTCGAGCCGGGAACGCGTCTGCTCGAGGTCGGCTGCGGCGTCGGCGCAGTTCTGGCGGTGCTCGGACAGGAGTACCCGGGTGTCGAGTTGTTCGGTGTCGACATCGAAGAGAAGCAACTCGACTTCGCCCGTGACCACCTCGAACGGGTCGGCGTCGAGGCAGCGTTGCGTCAGGCCGATGCGCTCGCGCTCCCGTTCGAGGATGGATCGTTCGACCATGTCTGGATGATGTGGCTGCTCGAGCACGTCACCGATCCGCCGGCAGCGCTGCGCGAGGCGAGGCGTGTGCTCGTTCCCGAGGGGCGGATCACTGCGATCGAGGTCGACTATTCGACCTGCCGTGCGGAGCCGTCCACGCCTGCGCTCGAGGCGCTCTTTCGCGCGATGGTGCAGGGCATGGCGGCCTCGGGTTGGAGCGACGCCGGCACGCGGCTCCCGGGCTGGCTCCGCGAAGCCGGATTTCGTGCGGTCGACGAGGGCGAGCGGCCGTTCTGGTGGCGGGACGACGAACTCTCGGGCCAGGCGCGCTATGCCGCTGACGTGATCGAGAGCGCGCTCCCTGCGCTCGCCCAACTGCCGGGCACCGACCAGGAAGAACTGCGAGCGGGCTTGCGGGACCTGCGCAGTCTCCCGACGCAGCCCGACGCCGGGCTCGGGTGGGTCATGCACAAGTCCACCGCCGTGCGGTAGGTATTGAGCGACGTGCCAAAGGACGAGCTCAGCGACCTCGCAAGAAGGGTCATCGACGCGAACAGCTACCTGGCGCTCGGAACGGCCGACGAGGACGGCCACCCCTGGGTCTCGCCCGTGTGGTTCGCGTCGGAGGACTACCGGCAATTCCACTGGGTCTCCTCGCCGGAGGCGAGGCACTCGCGGAACCTCGCGGCCCGACCGGAGGTCGCGATCGCGATCTACGACTCCTCGGCGGCGCCGGGCACCGCGGAGGCCGTCTACATGAGCGGTCGGGCCGAGGAGCTCACCGGCGACGAGCTCGAGCGCGGCGTCGAGGTGTTCGATCGCATTTCCCAGCAGGGCATCGCACGCGCGTGGGAACTGAGTGACGTGCAGCCGCCGTCACTCTTTCGTCTCTATCGGGCGACCGCGTCGGAGCACTTCGTCCTCATCCGCGGCCGAGACCCCGAGCGCGGGTCGGGCGTCGACCGGCGCGAGCAGGTGACGCTCTAGATGGCCTACGACGAGGATCTGGCGGATCGCATTCGCGCACTGGTTGCCGGCGAAGCCGGGCTGACCGAGAAGAAGATGTTCGGCGGCCTGGCCTTTCTGATCGGCGGCAACATGGCGGTGGCCGCGAGCGGGCAAGGCGGGCTGATGGTCCGCGTCGACCCGGCGAGCTCCGACTCGCTCGTCGCCGAGACGAAGGCGCGCCTCGTCGAGATGCGCGGCCGCAAGCTGCAGGGCTGGCTGCGCCTCGACACGAAGGACGTCAAAGGGAAGCGTGAGCTCGCCAGATGGGTCGAGCTCGGGACGACGTACGCTCGCTCCCTGCCTGCGAAGCGATAAGGCCGTGAAGGCGGCCGAGCGCATGATCGAAGCAAACGGCGTCGAGCTCTGCACGGAGTCCTTCGGCCGCCCCGCCGACCCGCCCATCCTCCTGATCATGGGCATCGGCGCATCGATGCTCTGGTGGGAGGAAGGCTTCTGCCGGCTGCTGGCCGAGGGAGGGCGCTTCGTGATCCGCTACGACCACCGGGACACCGGCCGCTCGGTCACGTATGAGCCGGGGCGCCCGGAGTACACCAGCGCCGACCTGATCGCCGACGCTGTCGGCGTCCTCGACGCGTACGGGATCCCGGCTGCGCACGTGGTCGGCGTCTCGGCCGGCGGTGCCTTCGCGCAGTTGCTCGCACTCGGCTACCCCGATCGCGTCCTCTCGCTCGTCCTCATCAGCACGTCGCCCGCGACACCGGGCGAGCGTGGTCTCCCGTCGGCGACGGAGCAGTACCAGCGGTTCGTGACGAGCGCGACCGTGGACTGGTCGGACGAGAGTTCGGTGATCGAGTATCTGGTGGACTACGCGCGCGTGCTCTCAGGGGACACGCGCCCGTTCGACGAGGCTGCGATCCACGAGCTTGTCCGCCGCGACGTCGAGCGCGCACACAACATCGCCGCCTCCGAGAACCACGGCCTGGCCGCGGAGGGCGAGCTGCCGCGCGAGCCGCTGTCCACGATCGCCGTCCCCACGTCTGGTGATCCACGGCACGGCGGATCCGATGTTCCCGCTCGAGCACGGAGAGGCGCTGGCCCGGGAGATCCCCGGTGCACGGCTGCTCACGCTCGAGGGAACCGGACACGGAGTCGAGCGAGCCGACTGGGAGACCATCGCCCGCGCCATCCTCGCGCAGCCGTGGTTACTTGACGACGCGGTACTTGAGATGGGTGACGCCGGGCGCCTCGACCGCGCGGACCTGCTCCAGCTTCAGGTCGCCGACGTCATCCAACAGGCGCTCTCCACTACCCAGCAGGACGGGCACGACGTGCAGCTCCAGCTCGTCGATGAGGCCGGCGGCGAGGTACTGCTGCGCGATGTTCGCTCCACCGCTGAGCTTCACGTCCTGGTCGCCGGCCGCCTCCTTCGCCTGATCGAGGGCGGACTCGATCCCATCGGTGACGAAGGTGAAGGTCGTGTCCGAGAGCTCGAGCGGCTCGCGCTCGTGGTGGGTGAGCACGAACACGGGATAGTGGAACGGCGGTTCGTCTCCCCACCATCCCTGCCAGGAGCCGTCGCCCCAGTCACCACCGCCGACCGGGCCGAACATGTTGCGGCCCATCAGTCCCGCGCCGACGTTCGCGATCTGCTCCTCGACGACGGGCGTGCTCTCGTTCACCACACCGCCGGGATGGCCGTGGGACTTGCGCCACGCTTCGAGTTCGACCACCCAGTCGTGGAGCCGCTCGCCGCCCTTTCCGAGCGGGTTCTCCTCGCTCTGGTCGGGGCCGGCGACGTAGCCGTCCAGGGACATCGAGATCTCGAAACGGACGTTGCCCATGTTGCTAGTTAACTCGAAAGCGAGAGCCCTGGTTTGCGGCCCTCTTGCAGAGGTTCGACTCGATCATGACTCGAACCAGCGCTCTCGCCGTGTCGACGCGAACGCCACCTTGTCCGCCGCGAGCTCTCGTGAAGGCCCAACGAGCCGAGCCGTCGGCGTTGGTCCGCCGAAGAAGTTGGCCTCGACCTTTCCGACCATCCCGCCGCCGAACTCGATGTAGCAGCTGCCCGCGCCTTCGTAGGGGTGCTGGAGCACGTCGCCGCGGAGTCGCGCGGCGATGTCGTCGGCCACGACACGAGCGGCGGCCTCCGCGAACACACCGGCCTTCGCCATTGGCAGACCGGTGAGGTCTCCCACGGCGTAGACGCCCGGGAAGCGGGTCGCCAGGTTGGTCTTCTCCACCGGCACCCAGCCGTCGACCGCGAGCCCAGAGCTCTCCACCACATGAGGCACACGGTGCACCGGGATCCCGACGAACAGGTCGTAAGGGATGCTTCCGCCGCTCGCGAGCCGCGCCACGTTGTTCTGCGTGTCGACCTCCACGACATGCTGGTTGGGCACGTACTCGATGCCTTGCTCTGTCAAGGCGCCGAGAATGCTTTGGGAGAGCTCTTTCGTGATCGGAACCGGAGCCGCCATCGGGCCGACGATACGAATCTCGGTCGAATCCCTGACGCCGCGCCCGACGAAGTGATCGTGAAGCAGGAGCGCACCCTCGAACGGCGCGGGCGGGCACTTGAATGGGTGGCCGAGGATCCCGATCAGGACTTTCCCCGAATGGAAATTCGAGAGCACGTCGCGCATGCGCTCCGCTCCAGCGATCGAGTAGTACTCGACGCCGCCCTCTGCGAATCCTGGCGTGGCCGCGAAGTCGTAGTCCGCCCCCAACGCGACGACGAGGATGTCGGCGTCGTACGAGGCTGCGTCTGTGACCACCTGCCGTTTCTCCGGGTCGATCGAGACCACCCGCTCTTGTCGGAATTCGACTCCCTCCTTGGCGATGTCGCGGTACTGCAGCAGGACGTCCGCAGTCGATTTCCGGCCGAACAAGATGTCCAGCTTCGAGAACCCGAAGGTGAACGAGTCGTTCTGGTCGAGCAGCGTGACGCGCACGTCGCCGGCGAGGGATTCGGAGAGCCGCGTCGCCAGTTCCAGACCCGCGAAGCCTGCACCAAGGATCACGACATGCTTCATCGCCGTGACGACGATAACGCAGTCTTGGCTTGTTTCGGGGGTTTCGGCGAAGGGTTCAGCGCGAGCTGGCCCATGGCCGGAGCGTGTGGTCGTGTGCCGAAGCCAGGCGAGGTTTTCGCGGCCGCGTAAGCCTCCTGACGGCGCGCGATCACGATCCCGGCATTCCAACCAGGAGCTCTTCCACCGCGCGGAGGTGCGAGTGACTCGACGTCGAGCCCGCTCCGCGCGATGAGCCACGAGATCGTCGAGTTCGAGTTCCACATCTCACCTGCGCGCAGCTCGTCGCGGCCCCAGACGGGCGTCGGTACCTCCGGCACCAGCTCGAGCAGGCGACGCGCGCAGGCGGGATCGTCGCTGAGGCGCTGCGGGCTCTGGACCGCTTCGTCGACATCGGGGATCGAGCCCTCACGCCAGCATCGGATCTCGTATCGGAACAGCGGGAGGCGATCGAACGCTCGAACGCCGACCGCACCTTCGGCGACGACGCCACGCTCCTCTCCCTCTCGCCATACCGGCGCCTGCTCGACAACGAACCTGGCCTCGGGAACGCAAACCTGGAGCGCCGAGTGGTAGAGGTCGCAACGGTCCCGGTGATCGAGCCGCGCGGCGAACCATTCGAAGACCCTTCCGTTCATGCGCACAGAGTGGCCTCCGGCCCCGAGCGGCAGCCAGTACAGGTCGATGCCGGTGGTTGGGGCAGAAGCGGCGATCGGACTCAGTGCCCCCGTTGCCCGTGATGCCCGCCCGACCGCCCTGCATAGAGGTCGAGCCGGTAGAGCATCGGGAGGAGCATCGCGGGCATCATCAGCCCGTGCTGGAGCGGCGCGAGATCGCCCTCCGGAACGATCGCGAGCCAGCCGAGGCCGAGCAGGACGATCGCCAGCACGGGCATCACGGCCGACATCTCCGCGGTCGCCCTCGGGGACATGCCGCGGAAGAGCATCCACGCCGTCATCGGGGCCGTCATCGCGAGCGTCACCACGAGCACCGACAGCTCCGGTAGCTGCGTGAACGGCTCCGAGTAGCCCTGCTGCTCTGCCGCCCAGAAATAGATGAGGTCGCCGACGGCGAAGCCGATGCACATGGGTGCACACATCTCGAGGTAGTGCCGCAGGAAGTGCGCCGTCCGCCGACTCCGGGTGATCATCGGAGCGGATGTCACCGCTCCGCGTGGCTCGATTGCGGCCATGGTGCTCCCGTCGTTTGCGCGAGCATCACCCGCAGAGAGTTGGCCGTCATCACGGAATTCGCTGTCGTTGATCCGTAGTTCTCCGTCGCCGGGTACCGGTTGCGAGCACTCGGGAGGAAAAGGGTGGGACGCAGGTCGCGGTCACGTCCGTAGTTGGCCGTAAGTGAATGAGTGGCCCTCCCGATGGCGGAGCGCAGGGGTCGTGGGAAGCTCGAGTCGCTCTCTACAGAGGTGCAGTCCTGTGCCCACCGTGACGATTGCTGAGGATCAGGCGAGAGCGCCGATCGAGCGAGTTGGCCCGGCACCGACGAGGCCTACGGCGCTGATCGAGCTCGCCGGCGTCGAGAAGGTGTACCGGATGGGCAAGCTCGACTACCGCGCGTTGCGTGGCGTCGACCTTTCCATCAGGACGGGCGAGATGGTGGCGCTCGTCGGCCCCTCGGGGAGCGGCAAGACGACGATCCTGAACCTGGTCACCGGGATCGACCGGCCGACGGCCGGGGCGGTCACAGTCGATGGGCAGCGCCTGGACGAGATGAGCGAGGAGCAGCTCGCCGTCTGGCGCGGCGCGAACGTCGGGATCATCTTCCAGTTCTTCCAGCTTTTGCCGACGCTCTCGGCGCTCGAGAACGCGGTCCTACCGCTCGACTTCGCCCGGCGCGGTTCAAAGCGCGAGCGCTTCGCGCGTGCGCGGCACAACCTCGAGCTGGTCGGGCTCGGCGACAAGCTTGACCACCTGCCCGCCGAGCTCTCGGGGGGCGAGCAGCAGCGGGTCGCGATCGCGCGCTCGCTCGCCGCCGATCCGAAGCTGATCGTGGGCGACGAGCCGACCGGCAACCTCGACACCGTCACCGCCGAGGAGATGTTCGAGTTGCTCGCACGGCTTCACGGCGAAGGAAAGACCGTTCTGTACGTGACCCACGACCGCGAGCTCGCGCGGCGCGCGAGCCGCGTCGTCACCATCCGCGACGGCGTCGTCGTCGCCGGCTGAGGTGGCACGACGGTGTCTGCGCTGCTGCGCAAGTCGGTCACCGACCTGACGCGACGGAAGGCGCGGGCGCTCTTCTCGATCATGACGCTGGCGCTCGCCGTGGCGAGCGTTTCGATCTTCGCGGTGCCCGAGCTGATCGACCGCTCGATGCAGTCGGAGGTACGCGCCGAACGGCTGGCGCACCTGACGGTTTCGACGAGACCACTGCCCCTCTCCGTTGCACAGCTCGCCTCGCTCGAAGCACTTCCCAACGTCGAGGCAGTGGAGGCCCGAAGCGGCGTCCAGACGCGGGTGTATGTCGGCGAGCGCCGCGCCCCGGCCATGCTGATCGGCGTCCGCGACTTCACCCGCCAGAAGGTCGACGTCGTCCGCGTAACCTCCGGCACCGCGCCCGGCCCCGGTGAGGTCCTCGTCGACGTGCAGGACGCGAACCAGGGCATGTACGAGGGTCGCACCGGCGACGTCGCTCGCGTCGTCGGCCCGAGCGGTGCGGAGGGGAGGCTCCGGATCAGCGGCGAGGCCCGGAACCTCGGCGGCGGCCGGCTGGTCGGGGACGACGATGTTGTCGTCCTCTACGCGAGCGCGGAGACGGTCGCCGCGCTGAGCGGCGAGCCGGGGTACAGCGAGCTCGCTTTCCGACTCCGGGACACGAGTGCGACCGCGAGCACGCTCCAGGCGGTGAGGGAGTCGCTCACGGCTCTGCCCGGCTTCACCGGCTTCTCGGGCCTGCCCGAGGTGCGCGCGCCCGGTGACTGGCCTGGCAAGGAGGACTCCGACTTGTTCGTCGACTTCTTCGGCGTGATCACGCTGCTCGCGATCCTCTCGGCGCTGGTGCTCATTTCCAACACGATGACGACGCTCGTCTCCGAGCAGACGGGCGAGATCGGGATCATGCGTGCCGTCGGAGCCCGCCGCCGGCAGGTCGCGCTCGTGTACCTCAAGACCGCCCTGCTGCTCGGCGCGATGGGGACGCTCGTGGGAATCGCGCTCGGCATCCTGTTCTCGAATCTGCTCGCCTGGTTCTTCGGCTCGACGTTCTTCGCGATCGACGTCGGCTTTGGCCTCGACCTGACCGTGCTCGCCGTCACGGCCCTGATCGGGGTGCTCGGCCCGGCTCTCGCCGCGCTGCCCGCAATCCGGCGCGGCACCCGAGTCGATCTGCGGGAGGCGCTCGAGTCGACCGGCTCCGCGGTGGGCAGCCAGGACGCTGGCGACCGGCTCCTGCGCCGTGTGCGCTTCCTGCCGCGGACGATGCAGATCGGCCTGCGCGGGGTCGGCCGACGCAAGCGGCGGACGCTCGCGACGGCCCTCGTCGTCGCGCTCGCCGTCGGCAACCTGCTCGCGATCACGGGGCTGGCGGCGTCGGCGACCAAGTCCACCCGCGCCGCCTGGGGCGAGCACATCGAGGAGATCCGCATCTGGACTGGCGGAGGCAAGCCGTTCGGCGAGCAAGCCGCCCAGGTCATCCGCTCGACCCAAGGAGTCGACGCGGCGCAGCCGGCTCTCGTCAACGACGTCGAGCTCGCCGGCGAAGAGGCGTTCGTCTGGGGCGTGGTGCGCGAGCCGCTCATCCGCCTGAACACGACCGACGGGCGCTGGTTCACGGCGGCCGAGGAGCAGGCACGCGACCGGGTCGTTGTGATTGAGCGCAATCTTGCTGAGCGCACCGGCACGCAGGTCGGCGACCGCGTGACGCTCGAGACCGCGGGCGGGGCCGCCCGCTTCCGCATCGTCGGGATCGCAGACAACTTGCAGGAGGACGGCACCGTGCTGTTCGTCCCGCTCACGACGCTTCGCTCGGTGCTGCACGAGCCGACGGGGGTGAGCACGTACTGGATCAAGACGACGTCGCCCGAGCATGCAATCGTCGACCGGACGTTCACCCGCCTCGAGGACAGGCTCAACGCGCTCGGCTACCAAATGGGCGGCGAGCTCACCTACGTCGAAGAGCAAAGCGACGTCGCAGACAATCAGACGATCACGACAACGATCGCCGTGTTCGGGCTCCTGATCGTGGCGATCAGCATGGTCGCGCTCGCGAACGCGATCACGATGAGCATCCTCGAGCGCACCCGCGAGATCGGCGTCCTCCGCTGCATCGGCGCGCGGGCGCGTGACGTCCGGCGGATCTTCGCGACCGAGGGCGTCGTGCTCGCGCTCGCCGGCTGGCTGCTCGGCATCCCGATCGGCTACGCACTCGACCGCTTGCTCGTCTGGCTGGTCTGGGAGGTCGTCGGCGTGCGCATCGACGTCGTGTTCCCGGCCTGGAACGTCGCTCTCGCCCTCCTCGGATCGGTCGCCCTCGCGCTCCTGATCATGCTGCTCCCGATCCGCCGCGCCGTCCGCTTCCGGCCCGGCGACGCGCTCCGCTACGCATGATCCCGCCCTTGCTGCTCACCTGGCAACTGCTCGGCTGCGCTGATCCGACGTGTGGTCGTGTACGTGCCCGCCGAGCCGACTGTGTGTCGCCACTGAGGGTGAAGTGGGCATGGGAATGACGCCGACGAGCGGCGGGCGGCTCGTGCTGCTCGCAGTGGCGGCCCTGCTCACGGGCGCAGCCGCGCTTGCGATCGGCATCCTCCTCTTCGGCGACTTCGGCGAGACCGAGGGTCGTATCCTCGCAACGACGGCGGTCTTGGCCGGGTACAGCCTGCTCGCCCTGCCGGCCGCAATCCTTCGCGACCGACGCCGCTTGCCGGCCCTTGCTGCCGTGGTGCTCGCACTCACCGCCGCCGCCGCGGCTCTCGCGATCGTGGGGATCTGGACCGACGAGCCGGGAGAGGCGTTCGGCAAGGCACTCGGCACCGTGAACGGCTGGTTGGTCGCGTCGGTGCAAACCGCGGCGCTTGCGCTGCGGAGAAGTGAGCGCGACCCCCGATCGGTGCGCTGGCTCTTCGCCGCCTCCTCGAGCCTCGTGATCTTGCTCGCAACGATGCTCACCGTTGTCATCTGGGCAGAGATCGACTCGGAGAGCTTCGGGCGAGTCTTCGGCGCGCTCCTCGTCCTGAATGCACTCCTCGTGGTGCTTCAGCCCGTCCTGGCACGCATCCGGCCCGCTGGCAGAACGCATCTGCTGCGCGTCGTCGTGGCGCCGCACGAGACGGTCGACTTGACGATCGAGGCCGTCGACGCCGCCGCCGCAGCCTCAAAGGCTATCGGCATGCTCGAGCGAGACGGTCGCCGAGTCCTGCATGTCTCGTTCGGCGACCCTGGACATGACGCCGGCGTTCCGAGCCGTCCAGGCGACCTCCCCACGGCGGCGGGAGCAGCGTCGTCCGAACCAATCGCCCAGCCTTGACTGTGTGGCAACCGCCGCGCCTGCGGGCGCTTCGAACGCCCGCCGGCGGCCGGCGGCGCGTCCCTCGGCGGAAGTGGTCGACATCGACCGGGTTCGCAACCTCAGCAGCTACGACACATATCGTCGTCGTCTTCTCGATGCGATCGGCTTCGCTGCCGCGGTTGCTACCGGTGTCGTTGCGCCTCGCGGCCCCACTCGGTGCCGATGCGACTCCTGAAGCCTTTGTGCGACGCTCCGACCAGGCAACGTGAGTGTCACGCAAGGGACCGATCTCGCTGCCGCGACGGTGGGCGCCGTGGCCGAGGACTCCTGGTGCCAAGACGGCCGCCAGGTGGCGGCGGCGCTCGGCGTCGACGTCACGGATGGACTCAGCTCGTTCGAGGCTGCCGCGCGGTTCGCGCGCTTCGGGCCGAACAGGCTGGAGGAGGAAAGGCCGGTGCCGGAGTGGCGGAAGCTCCTCCGGCAGTTCGCCAATCCGCTGATCTACCTGCTGCTTGCGGCGGTCGTGGTCTCGCTGGTCGCCTGGGTGCTGGAGGGTGGCGAGGCTGCGCCGTACGACGCGATCGTGATCGCTGCGATCGTTCTCGCGAATGCCGCACTCGGCTACCTGCAGGAGGCGCGTGCCGAGCAGGCGGTAGCTGCGTTGCAGCGACTGACCGCGGCGACGGCCGGCGTGCTTCGTGACGGGCGTGAGGAGCGGATCCCCGCGGCTGAGGTGGTCCCCGGCGATGTCCTGGTGCTCGCGGAGGGTGACGCGGTTGCGGCGGACGGTCGTCTGCTCGAGGCCAGCTCGCTGACCGTCGCCGAGGCGTCGTTGACGGGGGAGAGCGAGCCAGTGCTGAAGGACATCGCGCCGCTCGATGGCGCGGTTGAGCTCGGCGACCGCGTGAACATGGTCTTCAGCGGTACCGCCGTTGCGCGCGGTCGTGGGCGTGCGGTCGTGACTGCGACCGCGATGTCGACAGAGATGGGGAATGTCGCGCGTCTGCTCGGCCGCACGCGCGAGCCGCGCACGCCGCTCCAACGTGAGGTCGACCGGATCGGGCGCATGCTCGGCGTCGCGGTGATCGCGATCGCGGTCGTCGTGGTGACGGCGATCCTGCTCACCGCCGACATCGGCACTGCCTCCGACGTCGTCTCGGTGTTGCTCGTCGGGGTCGCGCTGGCCGTCGCCGCGGTCCCAGAAGGGCTGCCCGCGGTGCTCTCGGTGGTGCTCGCGTTCGGCGTGCAGCGGATGGCGCGGCAGCGAGCGATCGTGAAGCGGCTGTCGTCGGTGGAGACGCTCGGCTCCGCGTCGGTGATCTGCTCGGACAAGACCGGGACGCTGACGAAGAGCGAGATGACAGTGCAGAAGGTCGTGACCGGCTCGGGCGAGGTCGATGTCACCGGCAGCGGGTACCGGCCCGAGGGCGAGCTGCGCGTCGACGGCCGGCCGCTCGAGGACCCGGTCCTGCTCGCCGAGGTGAGCGCGGTGCTCGCCGGCGGGAGCTTGGCGAACGACGCTGTGCTGCGGGAGGAGGAGGGCGAGTGGACGATTCAGGGCGACCCGACGGAAGCGGCCTTCCTCGTGGCGGAGGCGAAGGTCGAGGGGCTGGCCGCGTCGCGCCGCGCGCGCTTTGAGCGCGTTGGGGAGATCCCCTTTACCTCTGAGCGCAAGCTGATGAGCACGGTGCACGCCGCGCTCGAGGGCGAGCCCCGGATCGCGGTCTTCACCAAGGGCGCACCCGACGTGCTGCTCGCGCGGTGCACGCAGGAACGGGTTGCAGGCCGGACGCGGTCACTCACCGACGAGCGCCGCGCCGGGATCCTCGCGGCGGTCGAGCGACTCGGCGACCTGGCGCTGCGGCCGCTCGCGGTCGCGTACCGGCCGCTTTCGGCCGACGTGCGGCCGCCGGCGGACGAGTCGGTGGAGCAGGAGCTCGTCTACCTCGGCCTGGTCGGGATCATCGACCCGCCGCGGCCGGAGGCGAGAGCCGCGATCGCCGACGCGCACGCGGCAGGCGTGCGCGTCCTCATGATCACGGGCGACCATCCGCGCACCGCAGCGCGGATCGCGGCCGACCTCGACATCGCGCCGACCAACTCTCCCGTCGTCTCCGGCGGCGAGCTCGAGACGATCGACGACGAGGCGCGGGTCGGGCTGGTGCGGGACGCCTCGGTCTACGCCCGTGTCTCGCCGGAGCACAAGCTGCGGATCGTCGACGCGCTCCATGCGGACGGGCGGATCGTCGCGATGACGGGTGACGGGGTGAACGACGCGCCCGCGCTCAAGGCGGCGGACATCGGCGTCGCGATGGGGATCGCGGGCACCGACGTTGCCAGCGAGGCGGCGGACATGATCCTCGCCGACGACAACTTCGCCACGATCGTGAGCGCGATCCGCGAGGGCCGCGGCATCTTCGCGAACATCCGCAAGTTCTTGCGCTTCCTGCTCTCGTCGAACATGGGCGAGGTGCTGACGATGTTCTTCGGCGTCGTGTTCGCGGGCGCGCTCGGCTTGGAGGACACCGGCGAGGCGATCGCGGTGCCGCTGCTCGCGACCCAAATCCTCTGGATCAACCTCCTGACCGACGGTGCGCCGGCGCTGGCGCTCGGCATGGACGCGCCTCCCGAGGACGTAATGCGCAGGCAGCCACGCCGACTGACCGACCGGGTGATCGACGCCGAGATGTGGGTCGGGATTCTCTGGGTCGGTGCCGTGATGGCGGTCGTCACGCTGCTCGCGCTCGACCTGCGCCTCCCGGGTGGGATCGTCGGCGGCTCCGGAAGCGTCGCCGAGGCGCGCACGATGGCCTTCACGACCCTCGTCCTCGCCCAGCTCTTCAACTGCTTCAACGCCCGGTCCGATCGTACGAGTGCCTTCCGCGGGCTGTTCACCAACCGGTGGCTGTGGGGCGCGATCGCGCTCTCGGCGCTGCTCCAGGTCGCGGTCGTGCAGCTGCCGTTCCTGAACGACGCGTTCCACACCGCGCCCCTCGGGCTCGACGAGTGGCTGATCTGCCTCGGGCTCGCCAGCGTCGTCCTCTGGGCCGCCGAGGCAAAGAAGCTGGTCGAGCGGCGGCTACGAAAGAGACCGTATTCCGGATGTCCGGCGTCGCTACGTGACGTCGCGGCGGGCGACGGCGAAGGCGCCGCCGGCGACGCAGGCGGCGACGTAGCCGATTAGGAGCAGTGCGCCCGCGGCAGCCGCAAGGACGTAGTCGGTGGGATCGGCGACGAGTGCAGCGCTGGCGCCGACCGGTGTGTAGCCGCCGATCGACGGGATGAGTCCGCGCAAGAGGTTGTCCACGACCATTGCCCAGACGATGAGGCCGATGACGGCGAAGACCTGGTTTCGCACGATGGCGCCGAGGCCAACGCCGAGTGCGGCCCACGCCGCCGTCATGGCCGGCGTGCCCACGAGAAGCCAGATTACGTGGCTGGTCGTCAGCTCGAGCGGGATGCCTCGAATGCTGAGGATCGCGTAGCCGACGCCGAACGAGAGGCCGATCGCAGCGAGGCCGAACAGGACGCCCATGAAAAGGCTCGTGATGACCTTCGCTGCCATGACTCGCGTCCGGTGCGGCGTGACGACAAACGTTGGGCGGATGGTGCCGTGGCGGAATTCGCTCGTGATCGCCATCACGCCGATCAGCGCGGCGAAGAGCGCCGCCGAAGTTCCCGCCGAAAGGAGCATGTGCTGGTTGTCGTGCGTTGCGAGCTCGTGGGGCTTCAGGATGAATCCGTTGAGCAGCACGGTCAGCAGGATGAGTGCGACCATCCCCGCGAGCAGGCCGAGGTTGGTGCGGGTGGAGCGCATCTTGCGCAGTTCTGCGAGTAGCTGGTCGGTCATGACGGATCACCTGTGGTCAGCTCGAGGAAGATGTCTTCGAGGCTCGACGACTCCGACACGAGTTCGTGCAGCGGCACGCCGGCATGGAAGGCAATCTCACCGACGCGGGCGGCCGGCGCCCCCTCCACCAGCAACTCACCGCCGTCGAGCAGCGTCGCTCGCAACCCTTGGACTTCGAGCGTCGCCTGCAGCCTGTGCGCGCCGGGGGCGCGGACGCGGACGGCGCCGCTGCGCCTGGCGGTTAGATCCGCGAGGGGCGAGATCGTGACAAGCCGACCATTGTTGATGATGATGACGTCGTCGACCGTCTGCGCGACCTCGGCGAGTACGTGGCTGGAGACAAGGACTGTCTTGCCGGCGGCGGCGAAGCTGCGCAGGAAGTCCCGGAGCCAGCGTACGCCCTCCGGATCGAGGCCGTTCGCGGGCTCGTCGAGGATCAACAACTCAGGGTCGCCGAGCAGCGCGGCAGCGAGTCCAAGCCGTTGCCGCATCCCGAGCGAATAGCTACCGACACGGCGGCGACCGGCGCTGGCTAGCTCGACCAGATCGAGCACCGCGTCGACGCGCCTCGCTGCGGCCCGTTCACGTTCGAGGAACCAATGCCCGCCGTCGGCGTCGCGCCCGAGCGCGAGTGCGAGCGCGAAGAGATGGTCTCGCCCCGAACGGCCGGGATGGAAATCCGCCGCCTCGAGCACCGCTCCTACCCGTGCCGCCGGCCGATCGAGATCCTGGTAGCGGCGGCCGAAAACGAGCGCGCGGCCGGAGGTCGGCTCGACGAGATGGAGCAGCATCCGCAGCGTCGTCGTCTTCCCGGCGCCATTCGGCCCGAGGAACCCGGTCACCGTCCCACGCTCGAGCGAAAAGGACAGGTCGTCCACTGCACGAAGGTCGCCGAAGCGCTTGCTGAGATGCTCCGCACGCACCACCGCGCCCTCGGAGACCGTCTCGGTCTGCGGAGCGATCGCAACAGTTCGCACCCGTGTCGCCATATCTCCCTCTTCCGGAGACGCCGAGCGTTTACGAATCCGTAGCCAGTCTCCTCCGCCCCGGCTCCGTTCACATCGGCACGACCCCGGATTCCAGCTGCGCCTAACTACGTAACCGCGGCTGCGATCGCCGCAGCGACCGGGCGTTCGGGCCCGTGGCTTGCATGACGAGACCGCAGCGCGCGGACGCGGACGCGCTCGCCCTCACGACGCTGCTGCCGCGAGCTGCCGGCGTGCTCTCCTGGGCGCCTGCTCCTGCTGCGTCCTTCAGTGCGACGGCCGCGTCCGGTGTGGCCGGTGAACACGCGGCCACGCGCCGGCCGAGCCCGCCACGACGAGCGCGAGCACTGCGATCACGAGCGAGACCGGCCCGTACATCCACCACAACTCCTCACCCCTACTCCAGGTGAAGGCTGCCAGCGTCTCGGCCACGAAGACCGCCGCCAACGCCCAAGCGAAGAACCGAATCATCCGGTCGGAGACAAACGCCTGCTGCCACAACCCGACCCGCGCCAGGACGACCAACACCGCCGCGATGAGTAGCAGTAGCACCACGGCAGCGACAACGCGCGTGCCCGTCGTCGCCACATCGTCGCGGACGCCGCTGGTATAGAGCCCCCAGGTGCCGCCCAGCAGCCAGTAGAGATGCGACGCCGCGGGTCCCGCGGCCAACCCGACAATCAGAAGCGCCGCAACAACGCGGATGCGCCTCGTTGCGCCTTGCACTCTCGGTGTCATCGGACGCCTCCTGTCTGACCGCCCTCGTACACAAGCTCTCGTGCAGCGGTTCCAGCCCGACTCGACCGAGACGAGCTCGGCTCGCCCCGGCGGATAGAGCGGTACACCGCATCGCGCAGAGGCTTCTCCCGCGGATCATCGTTGTAGTAGAAGTCGAGCTTGTTCATGACGTAGGCGTACCCGAGGTGGGCGTCCGGATCGGCGAACGCAAACGAGCCGCCGGCGCCCGGTGCACAGAAGGAGCGCGGGCTCGAGCCGAACCAGACCGTCGGCCCGGGTCGCAGGAAGCCGAGGGAGAAGTACGTCGGGATGCCGAGCACTTCGTCCTCGGGATGATCGGTCGGGGGCAATGCGGTGATGCGGGCGAACGTCTCGGGCGTGAGGCCGAGCTCGGCGCCGCCCTCGGCGAAAGCGGAATAGGCGCGCGCGATAGCGCGAGCCGTGCCCACACCGTTGCCGGCGGGCAGCTCCACTTCGAGCGTGCGCCGATCGTTCCAGGACAGATCCGAGAAGAGGAACGATTTGCGGATCATCGACCGCGGTTGGAAGTACTTCTTCAGCATGGCAGGAGGTGTCCTGGGCAACGCCAGGAGCCCACGTGCGATGGAGAGCGTCTTGACCGTGGCGAGGCGCTCGTCGGGGATCGCGGACGGCAGACCGATGTAGAACTCGATGCCGAGCGGCACCGCGATCTCCTCGTGGAAGAAGCGCCCGAGCGTGCGGTGCTCGGGGTCGACGTGCCGGATGAGCTCCTGCATGTACAGCCCGAGCGACATGGTGTGGTAGCCGTGGCGTGTACCGGGCCGCCAGGCCGGTTTCTGGCGCGCGAGCAGACTCGCGACGGAATCGAGGTCGTGCATCTGCGCGATCCGCAACTCCTCGTCGAGCAAGACGAGTCCCGCTTCGTGGCCGAGCAGCTGGCGCACGGTCACGCCTGCCTTGCCATTCTGTGCGAACTCGGGCCAGTAGCGAGCGACCGGTGCGTCGTAATCGAGCCAGCCGCGCGAGTTCGCCAGGGCAAGCGTCATGGCGGCCAGGCCCTTGGTGCTGGACATGAAGACGATCAGCGTGTCTTCGTTCCAGGGCGCGTCACCCTCGGGCGTGCGGCGGCCACCCCACAGGTCGACGACTTTCTCGCCGCGCCAATACGCCGCGACGGCAGCGCCAATCTCGCCGCGCTCTTCGAAGTTACGCTCGAACTCGGCGCGTACCTCTTCGAAGCCTGGAGCGACGAACCCGGAGACGTCGGCTTTCGAGCTGCCGATTGTGCTCTGCATGAGGCCTCCTACTTCCGACCCCGAGTGTCTCATCGCACACCTTCACGCGCGTCAGCAATCTCACCGAGCCGAGCTACGGGTTTGTCCGCGCCCCCCCGCCTCCATGAAGGCTCTGGCCGGCGTCTACCGCCGCCGCTCCCAGTCCCGCTTGGCTTCTTCCTCGAGTCGCTCCAGGCGCGTGTAGTAGTCGGGGAACTCGTTCAGGTGGGCGAGCGCGATCTTGGCGGTGACATGCGGGTCGTCGTTGCTCACGTTGGTGCGAGGGTCGTGCAGACCGTGTTCGAGCTCGACGTTCATCCCGATCCGGAACTGCTCGACGTCGAAGGGCGATGCGGCCCAATCGATCCCGATCTCCTGGCCGATCGCGCGAGCCTCGTCCGCCGTGAAGCTCTTGCCGGTCTCAGACATGGGTCCCCTCCTTCTCTTCGGCGGCGAGGCGTTCGGCGCGCGCCTTGATCCCGCGGAGCATCTTCCGTTCAATCACGAGCGATGACCGGTGCGACCGCACGAGGACGAGCGTCGCGGCGTAGAGGCTGAGCGCTCGCTCGCTCTGCCTGAAGATCGCGGCGAACAAGACGAATCCCGCGGCGACGACGAGCGCAACTCCAGAGAACGTGAACACCCACGCGGCGAGGCTGTCTTCCGGCACGACGGTGACCACTGCGACGGCGAGCACGACAACGGCGGCAACCAAACCCACCGCCCACTTCCCCAGTCGGGTCGTCGGCGCCGTTCTCCGAGCTGCGCGGACTTGGACGAGGGGCGGCATCTCCGGGCTGACCTACGTGAAGATGATCTGGCCGCCGGCGGCTTCTTCGTAGAACTCGCCGACGCTGATGATCTCCTCGACCTGGGGGACGAAGTCCTCCATCGTGAGGCCGAACATGTCGACGGTCGCCTTGCAGGCGTACAGTCGTACGCCGGAGTCGGCGACGAGTTCGATGAACTCGGGGATGGGCGGAATGTCGATCTTCTCCATCTGCCGCTTCATCATTCGGGTGGCAAGCGCGGAGAAGCCGGGGATCGCGCCGATCCAGGTCGGCAGGTGCATGCCCGGGTTGCCGACGGTTGCGACCTTGATCTTCTCGTAGCGGTCCTTGCGAATCGCGTCGAGACCGAAGAAGGTGAAGAAGAGGTCGGCCTCGATCCCCTCCATGCGGGCGCCGTTGGCCATGATCAGGCCGGGGTAGATCCCCTCGAGCGAGCCCTTGGAGATCACGATCGCGACCTTCTGGATCGTCTCCGGCTCGGCGACGTGGGGCTTGGGTTGTTCGAGCAACTCGGTCATCGTGTGCTCCTTCCTAGATGCAGCCCTTGGGCTTGGGGATGCCGCCGATCTTGGCGGCGAGCTTGGCGGGGCCCTTGGGGAAGAGCTGATACAGCTCCTTGATCGGGACGCCGGATTCCTTGCCGAGCGCTCGGATCGACGGGGCGGTGCCCGTCGTGAGGTAGCGCTCGCGCATGAACGTGACCACCAGCCAGTGCCGCTCGGTCAACTCGGGGACGCCGTTCTCGGCGGCGATCGCCTGTGCGATGTGCTCGTTCCACTGCTCCGGGTCGGTGAGGAAGCCCTCGGCGTCGACGTCGACCGGGGCATCGGCGATCAGGGTCATGGTCATCTCGTCCTCCTCTCAGGTGTGAACCGGGGTGCGCTTGCCGGTGGTCGGCATCGTCGGTCCGATGCCGGGGATCTCGCGTCCTGGCAGGAGCGCGTGCCAGTAGACCCACTGGAATGCGAGCTTGCCGAGGTGGTTGAGCCGGGACTCGCGCAGGAGCGGCAGGCCGAAGGCGGTTGGGAAGTGGCCCGGAAGTGGCTCGGTCTCGTAGTTGAAGTCGATCAGCAGCGCCTTGTGGAAGCCGGTCTCGATGAAGCAGTTGGCGTGGCCGTCGTAGCCGGCTTCGAGCTCCCTGTCGGCGAAGAAGCGGGCGACGTTCTCGGCCAGCACCTCGGCTTCGAAGTGGGTGACGGAACCGGCCTTTGAGGTGGGCAGGTCGGTTGCGTCGCCGAGCGCGAACACGTTCGGCTTCGCCGGCGTCTGGAGTGTGTGCTTGTCGGTCGGGACGAAGCCGAGCGCGTCGCCGAGGCCGGGTGAGCGCTCGACGTAGGCCGCGCCGCCGTGCAGCGGGACCGTGACGAGCAGGTCGAAGTCGAGCTCGCGACCGTCGTAGGAGGTGAGCTTGCCGCCGATGCCGTCGACCTCGCCCGCGCTGAACTCGGTCACCAGCTCGATCTCTTTCTCGCCGAGCAGGTACGTCAAATGCTCGGAGGCGACCGGTTTGGTGAAGCAGCCGTCCAGTGGCGTCGCGAGCACGACCTCGCTGCGTGCGCGTGCTCCCCGTTCGCGCAGGTACCAGTCGGCGAGGAAGGCAAACTCGATCGGCGCGACAGGGCACTTGATCGGCATGTCGGCGATGTTCACGACCAGCCGGCCGCCGTCGAAGCGCTCCAGCGTCCTCGCGAGCGCCGCGGCCCCCGGGAGGTCGTAGAAGGTGAAGACGCGCTCGTTCCAGCCGGGACCGGTCATGCCTTCGGTCTCCTCCGGCTGCAGGCGCACGCCGCTCGCGACCACGAGCACGTCGTACGGCAACACAGTCCCGTCGTCGAGCAGCACCTCGTCGCGCTCGATCCAGACCTCTTCGACCTCGTTCTGGTGGAAGACGATGCCGCTGCGTAGCTGGCGTCGGCGCGGCCGCACGATCTCGTCTTCGTGTGCGAGTCCGAAGGGGACGAACAGCAGGCCGGGCTGGTAGACGTGGCGGTCGTCGCGATCGACGACGTGAATCTCGGCCTCGTCCGCGTCGAAGCGGCGACGTAGGCGGTTGGCGGTCATCGTGCCGCCGGTCCCGGCGCCGAGGATGACGATCTGCTTCCTGCTCACGATGCACCTCCTGCTTCGACGAGCCCCCCGCTGACGCCGCGGGGATGGTGCGAGATCGTCTCGGCGAATTCGATGCCGGCCTCGATCGAGCGGCGGAGCGGGCACGCGCGCGCGACCCGGTTCAGGCGCTCGAGCTGGGCGTCCGTGAGGTCGCCGCTGAACTCGACGGCGACCTCGAACCTGCGAGGAGTGGAGTGGTGGTCGTAGTCGACTGCGACGCACACTTCGCCGAGCTCCCAGCCCTTCGTGCGCCCGTACTGCACGAGCGTCACGGTGACGCAGGCAGCGAGCGCGGCGGGGAAAAGCTCGTGCGGCGACGGCCCGGTGCCGTCGCCCCCGAGCCGCTCCGGTTGGTCCGTGACCAGGCAGTGTTCGCCGCCGATCACGGTCTCTTGGCGGAGCGTGCCGGGGATCGAGCGGGCTGTGGCGGAGAGACTCATGTTGGTGGTGTAAGCCTTGTTGCAGCGGCTGGGGGCGCCATCGGGGCGCGCGCGGAACCCGACGTGGACAACTACGCAGCTAAGTAGTTGTCCGCAATGTGATCGGCGCTGCTGCGGATGCCCATCCAGGCGGGCGCGGCGAACAATGGCGCGAAATGGCCGCTTCACACCCGCTTCCCGATGACCTGATCGTGCTGATCGCGGAGCGCTTCCGCGCGCTGAGCGATCCGACCCGAGTCAAGCTGCTCGACCGGCTGCGCGAGCGCGAGGCGACGGTGCTCGAGCTGACCGCGGAGATCGGCACCACGCAGCAGAACATCTCCAAGCACCTGGGCGTGCTCCGGCGGAGCGGCATCGTCGCCCGGCGCAAGCAGGGCAACTTCGCGTACTACCGGATCGACGACGAGGGCGTCTTCGACCTCTGCGAGGCGGTCTGCGGCAGCCTGAGACAACAGGTCGAGACACGCCGGCGGTTGGTCGGCGCCGCGAGCGTTGATGCTCGAGCTCTACCAGACGGAGTGGTGCCTGGCCTCACGCCCCGTGCGCTTCGCGAGATCGACGTGCAGATGACGCTGCGCGACGAGCGCCGCTCCTAGCCGTGGCCGAAGCTGACGTCGGGGAGGATGCGGTCGAGCCACCCCGGCAGAGCCCAGGCGCGGTGGCCGAACACGCGTAGCAAGGTCGGAATCAGCACCAACCGGATCAGCATCGCGTCGAGCAGGACGGCGATGCCGAGGATGACGCCCATCTCCTTCGGTGGCAGCGGCCCCGAGAGGGCGAAGGTGAAGAAGACTGCCACCATCACGGCGGCGGCGGCGAAGATCACGCGGCCGGAGTGGGCGAGGCCGCCGATCGCAGCCTCGCGCGGGTCGCCGGTGCGGTCGTAGTGCTCCTTCGCCGAGGCGAGCAGGAACACCGTGTAGTCCATCGAGATCGCGAAGATCATCGCGAAGAAGAACACGGGCGCCCACGCGTCGAGGAACCCCTGCGACTCGTACCCGAGCAGCCCGGTCCAGCGACCGTCCTGGAAGATCAAGCGACCGACGCCGAAGGCGGCGCCGGTGGCGAGCAGGTTGGTGGCGACGCCGAGCGCGGCGATCAGCGGCGCCTGCAGGGCGACCAGCAGCAGCAGGAAGCCGAGCACGAGCACGACGCCGATCACGAGCGGGGTCTTGGCGGCGAGCGCGGCCTCGAGGTCGTGGTTCTCGGCGACGGCGCCGCCCACGTACACCGACGCCGGCAGCGTGTCGCGGAGGCGCTCGATCGTCTCGCCCACGGCGGGGTCAGAGGGATCGCTCGTCGGGATCGCCTGGGCGAGCGCGAGCCCGCCGCCTCCCGGCTGGGGCGGCAAGACTCGGGAGATGCCGGCCTCGCGGGCCGCCACCGCGGCCGCCGCCGCGACCTCGCCGCGGGGGCCGACCAACTGGAGCGCGCCTGGACTGCCGGCGCCGAACGCCTGCTGAACCTGCTCGTAGCCGACGCGCGACGCGTCGTCGCGGGGGACGACCTTGATCGACGGCATCCCCGTCTTCAGCCCAAGTGCCGGCAGGGCGAGCAGGACGAGCACGAGCGTTGCGGCCGCGCCGTAGAGGTGCGGACGGCGCCAAAGCCGCTCGCCCCACCTGGCGAAGGCGGGCGAGCGGTGCTCGCCCGTGTGCACCCAGGGAAGCGAGAGCGCGTCCACCCTGGGACCGAGCTTGGCGAGCACGGCAGGGAGGAGCGTCAGCGCCGCGAGCAGGACGAAGACGACGCTGAGCATGATCCCGAGCGCCATCGAGCGGAACGCCGGGCTGGGGACGAGCATCACCGCGGAGAGCGAGATCAGCACGGTCAAGCCGGAGAAGAGGACGGCCTTGCCGGCGGTGTCCATCGTCACGGCGACGGCCTCGCGCACGGGAAGTCCCGAGCCGAAGTAGGCGCCGCGGAAGCGGTGGACGACGAAGAGCGCGTAGTCGATCCCGAGCGCCAGCGCGAACATGAGCGCGAAGTTCATCGCCCAGATCGAGACGTCGAACCCGTGCGTCAGCACCCAGAGAAGGCCCGCGCTGGCCACGAGGCCGAGGATCGTCAGCAGCAGCGGCAGCCCGGCGGCGACGAGCGAGCCGAAGGCGACGACGAGGATCGCGAGCGTCACAGGCCAGGAGATCAGCTCCGACTTGAGCATCGCCTCCTTGTTCGCCTCGTTGAAGTCCGACCACATCCCCGAGGCGCCCGTGAGCGAGACGGAGACGCCGCTCGTGCCGAGCTGCGCCAGGTCGCGCTTCAGCTCGTCCGCTGCGGCCACCGCCTCGGTCGGGGTTCCGGTCGAGCCGGCGGTGACGATGGCCGTATGCCCGTCACGGGAGACGGTCGTGCCGGGCCTCGGGGGGACGACGGAGGCGACCGCGTCGCTCGCGCGAAGCAGTGTCGTGACCGACGCGAGCGCCTGACGGAACGCCGGGTCGCCCGTCGACTGCGTCTTCGAGTGGACGACGACCATGAACGCCTGGCTGGAGAGGCCGCCGAAGCTCTCCTGCACGAGCTGGCGCGCCTGCACCGACTCCGATCCCGACGCCTCCCAGCCGGCGCCCGAGAGCACGTGTTCCGCGCGCGGCGCGAAGAGGCCGAGCGCGACGGCCACGACGACCCAAGCGACTGCGACCGTTCGAACGTGGTCGACGGTCCAGCCGCCGAGCCGCCCCAGGGGCCCGACCTCGCGGGCGGCGAGCAGCTCCGCCGGCTGCGGCTCGCGTACCGCCTCCACAACGCTCACTGGTGGCACCGCCGCTCGATCCCCACGCGCTCCAGCACGAGCGAGGCGGGACAGGCGCCGACGGCGACGAAGAGCCACTGGTTGAGCGCGACGAACGCGGCGAGCAGCAGGAACCACGGGTTGCCGAGGACTGCTAGGAGGACGCTCACCAGCGTCAGTGAGCCGGCGAGCGCGAACAGGACGCGTTCGAGCGGCCAGGAGCGTCCCATCAGCTGCGCACCCCCTCGACGAGCTCGTTCAAGGTCCGCAGCTGCTGCTGCAGCGAGCCGCAGACCTGCTCGCAAAGAGCGAAGACGCCCTCGTCGACGACCCGGTAGAACACGTGAGTGCCAGCCTTGCGACGCCCGATGATGCCGGCCTCGGCGAGGACGGCGAGGTGCTTGGAGACGTTCTGCTGGGAGGCGCCGAGCGCTTCCGTCAACTCGTTCACGCTCGCCTCGCCCTCGCGCAGGCGGTCGAGCAGGCGGATTCGCATCGGTTCGCCGATGACGCGGAAGCGGCGTGCGATCAGCCCGGCGAGCTCGTCCGGAAGCGGGTGGGGCAGAGCCATGTGTGAACTCCTCCAGGAATACGATGAACCGTTGTATAGTTGTATAGCAGTAGTAAGTAGTCCCGCGCAAGAAGGAACGACCATCGACGTAATAACCGAGACCTCGTCTTCCCCTTGCGAGATTGCGAGGGCGGCGACGGGATCCGCCCAACGGCTTCGGTACGTGGTCTCGACGAGTGGCGGCCTTCGCGGATGACCCGTCTCGCGTCGCTCATTGCAGGGCGACGGGCGAAGTTCGTCGTGCTCTGCGCATGGCTCGTGGGTATCGCCGCGCTCGGCCCGTTCAGCGGAAAGTTCGAAGGTGCGCAGCAGAACGAGCCGTCGAGCTTCCTCCCAGGTGATGCTGAATCCGTTCGGGTGCTCGAGGCGGCGGATGCGTTTCCGCGTGGCGACGTCACGGACGCGATCGTCGTCGTCCGGAGGGTGGGAGGGCTGAACGCGGACGACCGCAAGGCGGTTGTGGCCGCGCGTGCCGCCCTCGCGGCTGCCGAGATCGAAGGCGTGGGGGCGCCGTCGCCGCCGACTCTCTCGGAGGACGGGACCTCCTCGCTGCTTGCTGTCCCGATTGCAGCAGGTGGCGACGAGGAGATCCTCATCGGCGCGGTCGACGAGCTCCGGCGCCTCCTCGCCGAGCAGCTGCCGGCGGGAGTCGAGGCGGCGGTTACGGGTCCGGCCGGGTTCTCCGCGGATGCGAGCAAGGCATTCGAAGGCATCAACTCGACGCTGCTGTTCGCGACCGCGGCGCTCGTCTTCGTTCTCCTCGTCCTCATCTACCGAAGCCCGATCTTCTGGCTCCTGCCCCTGCTCTCGGTCCTCTTCGCCGAGTCGATCGTGCGCGGGCTGGGGTTCCTCCTGGCGGAGGCCGGTGTTGTCATCAACGGCCAGGTGGGAGGGATTCTGCTCGTGCTCGTCTTCGGCGCAGGCACGGACTACGCGCTTCTCTTGACCGCGCGCTATCGGGAGGAGTTGCGCCTCGTCGCGGACCGGCACGAGGCGATGCGCATCGCTCTGACCCAGGCCGGGCCGGCGATTGCGGCCTCGGCGGGGACGGTCGTAGGAGCGCTCCTCTGTCTCTCACTCGCCTCGGTCAACTCGACCGCTGGACTCGGTCCCGTTGGCGCGATGGGAGTGGGGGTGGCTGCGCTTGCGATGCTGACACTCCTTCCCGCGCTCCTGCTCATCGCGGGCCGACGCGCGTTCTGGCCCTTCGAGCCGCGGTTCGGCAGCGAGGACACCGCGCGACCCGGCGTCTGGCGTCGGCTGGGCGAGTGGATCGAGCGCCGAAGCCGCCCGGTCTGGATCGCGACGACGCTCGCGCTCGCCACGATGGCGCTCGGGGTGCTCACACTCGATGACAACCTGACGACGACGAACGCGTTTCGAGGCGACGTCGAGTCCGTCATGGGACAGGCGCTGATCGCGAAGTCCTTCCCGGAGGGAGCGACCGCGCCAACCGTCGTGCTCGTCACCAAGCCAGAGGCAGTTGCTCCGGCGCTCGAGGCGGCCCGCGGGTCGGCGGTCGTCGCGGACCTCGGCCGCACCGAGACAGGTCCTCCGGGCACACGGTTCACGCTGACGCTCGCTTCCGACCCCTACTCGGAGCAGGGCTACGCTGCGATCGGCGAGCTTCGCGACAAGTTGCGCGCGGCGGCGGGCGACGGCGTGATCGTCGGCGGCCCGACCGCCGAAGAGGCCGACCTCCGCGCAGCGACCGAGCGCGACACGAAGCTCCTCGTCCCGCTCGTGCTCGGCGTCGTGTTCGCGATCCTCGTCCTGCTTCTGCGGGCCGTCACGGCCGCCGCGCTGTTGATCGCGACCGTGGTGCTCTCGTACTTCGCGGCTCTCGGCGCGAGCCTTGTGCTGCTCGATCTCCTCGCCGACTTTCCGGGCGAGGACCCGAGCTACGCGTTGTTCGCGTTTATCTTCCTCGTCGCGCTCGGCGTGGACTACAACATCTTTCTCATGGCACGGGTGCGCGAGGAGGCGCACCGGCTACCGACGCGGAACGCAATGCTCAAGGGCCTTGCCGTCACCGGTGGCGTGATCACTTCGGCCGGGGTGGTCCTGGCCGGGACGTTCTCGGTACTCGCAGTGCTGCCGCTCGTCGCGCTCACGCAGATCGGCATCACGGTCGCAGTGGGCGTCCTGCTCGACACGTTCATCGTGCGCTCCATCCTCGTGCCGGCGCTGACCTTCGATGTGGGCGACCCCATCTGGTGGCCGTCTCGCCTCTGGCGCCGAAGAGCATCAGGATCACCGCGATGATCGGCACGGGGCTGATCGCCACGCCGATCGCATACGTCAGGACCTCGCCGATGCCCTCCGCCATGACTCCTCCTCCGATCCACGGGCGGCGGGGTGAACCCCCGCCGCCCGTCTACGGTCAGTCCTCGGGGTTGCCGGGGTGGAGCGTCCCCGTCTCGCGTTCGGGCAAGGCCATCCGCCCGGGATCGAGGTCGTACGTCCAGGGCAGGCCCGAGGCCTTCCAGCCGTTCTTCAGCCGCATCCCGTGGAAGACGCTGTCCGGATCGTCGATCCGGCTGCCCTCCATTCCGTCGAGGACGTTGTAGACGTTCGTGAACCCGGCGGCCGCGAGCATGTTGATCGCGATTGCCGCGCGTCCGCCGGAGCGGCACGAGAGGAGGATCGTGTCCTCGGGGTCGAACCGCTCCTTCCAGGGGTACTACCGCGGTGACGCGGTTGAGCTGCCGGACGGGACGGTGCGGGCGCGCTGCCGCCCGAACCACATCCGCGCCGTGATCGAGGGCGAGCTCGCCGTCGACTGGCACGCAACGCTCGCCGCTGTTGCCTGCCCGACGCTGCTCATCCGGGCAAGGGGTCCTTTCGGCCCGCCTGGTGCCGGGCCGATCCTCTCGGCCGAGAGCGCACGACGCGCCATCGCGCTGATCCCGGACGCGCGCCTCATCGAGGTCGACGGCAATCACGTCACCTTCGTCTTCGCGCCCGAGGCGCTACGCGTGGCCGAAGCGATCCGCTCCTTCCTCCTCGGCTGAGTGGGCCGCGCGTTGCGGAGGTCGGCTCGTGGAGGTATCGACGGGTCAACGCCGGTTCCACCTGAGCGGCCAAGCTTGTAGCCTGTGGCTCTAGGGGAGACAGGGAGACCATGCGGCGGTTCTCGAGGCGAACATTCATTGCCTGGGTCGGTGGCGCTGGCGCTGGCTTCTACCTGTTCGGCCGGCTGCCCGGCTTCAGCGCGCCGACGGCGCTCGCCGAGCTTCCTGGCGGCACCCTGGATCCGACTGCGGTTCCGAAGTTCCAGACGCCGTTGCTGATCCCACCCGTGATGCCCAAGGCCGGCACCATCGAGCGGCGGGGATCGACGATCGACTACTACGAGATCTCGATCAAGCAGTTCGCGCAGCAGATCCTGCCCGCGGGCCTCCCGGCGACGACGGTCTGGGGCTACGGCGCTGTGAAGTCGGCGAGCCCGAGCGGCTTGCTCCTCCACAACGCGCCGTCGCTCACGATCGAAGCACAGGCAGATCGTCCCGTGCGAGTGAAGTGGATCAACGACCTCATGGATGCGAGCGGGAACTACCTGCCGCATCTGCTCCCGGTCGACCCGACGCTGCACTGGGCCAACCCACCAGGCGGCGTGTCGGACCGCGACACCCGACCGACCTTCACAGAGACACCCGGCCCGTACACGGGCCCCGTGCCGATCGTGACCCACGTTCACGGCGCGGTCGGCGTGGCCGACGACAGCGACGGCTACGCGGAGGCGTGGTACCTGCCCGCGGCCAAGAACATTCCGCCGGGTTACGCGAGGAACGGCACCTGGTTCCGCTTCTTCGCGCACAAAGCTGCAGGGTCGTATGGCGTCGGCTGGCCCCCCGGCTCGGCTGTCTTCCAGTACCCCAACGAGAACCGGGCCTCGACGATCTGGTACCACGACCACGCGCTCGGCATGACGCGCCTCAACGTCTATGCAGGCCCCGCAGGCTTCTACCTCATCCGCGGCGGGCCCGCCGGCGACGACGCCGTGACCGACTCACGGTCCAACACGCAAGCCGTGCTGCCGGGTCCCGCACCTACGGCGCGCGATCCGTTCCCACCCGACAAGACCTACTACGAGATTCCGATCGCGATCCAGGACCGCTCGTTCAACGAAGACGGCTCGCTCTTCTATCCCGACTCACGGGAGTTCTTCGACGGCGCCACAGCCAACGATCCGGGCTTTATTCCGGACACCGACCTGTCGCCGTTCTGGAATCCCGAGTTCTTCGGGAACATGATCATGGTCAACGGCAACACGTGGCCATTCCAGACGGTCGAGCAGCGGCGCTACCGACTCCGCTTCCTGAACGGCTGCCAGTCGCGCTTCCTCATTCTCGACTTCGGCGACATCCCCGGCATCGAGGTCTGGCAGATCGGTAACGAGGGCGGCTTCTTGACCGGGCCGGTCGATCTCACCGCCGCGAACGGCAATCGCCTCCTGATGGGCCTCGCCGAGCGGGCCGACCTGATCGTCGACTTCACCAACGTTCAGGTCGGCGACTACATACTCACCAACGTCGGGCCGGACGAGCCCTTCGGCGGCGGCGAGCCGGATGAAGACTTCGACGTCGCCGATCGCGACACGACCGGCCAGGTAATGCAGTTCCGGGTTGTCCCGGCGGTCGCTCCTGATCCGACCACGCCCCCGCAGTTCCTCGTCCTACCTCGGATAGCGCCGCTCCCAACGCCTCAGAGGACACGGGCTCTTGCGCTCGTGGAGATGATGTCCATGCACTGGGACGGTCCTGCGGAGGCCATGTTGGGCACCGTGGACTCCGAAGGGAAGATCGAGCACAAGATGTGGGCCGATCCGGTCAGCGAGAACCCGAACGTCGGCGACACTGAGCTATGGGAGCTCTACAACACAACCGCCGACGCTCACCCGATGCACATCCACGAGATCGTCTTCGAGGTTGTGAACCGCCAGGACCTGGCGACCGACGACGACGAGGAGGTCGTGCTGCCGATCGAGCTCATCGGAGAGCCGACCGGTCCCGAGGCCTGGGAGACGGGGCTCAAGGACACCGTCATCGCCTATCCAGGACAGGTCACACGCTTGAGGGTCAAGTTCTCCTCACCCGGCCAGTTTGTTTGGCACTGCCACATCGTCGAGCACGAGGACAACGAGATGATGCGGCCCTACCGGATCGGCCCGCCCCAACCCGGCCAGCCCGACTGAGACGGCAAGAGCTCCCGGCTTGCGGCCGGAGCATGCCGTTGGCCGACCGTACCGAAGTAGGCTCAGGGGCATGGAAGAGAGGGCGCTTCGGCGCGGCAATGCTGTTACGAACGGTCTTGATCCTCGTCATGCGGGCTCCTCGAACGGCCGGCCGAGGACGAGCTGCATGTCGCGGATGGCGCGCGTCCTGAACAGTGCCTCACACGAGGCGAGGTAGAAGTCCCAGATCCGGACGAAGCGGTCGTCGAAGCCGAGCGCGCGCACCGCGGGGAGGCTCGCGAAGAACCGCTCGCGCCACGCCTTCAGCGTGTCCGCGTAGTGCGGCCCGATCTCCTCGAGCCCGACCACCATCAGGCCTGACGCGCGGGTCATCGCCGTCTGCAGCGCCTCGAGCGAGGGCAGCAGCGAGCCGGGGAAGATGTAGCGCTGGATCCAGTCCTCCTTGCGCCGGTAGCGCTCGAAGCGCTGGTCGGGCATCCCGATCACCTGGATCGCGGCGAGCCCGCCGGGGGCGAGCACCCGGTCGCAGGCGGCGAAGAAGGTCGGGTACTGCGCGTAGCCGATCGCCTCCAGCATCTCGATCGAGGCGATCTTCGAGAACTGTCCCTCGAGCGTGCGGTAGTCCTGGAGGCGGATCTCGACGCGGTCGGCGAGGTCGGCCGCCGCGACGCGCTCGCGGGCGAGCTCGAGCTGCTGCTGGGAGAGCGTGACGCCGGTGACCCGTGCCCCGTACTCGCCGGCTGCCATCAGCGCGAAGCTGCCCCAGCCGCAGCCGATCTCGAGCACGTGGTCGCCGGGGCGCAGGCGCAGCTTCTCGCAGATCGCCCGCAGCTTCCGCTCCTGTGCCTGCTCGAGCGTGTCGCCCTCCTCCCATAGCGCGCAGGAGTAGGTCATCGACTTGTCGAGGAACAGCCGGTAGAGGTCGTTGCCGAGGTCGTAGTGGTACTGGATGTTGGCCCGTGCCTTGCGCAGGCCTTGCCGCGGGGAGACGTGGGGGCGGTGGCGGTCGAGCCGCGCGAGGCGCGAGCCGGCGCGCCACGTCTCGAGGTTGCGAACGACGAGCGAGATCAGTCCGGGGAGGTCGTCGGTGTGCCAGTCGCCGGCGGCGTAGGACTCGCCGAAGCCGAGGCCGGGCGAGCGCGCGAGCCGGCGGAAGAGGTCGTTCGAGGTGACGGTGACGACGATCGGGTCGCCCGTCCCGGCCCGGTACAAGCGTCCGTCCGGGAGCCGCAGCTCCAGCGCGCCGTGCTCGATCCGGTCGAGCGCGCGGATCGCGGCGCTCTCGGCGAGGCGGGCGCCGATCCTGCGGCCCGCGGGAAGCTCACGCAGCACCTCGGTCACGGTTTCACCGATCCCTTGCCGGGCACGAACGGCGGCTTGTGGAAGAACGGCACGCGCTTCAGCCAGAGCCGCGCCGCCTGGAGGTGGATCAGGACGGTCACCTGCAGCGGCATCAGCGGATAGCGGATGAGCGCGCGGGCGAGCGTCCTGCTCGTAAGCGGCCGGCGGGTTCCGGTGAGCGTGGCGAAGAACGGCCGCGAGCCGCCTTCGCCGATGTCGATCCGCACGTCCAGCTGCTCACCGGGCTCGGAGAACCACCACTGGTAGCTCTGTTCCAGGCCGAAGAACGGAGAAACGTGCAGCTTCTTGTCGTGACGGTACGAGAGCCGCCGCTCATCGCGCTCCTGGTTCGCGGGCGAGAGAAGGTAGGGGAGCCGCTCGCCGAAGGTGTTGCTGACCTCGGCGACGATGCAGGCGAGCTCCTCGCCCCGGTAGCAGTAGAAGAAGCTGACCGGGTTGAACACGTAGCCGAGCACGCGGAGGTTCGTCAGGAGCAGGATCCGGTCGGCCTCGATCCCGTGCCCGGCGAGGTAGGCGCGCACGTCGAGGTGGTCCCCGTCGTGCAGGCTGACGACGTTTCGCCGGTTCCACCCGAACAGGCGGACGCGTCGGTCCAGCTCGGGCAGCTCGTCGAGGTCGAGCAGGTAGAAGCAGACGCGGTAGCGGAAGACGTTCTCCTTCGGTGTCTTTCGCGCGTGCATGACGGTGCCGGTGTAGAGCGCGGACCTCACCAGCTCGCTCCGAAGGCCTCGGCGGCCAAGAGGCCGGAGCGCAGCCCGTCCTCGTGGAAGCAATAGCCCTGCCAGGCGCCTGCGAAGGCGGTGCGCCGCGGGCCGTTCAGGCGCGGCAGCTCGGGCTGGGCGCGCATCGACTCCAGGGTCACGAGCGGGTGGCGGTAGGAGAAGCGGCGGATGATCCGCGCCGGGTCGATCTCGGCCGTGCGGTTCAGCGTGACGCAGTAGTGCTCGTCCTCGTCGAGGCGCTGGAGCTTGTTCAGGTAGTAGGTCATCGTCGGGCGGCCGTCGTCGCAGCCGCAGTCGCGGAGCTGGTAGTTCCATGAGCCGCGGGTCGAGACGCGGCGGGGCAGGAAGCGCTCGTCGCTGTGCAGGACGGTGTCGTTCTCGGTCGTCCCGAAGACGCCGAGCAGGCGGCGCTCGTCCTCGCTCGGATCCTCGAGCAGGCGCAGCGCCTGATCTGCGTGGGTCGCGACGACGACGCCGTCGAAGCGCCGCAGCTCGTCACCTCCGAGCCGCAGCTCGACGCCGCCGTCGAGGCGGCGGATCGAGCGGACCTCGGTCGAGAGGTTGATGCGCAGCCGCTCGGAGAGGGCGCGCACGTACGTCTGGCTGCCGCCGGTGACCGTCCTCCAGCGGAGGCGCCGGAAGCCGAGGATGCCGTGGTTTGCGAAGAAGCGGACGGCGTAGACGAGCGGGAAGTCGAGTGTCTGGCTGGGAGAGGTCGACCAGAGCGCGGCGCAGAGCGGGACGAGGAAGTGGTCACGGAACCGCGGCGAGTAGCCCTGCTCGGCGACGTAGCGGGAGAGGCTCCACTCGGCGTAGCGCGGGTCGTCGAGAGCTCGGCTCCCGAGGCGCAGGAAGCGGGCGATCTCGAGCGTCAGCCGCGTGAGCGGCGGGCGGCGACCCGAGTACTCGAGGTCGTGCCGGTCGCAGGCGACCGAGAAGCTCATCTCCGACGGCTGCGTGCGCACGCCGAGTTCGCGGAAGAGGCGGACGAGGTTCGGGTAGGTGTCCTCGTTGTGAACGATGAAGCCGGTGTCGAGCGACAGCGTCCTTCCGGCGACCATGTGCTCGACCGTGTTCGAGTGGCCCCCGGCGCGGTCGTCGCGCTCGAACAGCTCGACCTCGTGGCCCTTCGAGAGCGCGTAGGCCGCTCCCAGGCCCGAGATGCCCGTGCCGATCACTGCGAGCTTCATCGTCATAACTTGGACGATACCTGGACAAACCCTTGCTATGCTTCGGACACATGGCCCGCTACGTCACGAGGATCGAGTCGGTGCTTCCGCAAGTCGAGGCGTTCGCCTACATGGCCGACTTCGCCAATGCCCGCCTCTGGGACCCGAGCGTCAGCGAGGCCAGCCGGGTCGGCGAGGCTCCGATCGGGATCGGCTCCGCTTCGACCTCGTCGCGCGCTTCGGAGGGCGTGACGTGCCGCTCCGCTACGAGATCGTCGAATACGACTCACCACGACGTGTCGTACTCGAGGCGCGGCGTCCGGGATTCGTCTCGAGGGACACCATCACGGTCGAGCCCGCCGGGAAGGGGTCGGTCGTGCACTACGACGCGACGCTTGCGTTCGGTGGGCTCGGTCGGCTGCTCGACCCGATCATGCAACGCATCTTCAATCGGGTCGGGGCTCGCGCAACGCTCGGGATGCAGACTGCGCTGAACTCGTGACGCCCTCGTCCGCGGCGAACCTCGTCGACTGGACGCTCGAGGCGAGCGTCGTCGGCAGCTTCACCCGGATCGGCTATCACGCGCGGCGGCGCCTCTTCGACTGGGCGCCGCTGTCGTCGCTTCGTCTCGACGGCAAGGTGGCAATCGTGACAGGGGCGACCTCGGGCCTCGGACGAGCGGCCGCCGAGGCGATCGCGGCGCTGGGCGGGCACGTCTGCATCGTCGGGCGCGACCCGGCGCGCTCCGAGCGCGTCCGCCGCGAGATCTCCGCCGCGGCAGGCTCCGCGGTCGAGGCCGACCTCGCAGATCTCTCGTCCCTCGCCGAGACCGCGGCCTTCGCCTCCCGCTTCGCCGAGAGACACGACCGCCTCGACGTGCTCGTCCTGAACGCCGGCGCGCTCACCCACGAACACACGGTCACGGGCGAGGGCAACGAGCTGACGTTCGCGACACACGTGCTGTCGCCGTTCGTGTTGACCCGTGCGCTGCGGCCTCTGCTCGAAGCGTCGGCGCCGTCGCGCGTGATCGTGGTGGCATCCGGCGGCATGTACACCGAGCCGCTCGACGTCGCCGCCCTCGAACCGGACCCCGCCACGTACGACGGGACGAAGACATACGCGCGCTGCAAGCGGGCGCAGGTCGTGCTGGCCGAGGAGTGGACGCGACACCTGCTCGGCACCGGCATCACCGTCAATGCCATGCATCCCGGCTGGGCCGACACCCCCGGGCTCCGAACCGCGCTTCCCGGCTTCACCCGCATCGTCGGGCCGCTGCTCCGGACGCCGGAGGAAGGAGCCGACACGATCGTCTGGCTGGCGGCCGCCCCGGACGCCGCGGACCTCAGCGGCTTGTTCTTCCTCGACCGGCGAGCGCGGGCGAAGCACCGCCTGCGCCGCACGCGCCGTCCCGACGAGGCCCGCGAGGCCGCGAGGCTCTGGCGGCTCTGCACAGAGCGCGCCGCCGAAGCGGACCGGATCAGCCGCCTGACCCGGCAGGCGCGAGCGTGCTGGGCCGCCCGCCGAGCAGCCGCTCAACCGCTTCACGCCGGTGGCAGGATCAGCGGACGCTGCGAAACGGGCGCGGAGCTCATGCCCGTGCAACCTCGCCGGCTGCCGCCACGAGGTCCCCGTCCAGGCGGCGTGCACCGAGACGGGCGCAGAGCTCGTCCGTTGCGCCGGGGCCTGCGAGCGCGAGCGGCACCGCCCGGGCCAGCCGGCGAAGGCCGGCGGCCTGGGCCTCGAGCAGGGAAGGGTCGAAGCTCGAGACGACCACCAGCGTCGGCCGCGTCGTCTCGGCCGCGCGGGCGAGCGTTGCGATCGGCGTGTCCGCGCCGAGAAAGAGGATGCGCCAGGAGTAAGAGCGCAGGACCAGCGCGAACGCGAGCAGGGTGAGGTCGTGCAGCTCGCCGGGTGCACACGCGAGCAGAGCAAGCGGGCCCGTTCCGCGGCCCCAGAACCGGGCAAGCGCAAGCAGCCTGCCGCGGATGAGGTTGCTGGCGAAGTGCTCCTGGCTGATCTCGATCTCGCCCCGCTTCCAGCCGTCGCCGACCTCCTTCAAGACGGGCAAGACCACCTGGCGCAGCGTCTCCTCCAAGCCGAACGCAGCAAGGCTCTCGTCGAGCACCGAGTGAGCAGCGGCCTCGTCGTAGCGGCCGATCGCCGTGGCTAGGCGAGCGGCGAGGTCCTCGAGCAGGCCCTCGGACGGCCGCTCGTCCTCGAGTGCGGCACGGGCGGCCTCCGCGGCCGAGAGACCCTGCTCGAGCCCGCGCCGCATCCGCTCCACGCGAGCGGCGTCGGCCGCCGTGTAGAGCCGAAAGCCGCCCGGCGAGCGGACCGGCCGCGTGAGCCCGTACCGCGACTCCCACGCGCGCAGCAGCTCGGGCGTGACGCCCACCCGGCGCGCGAACTCACCGATCCGAAGCTGCCCAGAGTCCGTGGCCATGGACATCATCATACAAACATTCAACAAACACTTGACGCCCTCGGGCTCGGCGTGTATCTTTGGACAGAAGCAAGACAAAACCTATACAAGAAGTGCCCGGTCGGCGGCCTGAACGTCGACCAGAAAGGAAGGACGCACCATGCCGCGCAACATCGTTGAAACCGCACGAGAGGTAGGGACGTTCCAGACCCTGCTCACCGCCGTCGACGCCGCCGGCCTCGGCGAGACGCTCGCCGGCGGAGGACCGTTCACCGTCTTCGCGCCGACCGACGACGCGTTCGCAACGCTCCCGCAGGAGACCGTGCAAGGCCTCCTCGCCGACCCGCCCGCGCTCGTCCGGGTGCTGACCTACCACGTCGTCGCGGGCCGGCTCACGTCGGCCCAGATCACGCAGGACAGCGAGCAGAAGACGGTCGAGGGCGGCGTGCTCAACATCGCCGTCAACGGCGGCGTGACCGTCAACGACGCCACCGTGATCCAGGCGGACGTCGAAGCCGAGAACGGCGTCATCCACGTCATCGACCGAGTCCTGATCCCCGCCGCGTAGGCGGCCCCAGACCGAAAGGAAACTTGAGATGAAGAAGCTAGGAACGGCAATCGTGATCGGTGCTGCGGCGCTCGTAGCCGCCACCTCGATCTCGGCGGCCTCACCCGCGCAGACGACGGCCAAGGGCCAGAAGAACATCGTCCAGACCGCGGCCGCCGCGGGCAAGTTCAAGACGCTCGGCGCGCTCGTCAAGAAGGCGGGCCTCGCGGGCAAGCTCTCCGCCCCGGGGAATCTGACGGTTTTCGCCCCGACGGACCGGGCCTTCGCGAACCTGAAGAAGAGCGACCCGGCCCTCTACAACAAGGTCGCCGCCAACAAGAAGCTCCTCCAGTCCGTGCTCACCTATCACGTCGTCGGCAAGCGCATCCCCGCCGCCGCCGCGACCGCTGCGGCCAAGAAGGGGCTGAAGGTCAAGACCGTCCAGGGTGAGTCGATCGCGCTCTCCTTCAAGAGCGGCAAGATCGTCCTCAACGGCACGGCACGTGTGGTGATTCCCGACGTGAAGGCCTCGAACGGAGTCATCCACGCCATCGACGCGGTCCTCGTGCCGCCGTCGCTGTCGCAGCCGCCGGCGCCGATGCAGTCGATCGTCCAGATCGCGTCCGGCAACCCGGACTTCTCGACGCTCGTCTCGCTCGTGCAGAGGGCCGGCCTGGTCGAGGCGATCTCAGCCCGCGGCCCGTTCACCGTCTTCGCGCCGACCAACGAGGCGTTCGCGAAGCTCGCGAAGGCGGCGCCTGCAACCTACGCGGCCGTCCTCGCCGACCCCGCGCTGCTCGCAAAGGTGCTCACCTACCACGTCGTCGCCGGCGACATCAAGAGCGCTCAGGCGATCGCAGTCGCACAGCAGAACGGCACCGTCAAGCCCCTCGAGGGCGAGGCGATCTCGCTCTCGCTCAAGGACGGAAAGCTGACCCTCAACGGCAGCGCCACCGTCGTCACCGCCGACATCCGGGCGACGAACGGTGTGATCCACGTCATCGACACGGTGATCGTCCCGCCCAGCCTGTCGTAGCTCGCCGGCGGGGGCACACTCTCAGTCCAAGACGGCATCGGGTCTCGCGCCACACCCAGACCGGTGTGGCGCGAGATCCGACACGTTTTCCCCAAGTGCGCGTCCAGAGACGCAGGAGGCTCGAGGCATGGACGACAGGGCGCTTCGGCGCGGCAATGCTCTGCTGGCGGCGCTCCACGCGGCGCAGGCGGCGGTGATCCTCGCGCTCTCGACCGACTTCTCGCTTCCGGTGACGGGCGCCTTCATGGAGGGCCAGCCGGGGAGCGGGTTGCCGACGCAGGACCTGCTCTTCGACCTCCGCATCGGCCCGCTCGTCGGCGCGTTCCTGATCCTCGCGGCGCTCGACCACGCTCTCGTCGCGCTTCCGCCGTTCCGCGCGCGTTACGAACGGTGCCTCGCTGCGGGCGTCAACCCCTTCCGTTGGCTCGAGTACTCGCTGTCGGCGTCGCTGATGGTCGTCCTGATCGCGATGCTGACCGGTGTCGCCGACTACGTCGCGCTGCTCGCTCTCTTCGCGACGAACGCGGCGATGATCTTTTTCGGTTGGCTGATGGAGCTTCTCAACCCGCCGGAACGTGCACGCACGCGCTGGCTGCCCTTCGTGCTCGGCTGCGTCGTCGGCGCAGTGGCGTGGATCGCGATCGCGGTCCAGATCGGCGTCTCGGCGGGACGCGGAGACGCGCCGCCGACCTTCGTCTACGCGATCTTCGTCTCGCTCTTCGTTCTGTTCAACAGCTTCGCCGTGAACCAGGCTCTGCAGTACAAGCGCGTCGGCCGCTGGCGCGAGTATCGCTACGGGGAGCGCTGGTATCTCTGGCTGAGCCTTGTCGCAAAGAGCCTGCTCGCTTGGCAGGTGTTCGCGAACGTGCTCGTGCTCTGAGCCAGCCGGTTCCACCTTTGCGAGAGACGAGTCGCCGTCGCCGATCACGATCGTCCGTAGAAGCCGGAATGCAGTACCGGGGTTTCCCCGACGCATGGTCGCCACCTCGGAGGGATGCTGGCGGTAGCTCATACGGAAGGTGATCTCCATGTCCGCCTACACGCATCCTGTGCCGCGGGCGATCCCGGAGGCCGTGCGCCATCTCGTTTGGTTCGCCTTCGTCTGCGTCATCGCGTTCCTGGTGCCGTACTTCGGCGTCTCCGTGCTCGACTTGCAGCACGACGTCTTCTACCTCGTCTACTTCGCCGTCACGATCGCCCTGGTCGCGACCTACGTCCGGGTCGAGCACGTCGACGTGGCCCAGATCCTCCGGTGCCGCTGGCGCTGGAGCCTCGGCCTCGGCCTCGTTCTCGCGGCCTTTCTCGTCTTCAACGTCTTCAACACCGAGGACGCGACTGCGCGGCCGCACGGCGCCTACTTCGTCTTCGAGTTGCTCTGGCGAGGCGTTGGCTACGGCCTGATCGACACGCTGCTGCTGACGATCTTCCCCTGCTTCGTCGCCTACAAGCTCCTGCACGGTCACGTCGACGGCCTGAAGGGGAAGCTGCGGTTCACCGCGCTGACGCTGCCGCTGGTGCTCATCGTCACCGCGACCTACCACTGGGGCTATCCGCAGTATCGCGAGGACGGGCTCAGCCGACCCGAGACAGGCAACGTCCTGATCTCGCTCCCGACGTTCGCGACCGCGAACCCGGTCGGGTCGGTCGTCGCGCACGTCTCGCAGCACGTCGCCGCCGTGACCCACGCCTACGAGTCGGAGATCTTCAACCCGCCGGTGACGAAGTCATGACTGCGACCGCTCACCAACGCAAACGCGCCAGGAGGCCGCTGCTCGGGCTGCGCCGTCAGCCTGGACGTCTCGCACTCGTGGCGATGCGGGTGCCTCGGCCGCTGTACCGCCGCGGCTGGGGCTGGATGCTCGACAACGTCTTCCTGCTGATCGCCCACCGGGGTCGGAAGACCGGCATGCGGCGCGAGACGGTCGCGATGGCGCTGGCGTACGACCCGGACACGCGCGAGGCGGTCGTCTTTTCGGCCTGGGGCCCGAACACCGAGTGGATCCGCAACCTGCGAGCCCATCCGGCACTGCAGATTGAGATCGGGCGTGAGGCATACGTTCCCGAGCAGCGATTCCTGTCCGACGACGAGAGCGTCGCAGTGGTGCGCGAGTTCCAGCGCCGACATCCGTGGCGAACACGCTTCTTCGCGGCGATTCTCGGCTGGGGTGATCTGAGCTCCGAGACGGCGGTAACGGAGTTTGTTCGGAGCCGCCCGTTCGTTTCGTTTCGGCCGACGCGCGCCGCCGCGACCTAGTAGGGCCGGGCGCGCGATGCCACGCGTAGAGGGTGAGGTCGTCATCAGCCGCGCGGTGGACGAAGTGTTCGACTTCGTGGGCAGACGAGCGTAACGAGCCCGGGACACCGGCACGGAGCCAGCCGATGCCTCCCGTGCTGCGATCGTGTCCGGAACGACATGAGCAGGATCGACGAGTACAGGGAGGCGCTCGAGCGCGCGACTGACGAGGAGGCGTACATGCTCGCGCACTCCGGGCTACCCGGCCCCCGAGGGAATATCGAGCTGGCTCGCGCAGCGGCCGAGGTGTGCTCCGCGACGGAGCTTCATCGCTGGGCGAGGCTGGGCCCCGACGAGGCGCCGACCGGAACAGCCGAGGAGTTCCTTGCTTTCGCGGGCGTGCTCGGGCTGGGAGGGCCGCTCGTCAAGGGCGACGGTCGAGCGCTCGAGGAGCTGCGTCGCCATGCGTCCGATCCGCGCTGGCGGATCCGCGAAGCGGTGGCGATGGCGCTCCAGCTCTGGGGAGAGGCCGACTTCGAAGCGCTCGGCACCGCGATGCACGAGTGGGCGCACGGCTCGTCGCTCGAGCGGCGCGCCGCCGCTGCGGCGCTCTGCGAACCGGCGCTCCTGACGACGCCGGAGCGCGTCGGCGAGGCACTTACCGTGCTCGCCGAGGCGACGGCGGGAATCGGAGAGGCAAGTGCCGAGGAGCGACGCTCGGACGAGTTCAAGGCGCTGCGCAAAGGGCTCGGCTACTGCTGGAGCGTGGCGGTGGCCGCGGCGCCGGAAGTCGGGCGGCCAGCGTTCGAAGAGCTCGTGTCGTGGGCGGGGGCGAGCGACGACCGCGACCTGGCGTGGGTTGCGCGGGAGAACCTGCGCAAGCGGCGGCTGGAGCGCCTCGACCCCGGGTGGGTTTCGCGGTTGCTCGAGCGCCTCTGATCCCGTCCCGCGGACCCGCACCGGCCCGCGCAAGCCGCTGCAGCTCCAAGCGCCAAATCGTCAGGCACGATCGCCGCGGCGACCCCGGGGGTGACGGCCGCCTGCGAGCGACGGGCTGCAGCGCCCGAGGCGTCGTGATTTCAACGGCGCGATCCCTGCGCCACGCGCCGATTTGCAGGCACTTTAGGTAAGCCCTCTGACGGACTCGAACCGTCGACCCCCTCCTTACCATGGAGGTGCTCTACCAACTGAGCTAAGAGGGCAGGGCGACGATTGTAGCCCCGCCTGATGAACGGTCGAGGGAAGGTGAGGGTGACCGTCCACCAGGCGGGAGCGACGCCGACGATCAGATCGCGGCGCGGGCGGTGCAGCGCTCGCCGGAGGCCCGAGTGGCCACGGCGACGACGGTTCCCGAACCCGAGACGACGCGCCGGAACTCGAAGGAGCCGCTGGGCCCGCGGGTCCTGGCGGTCGCAGAGGCGACGAGCGCTCCCGTTCCTGCGCAGCGTCACGTGCCACGGGACGCCGTTGCGGTTCTGGTCGACCTCGAACTCGACCTCGATGCCGCGATCCTCGCGGCTCAGCTTGAGCTTCGCGGTCGATCCCTGGCTGCAGGCGCCGCGGACGCGGACATCGCCGTCCTTGGCGGACGCGAGCGGAGCGACGGCGAGGGCGGTCGAGGCCGAGCACGAGGGCGACGGCGAGCGTGGAGATCTTGAAGTTGAACATCGGTGCTCCTCTCATCTGGACGACTGAGGGCAGACTCGCGCCGGGCCGGTCGGGGCCGCAATGAGACATTGGTCCCGGTGCCGCCTCGGGCGCTCCGGGAGCGGTGATGATGGGGTCGATGGAGGCCACGCGCTCGCGAAGCCGCACGCTCGGAAGCCGCGCGCCGACCGCGCGCTCGGTGCTGCTGCGCTTCGCGCTCGGGAGCGCAGCGGCGATCGCGGTGGCCGTGGTCGGCGGCTACTTCGCGCTTCGCTCGGTTGCGATCGACGAGGCGAAGCGCGAGACGAGGACGAAGGTGCAGGAGGCGGCGCAGCTGGTCGAGTCTTCACTCGACGACGGGCTGGTCGCGGGCGAGCCATCTGCGCGCGAGACGATCGACGACGTCGTCGCTCGCCCGCGTTCTGAACGACTCGATCGTGCGCGTGAAGATCTGGTCGGCGGACGGGCGCGTCCTGTACTCGGACGACCCTGCGCAGATCGGTGGCCGTTACGCGCTCGACGCAGATCAGATGCAACTCCTGCGCGAGGGTGGCGCAGAGGTGGAGGTGAGCGACCTCGACCGCCCCGAGAACGCGCTCGACCGTGGCCAGGGCGAGCTGATCGAGGCGTACACGCGGATCAGGACACCGTCGGGGACTCCGATGCTGTTCGAGATCTACCAGCGCTTCGACTCGGTCACCGCGAGCGCGCGGCGCCTGCTCGCAGCGCTCGCCCCACCGCTGCTCGGAGCGATCGGCCTGATCGTGCTCGTCCAGGCTCCGCTCATCTGGTCGCTGACGCGCAGACTCCAGCGGGGACACGAAGAGCGTGAGGCCCTGCTCGGCAACGCCGTCGCGGCGTCGGCCCGCGAGCGCCGCCGCGTTGCTTCGTATCTTCACGACGGACCGGTGCAGGACATCGCCGGCCTCGCCTTCACGCTGGCGCCGCTTGCCGACGGAGCAGCTGCACGTGGGGCAAACGACGACGCTGCGGTTCTGCGTACGGCAGTCGACCGTCTTCGTCGAACGGTCCGAGACCTGCGCGCGCTGCTCGTCGAGCTCCATCCACCGCATCTCGCGGCAGCGGGGCTCGAGGCCGCGATCTGGCCGACCTCGTCAGCCCGCTCCAGGCGAACGGCGTGGAGGTGTCGCTTGTCGATCGGCGGAGCCGAGCGGCTCGACCGCGAGCAGGAGGCGCTCGTCTACCGCGTCGCGCAAGAGGCCGTGCGCAACGTGATCGCGTACGCGGACGCGGACTCGGTGCGGATCGAGTTGACGGTCGACGACGACGTCGCCCGGCTCGTCGATCTCGGACGACGGCCGAGGATTCGATCCCGCGATTCGAGAGCGGCGTCTGACGGAAGGCCACCTCGGCCTGTCGCTCGTCGAGGAGCTCGCGCGGGACTTCGGCGGAAGCCTCGTGATCAGCTCGAGCGAGGGTGCAGGCACCCGCGTGCGAGCTCGAGGTGCCGTCCCGATGATCCGCGTCGCCGTCGCGGACGACCACGGCGTGCTCCGTGACGGGCTCGCCGGCGTGATCGGCGCGCAGCCCGACATGGAGCTCGTCGCGACGGCCGCCGACGGAGCGGAGGCGGTTGCGATGTGCCGGTCGACGACGCCCGACGTGGTGTTGATGGACCTCGAGATGCCGGTCCTCGACGGGATCGAGGCGACGCGCGCGATTCTCGCCGAGGCTCCCGAGACGGCCGTGCTCGTGCTCACCTCGTTCTCGGATCGCCGCCGGATCACGAGCGCGCTCGACGCCGGCGCGGTCGGCTACCTGCTGAAGGACGCGTCCGCCGACGAGGTCGTGCGCGGCATCCGCACGGCCGCGGCAGGGCGGTTCGCCGCTCGATCCGCGCGCCGCACGGTCGCTGCTGGAGGCGAAGAACGCGCCCGATCCGCTCGCCGGGGTCTCGCCGCGCGAGCGCGAGGTGCTCTCGCTGCTGCTCGACGGGATGCCGAACAAGCTGATCGCGCGACGGCTCGAGATCAGCGAGAAGACCGTCAAGTCCCACCTCACGAGCATCTTCCGGCAGCTCGGCGTGACCGATCGCGTGCAGGCGATCCTCTGGGCCGAGCGGCAGGGTCTGCGAGCCGAGGACCTGGCCCCGTAGGTGGATGGGACCAAAGTCCCGTTGCGGCGGACGGCAAACGCCACGCACACTGCGCGCATGCTTCGCGCTGTCGTCGTTGCGCTGGTCACGCTCGCTCTAGCAGCAGGGTCTGCGAGCGCAAGAGTCCGTCGACGACGTGCGCACGACCGGCGTCTGCAGCAAAGGCGTGGCAGCGGAGCTCAGGCTGAAGTCGGAAGAGCGCGGCATCGAGCTCAGGTTCAAGCTGCGCCAGACGCAAGCGAGCAGTGCGTGGCGCGTCGCGCTCGTGCACGAGCGCCGGGTCGTCTGGAAGGGCACGTTGCGAACGACGCGGCAGAGCCGTTCGTTCGAGTTGAGGCGAACGCTGCAGGATCTGCCGGGGGACGACACCGTGACCGCAAGCGCTTGGGGCCCTCGTGGTCTCGGCTGCCGCGCGACCGCGACGCTCGCCGAAGACTGAGCCCTACGGGAACCGCGACGAGCCCGGGTTCAGGTCGAGCTCGCCGCCGTCGCGGCACTCGGGCGGAACGAGGTACTCGGCGTCACCGTTCGCGCGGAGCGCGTTCTCGGCGAGCTGCTGGCGCATCATGCGCCGCGCCGTGTCGTCGGTCGCGCCGAGTCGTCTCGCGAGGTCGACGCCCGACTGGAGCGCGAAGCACTCGGTTCTGCCCTCGTCGCGCTCGCCCTTGAGATGCCACGACTCGTGCGCGAGCACCGCGACCGCGCGCGCCGTCTGGCTGAACGGCCCGCCGCCCTCGAACGCCTGGCGGTACAGGTCGTGACAGCGAGCGGGAGTGAGGTACGCGACGTCGCCGCCGACTTCGGCGACCCCGTCGGAGTGCTGCACCGCGCCGACGATCCGTCCCGACTCGTCGCACCGGATCTGAACCGGCCGCCCGACGATGCGCGACGCCTCGGCGGAGAAGCGAGCCGTCGCCTCCGCCTTCTGGTCGTCGTTCAGCCCGTCCCAACCGCGCGAGCCGGCGAACCACACGATCGCCGCAAGCGCCGCGATCACGCCGAGTCCGACGAGAGAGGACGAAGCGACCGGCGCGGAGGAATGTCGGTCTCGAGCGCGTCCTCCTCCTCGGCCTGCGTCCGTGCCTCGGCGACGAGCTCCTCGATCTCGTCGGGGCTCTCGCCGGCGTACGGGATCCAGAACTCGTCCTCCCCGTCGCGGACGAGCAGCAACTCCTCGCCGTCGTCACGTTCGCGCACGCGCGGCCGCGATCGCCGAGCGCCGAAGAAGTACTGCAGCTCGAGCCCGAGCGCGACGAGGAACGCGGCCCAGATCGGAACGTACGACCGTGCTCCGCCGATGTCGAACAGCCACGCGAGCACGAAGACGACGAGCGCGACCCGAACCCACACCATGCTGTTGAAGGTAGTGGTAGAACGCGCGCGTGGCGATGTTCCTCCTCACCATCCATCGCTCCGGTCCTCAGTGGGACCGATCGCGGCCC
>CAWFVN010000003.1:0-68625 GCA_963819225.1 uncultured Actinomycetes bacterium | reverse complement strand
ACTCGTTTTTGGACCCGAAAGGAGCCCAGATCGTGGCACCCACCCCGTTGAACCCCGAAGCTCGGATCCAGGAAGAAGCCGAACGGCTCGCGGCGGCCTGGGAGGCCGACGAGCGCTGGCAGGGCATTCGCCGCCCGTACACGCCCGAGCAGGTCATCCGCCTGCGCGGCTCGCTTCCGGTCGAGCACACGCTCGCGCGGATCGGGGCCGAGCGGCTCTGGCGGCTGCTCACGACGGAGGGCTACGTCGCCGCGCTCGGCGCGCTGTCGGGCGGCCAGGCGGTGCAGATGGTCAAGGCGGGGCTTCGCGCGATCTACCTCTCGGGGTGGCAGGTCGCCGCCGACGCGAACCTCAGCGGACAGACGTATCCCGACCAGAGCCTCTACCCGTCGAACAGCGCGCCCGCGCTCGTGCGGCGGCTGAACAACGCGCTGCTCCGGGCCGACCAGATCGCCTGGTCGGAGGGCGACGGCAGCATCGACTGGCTCGCGCCGATCGTCGCCGATGCCGAGGCGGGCTTCGGCGGACCGCTGCACGCGTTCGAGCTGATGAAGTCGATGATCGAGGCCGGCGCGGCGGGCGTCCACTTCGAGGACCAGCTCGCGTCCGAGAAGAAGTGCGGCCACCTCGGCGGCAAGGTGCTCGTGCCCACGTCGCAGTTCGTGCGCACGCTCGTCGGCGCGCGGCTCGCGTCCGACGTGCTCGGCGTGCCGACCGTCCTCGTCTCGCGCACCGACGCGCTCAGCGCGACGCTGCTCACGAGCGACGCCGACCCGGGCGACGCCGAGTTCCTGACCGGCGAGCGCACCCCGGAGGGCTTCTACCGCGTCCGGGACGGGCTCGAGCCCTCGATCGCCCGGTCGCTCGCGTACGCGCCGTACGCCGACGTGATCTGGTTCGAGACGTCGACGCCGGACCTGGAGGAGGCGCGGCGGTTCGCCGACGCGATCCACGAGCGTCATCCGCGCAAGCTGCTCGCGTACAACTGCTCGCCGTCGTTCAACTGGCGGAAGCACCTGTCCGACGCGCAGATCGCGACGTTCCAGCAGGAGCTCGGCTCGATGGGCTACCGCTTCCAGTTCGTCACGCTGGCCGGCTTCCACGCGCTCAACGAGTCGATGTTCCAGCTCGCGCGCGGCTACGCTGCGGACGGAATGTCGGCGTACGTCGAGCTGCAGGAGCGGGAGTTCGCGCTCGAGGAGCACGGCTACACGGCTACGCGCCACCAGCGCGAGGTCGGCGCCGGCTACTTCGACGGCGTGCTCGACGCGGTCACGGGCGGCGAGAGCTCCACTCGCGCGCTCGAGGGCTCGACCGAAGAGGCGCAGTTCGCCCCCGCGGTGTGAGCGGGCTGCTCGAGACGACTGACGTCCTGACGGAGGAGGCGCTCGCGTTCGTCGAGCGCCTCCACCGCGAGCTCCGCGGCGAGCGGCTCGAAGTGCTCGCCGCGCGCGCCGAGCGGCAGGCTCGCCTCGACGCGGGCGAGCGGCCGGACTTCCTCGAGGAGACCAAAGAGGTGCAGCGAAGCCGACTGGCGCGTGCGTCCTGCGCCGCCCGACCTGCAGGACCGGCGCGTCGAGATCACCGGCCCGGTCGAGCGCAAGATGATGATCAACGCGCTCAACTCGGGCGCGAAGGTCTTCATGGCCGACTTCGAGGACGCGTGCTCTCCGACGTGGGCGAACGTCGTCGACGGTCAGCGAAACGTGCGCGACGCGGTGCGGAAGACGATCTCGCTCGACACGGGGGAGAAGAGCTACCGGCTGAACGACGAGATCGCGACGCTGGTCGTCCGCCCGCGCGGCTGGCATCTGCCCGAGCGCCACTTCGAGGTGGACGGCGAGCCGGTCTCCGCGAGCCTGTTCGACTTCGGCCTCTGCGTGTTCCACAACGCGCGCGAGCAGCTCGACCGCGGCACCGGGCCGTACTTCTATCTCCCGAAGCTCGAGGGCCACCGCGAGGCGCGGCTCTGGAGCCGGGCCTTCGTGCTCGCCGAGGACGAGCTCGGCCTCGACCGCGGCTCGATCCGCGCGACCGTGCTGATCGAGACCGTGCTCGCGGCGTTCGAGATGGACGAGATCCTCTACGAGCTTCGCGACCACATCACCGCGCTGAACGCCGGGCGCTGGGACTACATCTTCAGCCTGATCAAGAAGCTCCACAGCCGGGGCGAGGTGCTGCCCGACCGGCCGCAGGTCTCGATGACGGTGCCGTTCATGCGCGCGTACACCGAGCTGCTCGTGCAGACGTGCCACCGGCGGGGCGCGCACGCGATCGGCGGGATGGCGGCGTTCATCCCGTCGCGCCGCGACGCCGAGGTCAACGAGGTCGCGCTCGGGAAGGTGAAGGAGGACAAGGTCCGGGAGGCGGCCGACGGCTTCGACGGAACGTGGGTCGCGCATCCCGATCTCGTTCCGGTCGCGCTCGAGCAGTTCGAGCGGCCGAACCAGCTCGACCGGCTCCGCGAGGAGGTCGAGACGACGGCCGACGAGCTCCTCGACCTCAGCGTCCCCGGCGGCGCGGTCACCGACGAGGGCCTGCGGCTGAACGTCCGCGTCGGAGTCCGCTACCTCGACGCGTGGCTGAACGGCACCGGTGCAGCGGCGATCGAGAACCTGATGGAGGACGTCGCGACGGCGGAGATCTCGCGCTCGCAGGTGTGGCAGTGGGTGCACGCCGGCCACTTCACGCCCGACGACGTGCGCAAGGTGATGGCGGAGGAGCTCGGTGACGAGGCCCCCGAGGCGCGCGAGGTGTTCGAGCAAGTCGCGCTCTCCGACGAGTTCGTCGAGTTCCTGACCCTCGCGGCGTACGACCGCCTGCCGTGACGACGCTCAGCACGAAGGCCGACGACATCGCCCTCGTGATCGAGGAGGCGATCGTCTCGGGCGAGCTCTCTCCCGGCACGGTGCTGCGGCAGGAGCAGCTCTCCGACCAGTTCGAGGTCAGCCGCACGCCGATCCGCGAGGCGCTGCGCAAGCTCGCCGCGCTCGGGCTCGTCTCGTTCGAGCCGAACCGCGGTGTGCGCGTGCGCACGATCACGCGCGAGGAGCTGCGCGAGGCGTTCCTCGTGCGCGCGGAGCTCGAGAGCCTCGCGACCGAGGCCGCCGCTGCGCGCATGACCGACGAGGCGCTCGACGAGCTCGACGCGGCGCAGAAGCGCTTCCACCGCCTGACCGAGGAGATGCGCGCGCGCGAGCCCGGACGCGACCGTCGCAACCTCACGGCCGAGTGGGTGCGTGCGAACCACGCGTTCCACGACGTGATCTACGCGGTCGCCGACCTGCCGCTCGTCGAGCAGCTCGCCAAGGGCGCCCGCCGCACGTTCTCCGGCCCCGCCGTGTGGGCTCCCGGCGACTCGCGCATCGACGAGCTCTACGCGAAGAACGACCAGCAGCACCGCGCGATCCGGCAGGCGCTCGCCGCCGGCAGCGCGGAGGGGGCGCGTGCGCTCGCGCGCGAGCACGTGCTCTCGTCCTTCCACATGCTCGAGGAGATCCTGGAGCAGGTGGGCGCCAAGCCCTGGACCTAGCGCTCCTTCAGCTTCCCGTGCCGGCGCTGGTAGCGCGTCTCGCGCGCGCGGTCGCGCCAGCGGCGCTTCATCTCGGCCTGCTCCCGGTGGCTTCGCCGACCTCGCTGTCGCGCCATCTCGCGCTCCAGCCGCTGGTAGCTGTCCCAGCGCGCCGGGTCGAGTGACCCATCCGCGATCGCGGCGTTGATCGCGCACCCCGGCTCCGTGCCGTGCGCGCAGTCGTTGAAGCGGCACTTCTGCGTGAGCTCCGCGACGTCGGCGAACGCGCGGTCGAGGTCGCCTTCCCAGAGCTGCAGCTCGCGGAGGCCCGGCGTGTCGATCAGCAAGGCGCCGTTCCTCAGTGCGTGCAGCTGGCGGTGCCTCGTCGTGTGGCGGCCGCGCCCGTCGTTTCGCAGGTCGCCGATCGGCATCAGCTCGCGCCCGGCGAGCGAGTTCACGAGCGTCGACTTGCCGACGCCCGACGATCCGATCAGCACGATCGTCTGTCCCGCGTCCAGGTATCCGTCGAGCTGCTCGAGGCCTTCGCCCGTGACGTTGCTCACCGCGTGGACGGGGACGCCCATCGCGATCGCTTCCGCCTCGATCAGGATTGCCGGGTCGTCGTTCACGTCGAGCTTCGTCAGAACGATGACGGGGGCAGCGCCGCTGTCCCACGCGGTCGCGAGGTAGCGCTCGAGCCGGCGCACGTTGAAGTCGCCGTCGAGCCCGGTGACGATGAAGATCGTGTCGACGTTCGCGACGAGCACGTGCTCGTCCGACTTGAGCCAGGGGGTCTTGCGCGACACCTTCGTGCGCCGCGGCAGCACGGCCTCGATCGCGTAGCGCTCGCCCGCGTCGACGACGACGACCCAGTCGCCGACCGTCGGCATGCCGCCGAACAGCTCGTCCTCGCGGAGCTTCCCTCGCACGTGCGCGAGCCGGTCGTCCCGTTCCGTGCGCACGGCGAAGCCGCCGCGATGCTCCGCGACGACGCGAGCGGGCTCGAACCCGTCCGCCGAATAGGTTGTGAAGGCCGCCTCCAGCTCATCGGTCCAGCCGAGCTCGGCCAACGTCATACGGTTCAAAGCGTTCTCCTTCGACGTCGTGACTGACGCCGCGGACGCTCGAGCGCGATGCTAGGCGTCGAGCCCCGCGGCTACGCGGGGGGAGGTGATGCAGCTGCGCACGTTGGGCATTGCAAGCCTCCTTCGCTCGACGATGAAGACTCAGCGTACGTGTGGTTTCGGACGGCGTCAACGTTTGCGGACGCCTCGTCATGGCGATTTCACCACTCGTGAGCACCCCGCCACGCGAGCCGGACCCTGCCGACGAGACCGTGATCATCGACCGGACCGGTCGAGAGGTCGTCGAGGAGGAGGTCGTCCCGCCGAGACGCCCGCCGCGGATCTGGCCCTGGTTGCTCGCGCTGCTGCTGATCGTCCTCGGGGGCCTCGCGGCGTACCTGCTGCTCGTCAAGGACGACAAGACGGTCGTCCCGAAGGTCGTCGGCCTGACCGAGTCGCAGGCACGCACGCGGCTCGCGGAGGAGGAGCTCGAGATGGACGTCGACCGCCGCCCGAGCGACAAGAAGGCCGGGATCGTGTTCGCGCAGTCGCCGGGCCAAGGCGTTCAGCTGAACGAGGGGCAGACGGTCGAGGTCCTCGTCTCGAGCGGCCTGACCCAGGTCGCCGTGCCGAACGTGATCGGGCTGAAGGAGGCCGAGGCGGTGGAGCGCCTCGAGACCGCGAAGTTCGAGGCGAAGGTCGAGCGCGTCTTCGCGGGCGCGCCGAAGGGCGAGGTCGTCGATCAGCAGCCACAGAGCGGCGAGCGCGTGGCGACGGGGTCCGTGGTGACGCTCAAGGTCTCGAAGGGCAAGAACACGAAGCCGGTGCCCGACGTGATCGGCCTCCAGGAGGACGAGGCGACCGCGAAGCTTCGCGAGAGCGGCTTCGAGCCGCGCGTCTTCGACGTCCCCGCCGCCGGATCCGGCCGGGACCGTCGTCGCGCAGGAGCCGCAGCCCGGGAGCGCAGGCGCCGCCCGACTCGAGCGTGCGGATCAACGTCTCGACCGGCGAGCCGACGGGTGAGACGACGGAACGTCCCGCGACGACGACGCCGACGACCACGGGAAGCGCGCAGGTGACCGTCCCGAGAGTCGTCGGTCTGGCGCAGACCCCCGCGCTGCGGCGCCTGCGGGCTGCCGGCCTGAAGGGTGTCGTCGCCTACCGCACGTCCGACCAGCCGCGCGGCCGGGTGCTCGAGCAGAGTCCCGCCGCCGCTGGACAGGCGAACCGCAACGCGCAGGTGCGGATCGTCGTGGCGGTTCCCCAGGGCGCCGAGGAGCTCGAGGTGCCCGACGTGCGCGACCAGGACGAGGACTCCGCGCGACAGACGCTCGAGGACCTTGGCTTCAGCGTGCAGATCATCCGCACGGGTGAGGGTGACACCGTCGAGGATCAGCAGCCCGCGCCGGGCGTGACCTCGGCGCGCGGCATGGTCGTCACGCTGTTCGTCGGCTAGCTCAGCGCGGCGGCCTCAGCACGGCGAAGGGGTCGGTGACGTCGAGCTCGCGCGCCCCGAATCGGAAGAGCTCGGGCGGCCGCCCGCCGCTCGGGCCCGACTCGCGCCGCTCGCCGGTCGGCTCGAGCACGCCTCGGCGCAGGAGCACGCGCTGGAGGTTCGTCGCGGAGACGTCGTGGCCGAGCGCCGCGGCGTAGACGTCGCGCAGCTCGGCGATCGTGAACTGCTCGGGCGCGAGCGCGAAGCCGACGTTCGTGTACGAGAGCTTCGCGCGCAGCCGCTCCCTGCCCGCGAGCGTGATCTCCTCGTGGTCGAACGCCATCCGCGGCAGCTCGTCGACGTCGTGCCAGCGCGTGTCCTGCGGCACGGCCGGGTCGACGGGGCTCGGCACGAGCCCGAGGTAGGCGGTCGCGAGCTGTCGCTCCCGCGGGTCGCGCTTCGGGTCGCTTCGCGTCTCGAGCTGCTCGAGGTGCGCGAGCTCACGCACGTCGACCTTCGCCGCGAGGTGACGCCGGATCGACTCCTCGAGCGTCTCCCGCGCTTCGAGATAGCCGCCGGGAAGCGCCCAGGCGTCCTTCGCCGGAGCCTTCGCGCGTCGCCAGAGGAGCACCTGCAGCCCCGCGTCGCGCACGCGCAGCACGACTCCGAGCGCAACGTGCGTGGTAGACTCGGCCACCAGTTTTAGACTACCAGTCGAAAACCTCGATGACCCGCATCCTCACCGCACTTCTCGCCTCGCTCGTGCTCGCGCTCGCCGCGTGCGGCGGCGACGACGAGACCGCCGCGCCGACGACGGACGGCGGCGAAGAGGCCCTCAAGGTCGCGCTGATCACGGACGCGGGCCAGCTCAACGACCGCGGCTTCAACCAGCTCGCGTACGAGGGGCTCAAGCGCGCGGAGAAGGAGCTCGGGATCGAAGGACGCGTCGTCGAGTCGCGCACCGCCTCCGACTACGTCCCGAACATGACGACGCTCGCGCGCCAGGGCTACGACGTGATCATCGGCGTCGGCTTCGCGCAGGGCGACGCGATCGCGACCGCCGCCAAGACGTTCCCCGACAAGAAGTTCGTGATCATCGACGTCGACCAGTCGGGGCTGAAGGGCAAGCCCGCGAACGTCGTCGGGATGCTCTTCCGCGAGGAGCAGGTCGGCTATCTCGCCGGCTACCTCGCGGCGCTCGAGGCGAAGCGGATGCCGGGGCCGCAGGTGATCAGCTCGGTCGGCGGGTTCAAGGAGCCTCCGGTCGACCGCTTCATCGCGGGCTACCAGGCGGGTGCGAAGGCGGCGGCGCCGGGCATCAAGACGCTGAACGGCTACTCGTCGGACTGGGACGACCAGGCGAAGTGCAAGGAGCTCGCGCTCAACCAGATCCAGGCCGGCTCGAAGGTCGTCTTCCAGGTCGCGGGCGGCTGCGGGCTCGGCGCGCTCGACGCAGCGCGTGAACGGAAGGTGTGGGGGATCGGCGTCGACGCCGACCAGTCGTTCCTCGGCCCGCACGTCCTGACGAGCGCGCAGAAGAAGGTCGACGAGGGCGTCTTCCGGACGATCAAGAGCGTCCAGGACGGCGAGTGGCAGGGCGGACGCAACCTCGTCTTCGGCCTCGCCGAGGACGGCGTCGGGCTCGGCACGATCTCGAAGAAGGTCCCGCAGGAAGACCTCGACGACCTCGACGTCGTCCGCGAGAAGATCTCCTCGGGCGAGATCGACGTCCCGACGAGCCTGTAGCTAGCCCCCCGCGATCGCGGTCACGACGAGCACCTGAGAGTCGGCCCGAAGCGGCGTCTCGAGGCCGCCGCCGCCGCGCACGTCGTCGCCGTCGACGAACACGTTGACGAGCCGGCGCAGCTCGCCGTGCTCGTCGAGGCAGAGGTTCGTGCACGGGCAGCGCGCGCAGCGCGTCGCCGAGCGTTGCCGCGTCGCTCTCGAACTCGCGCTGCCCGCCCGCCTCGCGCGCGAGCAGCGCAGGGAGCTTGATTACGGCCACTCCGCGGTCTCGACCGAGAGGACCGGCGGCAGCCAGCGAGCGGCCTCGTGCCACGACTCGCCGCCGTCGGGGGAGGCCAGGACCGAGCCGGTCTGCGTGCCGAAGTAGAGGCCGTTCGGCTCCTGTCCGTCCCAGGCCGACGCCTCGCGCAGCACGCCGACCCACGCCTGCTGCGGCAGCCCGTTCTTCAGCAGCTCCCACGAGGAGCCGCCGTCGCGCGTGCGGTAGACGCCGAGCCGGTTGTTCGGCGCGACGCGGTTCATCGCGCTCTCCTCGGGAATCGTGAACGCTGCGTCCGGGTCGCGCGGGTCGAGCATCAGCGCGAACCCGAAGTCGCTCGGCAGCCCGTTCCCGTCCAGCCGTTCCCACGAGGTGCCGCGGTCGTCGGAGCGGTAGACGCCGCAGTGGTTCTGCTGCCAGAGCCGGTCGGGCTTTGCGGGATGGATGAGCACCTTGTGGACGCACTGACCGACCTCCGGCTGGGTGTCGGGCAGAAAGTCGGCCGACGTCCCCTTGTTCGCGGGCTCCCAGCTCTCGCCGCCGTCGTCGGTCCGGAACACGCCCGCAGCCGAGATGCCGATCACCATTCGCTTCGCGTCGTCGGGATCGACGTTGATCGAGTGCAGGCACATCCCGCCCGCGCCCGGGTTCCACTGGTCGCGCGTCTCGTGGTGGAGGATCGCCTCGTTCACCTGCCAGGTGACGCCCTGGTCGTCCGAGCGGAAGAGCACGCCGGGGTCGCCGCCGAGCCAGAGCTCGCCGTTCCCGCCGGGCTCCACGTGCCACGTCGCGTTGAGCTTGAGCTCGCCGCCCTCGGGGAGCCCGAGCTCCTCGGCGCGCTCCCAGGTCTCGCCGTTGTCGCTCGAGCGGTGCACCGTCCCGCCGTCGAAGAAGTTCGTCGCGGCATAGAGCGTGCCGTCCCTGCGGGTCTCGGATCGCGTGGTAGACCGAGAAGCCCGTCAGGTGCGGGCCGTTCAGCGTCCACTCGCGGCGCTCGGCGTCGCCTTCGAGCACGAAGAGCCCCTTCTTGGTGCCGACGAGGACTGCCAGACCCACGACTCGAACCCTATCGCGCCGGGTACCGTCGGCTCCAGGTGGCACGCCTCACCGACGAGCAGGCCGGGCTCTTCCTCGCCGACAACTACGCCGTCGTCGCGACTCTCCGCGCCGACGGCTCGCCGCACCAGACGGCGACGTGGGTCGACTGGGACGGCGAGCACGTGCTCTTCAACATCACCGTCACCCGCAAGAAGTACGAGGAGCTGCAGCGCGACCCGCGCGTGTCGGTGTTCGTCTTCGACGGCGACAACCGGTACCGCTGGGTCACGGTCAGCGGAACGGCGGAGCTGACGCTCGACGGCGCGGCAGAGCACATCCACAAGCTCTCTCGCAAGTACCGGGGTCGCGACTACGTCCTGAAGCCGGAAGAGCAGCGCGTGATCGTGCGCGTGACGCCCGAGCGCGTCACCGCGTACGGTTTCGACTCGTGATCCTCTGCGACGTCGGCCCGCGCGACGGGCTGCAGAACGAACCGGACGTGCTCGCGCCGTCGGTCCGCGCCGACCTCGTGAACAGGCTCGCGGACGCCGGGCTGAAGCGGATCGAGGCCGTCGAGCTTCGTCCGCGACGACCGCGTGCCGCAGATGGCCGGCGCGGAGGAAGTCGTGGCCGCGATCGAGCCTCGAGCGGGCGTCGAGTACTCCGGCCTCGTGCTGAACGAGCAGGGCCACGAGCGGCTGAAGGCGACCGCGCTCAACCGCGTCAACGTCACGCTCGCCGCCACCGACGTCGTTCTCGCAGCGAAACGCGAACGCGTCGGTCGACGAGGCGGCTGCGCGGGTCGAGCGGATCCTCGCCGCGGCGGACCGTCCGGCGACCGTGACGATCAGCGTCGCGTTCGGCTGCCCGTTCGAGGGGCCGGTCGACCCGGGCGCGGTGCTCGCGCTCGCGGAGCGCTTCCGCAGCGCGGACGAGGTCGTCCTCGCCGACACGATCGGGGTCGCGACCCCGCGGCAGGTTCGCGCGCTCACGGAACAGGTGGCCGCGCTCGGCGGCACGGTCGGCGGCCACTTCCACAACACGCGGAACACCGGGTACGCGAACGCGGTCGCCGCGCTCGAAGCAGGCGCCACCGTCCTGGACGCGTCGGTGGGCGGGCTCGGCGGCTGCCCCTTCGCGCCGCGCGCGACGGGGAACATCGCCACCGAGGACCTCGTCTACCTGCTCGAGGGCGACGGCATGGAGACCGGCGTCGACCTCGACGCGCTCGTGCGCGTGGCGCAGTGGCTGGAAGAACTGCTCGGCCGCGAGCTCCCCGGCCAGGTCTACCGGTCCGGCTGACCCAGCTCGGGCGGCGGCGTGTCCACCCGGACGCGCTCGCCGTCGATTCGCAGCGGCTCCGCGAGCCGCTCGCGCCCGTCGAGCGTCTGCACGATCCCGAGCGCACGCGTGTGCGGGTGCTCCGCGGCCTCGCGGATCGTCTGCACGGGCGCGATCGGGATTCCCTCGAGCCGCTCGAGCCAGACAGCGGTCGGCTCGCGCTCGAGGCGTTCCTGCACGAGCGCGGCGAGCTCCTCGCGGTGCGCGACGCGCGACGCGTTCGTCGCGAAGCGCTCGTCGGCGGGGAGCTCGAGTCGTCGCGCGAGCTCGGCGAACAGCCGGTCGTTCGCGGCCGCGAGCATCACCTCTCCGTCGAGCGTCTTGAACACCTGGTACGGCGCGATGTGCGGGAACGCGGAGCCGTGCTTGCCGCGGCTCGTCGCCCGCGAGCGCGTCGGCGACGTGGTAGCCGGCGAGCGCGAGCGCGGTCTCGAAGAGCGAGACCTCGACCACGTGCCGCTCGCCCGTCTGCAGCGCGGAGAGGATCCCGATCGCCGCCCACCACGCCGTCGCGTAGTCGACCAGCGACACGCCGATCCGAACCGTCGCGCCGCCGGGCTCGCCCGTGACCGAGAGGAGGCCGGCGAACGCCTGCATCAGCGGGTCGTAGCCGGGCTCCTCGCCGAGCGGCCCCGGCCCGAAGGCGTCGATGCGGCAGTAGATGCGCGCGGGCACGTCGTCCGGGCCCCAGGCCGAGCCGCTCCGCTGCGCCGGGCCGAAGGCTCGTGACGAACACGTCGGCGTCCTCCGCGAGGCGCAGCAGCTCCTCTCGGTCCTCCGCGACCTTGAGGTCGAGCACGACCGACCGCTTGCCGGCGTTCACGGCGAAGAACATGGACGGTCCCCAGGCGCGCGCCTCGTCGCCGTCCGGGCGCTCGACCTTCGTCACGTCGGCGCCGAGCGCCGCGAGCAACTGCGTGCACGCGGGCCCGGCGAGCGACGAGGTCAGGTCGACGACGCGGATTCCCGCAAGCGGCTGGAACGCCATGCGGGCAAGGGTACGACGCTAGGCGAGCGGGGCCGCCGCCACCGGCTCCGTTCTGAGCAGCTCACGGTCACGCTTCACGATGTACGCGGCGTAGACGAGCACGAACAGCGCGAACAGGCCGTGCAGGCCGTGGACCCATGCGCTCCCGGGGTCCTCGTCGGGGGGAAGCAGGAAGATCTGAACCGTCCCGAGCACGAAGAGCCCGAGGTTGACGAGGATCCAGCGCCACCAGCCCCAGAACGCGACCAGGGCGGTGATGAACACGAGCAGCTCGGAGGCATGGATCACGAGGCCGCCGACGAAGCCGTGGGCGTCGAGCGCGTCCTTGCCGGCGCCCATCGCGTACGAGGCGATCAGATACGCCTGTACGAACACGCCGACCACGATGATCGACGCGAACACGAGGTTGAGCCAGGTGGCTACGCGGTTTCTCATGCGGCGACCATAACCTCCCTGCGGGACGTAGCGTGTCGGTGTGAACCGCCTCGCGCAGGAGACGAGCCCGTACCTCCTCCAGCACGCCGACAACCCGGTCGACTGGTACCCGTGGGGCCAGGAGGCGCGCTCCCGTGCGCGGACGGAGGACAAGCCGATCCTGCTCTCGGTCGGCTACTCGGCGTGCCACTGGTGCCACGTGATGGAGCACGAGTCGTTCGAGGACCGCGAGACCGCCCAGGTGATGAACGAGCGCTTCGTCAACGTCAAGGTCGACCGCGAGGAGCGCCCCGACGTCGACGCCGTCTACATGGACGCGGTCGTCGCGCTGAGCGGGCACGGGGGCTGGCCGATGACCGTCTTCCTGACGCCCGAGGGCGAGCCGTTCTTCGGCGGGACGTACTACCCGCCCGAGCCGCGGCACGGGTTGCCCAGCTTCCGGCAGCTGCTCGTCGCGGTGTCCGACGCGTACCGCGAGCGGCGCGACGACGTGACGCGCCAGGCGCAGGCGCTCGTCGAGGCCGTGCGCGAGCAGAACGAGCGGCACCCGTCGTCCGAGCCGCTGACCGAGGCCGTCCTCGAGGAGGCCGTGCGCGGGCTGCGCTCGCAGTTCGACCCGGAGTGGGGCGGCTTCGGGCGCGCGCCGAAGTTCCCGCCCGCCTCCGCGCTCGAGTTCCTCCTGCGCCGCGGGGAGCTCGACCTGGTGACGAAGACGCTCGACGCGATGGCGCTCGGCGGCATGTACGACGTCGTGGGCGGCGGCTTCCACCGCTACTCCGTCGACGAGCGCTGGCTCGTCCCGCACTTCGAGAAGATGCTCTACGACAACGCGCTGCTCGTGCCCGCGTATCTCCACGGCTGGGCGCGCACGGGCAACGAGCGCTACCGCACCGTCGCCGCTCAGACCGTCGACTACATGGTGCGCGAGCTCTGGATCGAGGGCGAGGGGTTCGCGTCGTCGCAGGACGCCGACACCGACGGCGTCGAGGGAACGACGTACACGTGGGCGCCGGGCGAGGGCGCGCCGGAGGACCTGCTCGAGCCGTTCGAGCACGGACGCTCGATCCTCCGCGGTGAGCTCGACGAGGAGACGCGCCTGCGGCTGCTCGCGATCCGCGAGCAGCGGCCGCAGCCCGCGCGCGACGACAAGGTGATCACGTCGTGGAACGGCCTGGCTCTCGCCGCGCTCGCAGAGGCAGGCCGGATGCTGGAGCGCCCCGACCTGCTCGGCGATCGCCACGCAGCTGGCCGAGCTCCTGACCGAGGGCGAGCTCGTGCGCTCGCGCCGCGCCGGCAAGACGTCCGTGCCGGGCTTCCTCGACGACTACGCGAACGTCGCGCACGGCCTCTACGAGCTGCACGTCGCGACGGGCGACCGGCGCTGGCTGCACGAGTCGCGCCGCAGTCGCGCTGCTCGCGGTCGAGCGGTTCGCGGACGACGAGCGCGGCGGCTTCTTCATGTCGGCGAGCGACGCCGAGGCGCTCGTCACGCGGCGCAAGGACCTCGACGACCATCCGACGCCGTCGGGGAACTCGATGCTCGCGTTCGTGCTGCTGCGCCTCGGGCGGATCTGGGGCGACGACGAGCTCGAGCGGGCCGCGACCGGCGTGTTCCGGCTGCTGCTGCCGATGCTCGCGCGCGCACCGTCGGCGTTCGGCTGGACGCTCGCCGCGCTCGACCTCCACCTGTCGCCGCCGCGCGAGCTCGCGCTGCTCGCCGAGCCGGGCGACGAGATCGCTCGGGCGGCGCTCGCCGGCTGGGATCCGCACGCGGTGGTCGCGTTCGGCCCCGACGACGAGGTGCCGCTGCTCGCGGGCAAGTCCAGGGTTGACGGGAGGCCGACGCTGTACGAATGCGAGCGCTTCGCCTGTCGTGCGCCCGTCACAGATGCTGACGCGATCCTTACCAACCCCACATCGACGTTGAGCGCCTAATGGGTATGAGGTCGGTGATGAAGCGCGTCCTTTCGTTCGGGGCGATCGTCGGCGTTGCGCTTCTCGCCGGCCTCACACCCGCTCCTCGCAGCACCGCCGCCGAGGCGCCGGTGCGGCCGAACATCGTCGTCGTGATGTCCGACGACCAGGCGGTCGAGTCGATGCGCGTGATGGCGAACGTGAACACCATGCTCGGCGCGGAGGGGACGACGTTCGCCGACAACTACGTCTCGTTCCCGCTCTGCTGCCCCTCGCGCACGACGTTCCTCACCGGGCAGTACGGCCACAACCACACCGTGATGGGGAACGCGCTGCCGCAGGGCGGCTACGAGAAGCTCGCGCCGACGCACGCGAACACGCTGCCCGCCTGGCTGAAGCTCGCCGGGTACCACACGGTGCACATCGGCAAGTACCTGAACGGCTACGGGCGGCAGCGGCCGACGGAGGTTCCGCCGGGCTGGGACGAGTGGTTCGGCTCCGTCGACCCGAGCACGTACCGCTACTACGACTACACGCTGAACGAGAACGGCAAGCTCGTGCACTACGGGACGGCTGCGGGCGACTACCAGGCCGACGTCTACACGGCCAAGGCGGTCGACGCGGTGAAGCGGCTCGCCGCGCGCACGGAGCCGTTCTTCCTGTCCGTCGCGTACCTCGCGCCGCACTCCGGCGGGCCGCGCGAGTCGGACGACCCGGCGAATCTCGCAACGCCTGTTCCCGCGCCCCGGCACCGGAACCGCTTCTCGGCCGAGCCGATGCCGCGGACGGCCGCCTTCAACGAGGCGGACGTCTCCGACAAGCCGCTCGCCGTCCGGCGCAGGCCGCTGTTCGGCCCCGCGCGCATCAACGGGATCACGGAGATGTACCGCCAGCGCCTCGAGTCGATCCTCGCGGTCGACGAGGGCGTCGCCGCGATCGTGCGAGCGCTCCAGGACAGCGGCGAGCTCGGCCGCACGCTCTTCGTGTACACGTCCGACAACGGCTTCTTCCACGGCGAGCACCGGATTCCCAACGGGAAGGTGCAGCACTACGAGCCGTCCGCGCGCGTTCCGCTCGTCATGCGCGGCCCCGGCGTGCCGCGTGGCGTGCGGATCACGCAGCCGTCGGTCAACGTCGACCTCGCGCCGACGCTCGTCGACGCGGCGAACGCGAAGGTGGGGAGGGCCACCGACGGCGTCTCGCTGCTCGCGCTGCTCGCCGACCGCACGCGGTTCGTCGGCCGTGACGTCCTGCTCGAGACGCCGACGTACGCGGCGATCCACACGCCCCGCTACGTCTACGTCGAGCACAACACGGGGGAGCGGGAGCTCTACGACCTCAGGACCGACCCGGACGAGCTCGCGAGCCTGCACGAGAACGCCGCCTACGCGCAGATCCGAAGCGACCTCGCGCGGAGGCTGCTCGCGCTCCGGGCGTGCAAGGCGGCGGGCTGCCGCAAGGGGCCGACGCTCTCGGTGTCGAGCCGCTGCGCCGGCAAGAAGCACCGCGTCGCGCTCGCCGGGAGCGACGCCCGGCTCGTGACCCGCGTGGACTGGATCTACCGGGGCCGCGCGGCGGGAGCCGACGCCAAGCGGCCGTTCCAGGTCGTCCTGTCCGGAGCGGCAGGCGTCCTGCGTGCGAACGCGACGCTCGACGACGGCCGGCGGGCCTCGGTCGACCGTCGGCTCGCCGTCTGCCGGTAGCGCGTTACGATCCCGCCCAGGTGGCGGCGCTCCTTTCGGTCGAGAACGTCACCCGTCGCTTCGGCGGCGTCGTCGCGCTCGACGGCGTGTCCTTCGACGTCCCCGCCGGCGAGATCGTCGGGCTGATCGGCCCCAACGGCGCGGGGAAGACGACCGCGTTCAACGTGATCACGCGGCTCTACAAGCCGGACGAGGGGCGAGTCGTCTTCGACGGCGACGATCTGCTCCGCACGCCGGTGCACCGCGTCGTCAAGCGCGGCGTCGCGCGCACGTTCCAGAACGTCGCGCTCTGGCCGACGCTCTCGGTGCTCGACAACGTGAAGGTCGGCGCGCAGGCGCGCCGCGGCGAGCGGAGCGCCGAGGAGCTGCTCGAGTACGTCGGGCTGACCGGTCTCGCGTACCGGCCGGCGGCGGGGCTGCCGTTCGGGACGCTGAAGCGGATCGAGCTCGCCCGAGCGCTTGCCTCCGGTCCCCGGCTCCTGCTGCTCGACGAGCCCGCGGGCGGGCTGAACCACGAGGAGGTCGGCGAGCTCGGGCGCTTCATCCAGCAGCTCCGCGACCGACTTCGACGCGACGGTGCTCCTCGTCGAGCACCACATGAACCTCGTGATGGGGATCTCCGACCGCGTGTACGTGCTCAACTTCGGCGAGCTGATCGCCGGCGGGACGCCGCAGGAGGTCCAGCGCGACCCGGCCGTGATCGAGGCCTACCTGGGAGACGCCGATGCCGCTGCTTGAGCTCGAGGACGTCGAGGCGCGCTACGGCGCGGTCCAGGCGCTGCACGGGATCAGCCTCGACGTCGACGAGCGCCAGGTCGTGTCGGTGCTCGGCGCGAACGGCGCGGGCAAGACGACGACGCTGCGCGCGATCTCCGGAACCGTGCGTCGAAGCGGCGGGCTCCGGTTCGACGGCAAGGCGCTGCCGCGCTCGCCGGAGGCCGTCGCGCGGCTCGGGATCGCGCACGTGCCGGAGGGCCGCGGGACGTTCTCCGAGCTGAGCGTCGACGAGAACCTCAAGCTCGGCGCGTACACGCGCCGCGACCGCAGCGGGTACGCGAGCGACTACGAGGAGCTGCTGAAGCACTTCCCGTGGCTCGCGGAGCGTCGCGACCAGCAGGCGGGCACGCTCTCCGGCGGCGAGCAGCAGATGCTCGCGCTCGCGCGCGCGTTCATGGCGCGTCCGCGGCTGATCCTGGTCGACGAGCCGTCGCTCGGCCTCGCGCCGCTGATCGTGAAGCAGCTCTTCGACGTGCTGCGCGCGTGGATCGACGAGCACGGGATGTCCGCGCTCGTGGTCGAGCAGAACGCGAACGTCGCGCTCGCGCACTCGGAGCGCGGCTACGTGCTCGAGGTCGGCCGCGTCGCGGTCGAGGGGACCGCCGACGAGCTGCGCGGCAACGAATCCGTCCGGAAGTCGTACCTGGGCTACTAGTGGCCGACGTCCTCCAACAGGTCGTCTCGGGAATCGCGTCCGGCGGGGTGTACGCGCTGCTCGCGCTCGCGCTCGTCCTGATCTACCGCTCGACGGGCGTCGTCAACTTCGCGCAGGGCGAGATGGCGATGTTCTCGACGTTCATCTGCTGGGAGCTGCTCGACCGCGGCGTGCCGTACTGGGTCGCCTTCTTCCTCACGCTCGTGATCTCGTTCGTCGGCGGCGTCGTGATCGAGCGGCTCGTGATCCACACCGTGTCGCGCTCGCAGGCGCTCACCGTCGTGACGGTGACGATCGGGCTCCTGATCCTGCTGAACGGCGCCGCCGCCTGGATCTGGAAGGGCGAGCAGCGGACGCTCGAGAGCCCGTTCCCGAGCCGACACGTTCGACATCGGCGGCGTCGTGATCGCCGCGCAGGACCTCGGGATCATCGGCGTCTGCCTCGCGATCGTGCTCGTGCTCTGGGCGTTCTTCCAGCGGACGCGCGTCGGGCTCGCGCATGCGCGCCGCGGCCGTCAACCCCGAGTCGAGCCGTCTGCACGGCGTGCGCGTGTCGTGGATGCTCGCGCTCGGCTGGGGCCTCGCCGCGGCGCTCGGCGCGGTCGCCGGGATCCTCGTCGCGCCGACGCAGGGGAGCTTCGACCAGAACCTGATGCTCCCGGTGCTGATCTTCGCGTTCGCCGCGGCGGTGCTCGGCGGGCTCGACAGCCCGATCGGCGCCGTCGTCGGCGGCGTCGTGCTCGGCGTCGTGCTGAACCTCGTCGGCGCGTACATCGACTTCTTCGCCGACCTGCGGCTCCCCGTGGCGCTCCTGCTGATTCTCCTGATCCTGCTGTTCCGGCCGAACGGCCTCTTCGGCCGGACCGTGGTGAGACGGGTATGAGAGCGCTTCGCTACACGCTCCGCGCCCTCGGCTTCGCGCTCCTCGTCGCGATCGTCGTCTACCTGCCGTTCCGTCTCTCGGACTTCCGGGCGTCCGAGTTCGCGCTGATCGGGATCTACTTCATCGCGATCCTCGGGCTGAACGTGCTCACCGGCTACACCGGTGTGATCTCGCTCGGCCACGGCGCGTTCATGGCGCTCGGGGCGTACACGACCGCGATCCTCGTCGCCGACCACGGCATGCGCGACATCTGGACGATCCCGCTCGCCGGGCTCCTCGCCGCGGCCGCGGGCGCGGCGTTCGGCCTGCCGGCGCTGCGCCTCTCGGGCCCGTACCTCGCGCTCGCGACGTTCGGCATCGCCGTCGCAACGCCGATCGTGATCAAGAAGTTCGACGGGCTGACCGGCGGGAGCGGCGGCATCAACCTCTTCGAGGCCGAGGGCATCACCGGCCTGCCCGAGTTCCTCGTCACGCTCCCCGGCGGCAAGGTGCTCTCGTACAACGACTGGCTCTACTACCTGACGTGGACGATCGCACTCGCGCTGTTCGCCGTCGCCTGGGGGATCCATCACAGCCGCTTCGGACGCTCGCTGCGCGCGATCCGCGACAACGAGATCGCCGCCGCTGCCTCCGGCGTCTGGCTGGCGTCGCACAAGACGCTCGCGTTCACGATCTCGGCGTTCTACGCCGGCGTGGCCGGCTCGCTGCTCGCGATCTCGGCGTTCTCGGTGCAGCCGGGCGCGTTCCCGGTCGAGCGCTCGATCGCGCTCCTCGTCGGCCTGGCCGTGGGCGGGATCGGTTCGCTGGTGCCGCTCGCGGCGGGCGCGGCGTTCCTCGTCTTCCTCCCGCAGTGGGCCCAGGACATCTCCAAGGCGCCGGGCGTCCCGGCCGTGATCTACGGCGCGGTGCTGATCGTCCTGATGATCGTGCTGCCGATGGGCGTGGGCGGTCTCCTGCGCTGGATCACCAGCCCCCTAACTTCCCGGCTGTATCCTCGGTCTTAGCTTTCCGATGCGCGTCCTCGGGGTCATCGCACTCGCGCTCGCCGTTTCGACGGGCGCCGCCTCGGCTCGGCCCTCCGCCGACCCGGGCCTCAGCTCGAGCGAAATCCTGATCGGCGGCACCGTGCCGCTCTCGGGGATCGCCGCGTCGTACGCGTCGGTCGGCCGCGGCGCCGAGGCGTACTTCAAGTACGTGAACGCGCGCGGCGGCGTGAACAAGCGCAAGATCACCTACAAGTACGTCGACGACCAGTACAACCCCGCGCAGACCGTGCAGGCGACTCGTCAGCTCGTCCAGCAGGACCGCGTGTTCGCGATCTTCAACTCGCTCGGGACCGAGCACAACCTGTCGGTGCGCTCGTTCCTGAACGCGACGAAGGTGCCGCAGCTCTTCGCGGGCTCGGGCGCGACGACGTTCGGCCGCGACTACAAGCGCTACCCGTACACGATCGGCTTCCTGCCGAGCTACGTCGGCGAGGGCAAGGTCTACGCGCGGCACATCCTGAAGACGAAGCCGAACGCGAAGATCGCCGTGCTCTTCCAGAACGACGACTACGGCAAGGACCTGCTCGGCGGCTTCAAGGCCGGTCTCGGCGCGAAGCGCAGGAACCTCGTCGCGGAGCAGAGCTACGACCCGCTGTCGACGGACGTCTCGTCGCAGATCGCGCGGCTGCGCAGCTCGCGCGCGACCGTGCTGCTGCTGATCACCACGCCACCGTTCGCGATCCGGGGCCTCGTCGCGGCGAACCGGCTCGGCTGGCGGCCGCAGGTCTACGTCAACCAGGTCGGCAGCGCGACGAACATCATGCGGATCATCTCGGCGACCGCGAACCCGCGGATCATCGAGGGCGCGATCACGCTTGATCTCCATCAAGGACCCGCTGATGCCGCGCTTCAAGAACGACGCGGGCATGAAGCTCTACAAGTCGATCATGCGGCAGTACCTTCCGCGCGGCGACGTGAACGACGGCTTCCACGTCTACTCGATGGCTGTCGCCTACACCTTTGTCGAGGCGCTCAAGAAGGCGGGCAAGAACCCGACGCGCGCCTCGCTCGTCCGGGCAGTCGCGAATCTGAACCTCAGGAACAACCCGTTCCTGATCCCGGGCGTCGTCGTCAAGACGAGCCCCACCGACCACTTCCCGCTCGACCAGGGGCAGCTCCAGCGGTGGTCGAAGAACCAGTGGAACCCGCTCGGCAAAGTGATCTCGGCGAAGTAGCGCGCGTCAGTTCGTCGCCGGCAGGAGCTTGTCGCCGCGCACCCGCAGGACGCGCAGCCCCCTGATCGGCAGGAGCGCGACGACGGTCGTCGTCAGCGCGAGCCCGAGCCACTGCGACCCGTCGAGCGTCGCGTCGAACGCGAGGTAGCCGACGGCGGCCGCGGTGACGGGGAAGGTGAGCTCGGCGAGCGTCGCGATCACCGCGGGCGTGCGCTTGAGGCCGTAGTAGTAGAGCGAGAGCGCGACGAGCCCGGTCACGATCGCGAGCACCGCGATCCAGACGAAGTCGCTGCCCGGACGTCGTGAACGGCGCGCCGACGACGAGCACGGCGAGCGCGCTCGCAGGCAGCCCGAACGCGAAGCGCAGAGCCGTGACGTGCCCGAACCAGATCTTCGTCGCGAGGAGGCGGCCGAGGACCGTCCCCATCGCCCAGAGCACCGCAGCGCAGAGCGCATAGATCGCGGGCTTCGCGGCGTCGACGTGGATCTCGAACGGCGAGGGGAACGCGATCAGCCAGACGCCGAGGATGCCCGCGGCGAGGAACCAGGCGAAGCCCCGTCGCGGCCGCTCGCCGAGGATGAACCAGGCGCCGACCACCGCGACGAGCGGCTGGACCTTCTGGAGGACGACGGGCGTGATGGGGTCGCCGTCGACGAACGCCTGCGTGAAGAGGATCGTCGCGATCGCCGAGGCTCCGACGCCGATCACGACGGCGGCGGCGACGTAGCGCGGCCCTGCGCGGCGGACGGCCACGAGCGCGGCCGGGATCAACGGGAGCGTCAGGAGGACGAGGACGAGGTGCTCGCCGAACACGATCGTCGCGGCCTGCGTCGACTCCGCGAGCGGCTTTCGCAGCAGGGCGTCGGTTCCCCAGAGCGCCGCCGCGATCGCGATGAAGATCGCGCCCGGGATTGCGATCGAACCGTCCTGTCACGGGCGCGAGCGTACAGATGCGGGCGGGGGGAGCCGTTCGCCGCAGCTCCCCCCGCCGGCCGGTCGGCTACTTCGGTGGAATGAGCACGCGGTTGATCACGTGGATGACGCCGTTCGAAGCCGGGACGTCCACGGTGGTCACGCGCGCGTTGTTCACGAAGACGCGGTTGCCGGTGACGCGGATCTTCACGGCGGGACCCGCGAGCGTCTTCGCCGACTTGAGCGTCACGACGGTGGTCGAGGGCACCTTGCCCTTGATCACGTGGTAGAGCAGGACGCGCTTCAGCAGCTTCGGATTCCGCTGCACGGCGCGAAGCGTGGCCTTCGGGACCTTCTTGAAGGCGGCGTCCGTCGGCGCGAGGACGGTCAGCTCGCCGGTCGCGAGGTCGTCGGCGAGGCCGGCTTTCGTCGCGAGTGCGAGCAGGGTCTTGAACTGGCCCGCCTGCTGCGCGGTCTGGACGATGTTGAGTTCGCTGTCGGTCGTGCGGGCCGGTGAGGCGGCCACGGCCGTCGCGGCGACGACGAGGCCGAGGGCGGCGAGTGCGATGAGCTTCTGCATGGTCGTTCCTCCTTGCGGGATGGGTGTCAGGACCTGGCCGCGGCCAGGGCGGGGCGGTTGCGGGCGATGGCGACGAGACGGACGGCGCAGTAGACGCCTGCGATGCCGACGGCGCCGTAGACGATGCGGCTGAGCGCGCTCGTCTCGCCGAACTCGTTGCCGGTGATCGAGGCGACGAGGTCGAACTCCGCGAGCGCGACGAGACCCCAGTTCAGGGCGCCGACGATCACGAGCGTTGCGGCGAGTAGATCGGTGGGACGCATGACCTTCCTCCTTTGTCCAGGGTTTGTGGAGGGAACGTACCGAGTCGATCCAGGTTTGTCAAGTGTCTGTCGAAGGTCTGTACACTGCGGGGGTGCGCGGCTACCTGAGGATCGGCGAGTTGTCCCGGCGGACGGGCGTTTCGGAGACCACGCTGCGTGCCTGGGAGCGGCGCTACGCGCTGCTTCGGCCGGAGCGCTCCGAAGGCGGTTTTCGGCTGTACGCCGACGACGACGTCGCGCGCGTGCGATCGATGCAGGAGCACCTCGGGCGCGGCGTGTCGGCGTCCGAGGCGGCGCGCCTCGCGCTCGACGAGCCGGGAACGAGCGGCGTCGCACCGGCGGAAGGGCTCGCGAACGACCTGTCCGCCGCCCTCGAGGCGCTGGACGACGTCGCCGCCCAGGCGGCGCTCGACCGCACGCTGGCGACGCTCACCGTCGAGGGCGCGCTGCGTGACGTCCTGCTGCCGGTGATGAGCGGCGTCGGGCAAGGGTGGGAGGACGACCAGGCGGCGATCGCGCGTGAGCACTTCGCCACGAACCTCGTTCGCGGCCGGTTGCTCGCGCTCGCCCGAGGCTGGGATCTCGGCGGCGGGCCTCGCGCGCTCCTCGCGTGCGCGCCCGACGAGCAGCACGACCTCGGCCTGATCGCGTTCGGGCTCGCGCTCCGCGCCCGCGGTTGGCGGATCACCTACCTCGGGCCGAGCACGCCGGTGGCGACCCTCGCCGAAGCGGCCCGGCTGACCGCAGCCGGCGCTCATCGTGCTGAGCTCGTCGCTCGAGCAGCGGCTCCGAGGCGCGGACGACGAGCTCCGCGACCTGGCCTCGCGCGTTCCGCCTCGCGCTCGGCGGCCCCGGCGTCGACCGACGAGCTCGCGTCACGGGTCGGCGCCGAGCTCCTCCCGCCGGATCCGCTCGACGCTGCTGTGTCGGTCTAGCGCTCGAGCGCGAGCAGGTCGTCGACGGTCTCGCGCCGGCGAATCACGCGCGCGCGTCCCTCTGCCACGAGGACTGCTGCCGGGTCGCGGCACGCCGTTGTAGTTCGACGCCATCGCGAGGGTGTACGCACCGGTCGCGGGGACCGCGAGGAGATCGCCGCGGCGCGGTTCCGGCAGCTCGACGCGGTCGATCAGCACGTCGCCCGACTCGCAGTGCTTGCCGGCGATCCTGAACGTCCCCGACGTGGGCTCGTCGGCCCGGTTCGCGAGCAGCGCCGTGTAGCGCGCGCCGTACAGCTGCGGTCGCGGGTTGTCCGACATCCCGCCGTCGACCGCGACCCAGGCGACCGACTCGCTCACGTGCTTGACGACGCCGACGCGGTACAGCGTCACGCCGGCCGGCCCGACGATCGAGCGCCCGGGCTCGAGGATCAGCCGCGGGCGTCGGAAGGTCGTGCTGCGGCCCACGCCCGTTCCAGCTGCCCGAGCAGGTCGCGCACGAAGTCGGCGATCGACGGCGGCTCGTGCTCGTCCGGCGAGGTGCGCACGCCGAGCCCGCCGCCGAGGTCGACGATCTCCGGCGTCCAGCCGAGCTCGTCGCGGCAGCGCGCCGCGAACTCGGCGAGCCGGTCGACGGTGAGGCGGGCCGCGCCTCCGTCGAGGAGCTGCGAGCCGATGTGCACGTGCAGCCCCAGCGGCCGCGCGCGCTCGATCAGCTCGAGCGCCTGCTCGGGCGGGAGCCCGAACTTCGAGCCGTGCTGGCCGGTGCGGATCGCCTCGTGCGTCTCGGCCTCGACGCCGAGCGTCAGCCGGACGAGCGTCCGCGTCACGCCGGCCGCTGCCGCGCGCTCGACCTCGTCGAGGGCGTCGAGCACGACGAGCGCGCCCGCCGCGCCTGCCTCCGCGAGCTCGGCGTCGTCCTTGTTGTTGCCGTGGACGACGAGCGCGTCGCCGCCGATCCCCGCCTGCTGCGCGAACCGGAGCTCGCCGAGCGTCGAGACGTCCGCGCCGAGCCCTTCCTCGGCGAGCAGGCGCATCACCGAGACGTTCGGGAACGCCTTCGTCCCGTAGACGACGAGCGCGTCCGGCGCCGCCTCGCGGTACGCGCGCGCGCGAGCCCGGAGCGTCGCCTCGCAGAGCACGAGCAGCGGCGTTCCGTGCTCCTCCGCGAGCGTCGAGGCCGGTACGCCGGCCACCGAGAGGTGGCCGTCGACGACCGCCGCCGTGTCCGGGAAGAGGTCCATGGGCAGGATTGTTCCCACATGCGCCGCTTCCTCGGGAATCGTCAATCAGAATGCTCGCGTGCTTGTGGTGGTCATCAGTGGGCCGATTGCGAGCGGGAAGTCCGCCTTGAGTCGTGCGGTTGCGGCTCAACTCGAAGAGGCGGAAGAGGTTGCTACGGCGGTGATCGATCTCGACCTGGTCTACGAGATGCTCGACCCGCGACGACGCACGAAAGACGATGCCGACCTCTGGGCAGAGGCTCGACGCGTGGCCGGTCGGCTGACGACCGCCCTGCTTGCTGAGAGTCGTTGCGTCGTCGCGGAGGGAGAATTCGCCAGCGATCAGGCGCTCGACGAGTTCGTCGGCGAGTTGCCCGGCACCGCCGACCTGCGTCTAGTGCTTCTCGACGTGGACTTCGAGACGGCGTTGAAACGCGCATCGGCCGATGCAACTCGCGGTCTGTCGAAGGATGAGACCTTCTTGTCCAGGCACTACCGCGAGTTCCGGCCCGAGTGGGTCGGCCACGACGTGCTGCGTCTCGACACCACCGAGTCGACGCTCGGCGAGGCTGCGCGCGCGGTGGTCGATTGGCTGACTCCGGTGTCTTGAGGCTCGTCTGGGCCTAGCTCCACCAACCCTGCTCCGTGTTCGCGTCGCCGGGGCCGGTGTTCGGCGCGCCGATCGCGATGAGCTCGAGGCCGTCCGCGTCCGCCTCGAACCCGCGCATCGTGTCCTTGTGCACGCGCACCGCGTCCCACTGCTTGAGCTCGCGAACGTCGTCGCCGAGCTTGACGCGGCCGCTGCCCCCGACGACGACGAAGACCTCCTCCTGGTTCTTGTGGTTGTGGCCGAAGGGGATCCGGTAGTTCGAGTCCATGCGGATGTAGCTGACGCCGGCGTTCTCCATGTCCAGCGGCACCCGGCCCATCCGGAACTCGAGGTCGGGGGAGAGGCCGAACTTCGGGGCCTGGTCCTCGACCTCTTTCAGGTTGACGTGCGTGTATTCGCTCATGGCGTCGATTCTCGCCCCCTGCTACATTCAGCGCAAATGCGGAAGGAGCTCCTTCTCTAGCGCAGGAAGCCGACGCGGGGGACCCCGCGACAGCTTCCGACGGCCTCGACAGAGGCCGTTTTCGTCTCCGGACATGGACCGATACGACCCACAAGCGATCGAGCCCAAGTGGCAGCAGGTCTGGGAGGCCGAGCAGGCCTTCGAGGCCACGAACGACCCGATCCAGCCGAAGTCGTACGTGCTCGAGCAGCTGCCCTACCCGTCGGGGTCGCTGCACATGGGGCACATGCTCGTCTACACGATCGGCGACGTGCAGACGCACTTCCGCCGCCGCAGCGGCGCGCACGTGCTGCACCCGATGGGCTTCGACTCGTTCGGCCTGCCGGCGGAGAACGCGGCGATCCGAGCAGGCGGCCACCCGCGCGAGATCGTGGAGCGCAACATCGCGAGCATCCGGCGCTCGATGCGCCGAATCGGGTGGGCGATCGACTGGTCGCGCGAGCTGTCGACGCACGACCCCCGGTACTACCGCTGGCAGCAGTGGCTCTTCCTGAAGTTCCTCGAGCGCGGGATCGCGTATCGCAAGGCTGCGCCCGTCAAGTGGTGCCCGAACGACCAGACCGTTCTGGCGAACGAGCAGGTGCTGCCCGACGGCCGCTGCGAGCGCTGCGGCGCGCTCGTCGAGTCGCGGCTGATGGAGCAGTGGTTCTTCCGGATCACCGACTACGCGCAGCTGCTGCTCGACGACCTCGAGACGCGTCGACTGGCCGGAGTCGATCAAGGCGCGCCAGCGCAACTGGATCGGACGCTCGGACGGCGCCGAGATCGTCGTTCAGGCTCGAGGAGCTCGAGCTCGACGTGCCGGTGTTCACCACGCGGCCGGACACGCTGTTCGGCGCGACCTTCTTCGTGCTCGCGCCCGAGCACGAGCTCGTCGAGCAGCTGGCGACGCGCGCAGAGAACGGCGACGAGATTCGCGCGTACGTGCAGCGCGCGGCCGTGAAGAAGACCGAGGAGCGCGCGGCGGCCGAGGTGAAGACCGGCGTCTTCACCGGCTTCCACGTCGTGAACCCCGTGAACGGCGAGCGGCTGCCGGTCTACGTCGCGGACTACGTGCTGACGGACTACGGCACCGGCGCGATCATGGCCGTGCCTGGTCACGACGAGCGCGACTTCGCGTTCGCGCAGGCGTACGAACTGCCCGTGCGCGAGGTCGTGCGTTCCGCGGACGGCGAGGCCGTCGAGCTGCCGTACGTCTCGAAGTCCGAGGACGACGTGCTCGTGAACTCGAACGGGTTCGACGGGCTGTCGGTGCCCGAGGGCGGCCGGCGGATCGTCGAGAAGCTCGAGGCGGAGGGTCGCGGGCGCTTCGCAATCAACTACCGGCTGCGCGACTGGGGCTGGTCGCGGCAGCGCTACTGGGGCTGCCCGATCCCCGTCGTCTACTGCGAGACCGACGGGATCGTCCCGGTGCCGGAGAGCGAGCTGCCGGTCGTGCTGCCCCACATCGAGGACTTCAAGCCGAAGGGCAAGCCGCCGCTCGCTCAGGCGGAGGACTGGATCAACGTGCCGTGCCCGAAGTGCGGCAAGCCCGCGAAGCGCGAAGCCGAGACGATGGACACGTTCGTCGACTCGGCGTGGTACTTCCTGCGCTACTGCGACCCGCACAACGACCGTGCGCCGTTCGAGCGCGAGGCCGTCGACTACTGGAACCCCGTCGACCTCTACATCGGCGGCGTCGACCACGCGACGATGCACATGATCTACGCGCGGTACTTCGTCAAGGTTCTCAATGACATGGGGATGCTCGGCTTCCGGGAGCCGTTCGCGAGCTTCTACTCGAACGGCTGGGTCACGGTCGGCGACAAGAAGATCTCCAAGCGGGCCGGCAACGCCGTCGGCCCCGACGACTATGTCGACCAGTACGGCGCCGATCCGGTTCGTCTCTACATCCTCTTCATCGGGCCCGCGGACCAGGACATGGAGTGGACGCCGGAAGGCGTCGAGGCGATGTCGCGCTTCGTTCGGCGACTGTGGCGGATCGTCAACGACGTCGCGGAGAACGCGCCGCAGGGCGACGGAGAGGTCGGCGCGCTGACGCGCAAGGCGCACGCGACGATCGCCAAGGTGACCGACGACGTCGGGCGGCGGTACGCGTTCAACACCGCGATCTCAGCGGTGATGGAGCTCGTGAACGAGCTGCACCGCGAGCCGCACGGAGCGGAGGCTCGCTTCGCGGCCGAGACGGCCGTGTCGCTGCTCCAGCCCTACGCGCCTCACGTGACGGAGGAGCTGTGGCAGCGGCTGGGCCACGAGCGGCTCTGGGAAGAGCCGTGGCCGGTCGCCGACACGTCGCTGCTCGAGCGCGCGACCTTCGAGCTCGTCGTGCAGGTCAACGGCAAGGTTCGCGACCGGGTCGAGGTGCCTGCCGACGCGTCGGAGGACGAGCTCGTCGCAGCCGCGCGCGAGTCCGAGCGCGTGCGCAGCTTCATCGACGGCGCGGAGGTGCGGCAGACGATCGTGGTGCCCCAGAAGCTCGTCAACATCGTGCTCGGGTCCTCCGGGACGAACTGACACACATCCGGCACGAAGCCGTCACACACGCGTGACGGTTCTGTCGCCACGCTTGGCGACATGCCGGAGCTCTCGGTCTCGCGCTCGAACGCGCTCGCCGCCGCGGCGGTGCTCCTCGTCGTCCTGGTGGTGGCGGGGCGGTTCCTGCTCGGCGCGGGCGCGGCGACGTCGTCGGCCGACGCCGGCGTCGCGTTGGGCGCGGAGCAGATCCGCGCCGCGCCCGCTCCTCCGGTCGTCGTGCATGTCGTGGGCGCCGTGCAGCTGCCGGGGCTGTACCGGCTCGCGCGGGGAAAGCGCGTCGCCGACGCGGTCGCGCGTGCCGGCGGTGCGACGGCGAAGGCCGACCTCGCGCTGATCAACCTCGCCGCTCTCGTCTCCGACGGGCAGCAGGTGGTCGTTCCCGCCCGTGCGCCTCCGGGCGCGGCCCCGGCCGCAGGCGAGGCATCGGGCGGGCCGGTGCACCTGAACAGCGCGACCATCGAGCAGCTCGACGCGCTACCGGGCGTCGGCCCCGTCACCGCGCAGAAGATCGTCGACTACCGCGAGAAGCACGGGGCGTTCAGCTCCGTGCGGGAGCTCGACGCGATCCCGGGAATCGGCCCGGCGCGGCTCGAGCAGCTGACGGAGCTCGTCGCGCCGTGACGCGTGTGCTCGCGCACTGGCGGCCGCACCTGCTCGCGGGATCGCTCGTCGGCGGGCTCGCGCTCGCGAACGCGGTTCGCGTCTCGAGTGTCCTGGCCGTCGCAGTCGCCGTCCTCGCGGTTGCGGCGCTCGCACTGGTGTCGGAGCCGCATGCGCGGCTGGGGCTGCTCGTCGTCGCCCTGGCGCTCTCCGGGTGGTGGTGGGGGAGCGCGAGGCTCGACGCGCTCGATCGCAGCGTCCTGCTCCGCGACGTCGGCGCCGGCGGCGACGCGCTGGTCGTCGTGACCGGCCCCGCCCGCCGCGGACAGTACGAGACTCGCGTCGCCGCACGGGTGCTGCGCTTCCGCGGGCGGGTCGTCTCCGAGACGGTGCAGCTGGAGCTGCCGCCCGGCCGCGCGCCGCCGCAGGGCGCCGAGCTCGAGCTCTTCGGCCAGGTCGCCGAGCCCGAGCGCGACGATGACTTCGACGAGCGCACGTTCCTGCGCCGGCGCGGCGTGCACGTGCTGCTGCGCGCGAACGAGTGGCGCGTCGTCGGCGCGCGCGGCGGAGTGGGCGGTCTCGCCGATCGGCTGCGTCGCGCGCTCGTTCGCGGCCTCGACGGCATCGAGGGTCAACGCCGTGCCGTGCTCGCCGGCGTCGTGCTCGGCGAAGACGAGGGGCTGAGCGACGACGTCCGTGACGCGTTCCGCGCGTCCGGCCTGTACCACCTGCTGGCCGTCTCCGGCCAGAACGTCGCGCTGCTCGCAGGCGGAGTCGCGCTGCTCGCGTGGCTGCTCCGACTGTCGCGGCGCGTGACGGAGGCGCTGATCCTGTTCGCGATCTTGGCGTACGTGCTCGCGGTCGGCTGGCAGCCCTCGGTCGTGCGCGCGGGCGTTGCGGGAGCGCTCGCCTCGCTCGCGTGGCTCACGGCGCGTGAGCGCGACCGCTGGTGGCTGTTCCTCGCCGGCGCCGCCGTCCTGCTCGCCTGGAATCCGTACGCGCTGCTCGAGCCGGGTTTCCAGCTCTCGTTCGTCGCGGTCGCCGCGATCTTCGTCGCAGCGCCGCCGCTCCTGCGCGTGCTCGAGGGCTACCCGATCCCGCGCCCGCTCGCGATCGTCCTCTCGGTGTCCACGGCGTGCGGCCTCGCGACCGCGCCCATCCTCTGGCTGCAGTTCGAGGCAGTCCCGATCTACTCGGTGCTCGCGAACGCGCTGGCGGCACCGGTCGTCGCCGGGCTGCTCGGGCTCGCGCTCGTGGCCGGCCTGCTCGCGCCGGTCGCTCCGTCCGCCGCCTACGCGCTCGCCTGGGTCGACGGGTGGCTCGCCGCGTACCTGATCGCGTGCGCGAAGGCCGTCGCTGCGCTGCCGTTCGCCCAGCTCTCTTCCGCGAGGGCGCTCGTCGCGCTGGTCGCGGCGGCGTTGTCCGTGTTCGTCTTCGCGCGTCTTCGCGCGCCGCGTCCGTTGCGCGCGCTCGTCCTCCTCGCCATGTCCTCGCTCGCGCTCGTCGCCTGGGCCGCGCGCGCCGGACCGGACCCGCCTCCGCCGCCCGCCGGGCTCCGCGTCACGTTCCTCGACGTGGGGCAGGGAGACGGCTGCCTCGTCGAGGCGCCAGGCGTGCGGCTGCTCGTCGACCAGGGCCCGCCGGACGCGCGCGTCGCCGACCAGCTCCGGCGCCTCGGCATCAGGCGGCTGACCGCGCTCGTCCTCACGCATCCGCAGCGCGACCACGTCGGCGGCGCGGCCGACGTCCTTCGCAAGCTGCGCGTCGGCTTCGTCCTCGACCCGCGCCTCGCCACGACCGGCCCCGAGGAGCGGGAAGCGATGCGCGAGGTCCGCCGCCGGCGAGTGCGGGTCGTCGCCGCGCGCGCCGGACGCGCGTTCCGGGTCGGGCGGCTTCGGGTCGCCGTGCTCTGGCCCGACGGGCCCGGCTTTCCCGGCGAGGACCCGAACCTCCGCGCGACGATCCTGCTCGTCTCCTACGGCCAGGTCGACCTGCTGCTCACGGCCGACGCCGAGTCGCCGGTGACGCTCCCGCTCGACCCGCCGCCCGTCGAGATCCTCAAGGTCGCCCACCACGGCTCCGCCGACGAGGGCCTGCCCGAGCTCCTCGAGCGGCTGCGCCCGAAGGTCGCGGTGATCTCGGTCGGCCTCGGCAACGACTACGGCCACCCGACGCCGTCCACGCTCTGGGCGCTCGAGCATGCGCCGGGGCTTCGGCTCTACCGAACCGACCTCGACGGACGGGTCGTCGTCGAGTCCGACGGCACGCGGCTCTGGGTCCGGTCGGAGCGCTGAGTAGGCTTGCCTCGTGGCCGACGAGCTCAAGCCGCTCTACCTCCTGACCGGCTCGGACCGGCCGAAGATCGAGCGAGCGCTGCGCCGGCTCCGCGACCGCTTCGACGCCGACGGCGTCGAGCTGCTCGCAGCGCTCGACACCTCCGGCGCCGACGCCGTCGCCTCGTCGAACTCGCTCGGGCTCTTCGGCACCGAGCGCCTCGTCGTCGTCGAGGAGGTCGAGCGCTGGAAGGCCGAGGACGCGAAGGCCATCTCCGCGTACGCGGCCGACCCCACGCCCGGAGTCACGCTCGCCCTCGTCGCGGGCGAGCTCCGCAAGGACTCCGCGCTCCTGAAGGCGGTCAAGAAGCTCGGCGAGGTGCTCGTCTACGACGTCGACCGCAAGAAGATCGTCGAGTGGGTCGTCCAGCAGTTCGCGGCGAACGGTCAGCGGGTCGACCGCGAGCTCGCGCGCTCGCTCGTCGACGCCGTCGTGCCCGAAGGGCTCGAGCCCGACCTGCACCATCTCGCGAACGAGGTCGCGAAGCTCGCCACGTGGGCCGGCAGCGATCCCGTCGACTGGGAGTCGTCGCGCGAGCTCGTCGTCCCGTTCGGCGAGATGCCCTCGTTCGCGCTCACCGATGCGATCGGCAGGCGCGACGTCGCCGCGGTGCTCGCGGCGACCGAGGAGTCGTTCGAGCGCGAGTCGTCACCTCGCCGCGACGTCGCGCCGCGACTCGTCGGTGCCGTCGCGCGGCACCTCGCGCGCCTCAACGAGTGCAAGCGTCTCCTCGCGGAGGGTTGCTCGAGCCAGGAGGTCGCGTCGCGCCTGAAGCGGCACCCGTACTACGTGCAGAAGCTCGTGCGGCAGGCGGAAGGCTTCACCGAGGACGAGCTACGCGACGCGTCGGTTCGCCTCGCCGAGCTCGACCACGCGCTCAAGGGCGGCTCGCGCCTGCCGGGCGATCTCGAGCTGGAGCGTGCGCTCGTCGACGTGACGCGCGGCCGCGCGGTCCAGGCGGCCTAGGAGCGCTTGCCGGAGACCAGCCGCGACGCCTGCGACTTCTTGCGCGCGGCGGCGTTGCGATGCAGTGCGCCACGGGAGGCGGCGCGGTCGATCCAGCGCACGAGCTCGCGATGCTCGTCGGCGACGGTCTTGCCGCCCTCCTGAGCAACCTTCTCCAGGCGCTTCGTGAGGGTCTTGATCGTCGAGCGGTAGCGCAGGTTCTCGAGCCGCTGGCGGGCGGCGATCCGGACGCGCTTCTTCTGTTGCTTGATGTTGGCCATAGCGTGAAAAGGCCCGCTGAGCGGGCGGCAGGATCGTAGCAGGCGCCCTCGTATACTCGCCGCGTGGAGAAGCGGCGCCCGGGCCGGCGTTTGGCGTGGTCTGCGGCGATCTTCTCCGTCGCGACGGGGATCTCGCGCGTCCTCGGGCTGATCCGCGAGATGGTCGCGGGCTACTACTTCGGCTCGAGGGGCCCGATCAACGCGTTCACGGTCGCGTTCCAGATCCCGAACCTGATCCGCGTCCTCGTCGCGGACGCCGCCCTCTCCGGCGCGTTCGTGCCGGTGTTCAGCGAGCTGCTCGAGAAGGGCGACCGCGCGCGGGCGTGGCGCGTCGCCTCCACGCTTGCTCTGGCTCCTCTTCCTCGGCCTGACCGCCGTCACCGCCGTCTTCATCCTGCTCGCGCCCGTGATCATGCCGCCGCTGACGAGCGGCTACGACGACCTCACGGTCAGGCTCTCGCAGATCCTCTTCCCGCTCGTCGTCCTGCTCGGCGTCTCCGGGATCATCGTCGGGATCCTCAACGCGTACGACGAGTTCGCGATCCCCGCGCTGACGCCGGTCGCGTGGAACCTCGTGATCATCGCCGGGCTCGTGATCGGCGTCCCTCGGGCCGAGACGACCGACGGCGAGCTCTACGTCTACGCGGTGTCGATCGTGATCGGGACGGTCGTGCAGGTGCTGCTGCCGATCCCGTGGCTGCGAGGTCTCGACGGACGGCTACGGGTCGCGCTCGACTGGCGCGACCCCGCGGTCTGGCGCGTCTTCAAGCTGATGATCCCGGTCACGATCAGCCTTGGCCTGATCAACCTGAACGCGGTGATCGGCACGTTCGTCGCGGCGACGTACATCGACCCGACGATCGCGCCGAACGCGATCGACAAGGCGTTTCGGATCTACATGCTGCCGCAGGGGATGTTCTCGGTCGCGGTCGCGACCGTCCTCTTCCCGGCACTCTCGCGGCTGTCGACGCGAGCCGACTGGGACGGCTTCCGAGCCACGGTCGCGACGGGCCTGCGCCAGATCGCGTTCCTGCTCGTGCCGGCGAGCGTCATCTGCGCCGTCCTCGCCGAGCCGATCGTCCGGCTCGTCTACCAGCGCGGCGAGTTCACGCCCGACCAGACGCCGATCGTCGCGAGCGCACTCGCCGCGTTCTCGCTCGGGCTCGCGTTCAACGGCGCGATGTTGCTGTTGAACAGAGCGTTCTTCAGCCTGCAGGCACCGCGCATCCCGACGCTCGTCGCCGCCGGCAACCTGATCTTCAACGGCCTGCTGTACGTCGCCCTCTACCGGGTCGGCGTCTGGGGCGTGCCGCTGGCGATCTCGATCGCGAACATCGCAGGCGCGCTCGCGCTCGTGCTCCTGCTGCGCCGTCGCCTCGGCCGACTGGAGCTCGGTCACATGTGGGGTGCGCTGCTGCGGATCACCGCTCGCCTCCGCGGTCCTCGGCGCGGTCGCCTACGCGGTCTGGTGGGTGCTCGACGACGCGCTCGGCCGGGCATCGTCGGCCAGCTCGTCTCGGTCGGCGGCGGAGTCACCGTCGGGCGGCCTCGCCTACCTCGTGCGCCTGCCGGCTGCTCGGGGTGCGCGAGATCGACACGCTACTCTCGTTGCGGGCGCGGTTCCGGCGCCCTTGAGGCCATGGACCAATCACGCATCCGCAACTTCTCGATCATCGCGCACATCGACCACGGCAAGTCGACGCTCGCCGATCGCATCCTCGAGCTGACGAACGCCGTCTCGAAGCGCGACATGCGCGCGCAGGTGCTCGACTCGATGGACCTCGAGCGCGAGCGCGGGATCACGATCAAGGCGCAGGCGGTGCGCGTGACCTGGAAGGGCCACGAGCTCAACCTGATCGACACGCCGGGCCACGTCGACTTCACGTACGAGGTCTCGCGGTCGCTGCAGGCGTGCGAGGGCGCCGTGCTGGTCGTCGACGCAGCGCAGGGCACCGAGGCCCAGACGCTCGCGAACGCCTACCTCGCGATCGAGAACAACCTCGAGATCGTGCCGGTCGTGAACAAGATCGACCTGCCGCAGGCCGACCCCGACGGCGCTGCCGCGGAGGTCGCGGAGCTGATCGGCGACACGCCGGAGCACGTGCTGCGCATCTCGGCGAAGACCGGTGCAGGGCGTCCCGGAGCTGCTGGACGCGATCGTCGAGCGGATTCCGTCGCCCACCGGCGATCCCGACGCGCCGGCTCGCGCGCTGATCTTCGACTCGTCGTACGACCAGTACCGCGGCGTCGTCGCGTTCGTCCGCGTGATCGACGGCGTCTTCGAGCCGCGCGAGCGGCTGCGCGCGATGGCGATGGGCACGCGCTTCGAGGCGCAGGAGATCGGCTTCATGGCGCCGGTGATGCGCCCGGTCGACGCGCTCACCGCGGGCGAGGTCGGCTACGTGATCACGGGCCTCAAGGACGTCTCCGAGCTCCGCGTCGGCGACACGCTCACCACCGAGACCGGCGGCGCGACCGAGCCGCTGCCGGGCTACAAGGACGTGAAGCCGATGGTGTTCGCCGGCCTCTTCCCGACGGACTCCGACCAGTACCCCGAGCTGCGCGACGCGCTCGAGCGGCTGAAGCTGAACGACGCCGCGCTCTTCTACGAGCCGGAGACGTCGCAGGCGCTCGGCTTCGGGTTCCGCAGCGGCTTCCTCGGGCTGCTGCACATGGAGATCGTGCGCGAGCGGCTCGAGCGCGAGTTCGACCTCGACCTGCTCGTCACCGCGCCGAACGTCGCCTACCGCGTCCTCGACCGCAACGGCGAGTGGCGCGAGGTGCACAGCCCGGCCGACATGCCGGACGAGTTCGACGAGGTCGAGGAGCCCTACGTCAAGGCGTCGATCATCGTCCCCAAGGAGTACGTCGGCCAGGTCATGGAGCTGAACAACGACCGTCGCGGCAAGTTCGACCACATGGAGTACCTCTCGCCCGAGCGCGTGCACCTGACGTACGAGCTGCCGCTCGGCGAGATCGTGCTCGACTACTACGACCAGCTGAAGTCGCGCACGCGGGGCTACGCGAGCTTCGACTACGACTACATCGGCTTCCGGCCGGGGACGCTCGTGCGCGTCGACGTGCTCGTTGCGGGCGAGCCGGTCGACGCGCTCTCGCTGATCATCCACCGCGAGTTCGCGTACGACCGCGGTCGCGCTGCTCGTCGAGCAGCTGAAGAAGGAGATCCCGCGCCAGATGTTCGACGTCGCGATCCAGGCGGCGATCGGCGCGCGGGTGATCGCGCGCGAGACGGTCAAGGCGCGTCGCAAGGACGTGCTCGCGAAGTGCTACGGCGGCGACATCACGCGCAAGCGGAAGCTGCTGGAGAACCAGAAGAAGGGCAAGAAGCGGATGAAGCAGGTCGGCGCGGTCGAGGTGCCGCAGGAGGCGTTCCTCGCCGTCCTCAACATCGGGGACGGCAAGAAGTGAGCGGCGTCCGCCACCTGTACGTCCATCTGCCGTTCTGCGCGCACCGCTGCGGTTACTGCGACTTCGTCACGGTGGTCGGGCGGCACGGCGAGCACGACGCGTACGTCGACGCGCTGCTGCGCGAGCTCGAGCTCGAGGCGGGGCTGCTCGACGCCGCGGCTCGACACGATCTTCCTCGGGGGCGGCACGCCGACGTTCACCGAGCCGGGCGCGCTGGAGCGCCTGCTCGCCGCGCTGCCCGCTGCGCGCGAGGTGACGGTCGAGGCCAACCCCGAGACCGTCACGCCCGAGCTGGCTGCCCTTCTGTCACGAAACCGTGTCAATCGTGTGTCGCTCGGCGCACAAACGTTCAACACCGCGCTTCTGGACGTGCTCGAACGCCGCGCGAGCGGGGAAGACGTCAAGCGCGCCGTCTACGTTCTTCGCAGTGCCGGTTTCGACAACATCAACCTCGATCTCGTCTACGGGATTCCGGGGCAGAGCACCGCCGATCTCGAGCGCGACCTCGCGACCGCCTCTGAGCTTCGAGCCCGAGCATCTCTCCTGCTACGAGCTGGAGGCGAAGCCGGGCACCCGCTTCACGCACGCGCACGGACCGGAGCTCGAACGCCAGGCCGAGGCGATGGAGGACTACTTCGAGCGAGTCGTCGAGCAGCTGACGGCCGCGGGCTACCGGTGGTACGAGACGGCGAACTTCTGCCGGACCCCGCCGGACGGGCGCGACCTGCGCGCGCACCACAACCTCGCGTACTGGGAAGGCCGCGACTACCTCGGCCTCGGGATCGGCGCCGTCTCGACCGTCGGCGGCCGGCGGTGGCGCAACACGCCGCGCCTGCCGGCGTACGTCGCGGCTCTTCGCGACGGCGGTGCGCCGATCCGGGAGCTCGAGACGATCGACGAGGGCACACGCGTGCGCGAGCACGTGATGCTCGGGCTGCGCCTCGACGAGCCCCTGCCGCTCGCCGGGTCTCGAGGACGCGCTCGACGACGCTGCGCTTCAGCGGCTGACCGGGCTCGGGCTCGTCCGTCACGACGAGCGCACGATCGCGCTGACGCGCCGCGGCCGCTTCCTCGGCGGAGGCGTTACGGCTGACCTCCTGACGTAACCTTTTCCCATGACACCGCCGCGCGCACCACAGCTGAGCACGCGTCAGCGTGAGATCCTGCGCGGCGTCGTCGAGGAGTACGTCGCGACGGGCGAGCCGGTCGGCTCGAGGACGCTCGTCGAACGAAGCGGCCTGCCCGTCTCGCCGTCGACGGTGCGGGCGGAGCTCGCCGAGCTGGAGGCTCAGGGCCTGCTCACGCACCCGCACACCTCTGCCGGCCGCCTCCCGACGGAAGAGGGGTACCGCTACTACGCGAACGAGCTGCTCACCGAGCCGGAGCCGCGGCCCGCGGGGCTGGGGCTCGAGCTCGCGGCGCCGAAGGAGATCGACTCCGCGCTCCAGCAGACGACCGAGCTGCTCTCCGACATGACGCGGCTGCTCGCGCTCGTGTCCGCGCCGCCGCTCGAGGCCGCCACCGTCAGGCACGTCGAGGTCCTCCTGCTTCAGCCGACCGTCGCGATGGTCGTCGTGATCACCTCGACCGGCGGCGTCTCGAAGCGGATCTTCACGACGAGCGAGCCGCTCGACTCCGGGCTGGTCGGCTGGGCCGCGGAGTACCTGAACGAGAGCGTCAGCGGGCTCCAGCTCGGAACGCGGATGCTGCGCGCAGCGCTTCGACGACCCGGGACTGTCGCCGCGAGAGCGCTCGTTCCTCGCGCTCGTCCGGCCGGCCTTCGTCGAGCTCGAGCAGGAGGAGCAGCAGCTGTTCGTCGGAGGCGCGGCCGGCCTGCTGGGCGAGCTGCGCGAGGACGAGCTCGAGGCGTGCCGCCGCGCGCTGCAGCTGCTCGAGCGGCGCGCCGCGGCGCTCGAGGTGATCGGCCGTTCACTGCACTCGCCGCGGACCTTCGTCCGCGTCGGCGGCGAGTTCGAAGACCCGGCGCTGAGCAACATCGCGCTGGTCGGGGCGGGCTACGGCCTGCGCAACCGCACGCTCGGCTCCGTCTCGCTGCTCGGGCCCGTGCGGATGGACTACGAGAAGGCGATCCGCTCGGTCCGCTCGGCGGCGTTCGAGCTGTCCAGGTTCGTCGAAGGGGTCTTCGAGGACAACTGACGGCGGAGCTACGCTGAGCCAGCATGTCGACGACGAAGCGCGACTACTACGAGCTGCTCGGCGTCGCGCGCTCCGCCGACGACGCAGAGATCAAGCGCGCGTTCCGGCGGAAGGCGCGCGAGTTGCACCCCGACGTCTCCGATGCGCCCGACGCCGAGGTCCAGTTCCGGGAGGTCGTCGAGGCCTACGAGGTGCTCTCGAAGTCCGAGACGCGCGAGCTCTACGACCGGTTCGGCCACGCGGGCATTCAGGGTGGCAGCTTCAACGCGTCGCAGTTCGACTTCGGCAGCCTGACCGACCTCTTCTCCGCGTTCTTCGGGGACGACCTCTTCGGCTCCGGCGGCCGCCCGCGGCGCGCGCGAGGGCAGGACGTCGCGGCAGAGGTCGAGATCGAGCTCGTCGACGCCGCGACGGGCGTGACGCGGGACGTGCCCTACGAGGTCGTCGTCACCTGCGAGCGCTGTGGCGGTGACGGCGCCGAGCCCGGGACCGGCACGAGCACGTGCGAGTCGTGCAGCGGAACCGGTCGGCTGCAGCAGGTGGCGCGCAGCGTGCTCGGCGAGTTCGTGCGCAGCCAGGCCTGCCCGGACTGCGGCGGCACCGGGCGCCTGATCGAGAGTCCGTGCGTGGACTGCGCGGGAGCGGGTCGCACGGTGGAGCCGAAGAGCCTGCCGGTCGAGATCCCGGCCGGCATCCACGACGGCCAGCGCATCCGGGTCTCGGGCGCGGGGCACGCCGGCAGCCTCGGCGGTCCCGCGGGCGACGTCTATGTCCGCGTTCGCGTCAAGCGCGACGAGCGGTTCGTGCGCGAGGGCGACGACGTGTACTCGACCATCGACCTCACGATCGTCGAGGCTGCGCTCGGCGCGACGCGGACGATCGAGACGCTCGACGGCGAGCTTGCGCTCGACTTCGACGCGGGGACGCAGGCCGGCCAGATCCGCGTGCTGTCGGGCCGGGGGATGCCGGTGCTGCAGGGCTTCGGCCGCGGCGCCCACCGGGTGCTCGTCAACGTGCTCGTCCCGCGCCGACTGAGCGACGAGCAGCGCGCCGTGCTCGAGGAGTTCGGCCGGCTGACGGGCGAGGAGAACTACCGGCCCGACGAGGGGTTCTTCGACAAGCTGAAGAGCGCGTTCCGCTGACCGGCCTCCGCCGCGTCGCCGTCCGCGTCCCGCTGGAGCGCGCGGAAGAGGCTCGCGCGCTGATGCTGGAGCTCGCGCCGGAAGGGTTCGAGGAGCGCGAGCGCGGGACGGAGGTCGAGCTCGCCGCGTACACCGACTCGCACGGCGGGTCGCGGATCGCGCGGGCGTTCGGCTCCGCGCAGGAGGACGACGTCCCGACCGACTGGGCCGAGCGCTGGCGCACGTTTCACCGTCCCGTGCGCGCGGGCCCGTTCTGGATCGGGCCGTCCTGGGAGGGCGCTCCGGACGACGCGATCGCGATCGTGATCGACCCCGGGCTCGCGTTCGGCACCGGTGCGCACGCGACGACGCGCCTCTGCCTCGAGCTGCTCGCAGAGGTTCCGCCGGGATCGCTGCTCGACGCCGGTTGCGGCTCAGGCGTGCTCTCGATCGCGGCGGCGAAGCTCGGGTTCTCGCCGGTGCACGCGCTGGACGACGATCCGTTCGCGATCGAGACGGCGGTCGGCAACGCGAGCGCGAACGAGCGTGACCGTGGCGGCGGCGGCGGGCGACGTGACGCACTGTCGCGCTGCCGACGGTCGACGTCGCGGTCGGCGAACATCGCGCTGGAGACGGTCGAGCTCCTGGCGGCGAGAGTCGACGCGGGCGAGCTCGTCGTCTCGGGATACCTCGAGCGCGACACCCCGAGCACGCCCGGCTGGACGCACGTCGAGCGGCGGACCCTCGACGGCTGGGCCGCGGACCGCTTTCGCCGAGCTCGCTAGCGGGTCGCGTACGATCCGCGCCGTGCCCGACGACTGCCTCTTCTGCCGGCTCTACCGCGAGGGCGACCACGTGCGCAAGGGCGACGGGTTCGTCGCGATCCGCGACATCGCGCCCCAGGCGCCCACGCATCTCCTCGTCATCCCCGAGCGGCACGTCGAGACGTTCCGCGACATCGGCGACCTCGACGCGGACGAGGCGAAGGGCCTCCTCGAGTTCGTGGCGGACACGGCGCGCGAGGCCGGGCTCGAGGACTACCGCGTGGTCGTCAACGTCGGCCCGGGCGGCGGTCAGACCGTCTTCCACCTGCATGTTCACGTGCTCGGTGGGCGCGAGATGGGGCAAGATCTGTGACCTTGATCGCCGAGATCGAAGACGAGCTCAGGGAGGCGACCCTCGCCCGTGAGGCCGAGCGGCGCGACACGCTGCGACTGATCCTGGCGGCGCTTCGCGGCGCGGAGAAGGAGCTGCAGCGTCCGCTGACGGGTGACGAGGAGCTGCAGGTGCTCCAGCGCGAGCGCAAGCGCCGGACCGAAGCGGCCGAGGCGTTCCGCACGGGCGGCCGCGAGGAGCAGGCGGCTCTCGAGGAGCGCGAGCTCGCGATCCTCGAGGAGTTCATGCCCGAGCCGCTCACCGAGGACGAGATCGAGGAGATCGTCGACAACGTGATCGCGGAGGTCGGCGCGACGAGCATGCGCGAGCTGGGTCGCGTGATGGCCGACGTGATGCCGCAGATCGCCGGCCGAGCCGACGGCTCCACGGTGAGCCAGCTCGTCCGCGAAAAGCTCGCCTAGGAGAAGGCATTCCCCTCCCAATGGGGTGGGGCAGTTGGGCCACCCGCCTCCCTGGCTTCGAGGCTACCGGCGAACGTGTGCCGTGTCTGTGACGGCTTCGCGCCGGAACCGTGCCGATTCGTCCTGCCTACACTTCCGTTGTGACACAGCAGACGCTCTCCGTGTCGAACGACGTCGCCGCCGAGCTCGCGGGGATCGGCGACGGCGTGCTCGAGTCGCTCCGCGACCGCCTGCACTGCACGATCCGCCTGCGCGGCAACCAGCTGACGCTCGAAGGCGACGACAGCGGCGTCGCGGAGGCCCGCGCGGTGCTCGACGAGCTCGTCGAGCTGGTCGAGGGCGGTCACGAGATCGGGCCGTCGACGGTCGACGCCGTGCTCGGCGCGCTCGACCAGGCCGCCGACATCCGGGACGTCTTCGACGACGTCGTGTGGCGCCACCGGGGCAAGAAGATCGCGCCGAAGACGGTCACTCAGAAGCAGTACGTCGACGCGATCCGCGGCAATACCGTCTCGTTCGGGATCGGACCGGCGGGCACGGGCAAGACGTACCTCGCGATCGCGCTCGCGGTCGCGGCGCTCTCGGAGCGCCAGGTCGGCCGCATCATCCTCACCCGCCCGGCCGTCGAGGCCGGCGAGCGGCTCGGGTTCCTCCCCGGCGACATGCTCGCGAAGGTCGACCCGTACATGCGGCCGCTGTTCGACGCGCTGTACGACACGATGGACCCGGAGAAGCTGAACGCGTACATGGAGCGCGGCACGATCGAGGTCGCGCCGCTCGCGTTCATGCGGGGCCGCACGCTCAACGACTCCTTCGTGATCCTCGACGAGGCGCAGAACACGAGTCCCGAGCAGATGCAGATGTTCCTCACGCGACTCGGCTTCGGCTCGAAGATGGTCGTCACCGGCGACGTGACGCAGGTCGACCTTCCGCGCGAGCAGGCGTCGGGGCTGATCCACGTGCAGCGGATCCTCGAGGGCGTCGACGACGTCGGCTTCGTCCAGTTCACGCACAAGGACGTCGTCCGCCACAAGCTCGTGCAGCGAATCGTCGAGGCCTACAAGCGCCACGCGGAGGAAACGGGCACGCAGCGCAGCCGCTGATGGTCGCGGTCGAGGTCGACAACCGAAGTGGGCAGGAGGTCGACGAGCAGGGGGCGATCGCGCTCGCCCGGCAGGTGCTCGCGGCGGAAGGCGTCGACGACGGGGAGCTCGGCATCCACTTCGTCGAGCCGGACGAGATCCAGCGGCTGAAGCGCGAGCACCTCGGCATCGACGAGGCGACCGACGCCCTCGCGTTCCCGATCGACCAGCGCGAGCAGGTTCCGGACGGGCTCCCGCGGCAGCTCGGCGACGCGATCGTCTGCCCGCAGGTCGTGGGGGAGGAGTGGCGCGCGCCGCTCGTCCATGCCGTCCTGCACCTGCTCGGGCACGATCACGGGCCGGAGATGGAGGCGCGAGAGCGAATGCATCGTCAATGAACTCGCCCCGCCTCCGCCCGCCCTCGCTCGTCGAGAGCTTCAACTACGCCTTCGAGGGGATCATCCACGTCCTCCGCACGCAGCGGAACATGCGGATCCACTTCCTGCTCGCGGTCGTCGTGCTGATCGCGGCGCTCGTGACCGGCGTGAACAAGTTCGAGCTGATCTCGCTCCTGATCGTGATCGCGTTCGTCCTGATCGCCGAGATGGTGAACACCGCGATCGAAGGCGCGATCGACGTCGCGACGACGTCGTTCGACCCGATGGCGAAGCTCGCGAAGGACATCGCGGCGGGCGCGGTCCTGATCGCGACGGTCGTCGCGGTCGCGGTCGGCTATCTCGTGTTCGCAGACCGCCTGCGCGACCCGAGCCTCCGCATCCTCGACGGCCTCCGCGAGGCGCCGTTCGAGGTGACGCTGATCGCGCTCGTGCTCACCGTGATGCTCGTGATCGCGGCCAAGGCGTACACCGGGCGCGGCACCCCGCTGCGCGGCGGGCTGCCGTCGGGCCATGCCGCCGTCGCGTTCGGCGGCTGGGTCGCCGTCACCACGTTGATCGGCGACGGGCGGTACTGGTTCCTGATCTCGACCGTGACCTTCATCATGGCGTTGCTCGTGGCGCAGACACGCATCGAGGCCGGCATCCACTCGCTGTTCGAGGTCTTCCTCGGCGGGCTTCTCGGCGCGCTCGTGACGCTCGTGATCTTCCAGGTGTTCTGGGCATGACGGACGACGAGCTCCTCGCGCGGGCCGACGCGGTTGCCGAGCGCGCCTACGCGCCGTACTCGAAGTTCCACGTGGGTGCAGCTGTCCTGACGAGAGACGGAACCGTGATCGAAGGCGTGAACGTCGAGAACGCCGCGTACCCGCTCGGCACCTGCGCGGAGCGGACCGCGCTGTCCCGCGCGGTCACCGAGGGCTTCGGCCCGGGCGAGCTCGAGGCGATCGCGATCACGGCGTCCCCGTGCGGAGGTTGCCGCCAGTGGCTGCACGAGTTCGGCCTCGACCGCGTGATCTTCAGGAAGTCGAGCGGCGAGCCGGTCACCCGGACGCCGGACGAGCTGCTTCCCGAATCGTTCGACCTGTGAAGAGCGGCTTCGTCGCCGTTGCCGGCCGGCCGAACGTCGGCAAGTCGACGCTCGTCAACGCGCTCGCCGGCGGGAAGGTCGCGATCGTCTCCGACAAGCCGCAAACGACGCGGCACCGGATCTTCGGAATCGCCAACGCCGAGGACTCGCAGCTCGTCCTCGTCGACCTGCCGGGCTTCCAGCGTCCGCTCGACGAGATGACCGAACGGATGCAGCGCACGGTCGACCGGGCCTTCGAGGATGTCGAGGCCGTCCTCTTCGTGCTCTCCGCCCGTGAGCGGATCGGAGCGGGCGATCGCTTCATCGCGAAGCGCGTGTTCGCGCTCGACGTCCCTGTCGTGATCGCGCTCAACAAGGTCGACCGACTGAAGCCCGGTCACATCGCGTCGCAGATGGCGACCGCCTCGCAGCTCGGCCCGTTTCACGCGCTGCATCCGGTGAGCGCGAAGACGGGCGACGGGATCCCGGAGTTGCGGGAAGAGCTCGTCGAGCTGCTGCCCGAAGGGCAGGTGTACTTCCCGCTCGATCAGCGGACCAACCTGCCGCTCGAGCTCCAGCTCGCCGAGCTGATCCGCGAGACAGGCGCTCCACCTCACGAAGGAGGAGCTGCCGCACGCGATCACGGTCGAGATCGAGGAGCTGGGGGAGAAGGTCGTTCGCGCGAGCCTGCTCGTCGAGACCGAGTCTCAGAAGCACATCCTCGTCGGCAAGGGCGGTTCGATGGTCAGGGAGATCGGCACGCGTGCGCGCCCCGAGTTCGAGGCGGTCCTCGGCCGGCCCGTCTACCTCGACCTGCAGGTGAAGGTGCGCCCGCGCTGGCGTCGAGACGCGGCGACGCTCGACCGCCTCGGCCTCTGAGCACGCTCGGCCGTGTGGAGCGATCGTCACGCTCCCGCGACAACTCGTCACAGACACGGCACACGCGCAGCGGTAGCCTCGACGTTGGGTGCGGGGTGGCCCAAACCCCACCCAAGGGTGGGGGTGTGCTCGAGTAGCGCTCAGCCGCTGCGCGGGAGGTAGTACCGCCGCAGCCACGCGCTCAGGCCGTCCAGCCCCGGGAACAGGACCCGCTCCGTGATGTTCGCCTGGTCGAGCTTGTCGCGCACCTCCCACTTCAGCGTCGGCGGGCACGACGAGCTTGCGGACGAGGTCGTCGTGCTGCTCGCCCCATTCGTCGAGCGACGCCTCGGCCGACGACATGAGGGAGAAGAGCGCGTACTGGTTGACGATCCTGTCGTCGAGCGACGGCGGCTCGAGAAAGAGGACGAAGTCCTCGTCCTCGGCGAGGTGGTCGAGCTCGCGGCGGTTCTGGGCGGCGCGGTCGAGCATCTCGGCCGTGAAGACGTTCGCGCCCTCGTCGCCGAGCACCTTCCGAAGCGACTCCGGCAGCAGCTCGTGCGCGCGAACGTAGTCGATCGTCCACACGACGCCGTCCTCGTTGTAGCGAAGCAACGTCGTCGTCGCGAAGTGCAGCGCGACGTACGGCGAGAACGTCCAGTCGAGCAGACGAGTCGGCAGACCGTGGTGCTGCGCGAGCGCGAGCCAGTTCCACGCCGAGTCGTAGGGCACGTCGCTCTTCCTCGCGTACTTGCGGAAGCTGCGGATCAAGGGCGCCTCGAGCGACCCTGGGTCGGCGCTGAGCCGCTGGAGGCTCGTCTCGAGCCCCTCGGTCGCGAGGGCGCGGCCGCGATACGCGAAGTTGGAGCGGTGTCGCCCGAGGCGCTCCTGCCAGGAGTCCTCGAACAGCCGCTCGTGCAGCTCCGCCCAGCTCTCGACGCGGATCTCGCGCACGGCCTTCCTTTTCCCGAGTGCTCGGTTGCTAGACCCTGCGCCGCGGCGCGCACGGACGGCGCCGCGCTCTTGCGCGGGGCCGGCAGGCGGGGCGGGGCGCGCGAGGCCTGATCGCACGGCGATTCGGTCGCATTGCGCGGCAACGATGACGGTCGGCCCGGACGGCGGAGCTACACTCGATGCATGGCCCAGGCGCCTGCACTGCCGCGCGGTTTCGAGCTTCCGCTCGAGCCTCGGCTGCCGCGCATCGGCTCGATCGACCAGGTTGCGGTCGAAGAGCGTGCCGCGTCGCTCGCGAAGCGCTCGATCAAGCGCGAGTCGAAGCTCTTCGCGCTCGACCTTGCGATCCGGATGATCGACCTGACGACGCTCGAGGGCGCCGACACGCCCGGGAAGGTCGCGGCGCTCTGCTCGAAGGCGATGCGCCCCGACCCCGTCGATCCCACCGTGCCGCCCGTCGCCGCGGTCTGCGTCTACCCGAACCTCGTTCCGGTCGCCAAGGAGAAGCTCGGCGACAGCGGCGTCAAGGTCGCGGCGGTCGCGACCGGGTTTCCCTCGGGGCAGTTCCCGATCGAGCTCAAGCTCGCCGACGTCCGCTCAGCGGTCGAGCTCGGCGCCGACGAGATCGACATGGTGATCGACCGCGGCGCGTTCCTCTCGGGCCGCTACGCGAAGGTCTACGACGAGATCGTCCGCGTCAAGGAGGCGGCGGGCGACCTGCACGTCAAGGTGATCCTGGAGACCGGGCGAGCTCGGCACCTACGACAACGTCCGCCGCGCCTCGCTGCTCGCGATGGCTGCCGGCGCCGACTTCATCAAGACCTCGACCGGCAAGATCTCGCCCGCTGCGACCCTGCCGGTCGCGCTCGTGATGCTCGAGGCGATTCGCGACGTGCACGACGAGACCGGCCGCGTCGTCGGGTTCAAGCCCGCCGGCGGCGTGCGCAACGCGAAGCAGGCGGTGCAGCACCTCGTGCTCGTGCACGAGACGCTCGGCCCCGACTGGATGACGCCCGACCTCCACCGCTTCGGCGCCTCGTCGCTCCTCAACGACGTGCTGATGCAGATCCGCAAGGAGAAGACGGGCCGGTATCAAAGCCCGGACTACTTCACCGTTGACTGATCTCGAGCGAAAGCAGGAACGCACCCCCGTTCCCTCCGAGTGGACGTACGCGCCCGCGCCCGAGTCGCGCGACGTCGTCCAGATCCGGGAGCGCTACGGCCACTTCGTCGGCGGCGAGTGGCTCGAGCCGAACGAGACCTACTCGACGATCAGCCCCGGCGACCGAGGAGACGCTCGCCGAGGTCGGCCAGGCGACGTCCGAGGAGGTCGACCTCGCCGTCAAGGCCGCGCGCGGGGCGTACGAGAACGGCTGGTCGAGCCTGCCGGGCTCCGAGCGCGCGAAGTACCTCTTCCGGATCGCGCGCATCCTGCAGGAGCGCGCGCGCGAGTTCGCCGTGCTCGAGTCGCTGAACGGCGGCAAGCCGATCAAGGAGTCGCGCGACGTCGACCTTCCGCTCGCCGCGGCGCACTTCTTCTACTACGCGGGCTGGGCCGACAAGCTCGAGTACGCGTTCCCGAACCGCAAGCCGAAGCCGGTCGGCGTCGCGGGCCAGATCATCCCGTGGAACTTCCCGCTGCTGATGCTGTCGTGGAAGATCGCGCCCGCGCTCGCGTGCGGGAACACCGTCGTCCTCAAGCCCGCCGAGACGACGCCGCTGACCGCGCTGCTCTTCTGCGACGTGCTGCGCCAGGCGGAGCTGCCGCCGGGCGTCGTCAACATCGTCACCGGCGACGGCAGCACCGGCGCCGCGCTCGTCAAGCACCCGGGCATCGACAAGATCGCGTTCACCGGCTCGACGGAAGTGGGGAAGGCGATCCAGCGCGAGCTCGCCGGCACCGGCAAGAAGCTCACGCTCGAGCTCGGCGGGAAGGCGGCGAACGTGATCTTCGACGACGCCGCGCTCGACCAGGCGGTCGAGGGGATCGTGAACGGGATCTACTTCAACCAGGGCCACGTGTGCTGCGCCGGCTCGCGCCTGCTCGTGCAGGAGTCGATCTCCGACGCCGTCGATCGACAAGCTCAAGCGCCGCCTGACCACGCTCCGCGTCGGCGACCCGCTCGACAAGAACACCGACGTCGGCGCGATCAACTCGAAGATGCAGCTCGACAAGATCACCGAGCTCGTCGAGGCGGGCAAGGAGGAAGGCGCGGAGATCTACCAGCCGCCGTGCCGCCTGCCGGAGAAGGGCTACTGGTTCGTCCCGACCGTCTTCACGAACGTCGCGCAGAGCTACCGGATCGCGCAGGAGGAGATCTTCGGCCCGGTGCTGTCGGTGCTCACCTTCCGCACGCCGGAAGAGGCGGTCGAGAAGGCGAACAACACGCCGTACGGCCTCAGCGCGGGTGTCTGGACGGAGAAGGGCTCGCGCATCCTCTGGATGGCGCAGCAGCTGCGCGCCGGCGTCGTCTGGGCGAACACCTACAACCGCTTCGACCCGACGTCGCCGTTCGGCGGCTACAAGGAGTCCGGCTACGGCCGCGAGGGCGGCAAGCACGGCCTCGAGCCGTACCTCAAGTTCGACTCGGAGGCGTTCGGTGGCTGACCGCCTGCCCGTGAAGAAGACGTACAAGCTCTACATCGGCGGCGCGTTCCCGCGCTCCGAGTCCGGGCGCACGTTCGAGGCGGAAGGGCAGAACGTCGCGCGCGCCTCGCGCAAGGACGTGCGCGACGCCGTCCGCGCCGCGCGCGACGGCTACGGGAAGTGGTCGTCGATGACCGCCTACAACCGCGGACAGGTGCTCTACCGGGTCGCCGAGATGATGGAGGCGCGCCGCGACGAGTTCGCGGCGATCAGCTCGGGGAAGAAGGAGGTCGACCGCGCGATCGACCGCGTCGTCTGGTACGCCGGCTGGGCGGACAAGCTCCCGCAGGTGCTCGGCGGCTCCAACCCCGTCGCCGGCCCGTACTTCAACTTCACCGTCCCCGAGCCGACCGGCGTCGTCGGCGTGCTCGCGCCGGACGAGCCGCCGCTCGCGGGGCTGGTCTCCCGGATCGCTCCCGCGCTCGTCGGAGGCAACGCGGTCGTCGCGCGTCGCCTCGGAGACGCACCCGCTCGCGGCGATCGAGCTCGCGGAGGTGCTCGCGACCTCCGACGTGCCGGGAGGCGCGGTCAACATCCTCACCGGCTACCGCGAGGAGCTCGCGCCGTGGCTCGCGGGGCACATGGACGTCAACGCGATCGACGTGACGGGTGCGGACGGCCTCTCCGCCGACGTCGAGCGGCTCGCAGCCGACAACGTCAAGCGCGTCGTGCGCGGCCAGGCAGACGGCCAGAGCGCCTGGCAGATCGCGGACTTCCTCGAGCTGAAGACCGTCTGGCACCCGATCGGGCGCTAGCGCGCTAGAGCCGCGGCGGCGGAGGCAGAGCCCGCTCTGCGCTCGCTGCGGCGCGAGCCGCTCCGGACGTCGACCCCGCCCATCAACGACCACGCCTTGACCCGGATGAGCGGCCCCGAGCTCGCCGCGCCCTTGGGGACGCGGTTGCTGTTGCCGCCCATGAGCGCGAAGCCGGAGAGCTCCACGCGCGCGCCTTCGGGCACCCAGATCGTCGAGCCGCCCATGACCGCGATCGCCGTCACGGTCGCCTCGCCGGCCGGGAAGCTCGCCGCGCGGAGATCGAGGTCGCTGCCGCCCATGAAGTCGACGATCATCGTCTCGTCGTTGGCGACGTCCTCGGCGCGCTCGTTGCCGCCCATGACCGAGACGAGCCAGCGCCGCTTCCGAGCCTGCGCCCTGCGGCGCGGGCGCTTCCGGGAGATCGGCGGTCAGCGCATCGAGCTGCTCGTGGGTGCGGGCCTCGTAGGCCTGGTCCATCCGCTCGACGAACTCGTCGTAGGTCAGGCGACCCACTGCGTGGTGCTCGCCGAGCGTCCGAACGGCGGACTCGCGCTCCGCGTCGGAGATGCGCAGCGCCGGATGCTGTTCCCCCGCCATGCGGGGAGTCTGCCGTCGCCGAGGGGGTCTCGCAACGACGCAGTTAGCATCCCCCGGCATGAACGAGCGTGGCATCACGCCGGCTCAGCCTGGCGATCTCCGAGGGCGACGGCATCTCGGTGCTCGTCGAGGTGGCCTCGCCCGAGGCTGCCGGCGCCGCCGAGGAGCAGGGCGCCGACGGCGTCGTCGTCCGAACCGGCGGGGCGTCGGTTCGCGAGGCGACCGAGCTCCCGATCCTCTGGTGCCCCGACGGCCCCGAAGCCGCAGACGCTGCCGGCGCGGACGCCTGCCTGCTCGTCGCAGACCGCTACGGCGAGGACTGGCAGCGTCTCGCGGACGACCTCGCGCGCGGTCTCGAGCTCGGGCTCGACAGCGTCGTCGAGGTGCGCGACGAGGAGGAGCTGCAGGCGACGCTCGAGCACGTCGACCCGGAGATCTTCCTGCTCGGCGGGGAGCCGCACGACCCGGACGAGGCCCCGCTCGACCACGTGCTCGAGCTGCTGCCGGACGTCCCGGCGGGGAAGCTCGCCGTCGCCTACCTCCCGGACGCGACGCAGGACGAGGTCGAGGCGCTCGAGCGCGCCGGGGTGGACGCGGTGGTCGTGAACGCGAGCGACGTGCGCGAGCTCGTCGGTGCAGAGCCCCCCGCAGTCTGAACCTGAGTCCCGCTGGGGCGGCCCGGCGACGATCCTCGGGCTCGTCCTGCTCGGCGCGGCTGCGCTCCGGCTCGTCGGCCTGCGCTACGGCCTGCCGGACGGCGGGCTCCTGAACCCGGACGAGCAGCTCGTCGTCCCGCGCGCGTGGGCGATCACGCACGGCGGCGGCGTCGACCCGAACCCGTTCTTCGACTGGCCGAGCCTGCTGCTCTACGTGCAGGCGCCCTTCCAGGCCTGGCAGGACGCGCCCTCGTACTTCACCGCGCGCATCGTCGCCGTCGTGATCGGCCTCGCCGGCGTCGCGTCGGCGTGGTGGCTCGGCGAGCGTTCGTACGGCGTTCTCGCGGGCGGCGTGGCCGCGGTCGCGACCGCGGTCGCGGGCGTGCACGTCGCGTACTCGCGGATGGCGGTGACCGACGTCCTGCTGACGACGCTCGTCACCGTTGCGCTCGGCTTGCTGGTCACGCGACGGTACGAGCTGGCAGGGCTCGTGATCGGCGCCGCGACCGCCGCGAAGTGGCCGGGAGCGCTCGTGCTCGTTCCGCTCGCCGTCGCGGCCTGGGGGCAGTGGCGGCGCCTCGCGTACGCCGGCGCGCTCGCGCTCGCCGGGTTCGTCGTCGCGAGCCCCTTCGCCGTCTTGCATCTGGGCGAGGCGGCCTCGGACCTCTGGCGCGGGCTTCTCGGGCGCACGGGACGGCTCGCTCGGCGCCGACGACGACTCGTTCGCGGCCGTCGCGTTCGCGGGCGAGCTCTGGGACGCGCTCGGCCCGGCGCTCGTGATCGCGCTGATCGGCCTCGGGGTGGCGATCGCGCGCCGCGACCTCGCCGATCGCGTGCTCACGTCGTTCGTCGCGGTCTACTTCGTCGCGCTGCTGCCGCTCGACTCGCACTTCGACCGGTACGTGCTGCCGCTCGTCCCGGTGCTCGGAGTGCTGGCAGGCCGGTTCCGCTCGTTCGCGCCCGTGACGCTCCTGCTCCTCGTCGTGCCGTTCGCCTGGACGGTGCGCGACACGCGGGAGCTGACCAGGTCCGACACGGGGCCGGCGCTGGTGCGGGCCGTCGAGCGGCTACCGTCCAGGCGGTGAGAGTCGGGCTCGAGCGCGTGTCGCTGCACTTCGCGGTGTTCGTCTCCGGCGCAGTGCTGCTGGGGGTCGAGATCGCGTCGAGCCGCGTGCTCGCGCCGTTCTTCGGCAACTCGCTCTACGTCTGGGGCGCCCTGATCGGCGTCGTGCTGACCGGCCTCGCGATCGGCTACTGGCTCGGGGGCGTCCTCGCCGACCGCATGCCGTCGACCGGCCTGCTCGTCGGGACGATGTCGCTCGGCGCGCTGCTGGTGCTCGCGATTCCGTACGTGGACGACCGGGTCCTGCAGTTCGTCGTCGACTGGGATCCCGGCGCGCGCCTGAACCCGCTCGTCGCCGCGGCGATCCTCTTCGGGCCGATGAGCGTCGTGCTCGCTGCGGTGACGCCGATCGCCGTGCGGATCGCGGCGCTCGACGTCGCCACGCTCGGCCGCACCGCGGGTCGCCTCTTCGCGGTCTCGACCGTCGGGAGCATCGTCGGAACGTTCGCGACGGCGTTCGTGCTGATCCCCGAGCTCGGCACGAACCAGCTGCTCGCGCTCGGCGCTGCCGTGCTGCTCGCGGGCACCGCGCTCGTCGCGGTCGCGCGCTCGCTCCCGATCGTGGGCGTCGCCGCGCTCGCCGCGGCCGCTGCGGCCGCGGCGCTCTCGTCGTCGCTCGCGCCGGAGCAGGGCGGGACGCTCACCGCCGCCGCCGCGCGAGAACTACTCGCCGGTCTACCGCCTCCAGGAGGGGAGCGTCGCCGGCAACACGGACTACGCCGCCGAGGGCTTCCGCGTGCGCTACCGCAAGGACAGCGCGTACCACTCGATCGCGGTCGTCGAGGACGAGCAGGACCGCTACCTCCGCTTCGACAGCTCCTTCCAGAGCGCGATGGACCTCGACGACCCCTTCGTGACGCCGTTCGACTACGTGCCCTATCTCTCGCTCGCGTTCGCGTACCGGCCGGAGGCGGCGAACGCGCTCTACGTCGGGCTCGGTGGCGGCTCGGCGCCGAAGCGCGCGTGGCGAGACTTCCCCGACCTGCAGCTGCAGGCGGTCGAGCTCGACCCCGAGGTCGTCGACGTCGCGCGGAAGTGGTTCGCGCTTCCGCAGGATCCCCGGCTCGCCGTCGAGGTCGAGGACGGGCGTCGCTACCTCCAGCGGAACGACCGGCGCTGGGACGTGATCGTGCTCGACGCGTACTACTCGGACGCGCTGCCCTTCCACCTGACGACGCAGGAGTTCCTCGAGCTCGTGCGCGACCGGCTCGCGCCCGGAGGGATCGTCGTCGCGAACGTGATCGGCGCGGTCGAGGGGGAGAACTCGAAGCTCTTCCGCGCGTTCTACCGCACGTACCGCTCGGTCTTTCCGAGCGTGGCCGTGCACCCGGTCGCGCTTCAGGGCGACCCCGCGTCGATCCGGAACATCATCGTCGTCGCCGGCGAGGGCGCTCTGCCGAGCCGCGACTTCCTCACGGAGCGCTGGGCCGAGGTCACGGCCGAGCACCCGAAGGTCCCGGACTCTCAGCGACGCGATCGCCGGCCGCTACGAGAAGCTCGTCCCGACGCGGGACGTCCCGTTGCTGACGGACGACTACGCGCCGACCGACGCGCTCATCCTGGTCGATTAACCGAAGAACGCTTTCGCGACGTCGTACCACTCGGGCGGCACGGTCTTCAGTCTCCTTGGTCGCCTCGTCGAGCGAGACGTCGACGATGTCGTCGCCGTGGAGCGCGGCCATCCGCCCGAACCTGCCCTCGTTGACCAGGTCGGCCGCCTTCAACCCGTAGCGCGTCGCGAGCACGCGGTCGCGCGGCGTGGGGGAGCCGCCGCGCTGCACGTGGCCGAGCACCGTCACGCGCGTCTCGTAGCCGGTGCGCTCCTCGATCTCCCGCGCGAGCTCGCCGCCGACGCCGCCGAGCTTCACGTGGCCGAACTGGTCGGTCTCGCGCGCCTCCTCGCCGACGAGCCGGCGCTCGCCGGACTCGTAGGTCAGCTCGTAGCCCTCGCTGACGACGACGATCGAGAAGTCGAGCCCGCGCTCGTGGCGCCGGCGGATCTCGGAGCAGGCCTGCTCGACGGTGATCGGGTGCTCGGGGATCAGGATCACGTCGGCGCCGCCGGCGATCCCGCTCATCACGGCGATCCAGCCGGTGTGCCGCCCCATCACCTCGACGACCATCACGCGGTTGTGCGACTCGGCGGTCGTGTGCAGGCGGTCGATCGCCTCGGTCGCGATCGTCACGGCGGTGTCGAAGCCGAAGGTGTAGTCGGTGGCGGCGAGGTCGTTGTCGATCGTCTTCGGCACGCCGACGACCGGGAAGTCCTGCTCGCGGAAGAGCCGGGCCGCGACGCCGAGCGTGTCCTCGCCCCCGATCGCGACGAGCGCGTCGAGCGAGGCCTCGCGGAAGTTCTCGAGCACGCGGTCGACCGAGTCCGTCTTGAAGGGGTTCGTCCGCGAGGTGCCGATGATCGTCCCGCCCCTCGGGAGGATCCCCGAGATCTCGCGGGGCCCGAGCGGCTCGATCAGCCCCTCCACCAGCCCCTTCCAGCCGGCCCGGATCCCGAGCACCTCGTGGCCGTGGGAAAACGACCTGCGGCCGACGGCCCTGATGACCGCGTTCAGGCCGGGACAGTCCCCTCCGCCGGTGAGCACGCCGATCCGCACGGGCCCAGACTATGCCGAAGGTGGGAATCGAACCCACACGGCCCGAGGGCCACCGGATTTTGAGTCCGGCGCGTCTACCAATTCCGCCACTTCGGCTTGATCGGCAATGGTACGCGCGTCACCGCCGGAGCCAGGCTTTGCCTGTCGGAACGGGCCCCGTGTTGACGCAGTGCCGACGGCTCCGACTTGCATCGGACCGGGCAGGGCGCGGATACTGCCCCCTCTGTACGCGCGTACATCCGATCTGCAGACGGAGGAGGAGCATTGAGAAAGCGCAGTTTGCTTGCGCTCTTCGCGTTGCTCGTGGCGTCCCTCGCCCTCATGGCGGCGGGTGCGGCGGCGACGACGAGGGCGACGGCGGCGGTGACGGCGGCGGAATTACGGCGCTGCCTTCGTCTTCGTGCACGGGCATCGAGTACAAGGGCGAGGGCGATCCTGACTATCTGCTCGTCTCGGACTTCCCGCTTCAGGGCTCGAGCCGCACGCAGACGACTCAGATCGTCGGAGCGATCCGGTACCTGCTCGACCAGTCGGACTGGAAGGCCGGCGACCACAAGATCGCCTACCAGTCGTGTGACGACGCGACGGCTCAGGCGGCGAAGTGGGACTCGGGCAAGTGCTCGCAGAACGCGAACGCCTACGCCGGGAACGACAAGGTCATCGGCGTGATCGGCACGTTCAACTCGGGCTGCGCCGCGATCGAGATCCCGGTGCTCAACCAGGCGGCGAACGGCGGCATCGCGATGATCTCGCCCTGCCAACACGTTCGTGTGCCTGACCGAGGGCGGGCCCGGCTGCGAGGACACCGAGCCGGACAAGTACTACCCGACCGGCAACCGCAACTACGCGCGGGTCGTCCCGCATGACGCGTACCAGGGCGCTGCCATGGCCGAGTTCATGCAGGAGCAGGGCGTCAAGAGCGTCTACGTCCTGAACGACAAGGAGGCCTACGGCCTCGGCGTCGCGACGAACCTCCGGAACGCCGCTGAGCACCTCGGCATCAAGATCGCCGGGTTCGAGGCGTGGGATCCGAAGGCACTCGTCCTACGAGGGCCTCTTCCGCAAGATCGGTGGAACGGGTGCCGACGCGGTGTTCCTCGGCGGCCTGATCGACGAGAACGGCGCAAAGGTGATCAAGGACAAGGTCGCCACGCTCGGCCCGAACGACGGCAAGGTCAAGCTGTTCGCGCCGGACGGCTTCACGACGCAGCAGACGATCGACGAGGCCGGCACCGCTGCGGCCGGGATGTTCATGTCGGTCGCCGGTGTGCCGATCGACGACTTCACGGGGGCGGGCGCCGAGTTCGCAGCGGCGTTCAAGCCGTCCCTCGGAGGCAAGCCGATCGACCCGTACGCGATCTACGGCGCGCAGGCCGCACAGGTCATGCTCGACGCGATCGCGGCGTCTGACGGCTCGAGGGCGAGCGTCATCGAGCAGCTGTTCGACACCAAGGTGACGGACGGCTTCCTCGGCTCGTTCGAGATCAACGAGAACGGCGATCCCGCGGGTGCTGAAGGCGCGGTCGTCGGCTTCACCATCTACAAGGCCACGGACAAGCTGACCACCGAGAAGGTCATCTCTCCGAAGCCTGAGGATGTGGACGCGGCCAGGGGAACCTGATCCGCGGCTAGGACCACCGTCGAAGGGGGAGGGCTTCACGCCCTCCCCCTTCACGGTTTAGGGTCTCGCACACACGTGGCTGACGCGGCGCGCACGGAGGGAGGCTCTTCCCGCTCGAGGCTGGGGAAGTTGGTGCCGCGCACCGTGACGGGCTGGCTCGGGCTCGGCTTCATCGGGGTGATCGTCTTCTGGCTCGGGGCGAACCTCGTCAACGACCCGAGCGAGTTCTTCAACGTCGCGCTCATCGGCTTGACGAACGGCGCGGTCTACGCGCTGGTCGCGCTCGGGTACACGCTCGTCTACGGAATCCTGCAGCTGATCAACTTCGCGCACGGCGACGTGTTCGCGCTCAGCGGCCTCGTCGCGAGCACCGTGATCGTCGGCTGGGTCGGGCTCGGCGCCGACTCGAGCACGGGAGAGGTCGTGCTCGGGATCGGCCTCGCGCTGCTGATCGCGGTCGTCTTCGCCGCCACGCTGAACACCGGCATCGAGTTCGTCGCCTACCGGCGGCTGCGAAACGCACCTCGACTGGCGCCGCTGATCACCGCCGTCGGCGTCTCGTTCATCCTCCAGGACGTCGGTCTCGTCGGGTGGGGAGTCGAGTTCCGGACGACCGAGAAGCTGATCCCCAACCGGGACGCGTTCAATATCGGCGGCGTCCACTTCCCGTGGGACAAGCTCGGCGTGCTGTGGCTCACCGTCCCGGCGCTGATCGCCCTGACTTGGCTCGTCCGCTCCACCAAGCAGGGCAAGGCGATGCGCGCGACCTCGCAGGACATGGACGCGGCGGCGATGATGGGGATCAACGTGAACCGCACGATCTCGTTCACGTTCGCGCTCGCAGGCGGGCTGGCCGGAGCCGGAGGCCTCCTCTACTTTCTGCACTTCACCTCGATGCGCTACGACACCGGCTTCCAGCTCGGGCTGATCGCGTTCACCGCGGCCGTTCTCGGCGGCATCGGGAACCTTCCCGGCGCCGTGCTCGGCGCGCTGATGATCGGCCTGATCGAGCAGTTCAACGAGGGGCTCGAGCTGTACTCGCCCGGGAGCGACTGGACCCGCTCGATGATCTTCGGGATCCTGATCGCGACGCTGGTCTTCCGACCCGAGGGCCTGCTCGGAGAGAGGACGCCTGAGGGTGGCTAACGTGACCGATCGGCTGCGCCGCGCGTGGGTGCCCATCGTCGTGATCGCGTTCGGGCTGCTCTATCCGACAGCTGCTGCCGTACCTCGACGACATCCCGCTTGATCGGAACGCTCCTGCCCGGCAGTCGGGACGGTCGTGATCATGATCGTCTTCACGATGATGGCGGTCGGCCTGAACGTCGTCGTCGGCTACGCCGGCCTGCTCGACCTCGGTTACGTCGCGTTCTACGCAGCAGGCGCGTACACCGCAGCGTGGCTCGCGTCGGTGCAGTTCGAGCAGGTGACGTTCCACTTCGGCTCGTCCGGGATCAGCCGACGAGCTGCCCGGGCATCCACATGTCGATCTTCCTCGTCCTGGTCATCGCGGGCAGCTTCACGGCCCTCGTCGGCATCATCATCGGGCTGCCGACGCTGCGGCTGCGCGGCGACTACCTGGCGATCGTCACGCTCGGGTTCGGCGAGATCGTCCCGCAGTTCGTCCGCAACGCGGACTCGATCAAGGGCTTCGACCTCACGCACGGCGCGTTCGGGATCTCTCCGATCGACTCGCCCGGCTTCGGCGCGGGTCTGGGCGCGGCCCTCGGCCTCCCCGAGAGCTACCAGCAGTCGACGAACCGGGCGGAGCTCTACTTCTACACGGCGCTGGCCCTGCTGCTGTTCACGGTGTTCGTCTCGGTGCGGCTCCGCGACTCGCGGCTGGGTCGCGCCTGGGTCGCGATCCGCGAGGACGAGACCGCGGCCGCTGCGATGGGCGTGCCGCTGATGCGGACCAAGACCTGGGCCTACGCGATCGGCGCGTTCTTCGGCGGGGTCGCCGGCGCCTACTACGCGTCGTTCAAGGGCGGCGCGTTCCCGAGCGACTTCTACTTCAACCTCTCGATCTTCATCCTCTGCATGGTCATCCTCGGCGGGATGGGCAGCGTGTGGGGGGCGATCGTGGGTGGACTGTTCCTCTCCTACCTCGATCAAGAAGGGTTGGCGAAGATCGGGACCGAGGTGGGGATCCAAGATGTGCCGAAGTACAACTTCGGCATCTACGGTCTGATCATCGTGATCGTCATGCTCTTCCGGCCCACGGGGCTGATCCCCGAGCGACGGCACAAGCGCGAGCTCGAGGAGGGCGTGCGCGACACGCCGTTCTACGACGTCAGCCACGAGGGGTCGGACACCGACCGGGATCTCGACGAATGACTGACCTGCTCGTCGCATCCGGACGTCCGCAAGGAGTTCGGCGGCCTCGTCGCCGTCAACGACGTCGACTTCACGATCCCGCAGGGCTCGATCGTCAGCCTGATCGGCCCGAACGGCGCGGGCAAGACGACGTTCTTCAACATGCTGACGGGCGTCTACAAGCCGACCGCCGGGCAGATCGTCTTCGACGGCACCGACGTGACGGGCAAGCCCCCGCACGCGATCACGCAGCTCGGCATCGGTCGCACCTTCCAGAACATCCGGCTCTTCCAGCAGATGACCGCGCTGGAGAACGTGCTCGTCGGGATGCACTCCCGGCTCAAGGGCGGGATCGTGCGCTCGGTCCTGCACACGCCGGGGCTCATGCGCCAGGAGCGCGGAGCCGCCGAGCGCGCGCGCGAGCTGCTTCGCTTCTGCAGCCTCACCGGAGACGACGACGACGTGGGCACGCAACCTCTCCTACGGAGACCAGCGGCGCCTGGAGGTCGCGCGCGCGCTCGCGACCGAGCCCAAGCTGCTCCTGCTCGACGAGCCCACGGCCGGCATGAACCCGCAGGAGACCGCGGCGTTCACCGCCTTCGTCGCGAAGCTTCGCACCGAGCAGGACCTGACCGTCCTGATGATCGAGCACGACATGAAGGTCGTGATGGGGATCTCCGACCGCGTGACGGTGCTCGACTACGGCGAGAAGATCGCCGAGGGCGCGCCGAAGGACGTGCAGAAGGACGAGCGCGTGATCGAGGCGTACCTCGGAAGGGCGGCCACGGCATGAGCGCTCCCGGCGAGCTCATCCTCGAGCTCGAGGACGTCCACACGTACTACGGCTCGATCGAGGCGCTCAAGGGCATCACGATCGACGTCCGGCAGGGCGAGATCGTCACGCTGATCGGCGCGAACGGCGCCGGCAAGTCGACGACGCTCCGCTCGATCAACGGCCTCAACCGCCCGCGGCGAGGGACGATCCGCTTCCAGGGCCAGGAGATCACGAATCGGCCCGCGCACGAGATCGTCAAGCTCGGGATCGCCCAGTCACCCGAGGGCAGGCGTCTCTTCCCGCGCATGAGCGTGCTGGAGAACCTGCAGATGGGCGCGTTCCAGCGGGCGCGGGGCGACAAGGACATGCAGAGCGACCTCGAGCGGGTCTACACGCTCTTCCCGCGTCTCTCCGAGCGCAAGGCGCAGCACGCCGGGACGCTCTCCGGCGGCGAGCAGCAGATGGTCGCGATCGGCCGCGCGCTGATGGCCAGGCCGAAGCTGCTGATGCTCGACGAGCCGTCGATGGGGCTCGCCCCGATCTTCGTCGAGCGGATCTTCGACATCGTGCGCGAGATCAACGCGCAGGGCACGCCGATCCTGCTCGTCGAGCAGAACGCGCTGATGGCACTCGACGTCGCGAACCGCGGCTACGTGCTCGAGACCGGGCACGTCGCGCTCGCAGACGACGCGAAGACGCTCCGCAACAACGAGCAGGTCCGCAAGACCTACCTCGGCGAGGATTAGCCGGACCTGATCGGGAAGTACGGCGGCGCGAGCAGCACGCCGATGCGCGCCTTTCCCCCGACGCGTCCGCGTGCCATCTCGAGCGCTGCGTTCAGACCGTGGATCGGGACGAGACCGAGTTGGCGTGCCGCCACCGAGTCGCGGCAGCCTGCGACGAGCACCGCGCCGAGGCGGACGATCGCGGGCTGGCACGACGCCCAGTCCGCGAACGGGAGCAAGGGGTGGCAGGTGCGGCCCTCGCGGTACGCGGCGAGCGCGCGCGGATCTTGCGAGGCCGCCTGCTCCGCGGCGCGGAGCTCGTCGGGCTCGCGGCCGAAGCGCGTCGCGGCGAAGAACGTGCGATAGGGCTGCTGCGTGGGGTGGTGGAAGCGCCGGCGGAGCGGGTGCACGAGGATCGCCGTCCCGCCCTCGACGACCGGGAACGAGTCGCGCCAGAGCTTCAGCGCGACGCCGAGGCCGAGCTGCGCGGCATTCAGTGGGTTCGGGAGCTCGCGCGGGAGGTGGAGCGTCGTCGGCGGGATCCCGACGACGATTGCGTCGAGCGGCTCCTCCAGCACGACCTCGCGCGCGGCGATCGCGCGCAGCAGCGCCTCCGCGTGGGCGACAGCGGGCGGCCCCGCGAACACTCCGGCGGCCGTCAGGTCCCGCCGGAGTGAGCGGATCATGCGCGCGCGAAGCGGTCCGGGCACGACCGCGAGCGCGCGACGCAGCGGCGAGCCCGCGATTCGCTCGGCCACGTGCTCGTCGTAGGGGAACCCGCGCAGTGACGACGCGACGAGCTGCGGGTGGTTCAGCACGAGCGAGACGCCGATCAGCGGGACGCGTGCGGCAAGCACCCGCTCGAGCGTGGTCGCGACCTGCCAGCCCTGCGACGCGGCGGTCTCGAGCAGCGACCACGCGCCCGCGGCACGGATCGCTTCGGGCCCGGCCGCGGCGATCAGCGCGGCGGGGCCGCCGTGGACGACGGTCTCCGCCGCGGTGACCACGACCACCGCGTCGGTGTCCACGAGCGCGCGGTTGACCCGCAACGGGACGTTCCCTGCGGCGCCGAGGTCGACGAGGTCCGGGTCTTCGACGTCGTGCACGACGACCCGGCCGCGGAAGCGCCTGCGGAACTCCGGCGCGGCGATCAGCGACATGTCCGCAGGCCCGGCCCGTCGCCCGAGGCCGCAGGCCACCAGGAGCGTCTGCTGCGCGCTCGGGATCCCCGCGCGCTCGAGCTCCGCCGAAGCGCCCTCGACTGCCGCGTGGCGCGGGTCGATCGTTGCGCCGGGGATCGGCAGGCTCGGCAGCTCGACGACGATCGTCACGCGGGACGCCCCGCGAACGAGCTGCTCGAGCGGCGGCCCCTCGAGCGGGTAGCGGAGGGCCTCGCGAACGGCGGCCGCGACGTCGGCGACGACCGAGCCCGGCGGCGGCGGCCGCAGCACGACGGCGTCGTCCGGCACGTTCAACACGGCGACGCCGGACCCGGCGAGGAGGGGAACACGGGCCACGGGCGGCGACGTTACAGCGGTCGAGCAGGGGGCCGCGAATAGACTCGACGGGGATGCCGAAGACGCTCACCGGCGAGGAGCTGGAGCTCGACGACGGGCCCGCGAGGGACTCCGAGCTCTTCCTCGTCGACGGCAACAACCTCGCCTATCGCGCCTTCTTCGCGCTGCCCGAGGAGCTCGCGACGACGGAGGGTTTCCCGACGAACGCGCTGCTCGGCTTCACGAACATGCTCTTCAAGCTGCTCCAGGACTACCGGCCCAAGGGCGTCGCGGTGGCCTGGGACACCCGGCCGGTCGAGCGCCTCGAGACGCTCCAGACGTACAAGTCGGAGCGGAAGCCGACGCCCGACCTCCTGAGCGAGCAGTTCCCGTACTTCCGCCCGATCGTCGAGGCGTTCGGCTACCGCAACCTCGAGTTCGAGGGCTGGGAGGCCGACGACGTGATCGCGACGCTCGCGACCCGCGCGGACGAAGCGGGGATCAAGACGACGATCGTCTCGACCGACCGCGACGCGTTCCAGCTCGTCACCGACAACGTCACGCTGATGATGACGCCGCGCGGCGTCTCCGACGTGAACGTGTACACGCCCGAGCGAGTCGAGGCGCGCTACGGGATCCGGCCGGATCAGATTCCCGACTTCATCGGGCTCAAGGGCGACACGAGCGACAACATCCCCGGCATCCCGGGCATCGGCGACAAGACCGCCGGACAGCTGATCGCGAAGTACGGCTCGCTGGAGGAGGTGATCGCGCACGCCGACGAGCTCACGCCCGCGCGCCGCCGGAACATCCAGGAGCACGCGGAGCAGGCGCGCGTGTCGAAGGAGCTCGCGACGATGCGCCGCGACCTCGAGCTCGAGCATGAACCTGCCGACCTCGTCCTGCAGCCGCCCGACCGCTCGCAGCTGAAGGAGATGTTCAGGCGCTTCGAGTTCCGCAACCTGATCGGCCGCGTCGACCAGCTCGACGAGGCCGTCCCCGCGCTGCCGACGATGCGCCCGGAGGGGACCGGTGTCACGTGGCGCGAGGGCGAGCTGCCGGAGACGCGGTGAGCGTGCGTCGCTCGCGGTCGACGACGGTCGCTTCGCGCTCGCGCTCGACGACGGCGTCGTGCTCGGCCAGTTCGACGCGGACGTCGCCCAGGCCCGCCTCCGCGACGCGCACGTGATCGCGCACGACTTCAAGTCGCTGCCGCGCCTGACCATGACGCCGGCCGAGGACACGATGCTCGCCGCGTACCTGATCGATCCCGGCCGTCCCGCGTACGAGCTCGACGACCTCGCGCAGGAGTACGGGCTCGAGGTGCTCCCGGAGCCGGCGACCGACGAGGAGACAGCGACGCTCGTGCGTCACGCCGAGGCTGCGCGCCGGCTCGCCCCGGTGCTGCGCGAGCGGCTGCGCGAGCGCGGGAGCGAGGTGCTGTACGACCACATCGAGCTTCCGCTCGCAGCCGTGCTCGCCTCGATGGAGGACGCGGGGATCAAGATCGACACGTACCGCATGGGTGAGATCACCGCGCGGCTCGCGGACCGCGTCGAGGAGCTCGAGACGAAGGCGCACGAGCTCGCGGGCGAGGAGTTCATGCTCGGCTCGACGCAGCAGGTCGCGCGCATCCTGTTCGAGAAGCTCGAGCTCACTCCGGGACGCAAGGGCAAGACGGGCTACTCCACCGACACGAGGGTGCTGCGCTCGATTCGCCAGGACCACGCGATCGTCGGGGTGATCGAGGAGTGGCGCGAGTACTCGAAGCTCCTGAACACGTACCTCCAGCCGCTGCCGTCGCTGCTCGCGGAGGACGGACGCCTGCACACGCACTTCAACCAGGCCGTCGCGTCGACCGGACGGCTCTCGACCTCGAACCCGAACCTGCAGGCGATCCCGATCCGCACCGAGCTCGGGCGCGAGATCCGGTCGGCGTTCGTCGCCGAGCCCGGGCACAAGCTCGTGAGCGCCGACTACTCGCAGGTCGAGCTGCGCATCCTCGCGCACGTCTCGGGCGAGCCGAAGCTGCGCGAGTCGTTCGCGCGCGGCGAGGACATCCACACGACGACCGCGGCCGAGGTGCTCGGCAAGGACCCGGCGACGCTGACGAAGGACGAGCGCAACATCGCCAAGATGGTGAACTTCGGGATCATCTACGGCATCTCGTCGTACGGTCTGTCCGAGAACCTCGAGATCGCGCGCGACGAGGCGCAGGAGTACATCGACACCTACCTCGCGCGCTTCCCGTACGTCCAGGACTTCATCGCGCGGACGATCGAGCAGGCGAAGCGCGACGGCTACGTGACGACGCTCTTCGGCCGGCGGCGCCCGGTGCCGGAGATCCGCGCGTCGAACCGGCAGACGCGCGGCCTCGGCGAACGCCTCGCCGTGAACTCGGTCATGCAGGGCACGGCGGCCGACATCATCAAGGTCGCGATGGTCAACATCCACCGGCGGCTGCGGAGGAGGGCCGCGCCTCGCGACTCGTGCTGCAGGTGCACGACGAGCTGCTCGTCGAGGCGCCCGAGCGCGAGGTCGCTGCGGTGAAGGACCTGCTGCGCGAAGAGATGGTCGGCGCGTTCGACCTCGACCCGCCGCTCGCGGTCGAGGTCGGCGCGGGCGACGACTGGAACGAAGCCAAGTCGTAACGATCCGCGACCGGCCTAGGCATTCGGCGCAGAACCGGGTTACACTCGCGAGCGGCGTTCCGCGGCGGGACGCTCCTTTCTCGGGGAGAGCGAGGCAACCAGATAATGGGGAGGTCGGCGTTGCCGCGTCGTCTGAGGTTCGTGCTCACGCTGTGCTGCGGGCGCGTTCAGCGTGCTCGCACTCGCGTTCGCGGCAGCCGCGGACACCACACCGTCTGCGATTGCCGTTCTCGCAAGACTGCGACGAACACCGGCCTGATTACGGCCAACGACGACTGGTCCGGCGTTTCCGGCGTCGTCGGCTCCCTCGGCCAGGACATCACGACCTCGACCGGCGTCGACCCACAGACGCTCCTCGCCGAGTCGGCGCTCGCGAACGACCTGGACGTCATCGCGAACCAGACGCAACACGCGGATCACGAATGGCGGTGTGGCCGAGTTCGACGGGATCGCCAATCCCGTCGTTGCACTCCAAGGCTCCGGAACCGCTGACGCCCCGTCATCTGCTCGCTGCACGTCAACACGACAGGCAGTCGGCAGCGTTGTCGGTCGCCTACAACCTCCGCGACATCGACGCCAGTGCGGCCGACAACTCGATTCAGGCTGTCGCGTTGCAGTACCGCGTCGGCTCGACCGGCACCTTCACGAACGTTCCCGCCGGCTTCGTCCCCGACGCGACGACTGGGCCTGGCGTAGCGACGCAGGTCACGGCGGTCAATGCCGCGTTGCCCGCGACTGCCGGCGAACCAGCCGCTCGTGCAAATCCGCATCATGACGGCACAACGCCGTCGGGAACGACGAGTGGGTCGGCGTCGACGACATCGTCGTTTCCGCGTCGGCGACGCCCCTCCGGCGGTGCAGTCGACGACGCCCGACCAATGGCGCGATCGACGTGCCGGTCGACTCGAACCTCAGCATCACGTTCACCGAGCCGGTGAACGCAACCGCAGCATCGTTCACGATCTCCTGTGGAACGAGCGGGTCCCATGCCGCAGCTGTCTCCGGCGGCCCGACGACCTTTACGCTCGACCCGACGGCCGACTTCGCGACGAACGAGATCGTGCACCGTGACGGTCGTCGCTGCGCAACGTTACCGACCAGGACGCGACACGACCCGCCCGACAACATGGCCGGGGACCACGCGTTCTCCTTCACGACGGTCGCTCCGACCCCCGCCGAGCGAGTCCGATCAAGATCAGCGAGGTCTACGGCGGCGGCGGCAACGCTCGGCGCGACGTACACGAACGACTTCATCGAGCTCTACAACCCGACCCGTCGCGCCGCCAGCCTCACCGGCTGGTCGGTGCAGTACGGCACGGCAACCGGCACGCACCTGGCAGGTGACTCCGCTCACCGGCTCGATCGCGGCAGGACGGCAACTACCTCGTTCAGGAGGCGGCGCGGCGCGGGCGGCACGACGCCGCTGCCGACGCCGGACGCGACTCGGTCGATCGCGATGGCGGGGACGGCCGGCAAGGTCGCACTCGTCTCGAGCACGACGCCGCTCACCGGCGCGTGCCCGACCAGCGCGACGATCGTCGACCTCGTCGGCTACGGAGCGGCGAACTGCTTCGGAGACCGCCCCGACTGCGGCGTTGACCAACACGACGTCCGCTCAGCGCAAGGCGGGCGGCGCGCAGGACACGGACAACAACGCGGCGGACTTCGACATCGCCGCGCCTGATCCTCACGCAGGCGCCGACGCAGCGCCGTCGGTCGCGTCGATCGATCCCCGCTGCGGGCGCGACCGGCGTCGCGCGCGACGCGAACATCTCGATCACCTTCAGCGAGCCGGTGAACGCGGCTGGCAACTGGTTCACGATCGAGTGCACCATCGAGCGGCTCGCACGCGGCGACCGCCTCCGGCGGCCCGACGACGTTCACGCTCGACCCGACGACGAACTTCGCCGCGAACGAGACCTGCACGCGTGACGGTCCTCGCCGCGAGCGTGACCGACCAGGACGCAACGACCCGCCCGACAAGATGGCGGCGAACCACATCTTCAGTTCCAGACCGTCGACCAGGCCGTGTGCGGCGACCCGGCGACGAAGATCGGCGCGATCCAGGGCAGCCGGCGCGTCCGCCGCGATCACCGGCAACGTCGTCCGTCGAGGGCGTCGTCGTCGGCGACTTCGAAGGGCCGACGCGCGGCGGCCTCCAGGGCTTCTACCTCCAGGACCGACCGGCGACGGCAACGCCGCGACGTCCGACGGCATCTTCGTCTTCACCGGCAACACGAACAACAGCGTCGAGCGCCGGCGACGTCGTGCGCGTGACCGGCTTCGCCCGCGAGCGGTTCGACCAGACGACGATCAACGGCTCGAACAGCGACACGGCGGCCGGTGACGAACATCGTCGACTGCGGCGACCGGCAGCGTCGCGCCGACCGACGTGACGATGCCGTTCGCGGCGCTCGACCTCGCCGGAGCGCTACGAGGGCATGCTCGTCCGCTTCCCGCAGTCGCTCGTGATCGCCGAGTACTTCAACTACGACCAGTTCGGCGAGATCGTGCTCGCCCTGCCGCTCGCCGGGCGAGTCGCGGCCGTTCACGCCGACGGCGATCGAGGAGCCCGGCGCGCCGGCGAACGCGCGCATGCACGCGAACCTGCTCGAGCCGGATCACGCTCGACGACGCGCTCGGCGCCTCGAACCCGCCGTCCTGCGCCATCCGAACGGCAACCCGTTCTCGCTGACGAACCGCTTCCGCGGCGGCGACCGCGTCGCAGAACGCCGTCGGCGTGCTCGGCTTCGACTTCAGCCTGCTACCGCATCCAGCCGACCGGCGCCGGCCGACTACACGGCGGTCAACCCGCGGCCGGCGGCGCCGGAGCCCGTCGGCGGCACGCTCCGCGTCGCCGCGATGAACACGCTCAACTTCTTCATCACCGCGCGACTACCCGACCGGCGACCCGCTCGACAACAAGTGCGGCGCCGCGCAGAACGTCGAGTGCCGCGGCGCGGACTCCGACCAGCCGCACGAGTTCACCCGGCAGCGCGACAAGCTCGCTCGCGGCGCTCGCCGGCCTCAACGCCGACGTCCTCGGCCTCAACGAGATCGAGAACACGCCGGGCGTCGACCCGCTCACCGACCCGCAGGGGCATCGTCCCCGGCCTCAACGCGATGCTCGGCGCCGGGCACGTACGCGGCGATCGACACCGGCGTGATCGGCACCGACGCGATCCGCGTCGGGCTGATCTACAAGCCCGCGAAGGTCACGCCGGTCGGGCCCTTCAAGGTCCTGACGTCGGCGGTCGACCCGCGCTTCATCGACACGAGGAGCCGGCCCGCGCTCGCGCAGACGTTCCAGGAGAACGCGACCGGCGCCCGCTTCACCGTCGTCGTGAACCACCTCAAGTCGAAGGGCTCGGCCTGCGCCGACATCGGCGACCCCGACGCCGGCGACGGCCAGGGCAACTGCAACGTCACCCGCACGAACGCCGCGAAGGCGCTCGTCGACTGGCTCGCCACCGACCCGACCGGCAGCGGCGATCCCGACTTCCTGATCATCGGCGACCTCAACTCGTACGCCATGGAGGATCCGATCGACGCGATCAAGGCGGGCCCGGACGACACCGCCGGCACGGCGACGACTACACGAACCTCGTCGCGCAGTTCCTCGGCGCCGTTCGCCTACTCGTACACCTTCGACGGGCATGGCCGGCTACCTCGACCACGCGCTCTCGAACGCGACGCCTCACGGCGCAGGTCACCGGCGTCGCCGAGTGGCACATCAACTCCGACGAGGCCGACGTCCTCGACTACGACACGACGTTCAAGCCGCCGGCGCAGGAGGCGCTGTACGAGCCGAACGCGTACCGGTCGTCCGACCACGACCCGATCATCGTCGGGCTCCGGCTGAACGCCGGCCCGACCGTCGACGCGGACGGCCCGTACACGGTCGGCGAGGGCGGCTCGGTGTCGCTGTCGGCGACCGGGGCCGACCCGAACGGCGACGCGCTGACGTACGCGTGGGACCTCGACAACAACGGCACGTACGAGACGCCGGGTCAGACCGTCGCGTTCTCGGCCGCGTCGATCGACGGCCCGGCGACGCGCACGGTCGGCGTGCGCGTCTCGGACGGTTCGGCGACGGCGACGGACACCGCGCAGGTGACGATCACGAACCTGCCCCCGACGGCAACGTTCGTCGCCCCGGCGACGGTCGACGCGGGCAACCCGTTCACGCTCGCGCTCACGAACCCGAGCGACCCGGCGCCTGCCGACGTCGGCAGCCGGCTTCACGTACGCGTTCGACTGCGGCTCGGGCTACGGGCGCCTTCGGCGCGGCTGCCACTAGGAGCTGCCCGACGTCGAACGTCGGCGTGCTCTCGGTGGGAGGGAAGATCCGCGACAAGGACGGAGGCGTCGCCGAGTACCGCGCGTCCGTTCAGGCGGTCGTGACCACGGCAAGCCTCTGCGCGCTCACTCAGCGGTTCGTCACGAAGGAAGGCGTCGCGCGCTCGATGTGCGAGAAGCTCCAAAGCAACTCGATCAAGGAGTACATCAACCTGGTGGAGGCCCAGGCGGGCAAGTCGCTCACGCAGGCGCAAGCCGAGCTGCTGATCCGCCTGGCCCGGTCGCTGTAACCGAACGAGGGGAGAGGTAAGGAAATGAAGCACCGTCTACTCACAGCGCTGATCGCGATTGCCGCGCTCGCGCTGGCGGCGACGCCTGCGGCGCTCGCTGACAACCCGAACAAGGACAAGGACACGTACGTCCAGCTCCTTGCGATCAACGACTTCCACGGCCACGTGGAGTCGACGACGCCGGGCAACATCATCGACTCGACCGGCGCGATGGCCCGGCCGGCGGCGCGGAGTACCTCGCGACCTACGTCAAGAACGCTCGGATGGACAACACGAACACGCTGTTCGTCGCATCCGGCGACCTCGTGGGCGCGAGCCCGCTGACGTCGGCGCTCTTCCACGACGAGCCGACCGTCGAGGCGATGAACCTGATGGGCCTCGACGTGTCGGGCATCGGCAACCACGAGTTCGACGAGGGCCTGGACGAGATCTACCGCCTGATGAACGGCGGCTGCCATCCCGTCGACGGCTGCCAGGACGGCACGCCGTTCTTCGGCTCGATCTACGGCTACCTCGCGGCGAACGTCGTTCTTCGAAGGCACGAACGAGACGGTTCTGCCCGCGTACGAGATCCGCAAGGTGGACAACGCGAAGATCGCGTTCATCGGGCTGACCTTCGAGAACACGCCGCTCGTGGTCGTTCCGTCGTCGATCGAGGGCCTCGACTTCCTGCCCGAGGTCGCGACGGTGAACGCGCTCGTGCACAAGCTGCGCGACGAGAACGGCGTGCGCACGTTCGTGATCCTGATCCATCAGGGCGGCTTCCAGAACGCGCCGTTCTCGCGTGGCTTCCTGGATCCGAACGGCTGCGACAACATCAGCGGCGACATCATCCCGATCGTGCGAGCAGCTCGATCCGATGGTCGACGTCGTAGTGAGCGGCCACACGCACGCGGCGTACAACTGCCGCGTCGGCAACAAGCTGCTGACGAGCGCGTCGTCGTTCGGCCGCGTCCTGACGAAGATCCAGCTTCGGATCGACCACCAGTCCAAGGACGTCGTCTCGTCGTCCGCGACGAACGTCGTCGTGCGGCAGAACGTCGCCAAGGACCCGGACGAGACCGCGCTGGTCAACAAGTACAAGGCGCTGGCCGCTCCGCTCGCGAACCGCGTGCTCGGCCGGATCACGGAGGACCTCAAGTCCACTCGTGACGGCGTCCAGAACGCGGGCGGCGAGTCGCCGCTCGGTGACGTCATCGCCGACGGTCAGCTCGAGGCCACGGCGCCGACCGACTTCGGCGGCTCCGTAGTCGCGTTCATGAACCCGGGCGGGATCCGGGTGCCGCTGCTGTTCAACCAGATCTCGGGCGGCGAGCAGCCGGGCGAGGTCACGTACGGCGAGGCGTTCAACGTCCAGCCGTTCGGTAACACGCTCACGGTCAAGACCTGCAACGGGGCGCAGATCCAGGCGCTGCTCGAGCAGCAGTTCGTCGTGCAGACGCCGCCGCGCTTCCTGCAGGTCTCGTGGACGTTCAGCTACGCCTGGGACAGCACGCGGCCGGCCGGCGACAAGGTCGTCAACTCGTCCGTGAAGATCAACGGCGTGCCGATCGTCGACGCGCAGAACTACCAGGTGACGATGAACAACTTCCTCGCGGACGGCGGGGACGGGTTCAGCGTCTTTCGGCAGTGCACGAACCAGATCGGCGGCGAGGTCGACCTCGACGCCTTCGGTCGCTACCTGCTCGCGCACAGCCCCGTGTCCCCGCCGCCGTACCTCACGGCGCCGCGGATCACGAAGCTCGGGTAGCGCAGAACCACGCGGAATCGG
>CAWFVN010000002.1:0-89941 GCA_963819225.1 uncultured Actinomycetes bacterium | reverse complement strand
CCCTGTCGGGATCGTCGTCGACGTCCTCCGCGCCACGTCGACGATCGCGCAGGCTCTCGCGAGCGGATGGCCACGCGTCCTCTGCGCACCCGGGATCGAGGAAGCGCAGGCGGTGCGAGAGCAGCTCGGCGAAGGGCTGCTCGGCGGCGAGCGTCTGGGTCAGCGCATCGAGGGCTTCGACGTCGGGGCCTCGCCGCGCGAGTTCCTCGACGGAGGTGACGTGCCGCTGATCTTCTCGACGACGAACGGGACGCGCGCGATCCTCACCGCCGCCTCGAGCTGCGAGCGCGTCTTCCTCGGGAGCCTCTTGAACCTCGACGCCGTCGCAGCCGCCGCGCGCGAGAGCGGGGAGGACATTGTGATCGTCTGCGCGGGGTTCAACGGGTCGTTCGCGTTCGACGACGCGTACTGCGCCGGGCGAATCGTCCAGCTGCTCGAGGGCGACCGGAACGACGCCGCGAAGGCGTCCGAGCTGATCGGGCGTTCGTTCGACGACCCGTACGAGGGCCTGACCGAGAGGACCTACGGGCCGCCCGGCCTCGACGAGGACATCCGCTTCTGCGCGCGGGAGAACGTCCTCGACGTCGTGCCGCGCTTCTCGCGGATGGTCGGCCCGCAGCTGAAATATACGCTCTAGCTGTCCTAGAATTTCGTTCCAGCGGGCTAGCAGCCAGTCCTCGACGACCTCGATCAGCGAGGCACGGCTGTTAGCCCCCTTCGAGCCGGAGGTCGAAGCCCGCGGGAGCGTGGACGTTGAGCATCCGGACGACGGCGTCTCCGCGGTTCGCGAACGTGTGCGGGACACCGGGCGGGACGAGCACGAACGTGCCGGGTCCGGCGACGACCTCGTCGTCGTCGGCGATGAAGGTCAGCTCGCCCTCGAGCACGTAGAACGAGTCGTCCTCGTCCTTGTGGACGTGGAGCTCCGGGCCCTCGCGGTGCGGCTGGAGCGTGATCAAGGCCGAGGTTGAACCGCGGGGTGTCCGCGCTTCGGGCGAGGAACTCGACGTTCCCGACCTGATGTCCCTGGCCCGGAGGTACGACGATCGGCGCGCATCCGTCCGAGCCTAGACGGATCGAACGAGAGTCTTGACATCGAACGTACGTTCGTGTAGAACAGACGTTCGCATGATCGCCTGCCTCGCCATCCCGGGCTTCTCCTTGCGGGCGGCGCTGCGGTCCAGGCCCTCGCTCTCGACCGCTCCTGCGGCCCTCGCACCGCCTGCCGGCGAGGAGCCGCTGCTCGGCCCTGTGACGGCCGCGGCGGAGGCTGAGGGGGTCAAGCCGGGGATGCGGCTGGGCGAGGCGCTGGCGATGTGCCCGCGGCTCGTCCTCGTCGAGGAGGACCCCTCGGCGGCCGAGCAGGCGTGGGAGGGGGTTCTGCTCCGGCTCGAGGACTCGGGGTTCTCGGTCGAGTCGGCCGAGCCGGGGTGCGCCTACTTCGAGACGCGCGGGGTCGAGCGGCTCTACGGGGGGCTCGAGGAGGCGCTCAAGCGCGCGCTCGCGTCCGCCGGCACCGGCTGGGACGCACGGATCGGCGCAGCAGAGCGGCGCTTCGCCGCCCTCGCCGCGGCCAACGTCGCGCGCGCTGGGCCAGGCGCTCGTCGTCTCCGACGAGCAGATGCCCGACTTCCTGGCCCCGCTGCCGCTCTCGCTGCTGCCGCTCGACGCGCGGCGCCAGCTCGAGCTCCGCGAGCTCGGGGTCAAACGATTGGGCGAGCTTGCCGGGCTCCCCAGAGCTGCCGTAGCTGAACGACTGGGGCCGGACGGCCGGCGTGCCTGGAGCCTGGCGAGAGGGGGCGAGGCGGGGCGGGTGCTGGGGCGGCGCCCGCCCGCCGAGCTCTACGAGGAGCTCGAGTTCCCGGAGGCGATCGGGAACGAGCTGACCCTGCGGCGAGCCTTCGGCGCGCTGCTCGACCGACTGCTCGAGCGAAAGGAGCGCGATGGCCGGTTCGTGCGCAAGGCCGCGATTGCGGCACGACTCGTGGGCGGAGGCTCGTGGCGGCGGACGGTCACGATGCGAGACCCGACGGCCGCGCGCGACCGCCTGCGCCACGCCCTCGGACCGAAGCTCGCGGAGCTGCCGGCGCCCATCGTCTCGCTCCGCCTCGAGCTCGTCGAGCTGAGCGATTCGCACGGAGAGCAGTTGGAGCTCATGCAGGCGGCGGGGTCGGAGCTGCAGAGCAGGTTGAGCGAGGGCCTGCGTCAGGTGCGTGCGAGCACCGGCTCGGGCTCGGTCGCGTCGGTGGTCGAAGTGGCACCGTGGTCGCGGATCCCGGAAGCCCGGGCGCTGTTCGTACCTCGCGACGACTGAACGAGCCGCAGTCGGCGCTCGTCGAGGCGCGATTCGACGGAACGCCGCGGCTCGTGAATCGTCTCGGGGTGGCGGTCGTCCGCGAGGAGTGGCGCGTGGTCGACCGCTGGTGGACCGAGGAGCCCGTCCAGCGGCGCTACTTCGAGCTCGTGCTCGAGTCGGGCCAGAACGTCGTCGTGTTCCGCGACGAGGAGCGGGGCGGATGGTTCAGCCAGCGCGGGGCGTAGGCCTAGGCGCCGACGGCGAAGGCGAGCGAGGTCGCGACCACCAGCAGGGTCGCCATGATCGCTACGAGCAGGGCCATGGGTGCTCCTCATTCGTCGGGGACATTTGCTCCCCTTCAACGCAGAACACGCCCGGCGAGATTCGGTCGGATCACCCACGTCACCGCCGGTGACGTACGTCGAGCTCCACGCGCACTCGGCCTATTCCTTCCTGGACGGCGCCTCGCTGCCCGAGGAGCTCGCGCTGCGCGCCGCCGAGCTCGGCTACGAGGCGCTTGCCCTCACCGACCACGACGGGGTCTTCGGCTCGCTCGAGTTCGCGCACGCGGCGAAGGCGTTCGGCGTGCGGGCGATCACCGGGGCGGAGGTCACGCTCGAGGGCGGCGCTCACGTCACGCTGCTCGTCGAGGACGCGCGCGGCTACGCGAACCTCTGCCGGCTCCTCACCGTCGGCGCACGCGGGGACGAGGCCCAAGCCCGAGGACCCGCCGCTCGATCCCGCGCTGTCGGTCCAGCTCCTGCTCGAGCTGAACGACGGGCTCGTCTGCCTCTCCGGCTGCGCGCGGCACGGGCTCGCCGTGCGCGACCCGAACACCGCGGCGGCGGTCGCCGGAGCGTTCCGCGAGCGCTTCTTCGTCGAGCTCCAGCGGCCGTACGAGCGAGGAGACGTGCGCCGGAACGCCGCGCTGCGAGAGCTCGCGGAGACGCTCGGCGTGCAGACGGTCGCGACCGGCGACGTGCACGCGCACCATGCTCGCCGCGCGCAGCTGCAGGACGTGCTCGTCGCGATCCGCGAGTGCACGTCGCTCGACGGCTCGGAGCCCGAGCGTCGCGGCAACCACGAGTCGGTCCTGCTCGCGCCCGACGACGTGCTCGAGCGCTTCCCCGACGACCGCGACGCGGTCGAGCGCGCGGGCGAGCTCGCCGACCGCCTGCGCTTCGACCTCACCGCCGACCTCGGCTACAGCTATCCCGACTTCGCCGACGGCGAGCCGGCGAGCAGCAAGCTCAAGCGCGTCTGCGACCGCGCGTTCGAGGAGCGCTACTCCGGGCTGAACGGCCACAAGCGCAATGCGCGAGCCAGGCTCGACGAGGAGCTCGCGCTGATCGGGCGGCTCGGCCTCGACGGGTTCTTCCTGCTCCACCACGAGGTGCTCCAGCTCGCGGCCGACTGCGCGCGCGAGGTGCGCGGGGACGACACGCCGAGGCACGTGCTGCCTCCCGGCCGCGGTCGCGGCTCGTCGGTCGGCTCGATCGTCTGCTACCTGACCGGCCTCTCGCACGTCGACCCGGTCTCGGCCGGGCTCTCGCTCGGCCGCTTCCTGAACGACGAGATGCGCGGCGTGCCCGACATCGACCTCGACTTCCCGCGCGACATCCGCGAGAAGCTGATCGTCCGCGTCACCGAGCGCTACGGCCGCGAGCACGCAGCGCTCGTCGCGTCCTTCGCGACCTACCGCTCGCGCGGCGCGATCCGCGACGTGGGCAAGGCGCTCGGCCTGCCGCACGCCGAGCTCGAGCGGCTCGCGAAGATCACCGAAGGCTGGAACGCGAAGAAGGTCGCGCAGGAGCTCGCGACGCTCCCCGACGCGAAGCGGAAGCTCCTCTCGCCCCGCTGGCGCGCGTTCGTCGAGTGCTGCGCGGAGATCGCAGGCCTCCCGCGCCACATCTCGCAGCACCCGGGCGGGATGATCATCTCGTCGCGCCCGCTCGTCGAGCTCGTCCCGGTTCAGCCCGCCGCGATGGTCGGGCGGCAGCTCTGCCAGTGGGACAAGGACTCCTGCTCGGACGCGGGCTTCATGAAGATCGACCTGCTCGGGCTCGGGATGCTCTCCGCGGTCGAGGAGTGCGTGAGCGAGGTCGCGCGCGTGCGGGGCGAGTCGATCGACCTCTCCCGGATCTCGCTCGTCGATCCCGCCGTCTACGAGGACATCCAGTCCGCGGACACCGTCGGCACGTTCCAGATCGAGAGCCGCGCGCAGATGCAGAGCCTCCTCCGCACGAGGCCCGAGAACCTCGAAGACCTGACGGTGCAGGTCGCGCTGGTGCGCCCCGGGCCGATCCAGGGGAAGGCGGTGCACCCGTACGTCAAGAACCGCGAGCTCCTTCGCGCCGACCCGACGCACAAGCCGACGTTCGACCACCCGCTGCTCGAGGAGCCGCTCGGCGAGACCTACGGCGCGATCGTCTTCCAGGACCAGGTGCTGCACGTCGCGATGGCGCTCGCCGGCTTCAGCGTGGGGGAGGCGGAAGGGCTGCGCCGCGCGATGAGCCGCAAGCGCTCGCAGGAGGCGCTCGAGGCGTTCCGCGCGCGCTTCGTCGAAGGCGCGCTCACCAAGGGCGTCGACAGGGAGACCGCCGACAAGGTGTACGACAAGCTGACCGGCTTCTCGGGGTTCGGCTTCCCGAAGTCGCACGCCGCGGCGTTCGGGCTGCTCGCCTACCAGTCGGCGTGGCTGCGCCACTACTACCCGACCGAGTTCCTCTGCTCGCTGCTGAACGCGCAGCCGATGGGCTTCTACCCGCCGTCGACGCTCGTGCGCGACGCGCAGCGGAAAGGCGTCGAGGTGCGCCCGCCCGACGTGAACCGCTCGCGCGCGAAGTGCGCGAACGAGGACGGCGCCGTGCGGATGGGGATCGAATACGTCGTGCACGTCGGCGAGGACGACGCGCGCGCGCTCGTCGAGGAGCGCGAGCGGAACGGGTTCGTTCCGCGACGTGCGCGAGCTCGCGCAGCGGACCGAGCTCGGCCGCGACGAGCTCGAGGCGCTCGTCCAGTCGGGCGCGTGCGACTGCCTGGGCGAGAGCCGGCGCACGCTGCTCTGGGAGCTCGGGCTCGTCCCGCGCGCGCAGACCGTCCCCGGCTCCGGCGGCGAGGAGCACCAGCTCGCGCTTCCGCTCGACCCGACGGTCGAGACGCCCGAGCTCGCGAAGCAGACGCGCTGGGAGCGGATGCTCGCCGACTACCGCCTGACGAGCATCTCGGTCGGCGTCCACCCGCTCGAGCTGCTCCGGCCGCACCTGCCCGACGGAACGCTCTCGTCTCGCGAGCTGCGCGAGCAGCCGCATCGCACGCGCGTCGCGGTGGCGGGCATGGCGATCGCGAGACAGCGCCCGTCGACCGCGAAGGGGATCGTCTTCATGCTGCTCGAGGACGAGTTCGGCCAGGTGAACCTGATCGTCCCCCCGCAGGTGTACGACCGGTACCGGGCGATCGTGCGCGGCGAGCCGCTGATCCGCGCCGAGGGGCGGTTCGAGAAGATCGAGCGGAACCAGAACGTCCTCGTCGACCGCCTCGAGACGCTCGGCCCGCTGGCGCGGCGTGTGTCCGGGGAGCACGCCGTCAACGACGCGCTCCCCGACGCACACCACTTCGGGCATCGCTAGTCCTCGTCGTCCTCCTCGTCGTCGAGCTCGAGCGCGAACTGCGGGAAGCGGCGCAGCACGGCGAAGTCGAACGCGCCCGCGTACTCGTCGGCAGCCTTGTCGTCGAGCGTCTCGGCGTACGTGTCGCGGAGCTCGACGAGGGTCTCGCCTCCTTCGGCGAGGAGCTCCTGCAGGTCGCCGAAGCGCTCCTCGGCGTCCGCGCGCCCGGCCGCGCCGGTACTCGTCCTCGGCGTCTTCGAGGCGCTCGAACAGGTCGGCGTTGTCCTGCTCGAAGAGATCGAGCTGGCGGTCGATCAGCTCGCCGAAGCGCCGTCGGAAGATCACGCGAGCTCCCGGTACAGCTCGAGATGCGCCTCGGCCGAGGCAGACCAGGTCAGCGACTCCCGCGCACGGCGGGCGCCTTCGCGCGCGGCCGCAAGCGCCTGCGGGTCGTCGAGGAGCTCGCGTGCGGCTTCGGTCAAGCGCGTCGACGTCTCCCGCCGGCACGACGCGGCCCGCGCCGAAGCGCCGCACCGGCTCGGCGATCCCACCGACGTCGTAACAGACCGCCGGCACACCGGCCCCGAGCGCCTGCATCAGCGCCGCGCTCTGGTCGAGCTCCGGGCGGTAGGGGAAGAGCGCAACGGTGCCCTCGCCGAGCGCGCGGTCGAGCTCGGCCTGCGGCAGGTAGCCGAGCCGCCACTCGACTCTGTCGCCGCGTCGCTCGATGGGCTCGCTCGGGTCGCCGGCGACGAGCAGGCGCGCATCGTCGATCCGCCGCACGACCTCGAGCGCGTCCGGCAGACCCTTGTACGGCCGGATCACCCCGGCGAAGAGCAGCGTGCGCCCGTCGTCACGACGTTCGACGTTCGACGCCGAGATCGGCAGCGGGATCACTCGCGCGTCGACGCCGAGCTCCGCGAGTCGTTCCCTGCCCGTGCTCGCTGTGCACGACGACCCGGTCGAAGCGCGCCAGGAGACGCCGCCAGAGATCGAGCTTGGCTGCCGTCCGGCGCGGGAGGAGGTCGTGCGCGGTGAAGACCGACGGCGCGCGCAGCCGCAGCAGGCGCTCGTCGAGCTGTGGCGACGAGAGCCACTGGACGTGGACGACGTCGGCCGGTCGGCGGCTGAGCCGGAACATCCCGAGCGGGTGCTCGAGCCCCTTCACCGGAACGCGGAGTCGCGAGCGGCGAAACACGCGCGAGCTGAGCGGATAGAAGAGCTCGTTGCGCCGGTACCCGTTCGGCGCGGGAAGCTCGGCGAAACGGAATCGCGACGTGACGAGCTCGACGTCCGCTCCCGCGGTCGCGAGCGCAGCGGCGAGGTCGTGGTCGTAGTACGGCGTGTAGGCCGGGGGGTCCGCGATGACGACTCGCACGCTGAATACGCTAGCCGCGTGCTGATCCGGAGCTGGAACCTCTTCCACGGCCGAACCGTTCCGTCGGGCCGAAGGCGCTACTTCGAACGGATGGTCAAGCTCGTCTGCGAGGACGGTCCCGCGATCGTCGCGCTGCAGGAGCTCGCCGCCGGAACGCTCCCTCGGCTCGAAGCCTGGTCGGGCTACTCGGCGTACGGCGACGTCGCCGCTCCTGCGAGGCTGCCGCGCAACCTCGGTGGGCTCGTGACCGACCTCGACCCGACCCGGCTCCGCTCTGCGGTCGAAGGCCAGGCGAACGCGATCCTCGTCGGCGCCCGGCCTCGAGGTGACCGACCACCGGACGATCGTGCTCAACCCGCGCGGCTTCCGGAAGCGGATCGCCGAGGAGCTTGGGCTGGGCCTCGTCACGCGGCTCAGGTGGGCGCGCGAGCGGCGGATCTGCCAGGCGGTGCGGGTCAGGCTCGAGGACGGTCGAACCGCGGTCGTCGGGAACCTCCACGCGACGAGCCTTCGCGACGAGAAGCGCGTCGCCGACGCGGAGCTCCTCCGTGCGGCGGCCTTCGTCGACGGGCTGGCGAACCCGGGGGAGCCCGTCGTGCTGGCGGGCGACTTCAACGTCACGGTCGTGACGTCGCCCACGCTGCGCGCGCTCGGCACCTCGGAGTGGGGCTTCTCGCAGGCCGGCCCCGGGCTCGACCACGTTCTCGTGCGCGGCCTGATGCCGCAGGGCCCCGAGCGCCACTGGCCGGAAGACCTCCGGCGACACGGGGACGTCCTCCTGTCGGATCATGCGCCCGTGGAGCTCGAGGTCCGATGACGTTCGACGAGGCGCGCGCCCAGTTTCCGGTGCTCGAGCGCTACGCGTACCTGAACGCCGGGACGTTCGGGCCGATGCCGACAGCGGTCGCCGACGCGATCGCCGCGGAGCAGCAGCGCGCGCTCGTGGAGGGGCGCTTCAACCGCGCCGCCTTCGACAAGTACCTCGAGGACCGGCCGCGCGTGCGCGCGGGGTTCGCCCAGCTCGTCGGCGTGCCCGTCGAGAACATCGCGCTCACGACGTCGACCTCGGAGGGCTGCAACGTCGTGCTGAACGGGCTCGGCCTCGGTGAGGGCGACGAGGTCGTCACGACCGACTCGGAGCACTTCGGGTTGATCGGGCCGCTCGCGGTGAGCCCTGCCACGGTCCGGATTGCGCGTGTCCGCGACCGTCCGGCGGCGGACGCCTACGAGACCATCCTCGCCGAGGTCGGCCCGCGGACGAAGCTGATCGCGCTGTCGGAGGTCCTCTGGATCAACGGCCACCGTCTCCCGTGGCGCGAGCTGCGCGAGGCGACCGGCATCCCCGTGCTCGTCGACGGCGCGCAGTCGGCCGGCGCGATCCCGGTCGACGCGTCGGACGCGGACTTCTACACCGTCTCGGCTCAGAAGTGGCTCTGCGGTCCCGACCTGACCGGCGCGCTTGTCGGTCCGCGACCCCGACGCGTTGCGTCTCACGCAGCCGAGCTATCTCTCGCAGCGCGAGTACGACCTCGAAGCGGGGACGTTCGAGCCGCAGGAGGGCGCCAACCGCTTCGACACGCACTTCACGCCGCTCGCGGCGACCGCCGGGCTGCTCGCCGCGTTCGACGTGCACCCCGAGTGGCGCTACGAGCGCGCCGCCGAAGCGGCCGCGCGCTGCCGCGAGCTCCTCGCCGAGCGCGCGGAGGTCGTGACCGAGCCCGGCCACGCGAACCTCGTCTCGTTCCGCGACGCGGATCCCGAGGCGACGGTCGCGAGGCTCGCGCAGAACGGCGTGATCGTTCGCGACATGCCGGGCACGGGACTCGTGCGCGCCTCGTGCGGCTGGTGGACGAGCGACGAGGACCTCGACCGCCTCATCGCAGGCGCTCTAGAGCGGCGCGAACAAGTCCACGACGTGCCCGTCGGGGTCGCGCACCTGGGCGTAGCGCTGCCCCAGAACGCGTCCCACGGCTCCTTGTGGCTCTCGTAGCCGGCGCCGGTGAGCTCTGCGTAGACCACGTCGACGTCGGCGGCCGACTCGCACGCGAACGCGAGGCCGATGCTGCTTCCGTCCGGGCGACGCCACTCGGGATCGAAGGAGCGGATCACGTCCTCCGCGTCGAGCATGAAGCGCAGCCCGCCGGGAAGCGTCGCCTCGACGTGCTGCTCCGACTCGGCACCCTCGGGGAACTCGAGCCCGAGCCGGCGGTAGAACGCAAGCGCGCGCGGGATGTCCGCGACGACGACGCCGAGCGCGTCGAACCGCGCGGTCACGCAGCGTCCGCCTGAGTGCGCAGCCCGAGCTCCGGCGCGATCGGGCGCATCGCCGCGGTGACGAAGCGCGATGTGCTCGTCGAGATCGACGCCGAGCTCCTCGGCGCTCTTGAAGACGTCGTCGCGGTTCACGCCGGCGGCGAACGACGGCTGCTTCAGCTTCTTGCGAACCGACTTCGGCTCCAAGGTCTCGATCCCGTCGGGTCGAACGAGTCCGCACGCATGGATGAACCCGGAGAGCTCGTCGCACGCGAAGAGCGTCAGCTTGAGCGGAGTGTCGCGCGGGAGCGACAGGTGCTCGGCATGCGACAGCACGGCCTCGATCAGCTCCTCGGGGTAGCCCTGCTCGCGAAGGATCGGCGCACCGTCCTGCGGATGCTTGTCCAGCGTGGGGTGGATCTCGTAGTCGAAGTCGTGCAGCAGCGCCGTCGCGCGCCAGAACTCCTCGTCCTCCCCGAGCTTCTGCGCGTACGCGCCGACCGACGCCTCCACCGCGAGCGCGTGCCGTCTGAGGGCCTCGCTCTGCGTGTACTCGGTCAACGTCTGCCAGGCGCGTTCACGGGTCACGTCCACGGGAGAGCTATCCTAGCCCGCCTCCGATGACGCACATGGTCACCGAGAAGCTGGCCGAGTCCTTCGTGATCGAGGGAGGACGGCCCCTGAACGGCCGCGTGCGCGCAGCCGGAAACAAGAACGGCGCGCTGCCGATCCTCGCGGCGACGCTGCTCGCCTCCGAGCCCGTCACGCTGACGAACGTCCCGCGGATCCGCGACGTCGAGACGATGGTCGAGCTGCTCGACAACCTCGGCGCAGAGGTGGAGTGGATCGGCCCGAACGAGGTGACGGTCGACGGGACGCACGTGACGAAGACCGACGTCGACCCGGGCCTGGCGACGCGCATCCGCGCATCGTTCCTCGTCGCCGGTCCGTTGATCGCGCGCTTCGGCCGAGCGCACGCTGCCACCGCCGGGCGGCGACGTGATCGGACGCCGGCGGCTCGACGTCCACATCCACGCGCTCGAGCAGCTCGGCGCGACGGTCACGATCGACCGCGCGTTCGAGTTCCAGGCGGACCGCCTGCGCGGCAAGCACGTCTTCCTCGACGAGGCGAGCGTGATGGGAACCGAGAACGCGGTCATGGCCGCGGTGCTCGCCGAGGGAGAGACCGTGATCGGCAACGCGGCGTGCGAGCCGCACGTCCAGGACCTCTGCCGGTTCCTCGTTTCGCTCGGCGCGCAGATCGAGGGGATCGAGTCCAACGTGCTCCGCATCCACGGCGTCGACCGGCTCGGCGGCGGCGAGTACCGGATCGCGCCGGAGCACATCGAGGTCGCGAGCTTCATCGGCCTGGCCGCGGTCACCGGCGGCGATCTCTGGATCGACGAGACGGCGCCGGAGGACCTCGTGCCGATCCTTCCGCACCTCGCGCGGCTCGGCGTGCGCGTCGAGATCGACGGGACGAGCGTGCACGTGCCGCCTGGTCAGGACCTGCAGGTGCAGGACGACCTCGGCGACCAGATCCCGAAGATCGAGGACGGCCCGTGGCCCGCCTTCCCCGCCGACCTGACGTCGATCGCGCTCGCGGTCGCGACGCAGGCGAAGGGGACGATCCTGATCTTCGAGAAGATGTTCGAGAACCGCCTCTTCTTCGTCGACAAGCTCGTCGGGATGGGCGGCGCGGATCATCCTCTGCGATCCGCACCGCGCCGTCGTGACCGGCCCGGCGAAGCTCTACGGCGAGCGGATGGACAGCCCCGACATCCGTGCGGGCATGGCGATGCTGATCGCGAGCCTCTGCGCGGAAGGCACGTCGACGATCGGCAACGTCGGGCAGATCGACCGCGGCTACGAGCGGATCGACGAGCGTCTGCGCGCGCTCGGCGCGCACATCGAGCGCGTCGCCGACTGACGCCGACGCGTGCTGCGATAGCCTCCTCGCGATGACGGCGACCGAGCGCGAAGGTGAGGCGCAGAGCCTCGTCCGCGTCACCGTGGACGGAAACGGCACGGCAACGGTGGGAACCGGGCTGCCGGTCCTCGACCACCTGCTCGGGCTGCTCGCGGTCCACGGCGGCTTCGACGTCCAGCTGGAGATCGCCCCCGGTGCGGCAGTCCTCGAGGCCGCGTCGGCCGGTCGCGCGCTCGGCCGAGCGCTCGCGGAGCCGCTTCGCGCAGGCCGTCGGCACGGCACCGCGGTGATTCCGGCAGACGAGGCGCTCGCGCACGTGGTGCTCGAGGCATCCGGCCGGCCGCTGCTCGTCTCGAACGTCGACCTCTCCGACGCACGCGTCGCCGGGCTGGACACGGACATCGTCGCCCGCTTCCTCGAGGGCCTGACGGAGGGCGCCGAGCTGACGCTCCACGTGCGCCTGCTCGAGGGACGCGACACGCAGCACGTGCTCGACGCGATCTTCAAGGCGCTCGGCATCTCGCTCGCGCAGGCGTGCCGGCCGCGACCCGGAAAGGAGTAGCGCATGGCCGAGAAGGCCGTTGTGCGAACCGAGAACGCTCCCGCGCCGTTCCAGGGAGCGCCGTACTCGCAGGCCGTTCGCTACGGAGACCTCGTCTTCGTCGCGGGCCAGGTCGGGTTGAAGCCGGAGCACGACGCGCTCGTCGGCGACGCGATCGAGGAGCAGACCGAGCAGGTCTGCAAGAACCTCGAGGCGATCCTCGACGCTGCGGGAAGCAGCTTCGCGCAGGTGCTGAACACGACGATCTACCTCTCGGACTTCGGGGACTTCGCCGCCGTGAACGAGGTCTACGGCCGCTACGTCGGCGACAAGCCGCCCGCTCGTGCGACCGTGCAGGTCGCGGCGCTCCCGATGGGCGCCAGGGTCGAGATCGCGGTGGTCGCGCACGTCTGAATCGCCGATCTCCGCCTTCGCCCACTCGCTCGGCCTCGACGCGTACCTCGTGGGAGGCGCCGTGCGCGACGAGCTGCTCGGGCGACCGGCGAAGGATCAGGACTTCGTCGTCCCGGGCGTCGGCTACGAGGAGCTGCGCGACGCGCTCGCGCCCGCACGGTCGCGTGGAGGACCTCGAGGTCGCAGGGCGACGCGTCGGGCTGAGGCTCTACCCGAGCGACCGAGCGCTTCGCTCGCTCGCCCCGGCCGGGATCGAGTTCGCGCCGCCGCGCACCGAGCGCTCGACCGGGCCCCGGCAGGCACGACTTCGAGATCGTCGCGTCGCCGGAGATCTCGCTGGAGCAGGACATGGCGCGCCGCGACTTCACGATCAACGCGATCGCGAAGCGGCTCGAGACAGGTGAGCTCCTCGACCCGTTCAAGGGCAGGGAGGACCTCGAGGCGCGCGTCCTGCGGACCGTCTCGCCCGAGAGCTTCCGCGAGGACCCGCTCCGCCTCGTCCGTGGGCTCCGCTTCGTCTCCGAGCACGACCTCGACCCGGACGAGCAGACGCTCGCGCAGATGCGCGAGAACGCGGAGTCGGTGCGGCTCGTCTCGGCGGAGCGAATCGGCGGCGGGTTGAGCGCGGACGGGATGGGGGAGCTCTCGAAGCTGCTGCTCGGCGCGCATCCCGCCAAGGCGCTCCGGCTCGCACGCGACACCGGAGTCTTCGCCGAGCTGCTGCCGGAGCTCGAAGCCGGACTCGACGTCGCGCTCGACGAGCAATCTTCTCCGCGTCAGACGCGGCCGACGCCGAGCCCGCTCGGTGCGTCTCGGCTGCGCTCCTGCCGACGGACCTCGGCAGGCTCGCAGACGACGCGAGCTGGTGCGCTGCGGCGTCTGCGTTCCTCCGACGCAGCTCGTCCGGCGCGTCTGCAGCAGCAGTGGAGCGAATCGTCCGCGATCACGCGTTCCGGACGACCGAGCCGCTCGCCGCCCGGCGTGCGCTCGCGCGCTACGGCGAGGAGACTCGCGCTCGATGTCGCGCGTCCTGCGGCTCGCGGCGCAGGCGACGACTGCGACCGGACCGCGATGGGCTGCGGAGTCCGCCGCTCGAGCAGGCGAGCGTGCGCAACCGCACCGGCATCTCGGACCTCGCGATCGACGGCGGCGATCTGCTCGAGCTCGGGCTTGCCGAGGGGCCCCGCGATCGGCGAGGTCGCTGGACGGCTCCTCGAGCGCGTCGTCGACGACCCGACGCTGAACACGCGCGAGCGGCTGCTCGAGGAGGCGCGAGGAGCTCGTGTGACCGTCTACCGCTGGGACTGCGGCCCCGCGTACGAGGTCGTCTTCTCGACCCGAACGGGCGGGGTCAGCGAAGGGCCGTTCGCGTCGTTGAACCTCGGCAAGCTCACGCTCGACCGCGAGGAGCACGTCGAGGAGAACCGTCGCCGCCTGTGCGCGGAAGTCGGCGCGGACGTCGCGAAGCTCGCGCTGAATCGCCAGCAGCACTCGGCGATCGTCAACCGCGCGGTGGCAGGAAGCCGCGGCGAGCCGGGCGACGGCCTCTGGACCGACGAGCCGGGGGTGCCGATGCTGAAGCTCACCGCCGACTGCGTGCCGATCGCGATCGCGCGCGAGGACGGCGCCGCGCTCGCCCTGCTCCACGCAGGCTGGCGCGGCCTGCTGGAGGGGATCGTCGACGCAGGCGTCGGCGGCGCTCGGCGGCACGTTCGCGCGCCGCCGTCGGCCCGGCGATCGGGCCGTGCTGCTACGAGGTCGGCCCAGAGGTCGCGGACCCGTTTCGCGCGCGCTTCGGCCCGGAAGTCGTGACCGGGCGCATGCTCGACCTCTGGACCGCCGCCGAGCGCGCGTTGCGCGAAGCGGGCGTCGCGACCGTCGAGCGATTCGACATCTGCACGTCGTGCAACCCGGAGCTCTTCTTCTCCCACCGGCGCGACGCGGGCGTCACCGGACGTCAGGGAGTGGTCGGCGTTGTTGCCGGCTGACGAGATCCGGCGACGCTACGAGGCGATCCGCGCCGAGGCCGGCGCCGGAGTCACCGTCGTCGCCGCGACGAAGTACGTCTCGCTCGAGGAGCTCGGTGTCCTCGTCGAAGCGGGCATCGAGGTGGTGGGGGAGAACCGGGCGCAGGACCTCGAGGCGAAGCACGAAAGGTACGGCGATGCCTTCCGCTGGCACTTCATCGGCCACCTGCAGAGTCGAAAGGCGCGCGTCGGTGAACGCGTGCTGCGAGCTCTGTCACTCCCTGTCGTCGGAGTCCGCGGCGCAGCGGCTGGAGATCCCGGCGCTCGTCGAGGTCAACCTGTCCGGCGAGCCGACGAAGTCGGGTGTCGCCCCCGAGGAGCTCGAGAGCTTCCTCGGCCTCTACCCCGACGTGCGCGGGTCTGATGACCATGCCGCCCGGCGACGAGCGACCCCGAAGCGTCGCGGCCGTACTTCCGCCGGCTGCGTGAGCTGGCCGCGGCGAACGGCCTGACGCGAGCTGTCGATGGGCACGAGCCAGGACTGGCGGGTGGCCGTCGACGAGGGCGCGACGCTGATCCGCGTCGGCTCGACGCTTTACCATTAGGCGCCCATGGGTTTTGCGGACATCTGGAACCGGACGCTCGTCTACTTCGGGATCGCCGAGGAGGAGGACTGGGACGAGGACGGGTTCGTCACCGAGGAGGAGCTCGAGCGGACCTACTCCGACCGGCCGAACGTCCGCAGGCTCGCCCCGCGGCGGCGTCAGGAGCAGTTCGACGACTGGACCGACCCCGGCGAGCAGCCGCCCGCCGCGACCCCGATGCGGCCGAGGCTTCGCGCCGCCGACGGGCCGGGCTCGGTGCGCATGCACCTCGTGATCCCGCGGAGCTTCAACGACGCGCAGCAGATCGCCGACCGCTTCAAGCAGGACATCCCGGTGATCCTCAACCTCCAGAGCTCCGACCAGGAGCTCTCGAAGCGGCTGATCGACTTCGCCAGCGGGCTGACCTACGCGCTCGACGGCGGGATGCAGCGGGTCGCCGACAAGGTCTTCCTGCTGACGCCCCGGAACGTCGAGGTCTCGGCAGAGGAACGCGCCCGCCTGCTCGAGCGCGGCGGCTTCTTCAACCAGGCCTAGGAATCCCTCGCCCGAGGGCGAAACTGGGCGGATGGGCGACACTGCCAGCTTGATGCTGCTCTTCGACGCCGTCGGCGCTCATTCAGAGCTTCGTGAACGTCTTCATCGGCGTCTACATCCTCGTCATCTTGATCTACATCATCACGAGCTGGATCAGGCTGCCGTACTCGCCGACTCTCAACTGGATCCAGCGGAACCTGTACGAGCTCTGCGACCCGTACCTGCGCCTCTTCCGGCGCGTCGTGCCGCCCCTCGGGCCGCTCGATCTCTCCCCGATGCTCGCGGTCATCGCGCTGCTGATCGTCCAGCAGTTCCTGAACGCGATCCTCGACCGACTGTAAGGAGGGCACCCATGGGACTTTCGCCCGTCGAGATCAAGCACATCCGGCTCGAGCGCGCGTTCTTCGGCTACAAGCGCACGCTCGTCGACGCGACGCTCGAGGAGATCGCCGAGAGCTACGAGGACGTGTGGCGTGACCGCGCCGACCTCGGCGACAAGGTCGAGCACCTCGAGCGCGAGCTCGTCCGCTTCCGCGAGCTCGAGGCGCTGCTCCGCACGACGCTCGTCTCGGCCGAGCGCGCGTCGCAGGAGCTGAAGGAGCAGGCGCGCAAGGAGTCGGAGCTCCTGCTGACGGAGGCACACGCTGAGGCCCGCGCGGTGACACGGCGCGCGCACGCCGAGCGCGAGCACCTGGCCGCCGAGGCGCGGCGGATCCGTTCGCTGCTCCGCTCCGCGCTCGACGCCCTCGCCGTCGAGGATGCCGAGCCGACCGAGGAGCGCGAGGCCGCCTAGCCTTCGGCTCGTGGAGGCGACCAGGCTCCGGCTCCGCGTCGTCCCCGGCGCCGCGAAGCCCGGTGTCGTCGGGCGCCACGGCGAGGCCTGGAAGCTGCGCGTGGCCGCAGCTCCGGAGCGCGGGGCCGCGAACGCGGCGGTCGTCGAGCTGGTCGCCACGACCCTCGGCGTCCACCCGAGGGCGGTCAGGCTCGTTTCCGGCTTCGCCTCGCGTGACAAGATTGTGGAGGTGGACGGCCTCCGACCCGACGAGGCGGAGGCGCGCCTGGCCTCCGCAGAGAGAAAGGACGCATGAGCTCGATCGACACGAACCGCTTCCGTGACGCGCTGCTCGCCGAGCGGAAGCGCATCGCGGCGGCGCTGGAGAACCTGAAGAACGAGAACCCCGGCACCGTCGAGGAGGAGACCGGTGAGGAGGCGTCGGACCAGCATCTCGCCGACACCGCGACCGCGATGCACGATCGCGAGCTCGACTACGGGCTCACGGAGAACGAGGAGGACCTCCTCGCGGCGATCGACGCCGCCCTCCAGCGGATCGACGACGGCACCTACGGCGTCTGCTCGAACTGCGGCAAGCCGATCGGCGAGGACCGGCTCGAGGCGCTGCCGTGGGCCGACCTCTGCATCGACTGCGCGAAGCTGCGATGAGCGAGCCCGCTCCCAGGCCCACGGTCGACGTGCGGGTCGGCTCGTCGACAGACGGGCTGGCGCCCGTCTCCGTCGCAGAGCGCTCGACGGCGGCAGGCGCGCACGAATGGATCGGTCTCGGCGCCGTGGCGGGAGCCGCGGTCGTCGCCGACCAGATCACGAAGCGCATCGTCGCCGGCACGCTCGACCTCGCAGAGTCGCGACACGTCGCCGGCCCGCTCGACCTGCATCACGTGCAGAACTCGGGGATCGCGTTCGGGCTCTTTCCCGAGGCGACGACGATCGTGATCGCGTTGACGTCGATGGTGATCGCCTGGCTGCTCGTCGTCTTCGCGCGTTCAGGCGCGCGCCACCCCGTGATGCCCGTCGGCCTCGGGCTCGTCGTCGGCGGCAGCGTCTCGAACCTCGCCGACCGCGTCCGGCTCGGGCACGTCACGGACTTCATCGACCTCGAGTTCTGGCCGGCGTTCAACCTCGCCGACACCTTCATCGTCGTGGGTGTCGCCCTGCTGCTCGGCGCCGCGGTGATCTCCGATCGCCCGCATCCGCGTCACCGCTGACGCCGCCGGCGTGCGGCTCGACCGTTTCCTCGCCTCGCTGGAGGAGCTCGGCTCGCGAGCCGAGGCGGAGCGGCTCCTGAGCGAGCGGGGCGCGGTCACGGTCGACGGCGAGCGCCGCCCGAAGAGCTATCGCGTCCAGGAGGGCGAGGAGATCGCGTTCGAGGTGCCCGAGCGCGAGGTCGTCCCCGAAGCGGCCGTCGAGGAGGCAGCGCCGCTTCGCATCCCGTACGAGGACGAGCACCTGCTCGTGGTCGACAAGCCCGCGGGCCTCGTCGTCCACCCGGGCGCCGGGCCACGCCGCCGGGACGCTGGCGGATGCGCTCGTCGGCCACGGCGCGGCCGGGGGAGAAGCAGGGCGGCTCGGCATCGTCCACCGGCTCGACCGCGACACGTCGGGGCTGCTCGTCGTGGCGCGCTCGGACGAGGCGTTCGAGCGCCTTCAGGAGCTCGTGCGGGAGCGTGCGCTCGAGCGGGAGTACCTCGCGCTCGTCCGCGGGAAGCCGCGCTCACGCTCCGGCCGGATCGAGGCGCCGATCGGCCGCGACCGTCGCGACGCGACGCGGCAGTCGCTCGACACCGACACGCCGCGAGACGCGGTCACGCACTTCGAGCTCGAGGAGCGCCTGCCAGCGGCACGCGCTGCTCCGCGTGCGGCTCGAGACGGGGAGGATGCACCAGATCCGCGTTCACCTCGCGGCGATCAACCTGCCGGTCGCCGGCGACTCGGTGTACGGGGTCGGCGGCGAGCTCGGGCTCGACCGTCAGTTCCTGCACGCTGCGCGGCTCGCGTTCGACCACCCGATCACCGGCGAGCGCATCGAGACGACGTCGCCGTTGCCGCGCGACCTCGCCGCGGCGCTCGCGCGAGCTCGCTAGCCGGACGCCTTCGCGCGCTTCGCCTCGTACAGCCGCTCGTCGGCGAGGCGGAAGAGCGCGTCCGACGAGACGGCGTCGTGCGGGTACGACGCGAGACCGGCGCTGAGCGCGAACCCTTCGGGAAGCCGTCCGGACGCCGCCTCCTCGTCGACGAGGTCGTGCAGCGCGCCAGGAACCGGCCGCCGGTCTCGAGGTCGCTCTCGATCAGGCAGACCGCGAACTCGTCACCGCCCAGGCGACCGGCGAGGTCGGACCCGCGGAGCGACTCGGTGAGCAGCGCGGCGACGCGGCGAAGCACGCGGTCGCCCTCGGGGTGGCCGAGCTCGTCGTTGATCGACTTGAACGCGTCGACGTCGACGTAGACGAGCGTCAGCCCGCGCTCGTAGCGGCGCGCACGGTCGAGCTCCTCCTCGACGCCGACGCCGAAGGCCGCATGGTTGAGGAGCTCGGTGAGCGGATCCCGCCGCGCCTGGTCCGCGAGCTCCGCGGTCGCGCGGTCGAAGTAGGCGACGACGCACTCGGCGACGAGCACGTCGAGGCTGTCGTTCAGGCGGCGCTCGGCCTCGAAGACCTCGCTGCCCGTGAGGTCGCCGGCGCGCGAGGAGACGAACCGCCAGAGCACCCGCCGCAGGACGAGCAGCTCGGTGACGATCTCCCGCGGCGCGAAGCCGAGCGACTCCCGCTCCCTCGCGTGGTCCCGGACCAGCCCGGCCAGCGGCCCGCCGCGCCGCATCCGCCCCGGCTGGGGCTCCGCGAGCTCCTTCGAGAGCTCGACGATGAAGGTCGGCATGTCCCCGAGCTGGCCGACCTGCCCGAGCCGCTGGAGCGAGGGGACGGCGTCCTCGCGCAGACCCTCGTCGACGACCTCGACGGCCAGGTCCCAGGCGGCGGCGCGGATCTCCTCCGCGAGGGCGCTGAGCGGCTCCGACACGTCCGGCCACGGCGCCAGAATACGGCCGATTCGGGCCGCTCCCGCTAGCATGGCGGCTCCACTCCTTCGACCCGGCAGGGTGACTCGGGTGGCGGTGCCGGGACGACGGATCCCCCGGTTCCAGCCGAGCCTGCCGGAGCTGTGACAACGAAACCGCGAAACGGAGGCTATGCCACCATGTCCGTCGTCAGCATGAGAGAGCTCCTCGAGGCCGGGGTCCACTTCGGCCATCAGACGAGGCGCTGGAACCCCAAGATGCGCCGCTTCATCTTCACGGAGCGGGGCGGCATCTACATCATCGACCTCCAGCAGACGCAGCAGCTGCTCGAGGAGGCCCACGACTTCGCGAAGAACATCGCGACCCGAAACGGGACGGTGCTCTTCGTCGGCACGAAGAAGCAGGCTCAGGACGCCGTGGAGAACCACGCGAAGCGCGTCGGGATGCCGTACGTCAACCACCGCTGGCTCGGCGGGCTGCTCACGAACTGGCGCACGATCCACAGCCGGATCGACCGGCTCCACGAGCTCCGCAGGCTCCAGGCGGAAGGGCAGCTCGAGCTGCTCCCGTCGAAGGAGCGGATCGAGCTGCTGGGCCAGCTCGAGAAGCTCGACGCGAACCTCGGCGGCGTCGCCGACATGAAGCGCCACCCCGACGCGGTGTTCATCCTCGACCTGAAGAAGGAGCAGCTCGGCGTCGCCGAGGCGCGCCGGCTGAAGATCCCGGTGATCGCGCTCGTCGACACGAACTGCGATCCCGACGAGGCCGACTTCGTCGATCCCCGGCAACGACGACGCGATCCGCTCGTGCGAGCTCGTCGCGCGCGTGATCGCCGACGGGATCGAGGCGGGCCGCGCCGGCATCACCGAGAAGGAGCTCAGCCGCGCGCAGGCGACCGTCGTCGAGCCGGCCGGCGAGGCGAGCGCCCGAGGCGGAGGCGGAGCCGGAGACCGTGCCGGAGAGCGACGACGAGCAGGTCGTCGCAGAAGGAGGAGCCCGTCGCCGAAGAGGTGACCACGTGACGGCGATCTCCGCAACGCTCGTCAAGGAGCTCCGCGAGATGACCGGCGCGGGGATCATGGACGCGAAGCGTGCGCTCCAGGACACCGGCGGCGACGTCGACGCGGCGAAGAAGCTCCTGCGCGAGAAGGGCATGGCGAACGCCGACAAGCGCGCGGGCAGGGTGACCACCGAAGGCAAGGTCGGCTACCGGATCCACGAGGACGGCAGCCGCGCGACGATCGTCGGCATCGGCTGCGAGACCGAGCCGGTCTCGAACAACGACGCGTTCATGGCGTTCGCGAAGAAGGTCCTCGACCTCATCGACGAGGAAGGGGTCGGCGCCGAGGCGAAGCTCGAGGAAGAGCGCAAGGAGCTCACCGCGAAGCTCGGCGAGAACATCCAGATCGTCTCGCCCGCCCGCTTCGAGCGGATCGACACCGGCACGCTCGAGGGCTACGCGCATCCGCCGGCGAACAAGCTCGGCGTCCTCGTCCAGCTCCGCGGCGGCTCGCCCGAGCTCGCACGCAAGGTCGCGATGCACATCGCGGCGTCCGCGCCGCAGTACATCGCGCGCGAGGACGTCCCCGAGGAGCTCGTGACCGCAGAGCGCGACATCCTCCTGGCGTCCGACGAGGTCCTGTCGAAGCCGGAGCAGGCGCGTGAGAAGATCGTCGAAGGGATGATCAACAAGCGCTTCTTCGCCGCGCAGGTTCTGGCCGAGCAGCCGTGGATCCACGACACGGCGAAGACCGTCGGCCAGGCCCTCGAGGACGAGGGCGCGCAGGTCGCCGAGTTCGAGCGGATCTCGCTCTCCGGCTGATGGCGGTCCGGCCGCAGGAATCGCCCGCGGCCGCTGGGGCGGCAGGCGAGCCGTTCCGCCGGGTGCTGCTGAAGCTCTCCGGCGAGGCGCTGATGGGCCCGCGCGAGTACGGGCTCGACTCCGCGACGATCGACGAGCTCGCGCGCGAGATCGCCGACGTCGCCGGCGTGACCGAGCTCGCCGTCGTCGTCGGCGCGGGGAACCTCTACCGCGGGCTCGAGGCCTCCGCGGAAGGGATGGACCGCGCGACGGCCGACTACATGGGAATGTTGGCGACCGTGATGAACGCGCTGGCTCTCCAGGACGCACTCGAGCGGGCCGGAGCGGCGACGCGCGTGCAGTCGGCGCTCGACATCGCGGACGTCGCCGAGCCGTACATCCGCCGTCGGGCGATCCGGCATCTCGAGAAGCGGCGGATCGTGATCTTCGCGGCCGGCACCGGCAACCCGTACTTCACGACCGATACGGCCGCGGCGCTCCGGGCGCTCGAGATCGGCGCGGCTGCGATCCTGATGGCGAAGCACGGTGCGCGCGGCGTGTACAGCGCCGACCCGAACACCGACCCGACCGCCGAGTTCATCCCGCAGCTGACGCACCGGCAGGCGATCGAGCGCAGCCTCAAGGTCATGGACACGACGGCGCTCTCGCTCTGCATGGACAACGACCTCCCGATCTACGTCTTCGGAGCGGGCGAGGGGAACCTCCGCCGCGTCGTCGACGGCGAGCGGGTGGGAACGATCATCTCGACAGGGAAGGAGGCGGCGTGACCGTCGACGGGCTGATGCAGGACGGGCAGCGACGAATGGACGCCGCCGTCGAACACGCGCGCAACGAGTTCAACACCGTGCGCACGGGCCGCGCGTCTGCGGCGCTCCTCGACCGGATCGTGATCGACTACTACGGGCAGGAGACGCCGCTGAAGCAGCTCGCGACGATCAACGTCCCCGAGCCGCGGATGCTGACGATCCAGCCGTTCGACCCGAGCTCGATGAAGCAGATCGAGAAGGCGATCCAGGAGTCCGACCTCGGGCTCACTCCGTCCAACGACGGCAAGGTGATCCGGCTCCCGATCCCGCAGCTGACGGAGGAGCGGCGGAAGGAGCTCGTCAAGGTCGTGCGCCACCTCGCGGAGGAAGGTCGCATCGCCGTGCGGAACGTTCGACGGGATGTGCTGCACCACATGAAGGAGCTCGTGAGCAAGGGCGAGGTCGGCGCGGACGAGGAGCACCGCGGCGAGGAGCGCGTCCAGAAGCTCACCGACGAGCGCATCAAGACGATCGACGACGCGCTCAAGCACAAAGAAGCCGAGATCCTGGAAGTCTGATGGCGGCGACCGAGCTCGCCCGCGCCGTCGCGGTGATCATGGACGGCAACGGCCGCTGGGCCGAGCAGCGGGGCCTGCCCGTTGCCGAGGGCCATCGCGCCGGGACGAAGGCGCTCCGCCGGACGGTCGAGGCGTCGATCGACCTCGGCGTCGAGTCGCTCGCCGTGTACGCCTTCTCGACCGAGAACTGGTCGCGGCCGATCGACGAGGTCGAAGACCTGATGGAGATCTTCGGCGAAACGATCGAGCGCGAGCTCCCCGACCTGGCGAAGGAAGGCGTGCGCGTTCGCTTCGTCGGCCGCCGCGATCGCGCGCCGGACTCGCTGCTCGCGCGAATGGTGGCGCTCGAGGAGGAGACGATCGAGAACGACCGGCTGCGCCTGTGGATCTGCTTCGACTACGGCGGACGCGCGGAGCTCGTCGAGGCAGTGCGCGAGATCGCAGCGAGCGGAGCTGCGCCGGACGCGATCGACGAGGAGCTGATCGCGGAGCACCTCTACGAGCCGGAGATGCCCGATCCCGACCTGCTCGTCCGAACGTCGGGCGAGCTCAGGATCTCGAACTTCCTGCTCTGGCAGCTCGCGTACGCAGAGCTCGTCTTCACGGAGACGCTCTGGCCGGACTTCGGCGCGGACGAGCTGCGCGCCGCGCTCGAGACGTTCGCCCGACGTCGCCGCCGGTTCGGCGCGCGATGAGAGACCTCGCCGGCCGCGTCCTCGTCGCCGTCCCGTTGCTCGTCGCGGTGCTGGCCGCCGCGTACTTCGACGGCTGGTGGCTCTTCGCGGTCGCCGCCGTCGGCGCGATCCTGGCGCTGCACGAGCTCTACACGACGATCCGTCCGCTGCGCCCGCTCGTGCTCGCGGGCTTCGCCGGCGTGATCGCCGGCGCTGCTCGGCGCGGAGCTCGGCGGGCCCGGCTGGCTGCTCGCCGGCCTGCTCTCGACGTTCGTCTTCGCGTTCGGGCTCTACGGGATCGCGGAGACGCGCCAGTCCGGCACCGTGACGATCGCGTCGACGATCCTCGGCGCGTTCTGGGTCGGCGCCGGCATCGGCCACCTGATCCTGCTCCGGGATCTCGGCGACGACTCGATCGGGCGCCTCGCGATCTTCACGGTCCTGCTCGCCGTCTGGGCGAGCGACACCGCGGCGTACTTCGCCGGGCGGCCTGGTCGGCCGGCACAAGCTCGCCGCGGTGATGTCGCCGGGGAAGACGTGGGAGGGCTTCGTCGCGGGCTTCGTCGCGTCGGTGCTCGTGGCGTTCTTCGCGCTCTACCAGGATCGCCACGAGTTCCTGAAGATCTGGGAAGCGCTCGTCCTCGGCGCGGTGCTCGCGATCGCGGGCACGATCGGCGACCTGTTCGAGTCGGCGGTCAAGCGCGACATGCAGGTCAAGGACACCGGGCGCCTGCTCGGCGGGCACGGCGGCGTCCTCGACCGGATCGACTCGCTGCTCTTCGCCTCGGTCGCCGGGCTACTACACGATCGTGGCGCTGCAGGGATGACGCGCGTCGCGCTCCTCGGAGCAACCGGCTCGATCGGCCGGCAGGCGATCGAGATCATCGAGGCGAACCCCGGGCTCGAGCTCGTCGCGGCGGCGTCGGGGTCGGACGCCGATCGACGGCCTCGCGCCGCTGACGCAGGTCGGCGGTGACCTGACGGAGCTCCTCGAGCGCGCCGAGCCGGACGTCGTGCTGAACGCCGTCATGGGCTTCGCGGGCCTCCCGGCGACGCTCTGGGCGCTCGAGCGCGGCGTGACGCTCGCGCTCGCGAACAAGGAGAGCCTCGTCGCCGCCGGCGAGCTCGCCCTGGCGGCTCGCGAGCGTGGGGGAGGGCTCCTCCTGCCGGTGGACAGCGAGCACTCGGCGCTCTTCCAGTGCCTCGAGGGGCGCCGCGCGGAGGAGCTCGACTCGCTCGTCCTGACCGCGTCCGGCGGGCCGTTCCGCGGCCGGACGAGGGAGGAGCTCGCCGACGTGACGCCGGAGCAGGCGCTCCGAGCATCCGACCTGGCGGATGGGCCGTAAGATCACCGTGGACTCCGCCACGCTCGCGAACAAGGGGCTCGAACTGATCGAGGCGCACTTCCTCTTCGGCGTGGCGTACGAGAAGATCGACGTCGTCATCCACCCGACCTCCATCGTCCACGGCCTTGCGCGCTTCCGCGACGGCGCCTCGCTCGCGCACCTCGGCCACCCGGACATGCGGGTGCCGATCTCGTTCGCGCTCACCTACCCGGAGCGCGCGGAGACGCCCGTGCAGCGGCTCGAGCTCGCGGGGACGACGCTCGAGTTCGAGGAGCCCGACGTCGAGACCTTTCCGCTGCTGCGGCTCGCACGGGAAGCCGGCGAGCGCGGAGGTACCTTCCCCTGCGTGTTCAACGCGGCGAACGAGGTGGCGGTCGAGGCGTTCCTCGACGGTCGGCTCCCGTTCCTCGGGATCGCCGACGCGGTCGACGAAGCGCTCTCCGCGTCGGACGGTGCGCCTGCGCGTGACCTGGCCGACCTCGTCGAGGCCGACGCATCCGCGCGGAAGGTCGCCGCGGGAGTGAGCGCATGAGCTGGCTCGTCGCCGTCCTCGGGCTCGCGTTCCTCGTGTTGATCCACGAGGCCGGCCACTTCTTCGCGGCGCGCTCGCTCGGCATGCGACCGCGCCGCTTCTACCTGGGCTTTCCGCCGGCGATCGCGAAGGTGAACCGCGGCGGGATCGAGTACGGGATCGGGGCGATCCCGCTCGGCGGCTACGTGAAGATCCCCGGCATGCACCGACCTGCGCCGTCCGACCTGGACGCGCACCTCTCGCGCGCGGTGCACGAGGCGCCCGAGCTGACGGGCTCGGTCGAGCGCATGAAGCGGCGGCTCGAACGCGGCGAGTTCACGGAAGGCGTGGAGCTCGCCGCCCTCGAGGCCAGCGTGAAGGGCGTCGAGCTGTCGCCTCAGGCGCGGCGCAGCGCCGAGCGCGGGTTGAGCGAGCTCCGCGACGGGCTCGGCGACGACGCGTACTGGCGCGCACGGCACGTGGAAGCGGGTCGCGGTCATCTTCGCCGGGCCCGGCACGAACCTCGTCTTCGCGATCTTGCTCCTCGCCATCGTGTTCGCGTTCGGAGTGCGCGTCGCCACGCTCAACGTGAGCGAGGTGCAGCCCGGCAGCCCGGCGGACCTCGCGGGCCTTCGCGCCGGCGATCGCATCGTCGGCGTCGACGGGCAACGCGTCGGCGAGTTCAACGAGGTCTACGACGCGGTGCAGCAGGCGGAAGGAACACCCGGTGACGCTCGTCGTCGATCGCGGCGGCCGCACGCGCGTGATCCACGTGACGCCGACGCACTACCTCGGCCAGAACTGGGCGGTCGGCTTCCGGCCCGGAGCGCGGTGGGAGCGCTACTCGCCCGGCGAGGCGATCGCGCTCTCGTTCGGCAGGACGTGGGAGGTGACGAAGGCGATCGGCCACGGGTTCTCGCGCCTCGTCACGCAGGAAGGACGGCGAGACATCTCGAGCCCGGTCGGGATCACCCGCGTGTCGAGTCAGGCCGTCGACACGGACTTCCGCGTCTACCTGCAGCTGCTCGCGTTCATCAGCCTGTCGCTCGCTCTGCTCAACCTGCTGCCGCTGCTTCCGCTCGACGGCGGGCACATCGCCTTCTCGATCGTCGAGGGCCTGCGCGGCCGCGCCGTCGGACGCGAGGTCTACGAGCGGGTCTCCGTGATCGGAATCGCGCTCGTCCTGATGCTGTTCTTCATCGGCCTGTCGAACGATCTGGGCGGCAACGGCCCTGGCTAGACTGGCTGCGGAATGGCCAGCGAGCGCGGTATCAAAGTAGGCAACGTCCCGATCGGCGGTGGAGCGCCGGTCGTGCTCCAGTCGATGACGCTGACGCCGACGCGCGACGTCCAGGCGACGATCGCGCAGATCGCGGCGCTCGCCGACGCGGGTTGCGAGGTCGTTCGCTGCGCCGTGCCGAAGACGGAGGACGCCGAGGCGCTGCGCATGATCGTCCGGCTGAGCCCGCTGCCGGTGATCGCGGACATCCACTTCAACGCGAGCCTCGCGCTCAAGGCGATCGACGCGGGAGTCGCGGCCGTCCGGATCAACCCCGGCAACATCGGCGGCCCCGATCGCGTCGCCGAGGTCGTGACCGCGGCGAAGGCGGCGGGAATCTCGATGCGGATCGGCGCGAACTCCGGCTCGCTGCCGAAGCACCTGCACGAGCTCGCGCAAGACGACCAGGCGGAGGCGCTCGTCGCCGCGGCGCTCGAGGAGGTCGAGCTGCTCGAGAAGCTCGACTACTTCGACTTCAAGATCTCGGTCAAGTCGACGCACGTGCCGACGATGATCCGCGCGTACCGGATGCTCTCCGCGAAGGTGCCGTACCCGCTGCACCTCGGCGTCACGGAAGCAGGCACGCCGTTCTCGGGCTCGATCCGCAGCGCGATCGGGATCGGCTCGCTGCTCGCGGACGGCATCGGTGACACCTTGCGGGTCAGCCTCACCGCCGACCCCGTGAAGGAGATCGAGGTCGCCTGGGAGATCCTCAAGGCGCTCGGTCTCCGCGAGCGCGGGCCGATCATGATCGCGTGCCCGAGCTGCGGGCGCGACAACGTCGGCGTCTGGAACCTCGCGGAGAAGGTCGAGGAGCGCCTGAAGGAGTACCCGCAGCACTTCGAGGTCGCGGTGATGGGCTGCGCCGTGAACGGACCGGGGGAGGCGGGCGACGCCGACTTCGGGATCGCAGGCGGCCGCGACACCGGCTTCCTCTACGCGCACGGCCGCGTGCTGAAGAAGGTGAGCTCCGACATCCTCGTCGACGAGCTCTTCTTCGAGATCGACCGGTGGATCGAGGGCGGCATGCACCGCCCGAAGCGGCTGAAGATGGCGAAGCCGGCGGCGCTCGCGATGGCCGAAGCGTCGCTGATTCCGCTCGATTAGCCTGCCGAGGCAACGTGCGCGCCTCACAACTCTTCCTACCGACCCTGCGCGACGCTCCCGCCGACGCGGAGGCCGCGAGCCACAAGCTGCTCGTGCGCGGTGGGTTCATCCGACAGGTGAGCGCCGGCTTCTGGTCGTTCCTCCCGCTCGGGTGGCGGGTCCACGAGAAGGTCGTCCGGATCGTCCGCGAGGAGATGAACGCGATCGGCGGGCAGGAGATGTTCATGCCGGTCATCACGCCTGCGGAGCTCTGGCAGGCGACCGGGCGCTACGACATTCCCGAGCTCTGGAAGATCGAGGACCGCAACGGCCGCCCGTTCGTCCTCGCGCTGACGCACGAGGAGACGATGACGTTCCACGCGCGCGAGCTGCAGTCGTACAAGCAGCTGCCGCAGATCCTCTACCACGTCCAGACGAAGGTGCGCGACGAGCCGCGTCCGCGCGGAGCGTTGCTCCGCGTGCGCGAGTTCGTGATGAAGGACGCCTACTCGTTCGACCGTGACGACGAGGGTCTCGACGTCAGCTTTCGCAAGCACTTCGAGGCGTACAACCGGATGTTCGAGCGCTGCGGGCTCGAGACGTACGCGGTGCAGGCGGAGTCGGGGATGATGGGCGGCGACGAGTCGATCGACTACCTCGCGCCGGCGGGGTCGGGCGAGAACGTGCTCGTCACGTGCGAGCGGGGCGACTACGCCGCCGACCTCGAGATCGCGCGCGGCATTCCGCGGGCGCCGGAGTTTCCGGAGACGCTCGACGCGCCCGACGAGGTCGAGACACCGGGCGTCGGCGACGATCGAGGGACTGGCGGAGTTCCTCGGCATCGACGCTGCGGCAACGTCGAAGGCCATGCCCGTCGTCCGCGACGGCGCGGTCGTGCTCGCGCTCGTGCGCGGCGACGACCGGCTCGAGGAGGCGAAGCTCGCGTCCGTGCTCGGCGGCGACGTCCGGCTCGCGACGGAAGACGAGATCCGCTCGGCCTTCGGCGCCGACCCGGGCTCGCTCGGCCCGGTCGGCTGGCGCGGCGAGGTCGTCGCCGACGAGACGCTCCGCGAAGGCCAGTTCGTCGCCGGGGCGAACCGGACCGGCTGGCATCTCCGCGGCGTCGAGCACGGGCGCGACTTCGAGGCCCGCTTCGCGGACATCCGGCAGTCGCAGGAGGGCGACACGTGCCCGAAGTGCGGCGGCGCGGCTCGGCTTTCAGACGGCGATCGAGGTTGGCCACATCTTCAAGTTGGGCACCAAGTACTCGGTGGCGCTCGAGGCGACCTACCTCGACGAAAACGGCAAGGAGCAGCCCATCGTCATGGGCTCGTACGGCATCGGTCCCGGTCGCGTGATGGCGGCCGCGGTCGAGCAGCACCACGACGAGCACGGGATCGTCTGGCCGAAGGCGATCGCGCCGTACGACGTGCACGTCGTCACGCTCCCGGGGCTGGACGAGCAGGGCGAGGCGGTCGCCTCGGCGCTCGAGGCCCACGGGCACGAGGTGCTCTTCGACGACCGCGCGCAGCGCGCGGGGGAGAAGTTCGCGGACGCCGACCTGCTCGGGTGCCCGACGCGCATCACCGTCGGCAAGAAGACGCTCGAGGACGGTGCCGTCGACGTGCGCGACCGCGCGACCGGCGAGGAGCGCCGCGTCCCGATGGCCGAGCTCGGAGCGCTGCCCTAGTGGCCCGGCGTCGTCGGTTTTCCACCGAGCCGTTCGGCGCGACGATCGAGCGCCTGATGGACGAAACCGGCACGACGTACCGCGGCCTCGCCGACAAGACCGGATTGTCGGCCGGCTACCTCAACCACCTCGTGCACGGCAACCGGCCCGTCCCCTCGAACGACGTGATGAAGGCGCTCGCGGGCGCGCTCGGCGTCGACGCCGAGCACTTCCGCGAGTACCGCCTTCGTGTGATCACCGATCGGCTCGAAGCGATGCCCGAGATGATCGACCGGCTCTACAAGCGCTTCGGCTAGCCGAGGACCCGCTTCGCCTTTTGCACGGAAGGCAGTGCACCCTTCGCCTTCGTGAGGGCACGCGCCTTCACGTCGACGGACTCGGGCTTCGCGGAGATCGTGATCTCCTCGCCCGTGGCGGGGTTGCGGCCGGGCCGCGCAGGGCGGGCAGGCTTGAGGCGAACGGTCAGCTGGACGACGCCGCCGATCTTGACCTTCTCCGCCTCGCCGATCTGCTCGAGGATGACTTCCTCGAGGGCGGTGAGGGCCTTCTTCGCGTCCGCGCGCGTGAGATCGGCCTTTTCGGCGATGGCGTCGGCGAGCTGCGTCTGAGTCAGAGCCATGTGGATTCTCCTGGTCGGTGGGGCACTGGGCGGAATTGAACTTACCGCGGCGGACGGCGCGGGGAGGTAAGGAACGGCCCCTCCGGCCGCACTAAGCCCTCAGACACCCGAACTGAGGAGGGCTTTGTGCCGTACGGAGACTGGATCAACGAGTTCCCGACCGGGTTCTTCCTGGTCGTCCACATCGCCGCTTTTGCGCTCGGAGCGGGATTTGCGTGGCTGGCCTACAAGCGCGAGCTCGGAGTCCTCGGCGCCGCGTTCTCGCTCTTCGCCCTGGCCGAGCTGGTCTACATGACCTACCACCTCGACTGGACCGTCTTCCTGTTCGCCCACACGATCGCCGAGGTTCTCGACCTCGCCGCGTTCGTCCTCGTCTTCGCGGCTGCCGTCCACTCCGTGGTTCGCCGGCCCGCACTCGAGGCGACGCGCTGATGCGGTTCCTCCTGCTCGCATTGATCCTGTTCGCGGCGGGTTGCGGCAGCTCCGAGAGCACCGAGCCTGTGGCGACGACCGAGGTGCAGATGGCGAAGAGCTACCGCTTCGATCCGAAGACGATCGAGATCGAGGCCGGAGACACCGTCACGTGGACGAACGCCGACAACTTCACGCACACCGTTCAGGTCGACGGTCAGGAGGATCACAAGGTCGAGCGGGGGGAGAGCGTGTCGATCTCCTTCGACACACCCGGGACGTACCACTACGTCTGCACGCTGCACAAGCGGGACATGGACGGCGAGGTGATCGTCAAGTGAGGCTCGCCGAGCTCAGGGGCGACGTCGTCATCCTCGTGTGCGCCGTCAGCGCCGGGATCCACGCGGCGCTCTTGCCGGAACACTTCGCCGAAGGCACCGGTGCGGGCGTCGGCTTCGCGAGCGCGGCCGTTCTGTTCGACCGCGCTCGCCGTCGGGCTCACGCGCGGGCCGGCGAGTCCTCGGTTGCTCGCCGCCGCGGCGGCCGTCTTCATCGGCTTGCTCCTGAGCTACCCGCTCGCGGTGACGACCGGCGTGCCCGTGCTTCCATCCGAACCGGAGGTCGTCGACCGCCTCGCGCTCGGCACCAAGGCGATCGAGCTCGTCGGCCTGCTCGCGGCGGCGAGCGTCCTGTCGCGACCACGCTTCGTCGGAAGGCCGATCCCGCTTCTGCTCACGGCGCTGGTCGCCTTCTTCAGCGGGCTCTCCGCGGTCGCGGTGTCGGGCGGCCACCACCATGCGCACTCGCACGCGTCGACGGAGGTGAGCCATGCGCACCGAGGTGCATGAGGAACAGGCAGGCGTGTCCCTCGTCTCGTGGCGAATGGAGCAGCTCCTGGCGAGCGGCTTCTCGAGCCGCTCGCGGGACGAGTCGCGCGCGAGACGTGCTACGACCTGCACGCCCTGATCGAGCTCGCGAGTCCGGCTGCCCACCGGAGCTCGCCGTCCGCATCCTGGCGCCGCTCGACGGTGATCCGCGTGACCGATCGCGGGTGGCTACCGTTGGCAGGTGTGGACTCCGTTCTCCCCGACCGCGCCACAGTCTGCAGCCCGCGCTCGACGCCGACTCGCAGGAGTGGCTTCGCTGTCTTCGGGCGGACGGGACAGACCAGAGGACGAGGCGGTTGCCCGGCTGCATGCACTCCTGTTGCGCGCGGCCCGCTTCGAAGTCGCGCGACGACGAGCCGGGCCTTCGCGCACCTGCGGGGCGACGAGCTCGACGACATCGCCACCGAGGCAGCAGACGATGCTCTGCTGAGCGTGCTGCGTCGGCTCGACGACTTCACCGGCGCCAGCCGCTTCACGACGTGGGTCTACAAGTTCGCGCTGCTCGAAGCGGCGGTCAAGCTCAGGAAGCGAGCCTGGCAGGGACGCGAGATCCCGCTCGAGCCGGAGACGTGGGACGTGTTCTCGAGCTCCGCGCTCGAACCAGGCGATGAGGCGGAGCAGAGCGAGCTGCTCGCGACGGTGCAGGCCGCGATCGCGAACGTGTTGACGCCGCATCAGCGACGCGTCCTCGTCGCCCTCGCCGTGAACGGCGTTCCGATCGACGTCCTCGCAGAGCGGCTGAACACGAACCGCGGCGCCCTCTACAAGACGCTGCACGACGCCCGGCAGAAGCTGCGCAAACATCTGCACGAGCGCGGCCTCGCGCTCGACGCACGGTTGGAGGAGAGCTGATGGAAACCGATCCGAAGCACACGCTGAGCCGGCTCGTTGGACCGGCCGGTCCAGAAGTCGGCTGCGACGCCTGCTTCGACGAGCTCGACCGCTACGTCGAGCTGGAGCTCGCAGGCCAGGACGCCGACGCCGCGGTCCCGGGCCTGCGCGCCCACCTCGACGGCTGCCCGGCCTGTCGCGAGGAGTACGAGAGCCTGAAGGCGCTCGTCGGCGGCGAGCGGCCCTAGGCTACGGGTTCAGTCACACTTCCATGATGGCCACCGGCCTCTCAGTCGGCGGCGACCTCGAGCAGGCTCTGGAAGGGGTCGGCGTCCCGAGCTACGTCCTCGACACAACGGGAATCGTCCGCTGGCTCAATCCGGCGGCCGAGCGGCTTCTCGGCGACATTCGCGGCCGCCACTTCACCTCCGTCGTCGCGCCCGAGGACAGCCGGCGCGCCCGCGAGCTCTTCGCCCGGAAGGTCCTCGGCACCTCCCCGGCCACAGACGCAACCGCCGTCTTGGTCTCGACCGCCGGCGCGCGGGTGGCGGTGGAGATCAGCGCGGTGCCGCTCAAGAGCGGCGAACGGGTTGTCGGCGTCTTCGGGCTGGTGGAGGAACAACCCGACAACAGGCCCACAGCACCACACCCGCATCTCACCCCCCGCCAAGTCGAGGTGCTTCGTCTTCTCGAGCAAGGCCGCTCCACAAAGCAGATCGCCGCCGAGCTCCACCTGAGCACCGAAACAGTCAGGAACCACATCCGCCGCCTCTTTCGGGCCCTCGGCGTCAACTCCCGACTCGAAGCCGTCGCCGCCGCCCGCGCCGCATCACCCGACTGAGCGACGAACGAGGTCGTCAGAAGCGCGCTGATACCGGCGCTCTGAGCCAATACAAGGTGAGCCCAACTGGGTCTAGCGACCGGGTCCCGGCCACCCGTACATTCGTCTCATCGAACCCGCGGCATCCTGCCGCCGGGTAACGGGTTACCGAAAGGACTCTGAAGATGTTGAAGGGAAGGCGTTTTACGCCGGCGATGATCGTTGCGATGATCGCGCTCAGCGTCGCGCTCGGCGGGACGGCGGTTGCCGGCACGACGAAGCTGATCACCGGCACTCAGATCGCGAACGGCACGATCAAGCTGGCTGACATCCACTCGAGCGCCAAGACGGCGCTCAAGGGCCAGAGCGGCGCGACGGGCGCGCAGCCGGGCGCCCAGGGGCCGGTCGGGCCGCAGGGCGCCACCGGCGCGAAGGGCGACACGGGTGCGATCGGCGCTTCCGGACCCGCCGGCGTGCACGGCAAGGACGGCAAGAACGGCCTCTCCGGGCTGGTCACGCGCCACTACGACTACATCCAGGGCGGCGACTACCCCGGCGCGGGCTCGGGCGGCATCGCCACCGTGGCATGCGACGACGACCCGGCTGTCAGCCAGACCAAGGTCGCGATCGGCGGTGGCGTGCAGTTCCTCGACGTCGGCCGCAACGCGGGCACGATCCAGAACCCCTACGTCGGCGAGACGCACATCACCGACTCCTTCCCCGGCCGCATGGACTGGGACGCCAACACGCCCAAGGCCAACCGGCTCGACGGCTGGAATGGCGAACGAGGCGCTGAGCCGCGCGATCCGGCGCTGGCGGCCTCGATGCGGCGTCTTCAGCGCCCTCGTATCGCTCGATACGACGAGCTCGCCGGCGTCTTGCCTCGCACCACCCTCGACTCCGGCGACGAGGCTCGTCCGTGAATTCCGCATGGTTGACACGATTCGCTAGCATCCGGCCTCGCGGGGCGTGGCGCAGCCTGGTTAGCGCGCCAGTCTGGGGGACTGGAGGTCCCGAGTTCGAATCTCGGCGCCCCGATTAGATGAAGGAGAGGGGGCGTTGGACGCCCTGCGGCACGGCGGCCAGAGGCCCCCTCACGCGCCGCAGTAGCGCAACGCCATCACGTGCCCGCTTCGGGCGCGGCTCAACCACCGCGCCGCAAGATCGGCGCCCCGCGGGGGTCTATAGCTCTGCCTCGGGGGGCTGCGGCCTTCCCGGGGCATCCATTCCATCTGGCTCAGCCGAACACGTCGGCTGAGGCTCCGAACACGAGGGCGGCGACGACGTCGTCGCCCTCGACTCCTTCGAGCGAGGGGTGCGCGAGGTCGACCTCGACGTCCGGCCACGAATCGAGCCCGAGTGAGCGCGCGCCTTCCTCGCGGCCGATGCGCAGCAGCTCGTCGAGCGGGATCACGTTCCGGCGTCCGCTCTGGCGTCGCGCGATCCCCTCGAGCTCGCGGAGCTCTTCGAGCGGGTCGATGCGGACGTTCGAGTCCGAGCCGATGCAGAGCGCGATCCCGCGCGCGCGCACGCGCTCGACCGGGAGGAAGCCGTCGCCGAGGTTCGCCTCCGTCGTCGGGCAGACGCAGACTCGCGCGCCGGCGTCGGCGAGCAGGTCGAGCTCGGCGCCGTTCGCGTGCGTCGCGTGCACGACGGTCGTCCGCTCGCCGAGACAGCCCGTGCGCGCGAGCAACTCGATCGGCCTGACGCCGTGCTCGGCGACGCACTCCTCGATCTCGCGCGGCTGCTCGTCGGCGTGCACGTGCAACGGCAGCCCTTCGCGCGCGGCGTACGCGCCGAGCTCCTCGAGCCAGTCACGCGGGACACGCGCGCACAGAGTGGGGGGCGACGCCGACGCGGACGCCCGCGGCGCGCAGCTCCTCGAGCTCGTTCAGATACGCGGCGACCGACGCCTGCCGGAAGCGCTCGATCCCGCCGCGTGCGTACGCGACGTGGAGCAGCACGAGCTCCACGCCCGCATCTGCGGCCGCCTCGGCAGCGGCGTGCCCCTCCGCGAGCCCGAGGTAGTGGAACTCACCGACGGCCGTGAAGCCGGCCCTGCGCATCTCCCGGTAGACCCGCGCGTAGGACTCCCTGACGAGGTCGGGCGTCTGCCGGGCGGCCTCCTCCAGCATCAGCTCCCGCCAGGCCCAGAAGTCGCCGCCCTCGGTGCGGCCTCTGAGCGCCCGCTGGAAGGCGTGGGAGTGGGCGTTGACGAACCCGGGGAGCCGCACGGCGAGGACTATCCTCTCCGATATGGCCACGCGCGCCGTCTCGCGCCCGCTGGCGCAGGTGCCGAACGCGCTCACGATCCTGCGGCTGGGGCTGATCCCCGTCTTCATCGTCCTCATGCTCGGGGCCGATGACGGCTACAGCTGGCCGGCCGCGCTCGTCTTCGCGGCGGCCGGGATCACCGACCAGGTCGACGGCTTCCTCGCGCGCCGCTGGCACGTCGAGTCCGCCTTCGGCAAGGTGGCCGACCCGCTCGCCGACCGGCTGATGATCGATGCCGCGGTGCTCCTGCTCTGGCTGGAGGGCCGTCTGCCGCTCGTCGCGCTCGCGGTCGTCCTCGCGCGGGATGCTCTGCTCCTCGGCGGGTACAAGCTCGTCGTGCCGCGCGGCTACGACTTCGAGGTGAATCGCCTCGGCAAGCTCGCGACGTGGCTGCTCTACGCGTCGCTCGGCTTCACGATGGTCACGCACGACGGAACGCAGTGGCCGCTCTGGCTCTTCTGGACGGGGCTCGGCCTCGCGCTGCTCGCGGCGGCGCAGTACGTGCTCAAGGCACGGCGCGAGGTGCGCGCATGAAGGCCATCGTCATGGCCGGCGGCGAGGGGACGCGCCTCCGTCCGCTCACGTCGAACCAGCCGAAGCCGATGGTCCCGATCGTCGGCAAGCCGTGCATGGAGCACATCGTCGAGCTGTTGAAGGAGCACGGCTTCGAGGACGTGATCATCACCGTCGCGTTCCTGCCGCAGGCGATTCGCTCGTACTTCGGCGACGGCGAGTCGCTCGGGGTGAACATCTCGTACTCGGTCGAGGAGACGCCGCTCGGCACGGCCGGATCGGTGCGGCTCGCGACGCGGCGGCTCGACGAGCCGATCCTCGTCATCTCCGGTGACGCGCTGTGCGACGTCGACCTGGGCGCGATGCTCGCGACGCACCGGGAGCGAGGCGCCGCCGTGACGATCGGCCTGAAGTCGGTCGACAACCCGCTCGAGTTCGGGATCGTCGTCACCGACGAGGACGGGCGCATCGAGCGCTTCCTCGAGAAGCCGTCGTGGGGCCAGGTCTTCTCCGACACGATCAACACCGGCATCTACATCCTCGAGCCGGAGGTGCTGACGCACATCCCGGACGACGGCCCCTACGACTTCTCGAAGGAGCTCTTCCCGCTGCTGCTCGAGATGGGCCGGCCGCTGTACGGCCACGTCTTCGACGGCTACTGGCAGGACATCGGGAACCTCGAGCAGTACCGACAGGCGAACGCCGACGCACTCGACGAGCGCGTTCGCCTCAACGTGCCCGGGATCCGCCTGCGCGGGAACGTGTGGATCGGCGAGGGCGTCGACCTGCACGACCTCGGCGCGGTGCAGGGGCCGGCGTTCATCGGCAACTACTGCCGGATCCTCCCCGAGGCGACCGTCGGCCCGTACTCCGTGCTGTCCGCGAACGTGACCCTGCGCGAGAACGCCAGAACGACGCACAGCGTGATCGACTCGGGCACGCACATCGGGCGAGCGGCGCTGATCGAGGGCGCGATCGTCGGGCGCTCCTGCGACATCCGCGCGCACGTCCGGATCGGCGAAGGCGTCGCGGTGGGGGACGAGGTGACGATCGGCGAGGAGAGCGTGCTGCAGCCCGGTGTGCGCATCTACCCGTACAAGGAGATCGAGTCCGGCGCGCTGATCCACGAGAGCCTGATCTGGGAGTCGCGCGCGTCGTCGCGGCTCTTCGACCAGTGGGGCGTGTCGGGACGCGTCGACGTCGACCTCACGCCGGAGACCGCGATCCGACTCGCGACCGCCCTCGGGACCGCGCTGAAGAAAGGCTCGCGCGTCGTTGCGAGCCGGGACTCGTCGCCTGCGTGCCGCATGATCAAGCGCGCCGTGATCACGGGCCTGACCGCGGTCGGGCGTGAACGTCGCCGACCTGCGCGTGCTCCCCGCTGCGGTGAGCCGGCACCTCCTGAAGATGGAGGGGTACGACGCGGGCGTGCACGTGACCACGCACCCGACCGACCCGGAGGTCGTGCGGATCCAGTTCAGCGAGCCGCCGGGCATCTCGCTCACGCCGACGCTGCAGAAGGAGATCGAGAAGCACTTCTCGCGCGGCGAGTTGCGGCGCGTCGGCTTCAACGAGGTCGGCTCGATCACGTACCCCGCACGCGTGCGCGAGAGCTACGCGAGCGACCTGCTCGACACGCTCGACATCGAGGCGATCCGCGCGCGGAACTTCCGGATCGTCGTCGACTACGGCTACTCCGCGGCGTCGTTCGTGCTGCCGCTCGTCCTCGGGCCGCTCGGGGTCGAGGCGGTCGCCGCGCACGCGTTCATCACCGAGCGCGACCAGGGTGGGGCGGACGTGCCGGAGCTCGTCGAGCAGACGAAGCGGCTGGTCGCTGCGCTCGGGGCCGACCTCGGCGTCGTCTTCGACCGCGGGGCCGAGCGCCTGCATCTCGTCGACGAGCAGGCGCAGGAGATCCCGCTCGACCGCGCGCTGCTGCTCTTCCTCCAGCTCCTCGGCTCGGACGGCCGGGTGGGGAAGCTCGCGTTCCCGGTGACGGTGACGAGCCGCGTCGAGGAGCTCCTCGAGGGCAGCGGGCTCGAGATCGTGCGCACGCCGGCCTCCCTCGCCGAGCTGACGAAGACGGCCTCGGCCGACGGCTTCATCTTCGCCGGCGCCGTGGGCGGCGGCTACGTCTTCCCGGAGTTCCTGCCGGGCTACGACGCGGTCGCGAGCCTGGCGAAGCTGCTGGAGCTCCTCGCGCCGGTCGAGCGGCCGCTCTCGGAGCTCGTGGCCTCGCTGCCGGAGTCCTCGCTCGTCCACGAGCGGCTCCACTGCCCGTGGGGGCTCAAGGGGACGGTGATGCGCGTCCTGCACGAGCGGCTGGAGGGCCGCGAGGTCGACCTGACCGACGGGATCAAGGTCTTCGACGAGCGGGGCACGGCGCAGGTGCTCCCGGACCCCGACGAGCCCGTCGTCCACCTCTACGCGGAGGGGCGAAACGAGGAGGAGTCGCGCGAGCTGGCCGCGGAGCTCCGGGCGATCGTCGAGGAGATCCTCGCCGCAGAGGAATCTCCGGTCGGCGCATGAACTAAAGTCTCAAGTTCAGGTTGACCCCTGGAGAAGGGAACTGCTGAAATGAGCGCCATGGAACCACTGCCGGACTTCGAGTCGCTCGCCGACGAGGACCTGAAAGAGCTGATCGAGGAGCTCGAGCGCGAGGAGAGCGACATCTCGTACAGGCGCCGCCTGATCCAGGGGCGGATCGACATCCTGCGGGCCGAGCGGACGGCACGGCTGCGCAAGTCTGTCGAGGCGGGTGACACCGGTCACGTGAACATGGACACGCTGACCGACATCCTGTCCCAGAAGGGCTCGCCGTCCACGAAGGATCCCGCCGCTTGAGCCACATCTACTGTCCCGAGTGCGGCTTCCAGAATCCTGAGGCCGCGAACTTCTGCGCGCGCTGCGGCGCGCATCTCGTCCGGCCCGAGGAGTCCGAGACGACGATGACCTTCACGCCGGAAGAGGCAGAGGACGACGGCTCGGGGCTCCCGGAGGGGATCGACGGGCCTGCCCTGATCGTCCGCTCCGGCGGCGGCCGCGCCGGCGAGACGTTCTCGCTGGAGCGGGACAGCACGACGATCGGCCGCTCGCCCGACTGCGAGATCTTCCTCGACGACGTCACCGTCTCGCGCAAGCACTCGGTGATCGTCAAGGCGGGCGAGGCGTTCCGGATCGACGACGAGGGGAGCCTGAACGGCACCTTCGTGAACAAGAAGCGCGTCGAGTCCGCGGAGCTCGAGGACGGGGACGAGCTCCAGATCGGCAAATACCGGCTGACCTACCTCTCGCGATGAGCGTTGCGAAGACCGCCTCCCGCGAACAGGCACTGCTGACGATCGGCGCTGTCTGCGAGCAGCTCAAGGGCGACTTCCCCGACATCTCGATCTCGAAGATCCGCTACCTCGAGGACCAGGGGCTGATCGCTCCGCGGCGCACGCGTGGGGGGTACCGGCTGTTCGGCGAGGACGACGTCGAGCGGCTGCGGCAGATCCTCGGCCTGCAGCGCGACGAGTTCCTCCCGCTCCGGGTGATCCGGCAGGAGCTCTCGACGCCCTCGGCCAAGGATCGGAAGCGCAAGCGGGCTGCAGCGCTGTCCGACCACGAGGACGACTTCGACCTGGACGAGCTGTGCGAGCGGACCGGCATCTCCGGCGACCTGGCACGCGAGCTCGAGGAGTTCGGGCTGCTCGCGCCGCGAACCGAGGCGCGAAAGAAGCGCTACTCCGAGACCGACGTGGGGATCGCGATCGCGTGTGGTCGCCTCGCGGACTACGGGATCAGCGCCCGCCACCTTCGGACCTTCAAGACCGCCGCCGACCGCGAGGCCAGCCTGCTCGAGGCGGTCGTCGCGCCGGCGCTTCGCGCACGGAACGCCGAGCGCCGGCAGCAAGGCCTGCGCGAGCTCGAGGCGCTCGCCGAGGCGGCGCAGGAGCTGGCCCAACTCTTGTTCCTCCGCGATCTGCGAGAGTTCGCCGCTCGCTGATGGCGGCGATCGACCTGAAGTCTCGAATCCGCGAGGTACCCGACTGGCCGGAGCCCGGCGTCGGGTTCAAGGACATCTCGCCGCTCCTGCGCGACCCTGACGCGCTCGAGCAGGCGATCACCCAGCTCGCGTCGTGGACGCGCGAGCTCGAGCCCGACCTCGTGCTCGGCGCGGAGGCGCGCGGGTTCATCCTCGGCGCAGCGGTCGCGAGCGAGGCGGGGTGCGGGTTCATCCCGGCCCGCCGGCCGGGCAAGCTCCCGCCCGAGACGGTGAGCGCGACCTACGCGCTCGAGTACGGGCAGAACTCGCTCGAGCTGAACGCCGACGCGATCGGCGACGGAACGCGCGTCGTGATCCACGACGACGTGCTCGCGACGGGTGGGACGGTCGAGGCGATCGCCGGCCTCGTCGAGCAGATGGGCGGGGAGGTCGTGGGCGTCTGCTTCATCATCGACCTGACCTTCCTGGGCGGCCGCGAGCGGCTTTCGCGCTACCCGCAGTTCTCCCTGATCGAGTACTGACCGAAGCCTCAGGCCGGCGTCCGGCCTGCCGATAAGACTTCCCAGGTCGCATGTACGACGCGTTGACCAGCCGGTACGGCTTCTCGTGCCCGGTGCGGGGCGAGACGTCGGTCACGCTGTCCGCGTTCCGCTCGCTGGAGCGGCTGGAGGGAACCGCGCACCCGGTCGTCTACCGCGTCACGTTCGCGTGTTCCTGCGGCGATGAGCACCCGGGCCTCGTCACGCACGACGAGCTCGACTGGGCGCCGCTCGGCTTCGGGGGCGAGCGCTTCTTCAACCTGATGACCGCGAAGCTCGAGGACTCGGCCGACGAGTTCGGCGACCTCGCCGCGCGCAGGATCCAGGCGGGCGAGTGGCCGTGGAGCTTCTTCTGCCTGCCCGAGGAGCGGCCGCGCCCTGTCTTCCCGTCCTCGTTCGTCCTCCTCGCCGCCGCCGACGGGACCGTCGGGCCTCGCGGTGCGCTGCCCCGCCTGCGCCCGGACGTCGGTCAACCTCGTGACGACGAGCCACGTCGACCTGCCGTTCCACAACGACGCGGAGGTGGGAGTCGTCAGGCACGTCTTCTGGGAAGAGCCGATCGTCGACGAGTTCCGCTCGTTCCTGGGGTCGAGCGAGTTCGACGCCCGCCGGCTCCGCCTTTAGACCCGAAGCGAGGGATGAGCGGCGTCCGAGTGGGGCGCCGATACCACTGGCATGACCGCCGCAGAGCCGCAAATCCGCGGGCGGGGAGCTGAGCTCCTGCTCGACCATTGTGAGGCGCTCGACACCGAGCACCGGCGCCCGACGGCCCGTGAGCGGCTCGAGCGGATCGTGGGCGACTCGCTCGCCCGGCTGCTGGTCGGCGCGCTCTCGAGCCGCCGGCCGCGCGCGAACGACGTCTAGACGCTCAGCGGGCTCTGCACGCGGCGACTCTTCGCCGCAGATGCGGATGTAGAAGAAGATCCCGAACCCGAGGAGCGCGCTGAAGATGAACGCGCTTCCCTTGGCGACGCCGATCGCGAGCATCCCGAAGAAGAGGTAGAGGAAGAAGAAGAACGCCCACCAGAAGGCCGACACGCCTTTGTCGATGCTCGGTGCGCGCAGGTGCATGGCGTGATCGTAGAAAAACTTTCGGGGCGAGTGTCCCGAAGAACCCTCGCCCCGAAAGTATTCACCGAGCCGGTGTCGCTTTCGTCCACCGTCCCCGCTGGCTTTCGGCTTCCGCCTACTGCCACCGGGAGCGGTTTCGACCTACTGGCGCTCCGTGCTCGGCGCAAGAGGGAAGGTAGCCGGGGACGTGTCCCGCTTCAAGAGGTCGAAAATCGTCGTGGCCGCTATTTGCGGATAATTCAATTATCCACAATTCCACAGCCTTTCTTCCAACTTGTGGGAAAGTCTGTGGACAGCTGGACGCGGGACTCTACACCGTAGGATCGATCGCCGCATGAGTCGCGCCGCAACCTTCGTTTCCGCCGCGATCCTGCTCTCCCTCGCCGTGCTCCTGACGCTCTTCGACGTGGGGGAGGCGGACGGCGCGACGTTCCCGGAGTGGCAGGCGCTGGTGCTCGGGATCGTGCAGGGGCTCACGGAGCTGCTGCCCGTCTCGTCGTCCGGGCACCTGATCCTCGTGCCGTGGCTCGGGGACTGGACGTACCTCGAGCAGCACGACGCCTTCAACCAGACCTTCGACGTCGCGCTCCACCTGGGGACGCTCGTCGCGGTGGTCGCGTACTTCTGGCGCGACATTCTCGAGCTCGCGGGCGCGTTCGCCGGGAGCATCGCCCGCAGGCGGATCCGGAGCCCGGCCGAGCGCACCGCCTGGGTCGTCGCGGTCGCGACGGTGCCGGCGGCGCTCGTCGGCGCCGCCGGGGAGTCGGTGATCGCCGAGCACCTCGGGGAGCCGTGGCAGATCGCGATCTTCCTCGCCGTCTTCGCGGGCGTCCTCTGGCTCGCAGATCGCCGGCCGGAGCGGAAGACGATGGACGAGGTCGGGCTCTGGGGCGCCTTCGGGATCGGCTGCGCGCAGGCGCTCGCGCTGATGCCCGGCGTGTCGCGCTCGGGGATCACGATCTCCGCGGCCCGCTTCCTCGGGCTGACCCGCGACGCCGCCGCGCGGCTCTCGTTTCTGCTCCTCGTCCCGATCGTGCTCGGTGCCGTCGCTGCTGAAGGGCGTCACCGACGTCCTGCTCGGCGACCTGCCGGCGGGGTGGGCGGGACCGTTCCTCGTCGGCACGCTCGCCGCCGCGGGCAGCGGGCTGCTCGCGATTCAGTGGCTGCTCGGCTACGTGCGCCGCCACGACTACACCGTGTTCGTCGTCTACCGCCTGGTCGTCGCGGCGATCATCGTGCTGCTGATCGCGAGCGGCGTCCTCGACGCGACGTTCTAGCTAGGGGCGCAGGAGGCGCGCGTACGGAACCCCGGTCGCAGGGTCCACGTACACGACGCGGTACGAGAAGCCGGGGGCGAGGGGGGCCGTTGCGTCGAACAGGCCCTGCTCGTCGAGCGGGAACTCGCCGACGAGCCGGCGCGGCTGGCCGGCCTGCTCCTCGTAGAGCGAGACGCTGCCGCCCGACGCACCCTCGACCCGTCCACGCGAGCGTGAAGTCGACGCTCACGCGCACCGTGGGCACGGCAGGCAGCTCGAACCACTCGAGCCCGTCCGGTCGCGCGAGCAGCAGCTGGCGGCCGCCGGTCGGCGTGGCCGCGTAGCCGACGACTCGACCGTCCAGCTCGGTCTGCACCGAGCCGGTGAGGAAGCCGACGACGGAGTCTCCGGGCTCGTTCGCGGCGACCTCCGGCCCCGACGGGCCGAGCACGAGCGCGGCCGCGAACGCGTTCGGATGCAGCACGAGCGACGTCGAGCGATCGATGCGCGACGAGAGGACGAGGTGGTTCTCGCCGAACGTGATGTACGGGATCGTCCAGGCGACGTAGACCCCGTCGGCCGCGGCGGCCGCGTAGAGGGGGAGGGGGGCTGCTCCGAGCGCGCTCGCGTGGAGGACGCGGCCCCACCAGCGCTTCCCCTCACGACGCCAGAGGATCGCGTTCGCGCCGCGCTGCGAGAAGCTCTCGACGACACGGATCGTTCCGTCGGGCCAGAGCACCGGCGCGGCCGCGGGCGGCACGAGGCTCGTGGGGAAGCCCTTCTGGGTGATCCTCGTGCGCGTGAGCCGCCCGCTCGTCGCGAGTCGGACGAGGTGGAGCGACGTCGTGTTGTTCGCCTCCTGGAGCGCGTACGCCGCCGCGGGCCTGCCCGAGGCGTCGAGCGCGAAGCCCGAGACGCCGAGCAGGGTGCGCTTCGGTGCGTCGGCGACGACGAGCACGCGCCAGCGGCTGCCCGAGCGGACGACCAGGCGGATCCACGTCCGGCGGGCCTCGACGAGCACGGCGTTCTCTGCGACGCCGGCGACCCGGCCGTCGACGGTCGGCAGCGTCGCGATCGACGGTCGGCCTCCAGGCGCCGTCACGGGTCGCGAGCATCAGCCGCCGGCCCGCGATCCACGCGACGCGCGGCGATCCGTCGCGCGCGACCGCCAGCGCGCCCTGCGAGACCCCCGGGGCGACCACCTCCGCCTCGGCCGTGCCCGGCAAGAGCAGCGCGAGCCCGAGCAGGGGGATGAGCCCCTTCATGGCGACACGGTAGCCGTCTCGTCCTGACTCGACATAATCACGCTTATCGTGCGTCGGCCTGGTGGGGCCGAAAAAGCCGTTAGGAACGTGTTTGGACACCGGAGGCATGCGGAACACGCCTCTACGGTCGTGGCTGTCGACGTGGTCGAAATAACGCTCGGGCACGAGGAGCTTCGTCCGCTCCTCGAATCGGCGGAAACCTCCGGAACGATCCGGCGGCTGGAGCTCACGGAGCTGCTCGAACCGCACGAGCTCGCGCCGCTCGAGGTCGAGGCGCTGGAGCGCGAGCTGGAGGCGCGGGGCTTCGAGCTCGTCGACGAGCCCGAGGAGAAGAAGGAACCAACGCCTGCACCTCCGGTCGAGTCGACCACCGACGCCCTGCAGCTCTTCCTCCGCGAGGCCGGCCGCCACGCGCTCCTCACCGCCGCCCAGGAGGTCTCGCTCGCGAAGCGGATCGAGCGCGGCGACCCGCTGGCCAAGCAGCGGATGATCCAGTCGAACCTCCGCCTCGTCGTCTCGATCGCGAAGAACTACCGCAACCAGGGCCTGCCGTTCCTCGACCTGATCCAGGAGGGCACGCTCGGGCTGATCCGAGCGGTCGAGAAGTTCGACTGGCGCCGCGGCTACAAGTTCTCCACCTACGCGACCTGGTGGATCCGCCAGGCGGTCGCGCGGGCGCTCGCCGACAAGGCGCGGACGATCCGCATGCCGGTCCACATCGTCGAGCGGCTGCAGAAGATGAACCGCGCCGAGCGCACGCTCTGGATGGAGCTCGGCCGCGAGCCGACGCTCGAGGAGATCTCCGAGGAGGCGAACCTCCCCGTGCAGCAGGCGCGAGAGGTGCGAGCGGCCGCGCGCGCCTCGACGAGCCTCGACCAACCCGTCGGCGAGGAGCAAGACGCGACGTTCGGCGACTTCGTCGCCGGCGACTCGCCGCTACCGGAAGACGAGGTCGAGGTCACGCTCCGCAGCCAGGCGCTCGCCGCGGCGCTCGGTGTGCTCCCCGAGCGTGACCGCACCGTCATCGTGCTTCGCTACGGGCTCGACGATGCCGAGCCGAAGACGCTCGAGGAGATCGGCCGGCGGCTCGGGCTGACGCGCGAGCGCGTCCGCCAGATCGAGCTCGAGTCGCTCAAGCACCTCGCGCGGCTGCACGAGATGGAAGCCGTCGCGTACTAGCGACCTAGCGTCCGATCGCGCGGAACCGTCGAAGCAAGCGACCGCGCCTGCGTCTCCCCCACTCGCGTGACGCGCCGCGGCGTAAGCATCGTCGAGGCGTTGCCGGGCGCGTTCCGCGGTGGCCGTCCGACCCGACGAGCGAGACGAGCCCGTCGTCGACGAGCCCCCACGCCAGCGCCTCGATCTCGGGACCGTGCCGCGCGGTCAGCGAGCTGCCGTTCACCTGCAGCAGCCAGCCGCGCTCGGCGAGCTCACGTGCGAGCGACGGGCGCTCGAGCACCGACTGCGTGCGCTCGGGGTGTGCGATGACGGGCTGCAGACCCTGCGTCTCCATCCGCTCGCAGATCGCGATCAGCAGCTTCTCCGAGCCGGTGAACGGCACCTCGATCAGGACGGCGTTCGTGCCCTCGAGCGTGTAGCGGCTCAGGTCCTGCTCGAGCAGCGGCGGCGCGGGCGTCAGCTCGAACCCGAGCCGCAGCTCGAGACCGGCCTGCTCCGCCATGTCTGCGAAGTTCGCGCGGATCGCCCGCTCGCGCTCCTCGGTCAGCGTGAGGTGCGGCCAGATGTGCGGCGTCGCGTAGAGGATCGCCGTCCCGTGCGCGGCGGCCTCACGGCAGAGACCGAGGCCCTCGACGACGCGCTGCGCTCCGTCGTCGCCCGAAGGCACGACATGCGAGTGGACGTCGACGAAAAAGCCCATACCGCGAGGGTACCCGCGGGCCGATTCTCTACTCGGCGAGGTAGAGCTCGAGGTCCGGAGCAACCGTCCGGAGCTCTCGAAGCGCGCGCGACTCGAGCTGGCGCACCCGCTCGCGGGTGATCCCGAGACCGGCGCCGACTTCCTCGAGCGTCTGCGGCTTCTCGCCGTCCAGCCCGAAGCGAAGCGCGACGACGCGGCGCATGCGCGGGTTCAAGCTGTCGAGCGCGCGGACGAGCTCGCGATGGCGCATCCCGTCCGCGGTGGTCAGCTCGGGCCGGTCGGTCTTGGTGTCCTCGATCAGGTCGCCGTAGAGCGACTCGCCGTCGCCGACGGGTGTCTCGAGGCTCACCGGCTCTTCCACGAGCTCGAGCAAGTCCTTGACCTTCTTGATCGGGAGCTCCGACGCAGCTGCGAGCTCGGCGACCGTCGGCTCGCGGTTCAGCTTCTGCGCGAGCACGCGACGGGTGCGCATCAGGCGGCGCACCTGGTCGGCGACGTGGACGGGCAGGCGGATGATCCGGCCCTGGTCGGCCAGCGCGCGGGTGATCGCCTGCCGGATCCACCAGGTCGCGTAGGTCGAGAGCTTGAAGCCCATCTTGTAGTCGAACTTCTCGACCGCCCGGATGAGACCGAGGTTGCCCTCCTGGATCAGGTCGAGGAGCGGCACGCCGGCCTTCGTGTAGTTCCGGGTGATCGACATCACGAGCCGGAGGTTGCACTCGATCAGGCGGCGCTTGGCGGCCTCGTCGCCCATGTCCTTCCGCCGGGCGAGCTCGCGCTCCTCGGTCGGGGTCAGGAGGCGGCCGTCGCCGATCTGGCGAACGTAGAGCTTGAGCGGGTCCTGGGTGGGCGCCGGCGCATCGAAGACGTCCACCTCCGCCCCGCTCTCCGGCTCGGCTTCGACCGGGTCGAGGCTGGGCAGGAGTTCGAGGCGTGGTTCGAGAGCCTCGACCGATTCAGCAGGCTCCGGCAAGGAGTTCCGCTCCATGCCGGACGTATCGGCCTTTTGGGGGATGCGCCTGAAACCCCGGGTCCCCCCGAACGAGGGATACCGCGGACTTACCGAATCCTTACCTAACCCTTGTTGCTGCCGATACGTCTAGAGGAAACAGTGTCGACCGCCGAGAATCCTAGGATCGAACCCTGATGTGCGGCATCGCCGGCTATAGCCTCAGCGGCTCGTCGAGCGTCGACAGGACGCTTTCGGCCCAGTCGCTCCTCGCCGGAATCGCCGAGCGCGGCGCCGACGCCGTCGGGTACGCCCACCGAGGGACGAGCGGCCCGGTCGAGGTGCACAAGCAGCGTTCCGGCGCCAGCGAGCTGCTCGACCAGATCACGATTCCGGCGGACGCCGTCGAGGCCCTCGTCCACGTGCGCGACTACACGAAGGGTCACCCGTCGATCGCCGCCAACAACCATCCCGTCCGCCACGGGCCGGTCGTCGGGATCCACAACGGGATCATCGCGAACGACGACGAGCTCTTCGAGCAGCACGGCTGGCGGCGCGCCGAGCCCGAGATGACCGTCGACTCCGAGGCGATCTTCGCGCTCGCCGAGGCGACCGAGAACCGCGCCGAGGCGCTCGAGCAGCTCTACGGCGCGATGGCGACCGCCTGGGTCGACGAGCGCCGCCCCGGCCTGCTCTTCCTCGCCCGCGGCGTCGGCCGCCCGCTCTGGCTCGGCCGTGGTCAGCGCGAGATCTTCTTCGCCTCCACCCTGCTCGCGCTCGAGACCGTCGAGCGCTACGCCGGCGTCCGTCTCCAGAAGCGCGAGGTGCCCGAGGGCACGATGGTCGCGCTCTCCGACGGCCGCGTCGCCTGGACGGAGCGCTTCCGCCCGGACCCCTCGTTCGTCGAGGACGACGTGCTGCCCGCGGTCCGTACGCCGGACGAGGGCGCGCACTGCCTCAGGCGGCTCGCCTCGCTCGTCCAGGCCGCGTAGCTAGCCGACCCGGCCCTCCGCGCTGACCTGGACGCCCTGCTCGCGCAGGCGCTCCGAGATCAGGAACTGGAACGTCGCCCACGCCCCCCGGCGCGAGTCGAACATCCGGTAGACCTGCCACTCGGTCAGGAGCGCGTCGTCGGCCTTCCGCGCCTCGGCCCAGTCCGCGAACTTCGGCAGGCGCTTGAGCTTCCGCGCCAGCCGGACCCCCTGCTCGACCGCGCGTTCCAGACGCTCCTCCCCCACCGGGACGTCGAAGCCCGCCTCGCGGAGAGCAGTCGTGAGCGAGCCGAACGTGTGCCAGTAGAGCGACTTCGACGGCAGGCGGCCGCGGCGCTCCTCGAGGTCGCGTGCGGTCGGCGTGCGCCCGAGCTCCTCGCCGAGGTCTCGCAGCACCTGGAGCAGCTCCTCGCGCGTCGCGAACCGCCGCGGGACGAGGCCCGCCTCCCGCTTGGCCGCGTTCCAGCTCCCGAAGTGCTCGATCACGGTCTGCGGATGGACGCGCGTCTGAGGGTCGTCCGCGAACTCCCGCATCGTCGGCGAACGTCCGAGGCGCTCCGCGCACGCGCGGAGCTCGGCGAGGAGCTCCTCGTCGCCGTAACGCCTGCGGATCCCGGCCTGGAACGCCGCAAGCCGCTCGGGGTCGATGCCGTCGAGGGCGCGGAACGCCCGCTTCCGGGCCATGTCAAGAATGGTAGAGCAAACTGACCAAGACGCAAGAGCGCCCGATCAGCCGTGGCCGAGCCTCAGGAAACCGCTGCGAGGAGCTCGGTCGGCTCGGCGCGCGCCTCTTCGAGGCTCTCGATCGGCAGGATCCGCTCGAGCGCGGAGACGCACCGGGGGCAGAACTGGCTCCCGGAGGCCCGCTTGAGCTCGGAGAGAGCCTCCACGGGGGGCCTGGCGGCCCGGTAGATGCGGGTCGTGAGCATCGAGTCGAGGGCGTCGGCGACGTGGATGATCCGGGCGCCGAGGGGGATCTCCTCCCCGGTCAGCTGGTCGGGATACCCCGTGCCGTCGAAGCGCTCGTGGTGGTGCCGGATCGCAGGCACGGCGTCGCCGAGGAACCCGAGCCGGTCGATGATCCGCGCGCCCTCTTCCGCGTGGCGCTTCATCAGGGCCCACTCCTCGGTCGTGAGCGAGGCGGGCTTCAGGAGGATCGCGTCCGGGATCGCGAGCTTGCCGATGTCGTGGAAGAGCGCTGCGTGACCGAGGAGGTCGAGCTCCGCCTGCGAGAGGCCGAGCTCGCGGCCGATCGCCAGCGCGAGCTGCTGCACGCGCCGCGAGTGGCCGGCGGTGTACGAGTCGCGTGCGTCCACCGTCGCCGAGAGCGACTCCATGGCCGCGGTCGAGCGCTCCTTGAGCAGCCGGTTGGCCTGCTCGAGCGAGACGTTCTGCGTCTGGATCGTCTCCGCTGCCTCGCGGAGCTTCTTCGCGGAGCGCTGCTGATGGGTCAGGTACGCCTCCTGCGTCTTGCGCATCAGGAGGAGCGGCACGACGAAGACGGCGAGGCCCCAGAGCGCGGCTGCGCTGTACGCGACGGCCATGACGCCCGCGACGAAGCCGTAGACGAGGTAGTGCAGCCAGAGCCACGCGAAGCGTTCGCGGAAGACCGAGAGCCAGCGCTCGTGCCCCTCCATCGCGAGCGCGATGCTGACGAGGCTCATGTTGACCCCGAAGTAGACGAGCCCGGCGAGGATGCCCGCGACGATCATCGCGATCTGGGCAGGCGTCCCTGTGAAGTCGAAGTGTCCGGCGGCGGCAAAGACACCCGCAGCCGAGAGTGACGCGAGCGTCAGCGCGCCGATGTTGAAGAGGACCTGATGCGTCCAGATCCGCTGCGCGCTCCAGTCGACGACCGCGATCGTGATCGCGATCGCGAGCGCAGCCCTCGGCCCGAACAACGCGGCGCCTGCGATCGCTCCGACGGCGCTGAGCGAGATCGAGCTGCCGCCGATCTCGTCGCTGACCGTGAGCGCGACGGCCTGGCCGATTCCGACGAGCGCGACGATCGCGAGCAGGCCGGCGATGTCGGACGAGCTGCCGAGCATGAGGCCGTCGATGCCTGCGACGATTCCCGCGAGGCTCACCGCGCCGACGAGCAGCCCGAGGCGGCGTGAGAGCGCGAGGAACCGTGGGCCCTGGACCGCGAGCGGACGCGGAGACGGCTGCGTGCGGCGGTCTTCCGGCGGGATCGACTCTGCGGCGCGCGGAAGCGCGACGACGTGGTCTCCGTCCTCCGGGCACGACGACGAGCCGCTGTGAACGATCCGCGTTGACCAGGAGCGAGTCGTCGCTGACGCCCTGCACGCGGTTGCGGCCCTGGAGCTTCGCGCGATAGACGGCGAGGTCGGCCTGGTGGATCAGCTCGTTCGCGTCGGTCGCGTCCTTCGGGAAGCCGGACACACCGATCGACACGGTCGCGCGGATCGGCTCGCTCGAGGTCTCGACCTCGAACGACGCCTCGGCGACCGCGCGTCGGATCCGCTCGGCGATCTCGAGCGCCTGGTCGGGCGGAGTCTCCGGGAGCAGGATCGAGAACTCCTCGCCGCCGAACCGGGCAGGCACGTCGTAGTGGCGGAGCTGCGCCCGGAAGATCTGCGCGATCCCACGCAGCACTGCGTCCCCGGCGAGATGCCCGTACGTGTTGTTGATGTCGCGCAGGAGGTCGAGGTCGGCCATGATCAGCGACAGCGGCCGCTCGAAGCGCACTGCGCGACCGAGCTCCTCGGCGAGTGACGTCGCAAAGTGGCGAGCGTTGAAGAGACCCGTCTTCGGGTCGACGCGCGCCTCCTCCTCGAGCGCCGGCACCGCGAGGGACCGGTGGATCAGCAGCATCGGGGCGATCCCGATCGGGATCAGCCACGGGTTCGTGTGCCAGAAGCTGACGAGGCCGAAGCCGAGCAGTCCCACGACCATCTCGTTCGAGAGGCTCTGGAAGGACAGGAGGCCCGTCTCGCGCAGCCGCATGCCGCGCGCCAGGCGGAGCATGACCGCGACGATCGTGTGGTTGAGGATCACGTAGACGAGCGTCGCCGCGATCCCGGCCATTGCCCACACCCGAGTCTCCGGGCCTGGCGCGTGGTCGAGGACGAAGTTCGCGACCGCCCAGGCCGCGAAGAGGTTGATCGTGTGGTTCGCGATGTTGAACGTCTGCATGAACCACGGGTAGCGAACGCGCAGCCACTCGGGCAGGTGCATGACGATCGGCATCAGGGCGATCAGCTCGGGCGGCAGCAGGAAGACCGCCGGGAGCATGAAGACGATCGCGGGTGTGAAAGCGTTGTTCTTGAGCGTGTGAACCGGGAAGAGCTGGGCGACCGCCGCGGCGGACCCGAAGATCGCGAAGATCAGCCAGCCCTCCGTGTCCATCGAAAGACGCGCGAGGCTCGGCACGATCGCGATCGCCGCAAGGACGAACAGGCCGCCGAGGAAGACCTTCGCGCTCTTCGAGAGCTGATTTTCAGTCGCCGCCACAGATGCTCCTACGCTCGTCTTTGTCGGCTGAAAGCGCCACAGGCTTGACCGTCGCATGTGCGCAGCCGCACGTGGAACCTAAGCCGGTGAAGCAGCGGGAACATCCCCCGCCGGAGTGACCCGAACGGGCTCCCCCATTCGGGGGAGAAAGACGGACGGCGGCCCAGGGGCCGCCGTCCGTCTTGGAGGTACTCAATCCGAGGGTGTTACTCGGCCCAGTTGGATGCGACCCAGTTGGACGCGACCCAGTTGGACGACACCCAGTTGGACGACACCCAGTTGGATGCGACCCAGTTGGAGGCCACCCAGTTGGACGACACCCAGTTCGCCGAGACCCAGTTCGAGGAAACCCAGTTCGACTGCGTCCAGTTCGCGTTGACCGAGACGTAGCTCGCCCACGCGTCGGCGTTGAAGTCGCCGTTCGAGACGAACGCGTAGAGGTTCTCGTTCGGGTTCGGCGGGCTCGCGATCGCCGCAGCCGCGGCCGCGTCGAGCTCGCCGACGCCGGCGCCCGGATCCGCGTACGGGAGGTAGCGGGCCGAGAGCATCAGCGCACCCTTCACCTGGTTCGGCGTCAGGTACGGCTTGCGGGCGAGCAGCTGCGCCGCCGCACCGGCGACCATCGGCGCCGAGAACGACGTGCCGCTCATCCACATGTACCCGGGGGCGACGACGCGGGTGGGCTTCTCGCCGACGAGGTACGAGCTCGTCGGCACCGGCGCCGTGATGTACCGCCCCGGAGCCGAGAGGTCCGGCTTCATGAAGCCGTCCGCCGTGGGCCCGTACGCGGACCACGAGGCGCGCGTCGTCGTCACTCCGGCCGATCGTGCCTTCGGTGTCGAGCGCGCCGACCGTGATGATGAACGGGTCGTTGCCGGGCGCCGCGATCTTCACGGGGCCCGTCGCCGAGCCGTTGTTGCCGACCGCCGCGACGACGACGACGCCGCTCATCCAGAGCTCCTCGACCGCCTTGTCGAGCGGGTCGAACCGGAAGCTCGCCTCGCTCGAGCCGGCCAGCGAGAAGTTCGCGACGCGGATGTTGTACCGCGACTTGTTCGCGATCATCCAGTCGACCGCCGAGACGATGTCGCTCGTCTTGGCCTCGCCGAGCCTCGACGCCACGCGGACGTCGACGAGCGGCGCGTTCTTCGCGACGCCGGGGTAGCTGCTCGAGCCGCCTGCCGCGATGCCGGCCACCATCGTGCCGTGACCCGAAGGATCGCCGGTCGAGTTCGGCTCGATCGAGCTGAAGTTCGCCCGGGCGACGACGCGTCCGCCGAAGTCGGAGGCCTTCGAGGCGTCGATGCCCGAGTCGACGATCGCGATCGCCGGAGCCTGAGGCGCCGGAGAGCTCCAATCGCCCCAGAGCTGGTTGACGTTCGTGACGTCGCGCCAGTCGACGGCCGACAGCTTCACGCTGTCGTCGCGGGTGATCACGGTGACGTGCGAGTCGTCAGCGAGCTTGAGCAGCTGCTTGCCAGTGACCGTAGCCGCCGCACCGTTGATGGAGCGGAACGCTTTCTTCAGCTGACCGCCGTTCTCCTTGAGCTCTTCGGTCGTGCGGTCGCTGTTCTCGTCGCGACGACCCTGGACGATGACGTCGAAGGTCGCGCTGGGATTCGCCTGCGCCGCTGCGAGCAGCTCGGCGGGAACCGAAGCGTGCTGCGTCTCGCCGGCGATGCCTGCCGCCGGGACGATCACACTGACGACGAGCGCGAGGAGCGCGATGCTGCTGCGTCCGCCTCTTCCCCAGAGGGCGCTACCACGGGACTGGCCGCCAGAGCCCTTGCCCCACAGCGCACTCGAGCGAGCCTCGCCTGCGTTCGAAGGTCGTTGGTGCCGCATGTGAGTACCGCGTTCCTTTCGTAAGTGCCGCATTCGAGACAGCCCCACGCCGTCTCTCCGCGCCGCAACGTATGCCGGTACAGGTGCAGGAGCCTCCCCCGTGCGGGGGAGCGCCCGCTCGGATCCCTTGATCGAGGGACGGCCGTTACCCTCGAAGCCACGATGCGGGTTCAGCTCCCACTCCCCGCCCTCTCGGCGGCGACGCGCGCCGCGGGCGCGCTCTCCCGGCTGGCGGGGGCGGGCGGCGGGACGACGCTGCCCGGCAAGCTCCTCTGGAAGCTCGATCCCTCGGCGGTCTCGCGGCTCGCGGCGCGGCTCCCGCAGGGCTCCGCCGCCGCTCTCGGCGACGAACGGCAAGACGACGACCGCGGCGATGACCGCGGAGATCCTCGGCGGGCGGGTGCGGCTCGCGCACAACCGCTCCGGGGCGAACCTCGTCTCCGGGATCGCCTCCGCGCTCCTGGCCTCGGAGGACGCGGAGCTCGGCCTGTTCGAGGTCGACGAGGCCGCGCTTCCGCAGGTCGCCGCCCTCGTCCGGCCGCGCGTGCTCTGCCTCGGCAACCTCTTCCGCGACCAGCTCGACCGGTACGGCGAGCTCGAGCTGATCGCAGAGCGCTGGCGCACGCTCGTCCGTGAGCTTCCCGCCGACGCGACGCTGGTCGTGAACGGCGACGACCCGCAGCTCGGCGCTCTGGTCGACGAGCGGCCCGACGCGGTCGTCTTCGGGCTCGACGACCCGCGGCAGGCGCGCCTCGACGGGCCACAGCATGCGGCCGACTCGACGCACTGCGTCCGCTGCGGGGCCCCCTACCTCTTCCACGCGGCGTACGTCGGCCATCTCGGCGACTACGAGTGCCCGCGCTGCGGGAATCGGCGGCCGGCGCTCACGCTCTCGGCAAGGGCGATCGAGCTCGACGGGCTGGAGAGCGCGTCGTTCGACCTTCATGCGCCCGGCGAGCAGCGCCGGGTCACGCTCCGCCTGCCGGGCCTCTACAACGTCTACAACGCGCTCGCCGCGGCGGCGCTCGCCCGCGCGCTCGGCGCCTCGCTCGACGAGGTCGTCTCGGGTCTCGAGCGCTTCGATGCGGCCTTCGGGCGCTTCGAGCGGATCGAGATGGACGGCCGCCGGCTGCTGATGCTCCTGATCAAGAACCCGGCAGGCGCGAACGAGGCGGTGCGCACGCTGGTCGCGGGCGCGGCCCCGACCCTCGCCGTCGTCGCGCTGAACGACGCGATCGCGGACGGCAAGGACGTGTCGTGGATCTGGGACGTCGACTTCGAGCCCTTGCTCGACGGGCTCGAGCGCGTGATCGTCACCGGCGACCGCGCGGCCGAGCTGGCGCTCCGCTTCAAGTACGCCGGGTTCGACCCCGAGGCGATCGAGGTCGTCCCGTCGCTCGAGCGCGGCCTCGACCGCGGGCTCGAGCTGACGCCGGACGGCGGGGAGCTCGTCGTGCTGCCGACGTACACCGCGATGCTCGCTCTGCGCCGGATCGTCTCCAAGCGCGGCCACGTGCCGCAGTACTGGGAGCGCGCGGCATGAAGATCGTCGTCGGGCATCTCTATCCGGACTACCTGAACATCTACGCCGACCGCGGGAACATCGCCGTGCTCGAGCGTCGCGCCGCGTGGCGCGGGCACGAGCTCGAGGTGCAGCCTGTCTCAGCGGAGGACGCGCTCGAGCCCGGCGCGCACGACCTCCTCTACATCGGCGGCGGCCAGGACCGCGAGCAGGCGCTCGTCGCGCACGACCTCCAGGGCAAGCGCGACGCGCTGCTCGCCGCAGCGGCAGGCGGAGCCGCCGTGCTTGGCCGTCTGCGGCGGCTACCAGCTGCTCGGCCGCCACTACCGCTTCGCGAACGGCGACGAGCTCCCGGGCGTCGGCCTGTTCCCGCTGCACACGATCGCCGGCGAGCGACGGATGATCGGCGACATCCTGCTCGACACCGAGTTGACTCCCGGCGAGCGCCGGACGATCGCCGGCTTCGAGAACCACGCGGGCCGCACGTACCTCGACGAGGGTGCCGAGCCGCTCGGCCGAGTCGTGGCCGGCTTCGGCAACGACGGAGAGAGCGGCGCGGAGGGTTGCCGCGTCGGCCGCGCGATCGGGACGTACCTCCACGGCCCGCTGCTCCCTCGCAACCCGTGGCTCGCCGACTGGCTGCTCGCCCAGGCGATCGCGCACCGCACGGGCGGCGAGGCGCCGGTCTTCGAGCCGCTCCCGGACGAGCTGGAGCGCGACGCCCACGCCGTGTCCGCGCAGCGCGCGCGCGACCGCGGCGGCCGCTTCTAGAACCCCCTTTTCGCAGGACGCCACCGGCCGAGACCGTTATACGCTCCGGCGATGGCCGTCGTCGAGCAGACGTACGCCTACCTGGCGCCGTCCACCGTCGCCGTGGACTCCGATGGCACCGAGGTCACGCTGTCGACCTCAGGTGGCGGCTCGCCGCATCCGTACTTCTTCACGGGCTTTCTCGGAGAGCCGCGGCAGACGGCGCAGGCGCTCTTGGTCGTGGCCGAGGTCGCACGGACCCGCTACTACGTCCCGCCGGGCTCAGCCTCACGCCTCGCTGCCGCCGACCCGGTCGTCACCAGCAACGTCGACCGGCTGCGGTTCGAGTCGTTCTCGGGCTGCGCGGGCGTCTACGCGAGGCTCGACCTCGAGCCCGAGCTGCTCGGCGGCGAGGCTGCTGCGTGGGGAACGACGAACGTCGACTTCAACCTGCCGATGCGGGCGGCGCTCGCGCGAGTCCATGACGCCGACGCGATGCTGATGCACGTCGGACACGACGAGGTTCGGGTCACCACGCTCGCGGGCTCGGAGGTCGAACGGAAAGTGCCTCTGCCCGAGCGCTGGGTCAAGGGCTTCGCGGAGGTGCAGGTTTCGGCCTCACGGATGCTTCTACGCCACGAGCTCGACCGGTGGAGGCGCGTCGCTTCCTCCAGAGCCTGCCGCGGACCCGCTCGCGCGGAGTCGCCTGGGCGACGCCTGCCGGGGGCACGCTCCGCCTGACCACCCAGCCCGACGACGGTGCGGTGTGCATCGCGGGGCCGGAGCGTCTGCGCTTGCTCGAAAAGCTGCTTCCGTTCGCTCGGTCGCTGCGGGTCTACGGGCCGCTGCCGACCTCGCCGCGCGTCGCCGAGCCGAGCGCCTGGGAGCTCGTCCTGAACGGCGGCCGCGTCGTGTTCGTGATCAGCCCGGAGCTCTTCCGCGGGTTCTCCGGCGAGGGCGGCGTCCTCTCGGCGCTGGCAGCCGCGACGACGCAGCCGTCGAAGCGGTCGCCGAGCTGCTCCACGGCGAGCCTTCGATCGATTCCGCCGCCGTCGCGGAGACGTCGCGCTTCGACCGACGACGGTCGAGACGGCGCTCGGCGCGCTCGGCGCAGCGGCCGCGTCGGCTATGACCTGTCGGCCGGTCGTTCTTCCACCGAGAGCTTCCGTACGACCGCGCGTTCCTCGACTCGATGCATCCGCGTCTGCTCGGTGCGCGCGAGCTCGTCGACGCCGGTGCGGTCGGCTCGACGGTGCGGCGGCGACCGTCGCGAGCGGCGACGTGGAGTACGTCGTGCGTTTCGACGACGACGGCGCGCGCTGCACGTGCGCCTGGTTCGCGCGCCACCGCGGGGAGCGCGGTCCGTGCAAGCACGTTCTCGCCGCCGAGCAGGTTCGGCGGTCCGCGCGCGTCACGTGAAGGACGCGCTCCTCGCTGCGGTCTAGAGAGGTGACGTTCCCGGCGTCCGCGACCTGATCGTGGGCGCAACGGAGAAGGAGCGCCGCGCCGCTGCACCGGCAGTCAACGACTCTTCGAGCCGTCCGTTCACGAGAGACGTCAGCGCTTGGCGCGCCTCCGGTCTGGCTCGGGTCGGGACTGCAACCGCCCGCCAGGTCGGCGCGGAATGGTGGTCGCTGTCCCCGCTGCGGCTCGAGGACGACGACGACGCGTTCCTCCAGCTCGCCGTCGACGTGATCGCTGCGCGCGGGCCGACGTTCGCCTCGATCGTCGTCCGCGCAATCGTCGACGACGCCCTGTTCGGCAATTGGCCGCTCGTGCGTCGCCTGGTGGTGTCCGGTGTCGTCGATCGTCCGGAAGGCGACGCCTACACGCGGTCGATGGTGGTCGGGATCGGCGGCGTGAAGGGCTACCAACGGCTCGAGTCTGTGTACGAAGGGCTTCGAGCCGACCCGGAGCTGCTCGACGACGAGCTGTGGCGGATCTTCGAAGTGGAGGTCGGCGCCGAGCTCGCGAACGCCCAGGTGTGGTCCTACAAGGAGGCAAACGACCCGACGAAAGGCTACGAGCGGCACGGGAACCGCTGGACGTATGCGCTCGTCCAGCTCGCAGCCGACAACCGGCTCCACCGCACCCGGCTCCTCTATCTCGGCCGACCCCGCTCAGGACGAGGCCGTGCGGGCCGGCCGCGGCTCAGGCCGTCGTCGCTCGAGCCGAGCGCTACGGCACCCAGACCGGCCCGAGGTAGACGACCGGGTCGCCCGGCCTCCAGCGCTGCAGGAAGCGCTGGATCGGCGGGTGGAGGACGATGTCGTGCAGGTCGGCGACGGCGAAGAGCCGGTGACCGCGGACGGCAGCGTCCTTCGACGTGACCTGCTCGAGCGAGCGGCCCGTGAGATCGCCGGAGAAGATGATGTGCACGACGTGCTTCGCCGCGAAGCTCCGCTCCGGCGCGATCGAGTCGGCGATCGCGATCGGGCCCTCGAGCGGGAGCTCGGCGTCGATCCCGACCTCCTCGAGCAGCTCGCGGTGCAGGGCGTCGGCCAGGCTCTCGCCCCCGTCCACCCCGCCCCCCGGCAGCAGCCAGTACTCCTTGCCCGGCTTCTCGTGTCGGCAGAGCAGGATGCGGTCCTCCCACCGCAGCAGCGCGGACACCCGGATCCGCGGCTGCATCAGGCCGACGAGCCGAACCCGCGGTCGCCGCGCTCGCTGTCGGGCAGCTCGTCGACCTCGACCGGCTCCACCTCGGGGACGGCGAGCACGACGAGCTGCGCGATCCGCATCCCGGGCTCGACCACGAAGCGCTCGCGGGGGTCGGTGTTCAGGAGGTTGACGAGCAGCTCGCCTCGATACCCGGAGTCGACGAGGCCCGGCGTGTTCACGATCGAGATCCCGTGCTTCGTCGCCAGCCCGGAACGGGGCTGCACGTAGCCCGCGTAGCCCGCCGGGATCGCGACGGCGAGGCCCGTCGGAACGAGCGCGCGCTCGCCGGGTGCAAGCTCGACGCGTTCGCAGGCGGCGAGGTCGATTCCGGCATCGCCCGCGTACGCCCGAGTCGGCACCTGCGCATCCGGCCGGAGCCGCCGGACCGGAAGCTCGATCACACGGCCTTCTCGTGGGCGGCGTCGGCGACGAGGAACTCGGCGAAGCGCCGGATCTCGCCGTGCGGGAGCCGCGCCTGCACGAGCACGCCGTCCTCGGTGTCCTCTCTCCCGTCGATCGGTGCGCCGAGCGCGTAGAGCTCCGCGAGCTTCGCGCCCTCGCCGTACGGGACGAGCAGCCGCACCGGTTCGAATCTGTCACGAAAACGCGACGCGATGCGCGCGCGCAGCTCGTCGAGTCCCTCTCCCGTCCGCGCCGACACCTGCAGTGCGTCCGGGTACCGGGCCGCGAGCCGGCGGCGAGCGAGCGGGTCGAGCGCGTCGACCTTGTTCAGCAGCAGCTCCTTCGGGAGCTCGGCCGCGCCGATCTCGACGAGCACCTCCTCGACCGCGTTTCGCATCTCGTCGATCTGATGGTCGGAGGCCGTCGCGTCGAGCACGTGGAGCACGAGGTCCGCGACGAGCGTCTCCTCGAGCGTCGCCGCGAACCCCTCGACGAGCTGATGCGGGAGGCGCCGAATGAAGCCGACCGTGTCCGTGACGAGGTACTTCCGCCCGTCGTGCTCGAACCCGCGCGTCGTCGGGTCGAGCGTCTCGAACAGCCTGTCCTCGACAGACACGCCTGAACCGGTGAGCGCGTTCAGGAGCGTCGACTTGCCGACGTTCGTGTAGCCGGCCAGCGCGACGGTCGGGGTGTGCGAGCGCTCGCGCTCGCGGCGTCGAGTCGCGCGCTGCTTCGTGAGGCCGGCGAGCCGGCGGCGGAGCAGCGTCGCGCGACCGCGCGCGAGGCGTCGGTCGGTCTCGAGCTGCGACTCGCCCGGGCCCCTGGTGCCGACGCCGCCGCCGAGGCGCTCGAGGTGCTGCCACATGCCCCGCATGCGCGGCAGGTTGTACTCCAGCTGCGCGAGCTCGACCTGGAGCTTTCCCTCGGCCGTGACGGCGTGCTGGGCGAAGATGTCGAGGATCAGCTGCGTGCGGTCGACGACTCGCGAGTCGAGCGCATTCTCGAGGGCCCGCTGCTGCGTCGGATCGAGCTCGGCGTCGACGAGGAGCACTTCCGCCCCCGACTCCTTGTACGCACGCTTCAGCTCTTCGAGCTTCCCTTTCCCCACATACGTTCGAGAGTCGGGCCGACCGCGGTGCTGGATCAGCTCGCCGATCGTCTCGACGCCCGCGGTCCGGGCGAGCTCGCGCAGCTCGGCGAGCTCCTCGGCCTCGTCCACGCCTTGCGGGAACACCGCCACGGCGAAGCCGCGCTCTGCCTCGGCGCCGGGCAGCGGATCTGGCTGTCGCTGCGTCACGAGACGGATTATGCCCCGGCCCGTGCAGAATCCCCGAGTGCCCCTCGACCTCGCCGCGCGAACGCTCGAGCTCGTCGACGTCCCTTCCGAGAGCCGGCACGAGGAGAGCCTGGCGGAGCTCGTCCGTGCCTCGGTCCCGCTGGACCTCGTCTACGACGACGATCTGACGCTGCTCTTCCGGCGTCCGGCGGTCGAGCGGCCGCTCGTGGTCTTCGCCGGCCACCTCGACACCGTCCCGGCGAACGACAACCTGCCGGGTCGGATCGACGGCGGCGCGGTGCACGGCCTCGGCGCGAGCGACATGAAGGGTGGGCTCGCGGTGATGGTGGAGCTCGCGCGCTGGGCCGCGACGGCGGCTGCGCTCGCGCTCGATCCGGCGTTCCTCTTCTTCCCGCGCGAGGAGATCTCGGTCGAGCACAGCCCGCTCCCCCGGCTGTTCGACGCCGGGCTGATCGACGACGCCGAGCTCGTGGTCGTCCTCGAGCCGACGGACAACGAGCTCCAGGTCGGGTGCGTCGGCAACGTGAACGCGCGGCTTCGCTTCGTCGGCCGAAGCGCGCACACCGCGAGGCCGTGGCTCGGCGTGAACGCGATCGACCTCGCCGTGGCAGGGCTCGCGCGCGTTGCGGGACTGGCGCCGCACGACGTCGAGGTCGAGGGGCTGCCGTTTCGCGAGGTGCTCAGCCTGACGCGGATCGAGGGCGGACGCGCGGACAACGTCGTGCCGGACCTCGTCGAGGCGACGCTGAACTTCCGCTACGCGCCGCACCGCACGCGGGCCGAGGCCGAGGCTCGGCTGCGCGAGCTGGCCGGCGACGACGTCGAGATCCTCAGTCACTCCCCGTCGGCGCCGGTCGCGGTCGCAAACGAGCTCCTGCAACGCCTTCGCGACGCCGGCGGGTTCCCGATCACGCCCAAGCAGGCGTGGACGCCCGTCGCGCAGTTCGCCGAGCGCGGCCTCGACGCGGTCAACTTCGGGCCCGGGGCGCCGCGCTACGCGCACACGCGCGACGAGCAGATCGAGATCTCCGCGCTCGAGCGCAGCTTCGAGGCGCTTCGCGTCTTCCTGAGCCCCTAGGCTCCAGGCGTGCACGTCTCCCCCGTCCTCGCCGCCCAGGCCGTCTATCCCTTCGTCCGGATCGAGGAGGCGAAGCGCAGGAAGGCGGCCGAAGGCGTCCGCATCTTCGACTTCGGGATGGGCGATCCGCGCGAGCCGACCGACCCGCTGATCAAGGCGGCGCTGACGGCCGCGCTCGACGAGGCGACCGGGTACCCCACCGCGGTCGGCCTGCCCGAGCTCCGCGAGGCGATCGCCGCGTGGGCGCGACGCCGCTTCGGGGTCGAGCTCGACCCCGACAGCGAGCTGATCCCGACGTACGGCTCGAAGGAGGCGATCTTCCTCTTCGCGCAGGTCGTGCTCGACGCGGCCGCAGGCAAGGACCTCGTGCTCCTGCCCGAGCCCGGCTACCCGGTCTACGAGCGCGGCGCGCTCTTCGCAGGCGCCGAGATCGGCACGTTGCCGCTGCGCGAGGAGAACGGCTTCCTCCCGGACCTCGACGCCGTCGACGACGAGACGTGGTCGCGCACGGCGCTCGTCTGGGTCTGCTACCCGAACAACCCGACGGGTGCCGTCGCGCCGCTCGAGTTCTACGAGCGGCTGTCGGAGATCGCGCTCGAGCACGACGTGCTCGTCTGCTCCGACGAGGCGTACACCGAGCTCTGGTTCGACGAGCCGCCGGCGTCCGCGCTCCAGGTCGCGAACCGGCGCAACATGGTCGTCTTCAACACGCTCTCGAAGCGCTCGTCGATGACCGGCTATCGCTGCGGGTTCATCGCCGCGAACGAGGACGTGATCGAGGCGCTGCGGAAGTTCCGGCCGAACGTCGGGACCGCGCCGCAGGTGTTCGTCCAGCGCGCGGCGATCGCCGCCTGGGGCGACGAGGAGCACGTCGAGCGCAACCGCGCGCTGTACGGCCGAAAGCGCGCGCTCTTCGTCGACCTCTTCGCGCGCAAGGGGATCGCCCTCGCCGGGAGTCGCGCGACGATGTACCTCTGGGTCGAGACTCCCGGTGACGAGACGTCCGTCTCGTTCGCCGAGCGGCTGCTCGAGCACGGCGTCGTCGTCGCGCCGGGGTCGTACTTCGGGCCCGCGGGCGAAGGCTACGTCCGGTTCGCGCTCGTGCCGACCGAGGCCGAGTGCGCCGAGGCGGTCGCCGTTCTCGAGGACGTCCTCTGAGCGCCGAAGCGGAGATCGAGCAGCTCTGGGCGGACCTCGACCCCGCGCGGGCGGGCGTGGTCGAGGAGACGATCGCGGCTCTCGACCGCGGCGAGCTTCGGGTCGCGGAGAAGCACGGCGACGAGTGGATCGTCAACGAGTGGGTGAAGAAGGCGATCCTCCTCTACTTCCGGCTCCGCAAGATGGAGCCGGTGGAGCTCGGCCCGTTTCTCTACCACGACAAGATTCCGCTGAAGCGCGACTACGCCGAGCGCGGCGTCCGCGTGGTGCCGCCTGCGGCCGCGCGCTTCGGGTCGTTCCTGTCGCCCGATGTCGTGCTTGATGCCGAGCTACGTGAACATCGGCGCCTGGGTCGGGCCGCGCACGATGGTCGACACCTGGGCGACGGTTGGCTCGTGCGCGCAGATCGGCGCCGACGTCCACCTCGCCGGCGGGGTCGGCATCGGCGGCGTTCTCGAGCCGCCGGGGGCGCGCCCGGTGATCGTCGAGGACGGCGCGTTCGTCGGCTCGCGCTGCATCGTCACCGAGGGGACCGATCGTCGGCGAGAGCGCGCCGTGCTCGGCGCGAACGTCGTCCTGACGTCGTCGATCCCGATCATCGACGTGACCGGCTCGGAGCCCGTCGAGCATCGAGGCTACGTGCCGCCGCGCTCGGTCGTGATCCCGGGAACGCGCGCCAAGGACTACCCGGCGGGGACGTTCGACATCCCGTGCGCGCTGATCGTCGGCACGCGCAACGAATCGACCGACCTGAAGACGAGCCTGAACGACGCGCTGCGCGAACACGGGATCGCGACGTGAACGTTCGCCCCGTTCGCCTTGTCGTCGACGACGACCGGCGTCGTTCGCGGCTCACGGTCTTCTTCCGGTTCTTCCTCGCGATCCCGCACTTCGTGTGGCTGGGGCTGTGGACGTTCGCGGTCTTCTTCACCGCGATCGCGCAGTGGTTCGTGACCGTCGTCCGCGCGCGGCCGGCTGACCCGTTGCAGAGCTTCCACGTCGCCTACATCCGGTACGCGACCCACGTCGGCGCCTACCTGGCGCTCGCGGCGAATCCCTTTCCGGGCTTTCTCGGCGAGCACCGGCTACCCGATCGACGTCGAGTTGGACGCGGCGGAGCGGCAGCCGAGGCTCACCGCCGGGTTCCGCTTCCTGCTCGCGCTGCCAGCGCTCTTCTTCCTGACGCTCGTGAACGGGGGCGGCTCCGCGGGCAGCACCGGGGGAGGGGTCGTGATCAGCGGGGTCGTGCTGATCGTCGCGTTCCTCGGCTGGTTCGCCTGCCTGGCACGGGGCGAGATGCCGCACGGCCTTCGCAATGTCGCGGCGTACGGGCTCCGCTACACGGCCGAGACGTTCGCGTACCTCCTGCTCGTCACCCCGACGTACCCGACCAGCGACCCGACGCTTCCCGCCTCAGCCGGACCCGACACCGGCGCACCCGATCGCACTCGCCGTCGACGACGACCGCCGCCGCTCGCGGCTGACGACCTTCTTCCGCCTCTTCCTCACCGTGCCGCACATGGTCTGGCTGCTGCTCTGGGGAATCGTCGCGGTCTTCGCGGTCGTCGGCCAGTGGTTCTTCGCCCTCGCGACGGGCCGCCCCGCAGCGCCGCTGCACCGTTTCCTCGCGGCGTACATCCGGTACCAGACCCACGTCGGCGCGTTCCTCTTCATGGTCGCGAACCCGTTCCCGGGCTTCACCGGCAAGCCCGGGTTACCCGGTCGACGTGCACGTCGCGCCGCCGGATCGGCAGAGCCGCTGGGTCACCTTGTTCCGGTTCTTCCTCGCGTTGCCCGCGTTCATCGCTGAACGGCGCGCTCAACGCGTTCTGCTGTTCGCGGTCGGGATCGGCGGCTGGTTCGCCGCGCTCGCGATCGGGCGGATGCCCGAGGGCCTGCGGAACGCAGGCGCGCACGCGCTTCGCTACAACGCGCAGGTCAGTCGCGTACGGGATGCTCGTGACGGGCCGCTATCCGTTCAGCGGGCCGCCGACGCTCGAGCCGGTCGAGACCTCGTGGGCGGAGCCGCTGCCCGCGCCGGTCGATGCGCCGGCCTGAGCACGTCCTCGTCGCGCTCGTCCTGATCGCAGGCGCGGCGCTCGGCGCGTGGGCGCTCTGGCCGACGAAGGTTCCGGACGACCTGAGGTTGCCTCCGCTCGACGAGCGCGAGGTCTTCGATCCGGCACAGCTCCGCGAGGCGCAGCACTTCGAGACGTTCCTCCACTGGAACGCGCTCGCGTCGATGGTCGTCGTGCTGATCGTCCTCGGGCTGTACGCCTGGCGTGGACACCGCCTCGCGCGCGAGTCGGCGGCCGGGCGGATCGGCACGGGGATGCTGCTCGGGATGCTCGGCCTCGGGATCCTCTGGATCACGCAGATCCCGTTCGGGCTGGCGGAGCTCTGGTGGGCGCGGCGCTACGACGTTGCCGACGACGTCGGGTACCTCGAGTGGCTGCTCGCGTACTGGCTCAGCCTCGCAGGCGAGTTCGGCTTCATCTGCCTTGCGCTGGTGATCGTGATGGGCTTCGCGCAGGTGCTGCGCGGACGCTGGTGGGTCGCCGGCGCGCCGACGTTCGTCGCGCTGTACGTCCTCTTCTCGTTCACGTATCCCTGGTTGGTTCCCGACGACCGTCCGATGCGCGACCCGGCGCTGCTGGCGGCGGCGCGCGAGTACGCGCACGAGCAGGGCACCGAGCCGATCCCGGTTCGCGTCGAAGAGGTCAGCTCGTACACCGACTCGCCGAACGCGTTCGCCGCCGGCATGGACTCCTCGCGCAAGGTCTTCATCTGGGACACGCTGCTCGACGGCCGGTTCGCAGACGACGAGGTGCGGATGGTGCTCGCGCACGAGATCGCGCACCACTCGCGCGAGCACATCTGGAAAGGCGTCGGTTGGTACGCGATCTTCGCGATTCCCGGGACGTTCCTGATCGCGCTCGCAACTCGGCGACGCGGCTCGCTGCGCGAGGCGCAAGCGGTGCCGGTTGCGCTGTTCGTCTTCGTCGCGCTCAGCATTGGCCGCGCAGCCGCTCTTCAACGTGCTCGGCCGCAGGATGGAGTCGGAAGCCGACTGGGTCGCGCTCGAGACGACCGAGGATCCCGACGGCGCGCGGCACCTCTTCGTGCACTTCACGGAGTTCGCGCTCGCCGACCCGTCACCGCCCGCGTGGGCATCCGCCCTCTTCGGCACGCATCCCACGATGCTGGACAGGATCCGAATGGCCGAGGCCTGGCGGGCGCGGTCGGAGGGCCGTTCCCATCCCTAACCCCCACCCACCCGGGGGAGCTCAGGGTAGCGGGCCGGTGCCGCGGTCTTCGTGCCGATCTTGTGACGATTCGTCCACCGGGGCGGCCGAGCCGCGCAGGTAGGCGCGGCCGCCCTCGAGGCGGACGTGCAGGTCGCCGCCCGGGAAGTGGACGACCACCTCACCGCCGTCCGGGTGCGTTGCCGCCGCGACCGCGACGGCGCTCGTCCCTGACGCGCTCGTCTCGCCCACCCCCCGCTCCCACACGCGCGCGGTCACCTCGCCGGGGGCGTCCACGCGCGCCACCTGCACGTTCGTGCGGTTCGGGAAGCGCTCGTGTGTCTCGAGCCGCGGGCCGAGGACCGGGAGCTCCGCCGGATCGCCGAGGACGACCGCGTGCGGGTTTCCGACGTCGACCGCGATCAACTCCACGCCGTCGACCACCTCCGGCGCGCCGACCCGAACCTCGCCGAGCTCCTGCTCGACCTCGTCCCCGCCGAGCATCCGCGCGACGACGACGCGCGGGCCCACGCGCAGCGTGAGAACGCTCTCGCCGGTCCGCTCCGCGAGCCAGCGAGCGGCGATGCGCGTGCCGTTGCCCGACATCTCTGCCTGCGAGCCGTCGGGATTCCAGATCACGACCTCGCCGTCGTCCGCCACCTCGAGGATGCCGTCCGCGTCGCCGACGAGCTCGCGCACGCGCTCAGCCGTCAGCCCGCACGGCTCCGTCACCAGGTACACGTTCCCGTGCGCGTGCCAGCGCGACGATCTCATCGGCCACCTCGGTCGCAGGTCGGTTCGCGTCGATGATGACGACGCCGGGGATGCGGCGCATCCACTTCCGCTGGTAGGCGGCGTAGCGTCGCACGCGCCGGTTGTACGTCTCGACTGCCTCCTCGAGCGGCAGCTCGGCGAAGTCCCGCAGCCCGTGGATCGTGAGCGCGGTCTGGGAGACCGAGCCCGCGAGCGCGCTTCGCGCCTCCTCGACGACGCCGCGCTCGACCATCGAGCGCGTTCGAGCCTCGATCCGCGAGGCGAGCTCGTCGCGCGGAACGTCGAGCCCGACGACGAGCGTCGGATGCCGGTACCCCCCGCCCCAGAGCGTGTCCGAGGCCGGCGCGAGCGATGCCCCGAGCTCGGCGAGCTCGAGTGCCCGGACGACCCGACGCCGGTCGTTCGCGTGAACGCGCGCGGCTGCGGCGGGGTCACGCTCGGCCAGCGCGGCGTGCGCTCGCTCGGGGCCGAGCGCGGTCGTACAGCCGCTCGAGCCGGGAGCGCACGGCCGCAGGCGCGGGCGGCGGAAGCTCGAGCCCCGCGAGCGCCGCGCGCAGGTACAGACCGGTCCCGCCCACGACCACCGGCATCCGCCCGGCGGCGACGAGCTCGTCGATCGCGGCCTGAGCGAGCTCCTGATACTCGCCGACCGACGCCTCGTGGTCGAGCGGCCAGATCCCGACGAGCCGCGTCGGCCGCTCCGACTGGTTCGTCAGGATCGGCAGGCCTCGGTAGGCCTGCATCGCGTCGGCGGACACGAGCTCGCCGTCGAGCAGGTCGACGAGGGCCTCGGCGACGTCCGTCTTCCCGGACGCGGTCGGGCCGAAGACGCCGACGACCACTACGGCGTCACGGGCGCGCTGCTGCAGCTCTGCGCGGCGACGCCGCCAGAGGAGCCCGCCAACGAGGAGGAGCAACCCCTCGACGACCGTGATCACGATTCGGTTCAGGACGACCGCGCCGAGCGCGATGCCGCTCGGCGCGACTGCAAGCACGAGCCCGTACATCGACGCCTCGCGGACGCCCAGCCCCGAGGGCGCGATGACCGACAGCACCGCCACGATCGCGCCGACCGCGGCGGTTCCCCCGAGGAAGACGATCGTTTCGGGGCCGGCGTCGCCGCCGAGCGCGCGAATGATGAAGAGGAAACCGGCGCCGCCGACGATCCAGGAGAACGCGTAGTAGACGAGCAGTCCGATCAGCACGCGGTACGGGAGCTCCGGCAGGTCGACCCCGCCGAACGGCCGGAACATCCGCGCGGCGAGCCAGCGAAAGATCCGCGGGTGCAGCGCGACCGTGACGACCGCCGTGAAGAGGATGAGCGGCAGGAGCGGCGCGTCGGCACCGCCGATGATCGCGATGCCGGCGACGAACACACCGACGCCCGAGATCGCCGAGAGCCCGGCCTCGAGCAAGATCGACGACAGCACGAGCGGCGTCGCCGCGTCGACGCCCGCCTTCCGGAGCCACACGACACGTGCGGCCGGCGTCCAGATCCCACCCGGAACGTACTTCGCGAGCATGGACGCCATCTCCGACTGCAGCGCAACCGCGTACGAGACCCGAATGTCCAGCGCACGAAGGATCCACTGCCACCCGACCACGAACAGGCAGTAGTAGGCCGCGATCAGGGCGGTCGCGATCAGCAGGTCACGGGGGTCGGCGTCACGCAGCCTCGGGCCGGCGTCCGCCCAGGTGTCCCGCAGGGCAAACCCGAGGAAGAGGACGAGCGCGACGACGAAGAGCAGCTGCGCCGCGATCCAGGCGCGGCGCCGGTTCATGCGGCGACGAGCGCCGCCCGTCGCCCGCCGAGCGTCGTGGAGGTTGCGCTCTCGATCTCGACCGCGACGAGCTCACCGGGAGCCGCGTCGCCGCTGAAGTGGACCATCGTGTTGCGTCGCGTACGCCCACGCAGACGCGCGTCGTCGGTACGACTGGCACCCTCGACCAGCACCTCTTCGATGCTTCCGACGCGAGCCTCGTTGCGCTCACGGGCGATCTTCTGGACGAGCTCGACGAGCCGCTCGATCCGCTCGCGCTTGACGTCGTCGGGGACCTGAGCCGCCATCGACGCAGCCTCCGTGCCGTGTCGCGGCGAGTACACGAACGTGAACGCGCTGTCGTAGCGCACAGCCTCCACGACTTCGAGCGTCTCGCGAAAGTCGTCCTCGGTCTCGCCCGGGAACCCGACGATGATGTCTGTGCCGAGCGCGAGGTCCGGGATGGCGTCCCGCAGCCGCTCGACGAGCGCGAGGTAGCGCTCACGCGAATACGTGCGACGCATCGCCTTCAGGACTCGCGTCGAGCCGGACTGCAGCGGCAGGTGCACGTGCTCGCACACGGACGCGCACTCCGCGATCGCGGCGATCACCGGCTCCCGAAAGTCCTTCGGATGCGGGCTCGTGAAGCGGATCCGCTCGATTCCTTCGATCGCGTCGCAGGCCCTGAGCAGCTCGCCGAACTCGGTGTCGATGTCGGGACGGAGGTCGCGACCCCACGAGTTGACGTTCTGGCCGAGCAGCGTGAGCTCCTTGACTCCCTCGGCTGCGAGCCGCGTCACCTCGGCGACGATCTCCCCCGGCCGGCGGCTGAGCTTCGCGGCCCCGGACGGCGGGAACGATGCAGTAGGCGCACTTGGAGTTGCAGCCCATCGAGACCTGCACCCAGGCCTGGAAGCTCCGCTCCCGGTGCATCGGCAATGCGGCGGCGAAGCCGCGTTCCTCCGCGATCCCGAAGCTCGAACGCGCGACGCCGGTCCCGCCCGCCCCGAGCCACTCACCGAGGTGCGAGATCGAGCCCGGACCGAACGCGACGTCGACGAAGGGGTACTGGCCGAAGATCCGCTCGCGCTGTGCCTCGGCGTAGCAACCGCCGACGGCGATCACGCGCTCGGGATCGCGCTCCTTGAGCATCTTCGCGTTGCCGAGGTGCGCGGCGAGCCGCGTGTCGGGCTTCTCGCGAATCGTGCACGTGTTGAAGACGAGCACGTCCGCGTCCTCGGCGACGACGACTCCCCGAGCCCGAGCTCTTCGAGCATGCCCTTGATCCGCTCCGAGTCGTGGGCGTTCATCTGGCAGCCGAACGTCGTGACGTGGTAGCGCCGCACCGGTGCGACAATGGTAGCCATGCCGGATTCGCATTCCCTGGCCCTGTTCGCCGGAGCGGCGCTCGCGATCCTGCTGATTCCCGGGCCGGCGGTGCTCTACATCGTCTCCCAGAGCGCGGAGCACGGCCGCCTGGCCGGGCTCGTCTCGGTCGCGGGCGTCCACCTCGGGACGCTCGTGCACGTCGCCGCCGCGACGGTCGGGCTCTCGGCGATCATCGTCTCGTCGGCGATCGCGTTCAGCGTCGTCAAGTACGCAGGCGCCGCCTATCTCATCTACGTCGGGATCCGCCGGCTGCTGACTCGCGAGCCGTCGGAGCTCCTCGCGCCGCGCGACGCGCCGCTCGCCGGCCTCTTCACCCAGGGTGTCGTCGTGAACGTGCTCAACCCGAAGACGGCGCTGTTCTTCCTCGCCTTCCTGCCGCAGTTCGTCGACCCGAGCCGGACCGTCTGGACGCAGGTGCTCGTCCTCGGGCTGACCTTCGTCGTGCTCGGGTTTCTCACCGACGGGCTGTACGCGGTCACCGCGGGCACGCTCGCCCGCTGGCTCAGGCAGCGCCGCCGGTTCCTGCGCTACGCGTCGGGCAGCGTGTTCGTCGGGCTCGGCGTCTCCGCCGCGCTCGCCAAGCGCACCTAACGCGCCACGTCGATCGCGCGCGACTCGCGGATCACGGTCACCTTGACCTGACCCGGGTACTCGAGGTTGTCCTCGATCTCCCGCGCGATCTCGTGCGAGAGCAGCGCCGCCTCGTCGTCGTCGACCTCGTTCGGCTTGACGATCACGCGGATCTCGCGACCCGCCTGCAGCGCGTAGACGCGCTCGACCCCGCTGTGCGCCTCGGCGAGCTGCTCGAGCGCGGACAGTCGCTTGATGTAGTGCTCGAGGCTCTCGCCCCTCGCACCCGGACGCGCGGCCGAGATCGCGTCGGCCGAGATCAGCAGCACCGCCTCGACGGTCTGCGGCTGGACCTCGTAGTGGTGCGCCTCGATCGCGTGCACGACGCCCTGCGTTTCGTTGTACCGCCGCGCGAGCGACGCCGAGATGAGTGCGTGGGAACCCTCGACCTCGTGCGTCATCGCCTTGCCCACGTCGTGGAGCAGCGCCGCGCGCTTGACCGTCTTGATCCCCGCCTCGAGCTCGGTCGCCATCACGCCGGCGAGGTGCACGACCTCGAGCGTGTGCTTGAGCACGTTCTGCCCGTAGCTCGTCCGGTAGCGGAGCCGGCCGAGGATCTTGACGAGCTCGGGGTGGAAGTCGCCGCAGTTCGCCTCGAAGACCGCCTGCTCGCCGGCCTGCTGGACGAGATCGTCGAGCTCCGACTTCGACTGGTAGTACGTCTCCTCGATCCGCGCAGGATGGATGCGCCCGTCCTCGATGAGCTTCTGGAGCGTCAGCTTCGCGATCTCGCGCCTGATCCCGTCGAACGAGGAGAGCACGACGGCCTGCGGCGTGTCGTCGATGATGAAGTCGACGCCCGTCAGGTGCTCGAGCGCGCGGATGTTCCTGCCCTCGCGGCCGATGATCCGCCCCTTCATGTCGTCGCTCGGCAGCTCGACCATCGAGACCGTCGTCTCGGCGGCGTGGCTGGCGGCGACCCGCTGCAGCGCGTCGGCGACGAGGTTTCGTGCGCGGCGTTTCGACTCCGCGCGGGCCTCCTCGTCGAGCTGCCGCACGCGGCGAGCGAGCTCGTGGCGCACGAGCTCCTCCGAACGGTCGAGCAGATACGTGCGCGCCTCCGGCTGCGTCATGCCCGCGAGCTTCTCGAGCACGTGCTGCTCCTGCTCCTTCGCGCGCTTCAGCTCCTCGTGCAGCTCCTTCGACGCGAGCTCGCGGTCGTTCACGCCCTGCTCGCGGCGCGACAGCTCCGTCAGCTTGCGGTCGAGGTCCAGCTCGAGCGTCGCGATCCGCTCTTCCGTCCGCCCGATCTCCGAGCGGCGCGTCCGCACCTCGTCCTCGATCTGGGCGCGCAGGGTCAGCTCGCGCTCACGGGTTTCGATCTGCGCCTCGCGGCGAATCGCCTCCGCCTCCCGCTCGGCCTCGGTGATCAGGAGCGTCCGGCGCCGACGGAGCTCGCCGAGGCGGCTCTTCTCCAGCATCGCGATCGTGACCACGGCGGCGGCCACGCCCACCACGATCCCGATTGCGATTCCCGCGACGACGAGCAACGTTCCAGCACCTCGGAGGCCGAGTTCGGTTGTCAGCCCACCCGGCAGTGATCGCCACAGGGGCTCCGAAGTCGGCGAGGGCGGGAGCACACCGCCTCGCCGCGACGCTAGCGCGTCGCCGTCAGTGGGATGTTCAGCTCGTTCGCTCGGGGTGGTTCAAAAGCCTCTAGATCGCTCGAACGTCAGAGAATGCTCGGTTTCGGATCAACGGAAAATGCCCGTATGCAGGAAAAATGTCGGATGAAGCTCTTGGAGTCTACCGCGCCTCAGGGCGCGTCCGCAACGACCTCGCCAAGCGCCTCCTCGACCGCGTCCTCGCCGAAGCCCCTCCGGGCGAGCTCGCGGGCGGTCCGGAGCCCCGTGCCCTGCGCTGCCACGACGAGCCGAGCGCGCTGCCGCTCGGGCGGCAGGGCGGCCACGGCCTTCGCGGCGGTCTCCCGGGCGACCCCGTCGCGCTCGAGGCGCCAGCGGATCGCCTCGTCCCCCTGGCCGCGCTCGGAGAGCGACTCCGCCCGGCGCATCGCATAGCGCTCGTCGTCGACGAGCCCGACGTGCTCCAGGCGGTTGAGTGTCTCCTCGCGAAGCCCCGGCGCGAACCCTCGCTGCCGGAGCCGGCGGTCGAGCTCGGCGGTGGACTGCTCGCGGCGCGAGACCGCCCGGAGGGCGGTGTCGACCGCGCGAGCGCGGCGCAGCTCGCGAGCGAGCTCGCGCGCCCGAGGGCGGTCGAGCTCCTCCCCCACGCCGAGCCGCACGCGGACGAGGACCTCCGCCGGAACCGTCCGCCAGCGCGCTCCGTCGAGCTCGACGGCGACCCGGCCGCTTGGAAGCTCGCGGAGCCCGCTGACGACAGGCATTACGCCGGCTCTTTGACCTTCTCGGGCTCTTTGGCCGCCTTCTCGGGCTCGAGCCGCCGGCTCGGCGGCCTCGGCCTGGACCGGGGCGGCGTCACCCTCGGCGATCGGCAGGAGCCGCGCGGAGACGACCTGGTCCGGCCCGGCCTCCCGCTGCAGCGCCCCGAGGATCTTCTGCGTCACGTCCGGATGCTCGCGGAGGAACGCCGCCGCGTTGTGGCGGCCCTGGCCGAGCCGCTCGTCGTCGAAGCTGAAGTACGAGCCCGACTTCTGGATCACCTTCTTGTCGACCCCGGCCTCGACCACCGTGCCTTCCCAGGAGATCCCCGAGCCGTAGATGATGTCGAACTCGGCCTGCTTGAACGGCGGCGCGACCTTGTTCTTGACGACCTTCACGCGCACGCGGTTGCCGATCGCCTCGACGCCTTCCTTCAGCGTCTCGATCCGGCGGATGTCGAGACGGATCGACGCGTAGAACTTCAGCGCGCGGCCTCCCGGCGTGACCTCCGGGCTGCCGAACATGACCCCGATCTTCTCGCGCAGCTGGTTCGTGAAGATGCAGATCGTGTCGGTGCGGTTGAGCGTGCCGGCGAGCTTGCGGAGCGCCTGGCTCATCAGCCGCGCCTGGATGCCGGGGAGCGAGTCGCCCATCTCCCCCTCGATCTCGGCCTTCGGCGTCAACGCCGCAACGGAGTCGATCGCGACGACGTCGAGCGCGCCGGAGCGGATGAGCAGCTCGCAGATCTCGAGCGCCTGCTCGCCGGTGTCGGGCTGCGAGACGAGGAGGTCGTCGATGTTCACGCCGATCCGCTTCGCGTACGCCGGGTCCATCGCGTGCTCGGCGTCGATGAACGCGCAGATCCCGCCGCGGCGCTGCGCCTCGGCGATCACGTGGTAGACGAGCGTCGTCTTCCCCGACGACTCCGGGCCGAAGATCTCGACGACGCGCCCTCGCGGCAGACCACCGATCCCGAGAGCGAGGTCGAGCGAGAGCGAGCCCGTCGAAACCGAGCCGACGTTCACGGCCGCGGCGTCCGTCATCTTCATGACCGAGCCCTTGCCGAACTGTCGCTCGATCTGCCCGAGGGCGGTGTCCAGTGCTTGCTCGCGATCCACTCTTCAGCCTCCTAGCCCAAACGATTCGAGAACCTCGTACTGCGCCCCGGATGGGTGCAGCCGAGACAGGTAAACAGCCGCGTCGGACGGACTGAACCGCCCGAGCTCGGGGAGCTCCGGGTCGAGCCCGAGCGGGCTGCGGAAGCGCGTCACGGTCACGTGGGGCAACCAGGGCCTCCACTCCCGCTTGTAGACGCCGAGGGCCTCCAGACGCCCGAACAGGTCGTCGGCGAGGGCCGCGGCGCGCCCGCCCCGGTCGTCGCAGACGAGCATCCCGACGCTCCTGGTCTCCAGGTAGCGGAGCACCTCGAGCTCCGGGCGCTCGGCCCGGGCGGCGGCGTCCCGCAGCGCCCCGGCCACCGGCTCGAGGTCGCTTCCGGGCCGGGAGCCGAGGAAGGCGAGCGTGATGTGGAGGTTTTCGGGGGGCACGACCCGCCGGCCGAGTTCGCGCTGCTGCCAGGCGGCGAGGGGCTCGACGATGTCGTCGGGCAGCCGCAGCGCGCAGAAGAGGCGAAGCCGTGCACCGGGATCGACGGTAGCGGGCGAGGTGTGACGTGCGTGTGTCAGGTCTGTGTCAAGAGCCGCCGGACCAGGTGGAGCGCAGCGGCGGCCGCCCGCGAGCGCACCGCCTCGCGGTCGGACGGGTAGCTGAAGTCGACCACCCGGGACGCGTCCGGCGTCTCGGCGGCGACGTAGCAGAGGCCCACCGGCTTCTCCGGCGTACCGCCCCCTGGCCCTGCGACGCCGGTGATCCCGACCGCGACGTCCGCGCCGAGCCGCTCACGCGCGCCTGACGCCAGCGCCGCGGCGACCTCGGCCGAGACCGCACCGTGCTCGCGGATCAGCGCCTCCGGGACGCCGAGCTGCGCCGCCTTCACCTCGTCCGAGTAGGCGACGATCGCCCCGAGGAAGACGTCGCTCGAGCCGGGCACCCGCGTCAGCCGCTCCGCCACGAGGCCTCCCGTGCAGGACTCGGCCGTCGCGAGCGTCAGCCCGCGCGCGCGGCAGAGCGCGAGCACGTGCTCCTCGATCGTCCGCTCGTCGCGGGCGAACAGCCAGCGCTCGAGCGAGCCGGCGAGCGCGGACTCGAGCGCGTCCGCCGCGCTCTCCGCGCCCGGGTCGACGACGAGGTCGACGTGGATCTCGAAGTCGCGCGCGCAGATCGTCGCCTCGACGCCCTCGGGCTCGCCGCCTGCCTCCTCGAGCGCGCGCGCGACGGCGGACTCGCTCACGCCGAAGAGCCGGAGCACCCGTCGCCCCGGAGGACGGGCTCGCGCGAGCAACTCCAGCATCGGCTCAGACTTGACCGCCGAGGCCCAGAGCCGCTGCAGTTCGCCGGGCGGCCCGGGCAGCACCACGACGACCGTCCCGCGGTGCTCGAGCACCAGGCCCGGCGCGGTGCCCGCGAGCCCGACCGACGCGGCGCCGTCCGGCACCGATGCCTGCTTCCGTACACCGGGCTCGAAGTCCGCGTAGGGGCGCCGCAGCCGCTCGGCGACGCCTCGCGAGACCCGCTCGATCTTCCGCGTGCGAGATCGTCGTCCACCCGTAGCTCGCGCCCAGTGACGCGCGCGAGCAGCTCGACCGTCCGGTCGTCGTGGGTCGGGCCCAGGCCGCCCGACGTGACGAGGAGGTCCGCGGCGAGCCCTTCCCGAAGCGCCGCCTCGAGCTCGTGCTCTCCGTCGCCGACGATCGTGATCCGCGCCGGCTCGAGCCCGCGCTCGAGGATCTCCCGCGCGAGGAACGGGCCGTTCCGGTCGGTCCGCTCTCCGCGGACGAGCTCGCTGCCGGTGACGACGAGGAGCGCCCGCGGGCGCGTCAATTCGCGGCGGGCGCGCGCTCGACGCCCGAGGCGTCGACGAAGAGCAAGCGTGCCGGTGCGCGCGTTGCGCGCCCGTTGACGACCAGGTCGACGGCCGCAGGACGCTGCACGTAGAGCCAGAGCTTCCGCCCGATCTTGAACGACTGCTCTCGCCCGTTCGGAATCGTGCCGGAGAAGACGAGCTCGCCTTCCTGCGAGTTGCGACGCACCTCCATCCGCGTCGCGCCGCGCGTGCCGCGCACGACCAGGACGCGCTCGGCGGGTGCGCGCAGCCCGGTGTCGGCGATCGGCGCGTTCGTGTTCGGCGAGTCGTCGCCGGACTTCCACGCCGCGATCACGAGCCCGAAGACGACCGCGATCCCGACGAGCGTGACGAGCACGACGCTCGATTCGAGCCGACGGTTACGTGGGCCCGGCGTGCTCCGGCGAGGCCGGAACGGCTCCTCTTCCTCCCGCGTGACGTAGCGCGAGTTGTACTCGTCGACGTAGAGCTGACCGTCGAGGCCGAGGAACTCGGCGTACGTGTTGAGGAACCCCTTGACGTACGTCTGCGCGGGGAGCAGCTCGAACTGCTCGTCCTCGAGCGCGCGCAGGTACTTCGGGCGGATCTTGGTCGCCCGCTCGACGTCGGAGAACTCCAGGCTCTGGCGGAGCCGGGCTTCCCGGAGACTGTTGCCGATCTCGAACATGTCTGACGATTGTAGAGCCGATTCGCAGGCTCGCCTACGTACGGCCCCGCCAGCTGAGGATCGCGTACACGACCAGCGAAATCGTGCCGGTGCCCGCGAAGAGGAGGCCGAAGAGCCCCAGGAACCTGCCCACGACGGCGATCCGGGCGCCGCTGCGGCGCAGGGTCAGCTGCGCGCGGCGCCGGCCCGCCCGCGCAGCGACCCAGCGCCGCGAGCCCGAGGAGCGCGGCCACGGGCACGGCGACGCCGGCCCAGATCAGCTCGACGCGCGGGCTCCGGTCGGCGTACACCACGGCCGCGGGGATCGCCAGCGGTCGCGAGCAGGCCGAGCAGGACCGACCAGAGAGCAGGTGCGTTCCGCATCGGCTACTGCTTGACGTACGGTCGCCCGACGGCTGCGGGCGGGATGGAGCGCCCGATCACGCCTGCCACCGCGATCAGGGTCAGCACGTAGGGAAGCGCCTGGAAGAGGACCGCCCCGGAGGTCGAGTACTCGGGCAGCCGCTGCGCGAGCGCGCTCGAGAAGCCGAAGAGCAACGCCGCGCCGAACAGCCCGAGCGGCCGCCAGTTGCCGAAGATCAGCGCCGCGAGCGCGATGAACCCGCGCCCGGCGGTCATGTTCTCGTTGAACGAGCCGAGGAAGCCGATCGAGAGATACGCCCCGCCGAGCGCGGCGAGCATCCCCGAGATGACGACCGCGACATACCGAGTGGTATAGACGGAGATGCCGACGGTGTCCGCGGCGCGCGGGTGCTCGCCGACCGCGCGCAGGCGCAGGCCGGCCGGTGACTTGAAGATCACGAAGTACGAGACGATGAGCAGCACGAAGCTGAGCCAGACCATCAGGTTCAGGTTTCCGAAGACGTCCTCGAGGAACGTCCCGATTCCCGGGATCGAGCTCAGGAAGTCGAGGTTGACCGTGGGGATGCGCGGGATCCCCTCGCCCGGGGTGCCCTGGTCGCCGTAGACGTCGATGAAGAAGTAGCCGGTCACGCCGAGCGCGAGGAAGTTGATCGCCGTGCCGCTGACGATCTGGTCGGCCCGGAGGCTGATCGAGACGAAGGCGTGGATCAGCGCCGTCAACCCTCCCGCGACCGCCGCGGCGAGGATCCCGAGCGGCCACGAGTCGAGCTTGTCCGCAGCGAGGATCGCGAAGAACGCGCCCATCAGCATCATCCCCTCGAGGCCGATGTTCACGACGCCGGCGCGCTCGCTGAACATGCCGCCGACCGCCGCGAAGGTCGAGCGGCGTCGCGTAGCGCAGCATCGCCGCGAAGAGCGCGGACCAGATCACGACCCGGTCGAGCTTCGCGTCTCCCGAGAGCGTGGCGAGGTAGCCGAGCCCGATCCCGACGATCGCCGAGGACGATCGCGCCCCAGGCGAGCCGGCCGACGCCGCGCGTGACCGCCCACAGCCCGGCGGCGATCCCGAGGAACCCGAACAGAACCGGCCAGACCGGCGATTCCGCGCGCGATCGGCGGCAGCGCGACGAAGAACGCGAGCAGCCCGAGCAGCACGCCGACCCACGCGACGGCCCGGTTGCCCCGCGGCAGGCGGTCGAGCGAGGCTCTCGCGCGGCGGTCGGCCGACCCCGCGGTCATCCGGGAGCCTCCGCGAGCACGGCGTCGCGTCGACGGAGCTTCCGACGCAGGTTCCAGACGTAGACGACGAGCAGGTCGGCGCCGACGAACAGCAGGACGAGCGCCTGGATCATCAGCGTCAGGTTCCCGGCGAGCTCCGGCGGGAAGACCTCGGGGTCGAGGCTCCGCGTCGACGTCCCGTACAGGAGCGCGCCGAACAGGAGCGCGGAGAGGCCGACGCCGATCGCCGTGTTACGCCCGAGGAGCGCGACCGCGATCCCGATGAAGCCGATCTGCGACGTCTGGATGTCGAGCGAGCCGAGCCGGTACTGCCAGCCCAGGATGTCGAGCGCGCCGCCGAGCCCCGCGAAGCTGCCGGCGATCGCCATCGCGAGGAAGTAGTTCCGCGCGACGTTGATCCCCGCATAGCGCGCGGCTTCCGGGTTGTAGCCGACCGCGCGCACCTCGTAGCCGAGCGTCGTGCGATTGAGGATGAACGAGTACGCGAACAACGCTGCGATCGCGATGAAGATCCCGATGTGCAGCCCTTGCAGCTCCGCGTTCCCCCACCAGACGTGCAGCTTGACGCTCTGGACGATGTCGTTCGAGATCGGCACGGACTCGTTCGCATCGTTCTGCAACGGCCCGCCGAGCCCGAAGAGATACGTGCCGACCCAGTACGCGATCCAGTTGAGCATGATCGTCGTGATCACCTCGTGCGCGCCGACGGTCGCCTTCAGGATGCCGGCGATCCCGGCCCAGAGCGCGCCCGCGAGCATCGCGAACACGATCGCCAGGAACGCGTGCGGGATGCCGGGCATGCCGGCCCAGGTCGTGCCCACCCACACCGCCGTGATGGCGCCCATCGTGTACTGGCCCTGGCCGCCGATGTTGAACATGCCGCAGCGGAACGCGAACGCGACCGCGAGCCCGGTGAGGATCAGCGGCGTCGTCACGAGCAGCGTCTGCTGGATGTTGAACTCGGCTGCGATCCGCTCGTCGCCGGAGACCCACGGGAAGAACCAGTTCAGACCGGTGCCGTCGAAGATCCCCTGGTACGTCGAGATGGGGTTGTGACCGGTTGCCGCAACGACGATCCCGCCGATGAAGAACGCGAAGATCGTCGTGATCACCGGGGTGATGACACCGCCGGCCCGCTGGTAGAAGGCCATCCGAGCCGCAGTGCTCGGCGCGTAGTCGCCGCCGGTCGGCTTGTTCGGAACTTGCTGCTCGCTCAAGCCGCCGCCTCGCGGGTGCCACCGACCATCGCGAGCCCGAGTTCCTCCTGCGTCGCCGTCGGCGGGAACTCGCCGGCGATTCGACCCTCGTACACGACGAGGATCCGGTCGGAGAGCGACAGGACCTCCTCGAGCTCGAAGGAGACGAGCAGGATGGCGCGACCCTCGTCGCGCTCCTCGATGAGCCGGCGGTGCACGAACTCGATCGCTCCGACGTCGAGACCTCGCGTCGGCTGCGCGGCGACGAGCAGCTTCGGGTCACGCTCGACCTCTCGCGCGAGCACGACCTTCTGCTGGTTCCCGCCCGACAGCGCCCGCTGCCCGCGTCTGCGGTCCGCCGCCGCGCACGTCGTAGGCGGTCAGCAGCCCCTTCGCGCGCTCGATCATGCGGCGGGGGCTGCAGCCAGCCGAAGCGCGACACGGGCGGCTGCCGGTACGCGAAGAAGGCGAGGTTCTCTGCGAGCGTGAACTCGAGCACGAGGCCTCGCCGCTGACGGTCCTCGGGGATGTGGCCGATCCCGTCGTCGAGGTGCTGGCGGACGGATTCGCTCGTGACGTCTTCCCCGCCGACGAGCACGCGGCCCGAGTCGGGCTTTCGCAGACCGGCGAGCGCGTCGATCAGCTCCGACTGTCCGTTGCCGTCGACGCCGGCGATCCCGACGATCTCCCCCTGCGCGCACTTCGAACGACACGTCGCGCACGGCCGGCAGGCCGCGATCGTCCGTGACGCTCAGGCCTTCCACGACCAGCATCGGGTCACCCGGTCTGCGGCGGCTTCTTGTCCACGCGCAGGAGCACCTCGCGCCCGACCATCATCTTCGCGAGCCCGGCCTCGGTCGCGCCCTCGCGGTCGATCGTCTCGACCATCTTGCCGCGGCGCAGCGTGGTGATCCGGTCCGAGATCTCGAGCACCTCGTCGAGCTTGTGGCTGATGAAGATCACGGAGAGGCCGTCCGCGATCAGCCCGCGCAGGATCTCGAACAGCTCTTTTGCCTCCGGCGGCGTCAGCACCGCCGTCGGCTCGTCGAGGATGAGGATGTCGGCCTTGCGGTAGAGCGCCTTCAGGATCTCGACGCGCTGCTGCTGCGCGACCGAGATGTTCTCGATCTTCGCTCCCGGGTCGATCCCGAACTTGAAGCGCGCCGCGAGCTCGCGCACGCGCCGCTCCGCCTCGTCGTAGTCGAGCAGCACGCCGGCCTGGCGCGGTTCGTCCGCGAGCACGACGTTCTCGGCCACGGTCATGACCGGGATCAGCATGAAGTGCTGGTGCACCATCCCGATCCCCTGGGAGATCGCGTCGCGCGGGGAGTGCATCACGATCTTCTTGCCGCGCACGCGGATCTCGCCCTCGTCGGGCGTGTAGAGCCCGTAGAGGATGTTCATCAGCGTCGACTTGCCGGCGCCGTTCTCGCCCAGGAGCGCGTGGACCTCGCCGGGGCGCAGGTCGAAGTCGACCGCGTCGTTCGCGACGATGCCCGGGAAGCGCTTGGTGATGCCGCGCATCTCGAGGACGGGGGTCTCGGACGCCACTCCGGGGCGATTCTAAGCAGATAGGGGCGGGCCGTATGCGGCCCGCCCCACTTCGAGCCGGGTTTACAGGCTGGACTTCGGCTTGATCGTGCCGTCGATGATCTGCTGCTTCAGCTCGTCGACCTTGTCGAGGATGTCCTGGGTCACCTTGTCGGAGGTGGTCCCGATCGCGACGCCCTCGTTCTCGAGGTTGAACAGCGCGTCGGTCCCGCCCTCGTAGGTGCCCTCCTGGATCGCCTTGACGGTGTCGAACACCGCCACGTCGACGCGCTTGACCGCGCTCGTGAGGATGTGCGGGCCGAGGTCGGACTGGTCCTTGTCGACGCCGATCCCCCACTTCCCCTTCTCCTTGGCCGCGTCGAGGGCGCCGAGGCCACAGCCTCCGGCGACCTGGAACACGGCCTGCGAGCCCTGGGCGATCTGGTTCAGCGCGAGCTCCTTGCACTTGTCCTGCGCACCGAAGTCCTGCGAGAACCCGATGAGGACCTTGATGCCCGGGTTGCAGGCCTTCGCGCCGTCCTGGTAGCCGGCGATGAAGATGCTCACCGTCGGGATGTCCAGGCCGCCGACCGCCGAGATCACCTGCTCGCCGCCCTGCGCCTTGACCATCATCGCGGCCATGCAGCCGATCAGATAGCTGTTCTCGTTCGTCGCGAACGTCAGGCCGCGGACGTTGTCCGGGGTCGCGACGTTCTTCTTCGCGTCGGTGAACGGCGGCGCCATCACCGAGTAGTCGATGATCGCGAAGTTCGCGTCCGGGAACTGCCGCGCGACCGTGTTGACGCCCTCCGCGAGCAGGAAGCCGACGCCGATCGTCACGTCGTAGTTCTGCCGCGCGAGCGACGACAGGTTCGGCACGTAGTCGCCGGCCGCGCGGGACTCGATCGCCCGCGTCTCTGCGCCGAGCTCGTCCTTCGCCCGGTTCAGGCCTTCGAGCGCCGACTGGTTGAACGACTTGTCGTTGAAGCGGCCGACGTCGCTGACCAGGCCTGCCGTGACGGCTTCGGCCTGTGTCTCCGCCGTTGTCGCCGCACCACCTTCGTCGTCGTCGCCGCCGCAGGCGGCCGCGCCCATCGCCAGCAGCAACGCTGCGAGCAACGTGAGCACGGACAGCCACATACGCCTACTCGTCACTAGCCCTCCTCGTTCGTCTCTCCCTGATTAGCCGGGGCGATCCTAAACGGTTCGCCCGGACAGGGGAAACGTGTGAGGAGGGCGGGATCGCGCCCGCCCTCCTCACATCGAGTCAACCGCCGACTAGAGGCTCTTCGGCGCCTTGATCTTGCCGCTGATCAGCAGCGGCCGGAGCGCGTTCATCGTCTTGATGAACGCCTTCGGCACACGCGGGCTGATCTTGCCGACCGCGACGCCGTTGTTCCTGAGGTTGAAGACGGCGTCGACGCCGCCCTTGAACTTGCCGCTCTTCGCGGACTGCGCCGTCAGGAAGACCGCCGTGTCGACCCGCTTCACGGCGCTCGTCAGGATGTGCGCGCCGAGGTTCGACTGGTCCTTGTCCACGCCGATGCCCCAGCGGCCCTTCTCGCGAGCAGCGTCGAGCGCACCGAGGCCGCAACCGCCGGCGACCTGGAAGACGACCCTCGAGCCCTTCGCGATCTGGTTGAGCGCGAGCTCCTTGCACTTGTCCTGAGCACCGAAGTCCTGCGAGAAGTCGATCAGGACGTTGATGCCCTTGTTGCAGCGCTTCGCGCCGGCGCGATACCCGGCGATGAAGATGCTCACGGTCGGGATGTCGAGGCCACCGACAGCGCTGATCACCTGCGGCCCACCTGCCCGCTTCGTCATCAGACCTGCGAGGCACCCGATCATGTAGCTGTTCTCGTTCGTGTTGAACGTCAGGCCACGCACGTTCCGGGGCGTGGCGACGCCCTTCGCCGCGTCGGTGAACGGTGCTGCCTTCACCGAGTAGTCGATGATCGCGAACCGGCTGTTCGGGAACTGCCGCGCGGCGGTGTTGACACCGTCGGCGAGCAGGAAGCCGACGCCGATCGTCGGGCTGTAGCCCGCACGCGCAAGGCTCGCGAGGTTCGGGATGTAGTCGCTCGCCGACCGGGACTCGACCGCGCGCCCCTGGACCTTGAGGATCCTCTGTGCGCGCTTCAAGCCGTCGAGCGCGGACTGGTTGAACGACTTGTCGTTGAATCTCCCGACGTCGGAGACGAGACCGACCTTGGTGGTCGTGGCCTGCGGTGCTGCACTGCCGGTGCCGCCGAGAACGGCCGCAAGGGCCGCCACCAGCACTACCGCTGCCGTGAGCGGCAGAAAACGCTTCTTACTCAACAGACTCCTCCTGACTTTCTTTGCTGACTCTTCGTGGGTGGGCCCGGGTCAGGGCATGCCGATGCTAACCCCCGCCGGCCCCTCTGCCTAGATGAGACTCTGTTACGGCGGGCGGGTTAGTCCGGCACCGCGACGCGCTGGAGGTCGGCCTCGGAGATCAGCACCCGCCGGGGCTTGGAGCCTTCGTAGCCCGAGATGATCCCGCGGCGCTCCAGCATGTCGATCAGGCGGCCGGCCCGCGTGTAGCCGACCCGGAGCCGCCGCTGGAGCAGGCTCGTGGAGGCCGTCTGGGCCTGGACGACGATCTCGATCGCCCGGTCCAGGAGGGCGTCCTCGTCGGGGTCGAAGCCGTCCTCGTCCACCTCGACCTGGACGTCGTGGGCCTCCAGGAGCGACTCGTCGAGCTCCTGCTCGCGCTGGGCGCGGCACTGCTCGACGACGAGCGTCACCTCTTCCTCGGTGACGAACGCGCCCTGGACGCGCTGGAGCCGCGAGGTGCCGAGCGGCTTGAAGAGCATGTCGCCCTGGCCGAGCAGGCTCTCGGCGCCGTTCGCGTCGAGGATCACGCGCGAGTCGGTCTGGCTCGACACCGCGAACGCGATCCGCGACGGGACGTTCGCCTTGATCATCCCGGTGATCACGTCGACCGACGGGCGCTGCGTCGCGAGCACGAGGTGGATGCCGACGGCGCGCGACTTCTGCGCGAGCCGGATGATCGCGTCCTCGACCTCCTGGGGGCTCGTCATCATCAGGTCGGCGAGCTCGTCGATCACCACGAGCAGATACGGGAGCGGCTGCTCGCCGCGCGCCTTGAGCGCGCGGTTCGCCTCGGGGAGGCTGCGAGCGCGGACGATGCTCAGCTTCTCGTAGCGGCGCTCCATCTCCGACACGACGTTGATCAGCGCCACGCTCGCCTGCTTCGGGTTCGAGACGACCGGCGTCAGCAGGTGCGGGATCGACTCGTAGAAGCCGAGCTCGATCCGCTTCGGGTCGATCAGGATCATCCGGACGTCGTCCGGCGTCGCGCGCAAGCAGGATCGACGTGAGGATCGTGTTGATGCAGCCCGACTTGCCCGAGCCCGTCGTGCCCGCGATCAGGATGTGCGGCATCCGCGCGAGGTCGGTCCAGACCGAGCTGCCGGAGATGTCCTTGCCCAGCCAGACCGAGAGCGGGCTCGCGGTCGCGGGCAGGTCGTCGTAGATGTCGCCGAGCGTGACGATGTTCGGGCTGAGGTTGGGAACCTCGACGCCGACGGCCTGCTTGCCGGGGATCGGCGCCAGGATCCGGATCTCCGTCGTGGCGAGCGCGTAGCTCAGGTCGTCCTTGAGCGCGGCGACCTTCGAGACCTTCGTGCCCGGAGCGAGCTGGAGCTCGTAGCGGGTGACGCGCGGGCCGGCGATCTGGCCGACGATCGTCGCGTCGACCCCGAAGTTGCCGAGCGTGAGGACGAGCGCATCGGCGATGCGCGTGTCGGTCTTCGCGGGGAGCTTGGCCGGCGAGGAGCGCCGCAGCAAGGTTCGATCGGGGAGCTCGTAGTCGCTGTGGGACTCGAGCGTGTCCTCGAAGATCGCGGGCACGTTCAGCTCCGTCTGCGCTTCCTCGAGGTCGTGGACGAGCGGCGGCGCCTCGCCGATCACGTCCGGGTAGTCGTGCAGGACGTCGACGGGCGGCTCGTGCGGCTCGAGGACGGGCTGCGGCGCCGGGCGGGCGACGGGCATCGTGCGCTGCGGGCGGTTCCGCGCCGCACTCCGCACCGCGCGTCCCGATCCGCGGAGGAGCGCACCGGCCGACGCGCCTGAGAGCAGCAGCGCACCGACGACGAGCGTCGTGACGCCGACGATCGTCGCGCCGGTCGAGCCGAGGAGCGTGCCGACGATCCCTTCGAGCGCGCGACCGACGAGCCCGCCGTGGTCGGCGCCGAGCGCGAGCAGCAACCCGAGCGAGAGGACGATCAGGCCGGTGCGAAACGGGCTCACGTCGACGAGCTCGCTGCGCGAGACCATCAGCAAGCCCAGAACGAAGAGCGCTGCGGGCGCGACGTACGCGGCCGCGCCGATCGCGCCGCGCAAGCCGTCCTCGACGGGACCGCCGACGACACCACCCTCCCACCCGAACCAGAAGAGCGTCGCGAGGAAGATCCCGGCGGCCGTGAGGACGAGGCCCCAGAGCTCGGGATGGTGGTGCCCGCGCTGGCTCTTCTTGCCCCTGCGCTTCTTCACCCGCGCGGGAACGCGCGGGCGCAGCGGACTCTTACGCTTCTTGCGCGCCATGGGCGCGGATTCGACGCCGCCCGCGACTCCCCTTGTCGGGAACTCCTAGGCGGCGAGGGCCCGGAGATCCTCGAGCGCGCGGCCGAGCAGGTTCTCCCTGAGGTCGAACAGGCCCGCCCAGAGGCTCGACGGGTCGACCTCGCTCCGCCACTGCGCGGCGCTCGACAGGCCCTCGAGCGCCCGCACGAGGACGGCGAGCTCGAGGTAGACCTGCGCGACACGCGCGGGTGAGGCGTGAACCCCCGCCCGCTGCAGGACGGGCTGCCAGTCGAGGAACTCGGCGTGCGTCGGCTGGGCGTACCACGACCTGCCCTCCGCCAGGTCCGCCTCGAGCTCGACGAGGTAGCGGGCGAGCGGCTCCTCGAGGCCCGCGAGCGCGGTCTCGACGCGTTCCGCCGCGCGTTGGAGCGCCGCCTCACGCCGCCCCGGCGTGCACGGCTCGGCCTCGCCCCGCGCCCACCGCTCGAGCAGCCGGCAGAGCGCGAGCCCGGAGACCTCCGCCGCCGCGAGCTGGCCGATCACCCGCTGGGCGAGCACGGGGTCGTAGGCGTGCTCCGCGATCACGTCGGCCCAGGCGGGCCTGCGGGCGAGGACGCTCATACCTCGACCACCACGGGCAGGATCAGCGGGCGCCGCCGCGTCCGGTCGTAGATCAGCTGGCCGACCGCGTCGTGCAGATGCTCCTGGATGCAGCTTGATCTCGGCCGTGTCGTTCTGGAGCAGCTCGTGCAGGACGCGTGCGGCTTCGTCGCGCATCTCCTCGAGCACCGGCCCGGTCTCGGGAAAGCCGCGGGCGATCAGCTCGGGACGCGCGGCCGACGCGTCGCCGTTGACGGTCGCGACGATGATCAGCACGCCGTCCTCCGAGAGGCGACGGCGGTCGCGGAGCGCGACGTCGCTGAGGTCCCCGACGCTCAGCCCGTCGACGAACGTGACGCCCGACTCGATCCGCTCCCCTTCTCGGACGCCCTCGCGAGAGAGCTCGATCACGGAGCCGTTCTCCGCCATGACGATCGCGTTCGCGGGCACTCCGGCCTCGCGCCCGAGCTTCGCGTGCGCCGCGAGCATCCGGAACTCTCCGTGCACGGGCATCAGCGCCTTCGGGCGGAGCAGGCCGATCACGGTGCGGATCTCCTCTTCGCACGCATGGCCGGAGACGTGGACGGGCGCGATCTCCTGGTGCAGCACCTCCGCGCCGATCTTCGCCAGGCGGTTGATCGAGTCGTGCACGCGCAGCTCGTTTCCGGGAACGGGCTTCGCCGAGATGATCACCGTGTCGCCGGGCTCGACCTTGACCGCCGGGTGGTCGTCATAGGCAATGCGCGTGAGCGCGGACATCGGCTCGCCCTGGCTGCCGGTCGTGACGATCATCTGCTGGCCGGGGCGCAGACCCTCGAGCTCCTGCGGCCGCACGATCACGCCCTCGGGCACGTCCATGTAGCCGAGGTTGCGCGCGATGTTCACGTTCTTGCGCATCGAGCGCCCGACGATCGCGACCTTGCGGTCGGTCTGGATCGCGACGTCGATCGCCTGCTGCACGCGGTGCACGTTCGAGGCGAACGACGTGACGAAGATTCTCCCCTTGCGGAGCGGGATGATCTGCCGGAACGCCTCGCCGACGACCCGCTCCGACTGCGTGAACCCAGGCCGCTCCGCGTTCGTCGAGTCGCCGAGGCAGAGGTCGACGCCGCGGTTCCCGAGCTCGGCGAGCTTGCCGACGTCGGTGCGCATGCCGTCGACCGGCGTGTGGTCGAGCTTGTAGTCGCTCGTGTGCACGATCAGGCCGACGGGCGTGTCGAGCACGACCGCGACGTTGTCCGGGATCGAGTGCGCCATCCGCACGAACTCGAGCTTGAACGGGCCGACCTCGATCGGCGGGTCGTCCGGGTCGACCTCACGGAGCTCCGTCGAGTTGCCCAGGCCGTGCTCGTCGAGCTTGGACTTGATCAGCCCGAGCGTCAGCCGGGTCGCGAGCACCTGCTTGACCTTGATCTCGCGCAGCACGTAGGGCAGCGAGCCGACGTGGTCCTCGTGGCCGTGCGTGAGCACGATCGCGCGGACGTTGACGCTCCGGAGATAGTCGAAGTCCGGCAGCACGAGGTCGACGCCGAGATGCTCGTCGCGCGGGAACGCGAGCCCGGCGTCGACGACGACCGCGTCGCCGCGGTACTCGTAGACGGTCATGTTCTTCCCGACCTCGCCGAGGCCGCCGAGCGGGATGATGCGGACGGGATCCACTCGCTGAGTGTAGGTGCGGGCGCCTAGACGCGAGCGGGCTCGACCAGCTTGAGCCGCTCGAGGCAGCCGCGCACGGCCTCACGCTCGTCGTCCGTCGGGTCGACGAGCGGCAGGCGGTGGCCCCCCACGTCGTGCCCGAGCAGGTTGAGCGCGCACTTGATCGCGATCGGGTTTCCGACCACCTTCAGCAGGTCGTACGCCGCCTCGAGCTCGCGGTCGATCGCCCGCGCTCCTTCGAGGTCGCCCGAGCGGCCGAGCCGCACCTGCTCCTTCACGCGCGGGCCGACGACGTGGGTGTGCACGCACACTCCGCCGACCGCGCCGAGCTCGAGGAACGGCTGGACGATGTTGTCGTCGCCGGCGTAGAGGTCGAGCCCGAGCTCGACGATCCGCTTGGCCTGGGAGAGGTCGTCGTTCGCCTGCTTGACCGCCTGCACGTTCGGGATCTCGGCGAGCTCGGCGATCGTCTCCGGCTCGATGTTGATCACGACGCGGGCCGGGATGTTGTAGACGACGATCGGCTTGTCGCTCGCCTGCGCGATCGCCTTGAAGTGCTCGACGATCCCGCGCTGCGGCGGCTTGTTGTAGTACGGCGTGATGACGAGGAACGCGTCGACGCCGAGCTCGTGCGCCTGCTCGGTCAGGTGCACCGAGTGCGCGGTCGAGTACGTGCCGGTGCCCGCGACGACGGTCGCGCGGCCGTCGAGCTCGGCGACCGCGGTCGCGAAGAGCGACAGGCGCTCCTCGTCCGTGAGGGTCGGCGACTCACCCGTCGTGCCCGCGACCACGACGCCGTCGGAGCCGTTGTCGACGAGGAAGCGGCAGAGCTCCCGGAACTTGTCGAGGTCGACCGCACCGCGCGAGTCGAACGGCGTGACGGCCGCGGTCAGGACCTCGCCGAGCACGCCGCGATTCTACTCCTGCAGCAGCGCGTCGAGCCCGACGGTGAGCCCCGGAGGAAGCGTGGACAGCCGCTCCAGCGCGATCAGCACGCCGGGGACGAACGCCTCGCGCGAGGTCGTGTCGTGGCGGATCGTCAGCGTCTGCCCCTGCCCGCCGAAGACGACCTCCTGGTGCGCGACGAGCCCGGGCAGGCGCACCGAGTGGATCGGGACGTCGCCGCCCATCAGCTCGGCGGTCGCCTTCGCGGTGCCGGACGGCGCGTCGCGCTTCGTGTCCGCGTGGAGCTCGACGATCTCCGCGTTCGGCATCAGCTTGGCCGCCTCTGCGGCGAAGCGCATCATCAGGACGGCGCCGAGGGCGAAGTTCGGCGCGTGGAAGAGCGCGAGCCCTCGTTCGCGCGCCGCCTCGCCGAGCTGGCGTCAGGTCGGCGCCCGTCGTGCCGACGACGCACGGAACGCCGGCCGCGAGCGCGCGTTCGACGTTCGCCGTCACCGCCTCCGGAGTCGTGAAGTCGACCATCACGTCGGCGCGCTCCAGGTCGACGAGCTCGTGGCCCGCCGTCTCGAGCGCGGGCGCGAGCACCGAGCCGACCTTGCCGCTGGCTCCGAGGAGCGCGACCTTCACGCTGCGGCGAGCGCCCGCAGGCCCGGGTGCAAGCGGCCGAGCGCGCGCTTGAAGCGCGCCTCGCTCGGGCCGATCCCGGAAGCAGAGAGCCGCTCCGGTGCGAGCAGAAGCGACGCGAGCTCGGCGACGCCCTCGGGCTCGACCGCGTCGATCTCGGCCATGATCCGCTCGAAGGAGAGCAGCTCGGTGTCGGTGATCAGCGACTTGCCGAGCCGGCTCATCCGGTTCGACGTCGACTCCATCGACAGCGTCAGCCGTCCCTTCAGGTTCTCCTTCGCGCGCTCGAGCTCGTTCGGGCGCAGGTTGCCCGCGGCGATGTCGGCGATCTGCTCGGCCGCGATCTCGAGCGCCGGCCCGAGGTTCTCCTCGCGCGTGCCGATGTAGACGCCGAACAGGCCGGTGTCCGAGTACTGCGCGCCGAAGCTGTACACCGCGTACGCCATGCCGCGCTTCTCGCGGATCTCCTGGAAGAGGCGCGACGAAGCCGACCCGCCGAGGATCCCGTCGAGGAGCGACGCGGCGAAGCGGCGGCGGTCGGAGCGAGAGATGCCGGGCGCGCCGATGCACACGTGGTACTGCTCCGTGTTCTTGCGCTGGAAGCGCACGCCGGCGGGCGGCGTCTTCACGAGCGGCGGCCGGACGCGCGGCCCCTTCGACTGCGTCGCCTTCCGCTGCGCCTGCTTCGAGCAGGCGCAGCAGCCGCTCGTGCTGCAGGTTCCCCGCGGCGGCGATGACGATGTTCCCCGGCGTGTACATCGTGCGGTGGTAGTTGGCGATCGTCCGCTTCGGGACGGTCGAGAGCACGTCGCGGGTCCCGATCACCGGCCGGCCGAGTGCGTGCGAGCCGAACACCGCCTCGGAGAACAGGTCGTGCACGAGCTCCTGCGGCGTGTCCTCGTACATCGCGATCTCCTCGAGGACGACCTCGCGCTCGGAGTCGACGTCGTCGAAGCGCGGCGCGAACACCATGTCGCACATCACCTCGACCGCCGTTGCGAGGTGCTTGTCCGGCACGCGCGAGTAGACGACCGTGTGCTCGCGCGAGGTCGCGGCGTTCAGCTCGCCGCCCAACCCGTCGAAGATCTCCGCGATCTCCTGGGCGTCGAAGCGCTCCGAGCCCTTGAAGAGCAGGTGCTCGATGAAGTGCGAGAGGCCGGCCTTGGCGTCCGTCTCGTCGCGTGAGCCCGCGCCGATCCAGAAGCCCGAGCGAGACCGAGCGCACGGACGGAACCCGCTCGGATATCACCCGCTCGCCTGAATCGAGCTCGGACAGGACGTATTTCTGCACGGCCAGGGATCGTAGCTTTGCGCCAAGTCGGCTACTGTGCCGCGGTCGTCGTCAACCGCGGCACAGCGCAAGGTTCGGCGTTTCTGCGGCATCCATATCCTCGGTTGCCCGTTTCGGACCCCCCGGACCCGAGCTGCCCAGAAGCGTTTTCCCTCGTTCGAGGGGCATCGATCCGTCTGAGAGGACGATCACTGTTGTACGAGCCGCAAGCGTGTGTGGGGTCGCGCGCGTGATGTAAGGAGGACTCACCACGATGATTAGCCGCCACGTTGTTCGCATCGCCCTGATCGCCGCAGTCGCCGCACTCGCAATCGCTCCCGCAGCCCTCGCCGGAAAAGGCGGCGGCGGTGGAAAGCCGCCCGGTGGCGGTGGAGGAGGAGGTGGCGCGAGCACGAGCTCGAGCTTGAGCCTCGTCCTGATGGACGGCGGACGCAGGCCGCCCATTGGGGCCAGCGGTGACGTTCAACGTCGCCACGACCGCCACCGACCGCCCGTTCGTCAGCCTCCGCTGCTGCCAGGGCACGACCTGGGTGTCACGACGGGTACGTCGGGTATCTTCCCCGGCGCATGTTCGACCCCTGGTTCTCGCTCGACGCGCCCGTCTGGGGCCGACGGCGTCAGGGCGAGTTGCACCGCCAGGCTCTTCTACTACGACCGGC
>CAWFVN010000001.1:0-27961 GCA_963819225.1 uncultured Actinomycetes bacterium | reverse complement strand
GGTCATCTTTGCCTCCGGCAGTCGCCGCAAGGGCGCTGCGGCGGCCACGTTGGTGGCGGCGGCGAGCGCTCTGCCATGGCTCCTCTGGCGTGTCGTGCACGACGTGCCGAGTCGCTCACCCGTGTTGGATTGGATCTCCCCGAGCGTCCTGTCATCGAATGCCGACCGGCTACGCCCAACGGTTGGCGACCTCGCCAGGCCGATGCTCGAACCTGATCGCTGGCTGCTTGTGGTGCCGCTCTTCGTCACGCTTTCGCTCGTCGGACTGATCCGGACCCGACGGCCGGCCTGGTCCGCCAGGGCTGCTCTGGCTCACGCTGACCTTTGCTTTTCTCGTGTGGGCGTACTGGGTCAACCCGGACGCGATCGGTTTTCTCTTGGCGACCTCCGCCTACCGGACAATTGATCCGATCGTCTTGACCGCCGCCGTCTTCGTCCCCGTCCTTGCGGACCGGCTATTGCGGTGAGTCGGCTCGCTCTTGCGGCCGGCGTCGGCACGTTCGTGCTGCTCTGCTGCGCGCTTGGTTCGACGTTCGCGGCGGACGAGGTCGTGCACTCCCCCATTCGGCCGGATGGAGTCTGGCGTTGGGTCCTCGTCGGCTCGATCGCGGGGGCTTTTCTGCTGTTTCTGCTGGGTCTCTGGCTCGTACGACGAAGAGGCGCACCGCTCGCGGCCGTGGTGGCGGTTGCCGCGGCGATCCAGATGGCCCCACTGGCGGTGCCGCTGCTCCTTTCGACAGATGTGTACGGCTACTGGGAGTCCGGCTGGATCGCCGCGGTCGCCGACAAGAGCCCGTACGACCACCCTCCAGGCGAGTTTCTCGAGAACCCGGCAAACGCACACCGTGGTGCAGCCTGGAACGACTACCCGACCTGGTACGGCCCCGTCTTCGTGGCAGCAACCGAAGCGCAGGCCGAGGTCATCGACACTCGGGCAGGCGTCGTCCGGTTCTACAAGCTCCTCGCCGCGATCGCGATGCTCGCGGTCGTGGGGCTCACCGCGTACTGCGCCCGGCGCAAGGCCTACGCAGCCGCGTTCGTCGGATGGAACCCGCTCCTTGCGCTGCATTTCGCAGGCGGCGGCCACAACGACGCGTGGATGATCGCACTCTTCCTGGGGTCTCTAGCCGCCTGGAGGAGCGGCCGACGGCAGGTCGCCGGCGTTCTCTGGGTGGTGTCGATCGCGATCAAGTGGGTGCCCCTGATGTGGGTGCCACTCGACGTGCTCGCCAACCGGAAGACCAGCGCGCGGCCCCCGTGGCTCGGCCTCGCGGTCGGGTTCGGAGCCGTCTCGATCATGGCTACCTGGCTCTTCGGTCTCTCGTGGCTCGACTCGTTCCTCCCGATCGGCGACCAGCTCGGCCTCTCCAGCTCGACGAGTATCCCGTTTCACGTCGCGTCGCTCGCCGACGTACCGGTGCTCTGGGTCGGCCGAGGCTTCCTCGTGCTCTTCGTCGCCTCCTACTGCGCGCTCCTCGTCCAGGCGTGGCATGGCCGATCGCGAAGGGCACTCGCCACTGCGCTCCTCCTCTGCTCAGTCGCCTGGCTAGGACCCTGGTACATCCTCTGGTGCATACCGCTGGCAGTCATCGAAGAGGACGACGCTGCCGAAGCGCTGTCCCTCGGCCTGACCGCATTTCTCTTAAGGGACGTGCTGCCGGTCCCCTGGATCTTCTGACCGCACGCGTTCCTCCAGCAGCGCGAGTCGCTGCGCGAGGATGGTGCTCTGGTCGGAGAGCCGTGAGATCACGGTCGAGTAGTGCAGCAGCACGAGCAGGATGAAGAGGATCCCGACCGCGAAGAGGATCGCCGGCGGATAGCCGCTGATCCCGAACCAGCCGGCGATCGTGTTCAGCCCGCCGCGCCAGAGCGAGAGCACGAGCAGCACGACGCCCGTCAGCAGCCAGAGCAGCGCGTAGCGCTCGCGCAGCCGCCGCGAGCGGATCAGCTCGAAGACGACGAGCAGCAGGAGCAGCGACGCGATCGCCGCCGCGATCGAGACTCGAAGCGGCGTCAATCGAGTGGCACCGCCTTGCGCCGGAAGAGCGCGACGAAGATCGCGAGCACGACCTTGACCATGTAGTAGACGGAGCGCACCGTCGTGATCGACGAGCGGCCGCTCTCGCGCGCGCGCATCTTGACCGGGACCTCCTGCAGCCGGAGGCGATGCTTGAAGACCATCACCGTCGCCTCGGCCTCCGGGTAGTCGTGCGGGTAGTCCGCGGCGAACAGGCGAATGCCCAGCCGGTTCGCGGCCTGGAAGCCCGACGTCGGATCGGTGATGCGCTGCCGCGTCAGCGCCGAGACGATCCAGGCGAGCAGGCGGATCCCCGCGCGCCGGGACCGCGAAGAGCGGTACCCGTCGCCGCCGATGAAGCGCGACCCCACGGCGACGTCCGCCTCGTCGGCGAGCACCGGGCGCAGGATCGCGTCGAGCTCGGCCGGGTCGTGCTGGCCGTCGCCGTCGGCGCGGACCGCGACGTCGAAGCCCTGCTCCCACGCGTAGCGGAAGCCGGTCTGCACGGCACCGCCGATGCCGAGGTTGAACGGAAGCGAGATCACCTTTGCCCCCGAGGCTCGCGCGACCTCCGCGGTGCGGTCGGTCGAGCCGTCGTCGACGACGACGACGCGAAGCCCGGGGTCGTACGCCAGGAGCTCGCCCACGACGCCGGCGATCGACGCCTCCTCGTTGAACGCGGGGACGATCGCCATGCGCCGCAGCGCGCGAAGCCGCTCCGCCTCCGAGGTCGGCGACTCGAGCACCTCGGTCATGCGACGGTCTCCCGCACGCCGAGGCCGATCAGCTCGAGGAGGCGGCGCGCGCGGTGCGCGTACGTGTGCTCGTCGAGCGCTCGCTCGCGCGCGCGGGCGCCGAGCTCCTCCGCGGCGCCGGGATCCCCGAGCAGCTCGCGGTAGGCGGCGGTCGCGCCGTCGGCGTCCTCGACCACGAGGAGCTCGCGGCCGGGCTCGAACCACGTCTCGATCCCGTCGTGCGGGTTCGACACGATCGCCGCGCCCGCCATCGCGAGCTCGAACGGACGAGCGGTCGACGACGCCCGCACCGTCGCGTGCGCGCGGCGGGTCACGTTGAGCGCGACGCGCGACGACGAGATCGCGCGGTTGAACGCGTTGAACGGGATCACGCCGAGCGAGCGTGCGCGGCCGACGTCGCCCTGGAAGTCCTCGCCGCCGAGCGCGAAGTCCACGTCCGGCAGGCGTCGCGACGGCTCGCCGATCGAGCTCGCGCATCCACTCGCGCCGGAACTTGTCGCCGTAGCCGTAGAAGAAGACGTCGTGCTCCTTCTCGACCGGCAGCGGCTTGAAGAGCTCCGGGTCGGCCGCCCAGAAGAGCGCCTCGGCGCGGCGCGCGCCGAGCTCGCGCAGCCGGTCGAGCCCGCCCTCCGAGTTCGAGACGACGAGGTCGTACTCGCCCGGGTCGGCGCCGTAGTAGTAGTTGAAGCCGGTGTCCATGCCGCCGAACTCGGGCAGGCTCATCGGAACGTCGCCGTCGTAGAAGACGACGGGTACGCCGAAGCGCTCGCGCAGGTGTGTCGGGATCCCGCGCAGGTGCGACATCGGCACCGTGAAGACGAGCACCGCGTCGACGTCGCCTTCGCGCTCGAGGATCCGCTCGATGTGCCGCTCCCACCGCGGCGTGACCCAGCGCCAGACGACCTCCCTGACGAGCCGGTCCGTGTCGCCCGGGTCGGACTCCTCACGGCGGAGGTACCGATCGCCCTTGAGGCGCGCCAGTGCGCCGCGCGCGCGGGCGAAGCTCTCGCCCTCGAGGTAGGCGGGGTTCGGCGCGGTGCGCCACCACGGCGACTCGACCGCGCGGCCGCGGTACGGCGTCACGATCAGGTCGACGCCGACCTCGTAGAGGCCCTTCCACAGCTGCCACCACGCCGGCGTGCAGCCGTACCGGAAGTCGAGATCGATCGCCGAGGCGACCGCGAGGATCTTCGGGGCCTTCACCGCACCCGATTTTGCCCGAGTCAGCGGCTGCGGCCCGTAAAGACTTTGGTGACGTAGGGAAACTCGAACGTCCCAGGCGGCGCGAGCGCACGAATGCGGTCGAGCAGCGCGGCCCGCTCGTCCTCGCGGCAGCCGCGCGATGAAGCTGACCGAGGCGGCGCGCGCGACGAGCCCTTCCGCGTCCATCAGCTGCACGTGCGGGAACGTCCGCTCCTCGACGTCGGTGAACAGCGGCGATGCGAGCGGCTCGGCGGCGGGGTGACCACCTCCGCTCGGGTAGGCCTCGCCCTTGTACGGCCTGATCGCGTCCGCGTACGACTGGTGCAGCGGGTGCGACTCGTCGCGCACGTTCCAGATGAGGGCGATGCCGCCGCGCGGCCGGAGGACCCGCTTCAGCTCGGGCAGGGCGCGGTCGGGGTCGAACCAGTGGAATGCCTGCGCGGCGGTGACGGCGTCGGCGACTGCCGTCGTCGAGCGGGATCGACTCCGCCGTCCCATCGACGATCTCGGCGTCGCACGACGCGCTCGAAGATCGTCCGCATCTCGGCGATCGGCTCGACGCCCGTCACGCGGAGACCGCGCGCGACGAGCTGCCGCGCGAACTTGCCCGTGCCGGCACCGACGTCGACGACGTGCGCGCCCGGCTCGAGCTCGAGCACCTCGACGATGTGGTCGAGCGCGTCCGCCGGATAGTCGGGGCGCGCCTGCTCGTACACCTCGGCCGCCGTCTCGAAGCCGCGCGCGGTCGGGTGGATGCTCAATACGCGCCTCTGCGCCCGAAGACCGCGGGGATCGTCTTCAGCAGGATCGTCACGTCGAGCCAGATCGACCAGTTCTCCAGGTAGTAGAAGTCGAGCCGCACCAGGTCGTCGAACGTGAGCTCCGAGCGGCCGGAGATCTGCCAGAGGCCGGTGATCCCCGGCAGCACGAGGTAGCGCTTGCGGTGCCACGGCTCGAGCAGGTGGTAGTCGCGGATCGGCAGCGGGCGCGGGCCGACGAGGCTCATCTCGCCGCGCAGCACGTTGAGCGCCTGCGGCACCTCGTCGAGGGAGAGCGCGCGAAGCAGCGCACCGACGCGCGTCACGCGGGGGTCGTCGCGGATCTTGAAGAGCGGCCCCGATGCCTCGTTCTGCGTCTCGAGCGAGTCCTGCAGATGCTCGGCACCCGCGTGCATCGTCCGGAACTTGATCATCCCGAACTCGCGCTCGCCGAGCCCGATCCTCCGGTCGCGATACAAGACGGGCCCGCGTGAGTCGAGCTTGATCGCGGCCGCGATGAGCAGCCAGATCGGCAGGCCGACGATGAAGACGATCGACGAGACCGCGAGATCGAACAGCCGCTTCGTCGCCCAGTCGACGCCCGCGAAGACCGGCGGGCGCAGCTCGAAGAGCGGGACCGCCTGGCCCGGGACGTACTCGGCGCGCTGGGTGAGGATCTCCGCCGTCGTCGGAGCGACGCGCACCTGCACGCCGCGCTGGTGCGCCTGCTCGACGAGCTCGACGAGCTGCTCGTCGCTGACGTCGCCACCGTTCACGATCAGCTCGTCGACGCGGCGGCCTTCGAGCACGCCGCCGAGATCGTCGAGCGAGCCGAGTCGCGGGATCGGGATGCCGTCCTGCGTCGGCGAGATCGCGCCGACGAACGAGTAGTCGATCCCGCCGCGCGTCTCGCCGAGCGTGCGCAGCAGGTGCTCGACGTTCTGGCCCCTGCCGACGAGCACCGCGCGACGCCGGACTCCGAGCACGTGCATGAGGTCTCGCGTGAGGCGCTCGTAGCTCGCGCGCAGGACGCAGATGATCGCCGCGCACGTGACGACAGCCGTCGGCGCGAGGCCGTAGGTGCCGAACTGGTGGTCGACGCCCCAGGCGAAGACGAGCGTGATCACGGCGACGAGCACGAGCGACGAGACGACCCGCCCGACACCGGCGCGGTGCTCGCGCTCGGCGTAGAGGCCCGCCTGCCAGAAGACGAGGATCGTGATCAGCGTCAGGAAGGGGAGCCACTGCTCCTCGGCCTCCCAGGGGACGCCCCAGAGCGGGAGCTCGTGCTCGTAGAAGAGCCACCGGAGCACGAGGGCGAGGTAGAGCCCGAGCGCGAGGCCGCAGACGTCGATCGTCAGGAGGGCCGCGATCGACGCCAGCCTGCGCAGGAGCGTGCGGAGGGGAGGTCGGGCGAGGAACGAGGTTCGCGTCGCGCGGATGTCCGACGAAACGCGGGTGCGGTCCTGCTCCGGCGGGGCCTCAGGGTCCGCCGCGGTGGTCACGGGGGTCGATTCTAGCCCTGCGTAGAGTGGAGACCCGTGGAGCACCTCGAGCAGCGCTACCGGGAGCACCATCGGGACTCCCGTTCGCCCGACTTCATCTGGGCCCGGCCGGAGCGGACGGCGCTCTTCAGCGAGTTCGTCGGCGGGCCCGGGCGCCGCGTCCTCGACCTCGGCTGCCGCTACGGCGCCCTCACCGAGTTCTACGCGGAGGGGAACGACGTCACGGGCGTCGACATCGACCGCGAGGCGCTCGAGCACGCCGAGGCGCGGCTCGGGATCCAGGCGCTCTGGGCCGATCTCGACGACCCGCTCGCGTTCATGGACGAGACGTTCGACGTGGTCGTGATCGGCGAGCTGCTCGAGCACATTCGCGAGCCGTGGCGGCTGATCGGCCAGGCCCACCGCGTGCTGCGCCCGGGCGGAAGGCTCGTCGGCTCGACGCCCAACGGGTTCCGGCTGAAGAACCGGCTGCGCTTCTTCGCGCGGGCGCCATCCCGAGGTCGACCCGACGCACCTGCATCTCTTCTCTCCCGACGACGTCCGCGAGCTCCTCGCCGACTTCGACGACGCCGCAGCTGCGGTTCGTCGCGGGGCGGCTCGCCCCGTTCCACCGACGGCTGTTCGCGAACGTGATCTTCTTCACGGCGACGAAGCCCGGCTGAGCTCGTCGAGGTCGCGCACCGGACGCCGGCGCGCGAGGTGGCGAAGGCCGAACGCGAGCGCGAGCGCGCGCCTGCGCTCGAGCAGGTCGGTGTCGTGGAAGTACACGTGGACGTACTCCGGCAGCCGCACTGCGCGCGCGAGCATCCCGATCGTGTGCGTCGCGGGGAGCAGGCCGGGCTCGGGACCCTCGACGACGCGGCCGCCGCCGTAGGGAAGCGGAAACGTCGTCGCGGTCAGGTCGACCAGCCGCTCCTCCGCCACCACCGCGCGAACCTCGTCGTCCGTGTACCAGCCGCCGCCGGCGAAGAAGCGCGGCTCGAGGTCGTGCGCGCGGAGCCACGCGAGGTCGCGGCGGACGCGCGCGGCCGGATCGCCGCCGGTGGGCCGCGCGTGCGAGGGCGAGGTCCAGTGGGTGTGCAGCCCGAACGGGACGTCGAGCGAGCGGGCGCGCTCGAGCCAGAGCTCCTCGTCCTCCCCGTGCTCGGAGTCCGGCGGCCGGACGAGCGCGGCGACCCGGAATCCGCCCGGCGGATCGTCGAGGAGGCGCCGGAACCGCGCCCAGACGTCGTCGTCGAGCAGCCGCTCGACGTGGCAGGAGGCGACCGCTGCTCGCACGGCTCCGTACGCTAGTGCGCCGATGGGTCGGCGCAGGGCATATCTCGTCCTGGCGGCCGCGGCAGCAGTGCCACGCCTCGCCGCGCTGCTGGCCGAGCGGCAGCGACATCACGGACGCGTTCGTCGACAAGGGCGACGACTTCGCGCTGACGTTCCTCGACAGCGGGACGTACGGGTTCATCCCGGGGATCCCGTCGGCGTACACGCAGCCGCTCTACGGCTTCTTCCTGATCCCGCTCTACTGGGTGCTCGACCGCGACTGGCTCGTGATCGGGCTCGCGCACACCGCGGTGGCGGTCGCGACGGCGTGGCTCGTCTACGAGGTCGGCCGGCGCGTCGTCGACAGGAGGGTCGGGCTCGTCGCGGCGCTGCTGACGACGTTGCACCCGTACCTCGTCTGGCACGACGTGCACATGAACCGCGAGATCCTGGACCACTTCCTCGCGGTCGCCGCGGTGCTGCTCACGCTCGTCGTCGCGGAGCGCGGCGGCCTGCGCTGGGGCGCGCTGCTCGGCGGCGTGCTCGGGCTGATGATCCTCGGGAACGTGCGGACGCTGTTCGTCCCGCTCGTGCTCGGCGCGTACGTCCTCTGGCGGCGCCGCGGCTGGACGTGGGAGCCCGCGCTCGCGCTCGGCGTCGCCGCGCTCGTGCTCGCGCCGTGGGTCGTGCGGAACGAGGTCAGCGTCGGCTGCCTCGCGATCACGACCGACGCGCGCGCTCTCTGGAAGGCGAACAACGAGCAGACGCTCGAGACGTTGCAGCGCGGCGGCTGGATCGACGACGTCGACAACATCCCCGGCGCGCCGATCACGCCGCAGGACGCGGGCGAGCTCTACCGCGAAGACCGGCCGCATCGTGCGCACCGACGAGTGCGCGCAGATGCGCTTCTACCGCAAGCGCGCGCTCGACTTCATGGTCGACCATCCCGGCGAGAAGGCGAAGCTCGCGGCGTACGGGGCGAAGCTCCTCTGGCAGCCGAAGGTGCCGAAGACCGAGGGCCGGCCGGGCAAGGGCACGTTCCTCGACGTCGCGCGCGACTGGGCCGAGCCGCTCTTCATCGTCCCCGTCTTCCTGCTCGCGCTCTACGGCCTCGTGCTCGTCCCGCGACACTTCGCCGCGCTCGCAGTCGCGCTCCTCGGCTACCAGACCGTGATGGCGATGCTCTTCATGGGCCAGACGCGCTACCGCGTGCCCTGGGACTTCCTGATCATGATCCTCGCCGCCGCCGCGGCGGTTCAGCTCGCGGGCAGGCTGCCGTTCAGGAACTCGCGGTAGAGCAGCTCGGTCCGCTCGATGTTCCGGTGCTCGGCGAAGTGCTCGAGCGCCCGCGCGCGGCCCGCTTCGCCCATCGCGCGGCGTAGCGCGGGGTCGCTCGCCAGCTTCACGAGCGCGGCCGCGAGCGGCTCCGCCTCGGCAGTCGGGACGAGGAGGCCGGTCTCGCCGTCGACGACGAGCTCGCCGAGCCCGCCGATCTCGGCCGCGAGGACGGGGCGCGCGCGCTCCATCGCCTCGAGCGCGACCATCCCGAAGCCCTCGCCGAGCGAGGGCACGACGACGATCGCCGCGTCGTCGATCGCGTCGGCGATCGGGGAGACGAAGCCGAGAAAGCGCACCGCGTCCTCGATGCCGAGCTCCTTCGCCACCGCCTTGCAGAGCGGGCTCGAGCGGACCGCGGCCGGCGAGGTCGAGCGTGAGCTCCGGGACCTCCTTGCGCGCCTCGGCCAGCGCGCGGAGCAGCACGACGTGCCCCTTGATCGGGATCAGCCGGCCGATGCAGAGCACGCGCGGCTCGTCGGGCGCCGGCTTCGGCTCGCGTCCGGGGACGATCCCGTAGTGGACGATCGAGAACTCGGTCTCGTCGAAGCCCTCGACCTCGGAGAGGTAGCGCGCGAGCCCGCGCGAGATCGCGATGTGGAGGTGCGCGAGGCCGGCGACCGTCCGGTCCGCGAGCGCGAAGCCGGGGTTCTCGCGGAACTCGTTGAAGCCGTGCTTCGTGCTCACGCGGAGCGGCACCGCGGCCACCGCGCCGGCGACCTGCCCGTAGACGTCGGCGTGGACGAGGTGCGTGTGCAGGATCAGCGGCCGCGAGCGCGCGAGGTACGCGGCGACGCGCGCGAACGCGAGCGGGTCGACGTCGGCGCGCAGACGGATCATGTCGACGGGAACGCCTCGCGCGCGAAGCTCGTCGGCGAACTCGAACGCACCGGGCTCGTTCTCGTGCAGCTGCAGGAGGCGGACGTCCCAGTCGCGCTCTCGGAGCCGCGGCAGGAGCGAGAGCAGGTGCGTCTCCGCACCCGAGATGCCCGCGATCTTCGCGAGGTGGAGGACCGTCGATCTCATCGCGTCAGCTCCAGGATGCCCTTCGCCCACGATTCGACGGAGTGCTCGCGCGCGACGGTGGCGTGCAGGGTGCGGCCGAGCGCCGCGCGGTCGTCCGCCGAGCGCTCCGCGAACGCCGCGATCCGCGCCGCGAGCTCTGCGGGGTCGTCGCGCGGGAAAGCGCAGCTCGTCGGGAAGCAGCGTGTCGAACACCGGGTTCGACGCGAGCACGGGAACGCAGCTCGCCGCCGCCTCGTAGACGACCTTGTCCGGCGCACCGGCGCGCATGTTGTTCACGAGCAGGTCGTTCGCCGCGAGGAGCTCGGGCACCTGCGAACGGTCGACCGGCCCTTGCAGCTCCGCCCGGTCTCCGAGCCGGAGCTCGTCCCGCAGCGCCAGGAGCTCGCGGCGGTGCTCCCGCTCCAGCTCGGAGAGCGTCGGGCCGTGGACGGTCAGCCGGACGTCGAGCCCGCGGTCGAGCGAGCGGCGAAGCGCGCGCAAGACGACGTCGAGCCCCTTCGCCGGCGAGTAGCGCCCGAGCGCGAGCAGCCGGAGGTCGTCGCGCGACGGATGGTCGCGGCACGAGAACTCCGAGAGGTCGATCCCGTGGCCGATCGCGTGCACCTTCGGCGAGTCGAGCGGGAAGGAGCGGCGGTCGACGCTCGCCACCGCCGACGAGACCGCCGCGGCGGCTCGGAGCGTCGGGCTCGCACGCCAGTGCGTGAACCAGAGGACGAGCGGAATCCCGAGCGGCCGGACGAGCGGCGCGCCGAGCACCGCGTAGATCGGGCACATGTGCGCGACGACGCCGACGGGCCTCGGGCCGAGCTCGCGCGCGAGCGCCGCCTCGAAGCGCAGGCCGCGGCCGACCTTGCGACGGTCGCGGAACAGCCGCACGCGCGCGTTCGCCGGGAGCGCCCCGTCCGCCGCGCCGTCGGCGAGCACGACGAGCTCGTCCACGTGCGCCGCGAGCGCGCGGATCATCGGCACCGTCGCAGCGAGCGCGTGGTGCGCCGGGTCGACCTGCTGCGTGATGAAGACGAGCTTCCGCATCAGAAGTAGTCCGTGTCGCCGAGCGTGAAGTGCCACGCCTTCGGCCCGAGCGGAAGCGCGCCGCGGTCCAGCGCATGCCCGATCAGGCGGATCGTCTCGGGCGTCGGCACGAACCCGGCCGACATGTACGCGCTCGCATGCACTGCGGGAAGCAGCGCGAGCAACGCGCGCGCCCCACGCGCCGCGCGCACGCAACGCCGGAGCAGCCGGCGCGTCTCGCGGAACGTCGGGGCGACGAGGTCGGCGACGTACGCGGTGTCGACGCCGCGGAACTGCTTGCGCCCGACGACGGCGTACCCGCTCGGCGACGCGAGCAGCGTGTACGCGCGCGGTGAGTCGGCGTAGCGCCAGTTGAGGTAGGCCGAGTCGCGGACGAAGTGGCTCGGTAGGCGGTCTCGCAGCGCGCGGTAGGCGTCCTCCTGCTCCGGGCCGAAACGCTGGAGCCGCTCCCCGTCGTCGCGGTCGCGGCCCGGCAGCAGCGGGCGCGCCCAGATCCGCAGCCGGGCGACGTCGAGCCAGCCGAGCTTCGCGATGTAGATCGGGCCTGCGAGCTTGTTCGTGAACCCGAGCTCGAGCGCCGCACCCGTCTCGCGCGCCGCGCGCTCGACCTCGCCGTTCAGCCGCTGGAAGATCCCGCGACCCTGGAACTGCGGGATCGGTGACGGCCCAGAGCGGCAGCGTCGCGATCTCCTCTCGACCGTCCACCACCGCGCGGTAGTGGCTCGCGCCGAGCACGCCGACGACGCGACTCGTCCTCTTCCGCGAGCGCGATCGTGCGCGGGCCGACCGGGTTGCCGTCGAACCACCAGTCGAACTCGGCCGGGTCGAGCTCGTACCCGCGCACGCGGTCGAGCAGCGCGAACACCTCCGCGCGACGCGCCGGCTCGTACGCCAGCGTCCGGCCGCTCACTTCGAGGACGTGCCGAGCGCCGCGTTCAGGATGCGGCGCGCGTGCGTGCCGGCCACGGTGTCCTTGATCCCGATCAGGTCGCACGCGCCCGCGAGGACGAGCTCGAACGTGCGCGGCGGATACGGCTCGATGTTGTAGCGGTGCAGGCGCAGCGGATCGGTGTCCGGGCCGTTCGTCCCCGACACGGACGTGAACGCGAGCTCGTACCCCGCCTGGCGGACGAGGCTCAGGTGCACCGCCTTGTAGTGCGCCTCGGAACCCTTGACGTACGCGAACGAGCGCACGTCGCGGCCGAGCCGCTCCTCGAGCCGCAGCTTCGACAGCACGATCTCGCGGGCGGCCTCGTCGACCGCGAGATCGGCGAGCGGCCGGTGGCTGATCCCGTGCGACTCGACGCGCACGCCCGCGGCCTCGAGCTCGCGCAGCTCGCCCCAGTCGACGGTCGAGTTCAGCAGACCGCGTGCCGCGCGCTGCTCCTCGTGCGGCAGCGGGCGGCCCCCGTCGAGGTAGCCGATCGGCACGAAGATCACGGCCGGGTAGCCGTGCTTCTGCAGCACCGGCGCAGCGTGCTCGAGGTTGTCGCGGTAGCCGTCGTCGAACGTGATCAGCACGGGACGCGCCGCGAGCGGGGTCCCGTCGCGGTAGTAGGCGAGCACGTCGTCGAGCGAGACGACCGTGTAGCCGAGCTCGCGCAGCTGCGCGAGCTGGTCGTCGAACGCGCCGACCGGAACGCTCAGCGGGTTCTCGGGCAGGTCGTTGACCTTGTGGTACATCAGCACGCGCAGCCGCGCGTCGGAGGCGCCGTTTCGCGGCGACAACGTCGCGGTGGTCTCGCCGATCGTCCGGTAGACCCCGTTCTTCAGGAGCTGCTTCGCCCGCTCTGCGCGCACGGGTTCAGTCTAGGGAGGCGACGAGGTCGCGAACCCGCTCTGCGAACTCCTCCGGCGTCGCGAGCCAGTCCGACGCGCTGCGTGCGGCGCCCGCTGCGAGCTCTGCGGCCCAGGTGGGCTCCAGGAGCACGTCCACGAGGGCGTCGGCGAGCGCCGTCGCGTCCTCGACCTCGACGAGGACGCCGTTCTCGCCGTCTCGCACGACGTCGACGACGCCGCCGGCTCGAGCGCCGACGACCGGCCGGCCGCGGCAGAACGACTCGAGCACGATGCGCGGCAGCCCCTCCGACCGCGAGGGCAGCACGAGCGCCGTCGAGCGGTCGAGCTCGCGCAGCAGCTCGGCCTGGTCGAGAGCCGGGTACCACCGCGTCTGGCGCGGGAGATCGACGAGCAGCTCCTCGACCACGTCGAGCTTGCCACCGCGACCGACGAGCCGAAGCTCGGCGTCCGGCACGCGCGGGGCCGCCTGCCGCCACGCCTCGGCGAGCACGTCGATCCCCTTGTAGTCCTCGAGCACGCCGACGAAGAGCAGCGCAGCGCGCGCGGGCAGCGGCGAGCGCGGCCGGTCGCGGTACAGGCCGAAGTCGACGAACGCCGGGAACTCCGCGACGGGCTCGACACCTTCCTCGCGCACGAGGTCGGTCGTGAACTCGGAGAGCGTGCGCACGCCGTCGGCGCGACGCACGCCGACCTTCGCGAGCAGATCGACGAGCGGCGCGGCGAAGCGGCGCTTGCTCGACCCGTAGAGCCGTGCCGACGAGTGCCAGTCGCCGTGCAGGTCGAGAACGATCCGCGCGTCGCTGCGTGCGAGACGCCTGCCGAGCAGAACCGCAGGGACGTCGTGCGCGCCGTGGACGAGCACCGCGTCCGGCTCGAAGTCGCGCAGCTCGCGCGCCACGCGCATCGGCAACGAGAGATGGAAGGCGACTCCGTCCACGAGCCGCGGGCGAACGGGCTTGACGAGGTGGAACGTGTCGTCGCCGGGAAGATCAGGGTCGGCCGCGCTCGCGAGCACGCGCACCTCGGCGACGCGCTCGAGCGCCTCGAACTTCTTGCGATTCGTCTCCGACAGCGGAAGGCGATATCGGGTTCGCGCGACGAACAGGATGCGCAGGGAACTTCACCTCGCTTCGTCTCCGGTGACCAGGGCTCGTACTCGCGCCGCGTACTCCTCAGGCGTTGCAAACCACTGTTCCGATCCTGCCTTCGCGACGAACCCCAGACCGGACGCCAGCTCGCGATTTGACAGAACCCTTACGAGCGCCCGCGCCAGTCCGTCGGCGTCGTCCGAGGGAAAGAGCAGGCCGTTCTCGCCGTGAACGACGAGATCCTCGATCCCTCCGCCGCGCGCCCCCACGACCCCCCGACCCCGACAGAACGCCTCGACGACGACGCGGCCCATGCCTTCGCGCCTCGAGGGGAGCACGAGGCACGTCGCGGCGTCCAGCTCGTCGGCGACCTCCTCCGGCGCGAGACCCGACTCCCAGGTCACGTTCGGGCCGCGCTCGACGAGCATGCGCGCGAGGTCTTCGCGGGCGCCTGCGCCGATCAGCCGGAGCGACGCGTTCGGGACCTGCTCCGCGACGCGCGGCCAAGCGTCCACGAGCAGGTCGAGTCCCTTGTAGAGCTCGAGTGCGCCGACGAACAGCGCCACCGGTCGCTCGGGCAGCGGAGCGGGCGGAACGAGGAACGGGTCCAGGTCCATGAAGGCCGGGAACGTGGCCGAGGGCTCGACCCCGAGCTCGCGGACCATTCCGGTCGTGAAGTCCGAGACCGTCCGCACCTCGTCGACGTGCCGCACCGCCCAGGCCGCGATGCGGTCGGCGAACGGGTTGAGGAAGCGACGCGTCCGCGAGCCGTAGAGCCGCGTCGCGGTGCGCCAGTCGCCGTGCACGTCGAGGATCACCTTCGCGCGGCTGCGCGAGAAGCGCCGCGCGATCACCGCCGAGGCCGCGTCGTGCGCGCCCTGGACGAGCACCGCGTCCGGGTCGAACTCGCGCAGCAGCTTGCGAATCCGGAACGGGAGCGACGCGTGGAAGAACACCCCGTCGAGGAGCCGCGGGCGGAGCGGCGGCACGAGCGTGAACAGCTCGTCGCGGAGCGGGGACCCCGCGGCCGCGCTCGCGAGCACGTGCACGTCGAGCGCGCCCGCCATCGCGTCGAACTTGAGCTGCTCGGAGGGCGGCAGCGGCAGCTTGTAGCGGCGTCGGCCGACGAGGAGGAGGCGGGGCTTCACGCCCCCGCAGTCTCGCGCAGCAGCTCCTCCAGACGCCCGTAGATCCGCTCGGGCGAGAACCGCTCGACCGATGGCGGCCCGGCAGCGCGGAGCCGCTCGCGGAGGTCGGCGTCGCCGAAGTAGCGCCGGATCGCGGCGGCGAGCGCCTCCGGGTCCTCGGGCGGGACGAGCAGCCCGTTCTCGCCGTCGCGGACGATCTCCGTCACGCCGCCTGCCGCGGTCGCGATCACGGGCGTGCCGACCGCAAGCGCCTCGACCAGCACGTGCGGGAAGTTCTCCCACTTCGACGGGAGCACGACCGCGTCCCCGGCGGACAGGAGCTCGAAGACGGTCGATCGCGGCTGCGGTCCGAGGAAGCGCGCGCGCCCGTCCAGCCCGAGCTCGCCGGCCAGCGTGCGGAGCTTCTCGGCGTCGGGCCCGTCGCCCGCGAGGACGAGGTCGAGCCCCTCGACCCGCGTGAGGGCGTCGAGCGCGACGTCCACGGCCTTCTGCACCGAGAGACGGCCCGCGAAGACGAGCGTCGGCCCGTCGAGCCCGTGCCTGCGGCGGAGCTCGTCGCGGTCCTCCAGCGCCGCCGGACGCTCGACCGGGTTCGGCAGCACCTCGATCCGCTCCGGACGGATTCCCCAGGCGGCCGCGAGGCCGCCGAGCGACTCGCTCGGGATCAGGATCCGGGACGTGCGCCGCAGCGCGAGGTTCCGCGCCGAGCGAAGCGTGCGCACCCGCCACCCGCCCGAGCGCTGGAACGAGTCGAGGTCGCCGCCGTACAGCCCGTAGCGGATCGAGCGCTCGTACGTTGGGTCCGACGTCAGCTTCTGGACGATCGGCGCGTGCACGAGCGCCGAGCCCAAGGCGCTTCGGCCGAGCATCCCCGTCGAGTAGACGACGTCGGCGCGGCGTGCGGCGGCCGCGATCAACTGCACCGCGCGCACGTGGCGCACACCGCGCGGCAGCGAGCGCGACGCCCAGTGCACGGGATACGCCTCGAGCGCGGGCGCACGGTCCGCCGTCGTGACGACCTCGACCTCGTGCCCGCGCGAGAGCAGCATCTCCGCCACCTCGGGCGCGTGGCTCGCCGGCCCGCCGACGTCCGGCGGCCAGATCCCCGACACGATCAGCACCTTCACGCGGCCGACACCTGCACCGGAGGATGCGTGCGGATCCGCGCGAGCAGCACCGTCCACACGACTGCGAACACGACCGTCGAGGCGAGCACCGCGAACGCCGCGCCGGTCGCTCCCCACTCGCGGCCGAGCACGACGAGCAGCGGAACGAGCACGACCGTCTCGATGCCGTGCGCGACGACGCGGAGGTTCGGGCGCCCGATCGAGATCGGAAGCGACTTGCTCCAGCCGTAGACGAGCTGGATCGCCCCGGCGAGCAGCACGATTCGCGCCGCGTCGACCGCGTCCCCGTAGTCGGGCAGGAGCAGGTCGAAGAGCCAGGGCATCAGCAACCAGAAGACCGGAACCGCGACGACCATCAGCGCCGCGGCGCCGCGCATGTAGCGCCTGACGCCGGCGAGCACCGCCTCGGGCCTCCCGCGCTCCCACTGTCGCGTCTGGTCCGTCAACAGGATCAGCCGCACCGGTGAGCTGAGCGAGCCCAGCCCCTGCTGCGGCGCCTGCGCGGCGCGGAAGAGCCCGACCTGGTCGACGGTGCTGACCACGCCGAGCAGGATCTGCGCGATCCACGCGCGGATCGAGACGATGCCGGTGCCGAGGCTCGACTGCAGCACGAAGCGGACGATCTCCTTGCGGTCCTGCGCAAGCGGCACGCGGCGACGCGCGGAAAGCGAAGCAGCGCGACGAGCCCCATCGTGCTCAGGACCGCCGTCGCGACGAGCTGCGCGAGCACGAGGGCGACGACCGTCTCCGTGACGCCGTACTGCGCACCGATCGCGATCGCGACGAGCCGCAGCGCCATCGAGACGAAGAGGAAGAACGCGCGGACGTCGTAGCGGCCGCGCAGGAGCAACGCCGCGGCGGCGGTGCCCTCGAACGAGTAGAGGAGCGGCAGCGGCGACGCGACGATGAGCGGCACCGTCAGGTCGACGCCGAAGAGCGCGTCGCTGACCGGTGCGAGCGCGCAGATCAGGAGGCCGGCGACGAGCGCGCTGGCGCTCTTCAGCGTGAAGGCGACCTCGAACAGGCGCCGGAAGCGCCCCCAGTCCTGCGCCTCCACGTAGCGGAAGCCGTACTTGACGAGTGCCTCCTCGCTCGTCAGGTCGAGCAGCAGCTGGAACAGCGCCACCGTCGCGAGGACGAGGGCGAGCCGGCCGAAGTCCGTGATGCCGAGGACGTTCGCTGCGACGAGCGTCCCTGCGATCCCGAGCGCCGTGGCCCCGTAGCTCCCCAGCGCGGTCGCGAGCCGCCGGCGCAGGAGGTTCATACGGCCCACGGTACTGAAGGTTTGTGTTGGACTCGTGACAGTGCCGCGCCTCTACCCCGTCCTGTTCGCGCTCTGCGTGCCGCTCGTCTTCCTGCACGCCGAGTACCAGCCGTCGTTCACGGTCTCGATGGGTGGGAGCGACGCGACCCTCTTCCTCTCCGACCTCGCGGTGCTCGCGATCGGCGCGGTCGGGGCCGTGGCCGGCTTCCGGCTCGGCTTCGCTCCACTCAGGGCGGGCCGCGCGATCTGGATCTCCTCGGCGGTGTTCCTCGCGTTCGTGCTCGCGGGCACGGCGGTCGGCGCTGCGACCACCGACGGGTACCCGCTCGCCGACAACCTGCTCACCACCGCGAAGCTCGACCGAGTACGCGCTGCTCGCGCTCGCGGCGCCGCTCGCGATCCGCGGCGCGCATGAGCTCCTGCCGCTGCTCGTCGTCGCTCACCGCGTGGAGCACCGCGGCGACGTTCGGCGCGCTCCTCCAGTTCCTCGGCGTCCTGAACGAGTTCGAGGGCCGTCGGCCCGGACAGCGCGAGCCGTCGTTCCTCGGCATCCACGACCTCGCGGCGCTCTCCGGCGCGGCGCTCGCGATCGGCCTGCTCGCGCTCGCGCTCGGGGAGCGGAAGCGGCTCGGGGTCGTCGCGGGGATCGTCGGCGGGCTCGGCGTGATCCTCTCGGGGGCCACCGCTGCGGTCGTCGGCGTCGCGGCCGCCGGTGCAGCTGCCTGGCTGCTCGGGCGTCGTCGCGCGCTCGCGATCGCCGCCGTCGTGGCGCTCGTCGCGGGCGGGACGATCGCGATCCGGGCGCTCGACACGCGGCCGCTCCTCGACGCGCTGGGCATCGAGCACCCGCGCGACGTCGCCACCGACCCGGAGGCGAGCTGGCAGCAGCGCGCAGCGCTCGCCTACATCGGCGGCAGGATCTTCCTCGACCACCCGCTCGTCGGAGTGGGCTGGCAGGCCTCCTCGGAGGCGGAGCACTACGAGCCCTACCTCGACGACGCGCGCGCCCGCTTCCCCGACCTGCCCGAGCGCGCGCTCCCGTCACCCGAGCACGAGTGGGGCGTCCAGAACGCCTACGTCCAGGCGGCGGCCGACCTGGGCGTGTTCGGGCTCCTCGCGTGGCTCGCGTTCCTCCTCGTTCCGTTCGCCGTCGCCTGGCGCACGGGCACGAGCGCGGGCGTCCCTATCCTGTGGCTGCTCGTGAGCATGGGCATCTGGATCGGACTGGGTCTCGTGGCGGGGATCCCGCTCGTCGGCCTGACGTGGCTGTCGATCGGGCTCGCCGCGGCCTCGGCCTCCTGGCGTGAGCTCGGCTAGCCCGCCCGGCGAGGCCCGCCGGAACCCACCGCCCGGCACGCCGACGTCCGCACTGCTCAGGCCGCTCTCGGACTGGATCCGCGCCGAGGCGCAGTCGTTCCACGCCGAGCGCGGGCCGTACCGCGTGCTCGACGTCGGGCTGCGGCGTCAAGCCGTACTACCCGTGGTTCGAGCCGTACGTCTCCGAGTACGTCGGGCTCGACATCGGGGGCAACCCCAACGCGGAGCTCGAGGGGACGATCGAGTCGATCCCGGCCGAGGACGCGAGCTTCGACCTCGTGCTCTGCACGCAGGTGCTCGAGCACTGCGACGACCCGGCGCAGGGCGTCCGCGAGCTGCGCCGCGTCACGAAGTCGGGCGGGAAGGTGCTCGCGTCGACCCACGGCGTGATGGTCTACCACCCTGCCCCGCACGACCTGTGGCGCTGGACGCACGAGGGGCTCGAACGCCTCTTCCTTACGAACGGCACATGGACGAGCATTAGCGTTGTCCCCGCTGCCGGAACGACTTCGACCCTCGCGCTCTTGCTCTCGATCTACGTCGACCTCGCCTCTCGCCGCGCGCATGTCGCGCCGCTCGGCCGACTCGTGATCCGCGCGCTCCAGGCGATCGGGCGCGGCGTCGACGGGCGCGCCGCGATCCTGCGCGACCCCGGCCCGGGGACGCTGCACGCGAACTACCACGTGACGGCGGTCGTGTGAGCAGGCGCGTCCTCGTCACCGGCGGCGGCGGCTTCATCGGCTCGAACCTCGCGCGCCGGCTGCTCGAGCAGGGAGACGACGTGCGCGTGCTCGACAACTTCTCCACGGGCAATCGACGGAACCTCGCCGACGTCGTCGAGGAGCTCGAGGTCGTCGAGGGCGAGCTGCGCAGCTACGAGCGCGTGCACAACGCGATGCGCGGTGTCGAGGTCGTCTTCCACCAGGGCGCGCTCCCGTCCGTGCCGCGCTCGGTCCAGGACCCGCTGACGACGGGCGCCGTGAACGTCGAGGGCACGCTCAACGTGCTGCTCGCAGCGCGCGACGAGGGCGTGCGGCGCGTGATCATCGCCTCGTCGTCGTCGGTCTACGGCAACACGGGGACGCTGCCGCGCTTCGAGACGCAGTTCCCGGACCCGCTCTCGCCGTACGCCGTCTCGAAGCTCGCCGCCGAGCGCTACGCCGTGTCGTTCGCGCGCGTGTACGGGCTCGAGACGGTCACGCTCCGCTACTTCAACGTCTTCGGCCCGCGTCAGGACCCGACCTCGCAGTACGCGGCGGTCGTCCCGCGCTTCATCGCCGCGGTCGACGCCGGCGAGCCCGTCTCGATCTACGGCGACGGCGAGCAGTCCCGCGACTTCACGTACGTCGACAACGTCGTCGACGCGAACATTCGGGCGGCCGACGCGTCCGAGGCCTCCGGCCACGTGATGAACGTCGCCACCGGCGAGCCGCGGAGCGTCAACGCGCTCGCCGACGCGATCGGCGAGGTGCTCGGCAAGCGCGTCGAGAAGGAGTACCTCCCGCCGCGCACCGGTGACGTCCGCGACTCGTGGGCCGACGTCGCGGAGGCGCGCCGCCTGCTCGGCTGGGAGCCGTCCGTCGGGCTCGAGGACGGCCTGCGCCTGACCGCCGACGCGTTCCTCGCGCGTGCCTGAGGAGCGAACGAAGGTCCTCCGCGTGATCGCCCGCCTGAACATGGGCGGGCCCGCGCTGCACGTGGCGTACCTCTCAGCCGGGCTCCGCGAGCACGGCTACGACACGACCCTCGTCGCCGGAAGCCTCGCGCGCGGCGAGGACTCGATGGAGTTCGTCTCGGAGGAGCTCGGCGTGAAGGTCGAGCGCCTGCCGGGGCTGCGGCGCGACATCTCGCCGATCCGCGACGTCCTCGCAGTGTTCCGACTCGCGCAGCTGATCAAGCGCGAACGGCCGACGATCCTGCACACGCACACCGCGAAGGCCGGGGCGGTCGGGCGCATGGCGGCGCTCGTCTCCGGCGACGCGCGTCCGCCGATCGTCGTGCACACGTTCCACGGCCACGTGCTGCGCGGCTACTTCGGGCCGCTGCGCACGCTCGGCTTCCGGCTGCTCGAGCGCTGGCTCGCCCGCGGCACGACTGCGCTCGTCGCGGTCAGCCCCGAGGTTCGCGACGACCTCGTCCGGCTCGGCGTTGCTCCGCGGGAGAAGTTCACGGTCGTGCGGCTCGGGATCGAGCTCGAGGAACGGCTCGGCGGCCGGAACGGCAGGGACGAGACCCGGCGCGTGCTCGGGATCGCGCCCGAGCGGTTCACCGTCGGGTGGATCGGGCGCATGACCGGCGTCAAGCGCACCGGTGACGTGCTCCTCGCGTTCAAGGAGCTGCGCGAGCGCGGCATCGACGCGTGCCTCTGCATGGTCGGCGACGGCCCGGAGCGCGACCAGGTCGAGCAGCGCGCGCACGACCTCGGGATCATGCGCGACACGCTCTTCCTCGGTTACCAGGAGGACGTCGCGCCCTTCTACGCCGCGTTCGACGCGATGATCCTTCCCTCCGGCAACGAGGGGACGCCGGTCAGCGCGATCGAGTCGCTCGCCGCGGGACGGCCCGTGGTCGCGACGCGCGTCGGAGGCGTTCCCGACGTCGTCCGCGACGGCGAGGACGGCTTCCTCGTCGAGCTCGGCGACGTCGGCGAGCTCGCGGGCGCGCTCGCGCGGCTTGCCGAGGATCCCGAGCTGCGCGGGCGGATGGGCGAGGCCGGCCGGGCGCGCGTGCTTCCGCGCTACGCCGTCCAGCGCCTCGTCGAGGACGTCGACCGGCTCTACCGCTCGCTGCTCGCCGCGTGACGACTCGCGTCGCCGCGGTGTGGGCCTGCCTCGCGCTCGCGCTGCTCTCGAGCGCGTTGACCCTGCCCGACACCTGGCGCTGGCTCTCCGACCAGCGCACGGAGCTCGCGGAGCTCACCCCCGCGGAGCGCATCCAGGCGCCGGGGTTCAACAACCGGCTGCCCGTCGGCGGCTACGACCTCTTCCGTGCGAACGTTCGCCGCGGGGACACGGTCTACGTGCTCGCGCGGCCGGGGACGACCGTCCGCGGCGTCGACTTCCCGACCGGCGCGCGCACCTTCGGGCGCTACTACCTCCTGCCGGCGATCGTGGTCGACCGGCCCGAGGACGCGACCGTGATCGTCGGGATCGGCCGCGACCCGCGCGAGCTCGGGCTGAAGTACCGGAGCGAGCAGCGCGAGGACCCCTTCTACGTCGCGCGCGTCAAGGACCCGTCGTGATCGGGCTCCTGCTCGCGAACGCGCTCTTCTTCGCGATCGGCGCGGGGCTGCTCCCGCTGCTCCGCATCGCGCCGGACCGCGCGTCCCTCGTCGAGCGTCTGCCGCTCGCGTACCCGGTCGGCGTCGCGGCGACCGGGATCGTCGCTGCGCACCTTGCGCTGATCGACGTGCCGCTCGGGCTCGTCGAGCTCGTCGTGATCGCCGCGGTCGTGCTCTTCTTCGGCCTCCGACGTGTCGCGAGGGCCGAGCGCTAGTAACAGACTGTTACTTGCCGAGCCGCGCTGGAGCCGGATCGTCGGCGCCGGCACGCTCGCGGTCTCGCTCGTGCTCCTCGCGCACGCGTGGGCGACGTACGAGATCCGTCCGCTGCTCGAGTGGGACGGCTGGGCGATCTGGGGGACGAGGTCGCGCGCGCTCTACGAGTTCGGCGGCGCGACCGGCCCGGTCTTCACGAGCGACGTCTACCTGCCGCTGCAGCATCCGCTGCTGCTTCCGTCGCTCGACGCGATCGACTTCCGGGCGATGGGCACGTACGACCCGACGCTCGTCCACGTCCAGCTCGCCCTGCTCGCGTTCGGCTTCCTGCTCGGCTTCGTCTCGCTGTTGCGCGACCGCGTGCCGTTCGCGCTCGTCGGCGCGACGGCGCTCGCGGTGCTGAGCGCAGAGCCCGTCCTGAAGCAGCTCTCGACGGGTCTCGCCGACGTCCCGCTCGCGTTCTTCGTCGCGCTCGGGCTGCTCGGTACGGGCCGGTGGCTCGCATCCGGGGAGCGGTGGGCGCTCGTCGCCGGAACGCTGTTCCTCGGCGCGGCCACGCTGACGAAGAGCGAGGGCCTCTTCTTCGCGCTCGCCGCGCTGCTCGCGCTCGCACCGTTCGCGTGGAGCCGGCGACGCGAGCTCGGGGTCGCCGCCGCCGCGGTGATCGCGATCGTGCTGCCCTGGCGGCTGTTCGTCTCGCTGCGCGACCTGCCGCTCGTCGAGTACCGCTTCCGTGACGCGGTGTCGCCCGCGTACCTGTCGGACCACTCGGACCGCGTCGGCCCGGCGGTTCGCGGGCTCGGAGGCGAGGTGCTCTCGGGCGACTGGGGGCTGCTCGTGCCGCTCTTCCTCGTCGCGGTCGTCGCCGCGGTGCTCGCCCGCCGCTACGCGCTCGCCGGCTTCGCCGTCGTCTGGACGGCGCTCGCGTTCTGCGGGCTCGTCCTCGTCTACTGGATCTCGACGATCCCCGTCGACCTGGCGCTCGTCTGGTCGGGCGACCGCACGATCGTCACCGTGGTCGTCGGCGCTGCTGCGCTCGCACCGCTCCTGGCGGGAGCTGCCTGGTCTACCCGCGGGGAAGCAGGCGAAAGACGTTGAACGAGGGCTTCTTCTGGCCCGTGCGGGTCAGGAGCCCGGACTGCCAGCCGCCGAGGCGCGGCTCGTCGCGCAGCAGGAACCAGAGCATCATGTCGATCCGCGGGTTCTTGCGGGCCATCGCGTAGGCCTGCTTCATCCACGCGGCCTGCTGGGCGTACGAGACGCCGAAGGCGCGGTCGGGCGGGTTCGTCTGGTAGCCGTACTCGGTGATCCACAGCCGCTTGTTGCCCCAGAGCAGCGTCAGCTGTGCGATCAGCGTGTTGATGTTCCCCATCGTCACCGCCGTCGTCGACGGCTTCGTGCTCGGCGACTCGGTCTTGCGGCCGTAGTACGGGTGGTGGGCGTACGCGTCGAACTTGCGCAGGCCGGCGGTCTTGAGCCCGCGCATGAAGGCGAGCGGCGAGATCGTCGGCCTGGACGACGTCGGCGAGTTGTTGCCGCGAGGTGCGGTCGCTCCGCACGCGACCTTCTCGCCTCTGATCAGAGTGCGGTGCACGCCGCCGTAGATCGCGTTGCAGATCTTGGTGTAGTCGATCGCGCTCTGCATCACCCAGCGCCCGCCGACTCGCCGGTACTGCTGCTTGAGCCCGATCGGGAGGTTGGGCTCGTTCCACGCCATCCAGAGCTTCACGGCGGGAAGCGCACGTCCGTCCGAGGCCGGGTAGAGGCCGCTGTAGCGCTTCGCGGCCGCGTAGGCGAAGTTGTTCAGGTCGGCGATCGCGCGCGGCGGGACGTTCAGGCCGGCGCCGCCGTTCGCCCACCCCGGCGTGCCGTAGATCGAGAAGAGGACCTTGATCTTGTGCTGGGCCGCGAAGTTGACGGTCCGGTCGTAGAGCGTCCAGTCGTACGCCGGGTCGGCCGGGTCGGTCGCCCGCGCAGGGCGCCTGTCGGCGACGCCGATGCGCCCGCCCCAGTAGAGGTTGAGGCGCAGCACCTGCGTGCGCGCCTGCTCCATCAGCGGGAAGACGGAAGTCGGCTCGTCGTAGAGCGCCGCCTCGTCGAGCAGCCCGACGAGCATCCCGCGCGCGGCCCCGGCAGTGGGCACGCAAAGGAGAGCGACGGCGAGCGCCGCAACCATGACCCGCAGACGGTTAGACACGCGCCGGCGCTCGTCCAGGCACGGGTTGAGTTCGTGTCCAGCATGCGCCGGAGACCGTCCTCGAGCTCGATCTTGGGCTCCCAGCCGAGCAGCTGCTGCGCGCGGGTGATGTCCGGCCGGCGCACCTGAGGGTCGTCGACCGGAAGCGCCTCGTGCACGATCTCGCTCGACGAGCCGGTGACGCGGATCACCGTCTCCGCGAGCTCCTGCAACGTGAACTCGCCCGGGTTGCCGAGGTTGACCGGAAGGTGCTCGCCGCTCGTCGCGAGCAGATACAGCCCGCGGATCAGGTCGTCGACGTAACAGAAGCTCCGTGTCTGCGACCCGTCGCCGAACACCGTGAGCGGCTGGTTCCCGAGCGCCTGGCGCACGAAGGTCGGGATCGCGCGACCGTCGTACGGCCGCATGCGCGGTCCGTACGTGTTGAAGATCCGGACGATCGCGGTGTCCACGCCCTGCTGGTTGTGGTACGCCATCGTCAACGCCTCGGCGTAGCGCTTCGCCTCGTCGTAGACGCCGCGGGGGCCGATCGGGTTGACGTTGCCCCAGTACGTCTCCTTCTGCGGGTGCTCCTCCGGGTCGCCGTAGACCTCGCTCGTGGAGGCCAGCAGGAAGCGCGCGCGCTTGAACTTGGCCAGGCCGAGGGCGTTGTGGGTGCCGTACGAGCCCACCTTGAGCGAGTGCAGCGGCATCCGCAGGTAGTCGATCGGGCTCGCGAGGGCCGCGAAGTGGAAGACGTAGTCGACCGGCTCGTCCAGCTCGAGGTGCTCGGTGAGGTCGTGGTTCACGAAGGCGAAGGCCTCGTCGCCGATGTGCTCGATGTTCGTCAGCGAGCTCGTGACGAGGTTGTCGACGCAGACCACGCGCAGCCCCTGCCCGAGCAGGTAATCGCAGAGATGGGAGCCGAGGAAGCCGGCGCCGCCAGTGACTACGGCGGTGGGCATCGCGCGGATGATACGTATGGGTCCACGATGTCAGGCCCGGTCTTACGAACTCCTTACCCTCGTTCGAGGGATGAAGAAGCCCGGAACTCACCCGAAAGGGGGGTTGCCGTTCCGGGGCATCGGGGACAACTTGTACCCATGGCGTCTCTGCGGACACTGTGGATCTCTCTTTTGGCTGCCCTCATGCTGGCGGCCGCCCCGACCGCTTCGGCGATCGTGGACGGAAGCGTCGACGTCGAGCACGACTACGTGGTCTTCGTCGGCCAGCAGGTCGTCAGTCCCGGGCGGGCCGACGGTCAACACCGTCGGCCTGCAGCGGGGTGCTCGTCGCGCCGACGGTCGTCGTCACCGCGGCCCACTGCTCGCTTCTCGGGCCGCCGGTTCCGCCCTCCTGGATCCGCTGGGTCGTGATCCGCGGCGAGAGCACCACGGCGCCGGATGCCATGCGCGTTTCGGGCACGTTCGTCACCCATCCGGGCTTCTGCATCGGCTGCCCGGGCGCGCCCGAGGGCTTCGCGAACAACGATCTCGCGGTCGTGTTGCTCCAGAGTCCGCTGCCCGGCCCGTACGCGAAGCTGCCGAAGGCCGGCTTCGTCGGCAAGCATTTCGACAAGGAGAAGCAGCTCGTCGCGGCCGGTTTCGGGATCACGGGCCCGGGCCTGCGCGGACATCGGCACTCGCCGCTCGGCGCAGGCAGGCGCGGTCGTCGCCTCGAACGCACCGAACTTCCTGCTCCTGCCGGTGCCGAGCAAGAAGAAGTACGGGACGGTCTGCACCGGTGACTCCGGGCGGCGCAGCGCTGCTCGGCACGATGGTCGTCGCGGTCCACTCGATCGGCGACGACCAGTGCGGCGGCCCGAGCTACGCCTACCGGCTCGACACGCCGGACGCCCAGAGCTTCCTCTCGAAGTACCTCGACGTCCGCGGCTAACCGCGGTCGGTCCGCCGGCGACCTCGCCCGCCCAGGTCCTTGTTCGACTCCATGTCGAACCACATGGCGAAGAGCATGAACTGGGACCCCGAGATCAGCAGGAGCGCGACGAGGACGATGGTCGGCGTCGTGATGGCGTTCCCCATCAGCCGCAGCACGACCTCGACGATCCCGAGCACGAGCCCGAACGTCGTCATCAGGAAGCCGAGGAAGTAGAAGAAGACGAGCGGGTGGAAGTCGCGGATCACGTACTTCTCGCGCATGCGGAAGAAGAAGCCCTTCAGGAGCAGCCACGAGATGCGAGGCACGACCTTGCGCAGGCGGATCCCGGAGCGCTCGCCGACGTTGTAGATCGGCCTCGACGGGAAGTCGCGGACGCGCGCGTTCCAGATGTTCAGGTGCACCAGCATGTCGTTCGGCATCCCGTAGCCCCGATAGATGCGGTCGAGGTCGATCAGCTGGAGGTACTCGAGCGAGATCGCGGTGTAGCCCGTCTGCGAGTCGGCGACGTGCCAGTAGCCGGACGCGACCTTCGTCAGCAGCGAGAGCACCGCGTTGCCGAGGTAGCGCGTGCGCGGGATCAGGTCCCACGCCTGGCCGGTGAAGAGCCGGTTCGCCTTCGCGTAGTCGACCTCGCCGCGCGCGACGGGCTCGACGAGCGTCTGGAGGTCCGCCGGGTCCATCTGGTTGTCGCCGGCCATCACGGCCGTGACGTCGATCCCCTCGTCGCGGGCGCGCTTGTAGCCCGTCACGATCGCGGCGCCGACGCCCTGGTTCCGCTCGTGGCGGATCAGCTCGACGCGGGAATCGTCGAGGGCTTCGACGGCCGCGGCGGTCCCGTCGCCGGAGCGGTCGTCGACGACGATGATCCGGTCGACGAAGCCGGGAACGCCCGAGATCGTCTCGCCGATCAGCTTCTCCTCGTCGTGGGCCGGGATCACGACGGCGATCGACTTCTGCTCGAGCATGCGTGTGAGGCTAACTGGGCGGTCGGGTGAACCGGACCGCGACCGCGCCGGCGACGATGTACGGGATCAGGTTCACGGCGTGGAGGGTGAAGGCGTAGGAGAGCGCCTCGGAGGCCGAGATGTCGTACGCGGCGAGCGCGACCACCGTGGCGGCCTCGAACACGCCGAGTGCGCCGGGAGCGGCCGGGAGGATCACCGAGAAGCCGACGGCCGCGAGGATCAGCACGCCCGACACGAGCGGCAGCTCGAGGTCGAAGGCGAGCGTGAGGAGCCAGAACGACACGCTCGTCAGAAGCCAGCCCACGGTGGTGAGGACGAAGGCCGTCAGCGCGACCTTCGGGTCACGCAGCGCGACGAGCCCGCGGCGCAGGCTCGCACCGACGTGCTCGACCCACGCGTGGTGCCCGAACGGCAACCGCCGAAGCAGCCGGTCGAGCGCGTGAAACGGCCTGTCGCCGTAGATCGCGAACAGCAGCGCCGCCCCGCCGAGCATCAGCGCGAGCGCCAGCGCGATGGCGGCCGCCGCACCGACCCAGTCGACCTCGGGGAGCCACGGAAGCGCCGCGAGCAGAAGCAGCAGAAGGCAGAAGACGTCGAGAATGCGTTCGAGCGCGACCGTGGCGGCGGACTCGACGGGCGACGTGCCTGCACGCCCGGTTGAGCGCGATCACGCGCGCCGCTTCGCCCGCACGGAACGGCAGCAGGCTGTTGACCGCGAGGCCGACGATCGTCGCGGCGGCCGTTGCGCCGTAGGGCGGGCGCGTCTCGCGCTGGAAGAGCAGCTGCCAGCGCA